>NZ_QBKN01000025.1 GCF_003054175.1 Allosediminivita pacifica
GTAATCTTTGACATGACCGCCTCCCATTAAGGATTGTTGCGATCCCACCTTGGCACAGCGATGCCGTCGGGGGGCGGTTACAGCATCAAAGCCGCGACGGGTGACCGGTTTGGAAAGCCCAGCCGTGGCCTTGCCGCAGGAGATCGGGTTTAGGTCGCTCGTCGCGGCCCGACAATCACTGCCCGCCGGAAGGATGTCCCGAAGGGACTGACCTAAACGATCAGGAGCCTCGGGCAACTGCTGATCAGACACTTGTCATGCTTAGTGAAGCCCTTGCAGTTCCGCGGATACGAGGGTGTACAGAAGATCCCGCAGCCAGGTATTGGGCGCGTCGCTTCGGTTGTGCGGATGCCAGGCGACCTCTGTCGGGAAGGTCCCCAGGTCCAGCGGGACCGGCATGTCAAGAAGCCCATAGGGTTCGGCAACCATGGCGGCGATGCGCGCCGGGACCGTGGCAATGCCTCCGATGCGGGCGACTGTCGGCGCGGCCATCAGGAAGTGCGAGACGATGATCGAGGTGTTGCGGCGCAGGCCCGTGTCGGCCGTCAGCTTGTGCAGCCCGGTGCGCCAGTTGCCGGGCGGCGCCACAACCACATGCGGCAGCCGCTCGTAGAGGCTGCGGTCCAGTGTGGCGTCGCCTCCCAAGGCCCCGGGCGCGACGATGCAGCGGAACCCATCGCTGAACAGCTCCGAGACAACGAGGTCTTCCGGGGGCGGGTGGAACCGTCCGAGGGCGAGATCGAAGCTCTGCCCGGCAAGGGACCGCGGGTCCAGGTCCGGGCCGATCGGCGCGATCTCGAGCTTCGCCCCGGGGGCGTCACGCGCGAAGGCCGCGGCCAGAGGCGGGGCCAGCACCACCTCTGCGTAGGGCCCCAGCAAGAGCCGGAAGCGTCGCGTGCTTCGGGCCGGATCGAAAGGCTCCGCGGCACGGAAGGCCTGCTCGAGGCGGGCCAGCCCCGCCGCGACGTCCGGCGCGATCTGCAGGGCCTTCTCGGTCGGCTCGACGCCGTACCTCGCGCGCAGGAAAAGCTCATCCCCCAGGGCATGGCGCAACCGCGCCAGGGCCGCGCTGACGGTGCTTTGGGATTGGCCGAGGCGTCGCGCCGCAGCGGTGACATTGCGTTCCTCCATCACGGCGTGGAAGACCCGCAGAAGGGATATATCGGCGCTCATTTGTCCAGCTTATCGATTTCTGGGATAGGGCACATCAATTTCTCGATTGGCTGTGCCTGCCCCATATCAGTCCGGAGACGTTCCGGAGGCGAGCCTCGCGGGACGTCGCGAACATCCAAGGAGCCCCTGAAAATGGCACGTATTCTGATCCTCTCCACCGCGGCCGACGTCCTGGGCGATACCGGCAACCCCACCGGCGTCTGGTACGAAGAGCTGGCGAGCCCTTACTACGCCTTCCTCGACGCGGGCCACGACGTCACGCTCGTGACGTTGGGCGGAAAGCCCATCCCCATCGACCCGAATTCCGACGCGAGGGGTGAGGATGCCCCGGCCTCGGTCACGAGGTTCCGCGCAGATGGGGAGGCAACGGCGCTTCTGGAGAAGCCCGGCCGCCTCGAGGACGAGGACGTCACCGCCTACGATGCGCTCTACATCCCCGGGGGCCATGGCGCGATGTTCGACCTTGCCGAAAGCGCGTACGCGGCCGAGGTCATCGGCAAGGCCTGGGACAGCGGCAAGATCGTCGCCTCGGTCTGCCACGGCCCGGCTGCCTTTGCGAAGGTCGTGGACGCGAATGGCGTGTCCATCGTGAAGGGGCGCAAGGTCTCTGCCTTCACCAACAGCGAGGAAGAAGCCGTGGGGCTGACGAAGGCGGTGCCCTTCCTCCTTGAAACGAAGCTGCGCGAGCTCGGCGCAATCTTCGAGGGCGTCGACGATTGGCAGCCTCATGCCGTGGCCGATGGCCGCCTGGTGACAGGGCAGAACCCCGCCTCCTCCGAGGATGCGGCGAAGAAGGTCCTCGCCCTGCTGTAACGTCTCGGAGCGCCGCCCGGCCTCGGGCGGCGCTGGCCTGCGGGCCGGGGCAATGGTGCAACGAGATGCTGTCCGCAGCGCGCCCCCCAAGGCTCCATGAGCGGATCTCGCCGCCGTTCAAAATGCCGCTCCGCTCGCGAAGGTCTGCTTTCGGGACAAACGTCCAGGTGTCGAAGATTCACTTCTGGTCAGAGCATCGCCGGGCAAACCTCCGACCATCACCTCTTCGATCTGGTCATGGTCGAGCCTCCTACCCCAACCATCTTGGTGACTGACCGAGGTTATGACGCTGACAGCATTCGGAAGAGCATAGAGAGGCGCGGTGCGCTTCCGGTGATCCCGATGCGGAAAGCTTGCATGATGCGCGTGGGGTGAACCGCTCCCTCTACAAGCAACGCAATCTGGACGAACGCTGCTTCAAAAAGCCCCGCAGCGTCGCGACCCGCTACGAGAAGGCCCCGCGGGACTTCTCGGACTTCACCTAATCTGCCAGTGGGTGCGGGCGTCTATCGACCTTCCCCAGCATCATTCGCAGGGCCTCAGAATTCAAGCCGAGGCGCGCAGCTTCAGTTCGGCATGCAGCAGGGTGCAAGAAGGGGCGCTGACAGGCTCCTCGTCTAGCCGACCGAGGAGTTCCGTCATAGCGCGACGGGCCATCTCGCCATAGTTCTGAGCCACGGTGGTCAAGGGCGGGCAAGCGTAGCGCGCCTGCGGGTGGTCGTCGTGTCCGGCGATGCGCAGATCGTCCTCGGGCCCGCGACCGACCTTCAGCCCCGCCTCCCAGGCGGCGAGCTGCGCGCCAAGCGCGACCCGGTCGTTGGCGCAGAGCAGCGTGTCGCTCGGCAGGCCCGAACGGATCAGCGCCGTCGCCGCCTCGTGGCCGAAGCGCTCGAAATCCCAAGTCTTCTGGTCCGGGATCGGCAGAAGCACCGGATCCTGCCCGGCGCGGTGCATCGCGGAAGCATAGGCCTCGCGGCGGTCCAGGGCGTTGCGGTTGACCTCGGGCATGCCGAGATAGCAGGGCGGCTCGCCCGAGCGGCAGAGGTAGTCGACCATCAGACCCATGCTCTGCGCGTTGTCGGTGCCGACAAATATGCAATCATGGTCCGGCGGGCTGTCGACGTAGACCAATGGCAGCTCGCGTTCGAGTTCGGAGAGCCTGTCGTTCGAGGCCTCGGCGCCGGTCGGCACCACGATCAGCCCGGCCACGTTCATCGACTGCAACCGGTCGACCGCCGCGCTTTCCAGCTCGTGGCTTCCATTGCTCGAGAGCATGAAGGCGAAGAACCCGGCCTCGAGCGCCAGCTGTTCGACCGAGCGCGTCAGTTCCATGTAGAACGGGTCGGTCGAGTTCGGGATGAGGATCCCGAGGATATTGCTGCGCCGCCGCTTGAGGTTGACCGCGAAGAGATTGGGCCGAAAGCCGCTCTCGGCCAGCGCCGCCTCGATCTTGGCCCGCGTGCTGCCGCGCACGGAGCTGGGATCATTGAAGAACTTCGAGACGGTCGGGCGCGAAAGCCCGACATAGGCCGAGAAATCCTCCATCGTCCGGATCTGTCGCGGGTGTCGCTGTGTCACCATGCGGGGCGGGGCCTCCTCTGTGGTCGGGAATGCTTCGCTCAGCCGCCGCAGGCCGAGATGTAATCCTGCATGACAGCCTCGACCGAAGCAAGCGCAAGGGCCCGCGCCCGCGGCGCCAGCCGGCTGCCGCGCACAGCATCATAGCGTGCGCCAAGATACTGGCCGATCAGCGTTTCCGGGATCGCTTCGTCGCCCAGCACATCGAAGAGGGCGTCAAGCGCGGCGCGTGCCTCGGGCTGGGGCCAGTAGTAGCGAATCCGGTCCGAATAGCTGAAGTGACGCTGCAGCGCGCGCTCGGCGTCACTGCCCTCGTAGTAGCGGTCCCAGTTGGCGGGCGCGGAGAGCATCACCGCCTCCATGCTCTCGCGCAGCCTCTGCGGGCGGGCGCCCGGGTGCAGTTCAGCGGCGATGGCATCGAGGCCATAGAGCGCCTCGCGCAGGGCGAAGGTGAGGCCCGGGCCGACCTTGAGGATGGCGAACCCGTCCCGCACCAGCGCCGCGAGGTTGCGCTGACGCTGGTAGTCGGTGGAATGCGCCTCGAAGACCAGACCGGGCAAGTCGTCCAGCACGCCCGAAAGAGGCTGCGCCTTGGCACTATCGTAGTCGATGACGTTGTGGTTCCCGAACTCGACGCCGGGCTGGACCACGGCGGCGATGACCCGACCGAAGGCCTCGGCCTGACCGGCGGCCGCAAAGGCCTCGCGATGCACTTCGACGGTCGTGCGCGCGGCAAGGGGATCGGTGAGTTCCAGTTCTCCCAGCTCTTCCATCGCGCCGCCGGGGATCGGCACCTCGGTGCCGATGATGTAGACCGGAGCGGGAATGTCGCCGCCGGGTCTTGCCGCCTCCGCGGCTCCGGCCAGTCGCGCTGCCCGTGCAGCGGTGGTGGCATCGTCCAGCGCCACCGGCTCACCGGCGCAGCCCATCGAACAGTCGAGATGCAGCTTCGTGAAGCCGGCGGCAGAATAGGCGCGGATCATCTCCTCGGCCTTGTCCATGGCCTCGGCCGCGGGCAGCGACTTCCACGGATTCGGCCCGAGGTGGTCGCCGCCAAGGATCAAACGGTCGAGCGGAAACGACTGGCTCGCGGCGATCTGCTCTACGAAAACTCGGAAATCGGCGGGGGTCATGCCGGTATAGCCGCCGTCCTGGTTCACCTGATTGCAGGTCGCTTCGATCAGCAGCGGAAGCGCGGTCGGCCTCGTCGCGGACATCGCCGCCTCCAGCACCATGGCGTTGGCCGAACAGACGGAAGGGATGCCCGAAGGCCCCGCGCGGTCGCGCCAGGCGGCAATGTCGTGCAGCGGGTTGGTCATGTCTTCATCCTTCAACGTGAGAGGCCAGCATGGCGTCGAGCTCTGCCCGGTTTGAGGTCCCTTCCATCGGCCCGAGCCGGGTCACGGCGCGGGCGCCGGCGGCATTGGCGTAAGCCAGCGCAGTGGCCGGCGGCGCACCGGCCAGCCAGAAGCTGACAAAGGCGCCGCCGAAGCTGTCGCCGGCGCCGGTGGGATCGATCTCTTCAACCGGGATCGAATCCACATCGGTGCGCCCTTCGGCGCTGAAATGGCTTGCGCCACCCGAGCCGCGTTTGATGACGATCTCACCGATGCCACGGGCCAGCAGCTCGGCCACCGCCCCGGCCTCGTCCTGGGCCTTCGTGAAGAGAAAGATCTCCTCGCCCGAGGGCAGGAAAAGGTCGGTCTGCCCGAGCACCCGCTCGAGCGCCTCGCGCAGCCCGGGCGCACCGAGCATCTCGGGGCGCAGGTTGGGATCGAAGCTCAGCGTGCCGCCGCGCGCCTTGATCCGCTCGATCGCCTCGCCCGCACGACGGGCCAGACCGGGCGCCGAGAGCGCCGTACCCATGAGATGCATGTGGTCGCAGGTTTCGATCAGCGCGTCGCCGCCCGGCGTGGTGTTGATCCGTCCGCAGGCGGCGTGCGTGATGTTGTAGACAAAGGCGCGCGAGCCGTCCTCGCGGTAGCGCACGAAGGCCGAGCCGGTGCTCTCGCCGGGCGCGATCTCGATACCCGAGACGTCGACCCCGTCCGCGACAAGCCGGTCAAGGTTGACCCGCCCGAAGTCGTCATCCCCGACGCGCGAGAGGATCGCGCAGGGGGTGCCCAGCTTGCCGACCTGGTCGATGAAGATCGCAGGGGCGCCTGAGGGAAAGGGGCCGATCAGCGGCTGCGCCTCGCGGAAGCCGTCGCCGCGCGTGGTCGCGACGATCTCGACAAGGACCTCGCCCACGGTCAGTACCTTGCTCATCGCTTCAGCCCTGCCGCTGCTTGGAGCGCACGTCGAGGTAGACGGCGATCAGGATCACCAGCCCCTTGACGATCAGCTGATAGAAATAGGGCACCGAAAGCATGTTCATGCCGTTGTTCAGCACCCCGATGATCAGCGCGCCAATCAGCGTGCCGACCATGGTGCCCACGCCTCCGGACAGCGAGGTCCCGCCCAGAACGGCCGCCGCGATGGCGTCCAGCTCATAGCTCATCCCGGCGTTGGTCTGGGCCGAGTATAGCCGCGAGGACAGCAGGATCCCCGATATCGCCGCCATCAGGCCCGAGATCATGAAGATGCGGATCTTCATCGCGTCGACATTGATCCCCGAATACAGCGCCGCTTCGCGGTTGCCGCCGGTCAGATAGGTCTTGCGTCCAAAGGTGGTGTGCGCCAGCGCCACGTGGTTGACCACGAACAGCACCAGCACCACCCAGATGATGATCGGCACGCCCAGAAAACTGTTCGCACCGATGGCGATCCACGTGGGATCCATGTTCATCGCGGGCGCCCCGCCGGTCGGCAGGCTCACGAGGCCACGGAAGATGCTCATGGTGGCCACGGTCACGATGAAGGACGGCAGCAGGAGCTTGGCGGTCATCACGCCGTTGAAAAGCCCCATGGCCGCACCTGCCGCCAGCGTCAGCACTAGCGCCGGGCCAAAGCCCCAGCCCAACCCGATGATCTGCGCGCCAACCATGCCCGCCACGGCGATGATCGAACCGACCGACAGGTCGATCTCACCCAGAAGGATGACCCATGTCATTCCGAACGCGGTGATGGCGATCACCGCGACCTGCTGGAAGATATTGGTTAAGTTGGCCACCGACAGGAACCTGTCGTTGGTGAGCGAGAAGAAGACGCACAGCGCCACCAGTGACAGCACGATGCCGGCGTATTGGCGCAACACCGCGCGCAGGTAGGCCTGTCGGTCAGAGGTCATGTTCGCGGTTTCGGTCATTGGACGTGTCCCGTTGCAAAGGTCATTACCCTCTCGGGTGTCAGTGTGTCGCGCGGCGCGGTCTGGGTGACCCGGCCTTCGGACATGATCAGCACGCGGTCGGACAGCCCGAGCACTTCGGGCAGTTCCGAGGACACCATGAGGATGGCAGTCCCCTCGGATGCGAGCTGGCGGATGATGCGGTAGATTTCGAACTTGGCGCCCACGTCGACGCCGCGCGTGGGCTCATCGAGGATCAGGATGCGCGGCCGGGTGGCCAGCCACTTGGCCAGAACGACCTTTTGCTGGTTGCCGCCCGACAGGGTGCCGGTGACCGTCTCGATGGAGTTGGTGCGGATGCCCAGCCGGTCGACCTCGGAGAGCGCTTCGCGCCGCTCGGCCCGGCTCCGCACGAAGCCGCGCGAAGAAAAGCGCGGCAGCGCGGCCATGGACACGTTGGGCCGGAGCGCGTGCGACAGCACCAGCCCCTGTTCCTTGCGGTTCTCGGTGACAAAGCCGATGCCATGCTCGATGGCCTCGGCGGCCGAGCGGATGGTGACAGGCGCGCCGTCGATCTCGACGGTGCCGCGCGCCACGCCGGTGCCGAACAGGGCATTCATGACCTCGGACCGTCCCGAGCCGATGAGCCCGAAGAACCCGAGGATCTCGCCGTGGCGCACCTCGAAGGAAACGCCCTCGAAAGCGCCGGTCTGGGCCAGCCCCGTCACGCGCAGCGCAGGCGCTGCCTGTGGATCGGGGGCCTCCCCGATGCGCGGCGGGTAGATCTCGGTCATTTCACGGCCCACCATCATGGCGATCAGCGCGTCGATGGTGGTGTCCTCGCGCGCCACGGTGTCGACGTATTTTCCGTCGCGCACCACCGTGATGTCGTCGGACAGGCGCATGATCTCTTCCATGCGGTGCGAGATGTAGATGACTGCCTTGCCCTGTGCCTTGAGCCGCCCGATGATACCGAAAAGGATCTCGGCCTCGCTGTCGGAGAGCGACGAGGTCGGCTCGTCGAAGATCACCACCTTGGCGTCGTGGCTGAGGCCCTTGGCGATCTCGACCAGCTGGCGTTGCGCGATCGACAGGTCGCCCACCTGCGCGGTCACGTCGATCGGAAGCCCGAGATCGCGGACCAGAGCACGCGCTTGCGCGGTGACCTTTCGGTCCGAAATGAACCCCATGCGCGTCGGTTCGCGGGTGGCGAGGATATTCGCCGCCACCGAGAGGTTGTTGCAGAGGCTGAGTTCCTGGAAGACGATAGCCAGCCCGCGTGCGCCCGCCTCCTGCGGGGTGGCAGGATAATAGGGCGCGCCATCCAGCGTGATCTCTCCCGCCGTCGGCGGCTGAACACCGGCCAGGATCTTCATCAGCGTGGACTTCCCGGCGCCGTTTTCGCCGAGGATGGTATGCACCCGACCCGCACGCACCGTCAGATCCATGTTGCTGAGCGCCACGACCGGTCCGAAGGTCTTGCGAACCCCAGTCATGTGCAGGACGATATCGGCTTCGGCCATCCCGTCCTCCTTTCCAGGAAATGTGGGTAAAGGGGCCGCCCGGCCAGGCAGGGCAGCCCCGATCTACCAAAGCGTTGGCCCGATCCGCCGGTCCGGACGTGACGCCCGGATCGGCGAGGCCGACGCTTACTGCCCCGTGTAGACGCCGGGTACGATCGGCTGTTCGGCCGGAACTTCACCGCCATCGATGACTTCAAGCGCGGTGTCGACGGCCATCTTGCCCATCTGGTCGGGGAACTGCTGGATCACGCCGACCATGACGGGATCGCTGTCGACCGCGTTGCGCGCCTCTTCCATGCCGTCGAAGCCGATCACCTTGACCTGCTCCTGCAGGCCTGCCGATTTCACCGCCACAGCGGCGGCGAGCGCGGCGTCATCGCCGAAGCCGAAGATCCCGTCGATGTCGGGGGTGGCCTGCAACATGTTCTGCGCGGCAGCCAGGGCCTCGGCGCGGGTAATGCCGGTCTGCTGGGCCACGATCTCGATGTCAGGAAAATCCTCGAGCCCCTTCCGGAAGCCGTCGATCCGCGCCACAACCGACTGCACCGTCGGATAGTCGATGATCGCGACCTTGCCGGAGCCGCCGAGCTCCTCGCCCATCAGCTCGGCCGCCTTAACGCCACCGGCGTAGTTGTCGGTGCCGATGTAAGAGGTCACATCGACGCCCTGGGCGGGCACGTCCACGGTGATGACCTTGATGCCCGCGGCCTTGGCTTTCATGATCGCCGGCAGCGCGCCTTGGCTGTCGACCGGCGAGATCACCAGTACGTCGACGCCCTTGACGATGAAATCCTCGACATCGGCGAGCTGCTTGGAGAGGTCCTGGTTGGCGATCGAAATCTCGAGCGGCACGTCCTTGGCCTCGGCCTCGGCTTCCATCGCCTTGGCGATCTCGATGTAGAACGGGTGCTGCTGGGTCAGCAGCGATGCGCCGATGCCATCGGCCCAGGCTCCGCCCGCGGCGAGCATGAGCGTGGCGGATGCGAGAATGGTCGTGGTGAATTTCTTCATGAGGTTGTCCTCCCTTTGATGTCGCTTCGGTGCCCCGCTCCGGCGATTGGCTAGCGGTCTCCTCCCAAGCATGTACTTAAGTAATATATAACTTTTCTCGTGTAAACATTTGAACGAATGAGGTGGCCATCTCGAGGTAGGCCAAGGATCTCAAGGTAAGCAGATGTTTTTGATTGCTTCCTTGGGCCTGCCAGGCCCACGTGATCAGGCAGTCGCGCGAAGTTCTCGCCCAGATGAGGCACGGGACTTCACTGAAGACCCCGGCGGATATCGAGGCGCGAATCTGTGAAGTCGCCTCTGGGCTTGTTGATCCGCGCTGGAGAGCTTGCCTGCGGCCGCCGCTTTTTCCGACTTGCAGATTGATGGTACAGAACGATCCTTACCTGTATCAGGGACACATCGTGGCCCGTGATGGCACGGGGCCTAGAACAGATGGCCAGGCTTGAGATGACCGAGCGCAACACTTGTATCAGCCCGGACAGATCTATCCTTCTCGTTCGATGAGGCACGCCTCTCCGAGCCACTTGATGGAGCCACGTTGCCTCGGAACGCGCCGCGGCGACACGGCCTCCGGGCGAGACCATTTCGGCGGATGGAAGCGATGGCCTGGCGTCCGTAACGCTCGACCTAGCTGGCCGCTTTTGACGTCGGCTTCTTCCGCGCCGCGCGCGGAAGGATGAGCCAAGGGCCGATCCGCGCTGCAAACATGGCGAAACTGGCGGTCCAGAGTGCGGCAGACAGGTCGATCCCGTCGAACGGGCCCAGCCGGAGTGACGGACCGGCCACACGCGCAGCACAGGCCGCGATGACGAACACAAAGGCGGCGGTCAGAATCCGGCCGGCCTCCAACGGTCGGCCGGTATGCCCCATGGTGGCCCGCATCATGACCGCGACGCTCATCCCGCCGATTGCACCGATCCCCAGGAAATGTGCCGGGACCTCCGGGCCCGCGAGATCGAACGAAGCCAATGCAATCGCGGCGAAACCGAGTGATATCATCAGGTAGGCAAGGTGCAGCATGAGCAGAAGCGGCGAAGCCCATGTGGAGATCCCTCGCCAGCGGACGAGCCGGGCGAGGTGCAGTATGGCTGCCACCGTGCCGAGCGCCGTGGAGACCGCGCCTTCCGGGACAGTCACCCAAGCGATCAGACCGGCCCCGCCCGCGAGGAGGCAGAGCGCGTCGAAGCGATTGAACGCCACGGGCAGACGTGGGGCACGGCGCTGAACAAGCCAGTTGCGCGTGAAGCTTGGCACGATCCGCCCCCCGATGAGCAATATCAGGAAGACCAGCAGCGCGATCCCGAGGCGCCGGCCGAAATCCGCGCTTCCGTTCACCATCGCCTCGACGTGGAACAGAAGGTTTGCAAGCCAAAGCAGCGAAACCGGCACCAGAACCATGAGATTGCGCCAGTTCTTCCCGGCGACGATTTCCCGCGCAATCATGCCCGCGACGGCCAGCAGGAACAGTTGGTCGATGAATGCCACGGCGGCCGGGCTCAGCCCGCTACCTCCTGCAACCGCCAAACGACCGGCCACCCAGACCGCCAACAAGATCATAAGGGGCATGCCGCGTGTCGGGATTCGCCCGGTCCAGTTCGGCACCGCGGTGAACAGGAACCCGGCGACCACGGCGGCACCGTAGCCGAAGACCATTTCGTGGATATGCCAGTCGACCGGACTGAAATGACCGACGGGCGCGATGGCTCCGCGCCAAATCAGCCACCAGGCGGGGATCACAACAAGCGCAAACAGCGCGGCCGAAAGAAAGAACGGCCGGAAGCCATAGGACAGCAGCGCCGGACCGCCGTAGCCTTCACGAAGGGACATGGGAATCCTCCAATCCGAAAAAGGGGCGGGCGGTGCCTCTGGCACCGCCCGGACCGGTCGAATGTCAAAGGGACGGAAAGATCATTCGACCTGTTCAAGGAGTTCGGCCATGCGGTCCCTGGCCTTGCCTCTCTGCTTCACGTCGGAGGCCTCATCGAAGTTCACCGGCTCGCCCACCTGGATCAGGGCCACCATGCCCATGGCGTAGTGCGGCGTGCATTTGACACCGTAGAGCCCCTCCGCATCGACAGTGAACTCGAACTCCTTGTTCATGCCGGACTTGAACGCCTCCACGCCCTCGGGAAGCATGCCGTCGATGTTTTCGGCGTTGTGCCCCTTGTCAGTGGGCACGAACTTGACCACGTCGCCCGGCTCCGCCTTCACGAAGGCGGGCTCGAAGACCATGGCGCCGGCTTCTCCCTTGTTGAGCATCTGGACCTCGATCGTTTCCGCGCTGGCCATCGTCGCTGTCATCGCAAGAGCGGCGGCCATCATTGCTTTTCCAAACATCAGGACATCCTTTCGTATTTGTCCGCTTGTTTCGTCTGCCCGCTTCTTGGAGTAAGAGGCCAAGGGGGACTTTGCTCTTCATCAAACTCGCGGATCAAAACGTGCCGAAGCTCGACGAAAGCCTTCTGAGTGGCCTGCCCCCGTTCTCGTGTCTCACCCGGCCTCAGATCCGGAAGATCCTGGATCAGGCCAGGTCGCGCAGATACGAGGAAGGTGCCGAGATCTTCCGCGAGGGCCACGAGGCGGACCGGTTCTTCCTGCTGCTGGACGGCTATCTGCGCGTGGTGCGCACCACCCCGGGCGGCGACCAGATCATCGTCCTGCATATTTCTCCGGGTCAGCTTTTCGGCATCGCGCCAGCCTTGCAGCGCGAGACCTACCCGGCGACATCGATTGCGGCAGCGGAATCCATCGCACTATCGTGGCCAGTGCGGCTATGGTCCGACTTCACGGCCACCTACGAGGGCTTCGCAACCGAAAGCTACAAGACCCTCGGCAGCCGGCTGGGCCAGATCCAGCAGACGCTGACCGAGATGGCGACGCAGGCCGTGGAAAAGCGGGTCGCCGCCGCAGTGCTTCGCATGGTCAACCAAAGCGGTCGCAAGACGGACAAGGGGATCGAGATCGCCTTTCCTGTGACGCGGCAGAACATCTCGGACATGACCGGGACCACGCTGCATACCGTCAGCCGGCTGCTTTCGGCTTGGGAAAAGGCGGGAATCGTGGAATCGACGCGAAAGCACATCGTCGTCACCGCTCCGCATCAGCTGGTGGTGATCAGCAACGGGACCGACTGAAGCCGTGCTGCCGCACTAGCCGATCGCCTCTTTCTCGCCGCCACTCAACCGGTTCCAGATCTCGCCGCAAAACGCCTCTTCGTCCAGGCCGTACTCCCGGCAGGTGTCGATGATCGTGTGAAACGGCGCGATCGGGCAACCGGGACAGAGCAGACCGCGCTCCAGGAAGGGGCGCGCGGCCTCGGGCCATGCGGCGAAGAGATCCGCCAGCGGCAGATCCGGATCGCAGGGGTTCTGTCGGCGGCGGCGCATGGGCGGTTCCTTTCCCGGGTACCCTGCAAGGCGCTTTCGCCACGCTCTTTGCGCTTGCGCAAAAAGCGGCGCGAAACGCCCCGGTAGACAGCGGGTATCGGAAATAACTCGCCGGAACCGCGCAATGTCAGAATTTCTTACCAAGTCGCGGGCCAGGAACGTGTTCTACGGGGGATCCATCTTCTTCGTCGTCGTGTTCGTGGTCCTGACCGCACAGAGCCATCGCTATATCGTCGAGACTTCCACGGCAGGCCTGCCGCTCACCGACGAGGTGAGGCTGGGCAAGCACGTCTGGGAGCGACACTCCTGCATCAACTGCCACACGCTGCACGGGGAGGGCGCCTATTTCGCCCCCGAGCTTGGCAACGTGATGACCCGTTGGGGCGCTCAGGACGACCCCGAGCTGGCCTATGAAATCCTCGACGGCTGGATGAAGGCGCAGCCCTCCGGCATCGAGGGCCGACGCCAGATGCCGCATTTCGAGATCACCGAAGAGGAAATGCGCGCGCTCGCCGAATTCCTTCGCTGGGCCGATCAGACCGACACCCAGAACTGGCCGCCGAACGACGCCGGCTGATCGAGGGAGAGGAGACAAATCATGAAATACCAATCGCAAAAGGTCGCCTACGCCTATTTCCTGGCGGCGATGGCACTCTTCGGAATCCAGGTTCTGGGCGGGCTGCTGCTCGGCTGGATCTACGTCTCGCCGAACACGCTGTCCGAGGTGCTGCCCTTCAACATCGTGCGCATGATCCACACGAACGCGCTGATCGTCTGGCTGCTGCTGGGCTTCTTCGGCGCCGCCTATTACCTCGTACCGGAGGAGAGCGAGCGCGAGATCTTCTCGGTCAAGCTGGCGTATCTTCAGCTTGCCATCCTCGTGATCGGGACGCTGGGGGCCGTGGGCTCCTACCTCGTGGGCATCCACGGCGGGCGCGAGTTCCTTGAACAGCCGCTCTGGGTCAAATTCGGGATTCTCGTCGCGGCGGTGATCTTTCTCGTCAACGTCTCGCTGACCTTCCTTGCTGGCCGCAAGACGGCGATCACCAACATCCTCCTGATGGGGCTCTGGCTGCTCTGCCTGCTGTGGATCTTCGCCTTCATCAATCCCGACAACCTGTCGCTCGACAAGATGTACTGGTGGTTCGTGGTGCACCTGTGGGTCGAGGCCACCTGGGAACTCGTCATGGCGGCGATCCTCGGCTTCCTGATGCTCAAGCTCACAGGCGTCGACCGCGAGGTGATCGAGAAATGGCTCTACATCATCGTGGCCACCGCGCTCTTCTCGGGCATCCTCGGCACCGGGCACCACTTCTTCTGGATCGGCACGCCGGGATACTGGCAGTGGGTCGGATCGATCTTCTCGGTCTTCGAGGTGGTGCCATTCTTCGCCATGATGTCCTTTGCCTTCGTCATGGTCTGGAAGGGCCGCAAGAACCATCCGAACAAGGCCGCGCTTCTGTGGTCACTCGGATCGTCGACCGTCGCCTTCTTCGGCGCGGGCGTCTGGGGCTTCCTGCACACGCTGCACGGTGTGAACTTCTACACCCACGGCACGCAGATCACCGCCGCGCACGGACACCTCGCCTTCTACGGCGCCTATGTCGCCCTGAACCTCGCGATGTTCGCCTACGCGATGCCGATCCTGCGCAACCGCGCGCCCTACAACCAGGTGCTGAACATGGCCTCGTTCTGGCTGATGACCGGTGGCATGGCCTTCATGACCTTCACGCTGACCTTTGCCGGCACGATCCAGACGCACATGCAGCGCATCGTGGGCGACTACTACATGGACGTCCAGGACCAACTGGGCCTGTTCTACCTGATGCGCTTCGGCTCCGGCGTGGCCGTGGTCCTTGGCGCGCTGCTCTTCATCTACTCCATGCTCGTGGTGCGCCCCGAGATCGTGAAACCCGGTCCCGCGACCGTCCCGGGAGAGTGAACCATGAAAGACCTTAACACCCCCGACCTGCCCTTCTACCACGCACAGTCCGATGAATGTGCGGTGTTCGAAACGGCCCATGCCAACGGTCTGCCCCTTCTTCTGAAGGGGCCCACCGGCTGCGGAAAGACGCGGCTCGTGGAGCACATGGCCGCGCGACTGGAGCGGCCTCTCCATACCGTGGCCTGCCACGACGACCTGAGCGCCGCCGACCTGATCGGCCGCTACCTGCTGAAAGGCGGAGAAACGGTCTGGGTCGACGGTCCGCTCACGCGGGCGGTGCGCGAGGGCGGGATCTGCTACCTCGACGAGGTGGTGGAGGCGCGCAAGGACGTGACCGTGGTGCTGCACCCGCTGACCGACGACCGACGCCGGCTGGTGATTGACCGGACGGGCGAAGAGCTTCGCGCACCCGCCGACTTCATGCTCGTCGCAAGCTACAACCCCGGCTACCAGAACATTCTGAAGAAGCTGAAGCCCTCTACCAGACAGCGCTTTGTCTCAATCGGATTCGACTTCCCCGCTCCCGAGGTGGAAATGCCGGTGGTGGCGCGCGAAAGCGGCCTGGATGAAGCACGTGCGGGTGCGCTTGTGCGTCTGGCGGGCAAGATCAGGCAGCTTTCGGGCATGGACCTCGAGGAAGGCGTCTCGACTCGCCTTTTGATCTACGCCGCGACGATGATCGCGAACGGCATGGCGGTCGACCGCGCGCTGGAGGCCGCGATCATCGAACCGCTCAGCGACGAGCCCGACACGAAGCAGGCGCTGCGCGACCTCGCCGCCGTGATCTACGGGTGAAGACCATGCTCCACGTTCTCGACCTGATGGAGCCCGAGGAAACCGTCGGCAACCTCTGGCACGACATGGCGTCCCGCTGGGGTGCAGCGGAAGGCGATGCCGCGCGTGCGGTGACCTTCGAGGAGATCCGCCGCTCCGTCGCCACGCTGTTCCGGGCGCTCGGCGGTGCGGCGGGGGTGGAGATCGTCCCTGCGCCACTTGTCACCTCGGACCACCGGACGGACCGCTTGCGCCGGATCGGCACCCCGCGCGACCGGGCACACATCGCGGATTTCGATGGCGACCGCCTTCGCCTGCCGCCGGTGATCGACCTCTTTCCCACGCGTGACCTCAACCGGGCCTGCTACCTTTGGCTGGGGGCACTTGCCTGCTTCGTGGAGATCCCCGCACCCCGTTCCGACCCACTCGCCGCCGACCGAACCGAGATCGCGGCGCTGGCCGCGGCCTCGGACCGGGCGTATTCGGCCTGCCCCGGACTGCGCCGCGCCCATGACAGCCTGTGCCGGCATCTTGTCCGGCACAGGCATCGCAGCGGCCTGCCGCGTTGCGAGGCGGGCGTGGAGCGCCTGATCCTCGACCAGCTTACAGGCGCCTCGGATGCGGAGGAATGCCTCGACTGCCCTGCCCCACGCGGCTATCGCTCCTACGCGCCGGTGCCGCTCTGGCTGCGCCTGCGCCATGCCACGAAGGCCGCGAAGGGCGCGGCGGAGGAACCGCAGGCCCCCGGCGCCGCCATGGCCGTACCGACCCGCAAGGACGCCCGTCGCGAGGCGCGGGACCAGGCCGACCGCAACGACAGCTTCATCATCCACCGCTTCGAATCCATCATGTCCTGGGCGGAAAGCCTCAACATCAACCGCATGGTGGACGACGACGACCAGGACAACGCCGCCAAGGCGGCCGAGGACCAGGACCACCTGACCCTGAGCCAGAACCTCAAGCGGGCGGCCACGCGGCTGCGGCTGTCGCTCGATCTCTCACCGCAGGACGCCGAGCACGAACGGCTGGCGGGCAAGTTCACCTACCCCGAGTGGAACCGGCGTACGGGTGACTACATGCCCGGCCATACCCGCGTGCTCGAGGTCGAGGCGAAACCGCGCCAGCAGTACGCCCCCGACCCCAAGCTGGTCGCCCGGGTCAAGCGGCAGTTCGCGCCGCTGCATCCCCGCCGGGTCATCCTGCCCCGGCAAATCGACGGCGATGACCTCGACCTCGATGCCGTCGTCACATCGCGCACGGACATATCCTGCGGGCGGGAAGGTTCGGACCGCGTCTGGCAGGCCAGCCGCCCGATGGCGCGCGACCTTTCCGTGGCGATCCTCATGGATTGCTCCCGCTCGACCGAAGCGGCAATCGGCGACACTTCGGTGATCGAGGTCGCCCGGGAAGCGCTGTCCTCGCTGGCAGAGGGCATCGACACCGCCGGCGATCGTCTGGGGATCTGGGGCTTTTCGTCTCTGCGCCGGGACCGCGTGTTCCTGCACCGCGCCAAGACGTTTCAAGAACCGATGAGCCACGCCGTCACGGCCCGGATCGGCGGACTGAGCCCGGGCCATTACACCCGTCTCGGCGCGGCGATCCGGCACGCCTCGGCCCAACTGGCCGAAGAAGGTGCGAGCCGCCGCCTGCTGCTGGTCCTGACGGACGGCAAACCCAACGATCTCGACCACTATGAGGGCCAGCACGGCATCGAGGACAGCCGCATGGCCGTTCGCGAGGCCCGCGCGCTGGGACAGGCCGTGCACGGCGTGATCGTGGACGCCGACGGGCAGGACTGGTTCGCGCGCATCTTCGGGCGAGCCGGTTTCACCCTTCTGCCCGACCCGGCGCGCCTGCCTCGCGCCCTGCCCGAAATCTACCAGACCCTGACCATGGAGAGCTGACATGAAACGCATCACCAGCCTTGCCCTCGCACTCACCCTGCCGGGCGCAGCCCTCGCCGAGACCTTCGACCGCCCCATACCCCAACCCCAGACCGAAGCGGCGGAATTCTGGTTCCTGATCGGCTCGATCGCGCTAATCGTCTCGCTCGGGGCGGTGCAATGGCTGGTCAGCCGGCGATGAGACCCGCGCGCAAACCCTCACCCCGCCTTCTTGCCGGGCTCTACCCTTTCGGCGCGGGCGCCATGGGCCTGAACCTGTTCTTCGCCTCGCTGATCGGGACGTGGCTGGGCTGGCCGGCGCTCTCGCCTTGGCAGGCTGCCGCCGGGGGGCTGGTCGTCGGCGCACCTGCTACCTATGCCTTCGCCGGCCACATCGTGCGGCTGATGGAACAGGCGGAGGACAGATGACTGGTTGGAGTGAATACGCACTGGCGCTGGCGCTCTTCGTGGCAAGCCACTTCCTGCCACGGCTGGGCGGTCTGCGTGAGCGGTTGATCGGCGCTTTGGGGCGAAGGGTCTACTTCAGCCTCTACGGACTGTTGTCCATCGTGTTGCTTATCTGGGTCGTTTCTGCCGCGATCCGCGCGCCCTATGTCGCGCTCTGGCCACAGCTTCCCTGGACCCGCTGGGTGCCGAACATCGCAATGCCGATCGCCATGGTCCTCGCGACCTGCGGCATCGGCCTGCGCCAGCCCTTTACGCTGGGCGCCCGGCGTGGCGCCGCCTTCGATCCTGCGAAACCCGGCTTTGCAGCCGTTTCTCGCCATCCGCTCTTCCTTGCCCTCGCCCTCTGGGCCGGGGCGCATCTGATACCGAACGGCGCGCTCGCCACGGTGATCCTCTTTGGCAGCTTCCTCGGCATGGCGCTTGTGGCGATTCCGGCCTTCGACGCGCGGGCGCGACGGTCGCTCGAACCGAATGAAGCCGAGGCCTTCTTTGCCCGGACCGCGATCCTGTCCCCCGCGCCTTTGCTGCGCGGTGACTGGCTGCGGGCGAACGGACGCAGGATGGCCTTTCGCGCGGCCGTAGGACTTTTCCTGTGGCTCGCTCTGCTGCACCTTCACACCTTGGTCATCGGCGTCTCACCCTTCCCGGTCTGATATTGATCCGGCGCAAAGAGCGAGGCGCCGGAAAGCTGCATACCGTGCACATGAAACAGATCGACCGCCTCAGATCCCTCGGCCTCTTCGAGGCCCGGGTGCCCCGCTACACCTCCTATCCCACCGCGCCCGTCTTCTCGCCCGAGGTCGGCGCCGCGCAGCAGACCAAAGCCCTCGCCGCGCTGGACCCGGCAGAGCCCGTGTCGGTCTACATCCACATCCCGTTCTGCGAGCGGCTATGCTGGTTCTGTGCCTGTCGGACCCAGGGCACCAAGACGCTCAGCCCGGTGGAAAGCTACCTGGGCACGCTTGAGCAGGAGCTTGCCCTGATGGCCGAGACATTGCCCGAAGGGCTGCGCATGGGCCGGATGCACTGGGGCGGCGGTACGCCGACGATCCTGCCACCGGCCATGATCCACCGGCTGGCGCAAGCGGTGAAGGCGGTGATCCCGCCCACCGAAGACTGGGAGTTCTCGGTCGAGATCGACCCGACCATGGTGGACCGCGAGAAGATCGCAGCCCTGGCGGCCGAAAGCATGAACCGCGCAAGCATCGGCATCCAGGATTTCGATCCGCTGGTTCAAAAGGCCATCGGACGGTTGCAACCCTTCGACATCACACGCGCCTGTGTCGACGATCTGCGCGCGGCAGGCATACGTTCGCTGAATGCGGATCTTGTCTACGGACTGCCGCATCAGGATGCCACACGGCTGGATGACACCGTCTCGAAGGTGCTCGATCTCGGCCCCGACCGCATCGCACTTTTCGGCTACGCCCATGTGCCGTGGATGTCGAAGCGCCAGACACTCATCGACGAAGAGGCGCTGCCGAAGGAAATGGAGCGTTACATGCTGTCCGAACTGGCGTCGCGCCGCTTTCGCGAGGCGGGGCTGGAAAGCATCGGCATCGACCACTTCGCCAAACCGGGTGACGGACTGGCGATCGCGGCGCGGACAGGGCGCCTGCGCCGCAATTTCCAGGGCTACGTGGATGACAGCTGCGCCACGCTCATCGGTCTCGGGGCCTCGTCGATTTCGCGGCTGCCAACCGGCTACATCCAGAACGCCGCCGCCACGCCCGCCTATGTCGAGCGGATCGAGGCCGGCCAGCTGGCGGGCGCACGCGGCCACGTGATGACCGAGGACGATCTGCTGCGCGCCCGCGCGATCGAGATGATCATGTGCGAGTTCCGGCTGGACCTCGAAGACCTGCGGGCCGACCACGGAGACGCAGCAGACCGCCTGCGCCCCGAGATCGCCCTGCTGCGTGACCGCTTCGGCGACATGGTCGAGGTCACCGGCGAAACGCTGACGATCCGGCCCGAGGGACGGGCACTGACGCGCATCGTTGCCAAGCATTTCGATGCACACGTGCCGGAAGGGGCGCGCTACAGTCAGGCATCGTGAGGCGCCGGCAAGCAAACATGCTGACATGGCTGAACGCCCGGCGGTCCGCCGCCGGGCGTCCTTGCTGACAGCTCAGAACAGGGGCCACACGCGTGGCGCCTCACGTACCAGACGGAACCCCAGGTGGTCCGGCGGCAGACCGACGGCGCAGCCGCCGACGCTTGCATCGCGCACGAAGTCGATGATCGCCGCGCGGTGACGCCCGCCCGCGATACGGACGCCGCAGTAGCTGTCCGTCACGGTCACGCTGCCATCGCGGGAAATCTGGCCGTTTTCCATGCAGCCATCAGTCCATTCCCAGATGTTTCCGCCCATGTCGGCAATCCCCAGAGAGTTCTCGCCGAACGCGCCGGCGGGCCGAACCGAAAGGCTGGCGGAGCCGCGCAGCAAGGCACCGTTCTGGTAGCTTTCCAGCATCCGGCGCCCGGGATCGCGCGCCTCGGGGGTCGCGGCCACGTCACCGTAGCGTTCTGCAGCGGCAAGCTGCCACTCCGTCTCTGACGGCAGGCGCCACCGGTCTCCGGTTTTCTCGGAGTACCAATCGGCAAAGTCCGTCGCATCCCTCCAGTTCACCTGGGTCTGCGGCAAGGCCCCGCCCCTTGCGGACACCTCCGCGCAGGCTCCCTCGACAACGCAGACCGCGTACTGGTCCCGGCTCACCTGGTGCTTCATGATCTCGAACCCGTCCACATTGACTGTCTCGAGGCGCGGGGTCCGGGCCTTGCCCTCGAACGAGAAATTGCCGAGCGGCCGCCATTCGACCTCACCGGCAGGGACGGCCACTGTCTGCGGCTCGGCAAAGGGCGGCGGCGTCTCTTTGCGTGACAACGTGCCGACGACCGCCAGAACACCGATGGCCGAGACAGTGGCGAAAAGGGCAAGCGCTCGCATGACATCCTCCATTCAAAGCAAAAAGAGGCGGCCGGTGCATGCCGGCCGCCTCCAGAAGTGTGCCTCGGAACGGCGCAGGCCCTATGGCAGGGCTGACTTGCCCTCGTAGGCGGCATTGTACTCGGTCGGCGCCTGCACCTGCTCCATCAGGTCGTTGTTCCACTCGCCTTCGACCACCACGTGAGCCGTCGCGCCAAGGTTCACGGCTTCGATCAGATTGTGGTTCACGTAGGCGTAGACACCCGGCTGCCGGAACTCGTAGAGCGCCGCTCCGGCGGACCCGCCGCGGATGAACCAGGTTTCCAGGTCACGCTCGGGCGGGTTGGCGAACTTGCCCGTCTCCCACACGAGGTCGCCGTGCCCGCCGATCAGGTGCGGGCGGCTGTCGCGGTTGGCCTGGCTGTGGACGAACAGGACCTTCTCGCCCTGATTGGCATGCAGCGCTCTGTCCCCGGTAAGCGACCCGACCTTGCCATTGAAGACCACATGGCTCGGGATCAGCCCATTCATCACCTCGAGCGTGTCGGGATAGCTTTCACCCACGTCCGAGAAGCGCTTGTAGTCCCCGTTTTCATCCTTCGGGACATAGAAGTCGTTCTCGCCGATGTAGTACACGCGGTCATAGCTGACCGGGTTGCCCTTTTCGTCCTTCAGCCCGTCGCGGGGCAGGACCATGATCGCGCCCGACATGCCGCTGACGACGTGCCAGGGGATCATCGGGCCGCCCGGGGCGCAGTGGTAAACGAAGGTACCAGCCCGCGTCGCCTTGAAGCGGAGCGTGGTCTTCTCGCCCGGGTTGACCAGCGTGAGCGACCCGCCACCCAACGCGCCCGTCGCGGCGTGGAAGTCGATGTTGTGCTGCATCAGGTTTTCTGGCGAGTTGTAGAGCGTCAACTCGACGTAGTCGCCTTGGTGCACCACCATCATCGGGCCGGGGATCGAACCGTTGAAGGTCATCGCCTGAAGGTAGGCGCCGCTATCGACTTCGACCTCCTTCTCGACGATCTGCATCTCGAACTCGACGATCCGCGGTTCTGCCGGGGCGCTCTGTTCATGCTCATGCACCATCGGTGGACGGACCAGCCTGCGTTTGACACGCTGAAGGTTAGACAGATCGACAGATTCCGCTATCGAGGTGTCCATGATCTCCTCGGCTTTGGCATTGATGGCGAGGAAAGGCGCCGCGGCTGCGCCAGCGGCCCCGATCAATGCAGCTCTTCTCGTAAGCACGTCCTGTCTCCTTCGGGATCACGTTGCTGTTGAGAAGAGGATAGCCAAACCGGATCTCGGGACTTTGCGCAGGAGCAAATAGATCCACGATTGAAGCTAGGTGATCGGCATTCATGTCGGGCCCTGTTGGTGAGTCCTGGGGGCAAGCACGCGGCGTGATCGGAAAGCAGCGGCCCTCGCTAGCGCCGGTACCGGTCTCAATGCGGCTAGTCGGGATTCCTCGTGCCCAGCAGCTTGGCGCTGTCCGCTTCGCGGGGATGGTGGCGGGTCGATCTTTCCTTTGCCCCACCAGGTGACGCGGATCAGCACCATCGAGATACTCCTTCAGTATCTGGACGTGTTTTTCGGGGCTTCCGAGAATGGCGCTGCCGAATGTGAAGCCTGCTTAACCGTTTGCCCCCGAGATTCCTGCTGCATCCTGGCGACATTCCGAAACGGCGGGCAGCCGCCAGCCGAGCATCGCATGCTCATTAAGCAAGCCACTGACTGAACGCACACGAAACGCGCAAAACCGAGCTGCCACCCCGACGCTGCGTCCGCACGAAGCGTTCTGGGTTGAGCACACCGTTCTACTGAGTGAACGGTGATCGTTATAAAGAACAGGGAGTTTTACAGATGAACAATCATCACTTGAACCGCCGCGCCGTGCTGGGAGGCTTTGCCGCGGCCGGTGCCGCCACGGCCTTCCCCGGCCTGTCCCTCGCCCAGACCGGACCTCTCGAGGTCGGATCCGTGGAGGTCATCAGCGTCCGGGACCCGCAACACTCCGGCCAGCTCGCACTTGCGCTGGAGAACGGCTTTTTTGCCGACGAGGGACTCGAGGTCACCCCGAACTACACGGTGAACGGCCCCGACCTGCCCAGCTTGGCGGCAAGCGGCCGGGTCAAGGTGCTGTTCTCGGCCATGGAACAGGTTGCTTCGCTGCGCCTGCGCGGTCTGGACTTCCGCTGGATCATGAAGCTCTCGGACATCTCGAATACGCAAGGCGTGGTCATCGGGAACAACTCGGGCATCGAAACTCCCGTCGATCTCGCCGGCAAGCGGGTGGGCATGTACGCGGGCGCCTCGGTGGAACTGGCGATCGAGAACATGTGCAAGGACCACGGCGTCGACTTCTCGTCGCTCCGGTTCATCAACATGGAACCGCCCGAACAGGCAATTGCGCTGATGCAGGGCGACATCGATGTCATGGCCTGCTGGGAGCCCTATGTCGCAAATGCCGCACGCAGCGGTGGACGGCTCTACTTCACCGGCAGCCAGTCCTACGTCGAGGATGCCCAAACCCCCAAAGACGTGAACTGGCTTTACCTGGCGACCGGGCTGACGACCTCGGGGGATTTCCTCGAAGAAGCCCCCAACACGCTCAAGGCAATGATGCGTGCGATGATACGCGCCAACGAGATCATCATCAACGATCCCGCAGCGGCCGTTGACCCCATCGCGCGCGGTCTTGGCATTCCGACCGACGGTCTCGAAGGTATCCTGAAGGCGAACGACTATCGTCCCGACCTCGATCAGAGACTTGCGACAGGCTACCCGGATTACATCAAGTGGGCCGTCGAGCGCGGTTTCCTCGATGAATTCGTGCCGCTCGATGACATCGTCGATACGTCGCTCCTGTCAGAGGTAGCGCCTGGCTCAGTGAAGATCTGAGGCGGTCATGACGGCACAGATATCCATCCAGGGCCTGACCAAGACCTTCCCGGGGCGGAACGAAAGCGCGGATTTCACCGCGCTTTCGGACATTTCCCTCGAAATCCCGGCGAACGAGTTCGTCTGCCTCCTAGGGCCAAGCGGCTGCGGTAAGTCCACACTTCTCGGGTTGGTCGCCGGCCACGAAAAGTCGAGCGCGGGCGGCATCACGGTGGCGGGGACGCCCGTCACGGGCCCTGCGGCCGAGCGTGGAATGGTCTTCCAGCAATACGCGCTTTTCCCTTGGTACACGGTGGAGCAGAACGTGCGGCTGGGCCTTCGGATCAAGCGGCTCTCCTCATCCGAACAGGCCGAGCAGACCGAACGCATGCTGCGCGCCGTGAGCCTGTGGGATCATCGCGACAAGTTTCCGCGCGAGCTTTCGGGCGGCATGAAGCAGCGGGCAGCCATCGCACGGACGCTGGCAATCGATCCCGACGTCCTTCTCATGGACGAGCCCTTCGGCGCCCTGGACGAGCAGACCCGCAACCGCCTTCAGGACGAACTGCTCGCCATCTGGCAGGGAAGCCGCCGCACCGTCGTCTTCGTGACGCATAGCGTGCAGGAAGCGGTCACGCTGGCCGATCGCGTAGTTGTCATGGGCCGGGACAAGGGCCGCATCGTCGCCGACCTGCGCATATCCCTAAAGCGCCCCCGAGACCGGATGAGCGTGGAGTTCGTCGAAGCAGAGCGAGAGGTCAGCGCCTGCCTCGCTCGCGCTGAAGCGTCCGACCCGGCCGACAGGGCCGCATGACCCGAAGGGCAGAAATGGCATCGAATTCCGATATTTCCGACATCGAGCGGCCACTCGTGCCGCGCGGCCCCCGCCTCCGCGGGCTGCGTGTTCCACCAAAGGCTGTAACCCTGATCACGGTGATCGCCGCTTGGCAAGCTCTGGCCATACTCAACGACTTTTGGCAGTTCTACAACGCAACGCTGGTTCCCTCACCGGGTGGCATCGTCAGGGCCACCATCGAGCTGTGGCGCGAGGGCACGCTCTGGACCCACCTGTCGGCCTCGTGTCTGCGCGTGTTGCGAGGCATGGGCCTAGCCATTCCCATGGCGGTGGCGATGGCCTATCTCGTGGCGACGTGGAAGTGGGCCGAGATCGTATTCGATCCCGTGATCGAGTTCATCCGTCCCGTCCCGAGCCTCGCGCTTCTGCCGATCTTCATCGTCTGGTTCGGCATCGGCGAGCTGACCAAGACGATCTTCATCACCTACAGCGCATTCTTCATCATCTTCGTCGCAACGCTCGAGGCGATCCGTGATGTAGACCCCGTGCTGAAGCGCGCGGCGGGCAGCATGGGCATGTCACCGAGACAGATGGCCTATCACGTCACCTTCAAGTCCGTGCTGCCGCAGATCATGGTGTCGATCCGGCTGGCGCTGGCGACCTCCTGGTTCGTGATCGTCGGAGCCGAATTCCTCGCGGCGAACGAGGGGCTCGGCTACCTCATCAACTTCTCACGGGTCTGGTTCAAGATCGACACGATGATGGCCGCCGCAGCGCTCATCGGCGTACTCGGGCTGGCCAGCAACTATCTCCTTCTCGCGCTCGAACGCCGCCTTTTTGCATGGCGCGAACGCTGAACTCACCTCAGGAAGATCCAAGATGACTTTCGACTACACCCCTTACATTCCCCCCGAGCATGTCGGTCCTGGCCCACGCCGCAACTACGTCGGCTACGGTCGCAACAGCCTCAAGGTCAGCTGGCCGGACGGCAAGAAGGTCGCGGTCGCCCTCGTGGTCAACTACGAGACCGGCGCCGAAAGGTCCTGGGCAAACGGAGACCGCCGAAACGATCGGATCTTCGAATTTCCGTATGACCTCGCCCCCCAATACCGTGACCTCGCGACAGAGGCCGTGTCCGAATACGGCGGGCGCGCCGGTGTGTGGCGCATTCAGCGAATGCTGGACAGTCTCGGGGTGAAATGCACGTTTTCCGCTTGTGCGCTGGCGCTTTACCGCAACCCCGAGGTCGGCGCCTACATCCAGGAAGCAGGGCACGAGGGGTCGTCTCACGGGTTCCGCTGGGAAGAGGTCTGGACCATGTCTAGGACCGAGGAACTTGCCCGCATCCGCGCCGCCGTCGAGATCATCCGCGAGACCTGCGGCGAACGCCCCATCGGCTGGCAGACCCGCCACAGCGGGTCGCTGAACACGCGTGAACTGCTCGTCCAAGAAGGTGGCTTCCTCTACGACTGCGATTCCACAGCGGACGACCTGCCCTTCTACGTCGACGTCAACGGCACCGATCATCTGGTTCTGCCCTATTCCAGCACCTACAACGACCACCGCTTCATCATCAGCCAAGGCTACTCCAAGCCGCAGGACTTCTTCGACTATTGCAAGGACGGTATCGACTACCTCCGGATGGAGGGCGAGACGCGGCCCAAGATGATGACGATCGGCATCCATGCACACTGGATGGGTCAGGCTGCCCGGACGGCGGCGCTGCACCGGTTCCTTGAATATTGCCTCGAAAGCGGGGATGTCTGGATCGCGCGCCGGCGTGACATAGCCGAGTGGTTCGATGCGCATCACGCCTCCTTCGTTGCGGCGACCCGTGAAGAAGCGACCGCATGAACGAACGGAACGAAGGAAGGCAGGTCGCCTTGGTGACCGGCCATGATGGCTTTATCGGAAGCGCCCTGTTGCGGACGCTTCCGGATCTGGGATGGCGGGCCGTGGGGCTTGTCGATGCCTGGGGCGCCTCCGTAGATCTGCGAGATGCAGCGGCGGTTGCCGACACGGTGGCGCGGGTGAGCCCCGACATCGTCTTTCACATGGGGGGTGTTTCGGGCCCCATGCAGTTCTCGGAGGACGCGACAACCGTCCTGCGCGTCAACATCGAGGGGACACAGATCCTGCTTGAGGCAGCCGCCGCGGCCGGGAGCGTGCGCCGTGTCATCCTGGCCGGTTCGGTCGCGGGTTATGCGACAGGAGGCCCCTCGGGGCCGGAACCCGACAGCATCTACGGGCTGACCAAGCGGGTGGCCGAATTGCAGGCGCACCTCTGGGCACGCCGCACAGGTCACGAGGCGACAGTCCTGCGGATCGGCTCGGTCTACGGTGTGGGCCGCCGGTCGGTGAACCCCATGCACCAGATGGTCGAACAGGCGGTGAGGACGCGACGGATCAAGGTCGTGCCCCACCTCATGGAGCCCTGCATCGACATCGACAGCTGTGCCAAGCTTGTCGCCCGCCTGGCCAACGTCACCAAACTGCGGCCCCGCTACGATGTCGTGGCGGACCGGCCCAGGGCCGAAGAGGTCGCGTCGATCATCTCGGAGTTGACCGGTGCGCGCGTCGAGTTGTGCCACGAGCCACCCGTCGCGACACCGGAATTCCCGGAAGGCTTCGACCCGGCGCCATTGCTCCGCGACACGGAAATGCCTGCGGTCCTCTCGCTGCGTGAGGGCCTGAAGGCACTGACCGACGCGGCCGTCCCGGTCGCCTAGAAGGATTCATACCATGCAGATCGAAAACAAGCGCGCCGTCATCACCGGCGCGGCAGGCGGGATCGGCCAGGCCATCGCCGCACTTTACGCGAGCGCGGGCGCACGAGTGTTCCTGGTCGACAGAGATGCGGCGCGGTTGGAATCGGTCATCGCCGAACTCGGCGCAGGACACACCGACCAGGTGCATGGCATCGCGCTGGACGTGACCCGGGAAGAGGCCGTGGCCAGGATGGTGGATGAGGCCGAGGGCGCGCTTGGCGGCATCGACGTGCTTGTGACCTGTTCCGGCGCGATCACCGAGCGGGAGTTAGAGGACATGTCGCTAGCCGAGTGGCGTGAGATCATGGGCGCCAATCTCGACGCGGTGTTTCTTGCCTGCCGCGCGGTGTTTCCGATCATGAAGCGGCAGGGCTCGGGCCGCATCATCACCGTCTCGAGCCAGATCGGGCAGCGCGGCGCACCGCGCTTCACGCACTATGCCGCTTCGAAGGCCGGGGTCATCGGATTTACCAAGGCGCTGGCGCGGGAAGCCGCCCCGCA
The DNA here is from genome assembly GCF_003054175.1 of Allosediminivita pacifica. Taxonomy (GTDB): domain Bacteria; phylum Pseudomonadota; class Alphaproteobacteria; order Rhodobacterales; family Rhodobacteraceae; genus Allosediminivita; species Allosediminivita pacifica. The sequence continues at coordinate 27,658 of NZ_QBKN01000025.1, forward strand.
CGGCATTCTGGTCAACTCGGTGGCTCCGGGCCCGGTCCTGACCTCGTTCAACAGGGATCTGCGCGCCGAAACGCTCGACGGAACGGAGGCCGCCCTGCCGCTCGGGCGGGCGGCTCAGCCCGAGGAAATCGCCGGTGCAGCGCTCCTGCTGGCGTCTTCACCGCACGGCGATGTCTTCGTCGGTCAGACCCTAGGCCCAAACAGCGGCGACGTCATGCTGTAGCATCCTGCGAGGATCTTGCCCTCGGGAAGTCCGGGGGCAAGATGCTTCCGAAGAGATCGTGGATGCGGGTCACGCAGTCGACCAAGACCCCCGCGATATGCTCCTCCCGGGGAGCGACGGTTTCGACCCGCCCGACACAGTCGAAGATGTAACGCACGCGTCCGTCCTGGCCGAACACCGGGAGGGCCATGGCCATGATGCCGTCCGTGAACTCGCCCATGCTGCGTGCGTAGCCGCGTTCGCGTGTGGCGCGGATCGCCATGCGGGCATCGTTTGCGCCCGAGGCTGTCTTGCCGGTGTAGGCCTTCAGCGTCGCGATACTGAACCACGAGTCGATCTCGAACTCGCGCTGCCAGCCGAGGTAGGCACGCATGTGCGCGGTCGCGTCCGGGGGTAGCCGGTACCCGGAAGGATATGAGATCTCGATATCGTCGGAAGCACTGACCTGGTCGAGGACGAGGAAGGAATGATCGGCAAGAGGCTCGGAGAGCACGCACGACACCCCGGTCAGGGCCGTAAACTCTTCCATGAAGGGCCGGAGGGACGTGTGGCCGAGCTGTTGTCGCATCATGGAAGACAGGTCGCGGCTGATACCGTGATGCAGTTCGTAGGTATGCGTGGCCGGATCGAACCGAAGCCAGTCGAAGTGGGTGAGGGTCTTGAGAAGGCCATGACAATGGCTCTTGCTGATGTCCACGCGCTGCGCCAGTTCGGCCAGCGTCAGCGGCGTCTTGGCGCTATTCAAGCAACGCAGAAGCCGAATGCCCTTGTGCAGGGCAGGCACGAGCGACTTTTCCGGACCCGGCGCCGGCTCCGGAATGTGTCCGGTGAGCCGGTGTTGCCCCGTGGCTTCCTTCTCGAGACTTTCGAACCGCTCTCCGCTCGTCGTGCGGGATGTCATCTATCGAACCTGCCCCATGATTTTGCCTAGCCATTCACCATAGAGAATGTTGATCCACATGGAAAGCGCATGTGACAAAGCAAGCAGGTTAGAGGAACTGCCGACCTCATGGAGACCTTGTGGTAGGGGCATCCGGTCATCCAGCAATGGGCCCTGTCAAGTCACCCCGATACGGAGGCCCCCGGTCGGGCATCAGGAAGCAGCGTGGAGCGAGTGGAACTTCGACAAGATCGCCCGCGCGGCTCGGCCGAACGCGCACTTGCATCCGTCGCCATCGCGGATCCGCATCTCGGGCACCGCCCTTCGTGCCGCCACATCAAATAAGAGGCAACGATGGCGGCAATGGAGGCGGTCGGGGCAACTGACGCATGCGACGAGGCTGAAGATGACGAGGCATCTCCGCCCCTGCGCGCTGCATGTCCGCCAAGGGATACCACTCGGCCGTTGCCTTGGCGTCTCCGTGTCGGTGCTTCGGATGTCGCTCCTGTAGCGATCACCTTCGGAAAGCCGTCACGTAGTCGCGTCGCTTCCACTCGGATGGTGCCGGCAGGACATCTGTTCAGAGCGGCTCGTTCATTCCGCTGCCCACTCCGTGAGTTTGCGCAGCGCGAAGTCGTAGCCACGGATGCCGAAGCCCTCGATCTTCGCCGCGGCTGCGCGGGAGACGTGACTCGGGTGACGGAAGTCGTCTCGCTTGAAGAGCGGCGAGATGTGCACCTCGATGATCGGGCGATCGTAGATCAGCAGGCTGTCGAGGATCGCGACCGACGTCGAGGTGAAGCCCGCCGGGTTGAGTAGCAGGCCTACGGTGGTGCCGCGGCCCTGCTTGATCCACTTCATGATCTCCGCCTCGCTGTCGCTCTGGCGGAAGTCGATCTCCACGCCAACCTCCTCGGCAGTGCGGCAGCACAGCGCCTCCACGTCCTCGAGCGTATCGTGCCCGTAGACCTCGGGCTGACGCGTGCCCAGCATGTCGAGGTTGGGGCCATTGATGATCAGGATGGTGTCGGTCATGGAGGTCTCCGGGCGGCCCGGGGGCTCAGCCATTGTAGCCATAGAGGCGTGGCAGCCAGAGGACGATCTCGGGCACGAAGGTGATCATCGCAAGGCCGGCAATCATGATCGCGAGGAACGGCAGCAGGTGGCGGATCGTCTCGCGGATGGGCGATTTCGTGATCGAAGTCACCACAAAGAGCAGCAGCCCGTAGGGCGGCGTGGCGAGCCCGATCATCGTGTTCACCACAACGATCACCCCGAAGTGCACCGGGTCGATGCCCAGCGACACCGCGGTTGGCAGGAAGATCGGCACGATGACCAGCAGGATCGCGTTCGCCTCGAGTAGACAGCCCAGGCCGAGCAGGATCGCGTTCACGATGAGCAGGAAGGTGACGCGGTTGAGCTCGGTGTCGCCCAGCGCGTCACGAATGACACTTGGCACCTGCTCGATGGTCACGACATAGTTGAAGGCCAGCGCGCCCGCGATGAGGAAGCCGACGGCAGCGGTGGACTTGGCGCTCTGGCGCACGGTCTCGTAAGCCATCCGCAGCGAGACCGAGCGGTAGAGGAGCGTCGAGACGAGGAAGGCATAGAGCGCGGCCAGCGCCGCCGCTTCGGTCGGCGTGGTCACGCCACCGTAGATGCCCACAAGCAGGATCACCGGCATCAGCAGCGCGGGCACGGCCCGCAGCGTCACGCGGGGCAGATCGCGCACCGGCACCGGGTCTTCTACCGGGTAGTCGTGGATCCGAGCTTGCCAGGCGTTCATGGCCATGATCATCACGCCGAGCACCAGACCCGGCCCGACGCCCCCGAGGAAGAGGAAGCCGATGGAGGTGTCCGAGACGAGCGCGTAGAGTACCATTGGAATCGAGGGCGGGATGATCGGCCCGATGATGGCCGAGGCCGCCGTGATCGCGCCCGCGTAGGAACCGGGGTATCGCCCGTCCTTGGTCATCAGGTTGATGATGATCCGTCCCATCCCCACGGCGTCGGCGATGGCCGACCCGGACATGCCCGAGAAGATCAGCGACGAAACCACGTTGACGTGCCCCATACCGCCCCGGAAGCGCCCGACGAGCGCCCGGCAGAAGTCGAGCAGACGGTCCGAGAGCGAGCCCACGTTCATCAGGTCGGCGGCAAAGATGAAGAGCGGTATCGCCAGCAGGACGTAGGACCCGTAGAGCCCCGTCAGCATCTGCTCGAACGCGATGGACATGTCCTGCCCTTGCATCAGCAGGTAGAAGACAGAGGAAGCCAGCATGGCGTGCCCGATGGGCAGGCCGATGACGGCGGTGAAGACGGTGACGGCGACGGTGACGCCGAATTCCCAGCTCATTCGGAGAAATCCTTCCGGCCGATGTCATCAGCCGTGCCCAGTCCGGAATCGCGATTGCGGGCCGCGTTCCAGAAGATCCAGAGGTAGCGCAGGATCGATACGGCCGAGAAGACGAGAGCGGCCGAGTAGACCCAGCTGAAGGGGATATCCAGGTAGGAGGTCTCCTGGATCTTCATGAAGGTGACGTAGTCCCAGAGCGCAGGCAGCGACCAGAGGTAGATGCCCACCAGCAGGAGAGAGAAGACGACCCTGAACCAGCGCCGGACTTCGGGCCGGACGCTGCCATAGACGATGTCGAAACGGATCTCGTCGGTTTCCTCGGCCGAGACCGACTGCCCCCAGAGCAGAATCCAGAGCCAGGCGATGACGCAGACCTCGACGGTCCAGCCCACCGGGCTGTCGATCACGTATCGCATGAAGACCTGAATGATGAAGCAGACGAACATGGCCGCCAGCAAGATGGCCGGCACGGCATCGGCGATGGCCCGCAGTCGCCGGACGAAAGGGGAAGCGGTGGTCATGGCAGTATCCCGGAGCCGGGCCCGCGCACGCGCGCAGGCCCGGGCGTTTCAAGTCAGGTTCACTCTGTCAGGGCGTTGATCCGGTCGACCATGCCCTCGGGCCAGCTTTCCGCGAACTCGGACTCGAGGTACTTCTGCTGGGCGAACTCGCGGAACGCGTCGCGGTCGGGCTCATAGACCTCAAGGCCCTCGTCCTTGAAGAACTGGACCAGTTCGGCCTCGCGGTCGAGGTGCCGCTGCGTCGATTCTGCGATGGCCTCGTCCACGGCCGTCTGCAGCGTCTCCTGCTGCTCGGGCGTGAAGCTGTCCCAGAGCTCGGCGCCGATGGCGAGCACGTCGAAGCCGACCAGGTGGCCTGTCAGAACGATCTGGCTCGTCACCTCGTAGAACTTCATGTTGTAGTCGTTGGGCAGCGGGTTGTCCTGCCCGTCGATGGCCCCGGTCTGAAGCGCGGTGTAGACCTCGGCGTAGGCCAGCGGGGTCGGGTTGGCGCCGATCGCCTCGCCAAGGAACTGCCAGGCGTCACCGCCGGGCATGCGCATGGTGATGCCGTCGAGATCCTCGGGCGTCATCACCTCGGCCTCGGGGGCGAGGTTGACGTGCCGGGTACCGAAGTAGACGGGCGCGAGAACGTGGACGCCGGCTTCCTCGGCAAGCGAGATCAGCTCGCCGCCCACGTCGCTGTCGAAGGTCGCCTGCAGGTGGTCGGCATCATCGAAGAGATAGGCCGAAGTCACGATGGACCATTCGGGGATCTGCTCTGCGATGGTCTGCGGCGCGATCAGCCCCATCTCGAGGTTGCCGCGCTGGATCGCGGTCATTTCCGAGCCCTGCGCCACGAGCGTGGCCCCGTTGAATACCTGCATGTCGAAGGTATCCGTAACGGACTCGGCGATCTTGGCGAAGGCTTCGGCGCGGATGTCGTTGTCGGACACGACCGAGGACAGGCGCAGAGTCGGCATGTCCTGGGCAAGTGCGGCGCCCGGCACGGCCAGCGCGGTGGTGGTGGCGAGAGCGGCCGCGATGGCGGTCCGGCGGGTCAGGTGTGTCATTGGTCTCCTCCCTTTGACGTGGTCACCGGCTGTTGCGCCAGTGGATCTTCTGCCATCCGTGATGGCGAACCTCGGTCTGCCCTCTTCTCAGGTTGCGGGCATTCCCTTGGGTCTCTGGAACCGCTTCTGGGCTGCGATCCGGAAGGGCGCATTCGGTGCCCCGTAGCCGGAATACCCGCCGCGGCGTTCCACGATTTCCATGAACATCTGCCCAGCGAAGGGCTGCGAATAGAGCTGGAAGAACTCGCCGCTCGCATCGGCGTCGTAGAGGATGTTCTCCTCGCGCATCCGTTCCAGCATGCCGGCGTCCAGATCGAACCGCGCGGCGAGATCGTCGAAGTAGTTGGTAGAAAGCGGCAGGGCGGTGAAGCCCAGTTCGCGCAGCGCGCGGGCTGTTGCGAAGATGTCGTCGGTCGCCAGGGCCACGTGCTGCACCGTGCCGCCGAAGCCCTCTGCCAAAAAGGCGCCCGCCAGCGTGCGGTGCGTCTCAGCCCCGTTGAGCGTGATGCGGAAATCCCCGCAGGGCGACGAGATTGCCCGGCTGCGCACTAGCCCGTCAGGATCCACCACATCCACCATCGGCGCCTTCTCCATGTCGAAGAGCGTGGTGTAAAACAGCGACCACGACAACATCTCGTCGTAGGTCATGGTCTGCGCGATGTGGTCGATCCGGGTAAGACCGGCCTCGCGGCCGGGGGTATCCTCGGCGTGGAACTCCACGTCCCAAACCTCGGACAGCGCACCCTGATCAATGAAGTGCATGACGCTGCCCGCCAGCCCCCGGATCGCCGGGATCGGCAGTTCGCCGGGGCCCAGAGGCTGCGAAAAGGGTTTTGCGCCGAGCGCCGTCGCCCGCGTCACGGTGTCGGCAGCCGACTCCACAGCCAACCCGATGTCGCAGACGGTGGTGCCGCGCGCGTTCCAGGCACTGCCTGCATGCCCTTCGGTCTCAGCGTTCAGGACGATGCGGATGTCACCCTGCTGCCATAGCGTGACCGCCTTCGACACGTGGCGCCCGGCACGGCGGAAGCCGAGGCTTTGCAGAAGTGTTTCGAGCGTCTTGCGCTCCTCGCCCTGCGCCGCGAACTCGACGAAGGATGTGTCGTGCACGCGGATCGGTGCGGGCAGCTGGGGGATCTCCACGCCGACAGGCGCCTCGGCGCGACGCACGTCGTCCATCAGCGCGATCAGCGACCGGTGGCCGTCCTGCGCGATGGTGGTCGGGCTGCCGCCGCGGAACTGGTCATTGAAGATCTCGAGGCTGATCGGCCCTGAGTAACCCGTCGCCATGACCGCCCGCATGAAGTCGGTCACCGCGAGGTCGCCCTCGCCCGGCATGTTGCGAAAGTGGCGCGACCAGTAGAGCAGGTCCATGTCGATCGCGGGCGCGTCGGCGAGCTGGACAAAGAAGATGCGGTCGCCGGGGATGCCGCGGATCGTGTCCGGGTCGATACCGCGTCCGAGCGTGTGAAAGCTGTCCAGCACGAGCCCCACTGCCTCATGGTCGGCGCGGCGCACGATTTCCCAGGCGTCGCGGTGGTCGTTCACGTAGCGCCCCCAGGCGAGCGCCTCGTATCCGACACGCAGCCCGCGTGCCGCGGCGCGTTCGCCCAGCTCCGCAAAGTCGTCGGCGCCACGGTCAATTCCGCCCAGCGCCTCGGGGTGCACGGACGAGCAAACCAGCATCAGGTCGCAGCCAAGGTCCTGCATCACGTCGAACTTGCGTTCGGCCCGGTCGAAGGCCTTGGCTCGGGGACCGGCGGGCAGACCCTCGAAATCGCGGAAGGGCTGGAACAGCATGATTTCGAGCCCGGCCTCGCGGATGCGTTGCCCCACGACGCGGGGCGTGCGCAGGTCGGCGATGAAGTCCTGCTCGAAGATCTCGATCCCGTCGAAGCCCGCCGCCGCGATGGCCTCGATCTTCTCCTCGAGGTTCCCCGAGATCGATACCGTGGCGATGCCCGTCTTCATGCGTCGTTCGCCTCCCCAAGCTTGCGGAAGGTTTCGCGCATCCGGTCCGCGTCCGCCGGATGGCCGGTGAACAGCTCGAAGGCCCGCACCGCCTGGAAGACGGCCATACCTTCGCCGCTGAGCGTGCGGCAGCCGCGTGCCTTGGCGACGCGCAGAAGCTCAGTCTCGAGCGGGAAGTAGACGATGTCGGCCACCCAGTGCCGCGCTTCGATCAACGCCTCGTCCAGCGGCAGACCGGGCAACTTCGCCATACCCATTGGAGTGGCGTTCACGATGCCGTCCGCACGCGCCACGGCCGCGGCAAGATCCGTGACCGATCGGGCCTGCGAACCGACCGCGCGGGCCAGGGCCTCGGCCGCATCCGTCCGGGTGTCCGCGATCAGGAGCTGCTCCACCTTCAGGTCCGAGATCGCATGCGCGAGCGCTGCGCCTGCCCCCCCGGCCCCGAGCAATACGACCGTGCCCAGCGGTGCGTCCGGCAACCCGGTCAGCAGATTCTGCGAGAAGCCCCAGAAATCGGTGTTGTGGCCGTAGCGGCGCCCGTCACGAAAGACGACCGTGTTCACGGCACCGATCCGCCGCGCGGCGTCGGAAAGCTCGTGAAGCTCTTCCATCACCGCCTGCTTGTAAGGAAAGGTCACATTCAGCCCGGCAAAGCCCGCGGCCTCGGCCCGGGCAAGGATCTCGGAAAGGTCGCCTTCGGTCCCGGCATCGGTGTCGAGAAGCTCGTAGCGGCACGAGAGCCCCTGCGCGGCGGCCTCGGCCTCGTGCATGGCAGGGGTCCGCGACAGCGCGATGCCACGCCCCACCAGCCCCATCCGCAGGGTGCCGGCCATGGCGTCCGATCCGTTTTCCGCTGGCGCGAGTGTCATGCCGACGGGCCTCCCCTCCCGTAGTCTTTCGCCCAAAATGTTCGGGTCGGTACAATTCGTCAAGAGAAATGTACTGACTGGAACATTTGAACTCTGCTACCACTCGGGTAGAGGAGCGGCATGGACATGACGACGGACACAGAACGGCGCAGCTGGAGACAGAATCCCGATGCCGTGAAGCAGGACATCCTGACCGTCGCCCTTTCCGAGTTCGCCGCGAACGGGCTCTCGGGCACGCGCATCGACACCATCGCGTCGCGTACGCGCACGTCGAAGCGGATGATCTACTACTATTTCGGAGACAAGCTGGGGCTCTACACCCGGGCGCTCGAAGCCGCCTATCACAAGGTCCGCGAAGGCGAGGCGGCGCTAAACCTGGGTCACCTTCCGCCGAAAGAAGCCTTGGCGCGCGTGGTGTCGTTCACCTTCGACCACCACCGCAAGAACCCGGACTTCATCCGGATGGTGATGATCGAGAACATTCACAACGCCGAACACCTTGCCGCGTCACAGGTCATCCACGACATGAACGTGACCGCAATCGACAAGCTGGCGCAGATCTGCCGGCGGGGGCAGGAAGAGGGCGTGTTCCGCGAGGGGCTCGATCCCGTGGCGCTGCACTGGCAGATCAGTGCGGTCAGCTTTTTCAACGTGTCGAACCGGCCCACCTTCTCGGCGATCTTCGGCGACGCGCTGTTCGATGAAGAGGGGCAGCAGCGTGTCCGCCAGCAGATGGTTGATGCGATACTCGCGATGGTCACGCGACCGGAGGCTGCCCGCTAAGCCGCGTTCCCGTTGCCGGGATCGCGACCAGCCCCGCCCGGAGCCCTGGTCACGACCAGGGCCCCTTCGGCCCGCTGTTCCGGGTCTTCGGGATACGGCTGGGGGACAACGGCCGCGATTGCGCAGCCTTTCGCGGGCTGGCCTGTCGGGACTGCCCTGCCAAGTCGCGAAGCGCGGCGATCCGGTTCTCGGTCGCCGGGTGGGTCGCGAAAAGGCTGTCGCGCTTGTGGGCGTGCAGCGGATTGATGATGAACATGTGCGCCGTCGCCGGGTTGCGCTCGGCCGCGTCGTTGTCGATCCGCGCGGCCCCCGTGGCGATCTTCTCGAGCGCCGAGGCGAGCCAGAGCGGCTGGCCGCAGATCTCGGCCCCGGCCTTGTCGGCGGCGTATTCGCGTGTCCGGCTGATCGCCATCTGAACGAGACCCGCAGCCACGGGGGCGAGGAACATCATCAGGAGCGTGCCGACCAGCCCGAGCCGTTCCCGCGAGCCGCCGAAGAAGAGCGCGAAGTTGGCCAGCATGGAAATGGCACCGGCAAAGGTGGCCGTGACCGTCATGATCGCCGTGTCGTGGTTGCGGATGTGGGCGAGCTCGTGCGCGATCACGCCGGCAAGCTCCTCGCGCGACAGGCTCCGCATGAGGCCCGAGGTCACCGCCACCGCGGCATTGGCCGGATTCCGCCCCGTGGCGAAGGCATTGGGCTGCTGCGTCTCGATCAGATAGACCTTGGGTTCGGGCAGGCCCGCATTTCGCGCCAGCTCGGATACCATGGCGTGAAGACCCATGCGGTCGCCGGGCGTCACCGGCTGGGCGTTGTGCATGCGCAGGACCATCCGGTCCGAGTTCCACCAGGTGAAGGCGTTCATGCCGGCGGCGACCACGAGAGCGATCGCCGCACCGCCCGCGCCGCCGATCAGGTAGCCCACGCCCATGAAGAGCGCGGTCATCGCCGCCATCAGGACCGCTGTCTTCAGATATCCCATCTTTCCCCCGGCAATCGAACGTCGCGTTGACGACGCAGATATGGGGCGGGTTGGCGGGCTTGCAAGCGCGAGCCAGCCCGCCCGGCGCCCATCCCGCCCTCTCGTCAGAGCGCGGCCATGAAGCGGCGAAGTTCGGGGCAAGCAGATCGAGCAGCTCCCAAGGGACGCGCCGCCGATACAGCCAAGCGAGCGGCTGCATCTGGCATACCTCGCATTTGAGAAGTGCTCAGATCGCCTCAGGCATGATCATTTCGCGCTTCCCTCGAGTTCCCTGACGAGATCATCGGTCGTGAGCTGCCGGCAGTAGCCCTTGATCGCGGTGATCGAGGCGGCCTGGCGCTCGGGCGTAAAGGTGAGGCAGGCGTCGGTGACCTGAGTGACGAGGTAGCCCAGGTCGCAGGCGTCGCGGATCGCGCCCTCGACGCACTGGTCGGTGACAAGCCCGGCGATCACCACCTGCCGCACGCCGAGGCAGCGCAGCACGTAGTCGATGTTGGTCGACACGAAGACCGAGGACGAGTTCTTCGGCAGCCAGATCTCGTCCTCGCCCGGGGCCAGCGCATCCAGCGGGCGACCGTCCCACGATCCCTTCGGGACGTTGAAGCCGGTGATCTTGTAGTCGAGGCTGCGGTCTCGGCCGTCCTTGGTCAGACTCTCGATGGTCGTGTACATCACCTCGACCCCTGCCGCGCGTGCCGCGTCGCGCAGGCGTTGCATGTTCGGCAGCGTCTCGGCCTCGAACTTGTCGAAGAAGGCGCCGTAGCGGGCCTCGAACTCTTCGGCGGGCAGGTCCTTGAACTCGCCGCCGTCACGGCGGGCCGAGAAATTCTGGACATCGATGTAGATCAGCGCCGAAGCGGCGGGATCGAGCGGGACTTCACGGGTCAGCATTGGGTCTCCAGTACGCTGCGGACCGCCTTGCAGAGCAGCGCGGCCATTTCGGCCTGCCCTTCCGGGGTCCGGACAAGATCGTTGCGGATTTCGACGAGACTGTGGGGCAGCCCCGATCCCTCGCCGTGGACGGGGACGAACCAGTCGGACTCGTCGTCGATCTGGTAGGGTTCGTTCAGTGCAAGCTTCATATCCGGACGCTCGGCGGCGACCGCATCCAGAAGCGCCTGCGAGGTTGCCGTATCGTTCCGGCAGAGAAAGCCGATGTGCCAGGGGCGCAGCCCCGGGCGGGTGCGCATCTCGGGCGTGAAGCTGTGGATCGACAGCAGCAGGAGACGTCGAGCAGAGCGGGCCTCTGTGACCGCCTCGTGGAACGGCGTGAATATCTCGTCGATACGCTGTTTCCGGTCCGCTGCGGTCAGGCCGGTATTGCCCGGCACGGGGACGCCGTCGGAGATCTGCGGAATGGCGTCGGGCGCGCTGGTGGGCCGGTTGCAGTCGATCACGAGGCGACTGTAGCGCTGCAGGATCGCGGCGCAGCCCAGTTCGCGCGCCATGGCGCGGGTCACGGCAGCGGCGCCGATGTCCCACCCGACGTGCAGGTCGATGGCGCCCTCTTCGAGCCCGAGACCGTCGAGCGCCCGCGGCACCGCCTGCCCCGCATGTTCACAGACCAGCAGCACCGCAATGTTATCGCGCGCGGCGATATGTTCGACCGGCTCGGGATCGAGATCGGGCGCAAGAAGGGGCGGCATGGGACTCAGCAAGTCCGCCTCCCGGTGGCCCCGCAAAGTGGAGGGGAAGTATCGTGGCAGCTCATCGTGGCCCCATCAGTTGATCTATCTCTTTCGCAGCCAGGCCCCATACGGCGTAGGGGGACCCTGGCTGCACGGCGCATTCGACCGTCGGTCGGCTCAACCCAACACGGATTTCGGGAAATAGAAGCTCACGACCCAGTTCGGCATGTCGACGATCTCTGAAATCCGCAGGTCACCTGCGACGCTACAGAGCATGTAGGCGTCAACCGCCGCCATCTGCGTGTTGGCGCAGAGCCAGTCGATCATCCCGCTCACGGCATCGCGCGAGGCCTGCATCAGATCGGGCCCGACACCGGTCGTCACGCGGTAGCCCTTGCGGTCGATATGGTCGGTGACCGGACCGGAGGTTTCCAGCCGTGGGAAAGGCAGGTTTTCGCCCTTCAGCAGATCGAGCTTCACCTGCACGGTCATCGGGCTCTCGATCGCGGTGCCGCAGATCTCGCCGTCGCCCTGTGCGGCGTGCGTGTCGCCCAACGACAGCAATCCGCCCGCGACTTCGACCGGCAGGTAGAGCGTCGTGCCCTTGCAGTTGTCGCGGATGTCGAGGTTGCCCCCGACGCGACGGGGCGGGACGACGCTGTGCGATCCCGGCTCGGCAAGCGCGAGCCCCACGGTGCCCACGAAGGGCTTCAGCGCTACCGCGCCCTCGGGCACGAAGGCTGCCGGCTTGGCAAGCCCGGTGTCGTACCTCCAGACGTGCAGCGCCGGGTCCGGAAAGGCATCGGCGAGCAGGCCGAAACCGGGGATGTTGGCGGTCCAGCCCCAGCCCGACGGCGCGAAATCGAGGAAGGTAACGGCGACCGTGTCGCCCAGCTCGGCGCCCTCGATATGCACCGGACCGGTGACAGGGTTCACCCGGCCGAAATCCAGCGCCTTGAGATCGTCGAGCGTGGCCTTCGCATGAAGCTGGCCACCCGAGGAATCGATGGTCTCGATCTCGACGGCTTCACCCGGAACGACCGAGAGGGCGGGCGGAATGGAGTTGTCCCATCCGACGTGATGCGCGTGGCTGTGGATCGTGTGATTGCAGGTCATGGCGTCTCCTGTCGCTTCGGGCGAATGATGTCCTCGATCTCGCGGTTGCCCATCAGGCCGCTGGGCAGGAAGGCCATGACGCCCACGATCACCACCCCGAGCATCAGGCCCGAAAGCCCCAGCATCTGCGGCAGCTGAATACCCAGGATCTCGGGCCCGGTTTCCAGCCAGCGGATGGTCTCGAGCCCGATGGAGATCAGCAGCGTGCCGAAGACCGCGCCCGACACGCTGCGCAAGCCCCCAAGGATCAGCATGGCCACCGTCAGGAAAACGAAGTTGAAATAGAAGGGCCGCGCCGAGATCGTCCCGAGGAAAAAGGCGTAGGCGATGCCCGCGACGGCAAAGAACATCGTGCCCAGCACCCAGGCCACCAGCCGGGTGCGGTAGACGTTGACGCCCATGGCACGCGCACCGATTTCATCGTCGGCGCAGGCGCGCAGTTGCAGGCCGAACCGGCTTTCACGGAACCAGCGCGCACCGAAGATGGCAAGGATGACCAGCGCGGTGATCTGCGGCAGATCCAGAACCTTGGGGATGCCGAAGAGCGCCTGGTTGCCTTTGAAGATGTCGGTGCGGTGCAGGAAGATCGAATGCACGATGACCAGGATCGCGATGCTGACGATGGTCACCCCCACACCGGTCAGCCGCGCGATGAAGAGCCCGGTCAGAAGGCCCAGAAATCCCGTGATCCCCAGCGCGATCAGCGCCGACGTCCAGGGCGACAGGGCAAAGGCGTTCAGCCCCCAGGGCGCGTCGGGCAGCGAGATCGCCTTCATCGCCACAGGCGTCACGCAGATCGCGGCGGCATAGGCGGCAATCCCCATGAAGGCGGCGTGCGAAAAGCTCGTCAGGTTGGCATTGCCCATGAAGACCTGCAGCCCGACCACCACCAGAAGATTGACGAAGGTGGCGTAGAGGATGCGCGCCTGCCAGGCCTCGCCCCAGAGGTAGTATGCGCCGACGATCAGCAGGATGAGCAGGCTCAGGAGCGCACTGCCCAGCAGCCCGCGGCGTTGGCTCGGGTTCATACCTTGTCCCCCTTTTCGCGCGCCGGCGACAGGATGCCGTCGGGCCGCCAGACGAGGATCAGCGCCACCAGGGCGAAGACGACCGCCTGTGCCAGCCCGCCGTAGCTCTGCGGCAGTAGCACCAGCACCGCCACCTCGACTGCGCCCAGCAGGAAGCCCCCGAGCACGGCGCCCGGCAGGCTGCCGAAGCCGCCGATGACGCAGGCGACGAAGGCTGTCAGCACCGGATCGAAGCCCATATGGGGCAGCACGCTGCCGCGGCGTGCCATGATGAAGATGCAGGCCAGCCCCGCGAGCAGGCCGGACACCGCAAAGGCGGTCGCGATGACCCGGTTGGCCCGCAGCCCGCAGAGGCGCACCATCTCGAAGTCGAGCGCCGCCGCGCGCATGGCCAGCCCCAGCGTGGTCCGCCGAAGGAAGAACAGCAGGAAGCCGATGGCGACGGCGGTCGCCAGCGTCTCGTAGATCTGCAGCGACGACACCTGAACCGCGCCGAGCGTGATCGTCCGGTCAAGGAAGATGAACTGGGTGGCCGGGATCGGTCTGGGCGAGCCCAGCAGCAGAAAGAGGTTCTGCAGGATGATGCTGACGCCAAAGGCGGTTAGCAGACCCGTGGTCAGGTCGGCCTTTCGCACCGTGCGGAAGGCAACTCGCTCGAGCAGAACCGACACCAGCACGCAGGCCAGAAGCACCGCCCCCATGAGCAGGAAGGGATTGCGCGTCAGCAGCGTGCCGACGATGACCATCGAATAGCCGCCGAAGGCGATGACCTCGCCATGCGCGAAGTTGACCAGCCCCATGATGGAAAAGACGATGGCGAGGCCAAGCGCGATCAGCGCGTATTCCGCACCAAAGCTCAGGGCGTTGAGGATCTGCTGGATCGCGTAGTCCATCAGCCGTGTACTCCGGTAATCTGGTCCATCAGCGCGGATCCGTCGCCGTATCTTTCCGCAGGCCCTTCCGAGGAGATGAGCCCGTTGTTCAGGACGTAGACGTAGTCTGAGAGCTCGATCGCCGCCGTGGCGTTCTGCTCGACCAGCAGGATGGTGATGCCCTGACGCTTCAGGTCGCCGATGATGTCGAAGATGCGCGCGGTGATCTGCGGTGCGAGCCCCAGCGAGGGTTCGTCCAGCAACAGGATGCGCGGACGGGACATGAGAGCGCGGGCGATGGCGAGCATCTGCTGCTCCCCGCCCGACAGCGTGCCGGCCGGCTGATCGCGACGCTCGCCCAGAATGGGAAACTGCTCGAACCAGCCGCGGATGTCGCTGCCGATTGCGGATTTGTCGCGCCGGCCCGCGGCCCCCATCACAAGGTTCTCGCGCACCGTGAGGTTCGAGAAGATGCGCCGACCCTCGGGCGAGATCGCGATGCCGCGCTTGGCCCGCGCCTCGACCGGCAGGCGCGAAATATCGGTCCCGGCAAGCCGGATGAGGCCGGTCGACCGGGCCGTGCCGGTGATCGCCGACAGGGTGGAGGTCTTGCCGGCGCCGTTGGGGCCGAGAAGCGTCACGCAGGCTCCCTCGGCCACGGTCAGAGCGATGCCGTGGACTGCCTCGATGGGGCCATGGGTGACCTTCAGGTCCTGTATCTCGAGCATGCGGATGGGTCCTTCAGGGCCCTGCCCCGGACCGACGGCCCGGGACAGGGGTTCTGCGGTTATTGCCAGTCGGGCACGTTTTCGGGGATTTCCTGGCTCAGCACGACGCGCTCGCCGTTCTCGAAGCCGATCACCGGGATCTCGCGAAGGGCGTAGCTGCCGGTATCCTGGAAGGTGATCTCCTCGACCGACATCACCGGGATACTCTCGGCGTTGCGAATGGCTTCGCGCACGGCGGCGGGATCTGTCGACCCGGCGGTCTGGACTCCGTACTCGATGATCCGGATCGTATCGGCGCCAAGCGAGGGGAAGAGGCCGTTCACTTCCATGCCCATCTCGGCGCACTGGTCCTGGAACTCGGCGATGCGGCTGCCCGGAACTGCCGGGGCAAGCGTGCCGAAGAATACCTTGTCGAGCAGCGAGGGATCTTCCTCGGCCAGCGCATCCAGCGAGGGATCGTCGAACCCGTCGGAGCCCACGACCCAGGCACCGAGCCCGGCGGACCGCATCTGGCGGATGAGGATGCCGATGTCGGGCATGGCCCAGGAAATGAAGACCGCGTCGGGCGCCGGATCGAGCCCGCGCAGCTCTGCAATTTGCGGCGACCAGTCGGTGGTCCCCGAGGTGTAGTTGAGGCGGGTCTGCAGCGTGCCGCCGTTCTCGACGATCACCTCGGCGAACCATTCGGGAAGCGCCGCGGACCACGAGCCGCCCTCGTCCGAGGTCAGGATCGCGACGTTCTGGACGCCCTGCTCAAGCGCGTAGTTCGCCGCAGCCGTGGCGGTATAGGGGTCTGGCGCCACGTTGGTGATGAAGTTGTCGACGACGCCCGAGTGCATCTCGACCTGCGTGCTCTGGGCCTGGATGACCGAAACGCCCTGCGACCCCGCGATCTGTGCGACCGGGATCATAGTGTCGGAGAAGGGAATGGTCGCCAGCGCGACGATATCCTCGCCCAGGTAGCGTTCGGTCAGCGAGATGGCGGTCTGGGTGTCGGCGCCGGTGTCCTGCACCAGCAGCTCGAACATGCGCCCGTCGACGCCGCCGTCCTGGTTGATCATCTCGGCCATGCAGCGCGCGCCCTCGACTTCATTGTAGGCCGCAAAATCCCCGGTCAGAGGGACCGGGAAGCCGACCTTGATGGTCTCCTGCGCGGAGGCCATGCCGGCGGAAAGGGCCAGCGCACCGGCGCCGGCCATCAGGATGTTACGCGTCAGTTTCAAGTTTTTCATTTTTGGTTCTCCCGTTGGAATGAGTGCCTTGCCCGAGATAGGCCTTGATGACCTCTTCATTGCTCGAGATCTCGGCAGGTTCGCCCGTTGCAAGCAGGCGGCCCATGTTCATGACCGTCAGCTTCTCGCAGGCGGACATGATGAACTTCAGGTCGTGCTCGATCAGCACGATCGAGCAGGGATGGCGCGCGCGCAGCCAGGTCAGGTTCTCGAAAAGCTGGTCGGTCTCGGCGTGGTTCATCCCCGCGGCCGGTTCGTCCAGCATGAGCACCTTCGGACGCAGTGCGAGGGCGCGCACGATCTCGAGCCGGCGCATCTGGCCATAGGGAAGACTGTCGGGCGTGTGCTCCATCACGCCGCGCAAACCGAAGCGGTCGATCGCATCGGACAGCAGCGCGGGATCGGCGACCTTGCTCCCCCGCATGCGGATCTCGGCCACCTCGATGTTCCGCCGGACGCTGAGATTGCGGAAAAGCCGCAGGTTCTGAAAGGTCCGGGCGATCCCCATCCGGGCCCGCTGTTCTGCCGGCAGCCCGTGAACGGGGGTGCCGTCCAGCTCGATCTCGCCACCGCTGATCGACAGCAGCCCCGAGATCAGGTTGAGCATGGTGGTCTTGCCGGCGCCGTTCGGCCCGATCAGCCCGTGGATCTCGTTGTCGCCGACGGTGAAGCTGACGGACTGCACCGCCTGCACCCCACCGAAGTTCTTGGAGACGTTGCGAACCTCCAGCATCAGTAGACGTCGCCGTAGCGGGCGCACTTGGCGGCGTTGTCGAGCCCTTCGAGCTGCGCCATCTCGCCGGTCTTGTGCGCAAGGTAGAGCGCGACGAACTCCTCGCCGAACCAGTCGCGCACGGCGTCAGAGCCGCCGAAAGCCTCCAGCGCCTCGGGCAGCGAGGTGGGAAGGCGGCGGAACCCCTTGGCGGCCAGCTCGTCAGGGGCGAGCAGCGAGAGGTCCTCCTGCGCCGGGGCGGGCGGCTCCACCTTGTCGCGGACGCCCTGCGTGCCGGCAAAGACCAGTGCAGCCAGCGCCAGATGCGGGCTCGCGGCCGCATCGGCGGCGCGCAGCTCGAAGTTGAACTGGCGCGCGATGCCCTCGGGGTCCTTGGACGTGACCGGGCAGATCCGGACCGAGGCCTCGCGATCGCGGAACCCGAGGTTGTTGAAAGCCGCGCTCCAGCGATGCGGCGTCAGCCGAAGGTAACTGACCTCGGAGGGGGCGAGGATGGCGAGGATCTGGTCGAGGTACTTGAGGATGCCCCCGATGAAATGGCGGGTGAGCCCGCTCATGCCATGAGGATCTGCGGCGTCGTGGGTCAGCGGCGCCTCGGTATCGTCGAGAAAGCTGAAATGGATGTGCAGCCCGTTGCCCACGCTCTCGGGATCGAGGATCGGGGCAAAGCTCGGGGTCAGGCCGAAGCGCCCCAGGACATCGTGCGTCAGCAGCCGCAGGATCGCGGCGTTGTCGGCCGAGCGGAGGCCGCGGGCGGGCTTGTTGGTCACCTCGTACTGGCCGGGCCCATATTCCTTCATGAAGGTGTCGGGCATGCACCCTGCCCCTTCGAGCGCATCGAGATAGGCCTCGGCCCAGTCCTGACCGTCGCGAAAACCCTTGAAACCATAGGCATCGCCCGGACGCGGAGCCTGACCGCGCAGCTGGAACTCGTGCTCGAAGGCCGACAGGACCGTGGCGCCGGTCAGCGCGTGGAATTCCTGCAGCGCACGGCGGGCCAGCGATCGGGTGCAGAAGGGCCATGGCTCGCCCTCGAGCGACTGGATGTCGCCCAGCGCGAAGTCGAGCCGCCGCCCTTCTTCCAGCACGAAGCGCGTGTCCTCGTCGGGCACGAGCACGAGATCCCCGAACGAGCCGAATGGGCTTTCCGAGATGCTGTCGAAGCAGGTGATCTGCACGTTCGTCGGCGTCCAGCCGACACCGCGGCGTGACCGCTTGTCCCACTCGCTTTCGGGGAAGGACTTTCCGCGGATCAGGCCCGCGACATCCGAAGTCCCCACGAAGACCAGCCTGTTGCGCGTGTCCGTCATCATTCCATTCCCGCCGCGGGTTCGTCCCGCAGCTTGTCCCAGTCCGAGATTCTCTGCTTGGTGGCGTCCCAGTCCCGTTCGGCCATCGCGACCAGCATCGCCTCGATGAGCACAAAGGCTGGTACGTAGCTGTCCCAGACCGTGCCCGAATTGATCGGCACCGAGACCAGCTCGGTTGCGCCTTTTGCCGCCGGGCTGATCCACTTGTCGGTGATGACCACGGTCTGGGCCTTGCGCCCCCGCGCCTGCGCGGCGAAACGGGCCAGGTTCGCCTGGTAGCGGCGGAAGTCGATGATCAGAAGGATGTCACGCGACCGCATCCGAAGAAGGTATTCGGGCCAGAGTTCGGGGTCGGAGGGCACGTGCGAGACGTCGGCACGGATCTGGCGCAGATGGCGCACGAAGAAATCCGCGATCGTGTCGCTCATGCGCCCGCCGATCATGAAGATGCGCCGCTTTGGGTCGGTCATCAGATCGCAGAGCCTGTCAAACTGGCTTTCGGTGACCCGTTCGGCCACTTCCTTGTTGAGCGCGTCGATGCGGCGGAAATAGGCGGCAGGCAGCGTCGTGCTGTCGATCTGCAGATCGTTGCGCAGGTCGATGGGCGAATGCTGGCCTTCCTTCAGCTCCTGCACGAGCCGTTGCTGGAATTCCTGAAAACCGGCGCAGCCGAGCTTGGCCACGAAGCGCGAGATCGACGGCGCCGAAATGTGCGCCCGCTTGGACAGCTCCTGGATCGTTTCCAGCCCCGCAAAGGGGTAGTCGGCCAGCAGCACCGATGTCAGCTGACGCTCGGCCGGCGTGAACTGGTCCGACATCTCTTCCAGCTTTTGGCGGATTTGCATCGAGCCCCCATGCGTTCGGAACGTCGTGTAAGCATTGGGGCTTTGAAATTTTCATGTCAAACGCAAACGTTCGACCTATATTGATGAAAGTCTTGCGGCTCAATTTTTCGGCACCCGCTCATACCAGGGCCCTCATGCCGGGCAGAAGGAAACGCACCGAGATGCGATCCTGGCTGAATCCGGCGAGATTGCGGCCTCCCCGTCACCACTTGGCTTGGTATCGTCCCCCGGCTCAGTGCCCCGTGCCGCGGCAAACCACGCCGACCGTGGCCACAATGACCCGCAGGTCCGTCCAGAGCGAAAGCTCCCTGTTGTACTGGGTATCGAAGCGGGCGCGCTCCGCGAATTCGCTCTCGTTGCGCGAAGAGACCTGCCAGAGCCCGTGATGCCGGGCTTCAGCGCATAGTAGTCGCGCCCCGGGTAGAGGACACGCTGTTCGTTCAGCATCGGACGCGGCCCGACGAGGCTCATTTCACCGCAGACCACGTTCCAGAGCTGCGGCAGCTCGTCGAGCGAGGTCTTGCGGAGCAGTTGGCCTACAGGGGTGACGCGGGGATCATTTCTTAGCTTCTGCGTGGCGTCCCACTCGGCACGGGCGCGCGGGCTCTCAGCCAGATGCGCTTCAAGCATGGCCTCGGCCCCGGGTACCATAGAGCGCAGCTTCCACATGCGATAGAGACGACCGTGCCGCCCGACCCGCATCTGGCTGTAGAAAGCCCCGCCACCGTCGTGCGCCACTGCAACAGCCAGGGGCAAGACAACCATGATAATCGGCAGGGCGGCAATCAGGATCAAAGCGATCTCGAGCGCGCGCTTCCCGTAACGGCGATAGAGGCCGCGGGGCCTCCCTTCGACCGGATGGACCCGAATTTCCTCGAAGTTCGGAAGCGCGCTTTCACCGCCCTTGGCCGGCTCGAAATTCTCGTCCAGTTCGACAAAAGGCATTTAGAGATCCCATACTTGAAAACATCGGACCCTACCGCACATGGGAATCGGGCGCGCGTCAGGGGGCATCGAAGCGACACATAAACGCCGATTTTATGCCACTTTCATGGACTACCATTAAAAATTCTCAACGCAAAGTGGAGTGCGCAAAAAATCTGCCGCCCAGCCCCGCGATAGCAATACCTCTCGTAATTCGAAACAAACCACGGAGCATTTGGTCAATTGCCGAAGTAATAGCAACAAACCCCAGTCGAGCCGGAAGCCTCGACGCGCCGAACATCAAAGAAGTCGCATACTGGCTAGATACCCGACCCACCGATTAGAGACCAAAATGTGTTTTCAAACAGGCAAACAAGCTTAGCCGCGTCTTCCGCGGTCATTTTGAGGCCAGGGCCGTCCGTCTGAACCCGCCCAGCGCAACCTTCACGTCGAACAACCCTGCCACGATGCGATGATTGGCGCGCAGCTTCTGCAGCAGCACGCCCGCCGCAACAGCCGCGAGAAAGGTCAAGACATACCGCAAATGCACGCTGCCGATTCCATCCAGGATGTGCCGCCCGAAAAGGATCTCGACCGGGAAATGACAGACATAGAAGACGATTGAGTTCCGCCCGACCCATTCGATCGGCC
This sequence comes from Allosediminivita pacifica, assembly GCF_003054175.1. Classification (GTDB taxonomy): domain Bacteria; phylum Pseudomonadota; class Alphaproteobacteria; order Rhodobacterales; family Rhodobacteraceae; genus Allosediminivita; species Allosediminivita pacifica. Next base: position 48,365 of record NZ_QBKN01000025.1, read on the forward strand.
GTGTCGGCGCAACAGGCGCGTAGTGCCGTGAGATATGTGTCACGAAGAGGATTAGCCCGATAGGCGCCCAGGCGAACAGTAGCTCGTACTTGATCGGGTGATCGAAGGCCGAAATGAACGATCCCACGAGGCAGAGCGCCAGCGCAACCAGCGCCACGGGCCGCGTTACGTATCGCCCGAAAGACGAGGTGGTGTAGAGATGCCCCAGCGCAAAGAAGGTCAGCAGGTAGCAGAACCGATCGATCCGCAGGAAGGATGGGGCGAATTGGCTCAGCACGATCGGCACCACAACCATCAGTAGCGTCGGCACCCGGAAACGGTCTGCCAGGGTCATAATGATGTAGTAGGCAAAGAGGAACCACAGGTACCAAAGCAGCGAGGGCGCGCTGATCGGCGTCTTGAGCACCGTGATCAGATCGAACCGCCCTTCGGCCACGTAGATGACCATGCTCCAGATCAGGAAGGGCCAGAATATGCCCGAGAACTTGCCGACGAAGTTGTCTCGCAGGTTCTTCTTCAGGGAGCGCTGCAGAAGCACGCCCGACAGGAACATCAGGAAAGGCATCCTGTAAGGATCGAACAAGAGGTTGAAGGTCCTGAACGGCTCGGGCCGGTCCCCCACCCCTAGTTCGAGGGCCGCCTCGGTATGCACGAGAAGGACGAGGATGATGCAGATGCCCCGGGCGAAATCCATCCAATGGAACCGGGTGCCTGATCCGGATTGTGACAACAGGGGTCCTCTCGGAGTTTGGGGATGACAGTTCGCGTCCGAAAACGCCGGTCAGTAGGCCTCGAGCCAATTCTTACGATCGGCCCAGATGTCGCGCCATTTCTGGGCCGATCCTCTTTTCCTGCGGATGAGCAAAGCCGCTAGATTTAGAATTAAGGCGCGCCCGCCGCCCCAAAGAATCAACGTGGCGCGTCCAAAGGGAACCTGCCAAGCCGGCCAATGATCCTCCATGAGCGTCAAACGCGCCTTCGCGAGGTAAATCTGCTTTCGTGCAGGAGAATGAGAAGTGGAAGCTCCTGCCAAGTGCATGATCTCGGCATCGGGCGTGATCATCGGACGGTAGCCCAGCGCCTGCGCCCGCAGGCAGAGATCGGCCTCTTCCCCGTACATGAAGTACCGCAGATCGAAGCCGCCCAGCTCGTCCCAGAGCGCACGACGGATCATGAAGAAAGAGCCTTGGACCACGTCGACTTCGCGAACCGTGTCGCGCTGCCAATTCCCCATCCCTTCGGAATTGAAAAAATCACTATTGGAGAATATGAATTGTAGACCGGTCGCCTTGCAGACCGAGGACCATGGCGTGATGCGCATCCAGCACGAGGCCATGTTCAGCGATCCGTCGGGAAACACGGTGCGCCCACCGGTGATCCCGGCCTCGGGGTGGGCCTTGGAAAACCGCATGAGGTTGTCCACAGCGCCTTCGTGGCATTCCGTGTCGGGATTGAGCAGCAGCAGCCACTCGGTGGTCGCGGTGGCCGCCACGATGTTATTGGCCTTTGCAAAACCGACATTCTCGTCCGAGGCGATCAGCTCGACCTGCGGAAAGGCCGCGGCGATGGCCTCGGCAGATCCGTCGGACGACGCGTTCTCGTAGACCACGGTATGAAACCGGGTCTCCTTCGTCGTGGCATAGAGCGTTTCGAGCGCCTTGAGGGTCAGATCACGCGTGTTGTAGCTGACCACGATGACCGTAAGGTCGGGTGACGCTGTCTCAGTGGAGGTCAAGAAGTTCTCCTGCTATATTGGGGCTCCCTGTCAGCGGCTTCAGCCGGCCGCCGGGCCGCCTCACCGCGCGTCACCGGCGCAAAACGTGTGTAGCGCAGGCGGGATCGGCCCTGATGGGACGCGGCCTCCGCCCCGTCCGCATCGGACGGCGCCGCGGGCATGGCACCGATCATCCAGAAACCAGCCCCGAAAATCAGCATGAAGAGCAGCTGGATCTCGCCCCAGATAGCGACAGTCGAGGCACTCATGCACAAGCCGATCAGCGACATCGTCCAGGCCAGCCGCAGGCGATCGGTTTCCTCGTCGCCCTGCCCCGTGTTCCGGTTGACCGCGAAGAACGCATAAATGATCGATGCCGCGAAGAGGAAGAGCGCGGGCAATCCGTGGACCATGGCCATGAGCAGCCAGTGATTGTCGACGCTGGAAGAAATCATCCAGTGAGGACGAGGCCAGTAGTTTTCGCCATTTCCAAAAATCGGCGTCCGCATAACCTGCTGGGTTCCGTATTCCCAGATGAGGGTCCGGTAATAGGCTGTCTGGGAGTTGAACGCGAGACGCCCGCTGATGGCCACGAATGCGCTCCTCGTCGAAGCAAGTTCCAGGACCGAATAAAGGAGGGCGCCAGATATCAGCAGGATTTTCCAAGCCGGCCCGAAAATCCCGGCAATGCGATGCCCCACGAAGATCAGAAACTGCAGCAGGATCGACAGGACGGCGCCACTGGAAACGGACAGGAAACACGCGACCCCAATGAGCCCCGCTCCGATGGTCCGTGCTGCCGCCGAAAGATGTCCTCGCAGGCCGATGAAGAATGGCACGAGGATCAGAGCACTCATCAGGCCATAGTGAATGGGGTGAACGAACACGAACTGTGCACGATACAGCCCCAGTCTGGGCTCGTTGTCGTTGGGCGCAAAGCTGTCGAAAGGGGTGAAATCGGTGATGATCCGCAAGATTATCGGATTGTCACTCAGCGCTTCATAGAGCGCGAAGGGCACGCTGACCATCGACGCGAGAGCCAGGAACCGGATCAGTGCCAGGAAATCATCGCGATTCAGCACAAGCAGCCGGCCGGCAAAATAGCCACCGAGCGACAGCAACGCCTGCTGACCGGTCCAGGCGACGAACCGCTCGGGATTGTTGAGAAAGATCGTCAGGGCCTGCCAGAACATGCAAAGTAGGAACAGAAGATCGGGTAACCTCCAGGAGACCACCCCTGCAAAAAATCGCTGCACGAGCAGCGGGACAAGACAGATCATGACAGCCAAGGAAGGTGTCATTCTGAACCCCAGAAACTCGAAAGAGAGGGGCATCAGAAGTGCGACAATGATGATGCGGACAAGCGTTCTGCGCGATCGGTGCGACATACCCGCCTCGGTTGCCACTCTCAACGGCACGCGGACACCCTCGCTCGCAGATCCACTCACCGGGGTGCCTCACTAGCGATTGCGCACATCGCACTCGCGCTAAGCGCTGACCGCCCCAGCCGATGACGCGGGCCCAGCAGCGCGTTGAAAAATGCCCCTGCCGGAGCACATGCACCCGCCCGGATACCGCGGCCGTCCGACGTCGGGCATTTGCGGGTGATGGAGAGTGCCAGTGACTTCAGCTCGCACAATCCAGACCAAGTTCGGCGCCACAGGAAACGGGCGCCTTGCCGCAGGCGGGCGCTTGGGAACAGGCAGGTGGCAACGCCCTTGCCGCGCGAAGTTCGAGGGAAGGGGCCGCTTGACGGGGTCGATTCTGCGCCTTTGGGTGCAGCCACCGCTACCGAAGAACGGACTTTGCTCCCCACGAAGGGCCGCGGGCGCGACAAAAACTCCATCAGTCCGCCCCCTGCCCCTGCAGCATCTGCGATCCGATATCGTGACCGCCAAGCGGCCCGTCCGAGAGATACTGAAAGTTCTCAAGATCAAGCGGGTCGCCAGCCAGGGCGTTGTAGAACACGCGGCCGTAAAAGCCCGGCTCCATCCGATGCTCGGCCTGAATCCTGTAGTTGTCGCGTACCGTCCAATCCGGCCCCGAAGGCTTCGGGAAATCGTAGGCCACGTTACGCTCGATCAGCACATTCATGCTCCGCTCCGCGACACCGATCCTGGGCGAGGCCCAGACGTCATCAAAGGCTTCAGCCTCCGATCCCTTGTTCCGAATCAAAGTATTGTTGCGAATAACGAGGCCGTCGGATTCGCCGATACTGATTCCATGGAGGTGAGCATTGATGATCACGTTCCCCTCGATGAGGAAATCCCGAAAAAACAGCTCGTGACCCGCCTTCCCACGGTCGACCCATTCATTTCGGAAGAAGATCGTCTGCGTCCAATACCCGTGGCCCGAGTTGAAGATATTGTTGCGGATTGTGACACGCTCGGACGGCGAAGTGGTACGGGTCGACCAGAGCTGGATCATGTCCGAATGATCGCCCGATGCGAGCGAGCGTCCGAAGCTGTGGAACGTGTTACCTTCGACCAGTACGTCCCGGACCTGGGCAAAGTTGATCCCGTCCTTGCGCATGCTGTGAAAGTTGTTGCCCACGACACGAATATCGCTGGATTCCTTGATCGAAAGTCCGACGAAGAACCCACGAATCTCGCTGTTCTCGACCGTCAGGCCCTGAACATCCTCCGCAACCAGTGCCTTGCCACCCGCAAAGCCCGAATCCGGCGCGCCACGGCCCCTGACGATGTCACCGTCAAAGACGACCCCCTCGAAGGCGATGTTGCGGCTGTCGTAGATCCGGAACGGCGCCACCCAGATTTCGTCCTGCTCCCCGTCGAAACGGTAGTCGAGCACGACGTTCTCGAAGGTGATGTCCGCCCCTTCCTTGATCGTCAGCCCGGTCAGGTGCGGAGGCTTCGAAGGGTCGGCGGCCACGAGATGCACAGGCCCGGTCCCGCCGAGGATCACCAGCGGCGCATAGTCACCGGGCTGCAGGCGGATCAACCGCTCCGTGGTGCCCGAAGGCTCCGACTGGAGAAACGCGGAAATCTCTCGCGAAGACGAAACGGACTCACCCGCGATGCCCTGGTTCGCACTTGCAGACCCCGCCGTGATGACGGCCGGGAGGGCAAGGTATGCGGTGAGCATCGCCACGAGGAAAAACTTGCGGATGGCCGCCTCCAAACTTGACCGGGACCGGGGATCCTGCAATGCGTTCGGGAAAATTGTCGCGTCTTCTTCGGACTGTAATCCGTGAGGTATTATAGCGAGGTTACCCAGCCGATGCCAGATCAAGATTCCGCGCAGCCCAAGAAATGGCGCCGCCGCGGGCTCAACCGGCTCTCCGGCCTTCGCAATGTCCTGGTGTCGCTCCGGCGCGCCTACCTGACCCGTGTCTGGAAGATGGACATCCACCCGACGGCCCAGATGTCGCTGTCGGCGAAATCCGACCGGACCTTCCCGATCGGCGTCCACGTGGCCGAATATTTCTATGTCGTCTTCGAGGCGCGCATCTTCCCCCACGACCGTACGCGCGGCTTCTACAAGCACACGCGGGTGGGCCGGAATTGCTTTATCGGCGGTCGCTCGATGATCCTTCCGGGGGTCGAGATCGGCGACAACAGCATCGTGGCCGCCGGATCGATCGTGACCAAGAATGTGCCGCCCAACAGCATCGCCGCGGGCAACCCCGCGCGGATCGTGCGCAGCGACATCGAGGTCGGCCCCTACGGCCGCTACCTGACCGCCGACGAGACCGAAAGCCAGCTTTCCGCGGCTGGCATGACCTGAGATGCGCCGTGCGGGGGGGCTCGCGCTCGCGGCGCTGGTCGCGACTGGCTTGGCCCTCTGGACCGCCGCGCAGATGACCTCGTCGCCCGCCCCGCAGGATGGCATCCTCACCACGGCACTGCCAGCCGACAGCCCCCTGTCGCTGGCCGTGCTCGGCACCAGCCTGTCCCATGGCGAAAGCTGGCCGGAGCTTCTGGCTGAAAGGCTCTCGACCTGCCTCGACCACCAAGTGACGGTCGACGTGATCGCACGGCCCGGCGCGGCCTCCGACTGGGGCCTGACGCAGGCCGGCACCCTCGCCGACCTGTCGCCGGACATCGCCCTCGTGGAATTCGCCATCAACGACGCGGACATTCTGGATGGTCTCTCCCTGCGCGCGGCTTACCGTAACGACGCGGAAATCATTTCTCGCATCCGCGACCAGAGCCCGGACACCCGCATCTTCCTCATGACGACGAGCCCCGCCCACGGTCTGCGCGGGCTCGCAAGGCCCCGTCTTGGCGCCCATTACCGGCAGTACCGCGACCTCGCGGAAGAGCTCGACCTCGGGCTTGCCGACCTCTATCCGCGCTGGCTCGCCCTGCCCCGGGCCGAGCGCGGCATGGCCGGGGGCGGGCTGCACCCGGACCCCGAAACCGCTGCGGCGCTCATCGTGCCGCCGCTCGCCGACCTACTGGCACAGACAGCCGGGCATCCCGGCTGCGCCCCCGTCTGAGCTACTTCTCGGCGACCCGCTTGTAGGCTCCGATCAAGGAATCGATCTGGTAGCTCCAGTTCAGCGTGCTCTCGATGCGCTCGCGACCATAGCGCCCCATCTCGGCCCGCCGCTCGGGATCGTCCAGAAGCTCGACGAGCTTCTCGGCCAAGTCATGGGTATCGTTGGGCTTGGCGTAAAGCGAGGCCTCCTCCGCCGAATACCGGCCCTCGGTCACCTCGAACTGCACCTGCGGCTTCGAATAGGCCATGTATTCCATGACCTTGTTCATCGTCGACTTGTCGTTCATCGGATTCACACGGTCGGGGTTCACGCAGACGTCGGCCGAGGACAGCATGGAAAACAGCTCGTCGTCCGGGGCGCGGCCGGTAAAGGTCACGTGCTCCTCGAGCCCCAGGTCCTTCGCCATGGCCTGCAGCGACTCCAGCGCGGGGCCACCCCCGACGCAGACGAACTGCACGTCGCGCTTCATGTCGAAGACGATCTCGCGCGCGGCCTCCAGCAGCAGGTCGATGCCCTCCTGGTCGCCCATGACGCCGACGTAGCCCACCATGTGCGGACGCCCCTTGCGCCAGGCCGGATCGGGATCGAGCATCTTGAGCTTCTCGAGGTTCGGCCCCGAGCGCACAACGAAGACATCCTCCGGGGCCTTGCCGCCGCGGGTCATGGCGATCTCGCGGTAGGACTGGTTGGTCGAGATCACCACCTGCGCCGCCTTGAAGGTCTTGCGCTCGAGGAAGACCATCAGGCGCCAGAAGAAATCGCGCCGCCCGAATTTGGCCTCGTAAAGCTCGGGGTTGATGTCGTGGTGGTCGAAGATGAACCGCACACCCTTGAACCACTTGTAGGGCAGCGCCACCAAGAACAGCAGATCCGGCGGGTTGCAGGCCTGGATCGTGTCGAACCCGTGCTTGCGCCAGACCTTCCAGGCCAGCCGGAACTCGTGCCAGAGCGCCGCGCCGTATTCGACCAGGTAGCCGGACGCGCCCTTGGCATCGAGCGGCAGCGGATGCCGGTAGATGTGGACGCCCTGCAGGCACTCGTAGTGGGATTCGTGCCCCTTCCCTGTCGGACAGATCACCGCCACCTCGGCCCCGGCGGCGCGCAGAGTGAGGCATTCATGCCAGACACGGCGGTCGAAGGGCAGCGGCAGGTTCTCGACCAGGATCAGGATCTTGCGCCCCTCAAGGGGGCGCGTTTCCGAGAGCTTGTCGAACATTTCAACGTTCGCCGGCTCCTGGCTCATACCATCCCCCCTTCATACGCCGAGATAGGGGAAAGCTTGCCAAGGTCGACCACCTCGGTGCCCGCTTCAAGCGCCAGCGTCTTGCCGGTACCGTTGGTGATGATGACGCGGTCGTAGCCGCCCTTTTCCACCTGCTCCTTGTCGATCAGCAGGCGCTTGAGCTGCGGAAGCTGGCTGTAGGCGTAACCGAGGTTGGCACCGACCAGCTTCATCGCGTCCACGTAGGGGTCGTAGATCTCGAGCGCGTAGCCAGCCGCCAGCAGTTTGCGTGCAAGGTCCACGTTGGGGCTTTCGCGCAGGTCGTCGGTATCAGCCTTGAAGGCAAGCCCGACCATCAGAACCCGCGCCGGGGGCGCCAGTCCTTCGACCGCGTGCATGAAGAGCCGGTGCTTGTGGGCGTCGTTCGACCGCAGCAGGCTGTCGATCAGATGCGTGCTCACGCCGATGTCGCCGGCGATGTGCTGCAGCGCGCGCACGTCCTTGGGCAGGCAAGAGCCGCCGAAGGCGCCACCGGGCCGCAGGTAGTAGGGCGAGATGTTCAGCTTGGTGTCCGAGACAAAGATCTTGTGCATGTCCATCGGGTCGACCCCGAGATCGAGACAGATCCGCCCGAGCTCGTTGGCATAGGCCACCTTGACCGCGTGCCAGGTGTTGTCCGCGAACTTGGTGAACTCGGCCGTCCGGAACTGGACGTGGAAGGTCTCCGAATCGATGTTGGCGTGCAGCGCTTCCATGTTCTTGCAGGGCGCGCCATCACGCGTGCCGACGACGATCTTCGGCGGCGCGAAGTAGTCGCCCACGGCAGAGCCTTCGCGCAGGAACTCGGGATTGTAGACGATCTCGACCAGCTTGTCCCAGTCGTCACCGAACTGCGCCTCGAAGATCGGGATCACCAGCTCCTCGATCGTGCCGGGCCGGAAGGTCGACCGGTAGGTGACCGTCAGCGGCGTCTTCCGGTCGGCCTTCACGCTCTCGGCGATCTGGCGGGTGACGTCGGCGATGTAGCGCATGTTGTGCGAGCCGTCCGGACCGGAAGGCGTACCGACGCAGACGATGGCGATGTCGGCCTCGTCTAGGTGCGGATTGACGCTGGTGTCCGCCCGGAAATGGCCGCTTTCGAGCGCCGACTTCAGCAGTTCCTCGATGCCCGGCTCTGTGTTCGGCGGCACGCCGTTGTTCAGCGAGGTCACCTTGCCGTGGCTGACGTCGACGCCGGTCACGTGGTGGCCTTCGCTCGCGATGCAGCAGGCTGCGGTCAGCCCGACGTAGCCGATGCCTAGAATGACGATATTCATGCTTGTGCTGAGCTCCTTCTCACCGCGCATCTTGCGGAATTTCTGCCCGTGCGGGCCGCGCCTGCCATGCAGGCGCAATGGATGATTGAATTCTGTAAGGCGCCCGAGCGCCGTGACCGAGTCCTTGCGCGCACATACGCGGCCCGATCGGAGCGGACCGCAATCTCGAAAGCCGAGCTCAAGAGGGTCAGACGATCAGGCAAGCCATTTTCCAAAACGGGTCGAGTACATGAAAACGGCGAAGAGGACCGAAAGCGCGAGCGCGATCGACGCACCGGGCAATGTCGTCAGATCGATGCCGAGCGCCATCCTTGCCGCCGCGCTCACCACGACATGACAAAGATAAACAAAGAATGAAAGCGTCCCCAGCGTCCGGGCCAGAGGCGCGGATCTAAAGGGAAACAGCAGCGCGCAGGCGAAGATCGGCGCCGCCACGGTCATCTGGCTCGTCCCCTGCACGCCTGCAGCGGCGAGCAGCAGCCCCACGGGGTGATCGCCGCGCCCGCGGCCAGCAGGTGCCCAGATCGGGCTCGCACCGCGAAAAGCAGCGTGCCGATCGCAGGAGATACACAGTAGAGCACCCAGATCGACCAGAACCTCGGCAGAACTTGCGCCTGCCAGCAAAGGATCGCCGCGATGCAGACCGCAAGCGTGATGAGGATGAGCCCCGCCGCCTGAGTGGCGTTGCGAGCCGCGGGCGGACGCCCCCGGAACGCCAGCGCTAGGACGACCAAGCTGACGAAGGCCCATGGCAGGAACCAGAGCTGCCCCATCGTGCCTTCCGGCGGCATCCAGACCGCCATCTCGGCCCTCACCGACGCAGGATCGAACCCGGCGGATGCAGCCTTGCCCAGAAGATGCAGCGCCGCCCAGACGAGGCAGGGATAGAGGAGGCGCCGCGCGCGTGCAGTCAGGTAGGTCGGAAGATCCGTCTTCGGCGCGATGAAGCCCGAGAGCGCGAAATAGGTCATCGCCATGGCAAAGAACCCGACCGCCGCTTGATCGGACGAACGGAAGGCGGCGCCCGTGTGAAACAGGACGATGACCAGGGCCGCGCCGAAGCGCAGGTAGTCGATCAGCGGATTGTAGGCGCGGGCCCCGCGTAGCCCCATCCCGATATCGACCCTCTGGCTCAAGTCAGCTCACCGTTTCCGGGCCGGCGGACGGCCCATTCGCAATCAAGAAATGCGCCCGCCTTTTGCCGAAACTTCCACAGGATTGCCACGCAAAAAACAGGAATGCGCCCCTTTATGGCTTGCCCAGAATAAATGCCGCGTTAACCACGCCTTTCGTTTCCGGCATGGGCGGCAATCATGGCGCATCGTCCCGTCATGCCCTCCCGAAGCGTGGCCCTCGTATCACGGTCGCCCCGTCAGCGCCTGCCGCAGCATCCAGCCCATGCGCGACAGTCTCTGCCGCACCAGCGTGCCCAACGCCGCGCGCTTTTCGCCGCCATCGCGCAGCCCCGGATGCCGCAACACGCGCGGAACATGGACAAGGATGCTGACCGGCATCAGCCCGGCCCGCCCCACCCATCTCAGCCGTGAAACCGGGTCCGTACCGTTCACGCCGAAGCTCTCCAGCGTCATCCGCTTCCACTTCTTCGCGAGCGCCGGCCAGTCGCTGCGCGAGGGATGCGTGACGCGCAGGCGGTCCTCGTAGCGAATCGAGAAACCCCGCGATGTCGCCCGCTGGCACCACTCAAGGTCCTCGGACAGCCCGACCACGAAGGGACCCGTCGCTTCGAAGACCCCGCGCGTGGTCAGCAGGTTCGCCGTGACCGAGAAGTTCTCTTCCTCGACGTAGCGGCGATTGTCGAAGGCAAAGACCGCCTCGAAGGCCTCCGCGCCGGACCGCGGCGGCGGGGTTTCGTCGAAGACCCCCACGGCGCCACCTACGAGATCCGCACTGTCGGATACCGCAAGCGCCGTCGCCACCCAGTCGGACGCGGGCACGCAGTCTGCATCGGTAAAGAAAAGCCTGGGCGCCGTGGTTTCGGCCACGCCTCGGTTGCGCGCGGCAGCCGCCCCCTTGCGCGCCTCGATCACCAGGCGCACGCCGGGAAAGGCGGTGCGAACGGGCCCCAGATCGTCGGTCGAGGAGTTGTCGACCACGACCAGCTCGACGTCCGGCCCGACCTGCGGCGCCAGCGCCTCGAGACAGCGCAACAGGCGCGGCACGTCGTTGTAATGGGGAATGATGATCGCGGCTTCGGGCATAGCCCCCACTCTTCCAAAAGCTATCGGGCGTCACTCGTGATGAAAAACCCTTACCATGTCACCCACCCCCGCAGAAAACGTGGCGAATTTTCGGCATAGGTTGCCGAAATACTTGCATCGCAAGGGGTTTTCGCAGAGTAGTCGACCCGCCGGGCGGACGCCTGCGACCCCTTATCACGATCGACCATCCGGATGCCATTTTTCAAGATAGACCAGCGGCTTGTCTACTACGCCCACGTGCCCAAGTGCGGCGGGTCCTCCATCGCGCAATACATTCGCGACCGGTTCGGCCCACTCGCATTTCATGAAAGCGGCTTTCTCTCACGACCCGAGGCAGAGCGCTGGACGAAATCCTCGCCCCAGCACGTGGACGCCGAGGTTCTCGAACGCCTGATCCCGCTGTCCTTCTTCGACGCGGTATTCACCATTGTGCGGCACCCGGTCAAACGCGCGGTGAGCACCTACCATTTCCAGCTGGAACTCGAGCAATCGATCCTCCCCGGTACGAGTTTTTCCGATTGGCTTAGCGGGCTTGAGGAACGCCACGCGCGGGATACCTTTGCCTTTGACAATCACACCCGACCGATGACCGAGATCGTGCCTGAAGGCGCCACCGTCTTTCATATGGAACATGGGCTCGACAGTCTCGTGCTCTGGTTCGACGCCGTATCGGGCCGGGCCGAGGGCCCGCGCGCCATTCTCCCCGAGAACACGCGCGGCGACTACGTTCAGGTCAGTGGCGAGCGTGTCACCCCGTCCGAAGGTGATATCGCCGCGATCGCCCGGATCTACGCCGCCGATTTCAAACGCTTCGGCTACGTGCCCGACGACTTTGCTCCTGTCGCCGCCGCACCGCAGCTCGACGCCGGCTTCCTCAAGGCCCGGGACAAGGCCCTCGCCAATGCTGCCAGTCCGGTGGGCCGTCTGCGGCGCAAGGTTGTCCGCAGGCTTCAACGGCTCTGACGGACCCGGGGAATGCTTCGCAAGGCCCTTCTGATCCTGTCGGGAAATGCGGCCGCCTCGCTTCTCCTGTTCGCACGCAACCTTGTCATCGCGCGGCTGATCGCGGTCGAGGATTACGGGATCGCCTCGACCTTCGCGATTGCGATGTCCGTCGTCGAGATGGCCTCGCAACTTGGCCTTCAACAGATGATCGTCCAGGCGCGCGAAGGGGAGGACCCGCATTTCCAGGCCGCCCTGCAGGGCTTCCAGGTGCTGCGGGGCGTGATCTCGGGCGTGGTGCTTTTCCTCGCCGCGGGGCTCGTCGCGGATTTCCTGATTATCCCCGAGGTCGCCTGGGCCTATCAGGTCATGGCGCTGGTCCCCGTCCTGAACGCGCTACAGCACTTCGACATCCACCGCATGAACCGCGACTTGCGCTTCTGGCCTTTGATCCTGACGGGCGCAGTGCCGGCACTCCTGTCGCTCGCGGCCCTGTGGCCGCTGACGGTCTGGTTCGGCGACTACCGCGTGATGCTCTTTGCACTGATCGTGCAGGCTGCCATCGCTACGATCACCTCCCATGCCACTGCCGAGCGCCCCTACCGGCTGGTGCTCGACCGACAGATCATGGCACGATCGCTCGCGTTTGGCTGGCCGCTGCTGATCAACGGCTTCCTGCTTTTCGCGGTCTTCCAGGGCGACAAGCTGATCGTGGGCCGAGAGCTCGGGATGGCGCCGCTCGCCATCTTTTCCATGGGCGTGACGCTCACACTGACCCCGACGCTGGTGCTCGGGAAATCGGCGCAGAACTTCTTCCTGCCGCAGCTCGGGCGCCTGGCCACGTCACGTGACGAAGACCCCGCGCCCTTCGCCACCGTCGCGCAGGCCATGCTTCAGGCCACGCTTCTGAGCAGCTGCCTTCTGGTCCTCGCGATCCTCTTGCTTGGGCCGATGCTCGTCACGGTCGCGCTAGGCGACAAATACGCCGAACTGATCCCGCTGCTTGCACTCTTCGCGGTTCAGCAGGGGCTGCGGTCTTTCCGGACGGGGCCGAACGTCATTGCCCTTTCCGGCGGCCACACCGTGAATGCCATGCTGTCTAACGCCGTCCGCGTAGCCAGCCTGCCGCTGGCATGGTGGGTGATCGCGAGGGGCGGGAGCATCGCCAGCCTGCTGACCATCGCTGTCATCGCCGAAATACTGGGCTTCGTGGTGGCGATGGCGATGGCGCAAAGGTCGCTCTCGCTCTCGTTCCGCCCAAGCTGGCCCGCGATCGCGCTTTCCGCTCTGATCATTCTGGCCGTCGGCGTGACGGTCGTCAGCCCAGGCCTCGCCACCCTCGGCCTCTGGGCCTCGGCAATCCTCTTCGTGCCGCTGCTCTGGAGCATGAAGGAGTTCCGGCACAACATCCGCGCCGCTGCCTGAGGCGCGAGAGCGGAAACCCGGCCCCGCCTCAGACACCGGAGCTACTCCGGAATGTAGCGCGGCAGAGGCTCGAGCGCCTTGGCCATGAAGCCCTGAAGCCGCGCGTCCGCATCGGCTTCGGTCTCATTGGGGCCAATCGTCGTGACGAAACGCACAAGCGCGCCGTCCGTCCGTCCCCGCGTGAGGCTGTCCTTCAGGACCGAGATCTTGGCCGCGAAGTCGTTGGTCATGCGCGTGCCACGCTGCTCGAACCAGTAGTAGACCAGTTGCCGGTTCAACCCCTTCTCGATCACCGCGCGATTGACGGTGAATGTGTCGTAGACCGTCTGCGGCATCGACACCTCGTAGGGATCGAGCGAATAGATCTCCCATCCGCCGTTGGGCAGGCAGACCTCGGGCGAATGAAGCCCCTCGCCCTCGGTCTGGCTATGATACCAGGCCGAGAAGAACTGCACCGGTTCGGCGCCGGGCGACATGTAGACCGCGTTCACGTAATCCGACGCGCCGAGAACCTCTTCCACCTCCTCGTCGAGCGGCACGAAGGTTGCCGACCAGTCGTCGAAACGGCTGGGGAAGAGCGCGAAACTGTCGCGCGGCGGGGCCGAAGGCTCCACCCGCGGGGTGACGATGAAGGCCGCGGCCACCGCCGTCGACACCAGCGCCGCCATGATCAGCCCGCGCGACGCGTCGATCCCGAAGATGCGCGAGGCCTGCGGGCCGAGCCCCTGGAAATCGAGGTCGATCGTATCGGCCAGCGACTTGGGGTTGCGCGTCATGCGCTGCAGGATCACCGCGGTCAGGAACAGGATGCCAACGCAGGCGCCGAAGATCACCCAGCCCTCGAAGAAGTGCAGGAAGCCCTCGGCCTGGCCGATGCCATGACTGTTCACCAGCACGCCGATCATGCCGATCCGGAACGAGTTCATGAAGACGGTGAGGGGCGCGGCCATCACAAAGAGCAGCGCCTTGTGCCAGAACGGCCCGCGATAGAGGATCGCCGTCAGGTAGGAAAAGCTCAGGATCGGGAAGAGATAGCGCAGCCCCGAACATGCCTCGGCCACCTGCAGCTTGAACGGGCCGAGGTCGATGATGTTGCCATCAAGATAGACGGGGATGTCCATCATCCGGATGAACCAGACCCCAAGCTCGGACGAGATCCCCTGCAGGAAGATCGTCATCTGCCAGTAGAGGAACTGCGGCAGCGGCAACATGAACACCAGGTGCAGCACCGGAAGCTGGTGCCGCTTGCCCTCGGCCCAGCCGAAGCAGACCAGAACGACCCCCGCCACCCAGAGGATGAAGGCATAGGTCACCACGTCCGGAATCGAGGCGAGGTTGCCGAGGATGCCAAGCACAAGTGCGGCGACGATCACCGCGACGCCCGGCCAGCGGTTGACCGGGGTGCCCGCCGGCAGGTGGGTCTTGTCGCGCAGTTCCCGCAGGAAAAGGTAGAGCGAGATCAGCGGAATCAGCGGGCCGTGGCTGTACTCGGGCGTGATCCAGGCGCGGCCCAGCGACAGGAACCCAAGCCAGTAGATCGGAACGGCCGACAGCATGAGCAGCACGAACCACCCGATCCCCTGCATGTTGAGGGGGCGATCCAGGATCTGCCGTTGGACAGAAGCGGTGCCGGACATGAATTGATCCTTTGGAAATGCCTTGCGCACAGGGCCTTACGTGCCGGCCCGCATTACGACAAAAATGTGGCGCCTGACAAGAAGACCGACTCAAACGTGACGATATGTTGATAGGTCCGCGCCCATGGTCGCCGTTTCAGAAACGGCCGTCCCAATCCCGGCTCATTGTCAGGAAAACGGAATTCGATGCGGCCAAATCCGAATCGTCGCGCAGGGTGCGCCCCGCGCCCACCGAAAGCTGCCAGTCACGAGTCAGCTGCCGGTCCATGCTCGCCGTCAGTCCCAGTTGCGATGTGTCATCGCCCTCGCCCAGGTACTCGGTGTCGGCGTAGGTCGCGAAGAGACCGAACTGAGTGAGCGGGTCATAGGTCATCTGCCAGCCGGCCCGCGCCGTCGTCGACAGGATGGTTTCGCCGTCGTTGTCCTGCCCGACCTCGCGGTCGAGGTAGGCTGTCACGCGGCTTGTGCGCGTCGGCTGCATCTCGAAGGCAAGCGTCGCGACAAGCTCGGTCCCGTCGTCGTGGATCGAGCTTGCACCGAGGTCGAGACTGATCTCGCCCGTCCGGCCAAGCTCCTGTGTCACGCCCGCCGTCACGGTAACCCGGTCCTCGGCCCGATCCGGCGTGGTGAAGGAGACGGTCGCGCGATACTCGCCGGTCGGACGCAGGGCCGTCAGCCCGAGCCCGTACTCGGTCGTATCGGTGGCACTCGCGCCCTCCTTGTCCGAAAGCACGTACCGCAGCCGCCCGGTCAGGCGCAGCGTCCGGGTCAGGTCCATGTGGCTGTAAAGCCGTGCGTTGTACCGGCGGCTGTCTTCCAGCTGGTCGGTGGTGACATCCTCGTAGCTCAGGTCGCTGCCGCGCAGATCGAAACCCCAGCCGAACAGGTCGTCCCGCCCGAAATCGCCGTTCACGCCCACACGGCTGCTGACGCGGTAGCCGCTGCCCTCCAGGTCGTCGAGATCCTCCGGAACCTCGAAGCTGCCGTCCTGAAGCTCGATCAGCTCCAGCGCGCGAAGGTATTCGATATTCTGCCGGTTGATACTCGCGAAGGCACCCAGCTCGGCAGCGGGGCCGCGATAGCCGTAGTCCAGCCGGGCCGAGGGCCGGTCGAACTCGAGCCCGCCGCTGTCATCGCCCAGCTCGCCCACCAGCTGCGCACCGAGGGTCATCGCCAGCGACGCGCGCCGCGTCTCGGTCGAGATCGTGAAGCCCAGATCGGTCGTCGCCACGGTCTCGGTCTCGTCAGCACCCGGGTCGAGATCGGGGTTGGTGGTAACGCGAAGCCCCTGGCTCAGGTCCAGGCGCATGCGCTTGCCGCCCGCCTCCTGAGCCACTGCAGGAAGGCCGAGCGCGGTCATCGCCGCGCCCAGAAGAAGGAGGCTGCGTGAAACGCGCATGACTCAGATCCCCGTGCGCGCGGTCACTCGAAAAGCCGGCGCATGGGCACGACCAGCGTGTCGCCCGGGGCCATCTCCGTCGTGCCGATGCTGCTGTAGCCGTCAAGCACCTGCTGGTAGTTGAAAGTGTAGACCCGCTCGCCGGCCGAACCGGCCCTGCGGCGCAGCTGCACGCGCTTGATCGCGGCGAAATCCGTGAACCCGCCCGCCATCGAGAGCGCCTGCAACAGCGTGGTGTGGGCCTCGACCTCGATCAGGCCGGGGTTGTTCACCTCGCCGATCACGTAGACCTTGAGCGGCTCGGGCTCGGCGGGCTGCGGCCGTTCGGTGACCTCGAGGATCGACACCACGACGTTCGGGGTATTGGCGAAGTCGTCGGCCAGTGCCGAGGTGATTCGCGCGCGCGCCTGCTCAAGCGTACCGCCACCGACACGCAACACACCGGCCAACGGAACCGAGATCCGGCCATCCGGTGCAACGAGGACATCGCGGTTGAGGGAATCGTCCTCGATCACCTCGACCCGCAGCACATCGCCTGCCCTGATACGGTATTCGTAAGCGTCCGCCTGCCCCGGCAGAAGGCTCAGGGTGAAGGTCATCATCGCAAGGAATGCGCCTAGAATTTTCATCATTGTCGTCCCGTGCTCCAAGGCTCTCACGCCGATCCCGTTTGGCAGGGACCTTGCGGCGCACCTTATCCGATTGAAACCGGGAACAGAAATATTCTGGCCCGGCACGTGAAAACGCCGCCTTCCCGTGCCTGTGAGGTCACAGACGGGGAAGGCGGGCCGTCATATCAGCCGTCGAGTTCGGCCATGCGCTCCCGCGCCCGCTGGTACTGCGCGACACTCGTGTCGTCGCCGGCCAGCTCGAAACCACGCTCCAGTTCGGCGCGTGCCTCGGACGTCCGCCCCGCCTCGGCATAGGCGAGGCCGAGGTTGAAGGCGACGCTGGGGTTGTCCGGCAGCCCGCGCGCCGCGGCCTGCAGGTTCAGGATGGCGCGATCGACCTCGCCCTTGCGCAGTTGCACCCAGCCCAGCGTGTCGAGAAGCGCCGGCTGGGTCATGCCGCGCAGACGCTGGGCAATGCGGTAGGCCCGGTCGATCGACTCGGCGTCATCCCGCGCCGATGCGAGCATGCTGGCAAGGTTGTTGGCGGCAATGATGTCGTCGGGGTTCTGCTCATAGAGCCGCTCGTAGATCGCGATGGCCTCTTCCGGTTCGGCGGCGCGCTCCAGTTCCAGCGCACGCAGCACGAGAAGCTGCGGCTCGTCCGGCTGGCGCTCCAGCGCATCGCTCAACACCTGCGTGGCCGCCTCGCCCTGCCCGGTCTCGTTCAGCAGCGTATAGAGCCGCTGGATCGCGACGATCTGCTCGGGCGCGTCCTCGACCACCTCGCGCAGAACGCGGATCGCCTCCTCCCGATCACCGCGCACGGCGGCAAGGTTCGCCTCCAGCAGACGCAGCGCCACGTTCTCGGGATCTTCCGCGCGCAGCTCCTCAAGCAGGCGCTCTGCCTCGTCGAAGCGGCCCGACATCATCTGGATGCGCAGCATCTGCATCTCCGCGCCCATGTCGCTCTCGCTGCCGTCCGCGGTCTCGCGCAGAAGCTCCAGGCTTTCGTCGATCCGGTTCTGACTGAACATGATAGCCGCCTGCAGGGACCGTGCCATGGGCGCCGCGTTGGGATTGTCGCTGTTGGCAAACTGGGCCAGGACGTCCCGCGCCCCGTCGACATCGCCCTGCTGCAGCAGCACGCGCCCCAGCATCTGCGCAACCTCGAGGTTGCCCGTCGCGCGCAGGGATTCGGTCAGCACCTGCTCGGCCTGCCCGAAAAGCCCCCGCGAGATCTGGAACCGTGCATAGATCAGCGATTCCTCTGCAGCCGAGCCGCTGATCTCGACGGCCTGCGCAAGTCGCTGTTCGGCCAGCTCGATATTGCCCAGCTTCTGCTGCGCCTCGGCCAGCAGCAGCAGCGCGCGGATGTTGCGCGGGTCCTGGTCGAGAGCGAGCCGAAGGTCGGTGACCGCCGCACCCATCTCGTCGCCGCGGATCCGCCAGGCCGCCTGCATCAGCAGCCCGTCCACGTTGCTCGGATCGCTCTCGAGCACCTCTGAGACAAGCGCGCGCGCGCCTTCGACATCGCCCGAGGCCGACCGCATCCGCGACAGCGTGATGCGCGCGTCGTTGACAAGCGCGGTGTCGCCTGCCGCCTCGGCAATGTCGCTGGCAGTCTGCATGGCCTCTTCGGTCGCGCCCGCGTCGAAGCGGAGCTTGCTCGCCTCCAGCGCGTAGCGCCGGCCGAGGTCCGTGCCGCCGTTGGCCGAGGCAAGGCGCTCCAGCTCCGCCAACGCCTCTTCCGTGCCACGCAATTGCAGCAGGAACTGCACCACCGCGAAATGCCCCTCGGGTTCGGCATCGTCGGCGCCGGCCTGTTCCCGCAGGAAGGTCTCGGCCTCGTCGAATTCTTGGCGCGAGAGATACCAGCGGATCAGCATCGAGGCGACTTCCTCGTCCTCGGGGAAACGCTCGAACATGTCGCGCAGCACCGGCCCGATCTCGTCCCGCCGTCCCAGCTGGTCCAGCACGCGCACGCGCGTCATCCGCAGCGAAAGGCTTTCCGGGTGCATCTCGGTCAGTCGTTCCAGGTAGGGCAGGGCCTGTTCCGGGTCGGGGCCCGAGACATGCCAGTCCACAAGCACCCGCAGCGCCGTGTCGAGATCCGGGTTCTCCTCAAGCAGCGCCTGAGCCCGCTCGACGGCCTCGCCCGCGGCGACATCGTCGCGCGCAACACGGGCGTCGTGATAGGCGAGGATCGTCTCGAGCGCCCGGTGCTCAGGCAGATCCGGGTCAAGCTCGATTGCCGCCTCGCCGTGGCGACGCGCCTCTTCCCAGTTGCCGTTGTCGATCGAGAACTCGGCCAGCTTGCGCCGCACGTCCATCGTGTCCGGATACTGCTCGATCAGGCGTAGGTACTGGCCATAGGCCTCCTGCGCCTGCCCTTCCTCCAGAAGGAGGTCCGCGTAAAGCCGCCGCGCCTCGCGGTGAAAGCCGTCGTTGTCGAAGACGTTGCGCAGCTCGATCAGCGCCCGGTCCACGTCGCCTTCTTCCAGCAGAGTCAGCGCCGACTGGTAGTAGCGCTCCGCGCGTTCCTCGCGGCTCTCGCAGGCCGCAAGGACCGTGACCGTCAGGAGGAGGATGAGGAACGTGCGAATCCGGGTCATGAGAATTCCAAAAAAATGCCGCGAGTCTGGTTGCGCGCCTGTTAGCACATAGCGCCAGCCAATCTACAAGATCTGAACGAGACGAGGCCCGAACATGGCGCTCCGTTCGGGAATAGGGCCTTATTTTCATGTCACTGGCGGATTGTCGATCCACCGAAAACAGCGCTGCCTTATTCGTGCCGGCAGGCTACGGGAGCCAAATCCCGGCCCCACCTGAAGAAAAGGCAAAAACAAGGCAAATTAAAGCCTTTGATAACCTAGATTCCCGTGTCCGGAAGGGATGTAGCAGTTGCTAGGGGCAGGAGTTTTCCATAAGTTATGCCTCGCTGGCGCTTCGCCAGGGCCACGGGGCGCCACGAACCGCCCTGCCACAATTCCCAGCGACGCGGGCTCTTCTTCAGTCGGGTAGACTATGAATTTTAACTTTGAGATCTACACGACCCATTTCGGGCTGAACAAGCGCCCCTTCACGCTCGTCCCCGACCCCGAATGCGTCTACTGGTCGCCTGCCCACCTCAAGGCCAAGGCCGTGCTCGAATACGGCATGGTCAACCGCGCGCCGATTACCATGGTCGTGGGCGAGATCGGCTCGGGCAAGACGACCCTCGTGCGCGAACTGCTCAACCAGATCGAAGAGGAAATGACCGTCGGCTTCATCGCGAACGCCGCGCCGGTCGACCTCGCGGACATGATGCGGCTGATCCTGCATTCGCTCGGCCAGGACGATCTGGACGAGGGCGAGACGACCTATCCCGCCCTCTACCGCCGGCTCGAAGCCTTCCTGGTCGATGAATACGCTAGGGGCCGCCGCGTCGTCCTGATCTTCGACGAGGCGCAGAATCTCGGGCGGGACGCGCTCGAACACCTGCGCATGCTGACCAACATCAACTTCTCGCATCACGAGCTGGTGCAGCTTGTCCTCGTGGGCCAGCCCGAACTGCGCGACATCGTCATGCGCTCGGACATGGTGCAGATGGCACAGCGCATCTCGGCCAGTGTCTTCCTGCCCGCACTGCGCGAACAGGACGTGCAGGCCTACATCGAACATCGTCTCGCCGTGGCCGGGGCCACCCGTCCGCTGTTCGACCCCGATACCTTCCCGCTGATCTTCGAAGTCACCGGCGGCACGCCGCGTCTCGTCAATCAGCTCTGCGATTTCTCGCTTCTCTACGCCTATGCCGACGAGTCTCCGACCGTGACGGTCCAGACGATCCAGCGCGTGCTGGATGACAATCTCTTCTTCTGCGCGGGACGGGGCCGCCCCCTGAGGCTCGTGCACACCGAAGAAGACGAGACAGAAGACGAGACCGCCCGCGGCCGCGACGACACGCACCAGAGATAGGACTGCTCAGATGGATCTCGGCTACTACTGGAAGATTTTCCGGCGCCGTCTGCCCTACGTCATCATCCTGGCGGCGCTCGGGACGGCGATCGGCGTGTCGCTCGCCATGACGCTGCCACCGACCTACAACTCCGAGGCGACGCTGATCGTCGAGTCCGAGCAGATTCCCGGCGATCTGGCCGAAACCACTGTCCGGACCGGCGAGGTCGAGGCCCTGCAGATCATCCGTCAGCGCATCCTCAGCCGCGACGTCCTGCTCGAGCTCGCCAACGAGCTGGAGATCTACCCGCCGGACTCGGAACTGACCGCCGACCAGAAGGTCGACGACCTGCGCCAGCGGATCCGCTTCACCACGACCGGCGGGCAGACATCCTCCCGCGGCCCGCGTGACGCGACGATCGTGACCGTCGGCTTCACCGCCGAAACCGGTCGCCTCGCCGCAGAGACCGCGAACGAGGTCGTGACCCTGATCCTGCAGGAAAACGTCGAGATGCGGACCGCCGTGGCCCGCCAGACGCTCGACTTCTTCACGCAGGAGGTCGACCGCCTCGAACAAAGCCTGTCGCGCGTCAGCAGCCAGATCCGCGAGTTCCGCGAGAACAATCTCGAAGCCCTCCCCGACAGCCTCGAATTTCGCCGCGGCCAGCAGGCCACCTTGCAGGAGCGCCTCGCCCAGCTCGAACGCGAACAGGCCTCCCTGCGCGAGCAGCGCGACCGCCTGACGACACTCTACGAGGCGACCGGGCAGACGGCGCTCGACGGTAGCGGACGCCAGCCCCGCCTGCAGGCCAGCCCCGCGCGGGAACGGCTCGACAACCTCCGCAGCCAATACGCCGAGCTTTCGGGCGTTCTGGCCGAGGGCAATCCCCGCCTGGCGGCCCTGCGTTCGCAGATCGAATCCGCCGAAGCCGCGGTCGAATCTGCCTCGTCAGCCAATGCCGAAGGCGACTCTGCCGCAAGTTCCGAGCAGCAGCTCGAATCCTCGCTCTACCAGATGCAGCTTTCCGATCTCGATTCCCAGATCGCCTATATCGACGAGCAGAGGGAAGCCGCCCGCGAGCGGATGGAGCAGCTGACCCGCTCGATCGAACAGACGCCGGGCAATGCGGTCACGCTCGATTCGCTCGAGCGCGACTACGAGAACCTCCAGGCCCAGTACAACCAGGCCGTCGCCAACCGGGCCCGCGCCGAAACCGGCAGCATGATCGAATCCCTGTCACGCGGCCAGCGCATCAGTGTGGTCGAACAGGCCGTTCCGCCGACAAGCCCCTCCAGCCCGAACCGCCCGGTGATCTCTATCGCGGGCCTCATGGGCGGCCTCGGGCTCGGCGTGGCGCTGATCGTGCTCATGGAGCTTCTGAATTCCGCCGTGCGGCGGCCCCAGGACATCAGGAATGCCCTCGGGATCGAGACCTTTGCCACCATCCCCTACATGGTCACGCAGCGCGAACGGATGCGCCGCCGGACCGTCACCCTGACCACCGCGCTGATCCTGCTGGTCGGCGTGCCCGGGGGGCTCTGGTATATTGACAGGAACGTGATGCCGGTTCAGCCCCTGTTCGAGAGCGTGCTCGACAAGGTCAACCTCGGCCATCTTATCTGAGACGGAACCGGACCATGGAGCGTTTGCAGGCGGCCATCAACAAGGCCAGGAACAATCAGGGCGAAACGGCCAGGACCACCCGAGCGCGGCCTGTCCCGGCGCAGCCACGGGATGACACCTCCGAAGCCTGGGAGGCGCTGCCGGAGGCACAGCTCACCCCCAAGCTGCTCCGGCGCAACCGCATCGTCACCAGCGAAGCCGGTCCCGAGGCAACGCCCTTCGACATGCTGCGGACCCGCACCCTGCGCCACATGCAGGAGCAGGGCTGGCGGCGCCTTGCCATCACCTCGCCGACCCCGGCCTGCGGCAAGAGCACCGTTACCCTCAACCTCGCGCTCTCCATCGCCCGCCAGTCCGCCGCCAAGGCCATCGAGATCGAGATGGACATGCGCCGGCCCAGCCAGAACCAGCTTCTCGGACTGCGCGGTCAGCGCGATCAGAACGGTCCGGGCGTCCCCGAACTTCTTACCGGCGACGCGAACTTTGCCGACGTCGGCTTCCGCTACGGCCCGGGTCTCGCACTCGCCACCGGCAACGCCCCTGTCGCCAACGCCTCGGACATCCTGCTCGACGACCGCATCGGCCAGACTCTCGACTCCATAGAACAGGCCTACCAGCCGCAGTTGATGCTTTTCGACATGTCGCCGCTCCTGGTCAGCGATGACACCATGGCCTTCATGCGCCACGTGGATTGTGTCCTGATCGTGGCCGCGGCCGAGCGCAGCTCCGTGACCGAAATCGACCGCTGTGAACGCGAACTGGCCAGCCAGACCAGCGTCCTCGGCGTCGTCCTGAACAAATCGCGCTTTTCCACGAGCGAATACGGCGGCTACGGCGATTACAGCTACGGGTACGGCGACGCCAAACGTTGAGGCATCGCCCGACGCCGTGCGGCCTCGACATGAAGTTTCCTTACCTTTTACGGTGCTCCGCCTAGGTTTGGTAACGGAGTGGCCTTAATGTGCTTCCACTCTCGCTTTGTTGGCCAAAACGTGGCTGGCTCAATCAAGCGAGCGCGGAGTTCGGAAAATGCGATTCATCAGCCAGCGAAACGTCCGGACCTGCCTGCGTTCGGCCGTCGCCAGCCTCTGCCTTCTGGCCAGCGCCACAGTGGCACCCGCCGCGGTTCCGATGCAGGACCGCGCCAAACCCTATGTTGTCACGAATGACTATGGTGGCTCCGTTCAGGATCGACTTGTGCAGATCCGCGATCTCCGCCGCTCCGGCCGCCCGATCGAGATCCGGGGCGCGGTCTGCTATTCCAGCTGCACCATGCTTCTCGGGCTCGGCAACACCTGCGTTGAACCCCGCACCATGTTCGGCTTTCATGCGCCCTCGCGCAGCGGCACCCCGCTCCCGCGCCCGGTCTTTGAACAGGTCTCGCGCCTGATCGCTGCCAGCTACCCGGAGCAGCTTCGCGGCTGGTATCTCGACGAAGCACGCTACGCGGATTCAGGGCTTCGCATCATGCGCGGCAGTGATCTCATAGACCGCCGGATTGCCAGGGCCTGCTGACCTCAGACGCGCCCTTGGCGGGCGCGCCCGACGATCAGTCCGCCAAGCGCCATCAGCATCAGC
Organism: Allosediminivita pacifica; assembly: GCF_003054175.1. Classification (GTDB taxonomy): domain Bacteria; phylum Pseudomonadota; class Alphaproteobacteria; order Rhodobacterales; family Rhodobacteraceae; genus Allosediminivita; species Allosediminivita pacifica. The sequence continues at coordinate 72,450 of NZ_QBKN01000025.1, forward strand.
CAGATCCCTGCGGGTAGCGGAACCGGGCTGCTGGTTGCCGGCGTCTTGTCGCCGCCACCGGATGTCGAGCCGCCGCCGACCACGAGCGACCCCTTGAACGGGTCCGAGAACGATGGCCTCAGACCGCGCCCGCCGGAGCCACTGCCGCCGCCCACACCGGGCCCGCCGGACGAGAGCTGAGGCGACAGTCCGCCACCGCCAGCACCGCCACGGCCAGCACTGATGTCCGAGCCGAGGCCGAGCACACTGCTCGACGGCGAGAAGGTCGGGCCGTTTGCACCGCCCAGGAAGAGGTTGGTGATGTCATCGTCGATTACGACCTCGACCTCTCCGAAATGCTCGGACAGGTAGGGACAGGCCGCGGCGGTCAGCTCGCACTGGCCGGCGATTTCTCCCAACTCGTCGATCCCGACCGGCGGCATGTCCACGCCGTCGACCAGGACCTCGCCAAGGTCGGTCAGCCGGTACCGGCGACCCACGCCCGGGAACGACGCTTTCTGGATCACGGCCTCGCCATCGACGAAGAGATCCTCGGGCGTCAGCACGAAGAGATGATGCGCAGGTGCGCCGAAATGACCATAGACCGCGATCTGACCGAGATCGTTGATCGCCATGGCCGAATCCAGCGTAAGCCCCTCGGGCAGGTCCACGACGCTGGAGGTCAGGTCGACCACCTCTCCGTCAGCGTGCCAGAGCACGGCGCGGCGCGCGTCTCCCTCGCCGATCAGACCGACGGCATCGTCGCCCGCGTTCACGTCATGGGCGATCGCAAGCGTATCGCCGACCTTGCCATCGACCGGCCGAAGACCGTCATTCGCGCTCCAGATATATGTCGCGAGGCCGCGGTCGGTCTCGGTCTGCACCAGCACGTGCTCGATGCTCGACATCGCGATTGCTGTGCGCGGAACGACGCCCTCGATACCCTCGATCAGTTCGAATTCGCCGGTGTCGGCATGCCAGAGGAAGGCGCGGTCGCCCTCCGGTGTCCGCGCGGTTCCGACGATGTTGCCCAGAGGACCGATGGCCCGCGCGTCGGTCAGGACGACGTCCTCGGGCAGGTTCACGGCAAGGGCGTTGAGATCCTGCAGGCCTTCCACGCCAGTCCAGAGGAAAGCACGTTTCCCGTCATCTGCACTCGCCCAGCCGACAACCTCCTCGCGGTCGTTCAGATCGTTGGCGCGGCTCTGGTCACCGCCACCCGGCAGATCGCCAAGCGAGATCATGCCCTCTTCCGGGCGCCACAGGAAGGCGCCGCCATAGGGCGCCGTCGAACTGTAGCCGGCGATGATACCATTGCTGCGGATTGCCCAGGCGCCCCCCTCGGACAAAGCCTCGGGAAGGTCGCCGAGGTCCCGCAGGCCGTCTTCCTCGTTCCAGGAAAAGGGGCGCGAGCCGAGCTGCAGCCCGTCGCTGTCGATGTAGCGTGTCTTTTCCATACCTGCGTTGGCACCTCCGACAGAGGTCGGATCGGGTTGGGTCAGGCTTTCAGCCACCGCAGCCTGCCCAAGCAGGCCCATCACGGCAGTGGCCATCAGAAGATGTTTCACGAAACTCACCATGGCGCTGGGTTGGCGCACCTTAGACTATGTTCTGCCCCACATTTGTTGTAATTGCCTTAAAATTACTGCAATTGCACCTGCCTACTTGACGCAGGGGCGAAACGATCTGTTCTCTGCTGCATATTGGCGGCAGCGCTTGCCCGAGCACTATATATAGCCCCCAGCAGAGCCCCCACGCGCAGCCGAAACTTGAGAACGCCAGAGCGCGCAGCCGTTCCCGGGAACGGCGAATCATCCCGAGCGCCCCAAGCCCCTACGCCCAAGGGCTCAAGACAGCGGTAGCTGCCGAGGCCAGCGCAACAGAGGAAGAATCAAACCGGCACAAGTTCCTCAGATTCGCTACAGATCCGCAGCCCCGACCGGCTGCCCGCTTTGGGAGCAAGGAACGAGATGCCTCGAAGCCGCTCACCGCATGATTTCGCTCAGCCCGCAGGACAAGGCATTTTTATGTCGCCCTCAACCAATCATGACGAAAATATGTTGCTCCGAAGGAGGCGCCGGAGTATCTTCGCAAAATACGAGTGTGCCTCAACTTGCTACTCCTCAAGGAATTTCATGATGCTCAACAAAACTGAAGTACGCGGCACTCGCGGCTCCACTTGCAATCGCTCCGATTTCCGCCTCCGCCCTGACCACGTCCTCGACCACAGGTGACGTGACCGAATGGTCGTTCTCCGACGGCCTCTCGACCTTCGCGCTGACCACAGACGATGTCGCTGCCTTCGGCACCTTCACGCTGGACATCATCAACGACCTCGGCGGCTCGCTCTACTACGTGTTCAACGAGCTGGCATATGCAAGCTTCACCGTGTCGAACCTGGTCACGAGCCCGACGCAGCTCAGCTTCGACTTCGTGGCAGGCGCTCCGTCGACCTACAGCTTCACGCTGGCTGCTGTTCCGGTCCCCGCCGCAGCCCTGCTGATGCTGACCGCGCTCGGCGGCCTAGCCGTGTCGCGTCGCCGCTCGAACGGCGCTGCCGCGGCCTGAGCGCGCCCCAGCACCCGGAAACGCAAAGGCCGGCTGCCCACGCAGCCGGCCTTTCGATTTCGCGACGCGGACGACCCGCGCCTTATGCCACGTCGAAGTAATCCGCGGCGACGTTGGTGCTGTAGGTGAAATCGTCGATCGCACCATCGAACCCGCCGCCCCATTCGCGGCCAAGGGTCAGCCCCCAGTAGGCCCGGTCCAGCGTCGCGCCCGAAGCTTCGGTGGCCGCGATCACCGCGCCATCGACCACCATGCGCAACTGCCCGACCTCGTCGGAATAGGCGATCTGCACGTCGTGCCAGTCCGCGTCCGACAGGATATCCCCGGAGGACGACAGGCTGTATTGCCCCTCCGTCGTGGTGATATTGAACACCAGATCATCGCCCACCACGTCCAGCGTCATCGACTTGTGGATCCCGAAGACGGTCCGGCCCTCAGGCGCATCGCTCCGCATTTCGAAGGAAAACAGGAAGCTGTCCTGGTTGTAGAGATCGTCCTCCTCGCGCGAGACGTTCACCGTCGCCAGATCGCCGCCCAATTCCAGAAACTGCGAACCGTCGGCGGCCACCACCAGCGACGCCTCACCGCCCTTCATGATGACATATGTCCCGTTCCCCGAGACATCCGCCACGACCTTATCCTCGAAGTCGAGCGAGAGCACCGTGTCACCCGCCGGCGCGCGCACCGTGGCGAGCTCCGCATCCGGCGCCAGTGGCCCGATCTGGCCCTCCTCGGCGACGACGATGTTGTCGATGGTGACGCCCGCGTCATCATCGGACCACGGATCACCGAAAGTGAGGCCCCAGTACTTCACCGGCGCGGTCTGCCCGGTCTGGCTGCCGGTCGCCATAACGGCGCCGTCGACCACGATCTCCATGGCACCGGCCTTGGCGTCATACTCCAGCGCAACACGGTGAGCGGCCCCATCGTCGAGGTTCACCCCGACCGTCCCGATGGTCTGCACGCCGGCATCCGTGGTCAGCTGGAAAACCAGTTGCCCCGCATCGGTAAGCGTCAGTGCCAGCGTCTGGTGCAGGTAGAGGATTGTGCCCGGGCTGCCGCCCTCGTTCAGTGAGAGGTCGAAGCTGATCCCGAAGCTGTCGGCATCATAGAAGGTGTCGTTCGCACGGGTGAGGGAAAGCGTACCCTTGGTGATGTCGACCCCCGCCTCGCTCCAGGCGCCGTCACCCTCCAGCTTGTAATCGAGGTCCTGCGCGACGATCCCGTCCGCCTCGAAGCTCAGCGTTCCGGCGATCTCAGCCGGCACTTCAGGGGCGACCACCTCGTCCGCCGGCGGACTCTGCGGCTCGAGCAGGCTCTCAGGCTCACAGGTCTCGGAGAGAAGATAGACCTCCTGTACGCTGGCCTCGACGGCATCCTGCCATGTATTGCCGATCGTCAGCCCCCAGTACTGCTTCTCGGCGGTCGTGCCAGAGGCCTCGGTCACCGCATCGGCGACACCGTCCACCATCAGCGTCAACGTTCCCGCCTGTCCATCGAAGACGAAGGAGAGCTTGTGGGCCTCGTTGTCACTGAAGACGGCACTCTCGCTCAGCAGCGTGAAGGTGCCCTCGTCCGTGACGAGTTCGAAGGTGACGTACCCCGCTTCGTCCACCGAGGCCGTCATCGTGCGCGGCAAATGCAGGAAGACACCGCTTGCCCCGTCGGCGCGATCCATCGTCAGGCCGAGGTTAAAGCTCGAGAGGTTGAAGAGCTTGTCGTTGTTTCGCTCGATCAGGAACCCGGCATCCCCGCCGATCTGGAGCCACCCCGCGCCGCTCTCCGCCTCGACGGTCTCCGCAGGCGCGAAGACGAAGGCGTCGGCGTCGAGCGTTGCAGCCTGCTCCGCATCCGCCTGCCCCTCGAAGTCATGCAGGAAGACCAGCGGCGTCTCGATGTCGATCGTCCGGTTGATCTCGTCCGTGGAACCGTCGGGAAGCGTCACCGTCAGGGTATAGCCGTGCTCTCCTGCGGTTCCGAAGTCGTGGGTGACGACCCGGCCGGTCGCCGTAGTTCCGTCGTCAAAGGTCCAGAGGTAGGTTGCCCCCTGCACATCCACGTAACCCGCCGGCCCGCGCGACAGCGATGCGTCGAGCGTGACCACGGAACGGTCGTCCTGCGAAACCGTCACGTCCGCCACCGCGGTCAGAGTTTCCGCACTGTCCGAGGACCACAGCAGCGAACTGCCCGCGACACCGTTCAATTCGCTGTCCGGGCGCAGCATCAGATCCCGCAGATCACCCGAGCCGCCGCTTTCTACGTTGACGAAGTGGTTCCGGTAGTCGTCTGCCAGCGCCGGGGAGGACGTCGACAGGACGACATTGTTCTCGCCGCCATCGACATTGTGCGCGATGTTGTATTCGATCACAGCACCCTCACCGCCGATCTGGATCGCCCCGGTCATCTCGGCCTGAACCTGGCTGCCGTCCGCCATGTTCACGTAGGTGTCGCTGTTGTAAATCACCGTGTTGTACCGGACCGTCGCGTTCAGCGTGTCCTCGATCGAGATCCCATGCTGATGCGCGCCATAGAGCACGTTGTCCTCGATGACGATGTTCTCGAACAGAAAACCGTTTTCGGCGATGTCTTCGTTGTGACCGAAGATCATCTGGTAGCGGGCACCGTTGCCGGTATCGAGGATGTTCTCCCGGATCGTGATGTTCTGGTTGTTATGAGAGATGTTTTTCCCCCATATCTGGATCATGTCGGAGTGGTTCGCATCCTGCGTCGATCCGAGAAGGTCATGCAGGTTGTTCCCCTCGATCAGCATCCCCGAAACGCCGCCGATCCGGATGCCGTCGCCCTGAATTGCCGAGATGTCGTTGTCGACCACGGTGACGTTCGTCGAATCCAGGAAGGCGAAGGCATGGTTGGTGTTGTTGACGGTGCTGCTTTCGACCGTGATGCCCTCGCAGCCCTTTGCGAAAAGCCCCCCGGCGCCCTCGGTATAGCCGGCTGCGGTCCCGATGGCGCCCTCGGCGTCGGAGCTGATGGCGGAGTTCCGGATGGTGATGTTCTGCGAATCCCGCATGTCGATCAGGTTGCCGCTGCCGGTGACGTCGGCACCGTCGACCGCGAAGGTCAGGTCCTCGAACGTGATGTTTTCCGCGCCCTTGAGGCGCACCGAAGAAATTTCGGCCGGATTGTCGGAATCGAGGGAACCAATCGTGACGTGGGCCGTTTCGTGAATGTCGTCTGCATCCCGGACGGTGAACTGGTACGAGGGACCGGCCTCGAGAAGAATTTTTCCGCCTGCGCCGCTCGCAAGGCTCTCATAGGCCGCGTCCAGCTCTTGCTGCGACGAAACAATGATGACGTTGGCGGCTTCGGATTGTTGTTCCACGGGCTTCCCTTTCTGACACTCGTTGAACTTCAGAACGAGGCGGACAATCCCGACGGCACGAAGCTTTCTGGTGACGTTGTTGAGGCGTTTGAATGACGCAAGCCTTCAAAAATCCTCAATATTTCCAGATATTTTAACGATTTGGGGTGGGTCAACCGGGCTTTCTGGCGGGATTGCGGAGATCCGCTTATGAAAGACATCTTCTCGATTGACGGAACCGTGACACACCGCAAACTTCGGCCACCGTACAACGCTCGGGACCGACATTGACGCTAAGTCAATTGTCGCTCCATCCTCAACGAAACTGTTTCGCAATTAGAGACAAACACGGACTCAGCCCCGTTTGCGCGCCCGAGCGCCGACCGCTTTCGCGACATCAGCCGAAGGCGAGGATCAGCAAACTGACCGTGACAAAGGAAAGGGTCGTGGTGGCGACCAGTGTGGTCGCCGTCAGGCTCTCGATCCCGTAGCGCTGACCGAAGATCGGGAAGATGCTCAGCATCGGCACGCTCGCGAAAAGCACGCCGCCCAACAGAAACTCCCCCGGCAGGCCAGGCACCAGGCTCAGCAGCAGGAAAGCCAGCACAGGGTGCAGAACCAGCTTGCCCGCCGCGATGAGGATCGTGTCCGGTGACAGCCCCCTCTGGGGAAACGCCGCCACCGTGCCGCCCACCACGTAGAGGGCGACCACCGGCGCCGCCTGCACCAGGAAATCCAGGAAACTGACCACGACCCCGGGCATCGCGAGGCCCGACAGGTTCACCGCCAGCCCCGCAACCAGCCCGACGACGATCGGGTTGCGCAGCAGGGCCCGCAGGGCTCGCCCGAAGGCCCGCGGAAAGCTTTCGCCGGGAAAGGCGCCTGCGTCGGCCAGCGCGAGCGCGAGGGGGATCATCACCATGCTCTCGACCACCATCGCGCAGGCGAGGATCGGCACCGCCGCCTGCGCCCCGATCACCTGCGTGGCGATCGGGTAACCCATGAAGCCGCTGTTGGAATTGGCCATGCCCAGGGACGAGATCACCGCGCGCGCCAGCGCATGACACCTCAGACCCCGCATTATCACGAGCCCCGCCGCAAAGGCCCCGAGCGATGCACCACCGTAGGCCAGAAGCAGCCCCCAGTGCAGCCCCGTGCTCGGCCCCATCACGGCCGAGAAGATCAGCGCCGGGATGCAGACCCTTATCACGAAGCTGCCGAGGGCCCGGATGGTCTCGGGGGCGATGTAGCCGCTGCGCACCGTCGCGAAACCGAGTATGATCAGCAGGTAGATAGGCGCCGTGACCTCGAGAACCGCGATCACGGCCGCGCCCTGGCCCTGTGATCCGCGCGGCTTGCCGTACCTCGGTTCCGTATCGCCTTACCCATGCCGGTCCCCGTCCTGACCGGCCGACGCTATAGGAACGCCCCCCGACCTCAATACGCGCGGGGGCGATCCGGCCTCCGACGCGCCTGCCTCCCCCCGGCACCGCCCAGAAACCCGGCATCCTCCGCAGCAGCCCGGTTGGCCGCCGACATGCCCTGCCCTAAGGTGAGCGCCACGAGAAGCACCGGAACGGGTGGGACCACCGCGATGCCGCAGCGCCGGTCACGCAACGCGATGCGCCCGGGGCGCGTTTGCCCCGGCGGACCATCGCCGCGGCGGCGCGGAAAGTTGGCGGTATACCCCGGCATACCGTAGACGCGCGCGCCCCTCTGGCCTATCACGAGGCAAATCCACGAAAGGCGTTTTCATGACCGACCAGACCCAGCCAGACATCATCTATACCAAGGTGGACGAAGCGCCCGAGCTGGCCTCGGCCTCGCTCCTGCCGATCATCCGCACCTTTGCCGCCGCTGCCGGCGTCACGGTCGGCACCCGCGACATCAGCCTCGCCGGCCGAATCCTTGCCGCCTTCCCCGACTTCCTCAGCGACGAGCAGAAGCAGGAAGACGACCTCGCCTGGCTCGGCAAGCTGGTGAAAGAGCCCCACGCCAACGTCATCAAGCTGCCCAACATCTCGGCCTCCGTGCCCCAGCTCGTCGCCGCCATCGAGGAACTGCAGGGCCAGGGCTACGCCATCCCCGACTACCCCTACTCCCCCGAGAGTGACGCCGAGAAAGAGGCCCGCGCCCGCTACGACGCCATCAAGGGCTCGGCCGTGAACCCGGTCCTGCGCGAGGGCAACTCCGACCGCCGCGCCGCCACCGCCGTCAAGAAATTCGCCCAAGCCAACCCGCACCGCATGGGCGACTGGTCCTCGGACAGCAAGACCCGCGTCGCCTCCATGTCCGGCGGCGACTTCTTCTCGAACGAGAAGTCGACCACCCTCGACAAGGCCGCGACCGCCAAGATCGTCCTTGAAACCGCCGACGGCGAAACCGTCCTGAAGGAAGGCGTCAGCTTCCCGGAGGGCACCGTGGTCGACGCCACCTTCATGTCCGCCAAGGCCCTCGATGCCTTCCTCGCCGAGGAGATCGAGAAGACCAAGGAAGAGGGCACGCTCTTCTCGCTGCACATGAAGGCCACCATGATGAAGGTCTCCGACCCCATCATCTTCGGCCACGCGGTCAAGGAATTCCTCAAGCCGGTCTTCGACAAGTACGGCGACGAGCTCAAGGCCGCCGGCGTCGATCCCAGCTCGGGCCTCGGCGACCTGCTCAAGCGCGTCCAGGACAAGCCCGAGATCAAGGCCGCCATCGACGAGTGCATGAAGGACCGCCCGGCCATGTACATGGTCGATTCCGGCAAGGGCATCACCAACCTGCACGTGCCCTCCGACGTCATCATCGACGCCTCAATGCCCGCCCTCATCAAGAACGGCGGCAAGGGCTGGGGCCCGGACGACGCCACGCATGACACCAACTGCGTGATCCCCGACAACTCCTACGCGCCCGTCTACGACGAGACGATCAAGTACTTCAAAGAGACCGGCAAGCTGGACCCCGCCACCGCGGGCACCGTCCAGAACATCGGCCTCATGGCGCAAAAGGCCGAGGAATACGGCTCCCACCCGACCACCTTCGAGATCCCGCAGGACGGGACCGTGAAGATGGTGCTCGACGACGGCACCGTCCTGCACGAACACAAGGTGGAAAAGGGCGACATCTGGCGCTCGGCCTCCGCCAAGAAGGCCCCGATCGAGGACTGGGTCATGCTCGCCATCGAGCGCCAGAAGGAAGAGAACTGCGAAGCGATCTTCTGGCTCGACGAAAACCGCGCCCACGATGCCGAGCTCATCAAGTTCGTGAAGCCGATCCTCGAGCGGGAAGGCGTCTCGGACAAGTTCTTGATCATGGCGCCGCGCGAAGCCACCCGCCAGTCGCTCGAGACCATCCGCGAGGGCAAGACCTCGATCGCGATCACCGGCAACGTGCTGCGCGACTACCTGACCGACCTCTTCCCGATCCTGGAACTGGCCACCTCGGCCAAGATGCTCTCGATCGTGAAGCTGATGAACGGCGGCGGCCTGTTCGAGACCGGCGCCGGCGGCTCGGCCCCCAAGCACGTCCAGCAGCTGGTCGAGGAAAACCACCTGCGCTGGGACAGCCTCGGCGAGTTCTGCGCGCTGGGCGAAAGCCTAAAGTTCCTCGCCAGCGCCCGCGACAACTCCAAGGCGCGCGTTCTGGGCAAGGCCGTGGAACAGGCCACGCAGGGCGTGCTCGACAACGACCGCTCGCCCTCGCGCAAGGCGGGCGAGCCCGACAACCGCGACAGCCACTACTGGTTCGCCCGGTACTGGGCCGAGGCGCTTGCCACCCAGACCGAGGACACCGAGATCTCGGCCCACTTCGCGCCGATCTCCAAGGCCCTGATCGAGGGGGAAGAGGCCATCGTCTCCGAGCTCATCGGCGCGCAGGGCAAGCCCGTGGACCTCGGCGGCTACTACCACGCGGACGAGAAGAAGACCTCCTCGGTCATGCGTCCCTCCAAGACGCTGAACGACATCATCGGTTAAGATTCCCGGGCCAGCCCCTGCGGGGGCTGGCCATCCCTCTGCCCGCCAGCACTCAACCTATGGGCGATTCGCACCTCAGATCAGGGCGAGTCGCGCGCGAGCTGCCCAGATTTCCGGCAAGACCGCCAAACTCCGCACATCGCGAGAGCGCTACCGCCGCACCGCAGAATTCTTCTGCGAGGCGATATTCACGGCATACGACTGGGACGGCGAAACGCGCCAGATCACAAGGCATTGATTTAAAGAGAGTTTCGCGAGAACTCGACATCACCTCGCGCCAGGCAAGGATCCGGCAAGCCGGCGAACCCCCGCCGATAATGCTGCATTTGCACATCGACAGGGAAAAGTTACCAGATTATTAAGAAATCAAGTCCGGACAGCCAGTTTCCTACGATGGAAACAGCCCCGGATCAGCCTTTTTTGCATTGCGTCGGTGGCGAGCGACAGATCGCTGCCAGAAGCGCGGTTTCACGAGGGAGTTTCGATATGAAGACCTTGGACGCCTTCACTGCAGCCGACCTGACGGCGGCACCGTTCCAGACACGCAAGGCCGCCTTCAACCGTGAGGCACAGACGCTCTACCTCCGCTTCGGCAAGCGGGCCTTCGACCTG
>NZ_QBKN01000026.1:0-56058 GCF_003054175.1 Allosediminivita pacifica
CGCGGCAGGGCATCCCGCGAACCGGATCGACGAGTTGCTACCCTGGAACTTCAAGCCGTCGAGCTGAACTCCGATGGGGCGTAGACGCCGCTTACCTACTATTTCAGCGTCACCGAAACCTCGAACCCGACGCACTACGTAGTCCGGTTCGACTATCCGCAGGACCGGCGCGCTGAGCCGCGCGATGCAGTCGCGCGGAGCGCGCCGAACACCAATTACGGCGTGAGCGGCCAGTCGGAAATCACGCCGACCGCGATCTGGGACGATGGCACGTTCACCTACTTCCGCTTCGCCAGAAATGCGCCTGTGCCTTCGATCTTCAAATGGTCGAACGGCAATGAGCGATCGGTGAACAGCATGGCGACCGAAGATGACGTGATCCGCGTCTCCGGCGTCAACAACAGGTGGGTGCTGCGCCTTGGCGACCAAGAAATCTGCGTGGAAGCGCTGCCGACGCAAGGAGGCCAGCAATGAGCGATGAGAACACCAACAGCGAGGGAAACCCGAGCCTCGAAGAGCGTCTGCAAGCCCTTGAAAGCAGTGAGAGCGGCGGGGGCTCCGGCGCACGCCGCCAGCGCCCGAACGTGTCGCCTTTGGTGGCTATCGGCGGCGTGGCGGCGATCAGCCTCATGGGCGGCTTAGTGTATCTCTCTATGCAGCCCGAAGAAGAAGAGCAGATGCAGACGAGCGCTCCAGCTGAGTTTCAGCCGGAAGGTGACGGGTTCGGGACGATCACGCCGACGCGCGTTCCTGAACCTGAGCCGGAACCTGAACCGGAGCCTGAGCCGCAACCGGCAGCGGCCCCGAACTCCGAGCTGCTGGATCGGATCGACAGGCTCCAAGCGGAGATTGAAAATCTCCGCGACGCTCCGGCCGAAGAGCAAGACACGTCGGAGCAAGACGCTCGAATTGATGACTTGCTTACGCAGGTCGAAGATTTGCAAGAGGCGAACGAAGAGGCTCAGAGCGAGTTTCAGCGCCAGCTCCAACAACGTGACCGGGAGCTGCGCCAGCTTCAAGCAGACCTCGATCTCGCACGGTTGCAGCCCAACCCGACGCCCGCCACGGCTCCGGCCGAGACCGGGCCGAGCGAAGAGGAACAGCGCCGTCTTGCGGAGCTGGAACGGCGGCGGCAGGAGGCGCGGGAGTTTCAAACCGCGCGCAACGAGAGCGGCATCATCGCATTTGGCGGCGGTGGGTCCGACAACGGCGCTGGCGATGAGGCTGAACAGCTACTCGATGCGGGAACCGATTTCGTCCGCAACGGCGGCGCTACGGCCGAGGTCACTCAGGCGGAAGTGATAGCAAATCCGTCGAACACAGTGCCGCAAGGAACGTTGATACAGGCGTCGCTCGAAACGGCCGTCGATAGCTCGACGCCCGGCCAGGTGCGCGCGCTCACTTCGGAGAACGTCTATTCCTATGACGGGTCGCGCGTCCTGATCCCACGCGGCTCGCGGCTTATTGGGCGTTACCAATCGGGCGTCGAGATTGCGCAGAAGCGCATCACCATCGCTTGGGACCGGATCATTCTGCCGACGCAGCAGACCGTCGAAATCAGCGCCTTCGGTGGCGATGAGCTGGGGCGCTCAGGTGTGGGCGGGTTCGTGGACTCCCGGTTCGATGAACGGTTCGGATCAGCGGCTCTTATCTCGTTGATCTCGGCGGGGGCCAGCTATGGCGCCGGTCAGCTCGAAAGCGAGGATGCCGCCGACGCGGCGGATCAGGTTGGTGGCGATCTGGAAAGCGCATCGAACAGTGCCCTCGATGACTACCTGTCCCTCGGTCCAGTGATCCACGTCGACCAAGGCGAGACGGTCACGGTCATGGTAGACCGGGACCTGGAGATTTTCTGATGGGCTCCGGGTATCTCGAAAGCTCTCTCGACCGAATCCCCGAAGCCTCGCGGGAGGACGTGATCGAGATATGCGTGAACCCTGACGGGCGGGTGTGGGGCGAGTTTCAGGGGGACCACTTCATGCAGCCCCTTGAAACGGCGCTGTCTGAGACGCAGGCGAAAGACCTGGCGAACCAAGTGGCATCGGCCACGCAAACGACGATGAGCAAGTCGAAGCCGGTCGTTTCGGTGAGCATCGAATATCGGAATCGCCCGATCCGCGCGCAGGTTATGGTCTCGCCTGTGGTCGGCCGCGGTGCGTCGATCTCTCTGCGGTTCTTCACGAACGTTCCGCTCGACAAGATCGAGCTGAAGTTGCTGTACGGCGAGGAACGTAGCCTCGAACAAGTCCGGCAGGAGCGAACACGCGAGCTGCGCTCCATTGTGGCAAGCGGCGATATTACCGCCTGCCTGCGCTTCTGCGTGGATCACAAGCTCAACATGATCGTTGCCGGGGGCACGTCCACGGGCAAGACGGTCGCCGCGCGGAAGATCCTTTCTTACGTGCCGCCGGAAGAACGGATCGTCACCATCGAAGAGGCGGCTGAACTGCTGCCAGCGCAGCCGAATGCGGTCACGCTGATCTCGAACCGCGAAGTCGAGCATCAAACGGCAGACGCGCTACTGACTTCAACGCTGCGGATGCGGCCTGACAGGATCGTGCTGGGCGAGGTGCGCGGACAGGAAGCCATGACCTTCCTCGAAGCGATCAATACCGGGCACGGTGGCTCGATGACGACACTGCACGCTGAGACGCCGCAACTGGCGATGCAAAGACTCGCCATTGCTGCCCTGAAAACAAACGTCCCGATGACCTATGCCGACATGGTGCGTTACATCGAAAACTCTATCGACGTGGTAATCCAGACAGGCCGTCTCGAAGGCGACCGGGGTATCACCGAATTTTTCCTGCCGGGCGCGGAAGAAAAGGAGGGCCAAGGCCATGATGAAGTTTGAGCATGAGGTCGATACCATCGACTTGCGGAAAAAGACGAAGGAAATGCCGGCTACTCTCGCGCGGCGGAGCGCAGAAGGCTGGGAGCTGGTATCGGTCGTGACGGCCGGGCCGACTGATCTGCACCTCTTCTTCAAGCGGCCGATGGCGGCTGAGCCAAAGGCGGTGGCATGATGGGACGCCACCTTGCCGCCCTTATGATGGCGGGCCTCATGGCTGGTCCTGTGGCCGCGCAGGACTCGTTCATGCTGCCCGATCTAAACGAAGAGCCGGAGAACCCGGATTGCCCGGATGCGCCTGCGCGCCCGGAATGGGTCGCGAACCCCTCCAATGAGGGCCTGACGCGCTCGGAGCTGGCGACGGAGCTGTATCAGCAGGAAGGCTATCGCAATGTGGTCGAAGCCGGGGAATGCACCTGCGAGCTGCGCTTCCCGTCCTGGGACAACGTGACAGAGGCGATGGAAACCGAATTTGCCGGAATCTCGCGCTTCGAGTTTCTGGAAGTCATCCCCGACATTCGGAAAGCGACGAAGACCTACAGGAATGAAGGTCGGCCGATCTGTAGAGACGCCGGGCTCTGGTAGAGCAGGAGAACGAAAATGGGCGTCGTAACGTTCTTTGTCGAGACGACTGACGGGTTTCTCAATGATGCGGCTGAGACGCAATTCGGAATGGTTGCGGCGACGGTCGGCACTATTGGGACGGTGGCCTGCACATTAGTCGTGATCCTCGTCTTCCTGAACCTCATATTCGGGTTTCGGGACATGGACGGTCGGATGGCGTTTTGGCTCGTGGTCAAGATGGTGCTGATCTCGATCTTCGCGCAGAGCTGGACGCAGTTCGATCAATTCTCGTCGGCCCTTCTCAACGGCATCGACTCTATCGCGGGATCACTTGTCGCCTCGGTCGGCGGCGGCGGTGAAATCGGGCCTTCGGGCACCTTCGCGGAAGAGTTCGACGGTCTCATTGAGAACATGACGGAATATCTGGACGCGATTGCAGACAGCATGAATTGGATGCAGGGTGCGATCACGAACGGCATCGGCCTCGTTCTTCTCAGCCTTCTCGGCGGGATCGCCGCCTTCATCGTGGTTTTCTCGCGCGTGATCCTCACGCTCATGCTGGCCCTTGCGCCGATCATGATCTTCCTGACCCTCTTCGACGCGACGAAAGACTACTTTCTCCGCTGGGTCAGCTCGACGGCCTCTTTCGCCCTCTATCCTGTGGTCATCGCGGGCATCTTCGCGACAATCATCGGTGTGGGTGGTTCCCTCATGGCAACCCTTGGCGATCCGGGCTCGGCCGAGAATATCGGGGCGCTGATCCCTTTCTTCATGCTGGTTCTCATGTCCAAAGCCTTCATCCTGGCAACGCCGTTTCTCGTGCGCTCGATCTCCGGCAATGTGGTGATGCCGGCGATGCAGGCGGTCAGCCCGGAAGGCATTCGATCCTTCACGGCGGGGGCCGCGAACACAAGCGGCTCGCAGGCTCGGGCGCAACGCGGGATGCGAAGCGGAACGGAGCTGGCCGGGTCGGCATCGAGGTCGGCCGCCCTGGGCGCTGGCGCGCGAGTCCAAAGGATGATGCAGCGCAACAAAAGACTGTCCGAGACATGAAAAAGGCTCGCTTCGGCGGGCCTTTTTCATGGTCGGGTAGTTTGCAGGAAAGTGCGAAATCCTACGCTAAGGCCAAGGCGGCTCGCCTTTGGTCTGATCACGCCCCAGATCGGACCGTTCGACATCTTGGTTGCAGGTCAGGCCAAGGCATAGAGCTTAGCCATTGCTACTGCGAACACGCGCGAGTTCGAAAGAGTGCCCGGTGTGGGAATCAAAAACTCGCATATAACATAATAGTTCTTATTGGATAAGAGAACAAAATGGGAACTTTTGTCCCTACCTGCCCCAGTCAAGACAGGTTTCCATATTTCGATCAGATGCCTTCAGTCATTCGCTGCACCTTCGATGAACTTACACAACGCGGACTTTTCGGTCCTTCGGCGGCCAATCAATGCAATTGTAGCATGACGATGGAGACGCTCGCAGCCGCAGCGACCGGGGTTCTGCGCCGCGGCGCAGCGCCGGGACAAAGCCGCCCTTCGTTGCAAGTACTCAGTCCCCATCACTTATACTGCATTGAGCGGGAAGTGGCCTTCTTCGCCGCAGGAATGCCGTGCCGCAGCCCGCTATTTCGACAACTTTCTTGCACTGGCAGCGCCATTGTTCCTCTGTGGATGGACACGATTGGGTGCGGCCTCTCAACCAATGCGACTAAGGGACGGAAAGGTTGCCAGCAGCCAATAGGCAAAGCGCGAAAGCTGGCCGGTCATGATCGCCAACCCCATCAGGACCATCACCCCTCCTGCGCCCTTGTAGAGCCACCGTCCCGCCTCTCCGATCCGCTTGACGCGGGCAGCTATGGCGTCCGTGAAGAGCGCGGCCAGAAGGAAAGGCACACCGAGCCCGGCCGAATAGATCGCCAGCAGCCAGATGCCGTTCGAGAGGCTGCCCGAATTCGCGCTCACTGTCAGGATCGCCCCGAGGATCGGACCGATGCAAGGCGTCCAGCCGAAGGCGAAAGCAAGACCAAGGACATAGGCTCCGACCGGGCGCCCGCCGGGCACGTCGAGATGGAACCGGGTGTCGCGCGCGAGACCACCGAACCGAAGAACCCCGAGCATCACCAGTCCGAACAGGACGATGATCGCCCCGCCGACAAGGTTGAGTTCTGTCCTCCATGTCAGAAGCAGCGATCCAAGCGCACTGGCCCCGGCGCCCAAGGCTACAAAGACCGTCGAGAAGCCGAGGACAAAACAGGCGCTCAAGCCCAGGGCGCGGCTTCGAGCCACCATGCCGACATGCCACGCGGTCCGGAGTCCGGGTTGGCCGGCGATAAAGGAGACGTAGCCTGGCACCAGCGGCAGGACGCAAGGCGACAGGAATGAGATGGCGCCGGCGAGGAAGGCCGCGAAGACGCCGATGCCCGAAATTTCCAACATCTATGCCTCCTTGCGAAATGGCTTGATGGCCCACCAGAAGCCAAGGAGCGGGATGATCAGCCATTGCAGCACAGGCGAAAGACCGGTGCCCACCAACGGCAGGATCGGCATGCGCGCGGTGTAGGCCCAGGCTTCGCGCACCTCCACGTTCAGCCACTCGCTGAAGATCGTGTAGCCAATGCCCGCCAGGAGCGTGACGATGGCGACCCATCGTGCCGCAGCACGATCCACCGGCCAATTCCCTCCAACCAACAGCAGCGAACCGACCAGGGTGCTGAGAGCGATCAGGATATCTCCTCCGGTGCAGTGCAGCCCCGCGAACAGGATCTCGCCCACTGTTCCCTCATGCCAGATCGTGTAGAGGGGCATGTGAGCGAACTCCCATGCCAGATGGGCCGGGATCACGATCGCGAGATACCGCCGCAATGCGTCGAGAGACAGCATCGGTCGCTCTGCGCCGGAGCCGCGTGTCTGGCTTATCGGAAGACGTTCGTCAGCGTATGCCACCAGCCTTCCTCCTCGTGCCTGTGCTGCGCGTTGTTGATCAGCCCGTTCACGTAGAGCACGAGATTGGCGTGCTGGAACTCCATGCCGTGGAACTTGGCCGCGAGGCGCCCGCCGCGGTCGATCACGAAGGTCACCGGCGCGTGCATCATCGCGTCGCTCTCGGCCGACATAGTGAACTCGACGCCGTAATCGCTGGCCAGTTCCCGGGTCGTATCCTCGGGCTGGTCCGGACGTGTGGTCAGAAAGGTCCAGTTTGCCGTGTCGAGGTCGTGCCAGCCGGCGTAGTCGCGCAGAATGTCCGGGGTATCGTTCGCCGGGTCTGTGGTGATCGAGACGAACTCGACCATGTCCCCCATCGGCGAGGCGTTGATCGACTCCTGGATCGCCGCGATCTTGTCGGCATGGAGCGGGCAGACGTCCGGGCAACTCGCATAGATGAAATGCAGCACCACGACCTTGTCTTCGAGATTGGACAGGGCGACCGGCCGTCCCTCGGCATCTTGAAGCTTAAAGCCGGGCGCCTGTTCGCCCTCGATCGGCTGGAAATATTTCTCCATCTCCAGCATGCGCTCGTCGAGATTTTCGCCGGGATGATTGGCGAGAGCCGGCAGTCCGGCCATGGTCATGACGCCGGCAAGGACAAGGCGGCGCGTGATCTGTTTCAGCATGATATCGTCCGTATCTAGTGGCGCGCTGGCGCCGTCAGTCGATGTGACTCTCGATAAATGAGATCATCTCCGCGGTGTCCCATTCGGCGGGGCCCATGAGGCGCCCCACCTCCTTACCGTCGGCGCTGATGAGGATCGTGGCAGGCAGGCCGAAGGCCCTAAGGGCTGTCGCGGTCAACCCGGTCGAGTCCACGTAGATGTCGAGATTCTCGACGGCGATCTCGTCGAAGAACCGTCGCACTACGGGGATGCCCGCCCGGTCGATCGACACGGCGACGACCTCGAACTCCGGTCCGCCGAGCGCGCCCTCGAGCGCGTCGAGCGTCGACATCTCCTCGACGCAGGGCGGGCACCAGGTGGCCCAGACGTTGAGCAGGATCGTGCGGCCCCGAAACTCCTCGAGATAGTGCCGCGTGCCATCCTCCGTGACGAAGCGGAAGTTCGGCACCTCCTGGGGAGAATCGTGGACGGTGAAGCCCTGAGGTCCACCGGCCAGCGCCGCCGTCGCGGAGAAGAAGGCGGTCGCGGCCGCCAGAAGCAGATGTCTCATTTTACTCAGTCCCGTGCCGCTGTTGCAGCTCTCGGACCAGAGGCAGCAGCGTGTTGTCGATGTCGGATTGCGTGAGGGGCCCGACGTGCCGGTAGGCGATGGTCCCGTTGGCGGCGATCACGTAGGTTTCAGGGATGCCATAGACGCCCCATTCGATCCCGGCGCGTCCGTCGTGGTCGGCCCCGATGCGAGTGTAGGGATCGCCAAGGTCGTCGAGCCAAGCGGCGGCCTGGTCGGGCGGGTCCTTGTAGTTGATGCCATAGATCGGCACCTCGTTGCTCCGGCTCAGGCTCATGAAGAGCGGGTGCTCCTGCCGGCAGGGCACGCACCAGGAGGCGAAGACATTGACCAGCGAGACATGACCCGCGAGGTCGGACGTGGATAGCCCCGCCTCGCGTCCCTGGACCGGCGGCAGGTCGAACTCCGGCACCGGCCTGTCGAGGAGGGCTGATGGCAGGTCTTCGGAGCTGTTGAACAGGCCCCAGGCGAAGACTGCGAACAGTAGCGTCGCCAAGAGCGGCACGACGATCAGTAAAGGCAGACGCGGCAGACGTGAGGATTTCGGAACATCGGTCATTGGTGTGTTTCCCTGTCTGCGCCGCGGGGCTGCCGCCGCGCAGAGCTGGGCGGGCGTAATCGCATGCAGCACACTGCCAACACGACAAGCAGCACCAGGATCATCAGGAGGCAGCCAGCCCAGAACAGTCCGAGTCGCAGAATCGAGTCCCCTTGCCGTGCCCCGTCGGAGACGAGAAGGCTGGTCAACATGATCCGGATCTCCTCAGCTACGCAGATACTTGATCAGGGCCACAACCCCGAGCACCAGCACCGCCAGGACCAAGATCCAGATCACGCCCATTCCGAGCATCATGCCCGGGCCCATCATTTCCCCGTTCATCATCATGCAATTCATCCTTGCTCGACTTTCCTTAAAGAGCCGGCAGCTCCAGCATGACTGCCGGAGCTGCCCGCATGGTCATTTCACGGCGTAGACGGAGGGTGCTTCACCGTTCGCGATGCCATAGATCGTGAACGGCTCCTGTTTCTGGCCGCCCATGCCGGGAGAGCCAAGCGGCATTCCCGGCATGGTGACACCGATAAGCTCCGGCTTCTCCTCGAGGAGCCTGTCGACCACCTCGATCGGAACGTGTCCACTGACCACGTAGTCGTCGAGAAAGGCGGTATGGCAACCCATGAGGTCTTCCGGAATGCTGGCTTCGGTGCTGATCTTCGACAGCTCGTGGGTCGGCTTCACCTCGACCTCGAAACCGTTGTCGCGAAGGTAGTCGGCGTAATTCTCGCAGCAGCCGCATTGAGGGTTCTTATAGAGAACCACTTCTTCGCCAGCGGCGACGGGGGCCGCGCCGAGGCCGAGGGCAAAGGTGGCGGCGGAGACGAGGGCAGCGAGGCCGCCCAGTCCAAACAGGGCCTTCTTCATGTCTTTCGTCCTTTCGTGGACTGCTGGTTTCAGAGATTTGCGCGGTGTCCGGTGGCGCCGTCGCCCACGCGGACGACAGCCATCATTCCGGCGGCCTGGTGTTCGAGGATGTGACAATGGAACATCCAGTCGCCGGGATTGTCGGCGACGAAGGCGATCTCGACCGTCTCTTCCGGCGCGACGAGCACCGTGTCTTGCCATTCCCGATACCGGGTCGGTTCTCCGTTCCGGGCGATGACCCGGAAGGAATGTCCGTGGAGATGGATCGGATGGTGCCAGGTGGTGCGGTTATCCATCGCGAAGACATGGCTCGTGCCAAGAGCCATCGACACGAGCGGGTCCATCACGTGGCCATCGGCGGCTTGGCCGTTGATGAACCACATCGCCCCGTCGCGCATCTGCTGCATCATGGAGGCCGCGTCGTCGCCCATCATCATCTGACCCATCATGCCGCCATTGAAGACCACTTTGTGGCGCGTGGCGGCGGCGATATCCGGCTCTCGAAGCGGGTTCGCCGGAAGGTCGAGCGACCAGTCCGGAACGGTTTTCCGAAGAGGCGCTTCGTCGTAGCGGACCTCGACGAGGTCATACTCGAGGCCTTGGTAGGCGACGTCGCGCACCGTTGTGCGGCTTCCAGGGTGGCCGGCCATGTCCAGCACAAGGTCGATGCGCATTGCCGGGCCAATGACGACGATACCCTCTGCCGGTGCGTGCGGCGTGACTGGCTGGCCGTCCAGCGCGACGATGACCGGATCGAGGTCGCCGAAGTCCAGCGCGAAGATGCGAGCGTTGGCCGCGTTGATGAGCCGCAGGCGGACGCGCTCGCCGCGACGCACCGCGACGGGCTCCGGGGAAGTGCCGTTGATCGTCACCGTGTTGCCGACGCGCCCATTGTGCGCCGCATCATGGCGGTTGCCGAAGTCGTCGGAGATCTCGCCCGCGTCGGTCATCCGCCAGTCGTCGAGCATCCAGATCAAGTCCCGATCGACCCGGATCGGATCGTGCTCTTCGATGATGAGCGGACCGTAGAGGCCCCGCCCCACCTGCTCGGATGAGCGCTGGTGGGGATGATACCAGAACGTCCCGGCGTCGACGGCGTCGAACTCGTAGAGGAACTCGCCGCCAGCCGGGATCGGCGCCTGGGTCAGGTGTGGGACGCCGTCCATCGCGTTCGGTGTGCGAATGCCGTGCCAATGCACGGTTGTTTCCTCGGCGAGGCCGTTTTCCGCACGCACACGAATGGGCTCGCCCTGGCGCACCCGGATCTCGGGGCCCGGCACGCCGCCGTTATAGGCCCAGACTGCACTGGAATTTTCAGGCACGCCGGCCAGATGAACCCGCGACAGAGCAGCTCGTAGACGCAAGGGCTCCGAAGCCGGTTGGGAGGTCCCGGGCATCGGCATGGTTGCGGCTGCAAACGCAGCGCCGCCGAGACGCAGCAGGCCGCGCCGGGTAAAAAGGACAGAAGAGGACATAAGATCCGCCTGTATCTGAAGAGGGAGCATCGCGCTGACCACACGCGAACGCACTGTACCGATCAGCCAGGAACGGTCTGACCGATGACGGAAACTTCAGAGAGACAGTTTGGGCGGTGACGGCTCGGGGGGAGCGCTGCTGCCCGACAACAACGGCCGGTCGACTCCGAAAAGCAACCCGCGTGCCTGTTCACTTTCCACAAGAACCATCGGGCTGCTGGCCAAGGCCATCAGACCACCCGCCGCGCACGGCGCAAGACAAGTGAACTGACACTCCGTCACCGGAGCGTCGACACAGTCGTCGCAGCCGGACATAGCCTGCATCGTCTCCGACGGCACAGCCGCGGCCGCGCCACCTGGGCCAAGCGGCCCAAGGAGACTAACCGTCAGGGACAGCACCAAGAGGAGAATCAGGGAACGCATCATCGGAGGCGAAAATGGGGCTTCCAGTGCTAGAAGGTAAATCGACGGGCGATCACTTCTCCGTAGGCCATCATGGCACGGCGGGTGAGGATCATCGCTATCTCCTTTCAGGTCGTTGCCGCTGCGTGATCGGAGCGTGCCTCATCGGCGGTCGGACCGATGCGTTCCGGGGGTTCAGGCGTGCCGGCGGGCCGGAAGAACAGCAGTCGGAGGGCGTTCATCGTGACAAGCACCGTGGCGCCGGTATCGGCGAGGATCGCGATCCAGAGGCCGGTGAGCCCGAGAACGGTGGTCACGAGGAAGACCGCCTTGAGCCCGAGCGCAATCGCGATGTTCTGGCGAATGTTCGACATGGTGGCCCGGGCGAGGCGGACCTTGCCCGCCACATCGGTCACGCGGTTGCGCAGAATCGCCGCGTCGGCCGTCTCCAGCGCGACATCGGTGCCCGATCCCATGGCCACGCCCACATGCGCGGCCGCGAGCGCGGGCGCGTCGTTGATCCCGTCGCCGATCATCATCACCCGGGCGTCCGCCGTCAGGTCGCGGATGGCCGTCACCTTGTCTTCCGGCATCAGTTCGGAGCGATGCTCGATCCCGAGCCCGTCGGCGATGGCCTGGGCCGTGCGCGGGTTGTCCCCGGTCAGCATGATCGAAGAGATGCCGAGGTTGCGCAACTCTGTAACAGCATCCGCCGCATCGGCGCGCGGCTCGTCCCGCAGCGCGATGAGGCCTTGGGGAACGTCATCGCGCAACACCATGACCACCGTCTTACCGTCGGCTTCCAGGGCCGCCACGCGCGTGCGTAGGTCTTCCGTGAGCGCGCAGCGCTCCTCCGCCAGCCGGGGAGACCCCACGCAGACCGTCACGTCGTCGATGGACGCTTCCGCCCCCTTGCCGGGGAGCGCGCGGCCCCCCGTGGCTGACGCCGCGCCCACACCCCGCCGTTCGGCCTCGGCACAGATCGCCTGGCCGAGCGGGTGGCTGGCGCCGCTCTCGACGCCGGCCGCGAGGGCCATGAGGTCGTTCTCGCTCCCGCTGAGCACCCAGACATCTGTTACGCGCGGCTTGCCATGCGTGAGCGTCCCGGTCTTATCGAAGGCGACATGAGTCGTGCGGGCCGCCGCCTCGATCACCGCGCCGCCCTTCATCAGAAGGCCGTTGCGCGCTCCTGTCGATAGGGCCGAGGTAATCGACGCGGGCACCGAGATGACCAACGCACATGGGCACCCGATCAGCAGCAGCGCCAGCGCCCGGTAGACCCATTCGCCCCAGGCCAGGCCAAAGGCCAGCGGAGGGACGACCGCCACCAGCAGTGCGACGCCCACTACGGCAGGCATATAGATCCGGCTGAACCGATCAATGAAGCGTTCGGTCGGCGCGCGGGCGCTCTCGGCCTCTTCGACGAGGCGGACGATGCGGGCGATGGTGTTGTCCTCGGCCGCCTTCGTGACCCGCACGCGCAGGAGCGCCTCAGCGTTGATCGACCCGGCGAAGACATCTGCACCGGGCTCCTTGAGGCTGGGGACGCTCTCGCCCGTCACAGGGCTTTCGTCTACGCCCGAGGTGCCGTCGATCACCTCGCCGTCGCAGGGCACGCGGTCGCCGGGACGGACCTGCACGACCTGGCCGACCTGGAGGGTCTCGGCCGAGACATCCCGCGTCTTGCCGCCCACTTCGAGCCGCGCCGTCTTCGGCACGAGCTTCGAGAGCGCCCGGATGCTGTCACGCGCCTTGCCGGCCGACACGCCTTCCAGAAGCTCGCCCACGGCGAAGAGGAAGACGACCAGCGCGGCCTCTTCCGGCTCTCCGATCACCAGCGCACCGCAGGCAGCGATGGTCATCAGCATCTCGATGGTGAAGGGCATGCCGGCCCGAACCATCGCGAAGGCGCGTTGCGCCACCGGCACGATCCCGACAAGCGTCGCCAGAACGAAGACCCAGTGCGCGATCTCGGCCGGCAGGACGAGCCGGGACGCCCAGGCCGCCGCTAGGAGTGCGCCGGTGCCGAGCACCAGCCGGCCCTTGGCGGTGGTCATCCAGGAGGTCGGCGCATCCTCGGCCGGGCCGTCGTCTATGTCCGGGTCACTGTCGCTTTCCGGGGTCTCCGCCGCAGCGGGAAACGCCCCATCCGGCAGGACGAAGCCGCCCTTGGGCTTTTCCGGCCGTGCGCCCTTGGGCGCGATGCCGAATCCGACGCCACGCACGGCCGTCTCGATCTTCTCGGGCGATGTCCGTGTCTCATCGAGGGTCAGCCGCAACCGCTCGGCCATCAGCGCGACATCGACATCGGCGACGCCGGGCAGACGCTCGACCGCGCCGCGCACCTTCGCGGCGCAGGACCCGCAATCCATGCCGGTCACCCGCCATTCACGTTGTGCTGCGCTCTCGGCCGCCATGATGCTTCTCCGTCGTGAGTCCCTGATTGGACGTCGATATACGACCTTCAGCCACTGTAGGTTCAAGGGCGAATACCAATATCACCAAACTCAAACGATCTACCAGCTTCAGCGGCGGTCGCATCTATCCGCTCGCTGCACTCGCCGAGATTGCCGGCTGCTTCGCAGTCTGGGCGTGGTTGCGTCGTGCCTCAAACCTTTGGTTATTACCGGGACTTGCAAGCCTTGTTGCGTTCGGCTGGCTGCGCACGCAGGTCGACATCGCTTTTACGGGTCGCGCCTATGCTACTTATGGCGGCGTCTGAATCGCCGCCTCACTTGTCTGGTGAAGGTCAGTAGCCAGACGGCTGGGATTTTACCTGAGCGGGGCTGTGCCTGATCGGCACCGCAGGGATCCTTGAGCGTAGACCACCGAACCGGACATTCGGGGTAGCTCAGCCGGCGACGGACTTTACTGGCCGTTCGTTGCACTCATTATGGCAACTCTAATGTTCGTTTCCGTCGAGAGCTTCAATGGCCGCCTGCGCGACGAGTGCCTCAACGAGCACCTGTTCGCCAACCTGCGCCACGCCCGGGAACTGATCGCGTCCTGGCGTGACGATTACAATCACCATCGGCCCCACACGAGCCTCGACGGGCTCACCCCGTGGGAGTATCACCAACGGGCAGTAGAGGACCAAACCCTGAACAGAGCGAACTAATAAACGCGGACTCCGAGGGGAGCACGTCACGGCCCTTGGCACCCATCGTCTGGCGCGCGCCGAACCCGATCACCTCGAACCAGACGCCCGCATTTCCTGCGAGGATCAGGATTGGACCCGCTCCGTAGCGCAGCCAGTTGGGAACCTGCATTACACCCCAGCCGAGGAGCCCAAGAGCGATGACGGATGAGAAGAAAGCGAAGGTCGCGCTCCAGCTTACGACCGATACCGTTGGCCCAAAGGTCTGCGGCGGCCAGACGCGGCGGTCGGGTCTTGCAATGGACCATGTGACGGCAATCAACGTCAGAGCGGCGATCATCAACGCCACGCCCGACAACAGGCCACCCATCAGACTCATCTCTTTGCCTCCCCGTCCGGCGCCGGCGATGCGTTAGTGCGAATGCCCGACATCTTCGCTAGCCGTGCCGTGCCCATAGAGATCGGCATCCTCATGGGCACAATCTTCGTGCTCGAACTCGAGGCTCGAATGAGCAATGCCGAACCGGTCCCGTAGCGTGTCCTTGATGCGTTGCTTTGTTGACTCGATGCTCGCCCAGCCTTTCCCCGTCAGCACGACATGGCAATCGAGTGCGACTTCGTGCTCCTGCATCTGCCACAGATGGACGTGGTGGACGTCGGCCACCCCCTCTGCGCCGCGCATAGCGTCTATGACACTTTCGCAATCGAGGTCAGGCGGGCTGCCCAGCATCAGCGTTCGGATCGGGCCGCCTATCTCGGTAAAGGCTAGATATAGAATGTAGAGAGCGATCCCGATCGTGATCGCCGGGTCCACCCAACGCATGTCGTAGAGGATGATGAGCGATCCGCCGACGATCACAGCGACCGACGCGAGCGCATCGGAGAGGTTGTGCAGGAACAAGGCGCGAATGTTCACGCTGCCCTTTTGCATGGAATAGGTCAGCAGCGCGGTAAGGGTGTCCACGACCAGTGCGACACCGCCAAGGATCACGACCGTCCAGCCTTGAACCTCTGGTGGGTCGATCATCCGCATGCCGCCCTCGTAGATCAGGTAGAAACCTATCAGAATAAGCGTGGTGTAGTTGATCAGCGCGGCGACGATCTCGATCCGGCCGTAGCCAAAGGTCATGCGCTCATCCGCCGGTCGCCGCGCGATTTTGCGCGCGGCGAAGGCGATCACAAGCGACGCCATGTCCGAGAAATTGTGTAGCGCGTCAGCGATCAGCGCCAGGCTGCCCGAAAGGATCCCGCCGACGATCTGCGCGACGGTCAGAAGGCCGTTGGCCCAGATCGCGACAGACACGCGGCGGTCGCCGGATTTTGGGTCGATATGAGTATGGCTATGATCGTGCGGCACGGAAAGCTCCTCGAATCGGTCGAGGAGCAAGCTAGTTGCTATAGTGGCTGTAGGTTCAATGCCTTTAACTCATTCCGACCTAGACCTTGGGCCTTCGGCTATCCGATGCTGCCAAGGACCGGGAAGGTTTCGAGCAACCAAAAGGCCAGACGGTTGATCTGGCCGGTCATCACTCCGATCCCCATCAGCACCATCAGCCCGCCCGCGATGCGATAGAGCCACCGGCCTGTCGCTCCGATCCGTTTGAGTTTGCCCGCGATTTCATTGGTAAAGAGCGCGATCAGCAGGAACGGCACGCCCAGACCCACGGAATAGATGGCCAGAAGCGCTACGCCATCCGCGCCCGATGTCGCGCTCACCGCGAGGATCGAGCCGAGCACGGGACCGATGCAGGGCGTCCAACCAAAGGCAAAGGCGAGACCCAGAAGATACGCCCCCACCGCGTTGCCGCCTTTCGTTGCGACATCGGGCCTTGTGTCGCGCATCATCGCGGGGACCCGGATCGCCCCCATCATCACCAGCCCGAAAAGTATGATTAGAGCGCCCCCCGCAAGACCCAGTTCGTATTTCCAGCGCAGCAGCATTGCGCCCAAAAGGCTTGCCCCGGCCCCGAGCGCCACGAAGACCGTGGAAAACCCGAGCACGAACCAGAGGCTCAGGATCACACTGCGCACCCGGTCGCCGATGCCTGTCGCTGTTCCCGATGCCGGAGCGGGTTGCCCCGCGATATAGGAGACATATCCCGGGGCCAGTGGCAGAACGCGGGGCGACAGAAACGAGACCGTCCCGCCCAAGAAGGCTGCGATGATTCCGACACCGGAGATTTCGAACATTCAGTTGCTGCCTTTCCTGCACCTCAGTTGAACGGGCTTTTAATGGCTACGACGGGTTTAGCTTCAAGAGAATTTCCTAAGCCTGGCGCGGAGCCGCCAGGATGATCGCTGCCCCGACAAGGCAGATTGCGGTGCCGATCACATCCCACCTGTCTGGTCGCTGTCCCTCGACCAGCCACATCCAGACAAGTGAGGCGGCAATATAGACGCCGCCGTAGGCCGCAAAAGCACGCCCCGCCGCAGCGGCCTCAACTTGGGCGAGTAGCCACCCGAAGAGTGCAAGCGCAAGAAGACCCGGGGCCAACCAGAGCGGCGAAGCCCCGAGGCGCCACCATGCCCAGATGGCGAAGCAACCGGCGATCTCGGCCAACGCGGCCAGAGAATAGGCGATCGCTGCGGCCATGCCTCACGCCTCAATCTCTTCATGGTCGGTCAGACATGCGGAGTGATCGCGTAGAACCTCGAGCACGCGGCAATCGGCCGTCCGCCCGCCGCTGCATTCATGCACCATCCGATTCAGTTCCATGCGCAGCGCCTCGAGCCGAGCGATCCGCCGCTCCACCTGTTTCAATTGCCGCCGCGCGATCGCATCGGCCTCATGGCAGGGTCGGTTGGGATGGTCGCCGAGGTCTAGCAATTCCCGGATCGCATCGAGCGAAAAGCCAAGCTGGCGCGAATGGCGGATAAAGGACAGCCGGTCGAGCTCGGCATCGCCATAGCGCCGCTGCCCGCCTTCGGTCCGGCCCGGCTCGGGCATGAGTTTGATCTGCTCGTAGTAGCGGATTGTCTGCACCTTGGTGCCGGTCTTCTTCGCCAAGCTTCCGATCGTGAGCATCTACGCCTCCATCAAACGTACAGTCGTGGTAGATTTGATGGGCCGCTTTGGCAACGACGACATGGCTTTCACATGCATGTGACAAAGTGCGGCAGCCGCGGCAAAAGCAGTTGAACCTCTAGTGGCTAGAGGATGTATCCGCGCCGTTGTCAAGAACGGCAGGCAGGCAGTTTACGTGACGCTGACATTTCTTCGCATAACGCTTTGGGCGTCGGTGGGCATTGCAGCCCTGGCATTGGTCTGGCTTCTTCTCTGGGCGGACTATCGCGCCGATCGTGCGCGAACCGAAACGGAACCTGCTTTCCGAGCGGATTTTGAGCTGACCGATCACAGGGGAATGGTCCGCACCCAGGAGGATTTTGCGGGCCAGTGGATGCTGGTCTTCTTCGGCTTCGCCAATTGCCCGGACATCTGCCCGACCACCCTTTCCGAGGTTGCCGCGGTCATGGACGGTCTTGGGGAGAACGCGGAGCAGGTTCAGCCGCTCTTCATCTCGATCGACCCGGAGCGCGACACGCCGGAAAAACTTGCCGACTATGTGCCGCTTTTCGATGCGGGCATCCTCGGCCTGACTGGAACGCCCGACCAGATCGCACGAACGGCCGCGAACTTTCCGATCTTCTACAAGAAGATCGAGGAGGCCTCTGCGCCGGACGGATACACGATGAGCCACACGTCACACCTGTTCCTGTTCGGCCTGGAAGCGGGTCTCGTCACGACCTGGAGCTATGGGACGCCAGCCGAGGAGATCCTCGCCGATCTGCGTGAACGGATCACCAGATGAAGCCGAGAGTTTCCCCCGATACAGCGCTCGCCGCTGCATGGATCATGGCGCTGGCTGCATCGCTCGCCGTCCTGTTCATCGGCGAGGTGCTGGGTCAGATGCCGTGCCTTCTGTGCTGGTACCAGCGCGCGTTCATGTTCCCTCTGGCCGTCGTTCTGGGTCTCGGGCTATGGTGGCAGGACCGCTGCGTCGGGCGTTACGGCGTGGCTCTCGGCCTTGGCGGAGCAGCGATCGCGCTCTGGCACTCGGGTCTCTACGTCGGTCTCGTTCCCGAACCGATCCAGCCCTGCACAGCGACCGGTCCTTCCTGTACCGACGACAACCAGTTGGTTCTCGGCATCCCGATCCCGTTTTTGTCGCTCATCGCCTTCGCGCTGGTCGCCGGGCTGTCGGCACTTTCCTTGAAGGAATCACATTCATGAGCCGAAAATCACTCGTCCTGTCAGTCTTGGTGCTTGGCCTCGCCGGCTTCGCGCTCGCTGCCTGGTTCGCCACCCGTCCCGCGCCAGTAGCGCAGAGTGCGTCGATTCCGGCGGAACAGGCGGAGGCCCTACTGCGCCCCTATTCGCCGATCCTGGGACCGGAACAGGCGCCGGTCACCATCGTCGAGTTCTTCGATCCGGCCTGCGAGGCCTGCCGTGCCTTCTATCCCGTGGTGAAAGACATCATGGCTGAGCATGGCGATGCCGTCCGTCTCGCGATCCGCTACACCCCGTTCCACGGGGAAGCCTCGGAAGAGGCCATTCGCGTCCTGGAAGCCGCCCGGATGCAGGGTGTCTATGAGCCCGTTTTGGAGGCCATCCTGCGCGAGCAACCCCGCTGGGCGTCGCATGGCGCTCCGGAACCGGGGCTGATCCTCGAGGTCGCCGCCACGGCGGGTCTAGATGCTGAAGCTGCAGAGACGCAGATGATGGCTCCTGACGTCATCGGCATACTCAACCAGGACCGAGCAGACGTCGAGACCATCGGCGTAAGCGGGACGCCGACCTTCTTCGTCAACGGCAAGCCGCTCGATCCATTCGGAGAGGCGCAACTCCGGGCGCTGGTCGCGTCGGAAGTCGCGGCCGCCGGAAGCTGATCCGACGGGCGCGCAATCGAGAATCGAGAAGGAGCTGCAATGAAATACACCATCCACGCCACGTGCTCAGTCCTGATGCTGCGGTTCATGCTTGCGACGTCGGCAATGGCAGGCTCCGCGGATGTCGTCGTCGAGAACGCCTGGGCGCGGGCCTCGATCGGCACCTTCCGCCCCGGCGCAGCTTACATGGAAGTCCACAATAGGGGCGACGAGCCGGTCACGTTGACCGGGCTCCGGACAGACCTCGCCATGATGCCCGAAGTTCACCGGACCGCGACGGACGAGCAGGGTGTGAGCTCGATGTCGCCGGCGGGCCAGATTGTCATTGCACCTAGCGAGACCGTCGCGTTCGAGCCCGGCGGCCTGCATGCCATGCTGATGCAACTTCAGCGCCCGATGGAAGAGGGTGAGTCCTTTCCGTTGACGCTGACATTCTCCGATGGCGGCGAGACAACGGTCGAGGTGCCGATCCTCGGTATCGCAGCGCGCGGGCCGGAGGATTAATGCAGAGCAGATCAGTTCTCGGCTACGGTGCCGCGGCTCTCGGTGTGCTCGGGCTCGCTCTATTCGTCGGCTGGTGGCAGGTTGACGGCCCCGGAGCGCCTCTACCGAACGACGGACGGCCGTTGCCGCTAACCGCGATGGAGTTCGACCTCACCGATCACGAAGGACGTCGGGCTGGTCCGGATACGCTGGTCGGGTCGCCCTCAATGGTCTTCTTCGGCTTTACTTACTGTCCGGATGTGTGCCCGACGACGCTTGCAGACATTTCCGGTTGGTTGGACGCCTTGGGAGGGGATGCTGAACAACTGAACGTTGTCTTCATCACCGTCGATCCGGAGCGGGACAATGTCGATGCGATGGCGGAGTACGTCGGCTATTTCCACCCGGAGATCCGTGGCTGGACCGGTCCGGAGGAGCAGATTGCTTTGGCGGTCGAGGGTTTCCGCTCGACCTACGAAAAGGTCCCGACTGAAAGCGGCGGTTACACCATGAACCACACGGCGAGCGTCTTCCTGTTCGATGCCCAGGGGCGCTTCGTGACCACTATCGACTACCACGAACCGAGAGAATTTGCGGTGCCAAAGATCCGCCGCGCAATGAACGAAAAAGACGCAGAAGGGGCAATATGAAGTTGAGATATTGGGCGGCCGGATTGGCGATGGCGGGGGGCGTCTCGGTAACGGCAATTGCCTTGTCCAGTGTGGCGGCGAACGAACCGGTACCACCGGGTTTGGCCGAGGCTGGCCGCTGGCGCCCCGAGCCTTTCGCATCGCCTGTGGAAGGGAACTTGGTGGCGCCCCACGCTGTGTCCGCGGCCTCAGCTTCGCCTACCAGTGCTTCAGCTCCGGCTCTCCCGACCGCACCGGCGGCGAATGCTCCCTTGCCTGTGATCAAGCCGCCCCTCGCCGTATGGTCTCGTGAAATCGCCTCTGGGGATACACTCGACGGTCTACTCGCCGAAGCCGGCCTCACTGGGCCGGACCGCACGGAGACGTCGCTGGCGATCTCCGCAGAATACGATCTGCGTCGCCTGCGTCCTGGCCACGTTCTGACAGTCGAGATGTCTGCCAATGGCAGTCCACGCCGCGTGGCGCTCGATGTGGACGATGGCGTACGGGTCGAAGCGACGTTCGGCGATACGCTCTCGACCCGCGTCGTGTCCCCCGAGCCCGAGATCGTGGTGTTGGCCGGAACGACCAGTATAGAGAGTTCGATCTTCGCCGCGCTGGAAGACTCCGGGATACCGCCGCGTTTCGCGGTCGATCTGGCGCAGATGTTGGGCGGTACGGTGGATTTCCGTCGTGACCTCGGCGGGGGCGAGACCCTTCGCCTTCTGTGGCGCGAGGCACGTGTCGAAGGTGATACCATAGGACAACCCAAGATCGCCTTCGCTTCGCTCGATTTGGGGGACGCACTCTACGAGGTTGTCTGGCCCAAGGACGGCACGGGTCGCGCCACGATGTACCTCAACGGCGAAGCAGTTCGCGTCTTCGCTGAGCCCGTGAAGGGGGCTCGGCTTAGCTCCGTCTTTGGTCGGCGAAAGCACCCCATCTACGGCAATGTGCGCATGCATACCGGCGTCGATTTCGCGGCACCGCGCGGAACGTCGGTGCGCGCGACGGCACCGGGGCGCATCGCCTTTATCGGGCGTCGGGGCGGCTACGGGCGAGTTGTCGAACTCGCTCACGGCCCGGAGACCATGACCCGCTATGCACATCTGAGCGCTGTGCCTGATGGTCTCGCAGAAGGTCAGCGCGTCTCGGCCGGCGACATTATCGGACGGGTCGGGGCGACCGGAACGGCGACGGGGCCAAATTTGCATTACGAGGTGCGCGTGGACGGTCGTCCGACCGATCCACTTTCTGACGAGCGCCTGTCGGAAGCGGTCGAGGGCGAAGCACAGGGCAACGCGGGCCTGGACCGGCTGGCTGAGGCGCGTGCGCGCTTCAATGACGCGCTCTCCAGTGATGCTGCACCCAGCACTCCCGAAAGTCTCTGACCCATGATCCTGCTGCTCCCCCAATGACAGCCCGACTGAAACCTTTGCAAGCTACAATGGAAACTGATCAATGACGCCAGCACACAGCACCGGCAAAGCAGCCCTTCTGGTCGCGGGCCTTCTTACGCTCGGAGCCTGCACCCTTCCCGTGGCCCGGATTGCCGAACCAGAGACGGGGCTTTCACAGGAGAAGATGGCTCAGTTGAGCGCCATGGCCGCGCCATACCAGAATGTGCAAACCGTAGTCCTGCGGCCAGAGGACGGCTGTTATTGGTACCGGCATTTCGGGCCGGTGGAGACCACAATGCTGCCGCTCCGCACACCTGAGGGGCGTCCGATCTGCACTGAACGTGGGGCTCAGGCTGCGAGCTGACGTATGTGCCGAACAACGTCATGGCGCGTTCTTCTGAACGGTTGGCGGCGTCCACAGTCCCCGTCGACTGTGAAGTACGTGGGAAGCAAAAGCCGATTTACGCAACCGCCATCCGATAAACGCCGTTCGCGTGAATTCGCGAGACAATTAGCTATGCGCCGTCACGGGCCCATCGTTTTCAGCCGGGTAGAGAACGGCGGTCACGCCGGTTTCGACCTGCTCGTACAGGTCGTTGATATGAGGCATGACCATGCGCACACATCCCGAACTCGAGCGGGAGCCGATGGAGCGTGGATAAGGCGTTCCGTGGATCCGAAGGTAGGTGTCGCGATCACCGACATAGAGATAGAGCGCCCGCGACCCGAGCGCGTTATCGGGGCCAGGTTCCATCCCGTCCTCATACTGCGCATAAGCTTCAGGCTCCCGGCGGATCATGTTCTGCGTGGGCGTCCAGTGCGGCCACTTGACCTTACGGCGTATCGTGTATGTGCCCGGCTCGTAGAGCCCCCCCTCACCGATGGCCACACCGTACCGCATCGCCGTACCGCCGGGCTCGATATGGTACAGATAGCGTGCGGTGGCATCGACATGAATGTCGCCAGGCATGAGACCGGGCCGCGCCTCGACTCGTTGCGGCAGCAGTCGCGGATGCAGACCCCAGGGATTGGTCGTGGCCGGGTCATAGTTTGCCGGCGTCACTTGAGCGTCCCAAGCAGCCTTCTGCGCCTCCGTAGGCCACGTGTTTGCGAACATGGGGCCGGCGATAGGCGCCGAGAACATCGCCGCGGTTGTTGTGATGAAATGGCGTCTGGTCAGCATTACAAAGGGTCGCTCCCGGAAGTCTTTGATGTTCAGAGCTTCCTTGGAAGCCATTGGAGAGAATAGCCAAGATGCTCCCGAATGTCTCGTTCGGTCACATGGGTGTGACATCAATACGGTTTACATCCGAGCATTGTTTCACTGTTTGTTCCGCCGAGCGGGGCGTGCCGGGCCGCTGGAGAAGCGCCTTGCCGCCCAATTCAATTCCAGTGTTTTCTCAGGTGCGCCCATGATCGAGTTGTCTCCGATAGCGCTCGGCTTCCTTGGCAGCCTCGCCGCCGGTCTGCTGACCGCGATCGGGGCAATACCGGTGCTCTTCGGCCGGGTCCCGTCGCGTGCCACGCGAGACATGGCGCTCGGCTTCGCAGCCGGCGTGATGCTGGCGGCGTCCTTCTTCTCGCTAATCATTCCCGCGCTGGATGCGGCCGAGCCGATGTTTGAGAGTGCTGTCATGCCAGCGCTGATCGTCTGCATCTCGATCCTGCTCGGCATGGGGGCGGTCGCGCTGATGAACGAGCGCCTACCGCACGAGCACTTCAAGACGGGGCGAGAGGGCCCAGATGCCGCCTCGCTCCGGCGCGTCTGGCTCTTCATCATTGCGATCACCATCCACAACTTTCCCGAAGGTCTTGCCGTCGGCGTGGGCTTCGGCGCGGACGGGCTCACCGGCGGACTGCCGCTGGCGATCGGCATCGGCCTTCAAAACGCACCCGAGGGTCTGGCGGTCGCCGTGTCGCTCCTCGGCGAGGGCTACACCAAGTTTCGCGCTTGGGTCATCGCAGCCCTGACCGGCCTGGTCGAGCCAATTGGCGGTCTTCTCGGCGCCGGGATCATCACATTGTCGCAGCCGCTTCTACCTTGGGGGCTCGCCTTCGCAGCGGGCGCGATGCTCTACGTTATCAGCCACGAGATCATTCCCGAAACGCATCGCAGCGGGCATCAGAACCGTGCGACGCTTGGCTTGGCCGTCGGTCTGGTCCTGATGCTGTTCCTCGACGTCTGGTTGGGATGAGAGCAATGAAACGTCCCACTTTTGCCTCAGCTGTTTCAGGCTGCATCGCTGTAGCGACATTGGCAACCGATCAGACAACGAAGGCCCTGGCCAGCGCCAATGGCGAAGCCCTTGCCGGCGGTCTCGGCGTCTTCCCCGGCTTCAACCTCGTCTTTCATCGCAACACCGGGGTCAGCTTCGGGATGCTCGGCGACGTGTCCCCCTTCATACTGGTGGCGCTCGCATTGGTCATCGCCGCGTGGATTGCAGTCCTCGCATTCCGTACTGAACGGTCAAGTGATGCCGTGGGCTACGGGCTCATCCTGGGCGGCGCGATTGGCAACGTGGCGGATAGGGTGCGGTTCGGCGGCGTCACAGACTTTCTCGATTTCTACATCGGTGAGACGCACTGGCCCGCCTTCAACCTCGCCGATACCGCGATCTTCTGCGGCGTGGTGGTGCTTCTGTTCTGGCCCCATCGCCACGTCCGGCAGCAGAACAAGGTCACTTGATCGGACGTCTCATGCGGGTTGGCTCAAAACACATCACCCGTCATGCGACTCTGTCACATGGCGTCGGCGCTTTCATGGCGGGCGCTGCGGCGGTTTTGACGCTGCCTCCTTTTTCGATGCTCGCACTCGTTCCCGCCGCCTACGGCGCATTGTTTTTGCTGGTGCGGGACCGCATCCCCTTGGTAGCCGGCGCGATGGGATGGCTTTTCGGCTTGGGCTATTTCGGTTTCGGGCTGTCGTGGATCGCCGAAAGCTTCCAGATAGACGCTGAGCGTTTTGGCGCGCTGGCGATCCCTGCCGTTGCGGGGCTTAGCGCGCTCCTTGCGCTCTTTCCGGCGCTAGCCATGGCCCTCTTTATCCTCCTTTGTCGAAGTCGGCTTGTTGGCGGTGTGGTCGCTTCATTCCTGTTTGCGGCGTGCTGGGCCGGCGCGGAATGGCTGCGCGGTCACGTCTTGACGGGCTTTCCGTGGAACCTCGCAGCCTACGCGCTAGCGGATTTCGATGCGCTCCGCCAACCCGCAGCGTGGCTTGGCAGCTATGGTCTGAGCTTTCTCGTTAT
This sequence comes from Allosediminivita pacifica, assembly GCF_003054175.1. Classification (GTDB taxonomy): domain Bacteria; phylum Pseudomonadota; class Alphaproteobacteria; order Rhodobacterales; family Rhodobacteraceae; genus Allosediminivita; species Allosediminivita pacifica. Next base: position 24,629 of record NZ_QBKN01000026.1, read on the forward strand.
TCTCGCCAGCGTGCTTCTGGCACAGGCGATCCTCGCGAGAGGAGCCTCCCGCTGGCTGACGCTCCTGTTCTTCGCGCTCGTCGTCGGCGGCCTCTGGGTCTCGGGTCAGGTCCGCATTTCCCGGCCGATGCCGGAAGCCACCGGCATCTCGCTGCGCATCGTGCAGGGCAACGTGCCGCAGCGAAACAAGTGGGCGCCGGGAAGCGCCCCTGCCACGCTTTCGCGATATCTCCGGCTTTCCGCGCAAGGCGACCCCGTCGACGCACTGCTATGGCCGGAGACGGCCTACCCGGGCTTTCTGGACGAGAACGAGGATGCGAAACGCCGCATAGAAGAATCTCTTCGAGGCGGAAGGGTGCTGCTCACCGGCGTCCCCGACCGGACCGCGCGAGGAGCGGAGCCGCGCTACTTCAACACGATCCAGGCTTACGACGGGTCTGGCACGATCCTCACAGGCTACGCCAAGCATCACCTCGTGCCCTTTGGCGAATATGTTCCGTTCGGGGACTGGTTGCCGATGGACCGCCTGACCGCGGGGCTTGGTGACTTCACGCCCGGACCCGGGCCGCGAACGCTCGCGGTTCCGGGCCTGCCTCTTCTGGGCGCTGCGATCTGCTATGAGATCATCTTTCCCGGCCATGTCGTAGATGACGAGATCCGGCCGAACTGGATCTTCAACGCCACTAACGATGCCTGGTTCGGGACGTCCATCGGCCCCGAGCAGCACCTCGCGTCGGCTCGGATGCGCGCCGTCGAGGAAGGGCTGCCGGTGATCCGCGCCGCGAATACAGGCATCTCGGCGGTGATCGACGCGAACGGGACCATCATTGAGGCGCTCGGGCTGGAAACGACCGGGATCATCGATTCCGGCTTGCCCGCTGCGCTGCCTGCCACGCTCTACGCTCGCGCGGGTGATTGGGTGCTTCCTCCTCTCGGCATCGCCGTGTGGCTGATTGCCCTTGGGCTAGATCGGTCTGGGTCACGCCGGACCGGTTTCCACCGTCTCAAATCAAGGAGGTCCGAATGATCATGATCACAGCATTTGTCGGGGGTGCAGGATGGGGCGCCCGACTGGCAAAGAAACGTGGCGGCAACCGGCTGGACATCGCACACTACGCCACAGGCTTCGCCGTGGCTTTCGGGCTGCTCGGGTTCATCGTGACGATCATTCTCGAGCGTGTCGCCGGTTGAGCGTGCGACGCCTGGCCGATGCCGCCATCATTTGTCGCGGGCGGCGTGCCTTGCAAGGCGTGGCTCGTCGTGGTGCCACTCCATCGACCAAAGCAAGCAAAAGAAGGGCGACTTTCGACATTGCCTGAGACCGACCCCGATAACATACCGAGGACGGCGGCGGAGCAGCGGACGCAGAGCAGCGGTGGCAACCGCGCCGTGGCCATGCTTCTGGTCTGCGTCACCCTCGTCCTTCTCGGCGGCGCGCTCGGGGTCGGCCTGCTGGTGCTCTATGGTCCGTTCTGAGGGGCGATGGCTCTCCCGACGCGCCGCGCTCAGCCTCGCGGCCATGGGCGGTGCGGCGGCGCTGACGGGATGCAGGACTGAGACGTGGTACGGGAAGGACGTCACCGGAATCCTCCCAGATCTCGACTTCGCCTTGACCAGCGCGCAGGACCGGCAGGCCGTCACCGAGGCAGACTATCACGGCCGGATCGTCGCCCTCTTTTTCGGCTTCACCTTCTGCCCGGACATCTGCCCCATGACCCTGTCGAACCTCGCCGGTGTCGCGGATCGGCTCGGGGAGGACGCGGAGAACTTCTCGATCCTCTTCGTCACCGTGGACCCCGAACGTGACACGCTGCCGATCTTGGCCGACTATGCCGCCGCTTTTACCCCTCGCGCGGCGGGCTTGCGGGGCACGCCGGACCAGCTCGCGCGTTTGGCACGGCGTCTGAAGGTCACCTACAAGGTCGAGCCCCACCCCGAAGGCGCGCGTGACTACGCCGTCTCCCACGGGAAGTCGGTCTACGTCTTCGACCGTTCCGGCGCAGCGCGCGTGCTCTGGCCGGAGTTCGACACGTTACAAGCCGATGTCGCGGCGGCGACCGAAGATATCCAACGTTTGATCACAGGCGAATGAACTGCCCTGTGCTAGAGATCGGCGCCCGCACGCCGCATGTTGCCGACCACGACCAGGAGCGCGATCACGCTCATCATCGCGGGCGGGATCCAGATGACGATCCCGCCGATCTGCTGGTCGGTCACGGCCGAGATCGAGGGGAAGTAGCGTCCGCAAAAGGCGTAGTAGGGAAAGAGATCGGTCGTCGAGAAGGTGATGAGCGCGCCGAGAACGATCTGCGGAAACATCACGCCGACAGCCAGGGCGGCGCGGAACCCGAACCTCACGCGGGCCGGCGGGGCCGGCCGTGTATCAAGGACGAGCGCCCAAAACAGAACTCCGTCGACGACCATCGACCAGTTCATCACCTGGTAGAGGACGGGATCGAGCATGGCGACGAAATGCACCGGAGGGATCAGCCAGAACCAGAACAGGCCCACGAACAGCACGACCGCAACGACCGGATGCTGAAAGGCGCTGTAAAGCCTTCTCGCGGCCCGGTGCTCACAGGACGCGCGCAGCCATCCTGGAGCACCGGCCAGCACCGCTGGTCCGCCCGCGCTCAGCGCGAGAAGGACCGGCCCGATATGATGCATTGCCACGTGCTGGAGGCGGTTGGTGAAGAACATCCTCTGGGCAAGATACTCGAAGCCGGTCTGGGTCACCGCCCAGAGCAGACCCAGCCCGACCCAGAACGCCGCTTGGCGCCAGATCCTCGGACGCTCCGCCTCCGGCAGGCATCCGAGACCTCGTGCGAACCAGAATCCCAAAAGCGTCACGGCCAGATAGATAGGCCAGGAGAATTCGTAGGGTGCCCAGGCCGGCACGGAAGCGGGACGGAACGTGGTCGCCAGCCAGAGGACAGCGCCAACGACACCGATCACGGCGTAGATTGTCGATGCGGCGCGCGGCAATCTGCCGGTAAGCCAGGGCGCGTCGATGGTCATGTTTCCACGCTTGCTCGCCGGCCTCCAATCGGCAAGGCGAAATCAGGGCGTCTGGCCGAGACGCACCGTCGCAGTGAACCGCGCCGCACCGGGGCGACGATGGTGTCGCGTAGGACCGACAAGCCTCTGGAAATACATCGATGACGAGCATGCTTTCATTCGATCCCCTCGGGGCGCAGCTGTCCCCGGTATCGCTCATCGTGGTTGCCGCGCTGACTGGGCTCTACATGCGCGGTCTTGCGCGACCCAGGCGTCTTCGACCGCAACCTGCCCCCTGGCAAGTCGGGCTCTTCTTCGCCGGTCTAGGGTGCCTGCTGTTGGCCTTCAATGCGCCGCTTTCGCCGCTCGGCAGCTCGCTCTTTTCCGTCCATCAGATCAATCACCTCCTAATCCGCCTCCTCGGCCCCCTGCTGCTCGCGATTGCGCAGCCATGTGGCATCTGGACCGCGGGGATGCCGCGCGGCGCGCGACGACGGATTGCCGACGAGGCCCGTCGACCGTTCGAACGGGCCTTGCGAAGCCCATGGGCCGCGACCGCTTTGCTTGTAGCTACACTCTATGTCTGGCAGGTGCCGGCCCTCTTCGACCTTGCGCAGCGAGTCCCGGCCGTCGAGTTGGCGGCGCATCTCGGCATGGCCGCGGCGGGGCTCTGGTTTTTTGCGTTGCTGCTCGACCCTCGCGATCCCCCCGAGGGGATGCGACGTGGCGCGCGACTGCTCTGCGGGATCGTCGTCATCGTCTCGAATATCCTTCTGGGGTCGCTGATGACACTCAAAGAAGTTGTGCTCTACGGTGCGACAGGCCCGGGCGTCAGCCTCACACCGCTGACGGACGAGACCATCGGGGGCTACACGATCTGGGTGCCGTCCTCGATGATCATGATCGTTGCCATTGTTCTGGTGTTCAACGGATGGAACCGAGCCGAGGAACGCCGCTGGAACGCGCGTCATACGTTAATGCGGCAGTCTAACTCGGCCGCTCTCGAATTTCCCGAAACTGCCCAAGAACTTCGGCTCAAGGTCACGCGACCCAATCGTGACCTAGGCCGTACGCTGGCAGTGGCGGCGCTTTCGATGTTCGCCGTCGTCATGGTGACGGCGATCACCGTGGTGTCACTTGGGTGAAGGCATGAAGGCTAGCCGTGCCTCGCGAACCAACTGTCACTTGTCCCCCGAGTGATGGAATGCGGTCGTCTCCGCTCCACACTCGCCGACCTCAGAGGCCATGCGCGAGCGCGTACTCGGCCATTCGTTCACACACTCTTTTGCGATCTTTCGGTGTCGGGGCCTCCGACGTCGCGCGCAGCAGCCGCAAGGCATTGGCGACGACCAGCAGCGAAACGCCCACATCGGCCGCGATCACGCCACACATCAAGGCGATCCGAAGACTTCACTGCGCTAATCACGATCGACCGCATTTGTGACTGTGGCGCAGCATAGAAAGCTGCCGCAGCACAGCAGGCATGCTTCCGCGAACGCACACAGCGAGAACTTGGCACTTCCGCAACGGGCTCTGAGCCAGCCTTGGTTGACCCGCCTCTACGCGTCCGGTTTCGGATGGCGAACGGCGTGTACCGTTCGCCGAGGTTATCAGATGTCTACCGGCTCGGTGATGCTCAGGGGCATCCTCAAGTTCGACGCCCAGGTAGCGGACGGTACTGTCCACCTTCGTGTGGCCAAGCAGGAGCTGGACCGCGCGAAGATTGCCTGTCTTGCGGTAGATCTGCGCTGCCTTCGTGCGCCTCAGCGAGTGCGTCCCGTAGCCGCTCGGTTCGAGACCGATCGCCGTCACCCACTCCCGGACGAGCCGTACGTACTGGCGCGTCGAGATGTGCGGCCGGTCGTGAAACCGGCTCGGGAACAGGAAGGTGCTCAAGAGAAGCGCTTGCGCAAGGCCACGTTCAGAACCTCTATCGCGATGACAAGCAGGATCACAGCGATGGTCACGCTGGCCGCCTTGTCATATTGAAACGATCGCACGTAGGTCTGGATGTAGAACCCGATCCCGCCCGCGCCGACGATGCCGAGGATCAGTGACTCCCGCAGATTCAATTCGAAACGAAAGATCGTATCGCGCGCAATGACCGGTGCCATCTGCGGCCAGATCGCATGACGAAGCCGGACGAGCGGACCCGCGCCCGCGCTTTGCAGTGCCTCCACCGGCGGACGGGCGACACCGTCTATGGCTTCGGCGTAGAACTTGCCCAGCATACCCGTCGCATGAAAGGCGACCGCGATGACCCCCGGCATCGGTCCGAGGCCGACAGCCCCGACCATCAGCATGGCCACCAGAAGCAGCGGGATCGCCCGGATCAGCGCGAGCAGCGTTCGAACGCTGCGGTAGATCACCGGAGGGACCATTGTCTCTGAAGCGGCAAGCCCCAGCGGAACGGAAAGGATGACCGCACCCAACGTGCCGAGGATGGCGATACGAAGCGTCTCGGCCGTCCCGTCGACGATCTCTGACATGACAGTCAGGTCGGGCGGTATCATGCGGCCAAGGAACTCGCCGATGCGCGGTCCGGCGGAGAGGAGCCGCGACAGCTCCATGTCGCTGGTTGCGAAGGACCAGAGCACCACGGCGCCAAGGCAGACGCCTGTGAGGAACCCTCCGGAGCCACCACGCCGGATCATTGCACGAGCCTCAAGGCGACCGCACCTTCGACCACGTCATGGTAGAGTGCCCCGATCTCGGCGTCGGACATGGCGCTCACCACACGATCGAGAACGACGCTCCCACCGGCCATTCCCACAGCGCGGGACGCGAAGCGCAACGCAAGCTCGGGTTGGTGAGAGGAAAACACCGTCGTTGCCCCGCGCTTGGCGGCGGCATTCGTGATCAACGCCAGAATCTCGTCGGCGCGGGCGGGATCGAGATTGCTGACCGGTTCGTCTGCAAGGATCAGCCTCGGTTCCTGTGCAAGACACCGCGCAATTGCAACCCGCTGCCGCTGTCCGCCACTCAGAGAGTCTACGCGACGATGGGCCAATTCCCCGATACCGCAATCGGCCAGCGCCTGATGGGCGGCGTCGAGATCATGCTCTGAATGGCGACCGAAAAAAGCCGCGACGCTCGACATCCGCCCAAGCCGCCCGTTCAGCACGTTGCGCAGAACGCTCGACCGCTCGACCAGCGCAAATTCCTGGAAGATGAAGCCAGTATCTGGTCGCGCCGCCACTGGCGGTGGGGCGTCGGGCGCAAGACCCCTGCCGAGGACGGAGACGCACCCGGTCCAGCCCTGCAACCGTCCGTCGAGAAGCGCGAGCAGTGTCGTCTTGCCCGCGCCGGAAGGACCGAGCAGCACGACAGCCTCGCCCGCCTCCACGACCAGGCTGACATCGTTCAGCGCCGGCAACTCTGCTCCGGAATGAAGGAAACTGAGGTCGACGAGGTCGATGACACGGGTCACGAAAGCAGCCCGGCCTCGCGTGCCATGTCGCGGACCGCCTCGAATGCCTCCGGGTCGGCGGGCACGTAGCCGTCGGGACCGTAGAGATATTGCAGCTTGGCCCGATGCACCGGTTCGTTCAGGCGCAGCATCGTCTCGACGAAGCGAGCGCGTAGATCCGCGTCGAGGCCGGGCCGGGCGATGACGACGTGGCTCGGAATTTCAGGGCTTTCGGCGATCCAAGTCACCTGAGGCTGTTGCTGGGGGGTAAGCAGGAGATCGGCATACTGGCTTGCCCCCGCTGCCGCGACGAGCCCTTGCGCCATCGCCTGCATCGCCTGCTGGTAGCCACCGGCGAAGAATATGCGCCCGAAGAAGGCCTCGGCCTCGTCGATACCGGCGATCAGCCCCGCGCGTTTGAACTCTGCCAGCGGATACAGGTACCCCGATTCCGAGATCGGGTCGGCGAACGCGATGTCCCGGCCTTCGAGATCGGCGAGCGACGTGATCCCGCTGTCGCGCCGCACGAAAATGCGTCCGGTATAGTAGGGTTTGCCCCGATAGACCTCGGACAGCAGCGGCACCGCGCCGATCTCTGCCTCGGCCAGCACGAAGGGCAGCGCTCCCATGAAGGAGATATCCGCGTCGCCGTTGCGCAACGCTTCGACGGCCGCCGCGTGGTCGATGGTCACGAACCCCTCAACCGGAACCCCCAGCTCCTGCGACAGCCAGCCGCTGATGGCCTCGATGTCACCCAGAAGCTTGTCGGGATTCTCCTGAGGAATGAATGCCAGCCGCAACGGGCTCGCCTGGGTCAGTGCGGGCAGCGGATGCGTGGCGAGCAGTGAACCGACCCCCGTCGTCAGCAGAGTGCGCCGCGTGAGTTGAGCCTTCATCAGTAGACCCTTTCCTCGATCTTTTCCGCTTCGGCCTTGAAAGTGGTCCAGTGCGCTTCGGCAGCAGTCCAGTCATCGGCCCTGACGGCCTCGCCCACATCGACAAGCAGGCGCGCCAGACTGTAGATTTCCGGCCGGGCGCTCTGGTTGGACATGGTGCCGGCGTCGGCCGCGAGGTCGGCAGCCACAGTGTCGGTCAGCAGCAGCGTGTGTTGGCGGTCCCTTGCCGGCAGCAGGGTATCGAGCGTGGAGGCAAAGGTGGTGAGCTCCTCGAAGGCCAACCGGAACGGCGTATTGCGCTCTCCGAACCCCTCATACGGGTCGTCGGCCGCGCCCACGGCTTCCAGATAGGCGGTCAGATCGGAACGTTCCTGATCGCTCAGTTCGAGGGACTTGGTCTCGTCGAACCAGTCGACGACGCTGGCCAGAGTCGGAAGCGCCCCGTCATGAAAGTAGGGCGCGGTATAAGCGGTACCCAGCAAGGTCGGCGTATCGAACGCCCCCGCTCGTGCGCCATCATAGCCCGGCTCCGCCGAACCGATGTCATGCGCACGACCGTCCAGAAAATTGGCGGACGGGATGTGGCAACTTGCACAGGACTTGTCATCGAGCCCAGCCATCGGCCGATTGAAGATAGCCTCTCCGCGATGGGCAGCGTCAGAGGCCACCTCGGTCAGCGCACCCTCGGGCGTGACCATCGCGTTCGGCAGGAAATCGAATTCGAACAGGTAGGCAACCAGCGCATCCAGCATGAACGGCGTTGGCTCCGCGCCGCCGAATTCGTTGACGATGACGTTTCGACTGAATTCACGCAGCGAGGCGAACCGACCGTCACGCCCATAAGGGCCGGTGAACCGCAATCCCCGCAGACTGGGAATATCGAGCGAATCCGCCCGCCGATCGTTGAACATCGGATTGAAGAAGGCGCCGTCCACATCGACTGCGCCGGGCTGATGGCTCACCCCTGGGATGAAGAAGCGCTGGTTGATGTCCGACCGGTTGTGGCAGCTGGAACATGCGATGCCGACGCTGCGCGCCGGCTCGCCGAAAATCTCCGGGCTATCGAACAGCATGTCGCCATAGGCGACCATCGGTAGATCCTTCTCGTCGATTCCCTGCTCCTCGAAATTCAGCACCAATCGGGGTAGCGGGTCTTGATCGAAGATGTCCGAGCCTGGCGGCAGCGTTGCGGGTATGTCCGTCGCGGTGCCGCCGGCCGCGACGGTTTCGGGCACCGCCGACAGTTTGGCGCGTCGATCAAATTCGGAGGTCAGGTAGTTGGCCGCAAGATAGTCCCGAATGACCTTGCCGGCGGCTTTCATGCGCGCGTCGTCAAGCGCGACGGCTCCTGCGCCCAGCACCCCGCTGGAGCCGGCCGCGCTAGTCAGCTCCAGCCAGGCAAGCCCAAGCTCGCGCGCCGCTTCCGGGTCGGCGGCCTGCACATGGTCGCCGAATGCGCGGTAAAGTTCCTGTGCCTCCGACACCGCGGCCTGCGCGGCGCTCGGCGATGACGCCGCAATGGCTCGGGCAAGCTCTTCGCCAATACGGCTGGCCAGCAGCCGGGTTGCAGCGCCGAACAGCGCATGCCGATCCTCGGCAGCGATCGCGGCGGCCACGGCCTCTGTACTCAGCGCGCTGTTCTCCGCTATGCGGTCGAAGGCGCCGTCAGGGAACTCGGCACCGCGATAGGGTTCGCTCCAGGCCTCCGCGATTGCCTCCCAGGGCACCGGGGCAAGATTTCCATAATGCAATGTCAGTCGGTAGGCGGCCGCTTCCGGTAGCCAAGGCACCTGTTTCGCCGGGGTCGCCAGCGCAACGCTGCCCGCGAGCGCTGCGGCAGCGCTTACGATAATGCATTTCACTCGCAAATTGGGTGAGAGAGTCGCTTGCATGAGTCTGGCATCGCCCTTTCGGTGGAAATGTTTGAAAGTTAGCCTTGACTAAGTTTTGTAGCACAGGTGAAATTATTGTCAATCCGCGTGCCATGTTTAAGTCTACTGCCATGAACACTTCCCGCGACAGATCCGGCGCGCGCGATGTCACCTTGGCGCCCGCTGATGAACGAGCGGCGGCCGATCAGGCTGACGCCTTTGCCTCAGTAAGGAACGCGCATGAAAGCGAGATGGCCGAGGACTACGTCGAGCTGATCGCCGAACTCGTCGACAGAAATGACGAGGCCCGACCGGTGGATCTGGCCGAACGGCTTGGTGTCAAGCCGCCCACGGTGACCAAGAATATCTCCCGGCTCGTGCGGGCCGGGCTAGTCCGCCGCGAGCGATACCGCTCAATATTCTTGACGGAGAAAGGGGCGGCCCTTGCGGACGCGTGCCGTCGCCGCCACCGGACTGTCGTCGCAACGCTGGTCGCGCTCGGCGTGGACCCGGAGAGCGCCGAACGCGATGCAGAGGGCATCGAACATCATGTCAGTGATGAAACTCTCGAAGCGTTCGAGCGGTTTGTGACGTCTTGCAACTGCCCCCTCAGCGGCATGAAGCGTTCGAACGAAATGTAGCAAGGTCGGCCAAGGGCCATGCGCCACGTGGCGCGTCTCGCTGCAAGCGAACAATCGCCCCGTCGCACCGGAGTGAGATTGCGCTCGACGCTTCCAGACGGCGGAGGCCCCTTGTCCCGGCCCCTTTTATGCAGCAATGACCGCTTCCGCGGTGCTGAAGCGGGATCGGATTTGCAGCGAAGGTCTGGAGTCCGACCGTCGCGTCGATCATGCATTTTCCGGCGTGGATACCGGGCTGAATGTCCGCTTCTACAGAGCCAGGATTACCCTTGCGGCCGCGGCGAAGTCCGGAATCCGCCCTTGTTGTTTGTGACAGCTCGCAGGTGCGGCAAGGATTGAGCAAGTGCGGCGAAGGTCCGGAAGGTCCGCGGTGCGGTGGCTGCTCGCGAGGATTTCGCTGTGCGGCGCATGAACGGCAGGTTTCACAGCTGCGATGCGGCATGAAGATCTGCCGCACCGCAACAGAACTTTTTCTGCGAGCGCACGCAGCGAGAATTTGACACTTCCGGAATGGGCTCTCTAGAGCCATTCGCTGCGCGCTGCTTGAACGGCAGCTCTCGCGCGAACCTAAGACTCTACTCCGTTCGGCAATGGCCACCTTTCTCATGGTGGCAAGGCGCGGTCGCTATCACTCGGCCGCGCGGAGGTTCCCGCTCTCGTTTTCCCGGTCGAGCAACGCTTGAAGACTGCTGACGCCTTGCTCCAAGGTCTCTCGGCCGCCTTCACTCTCACCTTGGCCGCCCAAGGGTAACTCCGTCTGCGTGGCAAGATTGAAGGCCATCTGCTGATCGCTGACGGAGCGGGATCGCCGCCGCCTGCCGGGGCGGATCGTCCGGCCTTCCGGGGATTCAGTCTCCGTGGCCTTTTTGATGCTCATGCTCTCTTCGGAGCGGCCGGAGTCCGGCTGCGGGCCGGAAGGGCCGGTCGTCGCTTCTTCGTCGGGCTCGGGGCCATTCCCGGAAAACGGCAGCTCCGGCTCCCCGCCCCCTTGGTCGCTCTCATCGGCGGGGTCGCGTGACAGCATTGATGGAAGGCTGCTGGCCTCTGGCTCCACCGCATCATCGGGCGCGTCAGAAGACAGTTCATGCTCGGCGGTTTCCGCTGGATCGACGGATACGACGCCCTCGTCGGGCAGAGGATAGGTGCCAGTCTGCGCCTCGTAGAGACGCGTGAAGTAGGAATCCTTGAAATACTGGATGCGCTTCGCGCGCACCGGCATTTGGGCGTCAATGACCATGACAATATCATCGAGCGGCATACGCCGCACCTGGTCCTCGGTCAGAAGCGGTGCTTCCTCGGTGCGCTCGGACGTGCTGCGCCCCTCGAAGGGGTTTCGGCCAACGGCGCGGGATCGGGTGACAACGCGTTTGGTCGTCTTGCCGACGGCACTGCTCAATTCCTCGACGGTCTTCTCGTCGGAAGGCGTGAGGTAGAGCTTCACGCCGGCGTTGCCTTGTAGGGACCGCCGCGTGTTCTCGCCGTAGATTTCATCGAGTGCCGGGATCGTCTGCGTCACGATGGCGAGGTGGCCGCGATACGAACGCAGGGTCTCGATGCTATCGACTACGATAGGCATCTTCCCGAGGCGGTTGAACTCGTCCAGCATAATCATCACCGGCCACGGTTCGTCTTTGCCGGGCTGACGGTCCTGGAGCGAGGCGATCAGGTCCGAAAAGAAGAGGCGGATCAGGGAAGCCAGCGGCTTCACCATCAACGGGGCCACCACGAGATACACCGTAAACGGCTGCTTGCGGATCGTGCGAAAGTCGAAATCAGAATCCGCGGTGGCATGGTCGATCGCCGGGTTGCTCCATTGGTCGAGACCGGAGGTCATCAGGAGCGAGACGTAGGACGTGAGCGTATCGTTGTTGGTCGAAGCCATGCGCTCGAAGATCAACCGGGCCGCAGGGTTTTGAACCTCAAGGCGGCGCGCGTTGTATTCCTTCTGCTTGTCACCGCCAGACGCGGTGATCCGGTAAATCTCGCCAAGGGTCGGCCTCTTGCGCTCGAAGGCAAGGAGTCCGGCCGCGACGAACAGGTCGATGCCGCCCTTCAAAAGCCCCTGCATACGGTCGTTGTCGCTTTGCAGGAAAAGCGAGGCCAACAATTGCAGCTCCATTTGCTGCTGGTTGGGGTTTTCCAGCTCGTAGATGCGCTTAAGCGGGTTGTAGCGGTGCGTTCGGTTGTTCTGCCAGTCGGTCGGCGCGAAGCGATAGACCTTATCGCCCTCCCCTGCCCTATGACGTGCGGTCGCGTCGAAAATCTCCCCCTTCACGTCCAGGACCACGGCGCTGCCTTTGAAGGTCAGCATGTTCGGAATGGTGAAGCCGGTCGTCTTCCCTCGGCCCGTCGGAGCGACGATCAAGGCATGCGGAAAGACCTTCGACGTGATGAGGTTCGCGCGGCTTCCTGGCTTCCCCATCTTGCCAAGGATGAAGCCGGTCCCGACAGAGCCGAAGAAGCCGTTGCGCTTCATCTCGCGCGCGGTTTGCCAGTGGGTTTCCCCGAATTTTGTCAGGGCCTCCCCTGCTAGAACGACGCTCAAAAGAAGACCGGCGGCTCCGAAGCCGCCGATGATGAGGTTGACGATGGTGAAGTCTTCCGGGCGGCTCGACGCCATGCTCGTGTAGTCTCGGGCGAGCATGAGAAAGTCCACGTCGGCCGAGACGCGCGAATAGCGGAACGTCAGGAAGGCGGTCGCGATCACATAGCCGATGGCCGCACCCACCAGTGTCAGGCTGAGAACGGCTCCGGCGAATTTGCCCTTACCCATGGGTCTGCCCTTTCTCCGTGTCCGTAGCGGAATGACGCAGCCGCGCGGCATCGACTTCTTCGTTCGCGATCTCGTTGTTGATCTCCTGCATGACCTCGCCCTCGGCGGTGGCCGCGTCGGTTTGCAGGTAAGCTTTCGCCGCATAGAGGCGGTCGAGCCGGTCATCGGAAACCTCGGCCAGCGCCTCGTCGCTGCCGTTGCGAAGATCCTCGATCTGATCCTCGTCGAGCCGGGACTCGATCTCGGCACGGTAAGCGTCCCGCTCGTTGTCGCTGGCGAACGGATCGCGGGCGCTATCCTGGCGCATCGCGGCAAGGACAGAAGCGGTGGTCGAAGCGGCATCGCCCTGCTCGACTAGCTCGGCGTCCGCGTCGCTGACGCCGGAATCTCTGAGTACATCCGCCTCATAAAGAGCTTCGCCAAGCTGGACATGAACGGCGTCGAGCCGGTCCACGGCAATCTGTTGATCCTCGGCGCGCGACAGGTCCAAGCCGTCATGCTCTGCAATCTGCCGTATGTCGTCGGTGAGCCACTGGCGCTCAAGAGCCTCGCTGTTCGCGCCCGCCTCCACGCGAGCCGCGACGGCATCCGCCGAAATGCCCGTCCCCTCAAGCGCGCTCTCGATCTGCGCGCGCGTGTCGGCTTCCTCGAGACGGCCAATTGCCTCCCGGTTGATATTGTTTTCGGCATAAATGCCCGTCTCAGTCGGCGCGTTCTTGTAGCTCTCGGAGCGCGACACGCTGGCGTAAATGTCGGACAACTCGCGCTCGAATGAGGCGCGGCGGTCAGGCGCCAACGTCTGAGCCTTTGCCTCCGCCTGCGTCGCAAGATCGGAAAACTCGCTCCGAAGCTCATCGAAGGTTTGCGTCTCGGCCATGTAAATCTCCCCATCAGGCTCTAGCGGCTCGCCACGTCCAAGCAGGGCGGCGGCGCGGTTCAGGGCGTTGGCAACGTCCTCTCGGTTCTCGGCCGTCGCTTCCACTGCGAGCGACCGATAAAGCTCCGCCGTGCTGGCAATGTCGGCCAAGGCCCGATCAAGATCGGGACCGACGCGCTCACGTGCTTGCGGCTCCCTGCCCTCTTCCTTGGCGCGATAGACTTCGCTTTTGTTGGGGCTGTAGCTCGCAACGCCGCGATCAACGCGACGGCTGGCCTCCAACCTGACCCCATGACGCTCTCCCGCTTCGACCATCGCCTGGCGGAAGTCGTCGTAGTTGAAGTGATGATCGCGCCCGAGATAGAACAACTCCCCTTCGGCAGACCGGCGGTTGAGGATGACGTGGGCATGAGGGTGCGCGCGATCCTCGTGGATAGATACAATATAGTCAAATTGTCGTCCCTCTTGCATGAAAAATTGTTCGCAGACCTCACCGGCCATATCGCGCACGTCTTCCCCCTTCGTGCCAATGGGAAAAGCCATAACCATATGCGTGGTATGGCCGAGCTTCGGGCTGAACCGCTCGTTCCAGTTGCCGGAGAAACGATCTGCAATATCGTTAATCTGTTGCTCGATAAGAGGCCCGCTTCCATCATGAACACCCCGGCTGTCGATGATGTGCGATGCCTTGGCGCCGACGTAGCTTAACTGGCCCGAAAGCTGGGAGCGCGTACGGCATCCGCCTTGTTTCACCGGCTTGAAGATCGCGGGCGAGTGGCCCCGAGCGGCGCGCGTGAGCTGCTTTTGGCGGCGGGCCTGGGCGCCTGCCCCGCCCCTGATCTTGCTCCACCCGTCGCGAAACAGCTCGCCGGATACAGCCGACACGGCATCACTGCGAGCCATTGCCGAAGGCCCTCAAAGCATCAGAAACGCGAAGCGCAAGACCGTTGCGGCGCTGTAGGATCATCCCTTGAAGCTGGTCGCCGAAGGTCATTACCATGCCGGCGAGGCCCCGAATTTGGGTCATGTCGTCCTGATGGATCGGCGGCATTAAGCCTTTCAACTTCGCCTCGTTCAACCGCTTTGCAATCTGACTGATGTTGTTCCCGATGCGATTCAGCGCAACGCGATGGCTGTGAAGCTCGTCTTTTAGCTCGGCGTCAGTGACGAACAGACCGTCTGCGGCGTGCATCAATGCCCGCAATCCATCGTTTCGGTTCTCGATGCCGTATCGCTTCAAGACTTGATCGAAGGCAGCCAGTTCGTCCTCCGTCACCCTGGCTCCGATTGTGCGTGTCCTCGACTGGTTCTCGGTCTTCGCGTCGCGCACCGAACGAACGGTGTAATGGATCGTTCGCGTCGACACTCCATGACGCGCTGCAAGTGCCTTTGCAGGCACGCCTTTTTCGTATTCGCGAGCGATAGAAAATCGCTCTTGGGTGAGAAGTCGGCGTGTGCGAGCCATGCGAAGTTAACGCCTATATTTCTTGCTACCTTCTCACCAATAAACCCTCACGCCCCACCGATCAACGGAAGCGCAAGCTGCCACTGATCGACTTGGGGCGTCTTCCGCTTGAGCGGGCCCCAGGCCCGCGAACGTCGAGCCCCACCGGGCGAGACCACGCCGCCCGAAATCGAAGATGAGGTGGCCGCGCTGAAAAGCGCGCCCTGACGGCCATCAAGGGGCGCATCCGTGGGAACCCCCGCGCGAGGGACGGAAAGGCACTCAGCGGCCAGCACAGACGCTCTCACGGGCATTGCCGACGCGCGCCGACCCTGCCCTCCGCGCTGCACGGCCAAAAATTTCAGATTTTGAGGGCAGAATCTGTGCCGCATACCGCAGACCGACCACCGCAGGCCGCTAACCGCAAACGACAAACCGCAGACGCCATGACGTGCGCCGCATAACGCAAACCGGGCACCGCACCTTGCCATACCGATAACCGCAGGCCGCACTCCGCAGGCTGCACACCGCAATATCAGCGATTGCATACCTCGGGCCGCGAACCGACTACCGCACACCGCAAACCTATTACCACTTGCCGCGTACCGCTTACCGATACACGCACGCCACACGCCGCGTACCCATCACCGCACACCGCACACCGCATCCAGCAATATTGACACCGCAGGCCACGAGCTGCAATAAACCAGAAAGATCGCCGCAAACCGATTGCAGCACACCGCAAACTATAAGCCACAAATGGCAAACATCAGGCCGCAGGCCGCAGGCCGCAGGCCGCAGGCCGCCGGCCGCAGATAGAAGGACGACTTGCGATGATAGTCATCACGGCACTTTCGAGAAAAGGCGGCAGCGGAAAGACGACGCTGATGCGGGCGCTGGCCGACGCCGCCGTTTCCAACGGACATGAAACTCTGGCTATCGACGCGGATCCTCAAAAGGCGCTGTTCCGCTGGCATCAAGACCTTGGACGAGAAACGCCGGGACTGACCGTGAAGGAACTGGACGATCCGAACGCGCTCGAAGCAATGCTCGATGAAGCGGAAAAGACCGCTGCTTACGTCTTCATCGACACGCTGGGGGCAGGGGGCATGTGGGCCGATATTCTGGTTGAACAGAGCAACTTCCTGATCTGCCCGATGATGCCGAGTGAAACCGACGTGAAGATCACGCGCGACACCTACCAATACTATCGGCGGGCATGTGAGGCCGCAGATGATCCGTCCCTGATGCCCCCGTTCTCGGTCGTCTTGACCCGGATGCCGTCGAAGCCGACGAAATCTATGGTCCTTGCCGCTCAAGCTGCATTTGAAGCCTTCCCGGTCATTGATGAAATGTTCCTGGATCGGGCGCAGCACGGCGACGTGGATCGCGAAGGGCCAATGCACGAGCTGGCAGAAAAGCGGCGGAATGATCCTAACGCGCTCATGCGGGGCCACGCTCGGTATTACCTCGATGCACTGCGCGAAGCGCGCACGATCCTTGAGCAGATTGAGGCATCCCAATGAGCAGCGAATATCGTCGCAAGAAACCTCAGATCAAACGCCCGAATGTGGACCGCTCTCAAGGGTTCGGCGGGCAGTATGAAGCGGAGCCGACACCCGCACCGAAGCCGACTGACAGCGAAAAGAAGTCCAAACCGGAGGCGAAAGCTCCCAAAGAAGCCAAGGCGACGGAGACGCCGCCGACAGACACGCCACAATCCGGCTCGACGACCAGCGACGCAGCGGCAGAGCCGCAGGAGACGGCACCACCGCCGCAACCGCCACAGAAGCCCGTAGCAGACAAACCGGCGCCACAGGCGACGCGCAGCGCTTCTACGAAGCGCCCGAGACGGCAAACGGACGACAAGGAGCGCAAGCCGATGAAGAAAGTCGCCTTGACCGCTTACCCGAAGGAAGATCATCGCGCAGCGCTGGAAGCGGTTCAGTCCGATGCGGTCTCGATCATGGATATGGTCAAACTAGCGGGACGCCGCGCGCTCGCGCAGTTTGAACCGAAGGCAGAGTTTCAGGCCGCGCCCGACGTAGAGCGGATGGGATCGACACACCGCTACACAACAACGAAACACGTCAGTCAGCCGGTGCTTGAAAAGCTCCACGAGTCTATGAACCCGCTGGGCCTCAAGTCGGACAACGAAATGCTGCGCGGTCAGTTCGAGCCGCTGTTCTGGTCGGAGCTGGACTCGATCATCGAAGACGTGAAGAAGCGCAAAATGAAGTAGGGTAGGGGGCTTTCAGCCCCCGCGCCTACGGCGCTCCCCCGAGGATATTTTCGGAAAGATGATGGCAGGCCGGGGCCTAGCGGTTCAGAAACCGCGCGGCACTGAGACCGGCGCCGATGATGTAAGGGGGCAGGGTGAGAGAGTAGTGCCCGCAGTTCATCCGGTTGACCCGTGATCTGGCGCCGGAGCGGTCCAGCTCGGAAACCAGACGCTCCGAAAGAGCGGGCAGGACAACCTGGTCCCGCTCGGCCAGAACCATTTGCAGCTCAAGGCCGTGACGGGCCAGCTTGTCAGCGTAGCTCTCAAGGCTGAGCGGCGCCCAAGCGCCGCGTAGCTCGGCAAGCTCGATCTCACCTTCAAGGCTCGCGCGAATGTGGCGCGTGGCGCTGCCGGTCCAGACCATATCGGCAAGGCTCCCGGCAGTAAGAAACAGGGTAGCTTTCGCGACCGCGGGCTCGTGCGCGGCAAGTAAGCCAGCCACCCAAGACCCCAAGCTGATCCCAAGGACCGAGACCTTTGCATATCCGCGCCGCTGCAAGATGGCGGTGAGCTGCCGCCCGTCTAGCACGGCCTGGCGCATTGACTGGATCGTGCGGCCGAGGTTGGGGCTGAGCATGTGGTCGGCGTGCGAAGAGCCGGTGCGGCTGCGTTCGAGGTGATAGGGCATGGCGATCTCAACAACCGTGAAACCGCGCCATGCAAAGAAACGGGCGAGTTGGGCGTTGCGCGAAGTGGCGTTCCAGTGATGGAAGACGATCAGGGCATGATCGGATAAACCGGCCTCCGTCACCTTGGCCCGAACGGTGTTGTTTTCTGGCGTCTCGGTGGAAATGCTCGATAGGAAGCTGAGCCAGCCGTCTTCCCAATTCGCAGCGGGAGCGGCGTCGTCCAGACCATAGAAAGAGGCCGAGTCCGCGACTGCCTCGGCTGCCAATGCGCCAAACTCGGCCACGTTGGCCGCACCCTCAGATGCGGGAAACGCAAGGTCGGCACGGAGGTCGAGCCCCGTCACCTCCTTCACATCGTCGCTGCGTCGAGTGCGGCGCTCATCCCAGCGGTCCAGCCACCTATGATACATGCTGACGGCCCTCCTGCGTCTTGTAGCGAATGCCGAAACCAGGATCGAAGAGGCCATAGACGGCGACGATGAGTGCGAGCGCCAGCAGAATCGAGAAACCAGTCACCACGCCAACCAGCAAGTAAGCGATTCCGAGGAACAGCACAGCAACGGTCGTTCGCGCCAACGGCACATGGAACGGCGTGGTGAGCCCGATGCGGATGGCCCCGTAGAGATAGACGGCGCCCACCATGAGCGCGACCAGGAGGCTCGTGAAGTGGGTCGGCATACTATAGTCGCCCCAATCGACCGGGTCTCCGAAGCGGGTCATAATCGAGGCGGCGTCCAAGAAGAGCCAATGCCAGACGCTCGGGGCGGCGGTGACGACATACAGGCTCTCTAGCTTCATGCACATGGCGACTAGGAGCCCGGCGACCGAGGCGCGGAAAATCCCGCGCATGATCCTCGAGCCCGCCGCTTGAGCCTCGCGCGAGCGTGCAACGTTCGGTTGCCGCTCCAAGGTCTTGCCGATCTGCGCGAAGTCCTCGGCCACGGTCGAAAGCAGGATCAGGCCCGCGATGAACAGGTAGAAGCACAGGGACATATAGAAATATGCAGCCCCGGTGAACGCGACTTGCTCGATGATGCCGATCTCGTCAGGGCGGGCGATAGCCAGAGAACCCCAGTCTATCGCGTAGTCGCCGCCACCGTTCAGCACCGGCAGCAGGCGGACACCGACCCACTGGAAGACGCCAGCGAAACCCACGCAGAGCAGGAAGACCGCCCAATATGTGTAGGATGTTGCCTCGACCCTCCGCATCCAGTCATCGGGGCGGTCGCTCTCGATGATATGGGACAGCAGCGCGCAGCGGCCCCCATTCTTCCAGTTTGCCACCTGATCGACCACGAAGGCGAAGAAGAGGGGCATGAAGACGATGAAGAGGAAGGTCCAGTTGGGAGCCCAAAGGAACCCGACCTGCTTGGTGATCCCGTCCTCGCGCACGTATGTGACGCTGTGGATCGACAGGAAGTAGGAGATGAATTGGAGGGCGACGGCCCCCGCGAAGACCGAAGCGGGAAGGTTGAGGGGTGATCCGCGACTGAAAATCCCTTCCGAGACGCGGGCGAGACTGAACCCCTGGCGGGCATCTTCGGCCCGCGTCGGTCTCGGCTCGTCATCTGGCGTCCGATCGTCCTTCTCGGTGTCGTGGCGAGTCTCCTTCTGACGCCGCGCGCGCCGCCGGGCGGTCAACCGGGCCTGGGACTTGCTCAATGCGGCTTGCCACGCACTCGCGCCCTCCGGATCATTGCAGCCTAGCACCCTGGCAAGCCACCGAATGTTTTTGGTGCTAATCCCCTTCTCGTTGTCCTCGAACCAGAGCTGGACCGTGCGCAGCTCGATCCCGGCGCGGTTGGCGTCGATCTGCGAAATCGCCTCGGCCAGCAGTTCGGGCGTCCACGGTCCCTGCGGGCACCCGTCGCTGTCGGCGGGGCGCCCGACACCCTCGGCCGCAACACGGGAGAAAAGCGTCTTGAAATCGTCGTCGCCACCGTCCGGGGGGACAAAATATTTGTCGTTCTTAATCAATGCCCTATGCGAATATATTTCGTTCCGTTTCGTCTCCATTCGTAGTAGGACGTGATCTAGTGGGCGGTTAAAAGGCATCCAATGTGCAGGCAAGGTAGTGGCGATCACACGCTCATTACCGCCAGCGCAGCCGGTCATGGTTGCGCCAGGGAGGCCACCGGCGGAAGGAGGGCAGCAAGACCCCGCCGCCTCACCACGAAGGAGGCCGCAGAATGGCGAAGACAAAAAAGACACACGGAGAGGTTGTCGGGAAAATTATGACCCGCGAGGCCCGCGAGCATGTCGGCTACCTCTACGAGTGGAACACGGGCGAACGTCAGCACGCTTGGTTCAGTGAACCTGTGACTGATTTCGTGTTCGAGGAATTGGAGACCTCCAATGCTAAGCGTCTGGAAAAGGTGTAGCGCGCTCGGGCTGGCAACTTGGCTTGGGCTACTTGGCGCAGCTCCGGCGAGCGCTTGGCAGCATGACTTCGAGCGTGGCGTCGATCTCTACCGCGTTGCCTCTGGCGGCGCGGTCCTCTCCTTAGTTTGCGACCCGAACAAGGTCTACGGCGATCAATCGGAAAGCGCTCTCATGGTTCAGCTCGGGGCTGATGACGACTTCAGCGGGCAGGTTCGGATCGCATTTCCCGACGAGACAGTGATCGACGTGCAAGCGGAGCGCGGGCGCGTCGCCAAGCGGGTTGTTGCAGCCGAGACTTGGGGGACGTTGCTCGATGGCCTGCGCGAGCATGACACGCTCGAACTGACGATGAAGGGCAGCGCCCGTAGGATCGAGACGGGCGAGGGCCAGAAATTCACCTGCAACTGATCGCGGCCGCGAAAGCGGCCATCGGCGCGATAGCGCCGGGACGGGCCGGGGCAGGGCGCGAGACCTGCCCCGGCCCGTTCATTTCAAGGGCGGCTCTTACCTCGATCCCGCCCTGCCTGACGTGGGCATGAAAAAGCGCGGCCCCGGAGGGCCGCGCCGGCTGCATCAAGCGGTGGGAGGTACCGCCTATGCGGCCGCCTGCGCGACGGGTGCCTCGCGGCTCGCCTTTTCGGTAATGTAGTCCACGGCCTTCTGAGCTTCGGACGCGGCTCGGAAGATCGCGCGCTTGTCGTCCTTCATGGCTTGCAGCCAGCCTTCGACATACGCGGCGGACTGATCGAACTCGGGTTCAACACCGATCTGCACGCCCAACATGCAAGCGCCGATCTCCGCGACTAATTCCTCGAAGGCGTAGGCTTTCCGGTCATTGAACCGCTTGAAGCGTTCCAGCCGCTTGTCGGCCCCGGTCCAATGGGTCAGCTCGTGGGCGAGCGTCCCGTAGTAGCCTTGCGCGGCGTGGAACGTTGCAATTGGCGGCATCTGAATCACGTCGCGGCGGAGGTCGTAGAAGGCGCGCGGCTGGTCGCTCGTCTCGATGATCGCACCGGAGCGGGCAAAGAAAGCCTCAAGCTCGGGGTCGGCCTCGGTGCCAAGGTCGCGCTGCGGCTCGGGCCGAATATAGAACTCATCGGCCAAGCCCTCGATCTGGTCGGCGTTGAAAACGCGGTAAGCGCGGCAATAAGGGATGCGCTGCTCGTCGCCGTCCTCGTTCTCCTTTTCGATGGTCCCATATTTGACCACCGTTGCGGATTTCTCGCCCTTGCTGACCTGCCCGCCAAGCTCCTGCGCCTGCCGGTAGGTCATCCAGCGCGCGGACGTGTACCCCTTCGCGGAAGCGGTCGCCCACAACATGAGGACATTGATGCCGCGATATTCTTCGGCGTTGAACCGCAGGGGCATATGCGCGCCACCACCGCCACCGGTCCACGGCTTGCGCCACGGCCGCGTGCCCGCCTCGATCTGCGCAATGATTTCGTTGGTGACGTGCTGATAAACATCGAACTTCGCCTTAGCCATTTGTGGCCTCCTTCGTGGTGATCCCCGTTCGGTCTTGGTGCCGAAAATCGAGGCTGGGTTTCTGGCGAGGACCGCGAAGCGGCCCTCTCCTGAAAGCCTGCCTCCCGGCGAGGGCAGGAGGGGGGCCCACGCAAGGTTGCCGACAAGGAAGGGGGGGAGGGGGATCACCCGGCGACGCAGCCCGGAGCGCAGTGGAGGGACCGTCGTTGGGGACACCCCCCCCTGACGCCGCTCGGTGGCCTTGCGTGGGGGAACCGGCGGTTCCCTGATCGGGCAGGGCGCGCTCGCGCGACCTGGCCCAAGTATGCGGGCGGCGTTCGGCTTGTCCGAACCCCCCGCCTGACGTGATCGCCGCGCTCGCGCGGGGATCTCCAAACCCGCACAAGCGACCGTCACCCGAATGGGCCGAGACAGACCGGCCCGGGCGACCATGCGGCGGCCGCGCCGGCGTGCGGCTCGGGACGAGACGCACGCCGGCGCACCTGGGCCGCAGGGAGAACGGGACGGGCAGGCTCGGGGAGGACCGAAGGGACGACTAGGGCGCGGTCCCCTCGCTCGCGCGGGATGGGCCATGCCCCGCTTTCCGGTCTCGCGCGAAATGCCATCACTCCCTCAGACTTGAAAGCACCCCGGCCAGATGCCATCATAATCGACAATTTGCCATCACACCGGAGGTCATCATGGCGAACATGACGGTAAGGAACCTGCCGGACGAGATTCACGACCGCCTCCGCGCACAAGCCAAGTCGAACAAGCGGAGCCTGGAAGCCGAAGTGCGCTCGATCCTCGTGCAATCAGCCATCGCATCGAGCGACGGAGGGTTCGGCCATCGCATCCGCGAACGCTACGGCCGCTACCTGGGCGACGACCTTTCGGTGGAAAGAGACCAGACGATGAGCCAACCGGGCCTCTTCGATTGATTATCCTCGACACGAACGTGATTTCGGAGACGCAGAAGAAAGCGCCCGACGATGCCGTGATGGACTGGCTCGACGCGCAGGACCCCACGAACCTCTATCTCAGCACGATCACGGCGGCGGAGCTGGTGTTCGGGGTCCAGTCGATACCGGAAGGCAAGCGGCGTGACGGTCTGGCACAGGCCGTGGCGGGAATCCTCGAGGAAGACTTCGCGGGCCGTCTGCTGCCGTTTGATGAGGCGGCGGCGTGGGTCTACGGC
Source organism: Allosediminivita pacifica (assembly GCF_003054175.1). Taxonomy (GTDB): domain Bacteria; phylum Pseudomonadota; class Alphaproteobacteria; order Rhodobacterales; family Rhodobacteraceae; genus Allosediminivita; species Allosediminivita pacifica. The sequence continues at coordinate 47,491 of NZ_QBKN01000026.1, forward strand.
GAGCGGATCGCAGCCGCGCTCAAGCGCGGCTGCGCGATCTCGATGGCGGACGGGCAGATTGCGGCGATCGCGCTCTCGCGACCGGGGGCGATGGTCGCGACACGCGACCGGACGCCCTTCGTAGCCCTCGGTGCGGACGTTCTCGATCCGTGGGCGCTCGGCGGGCCGGGACGCCGGTAGTCGTCCTGCCCGGCCTCGACGGCCGGCGGGGCGACCCGGCGCGAGCTGAGAGCTACCGCCCCAAGATAGTCCACGGTTCTTGTGGATATGAGGGGGGCTGTCTGCCCCCGCGCCCTTGGCGCCCCCGAGGATTTTTTCGGAACGATGATCGGGCGCTGGCGGCAAAGCCGCGGTGCTTGGGCGATAAAAGGGCGGCCGTGGACCTATTCGCTCAAACGCGCACACGCTGCTGGAGCCGCGCATACAGACGCACTGCCGGCTGATGTTCGAGTTCAACCACTACCGAGAAATTCTGGGCAACTTCTTGGGGCTCGGCCCAGCCGCCGGCGCAACGGACTACAAGAAAATATTCATCACCGTAGCCTGACGTGTCTTGGACAAAGGTCTTCGCTGCGGTTTGCAGCGTCTGCCCGTCCCGGCTGTTTGGACCAGGCTCGAGTCCGCACTTGAACCTGTTCGGAATATTGGGCGGATCCCCTTCGTCGGCCGTTCTCGAGCGGAAATGTGAGAATACTTCGGCGGAGGGGCAACCGCGCAGCAGCCGGAAGTTCATCTTCGTGCCGATGTACTCTGCGCGGGTCCGCCTGACAGGGGGATCGAACGCCAGAGACACGCGGATCGTGCGGCGACCGTTCCCCTGAAACTCCAACGGCACCGGCACGCGATAAACCGCGAAATGGTTGATACTGAGGCGATCCTCCGCATACAGCACCACCCGGTGATCGTCGGAATAGGCGGCCCGCAACGTGTCTACCATCCCGTGGCCGCAGACGCGTGCTTGGTCCGCAGCATCCATACCTGCCAGGCGACGGGCGCATGCGTCGGGAACGCTGGATGCCCCCGCAAGAAGTGCCCGGATCAGGTTCGCGGAAGCTGTCGGGAACAGCCGCAAGAGTTCCGCGGCTTTGTTGGCGAGCAGCGGCGCAGCGTAGGAGGTGCCCATACCGCTTGTCAGAAGCTGCCTAGTGAATTCATGGTTCAGCGTGATGACGCCGGCTTCCGGAATGTGCGGTGCCGACTGCAGCCGGGCTGAGGGAGCGTCAAAAACCAGCGTTCCGCCAATGTCAGCGAAATCGGGTTTGCGGATACCGCCTGCGCCAGGCCCCGAGCGCGAGAAGGGAGACGGCTCGAGGGCCTGAGTGATCGGCCGGATATGGGCATCCCGTTCATGCCTCGCTCCGAGACCGGTCCCGTTGGCCAATGCCCCAACTGTGATGACGTTACTGGCTCCGGCCGGTTCGCAGAGCCGGTTCGCCGCCTCGAGCAGATATGCCGGGTATTCCGTGATGGCCTGCTCGACTGACGATCCGCCGCGCGGGGCACGATTGCCGGCGGACACAAATATCAGCACGTCGAGTTCGCGTGCCAGTTCATCGAGCGTTGCCGCCCAAGGGCCGACCCGTCCGGGTTCGTTACGTGCGCGGACATCCCCGAGCGAGATGACGAAAAGGCGGCAGTTATGGTCCCGATGCAGCTGAGTAATTGCCTCGCGCATCTGACGCGGGAGCGTCCGGCGCTCATAAAAGGCACCGCTGTCCTGCACCACTTTCGCGGACACCAGCTGACCGGCCGGTTGCAGCCTTCCGTCCCTCAGCCGGTCTCTCAGGTCGCCGAACAGAGCAACGCCACCGACCCGCGTGCCGTGGCCCCAGACATCGGCTGTCCCGAGTTCTGCCGGGAACGCTCTTCGTTCGGCGACGAGCCCTTCTAGGAAGGGATGCTCGTTGAGACCGCTGTCCAGCACACCGATGACCGGAGCGCCGGCCTCCGGCGGCAGAATCTCCGGCGCGTCCTCGAGGGTCATCTGCACAAAGTCAGACGCTTCGAGGTCCGGCTCGGGCGGCAGATCAATGAATGCCACCTCGGGCACGGCCAGAAGCGGCCGTAGCACCCGTCCGGGAGCCCGTACCCGCATCATCGTAATCGACGGACCTATGTAGACATCGAAGACTTCCGCATCGCTGCCGGTGATGAAGTCCTCAATTTCCCGGGCCTTACGCTCCCGCGCAGGCCGTCCGCCGAAGTCCCAGAGCTCAATATCGACCGTGTAAGCCTCGTTGCTTACCAGGTCGTCAGCTTCGCTGAACCCGGCTTCCCTGAAACGAATACCGAGCCGATCGCGGGGCGTAAGTGTGCCGACATCCTCGATCCGCGTGACGAATCCTTCATAGCGTCTCCCCCGCTGGCCTTCCGGAACAGGCCCGTCATACGCTTCGAGCCGCTGCAGAAACGCGGAGAGATCGCCTTCGGATGAGAACAGGACGATGTTGCGGTCTTCGTCGCTGGACAAAAGCGTCAGGCCGAGCGCTTCCCAGTCCTCTTCGAGCAGCATCCCCTGCATCTGCACCCGCAGGATCAGCGAAGGATCAACGAACTGAGGCGGCCGGCTTTCCTGCTGGGTCCGCACGGCTTCTTCAACCTGCCTGCGAACGCGGCCGCCATAACCGCCGTCACGGGATGGTATCGGGCCGGGAAAGCCGGTTTTACGCCGTTCCATCGTCTCCGGCAGCCGCAGAAGCGGCAGATGCTGATGACGCGGCACGGCTTACTCCCCGGCCTGCGCTTCCAGCTTATGTTTGCGGGTCAGCCGTCGCCTCGCATCCCGCATCGCTTCACGGAAGTCCTTGTCCGAAACTGCTCTGTTGCCGCCGAGGACCGACAGCTTCATTGCCTGGACGCAAACCCGCTCGAGGTCTGCATAGGAATACCCCAGAAGCTGGTCGGCATAACCGGCCGGATCAAAGGACGCCCGGACATTGCGGAAAGCATGGACCAAGTATTTGCGCACCATCGCAGCGTCCGGCGCATCGAACCAGACGATTTCATCGAACCGCCGCCACACGGCCGGATCGAGATGGCCGTCCAGATTGGTTGCCGCAATCAGAAAGCCGCCTGGCTGAATCTGTTCGATGAAGATCAGCAGGCTGTTGACCACACGGCGGAGCTCGCTGTGTTCGCCGGCTTCCTCGCGGGAGCGGGCAATCGCATCAAACTCATCGAAAAACAGCACGCAGGGCTGACGGCGGGCGAATTCAAACGTCTTGCGGATATTCGTCGCGGTCTCGCCCAGATAGGAGGAAATCAGACTGTCGAGCCGGACATGAAAGAAGGGAAGGCCGAGTTCATTGGCGAAGACTTCGGCACAGAGGGTCTTGCCGGTGCCGGGCGGCCCGCAGAACAACAGCTTGGACCGCACCGGCAGCCCGTGACGCCTGATCCGGTCCGCCTGCCGGAATTCCCGGATTAGCCCGAGGAAGAGTTCAGTGTTCTCCGGAGAGAGCAGAATATCCTGAGGGCCGTGCGCCGGCTCTACCCGCTGGATGAAGTCATTGGCCTCATCCGGGAACGGAACCAGACGCGAAAGTCCGCCGGCAGGTCGCGCGACCGCCCCGATATTGTCCAACGTCTTACGCAGACTGCGTGCCAGAACGCGATTATTCTTCTTCTCCTCTTCGGAGATTATCTGCTCGACAACCGCGCGGAATTCTTCCTCGTGGCCGTAGCTGGCGAGCAGCTTTTTCATCAGCTCACCGCGTGCCATAATGCCTCCCTTTTGCGCGATTCTACTCTGAAAACAACGCCCTGAACAGAAAAATGGAGCCGATGCCGCGGCCTTGGGGCCGCATCTCTGGCCAGGTAGCAAAGATGCAGCATCTCAGGCTACCCTTCTGGCTGCGGCATAGCCCCGCCCTTCGCCGGGATGCGGCTCGTGCTCACCTTTGAGGCCGGCATATTTCTTTGGTAGGCTCTTCACGGACTCAGCTTCCGGGCAGTCGTCGCGGAACGGCGGTTCGAGTTCCAACGCTCCCCCGTGGTGCATGTTTCCGAGCAGCTGCTCCCTGATCGCGCGTGCCATCACTTCGGCCAGCACTGAGGGCACCGCGTTTCCAACCAGACGCTGGATGTCGCCGCGGCTTCCCTTAAGGGTCACGTTGTCAGGAAATGTCTGCAGGCGGCAGAGTTCGCGTGATGATAATTTCCGGTTCTTCCAGTGGAAGGGTCCAGTCGCGGAGCCGGGCTGCGCCTGGATTGTCCAGGACGGCCTGTCCTTTGCCAGCTTGAGCAGAAAGTTCCAGTACCGCCTGCGCCAGCCGAACAGTGGTTCACCGCCCCCGCGTTCGGTATGCCAGAGATAATTCTGTCCTTCCGGAATCGTCGGGAGCAGATCGGCCCATTTGCCCGTCATCTTGAGGCCCGTCTCGTTCGGCCGCTCCGGGAGGTCGCCAAGTGCATCCCAGACGGAATGATGCCGCGCTATGCGTCCAGGGCCATGTGTCGGCTCCGGAAACTGAAACTCCCGGCCATCCCGGCTTCCGATCATCACGACCCGTTCGCGCATTTGCGGAGCCCCGTAGTCGGCCGCGTTCACGATCTGCCACGAGACCCGGTAGTCCGTGCCGTGAAGCTTGTTAATTGCCGCAACGCCATCGAGCACCCGCTCCAGGCCTTCCGATTTTCCCTTGAAGGCGAGACCCGGGACATTCTCAAGCAAAAAGGCCTTCGGCCGGGTGTCTCGCAGCACGCGCAGATAGGCGTCCAGTGTATCCGCCCGCGGATCGTCCAACCGGCGGGCATCCCCCTTGGCCCAGTAACCCGATTTCGAGAAAGGCTGACACGGCGGCCCGCCGATCAGCACGTCAGCGCTGCCGGCTTCCAAGTCGGCAGCGCTGAGGATCGCATCTGATCCGAAGTCGTGAATGTCCCCCTCAAGGACGGGCCAGTCACGATTTGAGCGCAAGTTTGCGCAGCATGCCTTGCTCATCTCGACGGCAACCGCCGTTGCGAAGCCGGCAGCCTCAAAGCCGAAGTCGAGCCCCCCTGCGCCCGTATAAAGAGAAATTACCCGGTACATCTGCACGCTTCTTGTTGCTATCAGTTGTCTCGTCCATACAATATATGGAAGGTCAAACCAAGGTTAGGTCGCATATATTGTATCGTCAATACAAAAGAGGGCAGGTGTGATTATCATTCATCTCCGGCAGGCGCTTGACGCCTACGAAGCCCGGACCGGTGAGCGCCTGACGCATGAAGACTTGGCTGCGCGGACTGGCCTGTCCCGCGCGACACTTGACTCAATCGCTTCCCGGCGCGGGTACAACGCCAGCCTCAGGGCGGTGGACGCGATCTGCCGCGCACTGCGCTGCTCGCCCGATGAACTCCTCGAGCTTACTGATGACGATATGCCGGAGGCGACATGAGCGGACGTGAGGATGTCCTAAAATGGCTGCGGGGTCTGTGTGATGCATACGAGTTGGCCCCGGTCGCAATCTTCCGGCGAAAAGGCGATCATGCCTGGCCGTTGAGCGCATCCGACGCGTCGGACCTCGAGCAGAAGCTTGAAGCCGGCGGGCATTTTCTTCCGCTCCCGAAAGAGTCAGCGGCGCTCGCCAACATTATGGAGGTGTCTCTGGTCGATTATCTGCTGGAAGCAGTATCAACCCTCAATGACGTAGAACTCCAGCGCGGTACTGAACGCGGCTATCCCGACCTCGAACTCTCGGGCAGCCGTTTCGGCGACCGGCCCTATGCGGTTGATGTGAAGGCTGCCCGCCGGAAGGTCGGAGCACGGGGGCGCGTGAACCCGCGCAAGACCCAGAGCCGCATCACGCTCTACACCGGTAACACTTATTTCAAGTACCCGCAGCTGCACTGGCCCAACACGTTCCGTCCCTTCCAGGACTATGAGGCGCACCTCGATATCATTGCTATCTACACGTTGGACGAGAGCCGCCCGTCCCGGATCGCGGACCTCGAGCTGATCGTGCAGGAATCGTGGAAGATCGGTTCGAGGCAGCGTTCTTCCACCACTCGCGAATATATCGGCGCGGTGGATGACATTCCGCGATTACGCGCCGGTGAAGGTGACTTTGACACAGAACAGGCATTCTACAAATTCTGGCGCAACTACCCCTTCAAGATTGGGGTGTCGGTGGCCAAGCAATTGGAGAAGCTCCTGCATCAGCGAAATCGTGATTGAGGCTAGATTTGTCTGTCCAATCTCACATTTCCGTATTTCTTTCGGATGCAGCACAGCCCAGGCGCCTTGCCGCAGTCGGGGCAGCGCGCGGCCAGAACAGGGTGACGGTGGGCGCGAAAATCAGGCATCGGGGTGATCCTCCTTCGGATGGGGCAGGGCGCTCGCGCGCCCTGCCTGTCGATCTCAGGCCATGCCCTCGGGCAGCCACTTGGCGATCCGCTCGGCCTGTGCCTCGGTCACGCTGACCGTCTCGCGCCTCTCGGCATCGGTAAAGAGCTTTTCGAGCCGGTCGGCCTTCTCGCCCTTTTTCAGCTTCGCGAAGCTGGTCGCGGTCGGGTGATCTTCGGAAAGGTCCAGAAGCTCGCACCACAGGGCATTGAGGTAGGGGCCGCCCACGCGGCTGAAAAAGTTGGCAGCGGTCGGGGTCCAGACTTCGCGAATGTCGGTCCCGGCCTCCTTATCGACCAGCGCGCCCAGCTTCTCGTCGCCCACACTGATGAGGGCGGCAAGGTGGCGGGTCAGTTCCGCCATGATGTGATCCTGCCCCCGCTTCCGGAAGGCCCGGAAGCCTTTGGCGAGGTCCGAATTGAACGGATCGGAGGGCCGGTCGGCGGGCGTCGTCAGCCGCTTGTCGAGCGTGTAGCCCTCGGCCTCGGTGGTCGGAAAGTTCGGCACTTCATCTTCGCGGAGTCCAAGGGCGCGGCGATACCCCATCTTGCCGGTCATCTGGTAGGCCAGCAGGGACAGGATCAGCTCAGGATCGCGGAGCATGGCGTGCTGCCGTGCGCCGGTTGCCACGCGGGTAAGATCGTCGGCCAGCTTTGCGGAAATGGGCGATTTCGGTGCGTCGTCCTCGGTCGTGTGGCGGGACGGATGGATCAGCCCGGCTTTAATAGCCGCTGCCTTGTGTTCCTTGCGCACAAGCCCCTCAGTGGAGCGAAGCTCTCCCCGCTGATCGACGTAGACGATCACGCCGGAATGCGCCCTCTGCTCGTCGGTGAACGTGCCTTCGAGGATCGCGTGAAGCTCCAAGAGTTCAGCGTCTCCGGCCTCGTCCAGCTCGTCGCGGGTCGAAAGCTCGGCCAGTTCGTCATACCGCTCCGATTGGTCGGGCGTCAGAACCCCATCCTCACGATAGAGTCGGGCCATCTTGGCGTCCTCGATCTGGAAGCATCCGATATAGGGGTCGGCGGTTGCCTCTGCCCACTTCCAGCCATCAGCGGTGCGCTCTTGCGCGGCCTCGTTCAGTTTCGCGGTGAAAACCGCGTCCAGAATGCCGGGATCATCCAGAAGCGTTTCATCTGCAAAGAGGTCGCCGCTGATCCGGCCTCCCTCAGCTTTGTAGGCGTCCAGCCCGACAAAAATCACTCGGCGGTCGGTATCGCGGATGCTCTCGGGCTTGAGAGCCTGCTTAATCCGGTAATCGCTGAGGTTCCGGCCTCGACACTCTTCCAGCACTTCGAGGGTGCGGGCTTCGTCGGTGCTGATCGTAAAGCAAGCGGCCATGCCAAGGCTGATCTCATTCCCAGCGAGGGCGTCGATCACAGCGTCGGGCAAGCCTGCCAGCGCGAGCCTCCGGTAGACGTGCTTTTCCGTCACCGCGAAGGCGCGGGCGATCACTGCGGGAGTGGCCCCGCCCTGCTCCATTTTGCCATAGGCGCGGATTTCGTCGGCGGGGTGCAGGTTGCGCCGCGCGGCATTTTCGGCAACCGCCCACGCCTGCGCGGTCGTCTGGTCGGGGGCGATCTTCACCGTTGGGTGCGTCAGATCTGGGTTCTTCGCCCCGCTCTCGGGATAGTGCTGCGCAAGGTATTGCAGGGCGCGGAGCCTCCGACCCCCGGCGACGATTTGGACGCCGCCCTGTCCATCCTCGACCCCGGCCATGTTCTGAATGAGGCCCGCCGTCCTGATGCTCTCTGCCAGTTCGGCAATCTCGTCCTCGGGGACGTGTTGGCGGGGGTTCATGGGCGAAAGGCTGAGGCTATCCAGTGCGAAACGGCCTTCGGTGGCGTCGATGGTCTGGTGCTTGGTCATCGGTCTTTTCCTTCGTGGTGATCCCCGTTCGGTCTTGGTGCCGAAAATCGAGGCTGGGTTTCTGGCGAGGACCGCGAAGCGGCCCTCTCCTGAAAGCCTGCCTCCCGGCGAGGGCAGGAGGGGGGCCCACGCAAGGTTGCCGACAAGGAAGGGGGGGAGGGGGATCACCCGGCGACGCAGCCCGGAGCGCAGTGGAGGGACCGTCGTTGGGGACACCCCCCCTGACGCCGCTCGGTGGCCTTGCGTGGGGGAACCGGCGGTTCCCTGATCGGGCAGGGCGCGCTCGCGCGACCTGGCCCAAGTATGCGGGCGGCGTTCGGCTTGTCCGAACCCCCCGCCTGACGTGATCGCCGCGCTCGCGCGGGGATCTCCAAACT
>NZ_QBKN01000026.1:56154-71793 GCF_003054175.1 Allosediminivita pacifica
CGCGCTCGCGCGACCTGGCCCAAGTATGCGGGCGGCGTTCGGCTTGTCCGAACCCCCCGCCTGACGTGATCGCCGCGCTCGCGCGGGGATCTCCAAACTCGCACAAGCGACCGTCACCCGAATGGGCCGAGACAGACCGGCCCGGGCGACCATGCGGCCGCGCCGGCGTGCGGCTCGGGACGAGACGCACGCCGGCGCACCTGGGCCGCAGGGAGAACGGGACGGGCAGGCTCGGAGAGGACCGAAGGGACGACTAGGTCATGTTGACAAATGGCGTAGCCACAGCCGGATCGAAGTGATGTCGATGAAGCCCAGGAAGCTCTCCGCAGTCTTGTCGTATCGGGTTGCGACCCGGCGGGCATTTTTCAGCTTGTTGAAGCAGCGTTCGACGAGATTACGCAGCTTGTAGAGCGATCGATCCACGCCGACGCGCACCTTGCGGGACTTTCGCATCGGGATGACCGGCAAGGCGTCACGTTGCTCTATGGTTCTGCGAATGCCGTCCGCGTCGTATCCCCGGTCGGCGAGCAAGACGCTCGGTGCAGGCAGATTGTCGGCCATCACTAGGTCAAAGCCGAGATAGTCCGATGTTTGGCCCGGTGTGATTTCCGTCCTCATTGGCAGACCGTGTGCGTTGACGAGGAGGTGGATCTTGGTCGTGAAGGGGAAGGTGGTCCAGAAAACGATCCGGGGGATCGTTTTCCCACCGGACGCCCGAGAACGGCCGAGACCCGGTCGCGGAGTCCCCTTTTTGAGCCCGCCGCCTGATGATGTGCGCGTACCACTGTGCTGTCGATCATCTGGAGCGCGTCCGGCACGGCACCGCTCCGGTTCAGTGCGTCCATGATGTCCTCCCAGAGCCCTGCCAAGGTCCAGCGCCGGAACTGCCGGTAGACACTCGACCACTTGCCGAACTCCTCGGGCAGGTCCCGCCACGGGGCTCCGGTTCGGGCGATCCAGAAAATCCCATCGAGAACAAGTCGGTGGTTGATCGGTTTGCGCCCGTTCGGGGCGCGGACGGCCAAGATGAACGGCTCAAAGAACGCCCACTCGTCGTCGGACATCAGGTCTCGTGCCAAGCTGGTCTCCATCGCAGTTGCCAGCTTGAATCACACCTATCGGGCGCTGTGAATCCCTTTTGTCAACACGGCCTAACTCCCGGCAGTCGAGAGAATTTACCCAACATAGCTATCTCATCGAGCCGCAAGTTCACGCAAGGCTTGCACCCGGAAAGCTCTATCTCGCCCTCGATGCTCGCTTTATGACGCAGTATTATGTCAATATTGTTATATTGAACGGGTGTAGAGTTGAGACGCAGAAACCTTTTCGGTCGCCGGAGGCATAGCAAGGCGCCGGGCGCGATTGTGTTCGTGGCAGCTCTTGTGGTCTTGGCCGGGCTCGCGCCCGGCGGGCCCGAGCTGATCGGGTGGAATGACCAGCTCGGCAGATGGTTCGATAGGTTTGAAAGCGACCGTGAGCCGGCGACGACCGCAACGCTGTCGGGGCGTGCGAAGGTAGAAGATGGAGATACGCTACGGGTCGATGACGAGCGGGTTCGCCTCTTCGGCATAGACGCCCCGGAATCTGACCAGAGCTGCGAGCGGCCAGACGGCTCGGTCTGGCAGTGTGGTCGGGCGGCGACGCAAGCCCTGGAAACGATGATCGTTGCCCGGCGGGTCGATTGCGAGGTGCGGGACGTGGATCGCTACGGCCGGTCGGTTGCGATTTGCCAATCGGGCAGTGTGGAGCTGAACCGTGAGATGGTGGCGCAGGGCCTCGCGGTTGCCTACCACGAATACTCGCGGCGCTATGTCGGAGACGAACGGGCCGCGCGTGAGATCGACCGCGGCATTTGGGCTACCGAGTTCGTCATGCCGCAGGAGTGGCGAAGTCGCTGAACGACAACAAGACGCGATGTAAACCGCGCACCTGGCGCGGCTTTCCGCTGTGAATCTGCCCGAGCTTTCCAGCGCGAGGCGTCAGCCTCGCGCCATGCAGGCGACGAGCTGGACGCGCCCCCCCCCATAGAGCGAAGGTAAGCGAGGAGTCCTGTGGGCAGGTCGGGCCAACCGCCCGGCCCCAAGGCCGGGCAACGCTCGATTTCTGGTTTTCACAAAGAGTCCATATCCTTCTCAGGACACTCGAAAACAAGAAAGGATCGAGCATGACCGAAACCAACAACAATGGCGCGCACAACCCGGTGGCCGACGGCTATCGCAGGGAAATGAGCGACTTCGCCCTCGCTCTCACGGGACTGGCTGCGGCCTATGTCATTGCGATGAAGGCCGGGGTCCACGGCGCGATGATGGGATCATGGGGCTTCACGGCATGGTGCGTGATGATGCTGTTCGCTCTTGTCGTCGGGACTTTCGCCGCAATGGGCTTGGTCCTGGCTTTGAGCCACATCGTTTCCGACAGGACGCAGAAGGTCTTCATCTGCCTGATCGCCTTCTCGTCGGTCTTTTTCATTCCCGGCACCATCCTGGAATCCTTGAACAAGCTGGAAACGACGCGCGCCAAGATCAGCGAGCTTGAGGCCCCCGCCGAAAGCTCGGTCGGGACTTAGATCGGCACGAAAAAAAGCCCCCTGCCGGAGCAAGGGGGCCGAAGTGTCTCTTCACCACGAAGAGATCGGGAGAATGCATCAAGGCAAGGCTCGAAACAACGGCCAGCCTTTCCGAAACAATACTTGGCGCACGACGATATTACAATGTTCGTCATGGGGGCTGTCTGCCCCCAAAGTGCTACCTCGTTTTCCCCCGAGGATATTATGGGAAAGATGATGGGGTTTGATCCGGTGCAACGTTGCAGTATTGTCAAAGGTGCGGAACAGGCGGGGACGCCGATGGCCGCGAAAGGTGATAGCACCGGGCCGGGACCGCGAGGTTCCGGCCTTTTAGCGTCGTCACCGTTTCTCTCGTTTAGCCACCGTTGCGGCGAGTGTTGCGGTTCGGTCGATCAAGCCTGCTATCTGGCTGTTGAGCTGATGGGTGAAAGCTGAGGTCAAAGCGATGGGAGCTTTGCCACGCTGGATCATCGGGACGAGATTGAACACCTGGTCTTTGTCGTTCAGCTCGGGGTGAAACCAGAATGGCTTGTGAGCCATAGAGTTGCGAATGGTGCGGAGCGCGTTGAGGTCCCCCCTAAGCGCCTTCACTTCATCATCGGATAGAAAATGTGGGGCAATAAGCATTGCGACGTTGATGCGACGCTCGAAAGAGAGCGGCGTCAACAGGCCCTCATCAAACGCGGACTGTACGTCGTCTCGCTCTAGCCGGTCGCCGAGCATGAAATAAACGATGGCAGCGCTCAGATGGCGCTCGACGGTGAAGGCTCCACCCAGAACACCACCGCGAACCTGTCGCACCCATTCATAGACGGACTTCGAACGGGCCTCTATATCGAAGCCGTCTGCGGCTGGTCGCGGGCCGCCGTTGCCCCAGTCGGTTGCACCATCTTCAATCATGCTCGTCCGATCTATCTGGTCTTGCCCCCGTTTCGCCGGACACTCAGGCCGTTGCGGTTTGAGCTCGGATGAACTCGCGAGGCGAGCGCATCTTCAGCGCTGAGTGCGGGTGACTTGTGTTGTAGTCCTCGAACCACCCGGCAATCAATTCGAGGACGGTGGCAGCGTCGGGCAGCGGCGTGACCTGCACGTAGTCGCGCTTCAGGGTCTTCACGAATGCCTCCGAGACGCCGTTGCTCTCCGGGCTCCTTACCGGCGTGAAGCATGGCTTCAGTCCGAGCTGACGCGCAAAGATGCGTGTGTCATGAGCGGTGTAGGGCGAGCCATTGTCGCTGAGCATCTCGACGGAATGCGGCGTGCGGTAACCGCCGAACCGGGCCTCCACGGCCTCCAGCATCATGTCGCGGACATCGGACCCACTGATGCCGGCGCCCGCCACTGCGCGCCAAGAGATGATCTCGCGGTCGTGCGCATCGATGATGAACGCGCCGCGGATGATCTCCTTGTTCCAGCAGGTGAACTCGAACCCATCGGAGCACCAGCGAAGGTTCGAGCGTATCGTCACGATCTTCCCGTCGTGGGCACGCTCGGGCCGCTCGGCATGTGTCCGTGCCAGCAGAAGGCCATGGGCCTGCATGATGCGATACACGCGCTTATGGTTCGCGGGCGCCGCGCCGTCCGCCCGCAGCCGACGGTTCAGAAGCGCCGTGATGCGGCGGTAGCCATAGGTCGGCCGCGCCGCCACCAGCGCCTCGATCATTGGCAGCAGCGCCGCGTCTTGTGCCTTGTGGTAGCGCCGTCGCGGCTTTGCGCTCCCGCTCAGCCGAGCATGCAGGTTCGACCGGGAGACGCCCAGGGTCTCGGCCACGACCTTCACCGGGAACCGCCCTTCGGCTGCGATTGCGCGAGCCAGGTCCGTTTTTTTGAGCGCGACTTGTCCAGCGCCTCCTTGAGGATCTCGACCTCGAGCGTCTTGCGGCCGAGCTGGCGCTCGAGCTCGCGGATGCGATCCTCCATCTGCCGGACGGCACGATTACTGGTCACATCGTCATCCTCGGACACGGCCACCGCTCCCCCGTCCAGCATCAGACGGCGCCAACGATACAACAGGTTCGGAGCCACGCCATTCCGGCGCGCGACGACAGAGATGCTGGCACCGTCCTCCAACGTCTCCTCGACGATCCGCAGCTTCTCCATGGCAGGCCAGCGGCGCCGACGGCCACCATCGGTGATGATCTCTATCTCAGACATAAGCACGTGATCAGGCATATGCCTAAGCCTCCATGGCTATGCCCAAGTGTCCTGTCGAAACAGGGGCCAGTTCACTATCCTAGGGGTATGTGCCGGGATTAGCGTGGCATCTTGTCGACAACCCAATGAGCCCGCCGACAAGATTCAGCGATCCCTCTCGATGCTTCGCGATCATGCCGCGCAGATACCCTCCGGGCGATTTGATTTGCGGTCGGGGGCCGCTGGTCTTTGCGTCGATGATTAGGACCGCGAGAGTGGCCGCGCCGCCTTGTAGTTCGTCTCTCGCTTTGGCCCAGGCGCTCGGACTGATCCCAAGCTCTGGCACTCGCATTTCTGCGGCGATCTCGAAAGCGCGGAGGTCGAAGGGATAGCCCGCCCCTACTCGGCCGTCGATGTAGAGCTGCATTTCTTCGGAGCATAGCCGGTAGAGCTGTTGCGGGGTGAGCTTGGCGAGATATTCGGTGTTGCGCTCGGTCGCTCCCCGCCGATCCTCTTTTTCATTGCAGGATGCGCCGCCGGTAGGCGGTGCATCTACTGAATCTGAGTGCGCGGGCTTGCCCGCGCTCCGCATGATCGCGTGAGCGTTACAAGTTACAGGATTAGGATCTTGGCTTGTATCTTGTATATAGGACCGCTCGTTTTCGACCGGTCCACCGCTCGATTCTAGCACGTTTGATAGAAGGTCGTAGGCACTTGTGCACAGCTTGTCCGCCTCTTCGACATGGGCTTCGAGGTCGGCCAGCGAAAGCCGATGAAGCGCGTCTGCGTCCGGCCAACCCTGATAGGCTTCGATGATCGCCTGAACTTCTGCCGTGACGCCTAGAGCGTCGATCAGGTCGGACAGCGCTGCCTTGATGTGGCGCTTGTGGACGCTGCGCAGGCCCCGGAGGGTAGTGTGGGTGCGGCGATCGACTTCGAGCTGATCGCGCATGGCTAGGAAGTCATGAACGCGGGCAATGGCTCGTGTGAAGTAGACGCCGCATCCGGCGAAGCCGGAGCGGGCACCGTTTGCCATAGTCCGGCGCTCGATGAGACCTGCGGCCTCAAGCTCCCGCTCATGGGCGCGAATGCGGGACGGGTTCACCATACGCTTGTGCGCGATCTCGCATTGACTGGCGTAGCAACACGGCTCTTGAGAGCCGTCCTTGAAGGCGCGCGGCTTGGTCATGGCGATCATGACGCGGAACGTGCTGAGCGCCGCGTTCCCGACCCCGAGAAGCGGGGCGATGGTATCGACCAGGGCGACGAAGCCGTCGCGCTCCATGCCGGTCGGAAGGATAGGTTGTCGAGGCTCTGACGGAGCCACGGAATATAGATGTGCTGCCTGCATTGGTTCGGTTCTCGCTGCTGTTGGAGCGAGGCGGCGACAGACAAAGCGGGGTGGTTCGCACGAGTGCGTTTTTCGCTTGCCTGCGATGTAGGGGAGCTGGTAGAACCGAACCTGACAGATAGGTTTGCTGGGTTTGCCGACCCTGGCTCTATAGCCCCCCCGTGATGGTTGCCGCCGTCGCGGGGGCTTTACTTTGTGCTGGTGTTACTGCTCCTTTGCCTGCGACTCTCTGGCCGCACTATTATGTGATAAGGCATACAGGGTTTCGTGGGGTGTCGCAATTCTAGGGTTGCACGCCCGGCATGGGCACAAAGCCTAGTAATTCACCTGCTCGAAGCCGTAGTTGCCTTGGTAATCGTGCCAATCCACGAAGACCGCGCGGACGAAAACGGTCGGGCAGTTGTCTCCCCACCGTTCATCACCGACGAAGGCATCAGGTAGGTCGCTCGGATCGGCGCCGTGCCATGAGAATGATCCTTGCTCGCCATAGGTGCCCAAGCGGACGCTCTCGTACCTGCGGCAATACTCGTCGCCATCCCGACCGGCTTCGCGCTGACGCATATGTTCAACGCTGTAGACGCGGATCGAGCGCACGTAGTCGAAAGTCGGGTCGCTGATGTCGATGTCGGCGCGGCCGCTGCCATCCGTGTAGTCCTGGACGAATTGCAGAAGATCGGTGGGCTCGAAGTCATCACCGCCCAAGTTGCGCAAGACCGCCGGGACGGCCTCGGGTGCGCCGGAGTCGGCTGGGAGAGGCTGCGGATCGGTTCCCGCGTCGATCACGGGGTTATCCAGCCACGGGCTTTGTGCGGGGGCACTCTGCAACTGGACGCCGCCCCCCATTGGACAGCGCCAGATTTGAAGTGGCGGTTCGACCGGCCACGGCGTAATCCGCCGAATGAACTCAGCCTTGGCGGCGGCGCAAGGCGCTGAGGCCGGCCAGCCGTGAGATAGGCAAAGCAGGATCGCGCAGTCGATTGGGTAAGACTGAGCCTGAGCGGGCGGCGCCGCAATGGCGGCGACGCCTGCTGCGGCGGCAAGGGTTGTTGTCTTGAGTGTAGACAGCATGGAGCGGGCCTCCTCTGAGGGGTCAGGAAATACCTGCCACAATATTGTTAGTTTGTCATCCTCAGATGAGCAAGCGGGGGCAATTCGATGAGTCGGGCGGCGCCACGGGTGGCCCATTCAGACAAATGATTATATGGTCCAAACGCGAGGCCAGTGTGTGAAGGGCCTGACGAGGGTTCTCCGCAGGGGGGTTCAAATGGGCCACAAGATTGCCATTTATGCGCGGGTCTCGACGCCGGAGCAAAACGGCGAGCGCCAGTTGCGCGAGCTGCGGGCCTTCGCAGAGCGGGCAGGCTACGAGATTGTCGCGGAAGAGTGCGAGACAGCCAGCGGACGGCGGGACAGTCGGCCCGGTCGAGCGCGGCTTCTGGCGATGGCGAAGCGGCGCGAAGTGGACGCAATCGCGGTCGTGGAATTGTCCCGGTGGGGGCGCTCCACCTCGGACCTTCTCTCAACACTGAGCGAGCTGGAAGCGAAGAAGGTTTCGCTACTGACGTTGAACGGCCTTGAGTTGGACGTGTCTTCACCGATGGGGAAAATGATCTCAACCTTCCTCGCGGGCGTTGCGGAGTTCGAAACGGCGCTGCTGTCTGAGCGTGTCAAATCAGGGCTGGAAGCCGCACGAGCTAAAGGAAAAACCTTGGGCCGGCAGGAGGGCGACGCGCCAGTCGTGCGGCGCCACGGTCAGAGAATCCGTGCGCTCGCAGCCGAGGGCCGCAGCCAGCGATGGATTGCCAAGGAGCTACAGATCAGCCGGACCACGGTTGCCAAGGCGATCCATGAAGACGCCGACAACGGCTAGTCTCTGACGATCTCGATGAACCTCTGATACTGCTCCGTGACCTCTTGGGCCTCACGGAAGGCGCGAGCGCGCTCCTGGTCGAGACAAGCGATGTAGTCCGAGACGCCTGACAGATAATTCTCGAAGTCTTGGCGCAGTAGGTCGGCATACTCGCGCACTTCGCTCTCCGCTGATGGCAAATATGGTTTTTCCGGTGGTAGACAGCTCTGGGAAAGGGCTGGGGAGGCCAGAAAAACCAACAAAATTACTATAGCGTTCAGGGGGTGAAAGTGACCGCATATCATAGGTGAACCCCTTGTGTTGCAATGGTAAATTGGTGAGCACCCGGATTCACCATGTCCGGGAAGACCCGACGTTGACTGCAATCTGCACGGTTGCGGACAAAATAACAATATTGTATCGGTGGCGGCATCTTGTCCGGTGCGCGTCCCCGATGCTCGTGAGCTAGGAGGCCAAGCCGGACGCATGTTCAAAGCAGCGCCTAATGTGGTCGTCGAAGAGACATTCAGAAACTTACTCGAGCGCGGGTATCGAGCGGAGATCGTCTGCTCGGAAAGCGCCTTCAAGCAGCACGCAACCTGGTATGGTCGCTGGTATCTCCGAGCTGTCTCGGACGATAACGGCGAAGAACATTTGCTCGTCACGGCACGAGGAAAAGGCAAAGGGGAAAAAGACCTCGCCCCTCGGTATTTCCGAACGGCTCCGGGTCTCATCTCCTTCCTGCACGATCAGGGATGCAAGTTCATCGAGATTCCGCTGGAAGCGGGCACTCGGGCGTCTCAGCGCCTCCTACGAAAACACGACGAAGCCTCAGAGTAGCGCACTCTTTGGCGCGGCTCTTGTAGCCGCCGCGCTCACCACGACGCCTGCTGACGCGCAGGGAATGGTCATGGTGATGCGGTCGGACGGAAGCCTCGAAGCTCAATCACCACAGAACGGTTTTTCTCGGACATACGGCGATGCGCGCCGGTCGGACAGGGACAGCATTTTCCTGTTCAATGAAGACGAGGAAGATGAAGAAGGCGGCGAAGCGGAAGCCGCGGCACAGGTGCCGCGCGCAGTCGCGCCGCCCGCTGCGGTCCTCCAAGCGATAGACACGACGGCCATGCGCTACGGGTCACACCCGGCACTACGGCGCGTCGGCATGTCCGTCTCGGACTGGCGCCGCTTTTTCCGCGCAAACATCGAAATCGAAAGTGCCTACGATCCGAACGCGCGCAGCCATGTTGGCGCGATCGGGCTCGGGCAACTCATGCCTGCTACGGCGTCTACCCTCGGGGTGGATCCGCACGATTGGCAGGAAAATCTGGACGGGTCGGCTCGGTATCTTCTGACCCAGCTCGCCCGGTTCCAGAACCCACGGCTCGCCCTCGCCGCCTACAACGCGGGGCCGGAAGCCGTGGTCGAGAACGGGGGGATACCCCCGTATCGCGAGACCCAAAATCACGTCCTCAAGGTCATGGGGGTCTTCGCAAGGCTGCAAGGAGATTTAGGATGAAGCCGAATATCACTCACGTGGCTATGGCGGTCGTATTGACCTTTGCCATTGCCGAACCGGCGCTCGCTCAAGAGCTGGACCTGTCGCCGGTGCAAGACCTTCTGCAAGGCATCGTGGACGCGATCACTGGCCCGCTCGGCATGGTGATCGGGACGCTCGCTTTGATCGGGGTCTTCCTGACCTGGCTGTTCGGGATTCTCGACTTCCGGCAGGCACTTTGGACCGTGATCGCCATCGCCGGCGTCGCGGCCGCGCCGACCATTGTTTCGACCATCTGGAATAACTGAGGTCGAAAAGCGATGACAGAACAGTCCCGTGTCTATCTCGGTCTGACGCAACCACCCAAGCTGCTCGGCTTGCCGATCATGTATGCGATGATCTGGATGTTCGGGTCTGTTCTGGTCTTCCTTTGGGTGCAAAGCGTCATCGTCGCGCTGCTGGCCCTCGCCGCCTACCCGGTTCTCTGGAAGGCGGCGGATTGGGACCCGCATTTCATCGACGTGATCGCGACCACTCTCCAAGAAACTCCGCCCACGCGGAACCGTCGCCAGCACGGGGGAGATAGCTATGTCCCTTGAAGACAACGAACTCCTGCCGACGTGGTTTGCCCGCGAACGCAAGATGGCCTCGCTGCTGCCTTACGTGGCACTGGTCGATGACAAGACGATCCGCACACGCGGCAATGAGCTGATGCAGTGCATCCGGCTCGACGGCCTGAACAGCACCACCACGGAAGACGAACTGCTCGACAAGACGCGGGCTCTCTTCGCGCATATCGTGGCGCAGTCAGGATCGGACTACAGCTTCTACGTCCACAAGGTTTCCCGGCCGGTCGAACACGGCCTGCCAGCGGTCAACGGAGGTGATTTTGCCGAGGCGGTTGATAACCGCTGGCGGGCGCACCTGGACGGTGGAAAGCTCCGCGACAAGACCCTCACGCTGACGGTCATGCGGCGCCCGACGCTCGGGGCTAACGTGCCGTTGCGCCGCGCGAAGTCGATGGCGACGCTTCAGAGCGAGACGGAAAAGGGCCTTCGGCGGCTCTACGAGGTCACGAATTTCCTACGCTCTACCTTTGGGAACCTGAACGCCCGGCTGCTGTCGGCCGAGGAAGGCGAGCTGCTGGGCTTTCTCGGGGCGCTGAATGTGGGGCGGGAAAGCCCGATCTATCGCGGCTCGTCCTATGGTTATGTGGCGCAGGACGTGGCGAACACGCGCGTCACGTTCAAAGGCCCGAATTTTTACCTGTCAGAAGGCACTATAGGGCGGCGCGTCGGGACCACCTACGCGCTCAAGAGCTATCACAGCACATCGCAGTGCACGATGTTCGATGATCTGAACCTGCCGGTCGATATGGTCGTCACGCAGTCTTTCAGCACCATCAATTCGAACGTCATGGCGGGGCGGATCAAGCGCCAGATGCGCCTTCGCCGCGCGTCGGACAACGGCGCAATGTCGCTGCTTGAGGAAATGCCGACCGCGCTCGATGATCTCGAAACCGGGCGGTTGAGCTTCGGGCTGCACCACATGACCGTGACGGTCTTCGCTGAGACCGAAGAAAAGCTCGATAGCATCGGCGCGGAGGTGCGCAACATCGCGACGACCGAAGGCGTCACGATGGTGAATGAGAGCTTCGCGGCCAAGACGCATTACTTTGCGCAGCATCCCGGAAACGGAGCCAAGCGCAGCCGTAAGGCGGCAGTCACGAACCACAACTTCGCGGACTATGCCGCCTTTCATCGCCCTCAAATGGGCAAGACCGGCGAGCGCGTCCCTTGGGGCGTTCCCGTCACCATGTTCCCGACTGTGGATAGGGGTGGCTTCCACTTCAATTTCCATGAGGAAGGGTCGCCTGAGAAAGAGCCGACCGGGGGGCACACTCTGATCCTCGGACGCCCTGGCTCGGGCAAGTCGGTTCTCGCAGCCTTTCTGATGACGCAGGCGAAGCGCGCGGGCGCGCGGCTGTTCGTTTTCGATTACCGGCGCGGGATGGAAATGGCAGTGCGCGCCAACGGTGGCCGCTACACGTCCATCAATGCAGGCGAGAAGACCGGCCTCAATCCGCTCCGCACTGAGATCGACGCGCGCGGGCAGGCATGGCTTTCCGACTGGCTCTCCGCTCTGGTTCATCGCTCTGACAAGCCCCTGACGCCCACGCAGGTGAACCGTATCCAAGAGGTTGTGCGGCAGAACGCGGAAGCGCGCGAGGATCTTCGCAACTGGACTGACTTGGCCTCGCTGTTCAGCTCGACCGACGACGAAGGCGATCTGCACGAGCGCCTTGTCGAGTGGACCGAAGGCGGACGCTACGGCTGGATTTTCGGGAACAACCAAGAGGACACGTTCTCGCTCGAAGGCGAGACGGTTGGCTTCGATCTGACCGGGATACTGGACAGCGAAAGCGAGAAAGAGCGCATGGCGGTCCTCTCGTATCTGTTCCGCCGAGTGGAGCGGAAAATCGAAGATCGCCGCCGCACGATCATCGTCATTGATGAGGCGTGGAAGGCACTCGATAACCCCTACTTCGCGGAGCGGCTGAGCAACTGGCTCGTCACGGCCCGGAAGCAAAACGCGGTCGTCGTGATGATGACGCAGTATGCCAGTCAGCTCAAAAGGACGAATGTTGGTCAGACCATCGTTGAGGCGGTCCCGACGCAAATCCTTCTCCCCAACATACGGGCACGCCGCAGCGACTATGACCTGCTCGGCCTGCACGACAAGGAACTCGACATGCTGCTCAACTCGGGCAGCAACTCGCGCCTCGGGCTTGTGCGCGACGATCAGGGCTCGGTCCTGGTCGATGCCGATCTGAGCCCGCTCGGCAACCTTCTGACCATCCTGGGCGGGATGGAAAAGGGCGAGGAACTGGTCGGGGAAGACTACCGCGACCGCCCTGACTTTTGGAGGATCGGATGAAGCTCTTGACTGCTGCCCTGCTCATGGCCGTGACCCTTGCCGGGTGCGGCTACCAGCCCTCGACCGCTGAGTGCTTTAGCTTCGCCCCGACGGACGGACCTTGCACCTTCACGCCGGTGAACTCGGAGCATTGGAAGGTTGTCTCCTATGACGACTAAGCTCCCGGCGCTCCTGCTCTGCACAGCTCTGACCGCCCTGCCCGCCGTGGCAGGAGCGCAGGGCGTTCCTGTCTTCGATGCGCAGAAGAATGCGCAGATTCAGGGGATCATCGAGCGCACGGAACTTGATCTGCTGCTCCAACAGGACGTTCTCGATACCGCTGAGCGGCTGGTCGAAATCAAACAGGAACAGCTCGACGCTCTGGCTGACATTCACTCGACGGCAACGATGGGCGACACGGACGTGTCGGGCATGGTCGCGAGCCTCGAAGATGGCAGCTCGGATGAGACGGCCTCGGATGAGCTTTACTCGCCCGTCGATACAAACCCCGGCGCAGAACAAATGTTCGGGGCCGTTGAAGACGAGGCTGGGAACAGCGATCCGGGCACCGGCGGCGGCGAAGTCGAAGAGAGGTTCGGAGACGCAAGCGGTTCGGTCGAAGGACTGATTATCCGCGTGGCGAAGGAAACGCACGGCAACGCCGGTGTCGGCACTGCCGGGTTGTCCGTGGTCCAATGGCGGGCGCTTCTCCAAGCTCTGATTTGGCAGGAAAGCCGCTTCACCATCGGGGCCAAGTCGCCGGTAGGAGCGTTCGGCCTGACGCAGATCATGCCTGGCACGGCCAGCGATCTCGGCATCAACCCGGAATACTACGAAAGCCCCTATCTCCAAGTCGAAGGTGGCGCGCGCTATCTCGCCTCGATGCTGAATATGTTCGACGGGAACATCATTCATGCGCTCGCGGCCTACAACGCCGGCCCTGGGAACGTGCAGAACTATGGGGGCGTCCCCCCGTTCGAGGAAACCCAGCACTACGTGCAGGTGATCCCGGAGCGCTACAACCACTACCTCGAAATCATCGGCGGCGTGGATTCTCTCGGCACCATCGACCCTGTGACGCTCGCCAACTCGACCATGAGCATGACGGCCTACGGATCGGGGGTCTACGGCGACTACTCCCTGACCTCCGTGCAAGCGGCCGCAGCGCGCGTCAGCGCGATCATAGAGCGGATCGGGGAGGCCGAAGACGTTCAGGAAGCCTATGCCCTGAACACCTACGCCCGCGCGGAGCTGGCGCGGCTCGTCGCGATCCGCACTCGGCTCAAAGCGGCGCAGACCCGCGCCCTTTCCGCGGAGCAAGTCGCGATGGCGGCTCGAGCGGCCCAAGAGCGGGCCTTCATGGACTTTCAAATGGAGGATTTCGAGTGATGGCTATCTCGAAAACGATTGGACGGTGGGTCCGCGCAACGGCCCTGATTGGTGCGGTTGCCGTCTCTGGTGGTGGTGTCGCCATGCTTTCCAGCGCGGCCGCGATCATGGCTGCGTCCCCGGCCCACGCGCAGGGCGTGCCGGTGGTCGATACACAGAACATCGCGCAGGAAATTCGGCAAATCCAGCAGATGCTGGAAGACTACGGCATCCAGTCGGATCAGCTCGACCGACTGCTTGAGCAAGTCGAACTTCTTCAAAGCCAGATCGACCAGCTCGAAGAGACTTATGACGCTCTGAGCGGTCCGACGAACGTGGCCGCGATGGTGATGGAGAACGGCGACCTGAACGGCCTTCTCGATCAGGAATTTGAAGACGTGATCGACTTGGCCCAAGGCGTCGCGAATGGCGACTTCTCGGGCCTCCTGGGCGGCTCAGCGCCGCAGATGCAGACGCAAATGGAGCGCGTCTTGGCCGAAGCTGGCTTCGGTGAAGACGCGCTGTCGGAAATGGCGTCCAGCGGCAACCGAGGCGCGGAGAACGTCGCCACGCGCGCCTCTACCGGGGCTGTCATGTCGGCGGCGGCGCAGAACAGCCACCGCGAGGCGGCGCAGTCGCTTGAGCGGGTAGATGAGCTGGTCGGGATGATCCCCGACATGGAAACGCTCAAGTCGAGCGTCGATCACAACACGCGCGTCACGGCGGAGCTGGCGATCGCCATGACGCGCATGTGGGAACTCGAAGCAATTCAAACGGTAGGGTCCGGTCAAAGCGGGGTGGTCGATGCGGCCACCATCGCTGAGGAACAGCGGTTCATGGACTTCACCCTGCCGGACCTCGAATGAGCGAGGCTGGCGTGGCTAAGGATAACGAAATCATCGAAGAAGAGCTTGTTTACGGCGCTCGCCGCCGTGAACGGCTCTGGCAGAAGGTTGCGCTCGGGAGCGCGGTCTTCGGCATCGCGGGCTGTCTGGCGGCTGCGGCTGTCTCTGTCCTCGATGTGGACCCGCCGCCGGTCGTGGTCCCAGTGGACAGCGAGACCGGCATGGCAGTTCCGAACGCGGCGGTTGAAGCCGTTTCGCTGACGGAGCGCCCGGCGATCATTCAGGCCGAAGTCTACCGCTATGTAAACGCGCGGGAAACCTACAACCAGCTCGACAACGATGTGCGCATTGAACGTGTCCTCGCCATGTCGGACGGGAATGCGGAAGCGTCCCTGCGACAGCTTTGGACAAGCGGCCACGCAAATTATCCGCCGAACAATTACGGCGAGGATGCGCGGCTCGATGTGCAAATCGACTCGATCAACCTCATTACGAACAACCGGGCACAAGTGCGGTTTCGGAAGCGGCTGACGTCCAATGAAGGGACGCAGACAGGGAGCTTCACGGCAACGCTGCTCTATGAGTTTCGGCCCGCACAAATGCGGCAGATAGACGATGTGTGGCGCAATCCCTTCGGCTTCACGGTGACTGAATACGCGGTCGTGTCCGACAGGCAGGAGTGACGCCATGAAAAGACGAGGCATCTGGACACTGGCTTTCGGACTCGCCCTGGCGGCGACGGCCGCGCAGGCGGAATATTCCCCGCGACCTGGTCACTACGACAGCCGCGTCCGCACAGCCACCTATCGCGACGGAGAGGTCTATCGGATCAACGTCTCGATGACCCATGTAACGAGCATTGAGTTCGGACAGGGCGAGACCATCCGCTCGATCATCGCTGGCGATACGGAAGGCTTCATGCTGGATGGGGTGCCCGGAGGCCGCGCCTTTGCGATCAAACCGGGGGCGCAAGGAATCTCGACCAACATCACGGTCTATACCAATCGCCGCAGCTACTATTGTAAGCGGCGGCTGCGCCCCACGTTGTAGATGAGCTCCGGCACTGCGAGGTGATACCCATCTCATGATGGGGAGTGCGTTTCGCAATGTGCGCGA
>NZ_QBKN01000027.1 GCF_003054175.1 Allosediminivita pacifica
CGCCGCCGTCAGCGTCGTCTTGCCGTGGTCGACGTGACCGATCGTGCCGATGTTGCAGTGCGGCTTGCCGCGCTCAAACTTTTCCTTTGCCATCTGACTGGCTCCCTTTTTCTTGTCGTGCGGTGCGCCGCCCGGCGCACCCTACGGGGTGGTAGGGTGCGTGGTCTCCCACGCACCGCCGTGTTTAGGCGTACTTCGACTGGATCTCGTCGCTGATGTTCTGCGGAACCGGATCGTAGTGCGAGAACTGCATCGTGAACTGCGCGCGGCCCGAGGACATCGAGCGCAGGTTGTTGATGTAGCCGAACATGTTGGCGAGCGGCACGTGGGAGTTGAGCACGATGGCGTTGCCACGCGGCTCCTGTCCCTGCACCTGACCACGACGGGACGTCAGGTCACCAATGATTGAACCGGTGTATTCCTCCGGCGTCACGACCTCGACCTTCATGATCGGCTCGAGCAGCTGGGCACCGGCCTTGCGCAGGCCTTCCCGCATGCACATCCGCGATGCGATCTCGAACGCGAGCACGCTGGAGTCCACGTCGTGGTACTTGCCGTCCACCAGAGCGACCTTGAAGTCGATCACCGGGAAACCGGCCAGCGGACCGCTGTCCATCACGGACTTGATGCCCTTCTCGACGCCGGGGATGTATTCCTTCGGCACCGAGCCACCGACGATGCGGGACTCGAAGGAGTAGCCTTCGCCCGGCTCGGTCGGCGTGATTTCCAGCTGCACCTCGGCGAACTGACCCGAACCACCCGACTGCTTCTTGTGGGTGTAGGTGTGGTTGATTTTCTGCGAGATGGTCTCGCGGTAGGCAACCTGCGGGGCACCGATGTTCGCCTCGACCTTGAACTCCCGCTTCAGGCGGTCGACGAGGATGTCGAGGTGAAGTTCCCCCATGCCCTTCATGATGGTCTGACCGGACTCGAGGTCGGTCTCCACGCGGAAGGACGGGTCTTCGGCGGCAAGCCGCGCGAGGCCCTGGGACATCTTCTCCTGGTCACCCTTGGTCTTGGGCTCGACCGCGATCTCGATGACCGGATCGGGGAAGGTCATGGTTTCGAGCACGACCTGCTTCTGGCTGTCGCAGAGCGTGTCACCGGTGGTGGTCTCTTTCAGACCCGCCAGCGCGATGATGTCGCCGGAGCCGGCCCAATCGATCTCCTCGCGGGAGTTCGAGTGCATCATCATCATCCGGCCGATGCGCTCTTTCTTGCCCTTGGTCGAGTTCATGACCGTGCCGCCCTTTTCCATCATGCCCGAATAGATCCGGGTGAAGGTCAGGGAGCCCACGAAGGGGTCGTTCATGATCTTGAACGCGAGGCCAGCGAAGGGCTGGTCGTCGCCGGGACGGCGCTCGATGTTCCGCGTCTCGGTCTCGTCGTCGGGTGCGAAGCCCATGTAGGGCGGCACGTCGAAGGGACCGGGCAGGTAGTCGATCACGGCGTTGAGCATGGGCTGGACGCCCTTGTTCTTGAACGCCGAGCCGGCCAGCACGGGAACGAAGGAGAGCGACAGCGTGCCCTTGCGGATCAGCTCGCGAAGCTTCGGCTCGTCGGGCTCTTCACCCTCGAGGTAGGCTTCCATCGCGTCGTCGTCCATCTCGACGGCGATCTCGATGAGCTCGGCGCGCATGGACTCGGCCTTGTCCTGCAGCTCGGGACGGATGTCCTGGATCTTCCAGGAGGCACCCAGGTCCTCGCCCAGCCAGACCCATTCCTTCATGGTCACGAGGTCGACGATGCCTTCGAGTTTGTCCTCTGCGCCGATCGGGAACTGGATCGGCGCCGGGATTGCACCAGTGCGGTCCTTGATCATCCGCACGCAGTTGTCGAAGTCGGCGCCGATCTTGTCCATCTTGTTGACGAACACGATGCGCGGCACCTTGTAACGGTCGGCCTGGCGCCAGACGGTTTCCGTCTGCGGCTCCACACCGGCGTTGGCATCGAGAACGCAGACCGCGCCGTCGAGAACGGCGAGCGAACGCTCGACCTCGATGGTGAAGTCCACGTGGCCGGGAGTGTCGATGATGTTGAAGCGGAACTTGGCTTCCTGCGGCGTGTCGCCGTAGATGCCGGTGGGGTTCTCGCCATCTTCGGTCCGGAACCAGAAGGTCGTGGTCGCAGCCGAGGTGATCGTGATCCCGCGTTCCTGCTCCTGCTCCATCCAGTCCATCGTCGCGGCGCCGTCATGGACTTCGCCGATCTTGTGCGACTTACCGGTATAGAACAGGATCCGCTCGGTGCAGGTCGTCTTGCCTGCATCGATGTGCGCCATGATGCCGAAGTTGCGGTAGCGATCCAGCGAATATTCGCGTTGCATGGGTCGGTCCTTGGGTTGGATTACCAGCGATAATGGCTGAACGCGCGGTTCGCGTCGGCCATCTTGTGGGTGTCTTCGCGCTTCTTAACAGCAGCACCGCGGGACTGCACTGCGTCCAACAGCTCGCCGGCGAGGCGTTCTTCCATGGTGTTCTCGTTGCGCTTGCGCGACGCATCGATCAGCCAGCGGATGGCCAGCGCTTCGCGGCGCTCGGGACGCACCTCGACGGGCACCTGATAGGTGGCGCCACCAACACGACGCGAGCGGACCTCGACGCTGGGCTTGATGTTATCCAGCGCCTCGTGGAACAGTTCCATGGGCGCGCGCTTGACCTTGGTTTCGACGCGGTCGAGCGCACCGTAGACGATGGTCTCGGCAGTGGATTTCTTACCGTGATACATCAGGTTGTTCATGAACTTCGTCAGAACCCGGTCACCAAACTTGGCGTCGGGGAGAACTTCGCGCTTCTCTGCGGCGTGACGACGAGACATCTGTAATTCCTCTTACTTGGGACGCTTCGCGCCGTACTTCGAGCGGCGCTGCTTGCGGTCCTTGACGCCCTGGGTGTCGAGAACACCGCGCAGGATGTGATAGCGGACACCGGGAAGGTCTTTCACACGGCCGCCGCGGATGAGCACAACGGAGTGCTCTTGCAGGTTGTGCGATTCACCCGGGATGTAGCTGATCACCTCGTAGCCGTTGGTCAGGCGAACCTTGGCCACCTTACGCATGGCCGAGTTCGGCTTCTTGGGCGTGGTGGTGTAGACCCGGGTGCAAACGCCGCGCTTCTGCGGGTTGCCTTCCAGGTGCATCGATTTGCTGGTTCTGCGCTTGGGCTGCCGCGGCTTGCGGATCAGCTGTTGGATCGTGGGCATTCCGGTTTCTTCCCCGTGTTCTTCATCTCTGCGGTGCACGGGGGGGCGCCCCATGCAGATCTGGTTCAAGGTTTCTGGCGCCCCGCGCGTCCGCAGGCCACCGGTTCAAGCGCCGGGCGTGCAGGACGCAAAAAACCGCATCCGTCCCCGGTTCCGGGACGACGCGGTGGCTGTCCAGAGGATCGGGGCATGTGGCCCGGATCATGACCGCTTCGGTACTGCAAACCCGCAAGCGGAGACTTTCCGCCCGGCGAATTGGCTGGCCGTATATGGGGAGTCGCGGAGGTTGTCAACAGCACCACGGGGCAGCAGACGACCCTGCCCCGGATTCAGGTGTGAGCGGCGAAGATTCACCGGATTTCGTAGGAGAAGATTGCGCCAGCCGGCCGCCGGGCTCAAGGGCGCTCCACGCCTTTTTCGGGTACCGGATAGGGCGGAGCTGCAAGCTTGGGCGCCGCGACCGCCTGCCGCCTTTCCCGCCACATGGTGAAACCACCCGACAGCGCCACCACCGCCGCGCCGGTCAGCGTGAGGCCATCGGGCCAGTCGCCGAAGACGAGCCAGCCGAGGATCAGGGCAAAGACCAGTCCCGAATACCGGAATGGGGCGGTCAGGCTCGCCTCGCCGGCCCGCATGACGAGCACGCTGAAGCTGTAGCCGCAGATGATGCACCCCGTGGCCGCCAGAATGAGGGCCCAGAGCCGCGGGGTCATGGGGACCCAGCCCTCCGTGACGGACAACAGGCAAGCGACTGCAAGCACCGTCACAGCGCCTGCCAGCGTCACCATGAGCGAGGGGACCGCGCCAGACATGCGCCGGGTCGCGAGATCGCGGACGGTCACGGCCACGACGGCGGCCAGCGCGAGGATGGCATTGATGTCGAAGCCCTCAGGGCCCGGCCGGACGATCAGCAGCATGCCCCCGAAACCCGCGGCAACGGCCAACCAGCGCCTCCATCCCACCTGTTCGCGCAGCAAGAGAAAGCCGCCCAGGGTGATCGTCAGCGGAAGCATCTGCAGGATGGCGGAGACATTCGCCAAGGGAATGGCCAGAAGGGCGCGGATGATCAGATAGGCCGAGCTCGCCTCGGCGATGGAGCGCAGCGCCAGAAGACCCCAGTCGGCCCTCGGAAGCCGGACACGCAGGTGGCCCATTCCGTGCGCGAGCCCCGCAATGAACAGCACCGCGAGAATTCCGCGGAGCGCCAAGAGCTGCGACACGGGCAGTTCACCACCGGTCAGCTTCACGAAGGTATCGTTGAGCGTGAAGGACAGCATCGAGGCCATCATCAGGAGCGGCGCACGCGATGCCGCTGTCTGGTCTGTCATGCGGCCCTCACTTGTCTCTGTACACCGGCGCAATTCGCCATAGCCCGCCTGCAGCCGACCTGCCAGCCCGCCAACCGCTGGCGCACCGGGATCAGACGCCCCTGCCCCGGACAAGAAAGGCCCGGGCGGTGTCCCGCCCGGGCCTTGCAATCTTCGGTTCCGGAAGTGCGATTTACTCGCGGCTTTCCGGGGTATCCACGATCAGCGTGTCGAACTCGTCGCCACCAACCACGTCGTCTCCCGACGGCGCTGCCGGCTCCGGTGCCGCCAGCGCTGCGGCGGCCTCGGCCTCCTCGCGCTTGGCATCGATGACCACGGTGTCGCGATCCTGCGCCACGCGGCGCACCCGCTGGGTGGCGCCACCGGTGCCCGCCGGGATGAGGCGGCCCACGATGACGTTCTCCTTGAGCCCCTGGAGTTCGTCGACCTTGCCCTGCACCGAAGCCTCGGTGAGAACGCGGGTCGTCTCCTGGAAGGAGGCCGCCGAGATGAAGGACCGGGTCTGCAGCGAAGCCTTCGTGATCCCGAGAAGGATCGGTTCGCCCTGTGCGGGACGGCCGCCCTTCTTCTCGATCTTGGCATTCGCCGTATCGAACTCGAGCTTGTCGACGTGCTCGCCCTTGAGCAGCGTGGTGTCGCCGCTGTCGGTGATCTCCCACTTCTGCAGCATCTGGCGAACGATGACCTCGACGTGCTTGTCGTTGATCTTCACGCCCTGCAGTCGGTAGACGTCCTGCACCTCGTCGATCATGTAGTTGGCCAGAGCCTCGATCCCCATGATCGACAGAATGTCGTGCGGGGCCGGGTTGCCGTCCATGATGTAGTCGCCCTTCTGGACGTAGTCACCTTCGGCCACAGGAATGTGCTTCCCTTTCGGGATCATGTATTCCTTGGGCTCTTGGTTTTCGTCCGCGGGGTCGATCGTGATCCGGCGCTTGTTCTTGTAGTCCTTCCCGAACCGCACGTAGCCGTCGATCTCGGCGATGATGGCGTGATCTTTCGGACGACGCGCCTCGAAGAGTTCGGCCACACGCGGCAGACCGCCGGTGATGTCCTTCGTCTTCGCACCTTCACGCGGGATCCGTGCCAGCACGTCACCGGCCTGCACCTTCTGCCCGTCCTCGCCCGAAAGGATCGCGTCCACGGACATCGGATAGGTGATCGGGTTGCCGGCCGCGTTGCGCACGGGCTCGCCGTTCTCATCCTGCAGGATGATCTCGGGCTTGAGCTCGTTGCCCTTGGGCGCGGCACGCCAGTCGGTCACGATCTTCTGCGTCATGCCGGTGGCTTCGTCGGTCTCCTCGCGCACGGCAACGCCGTTCACCAGGTCCACATGACGGGCCACACCGTCGGCCTCGGCGAGGATCGGCAGCGTGTAGGGGTCCCACTCGAAGAGCTTGTCGCCCCGTGCCACCGTATCGCCTTCCTGAACGAAGAGCTTGGTGCCGTAGCCCAGCTTGTGCGTGGCTCGCTCCACCCCGTTCTCGTCCACGATGCGCAGCTTCATGTTCCGGCCAAGCACCAGCGTCTCGCCAGCGGCGTTCTGCAGGGTGTTGGGGCTCTCGAACTCGATGATCCCCTCCTGGCTCGCCTCGAGGAAGGACTGCTGGCCACCCTGGGCAACGCCGCCGATGTGGAAGGTCCGCATCGTCAGCTGCGTGCCGGGTTCACCGATGGACTGCGCGGCAATGATGCCGACCGCCTCGCCGGTGTTGACCATCGTGCCGCGTGCCAGGTCGCGACCATAGCACATGGCGCAGACGCCCTCTTCGGCCTCGCAGGTCAGCGGGCTGCGGATACGCGCGGTCTGAAGCGCGGCGTCCTCGATGGCATCGGCCATCCGCTCGTCGATCAGCTGGCCTTCGCGGACAAGTACATCGCCGGTGGGCGTGGTGATGTCCTCGGCCGCGACACGGCCCAGAACACGCTCGCCGAGCGATGCCACGACCTCGCCGTCGTTGACGGCCGCCTCGGCGGTGATCGCCAGTTCGGTGCCGCAGTCGTGCATGCGCACGATGCAGTCCTGCGCGACATCCACCAGACGACGGGTCAGGTAACCCGAGTTCGCCGTCTTCAGAGCAGTGTCCGACAGACCCTTACGGGCGCCGTGGGTCGAGTTGAAGTACTCGAGAACGGTCAGGCCTTCCTTGAAGTTCGAGATGATCGGCGTCTCGATGATGTCGCCGTTCGGCTTCGCCATCAGGCCGCGCATCCCGCCCAGCTGCTTCATCTGCGTGACCGAGCCACGGGCACCGGAGTGCGCCATCATGTAGACCGAGTTCGGCTCCTCGACGGCGCCGTTCTCGTCCCGGCGCTCGGCCGAGATGGTCGACATCATGGCTTCGGTGACCTTGTCGTTACACTTCGACCAGGCATCGACGACCTTGTTGTACTTCTCACCCTGGGTGATCAGGCCGTCCATGTACTGCTGTTCGAAGTCCTTCACCTGCTCGCGGGTCTCTTCCACGATGGGCCACTTGTTCTCGGGGATGACCATGTCGTCCTTGCCGAAGGAGATGCCCGCGCGGAACGCCTCCTTGAAGCCCATGGACATGATCTGGTCGCAGAAGATGACGGATTCCTTCTGGCCGCAGTAGCGGTAGACGGTGTCGATGACCTTCTGGACGTCCTTCTTGCGCAGCAGCGTGTTGACGAGTTCGAATGGTGCCTTCGCGTTCAGCGGCAGCAGCGCACCGAGGCGCACGCGCCCCGGCGTGGTCTCGTAGCGTTTCCACACTTCGAGGCCGTTCTCGTCGATCTGCTTCACGCGGCAGGTGATGTTGGCGTGCATGTGCACTTCGCCGGCGTTCAGCGCGTGCTCGACCTCCTCGATGGAGGAGAAGCTCATGCCCTCGCCCTTCATGCCCTCACGCGCCAGCGTGATGTAATAGAGGCCGAGGATCATGTCCTGCGAGGGAACGATGATCGGCGCGCCGTTGGCGGGCGACAGCACGTTGTTCGTCGACATCATCAGGACGCGCGCTTCCAGCTGGGCCTCGAGGCTCAGCGGGACGTGCACGGCCATCTGGTCACCGTCGAAGTCCGCGTTGAAGGCCGAGCAGACCAGCGGGTGAAGCTGGATCGCCTTGCCTTCGATCAGGGTGGGCTCGAACGCCTGGATGCCGAGACGGTGCAGCGTGGGCGCGCGGTTCAGAAGAACCGGGTGCTCGCGGATGACCTCGTCGAGGATGTCCCAGACCTCGGGACGCTCTTTCTCGACCAGCTTCTTCGCCTGTTTCACGGTGCTGGAGAGGCCCTTGGCCTCGAGCCGCGAGTAGATGAAGGGCTTGAAGAGTTCGAGCGCCATCTTCTTGGGCAGGCCGCACTGGTGCAGCTTGAGTTCCGGACCGGTCACGATGACCGAGCGGCCCGAGAAGTCGACGCGCTTGCCGAGAAGGTTCTGACGGAAGCGGCCCTGCTTGCCTTTCAGCATGTCGGACAGCGACTTCAGCGGACGCTTGTTGGCGCCGGTGATGACGCGGCCGCGGCGACCGTTGTCGAAGAGCGCGTCCACGGCTTCCTGCAGCATCCGCTTCTCGTTGCGGACGATGATGTCGGGCGCGCGCAGTTCGATCAGCCGCTTGAGGCGGTTGTTCCGGTTAATGACGCGGCGATACAGGTCGTTGAGGTCGGACGTGGCAAACCGCCCGCCGTCCAGCGGGACGAGCGGGCGCAGTTCCGGCGGGATGACCGGGACGACAGTCATGATCATCCACTCCGGACGGTTGCCGGATTCGAGGAAGTTCTCGACGACCTTGAGACGCTTGATGATCTTCTTGGGCTTCAGTTCGCCGGTGGCTTCCTTCAGCTCCTCGCGCAGGCGGTCGGCCTCGGCCTCGAGGTCGATGTTGGCCAGCATTTCACGGATGGCCTCGGCGCCGATGTTGGCGGTGAAGGCGTCCATGCCGTACTGGTCCTGCGCGTCGAGGTAGTCCTCTTCGCTCATCAGCTGGCCGTACTGCAGGTCGGTCAGGCCCGGCTCGATCACCACGTAGTTCTCGAAGTAGAGAACCCGCTCCAGATCGCGCAGGGTCATGTCCAGCATGAGGCCGATGCGCGAGGGCAGCGACTTCAGGAACCAGATGTGGGCGCAGGGCGCGGCCAGCTCGATGTGGCCCATGCGCTCGCGGCGGACCTTCTGGAGCGTGACCTCGACGCCGCATTTCTCGCAGACGACGCCGCGATACTTCATGCGCTTGTACTTGCCGCAAAGGCATTCGTAGTCCTTGATCGGACCGAAGATGCGCGCGCAGAACAGGCCGTCACGCTCGGGCTTGAACGTGCGGTAGTTGATCGTCTCGGGCTTTTTGATCTCGCCGTAGGACCAGCTGAGGATCCGTTCCGGCGACGCGAGCGAAACCTTGATCTCATCGAAGACCTTGGGCGGGGTCAGGGGGTTGAACGGGTTGTTCGTGATTTCCTGGTTCATTCTCAAACCTCAGAGTTCAGAGGGTGCGGGGGAAGCGGATGCGCGGCGGACGCGCACCCGGAGGGATCAGGCGATGGCGCTTTCGGGGCGCCCTGCCCTCATTCCTCGTCTTCCTCCGCATCCAGGAGTTCCATGTTGAGGCCCAGACCCCGGACCTCCTTGACGAGCACGTTGAACGATTCCGGCACGCCGGCCTCGAAGTTGTCCTCGCCCTTCACGATGCTCTCGTAGACCTTGGTCCGGCCGGCCACGTCGTCCGACTTGACCGTGAGCATCTCTTGCAGCGTGTAGGCCGCGCCGTAGGCTTCGAGCGCCCAGACCTCCATCTCGCCGAAACGCTGGCCGCCGAACTGGGCCTTGCCGCCCAGAGGCTGCTGCGTGACGAGGCTGTAGGGCCCGGTGGAACGCGCGTGGATCTTGTCGTCCACGAGGTGGTGCAGCTTGAGCAGGTACTTCACACCCACCGTCACCTTGCGGCTGAACTGCTCACCCGTGCGCCCGTCGAACAGGATCGACTGACCCGAGGTGTCGAAGCCGGCACGCGCCAGCGCATCGTTCACGTCGCCTTCCTTCGCGCCGTCGAAGACGGGCGTGGCGATCGGAACGCCGCGGGTCATGTTGCCCGCCGCCTCGATCAGGTGGCCCTCGTCCATGTCCGAGAAGCCTTCCTCGTAGACCTCGTCACCGTAGGCGATGCGCAGGGCTTCGCGGACCGGTGTCAGGTCGCCGGTGCGGCGATAGTCCTGAAGCGAGTCGTCCACCTTGATGCCGAGCGCACGCGACGCCCAACCCATGTGGGTTTCGAGGATCTGGCCGACGTTCATCCGCGAGGGCACGCCGAGCGGGTTGAGGCAGAGGTCCACGGGGGTACCGTCCTCGAGGAACGGCATGTCCTCCATGGGGACCACGCGCGACACCACACCCTTGTTGCCGTGACGGCCAGCCATCTTGTCGCCCGGCTGAAGCTTGCGCTTCACCGCGATGAAGACCTTGACCATCTTCATCACGCCCGGCGGCAGGTCGTCGCCGCGGCGGACCTTCTCGACCTTGTCCTCGAAGCGGGCGTCGAGCGCGCGCTTCTGCGCCTCGTACTGCTCGTGCAGGGCTTCGACGTGCTTGGCGTCCTCTTCCTCGCCGAGGGCGAGCTGCCACCACTGACCACGGGTCAGGCTGTCCAGCAGTTCCTCGTTGATTTCCGAGTTGGCCTTCACGCCGCGGGGACCCTTCACCGCGGTCTTGCCGAGGATCATGGTGCGCAGACGCGCGTAGATGTTGCGGTCGAGGATGGCGAGCTCGTCGTCCCGGTCACGGGCGAGGCGCTCGACCTCTTCCCGCTCGATCTGCAGCGCACGTTCGTCCTTTTCGACGCCGTGACGGTTGAAGACGCGCACCTCCACGACGGTGCCGTAGTCGCCCGGCTTCACCCGCAGCGAGGTGTCGCGCACGTCCGAGGCCTTCTCGCCGAAGATGGCGCGGAGGAGCTTTTCCTCGGGCGTCATCGGGCTTTCGCCCTTGGGCGTGATCTTGCCCACGAGAATGTCGCCCGGCTCCACGTCGGCACCGATGTAGACGATGCCCGCCTCGTCGAGGTTGCGCAGCGCTTCCTCGCCGACGTTGGGGATGTCGCGCGTGATTTCCTCGGGGCCAAGCTTGGTGTCGCGCGCCGCCACTTCGAATTCCTCGATGTGGACGGAGGTGAACACGTCATCCTTGGAGATCCGCTCGGAGATCAGGATCGAGTCCTCGTAGTTGTAGCCGTTCCAAGGCATGAAGGCGACGATGACGTTCTTGCCGAGCGCCAGTTCCCCCATGTCCGTGGAGGGACCGTCCGCGATGACCTCGTCCTTGCCGACCGTGTCGCCCACCTTCACCAGCGGCCGCTGGTTGATGCAGGTGTTCTGGTTCGAGCGCTGGAACTTGCGCAGGCGATAGATGTCCACGCCCGGATCGCCCGGCTCGAGGTCGGCGGTGGCGCGGACCACGATCCGCTGTGCGTCCACCTGGTCGATGATGCCGGCCCGGCGCGCCATGATGGATGCGCCGGAGTCGCGGGCGACGACGCCCTCGATCCCGGTGCCGACCAGCGGCGCTTCGGAGCGCAGCGTGGGCACGGCCTGCCGCTGCATGTTCGCGCCCATCAGTGCGCGGTTGGCGTCGTCGTTCTCGAGGAACGGGATGAGCGAGGCACCCACGGAGACCAGCTGCTTGGGCGAAACGTCGATCAGGTCGACGCTTTCGGCCGGGGCCAGCGTGTAGTCACCGGACTGGCGGGTGTTGACCATCTCGTTGGTGAACTTGCCCTCGACGTCGAGCGAGGCGTTCGCCTGTGCAACCGTGTGGCGCATTTCCTCGGTCGCGGACATGTAGTGCACTTCGTCCGTGACCTTGGCATCCTTCACGACGCGGTAGGGTGTTTCGATGAAGCCGTACTTGTTCACGCGGGCATAGGTCGCCAGCGAGTTGATGAGACCGATGTTCGGGCCTTCCGGCGTCTCGATCGGGCACATCCGGCCGTAGTGGGTCGGGTGAACGTCGCGCACCTCGAAGCCGGCACGTTCGCGGGTCAGACCGCCGGGGCCAAGCGCCGAGAGACGACGCTTGTGCGTGACCTCGGAGAGCGGGTTGGTCTGGTCCATGAACTGCGACAGCTGCGAGGAGCCGAAGAACTCGCGCACGGCAGCAGCAGCCGGTTTCGCGTTGATCAAGTCCTGCGGCATCACCGTGTCGATCTCGACGGAGGACATGCGTTCCTTGATCGCGCGCTCCATGCGGAGCAGGCCGACGCGGTACTGGTTCTCCATCAGCTCGCCGACGGAACGCACGCGGCGGTTGCCGAGGTGGTCGATGTCGTCGATCTCGCCACGGCCGTCACGAAGCTCGACCAGGGCCTTGATGCACTGGACAATGTCCTCGCGGTCCAGCGTGCGCTGGGTGTCCGGCTTGTCGAGGTTCAGGCGCATGTTCATCTTCACGCGGCCCACGGCGGACAGGTCGTAGCGTTCGCTGTCCGAGAAGAGCGTGTCGAAGAGGGCCGAGGCGGCCTCGACCGTGGGCGGCTCGCCCGGGCGCATGACGCGGTAGATGTCCATGAGCGCGGTTTCGCGGTTCATGTTCTTGTCCTGCGCCATGGTGTTCCGCATGTACGGACCCACAGTGACGTTATCGATGTCGAGGACCGGAATCTCGGTGATGCCCGCGTCGACCAGCTCCTTGAGCGTACCCCCGGTCACCTGACCGTCCTTGTCGACCGTCCAGGTCAGCTCGTCACCGGCCTCGACGTAGATCGCGCCGTTTTCCTCGTTGATGATGTCCTCGGACACGAACTTGCCGACGATCTGCTCGAAGGGCACCAGGAGACTCTCGACCGAGCCTTCGTCCTTGAGCTTTTTGACCGCGCGCGGCGTGATCTTCTTGCCGGCCTCGGCGATCACTTCGCCGCTGTCGGCGTCGACGAGGTCATAGGTCGGACGGGTGCCGCGCACGCGATCGGGGAAGAACGGCGTGCTCCAGCCCTCGCCCTTGCGCAGGCTGTAGGTCACCGTGTCGTAGTAGGCGTCCATGATCGCCTCCTGGTCCAGCCCGAGGGCATAGAGCAGGGTGGTCACGGGAAGCTTCCGGCGACGGTCGATCCGCGCGAAGACGATGTCCTTGGCATCGAATTCGAAATCGAGCCAGGAGCCGCGGTAGGGGATGATCCGGCAAGCGAACAGCAGCTTGCCCGAAGAGTGGGTCTTGCCCTTGTCGTGGTCGAAGAACACGCCCGGCGAACGGTGCATCTGGGAAACGATGACCCGCTCGGTGCCGTTGACGATGAACGTGCCGTTCCCGGTCATGAGCGGCATGTCGCCCATGAACACGTCCTGTTCCTTGATGTCCTTAACCGACTTCGCGCCGGTGTCCTCGTCGATGTCGAACACGATCAGGCGCAGCGTGACCTTCAGCGGGGCGCTGTAGGTCATATCACGCTGCATGCACTCCTCGACGTCGTACTTGGGACGTTCCAGTTCGTAGGACACGAATTCGAGCACTGCGGTCTCGTTGAAGTCCTTGATCGGGAAGACCGACTGGAAAACGCCCTTGATGCCTTCGCCGTCCAGGGGAGTCGCCTGATCCCCCGAGTTCAGGAACAGTTCGTAGCTCGACTTCTGAACCTCGATAAGGTTCGGCATCTCGAGCACTTCGCGGATCTTGCCGTAATACCGACGAAGACGTTTCTGTCCGAGAAAGCTTTGCGCCATGTGAAAGTTCACCTTTCCTGTCTCACCGGACCACGGCTGTCGGGCACCAGCCGCCGGTCCATCCGAGATGGCATAACGGGGGAATCCATTCCTGGCGCCCGTCCCACCAGGCGCCTCCCGATTCTTTTCCCTCTGCCCAAGAAAGGCCCTGCACCAGGGCCTTGCTAAGGCTGAGCGTTGCCCTTGAAAAACCACTCCGGAACGCGGGCTTAACCTTCCGGAAACAGCAAACAGACTAAGACCGTCCGGAGGGTTCCGGCGGCCTAGGGTCGCGAAGCGTTTGGTGCGGATGTGAGATCAGGTCGCCCCCGGAACTTCAGCGCAGACAATGGCCGGGCACGAATCGCGCGTACCCGGTGGAAACTGTCACTTAAGCTTCAGGACGTTCAAAGGCAACCCCAGAAGTCAGCGCCGCCAACAAGTCATGAACCTCATGGCGCGCTACAGAAGGTAGGGCGAAATGCCCCCGTTGCCAAGCCCGGATTGTGAGAGCCCGACCACCGCATCCAAGGATCCCAACGCAAATGGACGGGAACCCAAAGCACCACCCCCAAAAAGAAGGGCGGGCGCCTTGCGGCACCCGCCCCTGAATTCCGGTCGCAAGACCAGGATTACTTGAGCTCGACTTCGGCGCCTGCTTCTTCGAGCTTCTTCTTGATTTCTTCGGCTTCGTCCTTGGCAACGCCTTCCTTGACGGCTTTGCCACCGGCTTCGACCAGTTCCTTGGCTTCTTTCAGGCCAAGACCGGTGATGCCACGGACTTCCTTGATGACGTTGATCTTCTTGTCGCCAGCGGACTTGAGGATCACGTCGAATTCGGTCTGCTCTTCTTCGGCAGCGCCGCCGGCGTCGCCGCCTGCGGGACCGGCCATCATGACAGCGCCGCCAGCGGCGGGCTCGATGCCGTACTCATCCTTGAGGATGGTTTTCAGTTCCTGCGCTTCGAGCAGGGTCAGACCGACGATTTGCTCGGCAAGTGCTTTGAGATCAGCCATTTTGAGACTCTTTCCGTATGCTTGATGTGTTCCAACGCGCGGGGATAACCCACGAAGGATGGGGTTGCCGTATCAGGCCGCCTCCGCCTTTTCCTCGATGGTGGAAAGGATGGAAGCGATGTTCGATGCAGGTGCGCCAACTGCGCCGGCGATGTTCGATGCGGGTGCGCCGATTGCGCCGACGATCGAAGCGATGAGCTCATCGCGCGACGGCATTTTCGACACGGCTTCGACACCGGCCCGGTCCAGGTCCGTGCCACCCATGTTCCCGCCAAGGATCTCGAGCTTCTTGTTGTCCTTGGCGAAATCCTCGACCACCTTGGCAGCTGCCACGGGGTCTTCGGAATAGGTGAGAACGGTCATGCCATCGAGAAGCGACGCCATGCCTTC
Organism: Allosediminivita pacifica; assembly: GCF_003054175.1. Lineage (GTDB taxonomy): Bacteria > Pseudomonadota > Alphaproteobacteria > Rhodobacterales > Rhodobacteraceae > Allosediminivita > Allosediminivita pacifica. The sequence goes on from NZ_QBKN01000027.1 coordinate 14,582, forward strand.
GCATTGCGTGCCTTCGAGGGCGATCTTGGCGAGCCTGTTTTTGGCGACGCGGACCGACGTTTCTGCCGCACGGGCACGTGCACGCAGGTCCTGCATCTCGGCAACCGTGAGACCTTCGTAGCGGGACACCACCACGACGCCAGAGCTTTCGAAGATCTGGCCGAGTTCCTCGACCACTTTCTCTTTCTGGGCTCTATCCACAGTTCTACTCCAGTGTTTGGAGGGCGGACCCTCCGGCTCGTTCATGCCAGGTTGCCCTGGCGAGAAGTCCGATCGGGTCGTCACATCACAAACGCCGGAGGTCCGCAAAGCGGCCCGGAGAGATGTCTCTTCCCGTCTCAGGCAGGAATTAAGGCTTTGCGGACGCTGCCGCGGGGCCGACCCACCGTCTCGGACGAAATCGAAGGGCGACACGAATCGCGACGCCTTCCGAGGACCGCTCCTTAGCGCCTTTGCTTCCTCGCGCCAAGCCCCGTTCGTCAGGCCGCAAGGGGGGACGGCCCCGGCAGCACCGCGCGCAGAAGCTTGCGCTTCGACAGCGGCTTGACCAGAACCTCGTCCATGCCGGCCCGGCGGTACTCTGCCACCTGGTGCGGCAGGGCATTCGCCGTGACCGCGACAATTCGGACCGGGGGGAGGCCGGCCTGTACTTCGCGGCGCCGAATCTCGCGGCTGGCGGCCATGCCGTCCATCTCGGGCATCTGGATGTCCATCAGGATGGCGTCATAGCGGATGCCGAGGCTGCGTTGCACCGCGGCGAGACCGGTTTCGGCGAAATCCACCTGCGCCCCGGCAGGTTCCAGGAAGCGGGCAAGGATCTTGCGGTTGGTGGCGTTGTCGTCCGCCACGAGCAGGCGCAGCCCAGCAAGATCAGGCCCGGCGCCTTCGCCGGCCTCGACAGCGCCCTCTTGGGCGATTTCGGCAGGCTGGAGCGGCAGGTCACAGATGAAGGTCGCACCACACTCGTCACCCGGCCCGAGCCAAAGCCCGCCTCCCATGGCTTGGCACAGCTGACGCGAAATCGTCAGGCCAAGACCGGTGCCCCCGTGTTGGCGCGTGACGCTGGCATCCGCCTGCCCGAAGGGCTCGAAGATGCGCTCCCGAGCGTCCGGGGGCACCCCCTGTCCCGTGTCTTCCACAGCGATCCGAAGCCGGCCGTTGGCCGCGCCGGCACGCACGGAGACGCCGCCCTCGGCTGTGAACTTCACCGCGTTGGCGATAAGGTTGTGCAGCACCTGCCGGAGGCGCCTGGCGTCCCCCTGAACCGCCTCCGGCAGATCCTCTGCGACCTCGCAGGTAAGGTTCAGCCCTTTCTCGCGTGCGGTAGCGGCGTAAAGCTCCACCGAGGCGGCGACGAGGTCGCGCAGGACGTAGGGTCGTATTTCCACGTGCAATTCGCCGGCCTCGACACGGGACAGGTCGAGCACGTCGTTGATCGTGCTCAGCAAGACCCCGCCGGATTGGTCGATCACGCGCACGCAGTCGGCCTGCTCGGGCGTCAGCTCGGTTTCCGCGAGCACGGTCGCCATCCCGAGGATTCCGTTCAGCGGCGTGCGAACCTCGTGGCTGACGTTGGCGAGGAACCGTGTCTTGGCCGCATTGGCGCTCGCCGCTGCTTCGCGCAGCGCACGCTCGACACGCTGCGCACGCCCCGCCAGGTAGAGTTCAGTCAAGACGTAGAGCATGAGCAGGCCCACCAGCAGGGCAATGACTATGCCAGTGACCGGGCTGTCGGAGTGATGCCGGAGATCGGCAAAGCGCATCCCCACGCGCTCTCCGGAGAAGGCGCGTGTCCAGGCGGCACGCGTCTCGGCAACGAGCGCACCAAGATTGCCGACCATGCGGAAGACCTCTTCGTCCGGGATCGATTCCGCCTCGTAGATCAGAGGTTCCTCCTGTTCGAGGAATTCCGCGTATCGACGGAGCATCGTGTCGAATTGCAGGTCGCGGCCGAATTCTGCTTCCAGCAAGAGGTCGACCCTGCTCCAGAGAACATCGAAGCGCAACTCGACATCCGACTTGGCCCGGCGGTCGTCCTGATAGGCGACCAGGTCGGCTGAGAGCCTTTGGGTTTCGAAGAACAGTTCACTCAGGCGCCAGAGCGTTTCGTTGACTGCCAGGATGGCGGTTTCCCGCGCCGCATGCTGATTGCCTTGATGCACCATCAGCACCCCTGCGAGGGTCATGGCGGCGCAGATCGCCACCACCGCCCGCAGGAGCCTGAGGTTCTCGACCAGCCACACCCGCATGAGAGGCGCCTAGGGTAGAACCTCGATCTCGGTCAGCTGCCAGATCATCTCGGTGTTGAAGGTGTTGTCCTGCGCCTTCGCCTCGGACTGCGGGTAGACGATCCAGAGGGGACCCTTTTCGCGGACGCGCATCGGCTTCCCGCCATGCTCTGCCGCGATGAGAACGTCGTGCGCGGCTGCATGGGCGGCCGGTATCTCCACCGAGTAATCATTGACCGCACGAGCGCGCAGAATGCCATCTTCGACGCCCAGCGCCTCGAGAAGTGAAGACAGCGTGGGGCCCGCGAATTGCTGCCGTCCGTTGGTGAACGCGGTGAAGGTCGTGATTTCGCGCCAGTCAAGAGCCCGAAGCATGTCGAGATCGAAACGTGCCACATCGCCATCGTTGGTGACGTCGATATCGCCGGACACGGTGAGCACGACATGCCCTTCAGGCATTTCAAGCGCACGCGCCACCGTCGCAGTGCAGGTTACGGCTAGGACCAGTGTCAAGAGCCAGCGTATCATGAGAGGCCTCCAGTTCCACCGGCGCTGTGCCGGGCTTCGCACAACCTGCGTCGAAAAGGCTAACGTCGCCTTTCCCACGGAATGGAAACCGTGGCTCGCCGCCATGTCGGCGCACGGCCCCGCCGGGCTGGCCGGGCGCACCGTTGACAGCCCCGGGCGAAACGCGTTCTGTGCCGACACGCAGCAGGGGCGTCCGCGACATGCGGGCTGAGAAGCACCCTTTGAACCTGAACCGGATCATGCCGGCGGAGGAAGCTGCAAGGACGCTCCCTCTCGGGAATCCGCGTGCCTTGCATCTCGCCGCCGGCGAGGAGGCAAGATGCAGACTTGCGGAGAGAGACTGACCGGGATGCGCGATCGCGCGCCTCTCGTCCACAACATCACCAATTTCGTCGCGATGAATGTCATGGCGAACGTCCTGCTGGCGGCAGGTGCATCGCCCGCCATGGTGCACGCCCGCGAAGAGGTGGCCGAGTTCGCCGCGCTCTCCCAGGCGCTGACCGTGAACATCGGAACGGCCTCGACCGAATGGGGCCTGTCGATGGAAGAGGCTGCCAGGGTCATGCAGAAGGCCGGTCGGCCCTGGGTCTTCGATCCCGTTGGCGTCGGCGCAACCAAGTTCCGGCAGGCACTCTCGGACCGGTTGCTCGATCTGCACCCGACCGTCGTGCGGGGGAATGCCTCCGAGATCATGACGCTTGCGGGACTCGAGGGCCGCGCGCGTGGGGTCGATGCCGGCGACAGCGTCGCCGACGCGGAACAGGCGGCGCGGCAACTGGCGGGCCGGACGGGCGGCATCATCGCAGTCTCGGGTCCGGTCGACTACGTCACCGACGGGAAACGGGCGCTTCGGGTCTCCAACGGCCATCCGCTCATGGGCCGCATCACCGTCATGGGCTGTTCGCTGAACGGCGTCATCGCGGCCTTCTGCGTCGACGAGTCCGCGCTGGAGGCCACAGCCGCGGCGCTCGCCTACTACGGGGCGGCGGGTGAGATCGCAGGGGCCGCGGCGACCGGCCCGGGCAGCTTCATGCCGGCCTTTCTGGATGCGCTTCATGCTATGACTGCGGCGGACCTTGATGCGGCCGCGAGCGTGGAGGCCGCGACATGATCGGCCCTGTCTATGTCGTGACAGATCCCGACAGTCCTCATTCCGTCCTCGACCAGGCCCGCGCCGCCGCGCGCGGCGGCGCCTGGGCCGTCCAGATCCGCGACAAGGGCGCGAGCGACGCCGAGATCGCCGTGCTGACCCGCGAGATCATGGCCGAACTCGCACCGCTCGGGGTGCGTGTCTTCGTCAACGACCGTGTCGCGGTGGCGCGCGACACCGGCGCGGATCTTCACATCGGACAAGGTGATGGCGATGCGCGCGCTGCCCGCGCGCAGATCGCACCGGAGGCTCTGCTGGGGTTGTCGATCGACGCGTTGCCGCAATGCGCGGCCATCCCCGAGGGCGTCGACTACATCGGTATCGGCCCGCTTCGCACGACCGCGACCAAGCCCGATGCGGCCAGCCCGCTGGGCTTCGAAGGCATCGCCGCCATCGCCGCCGCATCCCCCGTGCCCTCCGTCGCCATCGGGGGGATCACCGCAGAGGACGCTCGCGCCCTGAAAAAAACCGGCGTGTCCGGCATGGCGATCGTTTCCGCCGTGACCCGCGCGGCCGACCCCGAAGCCGCGACACGCGCCCTTCTGGAGGCATGGAGCAAGACATGATCCCCAACATCCTATCCATTGCCGGTTCCGATCCCTCGGGCGGCGCCGGGATCCAGGCCGACATCAAGACCATCTCGGCCGAGGGCGGCTACGCAATGGCCGCCATCACCGCGCTAACGGCGCAGAATACGCAAGGTGTCACGGGGTTCGAAGTGACCGCCCCCGGCCTTGTCCGCGACCAGATCGCGGCGATCCGCGAGGATATCCGCATCGACGCCGTGAAGATCGGCATGCTCGGCAGCGCGGAAGTCGTGGAGGTGGTCGCCAGGGCGCTTGAGGGGATCGAGGCCCCCATCGTGCTCGACCCCGTGATGGTGGCCAAGGGGGGAGACCGCCTGCTTGCCACCGATGCGGTTCTGGCGCTGCGCGACGCCCTGCTGCCCATAGCCACCGTCATCACGCCGAACCTGCCCGAAGCGGGCGACCTGCTTGGGGAAACGGCGCCGACGACGCGCGACGAAATGCAGGCGCAGGCCGCCGCGCTCCTCGCCCTTGGCCCGGCCGCTGTGCTGCTGAAAGGCGGGCATCTGCCCGGCGATGGCTGCCCCGACCTGCTGGCGCGCCGCGAGGGCGCGGTCTGGATCGAGGGCACGCGTCACGCGACCCGCAACACGCATGGGACCGGCTGCACGCTTTCCTCGGCCCTTGCCACCGCGCTCGGTCATCGCCTCCCGCTCGAAGACGCGGCGCGGCGCACCAAGGCCTATGTCGCCGCCTCGATCGCAGGTGCGGGGCGGCTCACGGTCGGCAGCGGCCACGGGCCGGTCCATCACTTTCACGCAATCACCCGAGGGAATCATAATGACTGATACCATCGCCGACAGGACCGTTCTCATCACCGGCGCGGGACGCGGGCTGGGCGCGGAACTGGCCCGGGCCTTCGCTCGCGAGGGCGCGCGCGTTGCCCTGAACTACCGCCGCAGCGCCAAGGAAGCACTTGCGCTTGCCGAGGAGCTCGGCCCAAGCGCTGCGGCCTTCAAGGCGGATGTGATCGATGCCGAGGCCGTCACCGGGATGGTCGGGCAGATTACCGAACAGCTCGGTGCGCCAACGGTGCTGGTTCACAACGCACTGGCCGATTTCTCCTTCAACGGCGACGCCCGGCCGCATCTCGACACGCTTGAATGGGCCGACATCGCCGCGCAGACCGAGGTGGCGGTGGGCGGCGCGCTCAACGCGATCCGCGCCTTGCAACCGCAGTTCCGGCAATCCGGCGGGCGCGTCATCACCATCGGCAGCAATCTCGTGCAGAATCCGGTGGTCCCCTACCACGATTATACCGCCGCCAAGGCGGCGCTGCTGGGCTTCACACGCACCGCCGCGCGGGAACTCGGCCCGTTGGGGGTAACGGTCAACATGATCGCGGGCGGGCTGCTTAGCACGACCGACGCCAGCGCGGCGACGCCGGAGGCGGTCTTCGACATGATCGCGCAGCAGACGCCCCTGGGCCGCGTCACGACCCCCGAAGAACTCGCCGATGCGGCACTGTTCTTCGCGTCGCCCTGGGGCCGCGCCGTCACCGGGCAATGCCTGATCGTCGATGGCGGGCTCGTGTCTGGCTGATCGCCCAAATCAGGGGACGGCAAAGGCAATCACGCGGTCAACTGCTGCCCCGAGCGCAACTGCCGTCCCCGCACTTGCGGTTCCGCAACGTCCCATGCGTCTTCGCATCCGGTTGGCAGCAAAGACCCTCGCTTCGACGGACGGTTATGTTGCCCGGCGTGCGCTCATCCGAAAAGTGTCAGCGAGATCCGACTTCCAGTAGAAAACGACAAGCCGAGCTTACGCCAACCCGGCCCATGTTCCCATTCTGTTCATTCTACGTTAAGCTTTGTTCGAAACGCGCGAAGGGGCACGGGCATGGGAACGGCAGGCTATCTGGACAAGCTCAACGACAACCAGCGTGCCGCCGTTGAATACGGCGTCGCCGGGGATGCCCCTGCGCCGCCGCTTCTTGTGATCGCGGGGGCCGGCTCGGGGAAGACCAGTACGCTGGCCCACCGGGTGGCGCACCTGCTGGTCAACGGAGCCGATCCGCGGCGCATCCTGCTCATGACATTCTCGCGCCGCGCCGCGGCCGAGCTGACCCGCCGGGTCGAGCGCATCACCGCGCAGGCGCTCGGTACCGGCATCGCGGCCGAGGCGCTGCTCTGGGCCGGCACCTTCCACAGCATCGGCGCGCGGATCCTGCGCGAGAATGCCACCGCGATCGGGCTCGATCCGGATTTCTCGATCCACGATCGCGAGGACAGCGCCGACCTGATGAACCTCTGCCGCCACGGGTTGGGCCTGTCGCAGACCGAAAGCCGCTTTCCCGCCAAGGGCACCTGTCTCGCGATCTATTCGCGTACGGTGAACTCCGAAGCGCTGCTGGCCGCAGTCCTGCAGGATCATTTCCCTTGGTGCGGCGGCTGGGAGCGGGAGCTGAAGCGGCTCTTCGGGGCCTATGTCGAGGCCAAGCAGGCGCAGAATGTGCTCGACTACGACGACCTGCTTCTGGCCTGGGCCCAGGTCATGGCCGACCCGGCCTTCGCCGCTCATGTGGGTGACACATGGGACCACGTGCTCATCGACGAATACCAGGATACCAACCGGCTTCAGGCGCGGATCCTGCAGGGGCTGAAGCCCGACGGTCGCGGGCTGACCGTGGTCGGGGACGACGCCCAGTCGATCTACGCCTTCCGCGCGGCCACCGTGCGCAACATCCTCGACTTTCCCGGAGGCTACGAGCCGCGCGCCGACGTCATCACCCTTGACCGCAACTACCGCTCGACCCAGCCGGTTCTTGCCGCGGCCAACGCCGTGATCGGAGAGGCGCGTGAACGCTTTACCAAGGATCTCTGGACCGACCGCGCCAGTGGTGCGAAACCCAGGATCGTCACCTATGCCACCGAAGGCGATCAGGCGCGGCACATCGTCGACCAGGTGCTCGAAGCCCGCGAGACGGGCACGCGTCTGATGGATCAGGCGGTGCTGTTCCGAACCTCGAGCCATTCGGTCCAGCTCGAGGCGGAGCTCACCCGGCGCAACGTACCCTATGTAAAGTTCGGCGGACTGAAGTTCCTCGACAGCGCCCATGTGAAGGACCTGCTGGCCTTCCTGCGCCTCTCGCGCAATCCCCGCGACCGGGTGGCGGGGTTCCGCGTGCTTCAGCTTGTGCCCGGTGTGGGCCCCAAGGCGGCGGGCCGCGTGCTCGAGGCGCTGGACCTCACCGCCGACCCGCGCAGTGCGATTGCCGAGGTGCCGGCGCCGCCTCGCGCCACAGCCGACTGGCCCGCGCTGGTCGAGGCGCTGACCACGGACGCCCCCTGGCCCGCCGCGCTGAGCCTCGCACGCGCCTGGTACGAGCCGCATCTCGACCGGCTGCACGAGGATGCCGAAGCGCGCCGCGCGGACCTTCTTCAGCTCGAACAGATCGCCACGGGTTACCCGAGCGCGGAGACCTTTCTCACCGATCTCGCCCTGGATCCCCCCGACGCGACCAGCGATCAGGCCGGTGTGCCGCTCAAGGACGAGGACTACCTGATCCTGTCCACCATCCATTCCGCAAAGGGCCAGGAATGGAAATCGGTGCACGTGCTGAACGCAGTGGACGGCTGCATTCCGTCCGACCTTGGGACCGGGACAACGGATGATCTCGAAGAGGAACGCCGCCTGCTCTACGTGGCGATGACACGTGCCAAGGAGGCCCTTTCACTCGGAGTACCGCAGCGCTTCTACGTCACCAACCAAGGGCGAAACGGCGACCGCCATGTCTACGCCTCTCGAACGCGCTTCATTCCCAAGACGATCCTCGACCGCTTCGAGGTCACCCACTGGAGCCCGCTCAGACCCGACGGTGCACCGGTCCGCGCAGCGCCACAGCCGATCGACGTCGCTGCAAGGATGCGCGGCATGTGGGCGGACTGACGTCTCCTTCAGGCAGGAACACCCCGTCCCTGGGAGGTCGACCTAAGGACATTTTCCGGCTCGACGGTGCTGCGACAAGGACTCCTGACCGGATCGGGATCTTATATCGTCGTATTGTCGGACCAAATGATAAATCTTGATCCGATAGTTGATCCCAATATCCGGCAAGGCCCTTCTCTGGGTTAAGGCCGGAAACCGTTAAAGGAAGACGGGAAACCGGATGGCCTGGCGCATCGGTATCGACTTGGGCGGCACTTTGACGGATGTCTGTCTGATCGACGAAGACACGGGAAAGATACAGATCTGCAAGGTTTGCTACGGCAAGCGAACCGGCTTTGGGGCCGCGCCCGCATGACCTCGCCGCGCATATTCCAACGCAGCCCGCGCGACTCGCCTTCTCGCCGCCCTAGGCGACGCGCGGGCACCTGGGCACCGCGAACTGTTGGCGCTGCTCGAATGCGGGTTCGTGGCGCAGGACGGGGCGGCGTGGCGACGATCACGCCGGTCCCGCGATCCATGCATTCGCTCTGAAAGACGTTGCCGTCGGCGACATCACCACGACCCTGCGCTCGCTCCTGATGTCGCTGCCGAGATTGGGTTTCCAACATTCCCAATGACCCAAGCCGGCTTCGTTTCCGTCTTCCTCGACTGGCAGAGTGGTTTTGCGCAAGTCCCCGCGATGTTCGGCGGCGTCGGTCGCCGCTTGGCGTCGACGCTCTGGTCCTCCTTGCCGAGATGGATGCACCGAGCTGCGAGCAGGTTCTGCGTATCAACACGCATCGCTTCGCCGAGTGGCATCTATCCGTAGAGGCCATTCGGGCAGAACTGGCGCTCTCGGCGCTGTCCCCTGGAAGAGACATGGAAACCGGCCTGAAACCAAGGGTCAGGGAAAGCCTCAATCGCCATCTCTCGGTGCGCGAACTCCGAGATTGCAGAGGCCTGGCATCCCTTTCAACAAATCAACCCGCGTCACGCTCCCGCTCGACCAGAGCGCGCGACACACGCTCGGACCCGTCGTCTATCGCCCGGCAGATCGCCCGCCCCGCTCCTTCGGCATCGCCCGCCCTGAGCGCCGCAATCAGGGCCTCGTAGTTGGCGTGTTCGGTGCGGCTCGCGCCGGGATCGGGAAAGAGGTAGTTGAAACCGGGCCCCGCCCGCAGCCAGAGCGTCTCGATCGTCTGAAGCAGGATGGGCATCTCGGCAGCGGCATAGACGCTGAAGCGCAGCTCCTTGTTTTCCTTGAGCGCGTCGTGCGGATCACGGGTATGTTTGGCCTCGATATAGGCTTTCACGCGCGCTTCGAGCGCATCGACCGCGGCTGCGTCCATTTTCAGGGCCGCGGTCTCGGCCGCCAGCGCCTCGACGCGCTTACGGATGGCCCCAAGTTCCGCGAAGCTGGCAACCGTCATGACGGGCACGCGGAACGAGCTGGCGGGCTCCGCCGTCAGCACGCCAGAGGCAGCAAACCGCACGAGTGCCTCCCGCACAGGCGTAATGCTCATCCCAAGCGAGTTTGCCAGCTCCTTGGTCACAAGCCGTGTTCCCGGCTCCAGCCGTCCCTCGATCAGGGCGTCTCGAAGCTGGCTCTCGACATGGGCCGTCAGGCTCTTGCGGGGCGGGGCGCTGAATTCGTTCTGCTTCAAAAACTCTCTCCTGCACACTCTCCGACATTGCGCGAGCCCGCGCTCGCCTTGCGAAGTTACGATATATGATATATCTTACGCTCGATCTAGACGGAAGATCCAATCAAGAGGCCTCGTAAGCTGGCCCTGCGTTCTCATCCAATAGGAGTTCTCCACACATGAAGAGTTTACCGGCACTCGCCCTCGGCCTCGCTTTGGCCGTTCCGGCCACCGTGACGTTCGCACAGGACGACACGCTCGTCATCGGGCGATCAGCCTCGACCAATGCGCTGGATCCGGGTTTCCTGCGCGAGGCGGCGACCGTCGTCGACAACATCTTCGACACCATGGTCATGCGGGACGAGGACATGAACCTGGTCCCGGGCCTGGCCACGGAGTGGACCTCCATCAACGACACCACCTGGGAATTCACCCTGCGTGAAGGCGTGACATTTCACAACGGCGAGCCCTTCAACGCCGACGCGGTGAAGTTCAGCCTCGACCGTGTCCTCGACCCCGAGAACAACGCTCCGACGATCTCCTACATCCGCACGATCTCCTCGGTGGAAGTCGTTGACCCGATGACCGTGCGCATCACGACCTCGGCGCCAGACCCGCTGCTGCCGACACGGATGAGCCGCTATCCCGCCTACATCGTTCCGCCCCAGTACATCGGCGAAAACGGCCGCGAGCATTTCGCGAACAACCCTGTCGGCACCGGCGCCTACCGTTTCGTGGATTTCGTCCCCGACGAGCGCGTGACCCTCGAGGCGAACCCCGACTACTGGCGCGGCGCCCCCGACATCGGCACCGTCATCTGGCGTCCGATCCCCGACGCGACCGCCCGGATCACTTCCCTCGTCACCGGCGAGGTCCAACTGATCGAGAACGTGCCCGTCGACCTCGTACCGCTGCTTCAGCAGACGCCCGACGCCGACCTCGTTCAGGTCGAGAACGGCGGCCTGACGATCTACCTCGGCCTCCGGATGGACAAGGAGCCGCTCGACAATGTGCTCGTCCGCCGCGCCCTGAACCACGCGATCGACCGCGAATCCATCACTCAGAACCTGCTCGGCGGCCTCGCGACCCCCAAGGGCAGCCAAGTGGGCGCCGCCGATTTCGGCTATCTCGACGTGCCCGTGGCAGAGTACGATCCCGAACTCTCGCGCGAGCTTCTCGCCGAGGCTGGCTTCCCCGACGGGTTCGAGATCACCATGCAGTCGTCCTTCCGCTACATGAAGAACGCCGAGGTCGCCCAGACGATCGCGCAGGAGTTCGAGGACATCGGCCTGACGGTGAACCAGGAAACCATGGAATGGTCGGTCTACACCCAGACCGTGCCCTTCGAGGGTCCGATCTACATGCTCGGCTGGGGGTCGACACAGACGCTCGACGCCGATGCCGCGGTCTACGCGATCCTGAAATCGGGCGAACCCTACTCCGGCGCCTCGATCCCCGAACTCGACGCGCTTCTGGACGAGAGCCGCTCGACTGTCGATCCGGAGGCCCGCGCCGAGATCCTCGAGGAGATCCAGGAACTCGCGGCCGATCAGGTCCCACTGATCACGCTCTACCAGGAGGATCAGCTCATGGGCAAATCCCCCAACATCGAATTCGAGGGGCGGGCCGACGCCCGCATCCCCGTCTTCGAAATCACGATGGACTGACGACGTGACCGGAAGTTTGCACATCAAGGGAAACGAGGACGCCGCGCTGGCGATCTTCCTCCTCGTGGCCGCCGTCGCCTTCTGCATCCTGGTGCCCGTGGCCTGGCCGCTCGATCCGCTGCGCGGCGACATCTCCGCGACGTTCAAACCTCCGATGTCGGTGGTGGGCGATACGCTGCACCCCCTTGGAACGGACCAGCTCGGGCGGGATCTTCTCGCCCGGCTGGGACTCGGCACGCTGGTGTCATTCGGGATCGTCCTCCTCGCGGCGCTGATCTCCGTCGTGCTCGGAACCGCGCTCGGCATGATCGCGGGATACTACGGAGGCTGGGTTGACGCGCTGATCATGCGGCTCGTGGACATCCAGCTCGCTGTGCCCTTCATCCTGCTGATCCTGCTGCTTGTTTCGGTGCTGGGGCCCTCGATGACCAATCTCGTTATCGTCCTGGGACTGACGGGCTGGGCGATCTTCGCTCGCGTCGCCCGGGGCCGCACGCTCGAGGTGCGCGAGCTCGAATACATCGACGCCTCCCGCGCGATGGGCCTTTCCGACACGACCATCATTTTTCGCCACGTCCTGCCCAATATCATCGGCCCGCAGACGGTGCTGCTCACGCTGGACCTGCCGCGGCTGATCATCCTCGAGGCTTCGGTCGGATTTCTCGGCCTCGGCGTTCAGCCACCGATGCCAACGCTGGGCAATCTCATCGGCGAGGGACGCTCCGTGATCCTCATCGCCAACTGGCTCGTGCTCTATCCCGGCTTGATGATCGGCGCGCTGGTCATCGGCTGCAATCTCCTCGGCGACTGGCTGGTCCGCCGGGCCGAAAGCAAGGTGTCCTGATGAAAGGCCTGCGCTTCCTGCTCTCCCGCGCGATCCAGGGCCTGATCGTCATGTTCGGCGTCTCGCTCCTTGTCTTCTTCGCGCTCTTCCTCACCGGCGACCCGGCGATCCTGATGATGGCACCGGATTCCACGGCTGCCGAGATTGCCGCCTTCCGCGAGGCGATGGGCTTCAACGATCCGATCATCGTCCAGTATGGACGCTTCCTCGTCGAGGCGCTGCAAGGCGACCTCGGCACCTCCCTGCGCTACAGCCGTCCGGCGATGGACCTGCTTGCCGACCGGCTCGGCGCAACCGCCCTGCTGGCGCTTTCGGCACTGCTCTGGTCCTCGCTGCTCGGCTTCCTGCTCGGGGCCGTTGCGGCCGTGCGCAAGAACAGCCCCATCGATTTTGCCATCCGGGTGATCTCGCTTCTCGGGCAGGCCGTCCCGGTCTTCTGGCTGGCGCTGATGCTAATCATCCTTTTCTCGCTCAACCTGCGCTGGCTGCCCTCGAGTGGTTACGGCAGCTTCGAGCAGCTCATCATGCCCTCCCTCGCGCTCGGCGCCTATTACCTTTCGGCGATCACGCGCTTGGTGCGTTCCAGCCTGATCGAAACCTTGGGCGAGAACTACGTGCGCACGGCGCGCGCCAAGGGCCTGACCGAATGGCGCATCGTCGTGCGGCACGCCCTGCGTAACGCGATGATCCCTGTCGTAACGCTGCAGGGCATGTATCTCGCCTCGCTCATGGGCGGCGCGCTGGTGACCGAGATCATCTTCGCGTGGCCCGGCATTGGCCGGCTGGCCGTCGAGGCGATCCAGAACCGCGACTTCCCGGTCGTGCAGGCAGTTGTCCTCTTCGCGGCGCTCGTCTTCGTCGTGGCGAACTTCCTCGTGGATGTGGCCTACACTTGGCTGAACCCGCGGATCCGCCTGTGAAATCCGCCCCTGCCCCCCTGCTTGACGAGGCTCTTGCCCTCACGGCCCGCTGGTGCGCGATCCCCTCGCACGCAGGCAACCGTGATGCGCAGGGGCGGCAGGTGGCGGACCTTATCAGCTGGCTCACGGATGAGCTGGGGGCCGAAATCTTAGCCCCCCTGGCCTCCCCCGGCCCGGCGCCGGTGATCCATGCCCGGCTCGACGCCGGCGCCCGGCACAGTGTCATCCTCTACAACATGTACGACGTGATGCCTGCCGACCCGGAGGGCTGGCAGGTCGATCCGTGGACCGGCGGTCGTGCCCGGATGGCGGACATCGGCGAGGTCTTCATTGCCCGCGGCGCCGAGAACAACAAGGGGCCGCTGGCCGGCATGCTGACGGCGCTGCGCGACCTGCACCGGTCCGGCGCGCTTGACGTAAACGTCGAAATCCTGCTCGACGGCGAGGAGGAACAAGGCTCGCCCACGATGCGCCACTACCTCGCCGCCGCGGACTGCCCCCTTCCCCATTGCATCGGAGGGCTCTTCCCGAGCCTCTGCGAATACGGCGGCGGCGCGCCGCGCCTTTACCTCGGCTTTTCGGGCATCACCAAGGGCCGCATCCACGTCGCTGGCGGGGATTGGGGCGGCCCGCGTACGGCCATTCATTCCAGCAATGCCCCCTGGATCGCCAATCCGGCGCGCGTACTTGTGGATGCGCTGTCGGGTTTCGGGGGTCCCGTGACAGGCGAACTCGGACAGGTGGATCTCGATGCCGAGGCCCTCGATCTCATCGCAGCGCTCGCGCGCGACTTCGATCCAGAGGCTGAGCTGCAGTTCCGCACCAGCCAACGCTACACCCGGCCCGGCGATGCCGAGACCCTGCTGCGCCACGTGCTGCGCACGGCGTCACTGAACATCTCATCGCTCACAACCCGACCTGCTGGAGACACGGCTGTGATCCCGCCCGAAGCAGAGGCACTCTTCGACCTGCGCACGCCCCCGGGCCTCGAAGCAGAGCCAATCCTCGCGACCCAGCACCTCCGCCTCGAGGGCACTGGTGTCAGGCTCGAGACCGGAGAGATCGCGCCGGGCGTTCGTTTCGGCGCCTGCAGCCCCGGCGCGACCGCCCTGCGCGCCGCATACAGCGTGACCTCTGAGGCACCCCAGATCTGGCCCTGGGCCATCGGCTCCGCTCCCGGGCATGCCTTCGCGCCCCATGCTGACAGCTTCCTGATTGGCGGCGCGGGCCGCGGAGGCAATGCCCACGGCACCGACGAGTTCCTGACCATCGAAGGCTTCGGTCGTTTCATCGCCTCGGTGCGCGAATGGCTTTTGGGCATGGGTAAACTGCCATGACCGAACTCTATCTTTCCAAACAGGACCAGATCCGGGCGGGCGCCTTGGACTGGGACGCCGGGCTTGCAGACATCCACGACGCGCTGTCGCTGCTGCGCGTCGGCGAGGCAGAGATGGCGGCCGAGAACGTGCTCCCCCTTGGACCAGACCCAAGGGACAAGGGCTACGGCCTTCCCGCACGGGTGGGCGGCCGGTTCGCTGCAGCGGGTCTCAAGTGGACCCTTCACCGTGCCGAGGCCCCCGCCGGCGGGGAGGCAATCACCTCGCGCACATTTATCGACGACACGACCACAGGGCGGCCCTTGGGCCTCATCGACAGCGCGATGCTCACGCGCGTGCGCACCGCCGCGCTATCGGGTGCAATCACCCGCGCGCTGTATCCGGGGCTGACGCGCCTCACCATTCTGGGTGCCGGGCCGCAGGCCAGGATGCACCTCGATATGGCGCTTGCACTCTTTCCCGACCTGCAGGAGGTCCACCACTGGACCCGCTCAGGGCGTGCGCTGGCCGAAAGCCTGCCGGGCAGAGTCACGCTCTGTCGCTACAACGACCCGCGGTCCGCCTGCCTGGCCGCCGAGGTAGCCTTTACCTGCACTTCCGCACCCGAGCCTCTTCTTGGCCCCGAGGTGATGCGGCCCGGCGCGCTGATCCTGCAGGTGGGCTACCACGAGGTCAGCTTCGACGCGATCGACTGCGCCGATGCGGTCACGTGTGACCTCTGGGGCGACTTTTCCCGGACCAGTGCCAAGAGCCTTTTCCAGATGCACCGCGCCGGTCGCTTTCCAGAGACACGCGTTGCGGCCGATGCCAGCGCGATTCTGCTGGACGGCTGGCGCCCAGCGCCGGAGGCGAGCGTCTTTTTCTCGAGCTTCGGGCTCAACATTTTCGACATAGCCTTCGCCGCGCGACTGATGCGCAACGCCGCGATGCTCGGACTGGGCGAGCCCCTCTCTGCCTGACAGTTGAAAGGACCAAGATGACAGTGACCATCTCCGCGACCGAGCTCGCCGACCGCCTCCATGAGCCCGGGCTCGTCCTCGTCGACACACGTACTCACGAGGCTTGGGCAGAGGACACGTTGCCGGGCGCAATCTTCCTCAACGTCTACGACTACTTCGTGCCGGAGAGCACGGATGCGGGCTACGAGGGCATGGCCGCCGGCGCAATGGAGGCGTTCCGCAGGACGGGACTGGACAAGGCCACAACCATCGTCTGGTTCGAGGAAGGGACCGGGATGCGGTCGCCGCGCGGGCTCTGGTTCCAAGAGTTACTCGGCCTCGAGGGCGGCGTCATCCTCGACGGCGGCCTCCGCGCCTGGCGCGAGATCGGGGGCAAGACACGCCCCGGCGACAGCCAGGCGGACGCGATCACCCATGTCGACGGCCCCGCGCCAGAAGGCTGGCAGCCTGAACTGGCCGTGATCCGAGACAAACTGCTCTCCCCGCCTTCGGACCTGCAGATCTTCGACGTCCGCCGACCGGCAGAGTTCGACGGCAGCTTCAAGCACGACTGCTGCGCGCGCGGCGGTCGCGTCCCGGGCGCCTTCTTCATGTTCTACGAGGACATGATCCGTAACGGCCGCTACCGCCCCGCCGACGAGATCCGCGAAGCGGCCATCACCGCCGGGCTCGCCCCCGAAAAACCGGTGGTCACCTACTGCCACCGGGGCGCCCGCGCTGCGACGGCACTCTACGGACTTCGGCTCGCCGGTTTCCGGAAGGTGGGCATATTCGTTGGGTCTTGGCACGAATGGGCGACCGACCCGGAATTGCCGATGCAAACTGGCCCGGCGATCTGACGCCACGCGCCAAGGCACGTCAGGACTAGGACGCTATCTTCACGGCCGCCCCACCATCGCCGTCCAGCCTGACGACCGAGGGCTCTCACCCAGCGACAAGGTCGGCAAGCACATGCAAAGCCCCCCGGACCGTTTCCGCAGCCGTGCGGAAATCCGGTTTCGATCACGAGGCCAGGTACCGCCTCCACCTCCGCTATCACCGAACTCACGTCCAGAGTCACATCGATAAGCTCGTCCTATTGCTGCACGGCTTACCCCCGCCATTGTGGGGAACCATTGCCCCAGTCGTGCTGAGTGAGAGCCGCGCCAACGCACCCCAGTCCGCGCGGGGCCGCGATTGGCAAAGGTCATGTCAGAAGCAATCCTCGACATCCCAGTGCACCGGGATCTCGGCAACGCTCGCCGATGAGGGCAGCTCCAGAACGGTCCGCGTGATCCGGGCGATGTCTTCCGGCCGGGTCTTGCCGCTACCGTCCGTGCCAGACGCTCTGCGCCCCATATCGGTGGCAACGAAACTGGGACAGATCGCCGTCGCGCGGACGCCGCTGTCGCGACCGGCCTGCCGCAGCGCATGGGTCAGTCCGACAACGGCGAACTTGGACATGGCGTAGAGCCCAGCGCCCGCGGATTTCACCCGCTTGCCCGAGAGCGACGCGATGGTGACGATCCGCCCCGGCCCTTGCTCCAGCATCGGCCAGGCCGCCTGCGCCAGACGCATGGGGGACTTCACATTGATCCCAAACAACTCGTCGAACTCCGCCTCGCTCGCGTCAAGCACCGAGCTGCGGCTGAGGACCCCGGCATTCAGCACCAATCCGTCCAGACGTCCGAAGCGCGCTTGTGTTGCAGATACCCACTCTCGTTCGCTCTGGGCGTCCGTCGCATCGAAGTGGCAGGCCATGACACGTTCTGAGATCGCCAGCGGACAACACGACGGATCGCGCAAGCCGAGGCTCAGATCCCAACCAGCATCGAGCATCTCGGCCGCGATCGCCGCACCGATGCCACGGCTGGCACCGGAAACCATCACCACGGGGCGGCTCATGCCGGAACTCCGGTCGCTGCTTGCGCCATCTCGCCGGTCCATTCAGGGCCGGGCACCTGCACCCGGTGACCGGGCGAGACGGTCCGCCATTCGCGCAGCGGCGGTTCGTAGCCATGGGGACGGACAGGGCTCTTTAGCTCGCGCACGTCCAGCCCCCGCCGCATGCCGCGCCGGGCGGGGTCCGGCACGGGCACGGCGGACAGAAGACGACACGTATAGGGGTGCTGCGGGTTCTCGAAGATCGCGGCCCGCGGTCCGATCTCGACGATCTCGCCCAGGTACATGACGGCAACGCGGTGGCTCATGCGTTCGACCACGGCCATGTCGTGGCTGATGAAGAGATAGGAGAGACCGAGATCTTCCTGCAGGTCGAGCATAAGGTTGATGACCTGCGCCTTGATCGAGACATCCAGCGCCGAGACGGCCTCGTCGGCGACGATCAGGTTCGGCGCCATGCCCAATGCGCGCGCGATGCATAGCCGCTGCCGCTGACCGCCCGAAAATTCGTTGGGATAGCGCCGGGCCATGTCACCGTGCAGACCGACCTTTTCCAGAAGGTCGGCCACCCTATCGGGTGCTTCTGCACGGGAAACCAGGCGATGCGTCAGCATCGGTTCGGCGATGGCGTCACCGATGCGGCAGCGCGGGTCGAGGCTCGCGAAAGGATCCTGGAAGATCATCTGCATTTTACGGCGATAGGGCCGGATCGCCCGCCGAGACAGGCCCACCAGCTCCTTGCCCTCGAGCTTGACCGAACCGCCGTGGGCTTCGGTCAGCCCGAGGATGGTCCGCCCGGCCGAGGACTTGCCGCAGCCGGACTCTCCCACCAGCGACAGCGTCTCGCCGGGGCGAATGTCAAAATCGAGCCCCTCGACAGCATGCACCCGGCCTCCGCCGCCGCCCAGCATGCCCCCGTTGACGGTGTATCGGGTGGTCAGCCCACGCACCTGCAGAAGCGGCACCGCGCTCTGGACAACATGGTCCTTCACGGGACGTCCGGGTACGGGCTGCCCCGTGTCGGGCTCGACGAGTGGGAACCGCGCAGGTTGTACGCTGCCCGACATGGAGCCCAGTCGCGGCACCGCCGATAATAGCGCCCGTGTATAAGGCTGCTTCGGCGCCCCGAAGAGAGCCTCGGTTGCGCCCTGCTCCACGGCCCGCCCGTGGTGCATGACGATGGTGCGGTCGGCGACCTCTGCCACGACCCCCATGTCGTGGGTGATGAAGAGAACGGCCATGTCCTCTTCCTCCTGCAGCACCTTGATCAGCTCGAGGATCTGAGCCTGGATCGTCACGTCGAGCGCCGTGGTCGGTTCGTCCGCGATCAGAAGACGCGGGCGGCAGGCCAGCGCCATGGCAATCATGAACCGCTGCCGCATGCCTCCCGAGGACTGGTGCGGGTATTCGCCCATCCGCTGACGCGCCGCCGGAATGCGGACGCGCTCCAGCAGGCGTTCGGTCTCGGCCAGGGCCTCCTGCCGCGACATATCCCGATGCGCCGCCAGAACTTCGGCGATCTGCTCGCCGATCTTCATCGAAGGGTTCAGCGAGGTCATCGGCTCCTGGAAGATCATCGCCATGTCGTTTCCGCGCACGCCGCGCATCTCGGCCTCGGATAGCGCCAGCAAGTCACGCCCTTCCAGCATCACCTTGCCGCCGATGCGGCTGCTTTCCGGATCGAGCAGCCGCATCGAGGCGAGAGAGGTGACGCTCTTGCCCGACCCGCTCTCGCCCACCAGGGCAAGCGTCTCGCCCCGGGCGATTTCCAGCGACACGTCATGCACCACGGGTTTCCAACCGGCGCGGCCGCGAAAGGCGACCTCGAGCCCGGAGACGGAGAAGACTGGTTGGTTCATTGCTCGGCCCCGTTAGATCACTTTGAGACTACCGACCGTTCCACCTTGCTGGAAGGGGCAGAGGTATCAGCCTCGCGCCGTCCCAAGGGGTTGCCGATGATGATATATCATATATCGTAAGGAGCGAGTCCGATGTTGCAAGGAAAAACTCTCCTTTCGGACCGATCATGAGAAAGGACCGAGGATGAAACTCGATGAACTTCCCCGGCTGTCGCTGGGTTTCCTGCCCACCCCGGTCGAGGACCTGAAGACGCTCGGCGCCGAGCTTGGCATCTCCTTGTCGGTGAAACGTGATGATTTCACAGGCTTCGGCGGCGGTGGCAACAAGGTGCGCAAGCTCGAATTCCTGATGGCGGACGCCGTGGCGCAGGGCGTCAGCACCGTGATCACGACTGGCGGCCACCAGTCGAACCACGCTCGCATGACCGCGGCCGCTGCCCGCAAATTCGGCATGAAGCCGGTCCTGGTGCTGCGCGGCAACAAGCCGGACAACTGGCAGGGAAATCTGCTGCTTGATCACATCCTCGGCGCGGAAGTCGATTTCCTCGATCCCGACGCCTACTTCGAACAGATCAATCCCCGCATGCAGGCCCATGCCGATGCAGCCGAGGCACGTGGCGAAAAGGCCTATATCATTCCTCTCGGCGGGGCGAGCGCGCTCGGCGCCATGGGCTACGTCAACGCGATCCGGGAACTGGCCGAACAGTACGAGGCGCAGGGCCGCAAGGCACCCGACTACATCTGCGCACCCGTGGGTTCGGGCGGCACGCTGGCCGGGATGACAGTCGGCTGTTCCATGTGGTGGCCGAACACGCAGGTGCTCGGCATCGCCGTGACCGGCACGGCCGTGCCCTTCTCCGAACGCATCTCCGTGATGGCCAACGACGCGGCAGAACTGCTCGGCCTCGACCAGCGCTTCGCGCCCGAGGACATCCGCATCGAGAACGACTACGTCGGCCCCGGCTACTCGATCCCCTCCGACGAAGGCAACGCCGCGATCCTGCGGGCCGGGCGCACCGAAGGGGTGCTGCTCGACCCGGTCTACACTGGCAAGGCAATGGCGGGCATCATCGGCACCGTCCAGGCAGGCGGGATCGAAAAGGGCTCGGACGTGCTCTTCGTCCATTGCGGCGGTACGCCCGCCCTCTTCCCTTTCAGCGAACAGCTGACAGCCGACCTCACATACTGACCGCGTCGGTCGAGGTCTTCGCCACCCGACGCCATGACACGACCCCTGCAGTGATCTGCGGGGGTCTCGTCGTTTCGGCGGTCTTCTCCGGTGAAACGACCCAAACCGAAATCATGCCGGCGCGCCCGTGCCCATCCGATTTAACGCAGTTTTAACGGCACGCGGACGCCGGCAAAGACACCGGCCCGGCAGAGGAGGAGCGTCAGAACCTGAAAGGACGCTCCATGTTCAAGCTTTTCTCTTTTCGCCGCCGCCCGGACAATGTCGCGCGGCAATCCCTCAGCCGGCTGCTTAGCGACCCGCACATGCGCCGCGACATCGGCCTTCCCAACATCGACCATTCCAGCCTTCAGATGGGCCGGCAGATGAACCACATCCGGGGGTGGCTGTGATGCGCACGGTCTACCGCAACCGGTTGCCGCAACTGGACGGCGCGCAGCTTCTTACAGACTCGGGACTTGAGACGACGCTTCTCTTCCTCGAGAGCATCGACCTGCCCTGCTTCGCCTCCTACCCGCTGCTCGAAAGCGCCTCCGGGCGCGAGGTGCTCCGCGCCTATTTCGAGCGGCACCTTGCCATCGCGGCGGATCACGAGGTTGGCTTCCTGCTCGAAGCACCCACGTGGCGCGCAAGCCGGGACTGGGGGGCGGAGCTCGGACACACGCCTGCGGATCTCGCACGGTTCAACACCGCCGCCATCGAGTTGCTGGCAGACATCCGCAAAGACAGCGCCCTGTCGCCGGTCGTGATCTCCGGCAACATCGGTCCTCGCGGAGACGGCTACACGCCCGATCTCGTCATGACCGCCGAAGAGGCCGAGGCCTATCACGCCGAGCAGATCGGCTGGTTCTCCGAAACCGAAGCAGACATGGTCAGCGCCTTCACCATCACCACGGTGAACGAGGGGGTGGGGATCATCAGGGCGGCAGCCGCAGCCGGCATGCCCTGCGTGGTCTCATACACGACCGAGACCGATGGGCGCCTGCCCGACGGCACCCCGCTGGGCGAGGCGATCGAACGGACCGATATGATGACGGCGGGTGCCGCGGCCTACTTCATGGTCAATTGCGCCCATCCCGATCACTTCCGCAGTGCACTCGAAGCGGATGCCGCCTGGCTCGGGCGGGTCTGGGGTGTGCGCGCCAATGCCTCGCGCCTCAGCCACGCCGAGCTCGACGCGGCGACGGATCTCGATTCCGGCAATCCTGCCGAACTCGGCCACGACTACGCGCGGCTCGCTCGCATGCTGCCCAACCTGCGCGTCTTCGGCGGCTGCTGTGGCACGGACCACCGTCATGTCGAGGCGATGGCCGACTGCTGCTGCCGGCAGCCCGCGGCCTGAGCGCTCCAAGCAACGTGCGATCCGGGCACACCCGGTTCGCCCTCCACATTTCATTCACCAGACGAGACATCACCATGACCTTCTTTAAAGCCACCCTTCTGGCGCTTTCTGCCAGCACCATCCTCGCCTCGGTCGGTCGGGCACACGAAAACGAACGCCGGACCGAGCTTTTCCGCCCGGGCGTGGCACACGCCGAAGGCAACATGCCTGCCGGGGACGCCTCGGCAGCGATGGAGCTTGCGGGCTACGGCGACTTCGGCTTCGACGCCGGTACCGACGATCCATCGGCGCGCGAGGCTTTCGCCCGCGGGATCGCCCTGCTGTGGGGTTTCAACCACGCGGCAGCGGCCGACGCATTCCGCGCGGCGCAGGCGGCGGACCCGTCCTGCTCGGCCTGCTACTGGGGCGAGGCCTATGCCCTCGGCCCGAACCTGAATGACGGCATGCATTCCGAGAATGCGCCGAAAGCAGCCGCAGCCGCCGATCGCGCGCTTGCCCAGTCGGTGACGCCGCGCGACCGCATGCTCGCGGAAGCCGTCGTCGCGCGCTACGACGAGAGCCTCGGCGACCGCAGCGCCCAGGACCGCGCATTCGCCGACAAGATGGCCATCGCCGCCGGGCACCTGCCACGAAACGCAAACGTGCTGGTCATCTACGCCGATGCGCTCATGAACCTGCAGCCCTGGGACTACTGGGAAGCCGACGCGGTCACTCCGAAAGGCCAGACGGCCAAGATCCTCGCGACCCTCGACCAAGCCCTGCAGATCGATCCGGACCATCCCGGCGCGCTGCACCTGCAGATCCACGCGGTCGAGGCCTCGGCCGATCCCTCCGCCGCCGAAGCGGCGGCCGACGCCCTGCGCGGCGCCGTGCCGGTGGCCGGCCACCTGCTGCACATGCCCGCCCACATCTACAACCGGGTCGGACGCTACGCCGAGTCCATCGAGGTCAACAAAGCGGCGATCGCCGCGGACCAGGCCTACCTCGCGGCGACGGGCGATGCGGCAAGCCCGCTCTACCGCTACGGCTACTACCCCCACAACATCCACTTCCTGCTGGTGGGCGCACAGATGGCCGGCCTCGCGGACGAGGCTCTTGATGCAGCCGCAATGCTGGCGAAGGTGACCTCGGACGAGGTTTCGGGAGACCTCGCTTGGGTCCAGGCAATCGACACCGCCCCCTACGCGGCCCATGCCCAACTGGCCAGCGCGGACGAGATCCTCGCGCTCCCCGACCCTGGCGACCGCTTTCCTTTCGTGAAGGGTCACTGGCACTGGGCCCGTGCCACGGCCTATGCCCTGCAGGGCGATCTCGCGGCGGCCCGCGCGGAACAGCAGGCGATCGAGGCGATCATCGCAGATGCCGACCTCGCCAGCCTCGAGGAACAATACCTTCCGGCCCGCGACGTCCTCGGGATCGCCAAGCATCTGGTCGAAGCGCGGATCGCCCAGGCGTCGGACAACTGGCACGAGGCCGAGCACCATCTCGAAGAGGCCATCCTCCTCGAGGACGGCATCGCCTACATGGAACCGCCCTACTGGTCCTATCCCGTCAGACAGACGCTGGGTGCGGTTCGGCTCCAGGCCGGCGATGCCGCGGGAGCCATTCAGGCCTTCGAAGGGGCGCTCGCAACTCATCCCAACAACGCCTGGGCTCTTTGGGGAATTTGGCAGGCCCGCACTGCGCAGAAAGATGCTTCCGCGGCAGAGGCCGCAAGGGAAGCCTTCGAGAAGGCATGGCTCGGTCAGGAGTTGCCGTCCATCGACCGCCTCTGACCCCGCGGGAACCGGCCAGAGCCGGTTCCCGCCCCCATTTTCGCGGCGCCCCGGCCCAACCGGCGGACGCCACCCCACATTTTTCCATGAAAGGAATTCAACTTGTCGATTTCAATCCTGGCCTCCGACAATCCCGGGGCATCCACCAGCGCAGACCCCGCGTTCCGCATCCTGCCTCGTGCCTTCGAGAACGATCCGCCGATACGCTGGCTTCTTCCGGATGACGAAAGCTACCGGATTTGGTTTCCCGAACTCGTTCAGGCCCTCGGAGGGACCGCCCTTCGCGACGACACGCTGACCCGCACCCCGGGCGGCGTCGCGCTTTGGAGCCGTCCCGGTGCAGAAACCAACGACGCAGCGCTGGAGGAACTTGTCCGGCAGGCGGTCCCGGAGGCGCGCCACGCCGAGGTCTTTGCCGTCTTCGAGCAGATGGGACGGCACGCGCCAGGCGCACCGCACTGGTATTTGCCCTTTATCGGCGTTCTTCCGGAGCGGCAGGGAGAGGGGCTCGGCACCGCGCTCATGCTCCCGATACTCGGGACCTGTGACACGACTGGCACCAGTGCCTACCTGGAGGCATCGACCCCCGCCAGCCGCGCGCTCTACGCCCGTCTGGGCTTCGAAACAGTGGCCGAGATCAGGGTCGGAACTTGCCCGCCGATCTTTCCGATGGTGCGTCCGCCGGCGCGCCCGTCGAAGACCGCCCCGTTTTCTCACTTGGCGTGATATCCAAGATTTACAGGGCAACCGGAATACGAAAAATGGTCCGGGCAGCCGCCCCGTCGTACCGAAATGCCGCGGCCATACCGACAACACGCAATGGAAAAGCTCTCGATCAACCTATTTGGCCTCTTCGAGGCGCGCGCCGACGGCGTGCCCGTCAGGCTGCCGACGCGCCGGGTCGAGGCACTTCTCGCGATCCTCGCGCTCGAGCCGGGGAAAGCCTTCAGCCGTTCCTACCTCGCGGCGCTGATCTGGCCAGGCCAGCCCGATGATCAGGCCCGGGCCTCGCTCCGACAGGGGCTCTTCCGGCTCCGCACGAGCCTTGGCGCACGCCATGCCAACGTGCTGGAAGCGACCTCCGGATGGATCAAGCTCCGGCGCGAGGCGGTGCAACTCGACACCGACTTCTTCGACCGGAATGACCTCACCGGGACACCGCCAACCGGGCTGCCGCTCGACGGGCTGACCGGTTTCGACCAGGAAATCGACGATCTCCTGCAGGCGGCTCGGGCTGATCTAAGGCACCAGACGGTGGCGTGGCTGGCCCGCGCTGCGCGCGCTGCCGAAGCCCGCCGGGACTACAACGAACTCGAACGTCTTGCGCGGCAGGGTCTCTCGCTCGAACCCTACGACGAGACGGCGCTGCGCGCGCTCATGACGGCGCTTTGGCGACAGGGCCGGCGCAACCTCGCGCTCCAGGCGTTCCAGGACACGAGCCACCGGATCCGCACAGAGCTCTCGGTTTCGGTCGAGGACGAGACACAAACCCTCTACCGCGAGATACGGTCCGCGCGGGATGTGACGGAAGCCCCAGCGCCCGTTTCGCCTGAGCCTGACCCCAAGCCCGAGGGCGCCACAGCAGTCCCCCCGGGCAGGACCGCCGATGAAGCCGATTCACCCGAGGCCGTCCCGCACCTGCGCCACGTCGCGGCGATGCACATCCTCTCGGAACGGCTGCTATCGGCGCTGCAGGTAGCTGACCCGGAGGAGGCCGAGTCGCGCGCCCGTGGCGCCCGCGATGCCATCGCCGCTATCGTCACACGTGAAGGCGGCCGCATTCTCGGCAGCGCCGGGCCTCACCTGTCCTACGTCTTCGGGGTCGACCGCCCCGACGAAAGCCCGGCCCTCTCGGCGGCATTTGCCGCCTACGAGATAGCCGGCCTCGACTGTGCCGTCGCCCTGCACAGCGGCAGCGGGCTGGTCGGCCCCGGAATCGAGACCTACCCGCTCGCGCTTGTCGCACAATCCCTCGCAGGCAGTACGCCAATCGGCACCGTCCGGATCACCCAGCCGGTCGAAGCCGCCTGTCGCGGCGCCTTCGACATCGTGCGGGCCGAGCCGCTGCCGCTGGATCGGTCGGCTGAACAGATGCCCATCTGGAGACTTGCCGGCGAAACGACCTCGCGCAGCGGTTTTGACATTCGTGTCGCCCGGGGGCTCAGTCCCTTCTGCGGGAGGGATGCGGAATGTGCCGCTCTGGTCGAGGTGCTGCAGCAGGATGGGCGGCGCATCGCGCTCATCACTGGCGAACCCGGCATCGGCAAATCCCGCCTTGCCTACGAATTTCACAGGCTCGCCAAGCCCGACGGAATGATCCGTGTCCAGTTCGCACGCGGCGAGACCGGCGGCGGCCTCACGCGGTTTCGGCAGGCCCTGAAAGCCCTTCTGGGCAGCGGAGAGGTTTCCGACGCAGCGGCTCACCTGCCGACGACACTCGCTGGGCTCTCCCTCCCCGCCGATCTGGAGGCCCCGCTCCGTGCCATCCTCGCGCCAGAAGAGAGCGGCAACGCTTGGCTCGCCCTCCCCCGCGGCCGCCGCTTTCAGGACCTGGCCGAGGCCATCATCGTGCTGGCAGAGGCAACCTGCGGTCGCAACGGCATGCTGCTGGTTGAAGATGCCCATTGGGCCGACGAAGACGGACGCATGTTGCTCGACCTGATGGTTCGCAAACAAGGCGCGGCGGGGCCCATGATCCTGATTACCCAGCGACCCAGCGTGGTCGAGACATGGAGCGACCAGCCGCACGTTCGGCAGATCGACCTGCGTCCGCTGGACGACCGGTGCGCGGCCGTGATCCTCGGCGCCTCGTCGATCCCCGAGACGACCCGCAGGTCGGTCCTGTCGCGGGGGGGCGGCATCCCGCTCTTCCTCGAGGAACTGTCCCGGGCCATCAATGCCGGCGAAACCGAGACAAGCCTGGAATCCGCTCAGATTCCGGGGGCCCACGACCCCGTCCCCATGGCCCTGCGCGGTCTTCTCTCGCACCGGATGGACACGCTCGACACCGCCGCGCGCCGCGTTCTCGACGCCGCTGCTGTTCTGGGCGCCACACCTTCCGAAACCGCGCTGCAAGACCTTTCAGAGCTACGTCGCGACGCCTTCGAGGCGGCCCTCTCGGAACTCGCCAACGCCGATCTGCTCTACAGGATCCGCAGCTATCCGCAGCGGGTCTTCGCCTTCCGCCATGCACTTGTGCAGGACGCGGCCTATCACGGCATCCCCCAGCGTCGGCGGGCTGAACTCCACGCGGGCGTTATGGCCCTGCACGACCGAGAAGCCCCAGCGACCGGCGGTGACCTGGCGGCCGAACTTGCCCTGCACGCCTTCGAGGGCGGGCTCTTCGACCGTGCGATCGACCTTGCCTCGGAGGCCGCGCAGGATGCCGCCCGCAGGTCCGCCTACGCCGCAGCATTCCGCATGACCGAACTTGCGCTGCGTGCCATCAAGGCCGCGCCGCCGGGCGTGGACAACCGTCGGCGCGAGGCGGATATTCTTGCGTGGCGCCGCCCCCTGCTCTGGCCGCTCCGGGAAAGGGCCCGCATGGTCGAGGGGCTGGAGCGCGCCGAAGAAATCGCGCGTGAACTCGAGGATGACAGGCGCCTCGCCGAGATCTGCATCCAGCGTGCCTACATTCATGCGGATGACGGCAAGGCAGATCTCGGGCTCGAATACTGCGACCGAGGCGAAGCCGCTGCCCGGCGCGCCGGTGAGGACGACCTCGTCGCCGAAATCTCCCTCGCGCGTTGCCAGACGCAGTCACTGCGGGGCCGGATGCGCGCCGCGCTTGACGCCATCCACCCGCATCGCTCCGCCTGGGACGACCGGCGCGACGCCCGAAACGGGCTTCTCGTGACGCGCCACGTGATGCTGCACTACCATTTGGCCCGCGCCAACGCGGCGCTTGGCTCGGGCAATGCGGCGTGGGACAGCGCCATCGCTGCCGCCGAAACGGCTTGCGAGACGTCGCGCCCGGTCGATCGCTACATCGCAAGCCGCGCCTTGAGCGAGACCTGCGCCCAACTGGGGGCCAAGGAGGCGGCAATACGTGCCTTCGAAACCGCAGCCGGGATCGCAGATCAAGCGGAACTGCCCGCGTATATCGCCTGGGCCGAGGCCGAGATCGGGGAACTGCAACTCGGCTCGGATGACCATGCGCGGGGCGCTGCTGCCTTGCGTCGCCTGCTCGAGGCCCCGGGCGACGGGCTGCTCAGGATAGCCCGGATCAAGGCGCGTGCCGCGCTGGCCTGCGCGGAGGACGCACTGCCCGAACTCGCCTGTGTGCTGGAGGAGGCCGAGGCCATCGGAATGCCCATGGTGATTGAGAAAATCCTCCGAACCATGTCCCGGCTGCTGCAAGACAAGGATCCGGACAAGGCTGCACAACTACTTTCCCGCGCTGACCGGATCACCCGGTCCGAAGGCCTCCGCACCGGCAGCCTGCCGCCGGGCGCGACGCCGGACCGTATGCTCGCAAGGCTGTCGGGTACGGTCTAGGCGCCGGGTCAGCGAGCGTCCTGCAGAAGCCGCGCCATGATGAAGGCATCGCGATATTGCCCATCGACGAAGACGAACTTGCGCAGACGCCCCTCGGTGACGAAGCCGAACCGTTCATAAAGCGCGATGGCACGTGCGTTACCGTCCCAGACAAAAAGCTGCAGTCGGCTCACCTGCAGCCAACGGTCCGCGAGGTCGATCATTTCCCCCAGCAGCGCCGCACCGATGCCGAACCCTCTGAAATCGGGATGCGTCGCCACCATGTCGATTTCGGCCCCGTGCCGCAAGCGCGGCCGATCCGGCCAGGTCTCCAGTTCCCCGTAGCCCGCTATGCGGCCACCCATCTCGGCCACCAGCTTGAACTTGGCCGGATCGTCGGCAATCCGCGACGCGATGCTTGTATCTGGATGATACGGAAACCGCTGCGTGCCGAGATTGACGTGTCGCGCGTTCATGATCTCGGCGATACTCGGCGCGTCCACCGCGCGCACATGACGGATGCGGATTTCCAGCGGCTCGGACTGGAGCGGGTCTGAGGTCATGGAACGCATCCTTCCTGGCACATCGCGGCGCCGGGGGATCGCGGCGACCATCGCCTCCGATCATTCGGAACGCCGCGATGCTTGTAAACGTGTTCGGGCACGGCAGCAGCGCATTTAACGCGGAAATAACGCCCGCCGAACGCTACCGGCCACGGCCCTCCCCCATACGGCTGCCATGGCCGGTCCGGACCGGCACCCCTCGGTGCCCGGCTCCGTCAGGTCCGGATCTTCAAACTCCACATTTCCAGAAAGGGATTCCTCCCATGACCATGATTTCCGTTTACCAACCGCTCCGTGGCCCCTCATACCGCCTCCGCCACGCCGCCGTCGTCGTCCTCATCGCAGCCGTAGCCTCGAGCCTCGCCGCGTCCGGAAGCGTTACAACCGAAGGCAGTCTCGCCCGGACACGGATATTACCCTCTCAGTCGCAACCTTCGATCCACGAGCGCAAGGCTATCGGCAGCGCCGTGCGCGCGGAACGGCGTCCCGCTGCGCCCCTCCTCCAAGGTATCGCGCCGGTCGAGACAGGTTCCTCGCAAGTGCGCCGCCAGACACGTGTCACGGGCCGCGCCGCCTGAGCATATCTCTCAAGGACCATGCCACTGCCATGAAGCGTCGGCCCGGACGGGCCGGCGCTTTTCTCTCCTACCGGCCCACGGTCAGCGCGGCATCGGCCGCGCCCAAGGTCTCCACCACTTCGACGGCACCAGCATCGATCAACCTTGATCTGTGCACGTCTCGGATCGGGTCGAGATGGCTGCCGCCGACAAAGCCCACCGGTCTCATCCCCCCTGCAAACGCCCCGGCAATACCATGCGGCGAATCCTCTAGCACGGCACACCGGCCCGGCGAGACGCCCAGACCTTCTGCCGCAAGCAGGAAGACGTCGGGCGCGGGCTTGCCGCGCGGCACAAGTTCGGCCGAAAAGGCGCGGCCCTCGAAACGCTCGGAGAGACCGCCGATGCGCAGCGTCTCGGTCATGCGCCGGATCGAGCCGCCGGTGGCAATGGCTATTGCCACGCCCGCGGCCTCCAAACGGTCTAATAGGCCCAGCGCCCCATCGATCCGTCGCAACCGCCGCTCGTAGACCTCGAACAACCGCCTCTCCACACGTTCGACGAAATCGCCGGGCACCTCCCGCCCCAGACGCCGCGCGATGTCGCGGCAGAGATCGGTCATGGAGACCCCGAGGTAGTCGCGTCCGATCTCCTCGGCTCGCGCATCCACGATCCCCTCCGCACGCATCTCGGCGGCAATCGCCTCGAGTGCATGCGGTTCGCTGTCCACGAGGCAGCCGTCGAGGTCGAAGATGACCGCCTCGATCCGTCCGGTGCCGGTCACAGGTGCTGTTCGCTGTCCCGGTCGAAGAGATGCACCTTCGCCGGGTCGATGACGAACCCGATCTCCTGCCCGGGCCGGGCCGAAAGCCGCTCCTTCACGATGGCATCGATCAGGTCCTTTCCGGACCGGGCAAAGACCTGTGTCTCGGATCCCGTGGGCTCCACCACGACCACCTGCACCGGCACGCCGCCCTCGCCGATGGCGATGTCCTCGGGCCGGATGCCGTAGGTCACGGCCTGCCCGTCCGCCGCGCGCCCCGCCGGCACCGGAAGGGTCAGCCCGCTGTCCGAAACAAAGCGCTGCGCCTCGCCTTCCGAGGCGATGCGCCCGTGCAGGAAATTCATCGAGGGGGAGCCGATGAAGCCTGCGACGAAGACATTGGCGGGATGGTCGTAGAGATCCAGCGGCGATCCGATCTGCTCCACCCGGCCATCGCGCATCACGACGATCTTGTCGGCCATGGTCATGGCCTCGATCTGGTCGTGTGTGACATAGACGATGGTGGTCCCGAGCCGCTGGTGCAACTCCTTGATCTCGACGCGCATGGTCACGCGCAGCTTGGCATCGAGGTTTGACAGCGGCTCGTCGAACAGGAACACCTGCGGATCGCGCACGATGGCGCGCCCCATGGCCACCCGCTGCCGCTGACCGCCCGAAAGCTCCTTCGGAAAGCGCTTGAGATACTTGGTCAGGTCGAGGATGCCCGCTGCGTGCTCGACCTTCTCGCGGATCTCGTCCTTGGACCGCTGCGCCATCTTCAGCGGAAAGCCGATATTGTCGAAGACCGTCTTGTGCGGGTAGAGCGCGTAGCTCTGAAAAACCATGGCGATGTCGCGCTCCTTGGGAAGCACGTCGTTGACCACGCGCCCGCCGATGGACACCGTCCCGTCCGAAATCTCCTCGAGCCCGGCCAGCATCCTCAGCAGCGTGGACTTGCCGCAGCCCGAGGGGCCCACCAGCACCACGAACTCGCCGTCCTCGATATCCACCGAGACGCCGTGCATGACCTGCACGGCACCGTAGCGCTTGATGACATTGTCGATCTTCACGTCGGCCATGGAAGGTATTCCTCGTCTACTGTGGCAGTTCGATCTGCATCTTCACATCCTCCGGCGGCGCCTCGGCGGCCCGCTCGAAGGCCGCCACGCTGTCGTCGAAGGCAAAGGTGCGGGTGATGAGCGGCTTCACGTCGATCGCGCCCGAGGCCAGCATGGCCAGGCAACGCGGGAAGACATGGGCATAGCGAAAGATGTTCTCGACCCGAGCTTCGCGCACCATGGCCGCGCCCGCGTCGTAGCTGATCGGATCGGGCTGTCCGCCGATCAGCGTCACGCAGCCGCCCGGCGCCAGTGGCTCGAACACCCCCGCAGCGGCCTTGGGCGATCCCGTCGCCTCCCAGACCACGTCCGCGCCCCAGCCGTCGGTTTCGGCCAGCACCCGTTCGGCAAGGGTCTCGCGCCCCACGTTGACCGGCACGATGGCCGGGCTCAGCGAGGCTGCGATCTCGAGCTTCTTTTCTGCCAGGTCGGTCACGTAGACCCGCGCGCAGCCAGCCGCGAGGGCAGAAAGCGCCGTGACAAGCCCAATGGGCCCCGCCCCCATCACCACGCCGATGTCGCCTGGCTTGACCCGCGCCTTGGTGGCCGCGTGCACGCCCACCGCCAGCGGCTCCACCATGGCCGCCTCCGCAAAGCTCACCGCGTCGGGCAGCTTGAAGGTGAAGGCCTCGGGGTGCACGCAGGTGGGCCGCAGGATGCCGTGGACCGGCGGCGTGGCCCAGAAGCGCACGGCCGGGTCCACGTTGTAGATGCCCAGCCGCGTCGCGCGCGAATTGGGATCGGGAATGCCCGGCTCGGCGCAGACCCGGTCGCCCACCGCAAGCGTCGTGACCTCGTCGCCAATCTCGATCACGGTCCCCGATGCCTCGTGCCCGAGGATCATGGGTTCGGTGACGACAAAGGGACCGATGCGACCGTGAGTGTAGTAATGCACGTCCGACCCGCAGATCCCGACCGTGTGCAGTTTGATCCGAACCTCGCGCGGGCCCAGAACTTCCTCCTCGCGGTCGATCTGGGGAAAGTCGCGCAGCGACAGTTCGTGTTTTTGCTCAAGGACGAGCGACTTCATCCGTTTATCCCTTCCAGATTATGTAGAGGCCCAGCGCGACCGAGACGCCGTGCGCGATGTAGAGATCCGCGCCCAGCGGTTCGATGAAACGCAGCCAGACAAGGCAGATCGCGACCCAGATCACGAGCGAGATGAACAGCCGGTCGAACCAGTTCGTCTCGATCGGCAGGAACCCGTGGGCCGGGGCCGGCGGTGGCGGAGCGTCGTCCTCGAGGATGTCGATGGGCTCGTCGTCAGTCTGTGTCATCGCATCAGCCTTTCACGGCGCCGAAGGTGAGCCCCGTCACGATGTGACGCTGCACCATGGTGAAGACGATCAGCGCCGGGATCAGGGTAAAGACCGAGATCGCCGCCATGATCCCCCACTCCGTCCCGGTGGTGGTCACGTATTCCGACAGGCCGGTGGTCAGCGTTCGGGCGTTGAAATTGGTGAGCGTCGCGGCCAGCAGGTATTCGTTCCAGGCAAAGACCCAGGTCAGGATCAGCGTCACCGCGAGGCCCGGGCGGCACAGCGGGAAGACCACTTCCGAGATCACCTTCCAGCTCGACGCGCCATCCACATAGGCCGCCTCGTCCAGCTCGCGCGGGATGCCGTCGAGCGTCGGCCGCAGGGTCCAGATCGCGAAGGGCAGGTTGAAGGTGCAATAGACCAGGATCATCCCGATCCGCGTGTCGAGCAGCGTGAAATCCCCCACCCGGTAGACCTGGGTCATCAGCAGGAAGAGCGGCAGCAGGAACACGGCCGGCGGCGCCATCCGGTTGGTGATGGTCCAGAAGAAGATCGACTCCTTCCCGCCCAGATCGAAGCGCGTCAGCGCGTAGCAGGCGAAGAAGCCAAGCCCCGTGCAGAGCAGCGCGTTGCCCGACGAGATGATGAGCGAGTTCAGCATGTAGCCGCGCAGCGTCCGGTCGGTCCAGACATCCACGTAGTTCTGCCAATAGGCGCTCTTCAGGATGATGTCGGGGGTCGAGAAGAGGTCCACCGCCGGTTTCACCGAGATCACGAAAAGCCAGTAGATCGGGAACAGCGTCAGGAAGCTGATGAAGATCCAGAACAGTGTCCGAAGCCAGGGATTGCCCTTTTTCATGTCCGTGCCCTCACTTCTTGGTCCGGGGTGCCAGCATGCCGACATAGAGCAACCAGCAAACGACAATGGTCAGGTAGAGGACGATCACGGAGATGGCCGATCCGTAGCCGTAGTTCGTCTTCGGGAAGACCTCCTTGAAGATGTGCACGCCCAGATATCGCGTCGCCGATCCCGGCCCGCCACCGGTCAGCATCAGCACCTCGTCCACGGTGCGCAGCGCGTCCATCAGCCGGATAAAGACCGTGGCCACCACTGCTGGCGCAATCATCGGCAGCGTGATGTGCCAGAAGATCTGCCGCTTGCCGGCGCCGTCGATCTGCGCCTGCTCGAAGGGATCGGCGGGCAGCGACACCAGCGCCGCGATCAGCGTCAGCGTGACCAGCGGAGTCCAGTGCCAGACGTCCATGATCACCGTCACCGTAAAGGCCGCCAGCGCAGATTGTCCGATGTTCAGGTCGTACCCGATCCATTCGTCCAGCAGATGCGGAATGATCCCGATCGAGGGCGTCGTCATCAGCTTCCAGATCGAACCGACGATGATCGGCGCCATGATCAGCGGCAGGGTGTGGATCGTGCGGAAGATCGCCTTGCCGGGGAAGTCCTTCATGAAGGCCGTGGCCAGCAAGTAGCCCACGATCAGTTCGGTCAGCACCGCGAAGACCACGAAGGCGACCGTCACCCCGAGCGAGGCCAGGAAGCCGCTGTCGAAGACCA
The DNA here is from genome assembly GCF_003054175.1 of Allosediminivita pacifica. Taxonomy (GTDB): domain Bacteria; phylum Pseudomonadota; class Alphaproteobacteria; order Rhodobacterales; family Rhodobacteraceae; genus Allosediminivita; species Allosediminivita pacifica. The sequence goes on from NZ_QBKN01000027.1 coordinate 48,667, forward strand.
GCCGGCGAAAGTTGTCGGCGCCGGTGTAGATGATCTCGGGGTTCACCGCGAAGGGGTTCCACTGGTGGAACGACAGCCACACCACGTAGAAGAACGGCACCGCGCCGAAGAGAAAGAGAACCAGGAGCGTTGGCGCAAGAAGCCACCACCCCAGCCTGTTGGAGTGCATTGTCGCGACCTTTCTTGAAAGGTGCCCCGGCGCGACCTTGGCGCGATTGCGCCGGGGCGACTGGCGTGCCGAACGGGAGGGGACGGCGCGCCCTGACTGCCTGGCCTATTGGCGGTAGCCGAGGGTGGTCAGTTCCTCCTCGGCGATGCGGGCCATCTCGTCGAGCCCCTCGTCGACGCCGGTGTCCCCGGTGAGGATCGAGTAGAAGGTCGGCGCCGTCGCCTCGAGCACCTGCCGGTGGAACGGGTATTCCGGTGCACCCTTGAACAGGTAGCCCTGGTCGCGAAGCATCGAGTAGTAACCGCCCAGTTCCTCGTCGAGCTCCTTCACCTTCGGCGCGTCATAGGTCGAGGTCAGCGTGATCCGCGAAGCCATCGCCCATTCCTCCTGCACCTCGGGCAGGGCCATGAACTGAAGGAACAGCAGCGCGGCATCCTGATTCTTGGAGGTTGTCGGCAGGCCGAAGGCGCCGCCGTCGTAGTAGCCGATGTAGCCCTCGCCACTCTCGGCAGCTTCCATCACGCCGTCTTCCAGCGGCGGCAGGGCGACGCCCACGTTGCCCACCACACGCGACTTGGTATCATCGGCGGCAATCCAGGCGGCGTTCTCGCCGTAGACCAGTCCCTGCGCGACGCGGCCCGCGGCAAAGGTCGTGGCGACCTCGGTCCAGGTCGACTGCACCGATTCAGGCGGCGCGAGATCCCGCATCGACAGCCACCAGGTCAGCGCCTCTTTCGCGGCGTCCGAGTTCATCTCGCCGCCGTTCTCGACGCTCGCGGCATAGTTCTCGTCGGGATTGATGCCCCAGTCGTAGACGCCGTAGGTGGGCGCCACAGACTCGAAATACTCGTACCACGAGGCGGGGTGCCCGGTATGGGCCTGCGCCGTGGTCCCCCAGAGATCCATGTCGTTTTCTTCGCCATAGGCCGTGAAGAACCGGGCGATCTCGGAGTATTCCTCGTGCGTCGTCGCGGGTTTGAGGTCGTGGCCGGTTTCTTCCTTGAAGGCGGCCTGGATCTCGGGATCTTCGAAAAGATCCTTCCGGTAGAGATAGATCTTGATGAAGGCTTCCATCGGCAGGCCGTAAAGATCACCGTCCTCGGCCCCGCGGAAGTTGTCGGCGAAGCTGGTGAAATTCGCCTCCTCGTAGTTGGGCGCCTTCAGCTCGGGATGCTCTTCCAGCGCCTCGGTGATGTTCACCAGGAAGTCGCGCGCCAGGTAGGCATAGACGATATCCTGCTCGATATAGACCATGTCGTAGATACCGGTGCCGGCCTCCATGTCCTTGATGGCCTTGTCGTACATCTGGTCCCACGAGGTCGTCTCGACATCGACACGGATGCCGGTCAGCTCCTCGAACTTCGGGGCCAGAACGTCGCTGACGAAATTGGACGGCGGCGTCGACTCGGTCACGCCACGCAGCGTCACGCCGTCGAACTTGGTACCCGCCTCGGACCACCAGTCGGCGTCCTCGATAGTGATGTCCTGCGCCGTTGCCAGTCCGGCGGCCATGGACAGCGCAAGCGCCGAAGCGCCCGCCCGGAATGCGATCTTCATGAGCTCCTCCCACAGAGTTGGCAGCGATGCGCCGGCACCAGGTCCTCCGGCCGCGCACATCCCCGTGGCATGAAATTACATATGTATCTGAATCTGATCAACTGAATATTTTCACATGTTCGTATTGCGTGACATCTGTATATGATGGCACATCCCTTGAAGGAGGCGCCCCAACGCGCCGCACGGAGGGCCCAGAGACACATGCCGCGCGAGCAACAGGACGACAGCGACGCCTTCATCTGCGAGGTCTGCTGGCACTACTTCATCAACGAAATGACGCAGGCCGAGGTCGCGCGGATGATGGGAGTGACGCGCCTGCGCGTGAACCAGGCGATCCAGAAGGCCCGCGCCCGCGGCATGGTTCGGATCGAACTCGACTCGCCCTTCCTGCCCCGCGTGGAACTTCAGGACCGGCTGCGCAGCCACCTCGGCGTCGCGAAGGTTCTCGTGGCACCCGCCAGCCGAGACAGTTACGACTACCACACCCCCGTGGGCGCCGCGTTGGCAAGCTACCTGGTCGAGGCGCTGCGCGACGGCGGCTGGAAGCGGCTCGGCGTGTCCTGGGGCCTCACACTCGAAAGCGCCATGCGCCGCCTGCCGAACTTGGACCACCCGGATCTCGAGGTGGTCTCCATGCTCGGCGGCACCTCGCGCGGCGCGTCCTTCAACGCCTTTTCCATCGCGTCCGGCCTCGCCGGCAAGCTCGGCGCGCAGTATTCGCTGCTGACCGCGCCGGTCTACCTGTCCGAAGGCGTCGACCGCGAGGCCTTCCTCGGGCAGGACCTTTTCCGCGCCCATTTCGACAAGTTCGAGGACCTCGACGCTGCAATCCTCACGGCAAGCGATGTCTCCGAGAAATCCTTCCTCGTGGCCAACGGCCTGCCGGGCGAGGTCAGCTCGGAGGAGCTGATCGCTGCCGGCGCCATCGGCGACGTGCTGGGCCGTTTTCTCGATGCCGAAGGGCAGCCCATCGATCACCCCATCGACGGGCGCGCCATCGGCGTCTCGACCGATGTCGTCGCGCGCGTGCCGCTCAAAATCATGGCCGCCGCCGGCCAGCACAAGGCCCCGATCATCCGGGCCGCCGCACGCGCCGGCCTCATCGATACGTTGGTGACCGACGACGTCACCGCCGAACTGCTGCTTGCCGACCAGGGAGGAGACCCATGACAAGCGACTTCGAAGGCCGCACCGCCATCGTCACCGGCGCCGGCAAGGGCATCGGCCGCGCCACGGCGACGCTGCTGGCCAAACGCGGCGCGCGGGTGGTGGCGATTGCTCGCACCCGCGCCGACCTCGACAGCCTCGCCGCCGAGACAGGCGCGCGCGTCATCGCTGTCGACCTTGCCGATAGTGCTACCGCCCGCGCCGCCATGGAGCAGGCGGGCCCGGCCGAGTTTCTCGTCAACTGTGCCGGGATCAACGTGCTGGAATCGGTGCTCGACATGACCGAGGAGGGCTACGAGGCGGTCATGGGCATCAATCTGCGCGCCGCGCTGATCTGCGCGCAGGCCTTCGCACGAGCCCGCATCGCCGCTGGCGGCGGTGGCGCCATAGTCAACGTGACCTCCATCGCCGGGCACCGCGGCTTTCCGGAACACCTCTGCTACGCGGCGTCCAAGGCCGGCCTCGAGGGGGCAAGCCGCGTCATGGCACGCGAGCTCGGTCCGCACGGCATCCGGGTCAACTGCGTGGCCCCCACCATCACCATGACCGAACTGGCCGCCGCCGCATGGAGCGACCCCGCCAAGTCCGAACCGATGATGGTCCGCCATCCCTCGGGCCGATTTGCCGAGGTCGATCACGTCGCCACAGCCATCGCCGCGCTGCTTTCGGAGGACAGCGCCATGGTCAGCGGTGCCGTACTGCCCGTCGACGGCGGCTTTCTCGCCGTCTGACACTCACGAGCCACAAGGGAGGAGGACCCCATGGCACTCGCATTCGAAGGAAAGGTCGCCGCGATCACCGGCGGCGCATCGGGCATCGGGCTGGCCACAGGCCGGGCCCTGCTCGAAGGGGGCGCCACAGTCGTCCTCGTCGACCGCGACAAGGCCGCGCTCGACCGGCTGACTGCGGAACTCGGCAAAAACTGCCTTGCCCAGGTCACCGATCTGCTCGACGCAGAAAGCTGCGACGCCATGGTGCCAGAGATCCTGGAACGCACCGGCCGCATCGACATCCTCCATTGCAACGCAGGCAGCTACATTGGCGGCGACCTGAGCGAGACCAATCCCGCCACCATAGACCGCATGCTGAACCTCAACGTCAACGCGGTGATGAAGAACGTGCATGCGGTGATCCCGCACATGACCGAACGCGGCAGCGGCGACATCCTCGTGACCTGCTCGGTCGCGGGGCACTCGGCCATCCCGTGGGAGCCGGTCTACTCGGCCTCGAAGTGGGCGATGACCAGCTTCGTGCAGATCATGCGCCGCCAGATGCTGCCTCACGGTGTTCGCGTTGGGCAGGTTTCTCCCGGGCCCGTCGCCTCCGCCCTCCTGGCCGACTGGCCCGAGGAGAACCTGCGCAAGGCCAAGGAGGCCGGCGCCCTGCTCGATCCAAGCGAAGTGGCCGACGCCGCCATTTTTGCGCTATCCCGGCCGCGCAATGTCACGATACGCGACATGGTCGTGCTGCCGTCCACCTTCGACATCTAGGCCCCGGCCTCGAATCATGACGCCCTCTGGCCGACACGCCAGAGACACAAACAGGACACAGCGCCCGGATCGCGCCTCCAACGGCGCAGACCGGGCGCCTTTGTTCGCCTGATACACGCATCGGATGCTGAAAATCCAATTCCATCAGGCGAGACACAACCCATGGATGCAAATCGGGCCATTCTCGCCACAATTCATTGACGTTAAGATAATATTCATCCATGGGTGAAAATTGGCGACAAAGTGTCATCGCCCCAGTTTAGCCACGTATCGAGGATTTCCCGATGTCCAGCCTGAAAACGCTCGCGATTGCTGCGGTCACGACCGCTTCCCTAGTCTCCGGCGCTTCCGCCGCCATCGTCAGCACCGGCACCAAGTCTGTCGATATCACCTGCACAGGCTCCTGCGAATTCTGGGATCTGTCGATCGACGACTTCAACGCTGAGGGCGGTAACTGGGTGAGCGCCTCCTATGGCAAGATCGGCAACAGCAACAGCAACGCCAATCGCCTGAGTTTCGTGAACAACATCCTCGGCACGACCTATGCCGGACAGTCCGAATCTTCGGACACCGATTTCAGCGCCCCCAAACTTGCCAACTTCAAGGACGAGGACGGTGGCTGGTCCGGCTCGTCGGAATACTACCTCGCCTGGGGTGGCAAGGATCCGCGCTACGTCCTGATCAAGAACAATACCGCGAACAACGTCTTCAGCTGGAATGACCCAGGCAAGGCCTCGGGCTTGAGCGGCGCCGATGGCTTCGGCGAGATTTCCGCCGTGCCGCTTCCCGCCGCCGGCCTCCTTGGGATCTTCGGCCTCGGCAGCCTCGCAGCCTTGCGGCGCCGTCGCCGGGCCTGAATCGGCCAAAGATATTCCTGGTTGCATTAAGGGCGGCCACGCGGGCCGCCCTTTTCATTGCCGCAGCCGCGCAACCATGGCGTCAGGCGATTTTCTGGCCGGAGTAGCCCATCTGCTCCGAAATCTCCCGCCCCACGTCCAGAAGAAGTCCCGCGTATTCGCTACGCCGGCTTTCCTCGAAGCGAAACAGGGGAAACGACATCGAGATTGCCGCCATCGACTTGCCGAGGTGATCGAGGATCGGCACCGCCATGCAGCGCACGCCGGCTTCGCTCTCTTCGATTTCCTCGGCGAATCCGCGTTCTCGCGTTACGGCAAGCTGCTCACGCAGTGCGTCAGCATCAGTAATGGTGTTCGGCGCGAACTGCTTGAAGGTCATTGCGGCGATCCGCTCGTCGACCTCCTCCGGGCTGCGAAAGGCGAGTAGTGCCTTGCCGAGCGACGTACTGAAAAGCGGATTGCGCTGGCCGATGGTGCTTTTCATCGAGAGATTGTAGGCGGAAGGACGGGCATGCACGTAGACGACACGGTTGTCGTGTTCGTCCAGAACACCCAAGTTGATCGATTCGCCGGTCGCCCGCGACAGCCGCCCCATTCCGCGGTCGGCCACCCGTAGCAGGTCGGTTTCGGTGTTGAGCGCATGGACGGCGACACTGAAAAGCTTGAGCGTCAGGCTGTATCGCTCAGACTGCGGGTCCTGTTCGACGTAGCCAAGATCTACCATCGTCTGCAAGAGTCGGTGCGTCGTGCTCTTGGAGGTCATCGCCCGCTGCGCGATCGTGGCAAGCGCCGCCTCGCGCTCGTCCGAGAGCGTCTCGAGCACCGAAATGACCTTCATCACGGATGCGACGTTGTCTGATTTGCCGGTGGTGGTCGCCATCACTGCTTCCCGATTTTTTCAGAACACCATTCTGTTTTTTCGTCACGATGAAGTCAACAAGACAGCCACGGAAGGCAAAACTCTTTCTGATGCAGTGGCTTCGGAGTATTTCAGCCGAAACCGAGAGACCGCTTGATCCCGGCGACAGGGTGTGCTTCCTTATTTTCGAAACGGCGTTCCGAAAATATCGGTGCGAGGGAGGAGACCACATGCATCCGCTTCTGCGGCAACCGGACCATTTCATCTCGCGCAGCGAGACCTGCGAGCTCATCGACCGACTGGCCGAGAATCTCGTCGCCATCGAGGACACCACCGGCGAGTTTCTCCTGCGGCTCGAAGACGGCCGCGTCATCGACACCAAGGGCTGGGCCGGCTGGGAATGGACGCACGGCATCGGGCTCTACGGGCTTTTCAAGTACTGGGAGCTGACCGGCAATGCCCGCGCGATGGAGATCATCCACGAGTGGTTCGATGCACGCCTGGCCGAGGGCACGCCGACAAAGAACATCAACACCGTTGCTCCCTTCCTGACGCTGGCGCATCTCTACGAACGCGATCCGCGCCCGACCTGGCGGCCCTATCTCGAACGCTGGGCCGAATGGGTCATGCACGAGATGCCCCGCGTCCGCGACGGCGGCCTTCAGCACATCGTCTACAACAGCGTCAACGACCAGCAGATGTGGGACGACACGCTGATGATGAGCGTGATGCCCCTGGCCAAGATCGGGCTCCTGCTCGACCGTCCCGACTTCGTGGACGAGGCCAAGTTCCAGTTCCTGACCCATGCGCAGTACCTCATGGACACGCACAGCGGGCTCTGGTTCCACGGCTGGACCTTCGACGGCAACCACAACTTCGCCCGCGCGCTCTGGGCGCGGGGCAACTCCTGGGTGACCATCGTCATCCCCGAGTTCATCGACATGCTCGACCTGCCAGCTGGCGACCCGGTGCGCCGTCACCTGATCGCCCTGCTGGAACGCCAGGCCGCGGCGCTGAAGGACAGCCAGCACGACAGCGGCCTCTGGCACACGCTGCTCGACGATCCCGGCAGCTATCTCGAGGCCTCGGCCACCGCGGGCTTCGGCTACGGGCTCACGAAAGCCGTGCGCAAGCGTTACATCGGGGAGGAATACCGCGAAACCGCCGAGCGCGCCGTCAAGGGCGTGGTCGACAACATCAGCCCAGAGGGCGAGCTGCTGAATGTCTCGTTCGGCACCGCGATGGGCGATGACCTCGATTTCTACCGGCAGATCAAGCTGACCTCCATGCCCTACGGGCAGGCGATGGCGATGTTCTGCCTCGCGGAACACCTGAGAACCTACATCTGACGACGTATCCAAGGGAGGAGAACCTTATGACACGGATCACGACTTTTGCCCTCGCCGGGCTTCTGGCCAGCACCGCGCTTGCCCAGGCAGACACGCTGCGGTTCGCCTATGCGCAGAACGCGACGCCGACGAAGGAAGCCATGGCCCGCTTCGGCGAGTTGCTGGAGGAAAAGACCGACGGCGAGCTGACGGTCCAGTATTTCCCCGACAGCCAGCTTGGCGGCGAGCGCGAGCTCGTCGAACAGGTGCAGGCAGGCCTGCTGGATATGACCAAGGTCTCGAGCGGCCTCATGGAGAGCTTCTCGCCGATCTACGGCACATTCTCGCTGCCCTATCTCTTCGACGACACCGATCACTACTACAGCGTCCTGGACGACGCCGAGATCATGGACCCGGTCTACACCTCGACCGAGGGCCAGGGCATGGTCGGTCTCACCTACTACGACAGCGGTGCGCGCAGCTTCTACGTGAAGGGCGACCCGGTTCTCGGCGTCGAGGATCTTGAGGGCAAGAAGATCCGTGTCATGCAAAGCCCGACCTCGATCCGCATGGTCGAGCTGCTGGGCGGCTCGCCCATCGCCATGGGCCAGGACGAGGTCTACACCGCGATCCAGCAGGGCATCCTCGACGGCGCCGAGAACAACATCTTTGCCGTCACCGTCGCCCGCCACGGCGAGGTCGTCGATCACATGAGCTTCGACGAGCACACCCGCATCCCGGACGTTGTGCTCATCTCCACCTCGACGCTCAACCGGCTGAGCGAAGAGCATCAGCAGGCCGTGCGCGAGGCCGCCGCGGAATCGACCGCCTACCACAAAGAACTCTGGGCCGAGGCCGTCGAAGCCGAGCGCGCGACGGCACAGGAAAACTTCGACATCGAGTATCACGAGGTCGACAAGGCGCCCTTCCAGGACGCGGTCCAGCCCATCTTCGAAGAGGTCTCGGACGAGATGTCAGCGCTGGTGGACCAGATCCGCGCCAAGGCTGATGGCTCGGGGTCCTGATCCTTGAAAACCGTGCGACGCATACTGGACGTGGCGCTCGGTGCGGTCATGAGTCTCCTGTTGGGCGGCATGGTTGCCGTGCTCGCCTGGCAGGTCTTCAGCCGCTACGCTCTCAACTCGCCCTCGGTCTCGTCCGAGGAGATCCTCCGTATGTCGGTGGTCTGGCTGTCCCTGCTGGGGGCGGCCTATTCCTGCGGCAAGGGCACCCACATGTCGATCGAACTGCTGCACGATCTCGTCCCCGGTCCCGCGCGGCGGGCGCTGACCATGCTCGTGCCGGTGTCCTTCATCGTTTTCGCGGGAGGAGTGATGATCCCCGGCGGGCTGCGCGCGATGGAGATCGCCAACGGCCAGACAACGGCCGTCCTGCGCCTGCCGATGCCCTGGATCTACGCATCGCTTCCGGTCTCGGGCACGCTGTTCGTGGCCTATTCCCTTCTCAACCTGGTCGATCTCGTCCGACACCGGCGAGATCAACCCGACGAGGCCGACAAGCTCATCGCGGCCGGAGACTGACCCATGGCCGGACCAGCAAGCCTCATACTCATTTCAGTATTCGCCTTCATGGCCATCCTCGGGGTCCCGCTCGCAGTGTCGCTCGTGGCGGCATCGCTCGCTGCGGTCACGCTCGTGGTGCCGCTCGACATGGCACTCTTCACCGCCGCGCAGAAGATGATGGGCAGCCTCGACAGCTTTTCTCTGCTGGCGGTTCCCTTCTTCATCCTCTCGGGCGTCATGATGAACTCGGGCGGCATCGCCATCCGGCTGGTCAACTTCGCAAAGCTCATCGCCGGGCGCGTGCCGGGCTCGCTGGCGCAGACCAACATTGCGGGCAACATGCTCTTCGGTTCGATCTCGGGCTCGGCGATCGCAGCATCGACCTCCATCGGCGGCGTGCTTGTCCCGATGCAGGTGCGCGACGGCTATGACCGTGGCTTCGCGGCCGCCGTCAACATCGCCTCGGCGCCGACCGGCATGCTGATCCCACCCACGACGGCCTTCATTATCTATTCTCTGGTCTCGGGCGGCACCTCGATCGCTGCCCTTTTCATGGCCGGCGGCGTGGCTGGCCTCATCTGGGGACTCGGCATGACCGGCATGTCGATCGTGATCGCCAAGCGCCGCGGATACCCGATCGAGCCGCGCCCCACCATGCGCGAAGCCTGGGAGACTACGCTTTCCGCGATCCCCAGCCTGCTGCTCATCGTGATCGTCATAGGCGGCATCATGGGCGGCATCTTCACCGCGGTCGAGGCCTCGGGCATCGCCGTCCTCTACACGCTGCTACTGACCTTCGCGATCCACCGGACCGTGCCGCTCACCCGCCTGCCGGAGTTCCTCGTGGAAACCGCGCAGATCACCGGCACGATCATGCTGCTGCTGGCCGCATCGGCAGCGCTCAGCTTCGCGATGGCCTTCACCGGAATCCCCGCGGCGATCACCGACCTGATCTTCGCGATCTCCAGCGAGCCGGTCGTGGTCCTGCTGATCATCAACGTGATCCTGATATTCGTCGGCTGCTTCATGGACATCGGCCCGGCGATCCTGATCTTCACGCCGATCATGCTGCCGATCACCAACCAGATCGGCGTCGATCCGGTACACTTCGGCGTGGTGCTCGTCTTCAACCTGGCCATCGGCACGATCACCCCGCCTGTCGGAACAGGCCTTTTCGTCGGCGCCAGCGTTGCGCAGGTCCGGGTCGAAAGGGCAATCAAGGCGCTGCTGCCCTTCTACGTGCTGCTGATCGGCTTCCTGATGCTGGTGACCTACGTGCCGGCGCTCACGCTCTTCCTGCCGCGGATGCTCGGCCTTTAGCCGCCGCCGGTTACTCCGCCTGCGAGAGGTAGGCCGCGAGGTCGAGGATATCTGCATCGCTCAGGTTCCGGGCCGCGGCCGCCATCAGGTGCGCGCGCGGCGTCGTGGGCACCGGGCCGTCGCGATACATGTGCAGCCAGTTGACCAGCCAGTAGCCGTCCTGCCCCGCGATCCGCGGGGTATCGGCGCGCTTCGGTCCTTCCTCACCGTCGCCATGGCAAGACAGGCAGCTCGCGATATCGTCATGCTCGCTGCCCTGCCGGGCGAGATCCTCGCCGCGTGCGGCATCACCCATCGACAGCGCCTCGCCCTGCCAGTCGGCCTGCATCCCAGCATAGCGCGCCGCGATAGCGGCGATTGTCTCATCAGAAAGCGGCGCCGCCAGCGGCTCCATGAAGCCGCTTTCCCGGTGGCCGACGGCATAGGCGCCCAGCACCTGCACAAGCCAGTCCTCCGACTGCCCCGCAAGCTTCGGCGCGGTGCCATCACGGCCCAGCCCGTCCGCCCCGTGGCATCGCGCGCAGCCAAGCTCCTGCGGAATGGCGCCGGGCAGCCCGCCAAAGCGGACGCCGGCGCTTTCGTAGCCGCCCACCTCGCCAAACGCCGCTTCCTCGAAACCAGCCCTGTCGAAGCTCTCGTAGCGCGACAGGAAGGCCGCCATGGCCCAGGGCTCGTCGTCACGCCCCTCGCCGGCCCAGGCTGGCATGCCGGTGTACTTGAAGCCGTGCCGCGCGATCCACCAGTATTCCTCGGGCTCGTAGCTGCCGCTCAGCCTCGGCGGTTCGGGCTGCATGCCTTCGACCACCGGGTTGCGCGGGATGCCCGGCGCCCCGTGGCAGGTCATGCAGCCGGTGGCGAAGTGCCCCGCGCCCAACCGGATCAGCCCCGCGTCGGCAAGATCCACATGCTCGGGCACCTCGACGCCCCAGCCGCGCGTCCGGATGACGTTGCGCAGATACTGGTGCAGCACCTCGCCCACGCCGGGCAGATGCGGCTGCGAGGCGGCGATGTTGTAGGCGCCCAACCAGTAGAAGGCATTTCCCCCGACCAAAAGCGCCGCAACAGCAGCCCCGGCCCAGCGTTTCCAGCCCCTCATGCCCGTGCCTCCGTCAATTGCAGCATCCGGCCGAGCCGCCCCAGCGCCGCCAGAAGATAGATCGCGCCGCCCGCGCCCGCCATGAGCGCCCCGGCAAGCTGCTGTTCCTGCAGGACGCTCAGCCCGAGATGTCCCGCGCAGATCCCGCCATAAAGCTCGCGCGGGCTGAGCCCGATCAGCGCCCCGAGCAGCGTCATGTGCATGGTCGTCGCCAGCAGCACCAGCACGCCGCCGAAAGCCCCGGCGCTGCGCACGCTCGCCCAGAGCAGCATCCCGGCGCCCAGGAACGACAGCTGCTCGAACACCAGCCCCGTGTCGGTCAGCCGTGCCCAGAGATGCGGCCCCGGCAGGTGCCAGCCCCAGACCACGATCATTTCGGCCACGCCCCCCAGCATCAGGGCGACCGGCCCGCCGCCCGCCGGCAGGCGCGGCGCCCAAAGCAGCGGCACCACGGCAGTGACCCCGAGGTGGAGGACCATGTGCAGCACCATGGATCCCGTCGCCAACCCCGGCAGCGGCCCCAGCCAAAGGGCCACCAGCAGGACCAGGGCAAGGGCGCGCCGCATCAACATGTGGAAAAGAAAAAGCCGGGCAGCGCCGTGAAGACGATCGCCACCGCAGAAAGGATGCACAGCAGCAGCGACACGTGTCCGATGAAACGGTCCCGCGCGCGTTCCGAGCTCTCGGTGATTTCCTCGAAGATCACGAAGACCCCGCCATAGCGTCGCACCGCCAGCAGTGCCAGCCAGCCGATCAGCGCCACGCAGATCACGCCCATCATCGCAATGATCCAACGCGGCTCGGCCAGCGAGGGACCCGCCTTCGCGCACCAGGTGGCCGCGAAGGTATAGCTTGCCACGAAATGCAGGGCCCAGATCGTCGGCGCCGCGACCATGATCCAGACCGAGCCCTGACCGATCAGCCGGGGCGCATCGCCGGGCGGCCCGTAGCCCCCGGGCTGCTTGTCGGACTCGCGTGTCATGCCGCCCCCATAAGCATCGGGAAGATCGCCAGAAGTGCGAAGATCACCACCGCCGTCAGCGCAAGGAAATGCGTGAAGAGCGTCAGGTTCATCAGGTCCGCGCGGTAGTCCGGCGTGCAGATCCGCGCAAGGATGCGGGCCGCCACGTAGAGCTGCATCAGCGCGTTCAGCAGCAAGTGCAGCCCCATCCAGAGGATCAGCATCCAGACCATGGCGTCAAAGCTTTGCGCCGTCGGATCAAGCCCCGCCTGCCAGGCCGCAAGACACCACGCGCCCAGCCCTGCAAAGCCGACCGGCACCGAGCCGCAGAGCAGGCCGACCGCCATGCCGCGCCGCCCCTCGCCCAGCAACCTTCGCGCCGCCACCGTCATCAGCCAGCCCGCGACAAGCCCGACGAGGCCAAGCAGCAACCAGCTGATGCCGGGGATCTGATCGGCCGAAGGGAAGAAATCCGGCAGTGCGGTCCAGTAGAAGAAGTAGCTGAAGACGAGCCCCATGAAGGCCGTCAGATCGCCGGTCATCGTGATGAAAACGGCCCACCAGCCGGGGCTTCGGTTGCCCTGCGCATAGGTCGGCAATGTCAGGCCGCGGCCCGCGTATTTCTCGGGGCGCTCGGGGATTTCGGAGGTTCCCGTCCAGAGCCACCAGAGCGTGAACCCGATGAAGCCCACCCCAAAGGCCAGCGTCAGCGCCCAGAGGTGGTAGGTCGCAAGGATGAACACCGCGCCGAGGCAGACCGCCGATCCGATGGTCAGGAAGGTCGGCCCGCCCACCCGCTGCACGTAAAGCGGCCGCGCGTCGAGGATGTCGGTCACGATCAGCTCGCGCTTGCCTTCTTCCGCGTCGGGTAGAAACCACTCGCCCCGGTCGATCTGCCCCATCAGGTCCGGCTGTTCCCACAGCGGATAACGCGTGTGGATGTAGGGGATCGAGCGGATCCCCCAGGGCTTGTCCGGCACCTCGGCCACCCATTCCATCGTGCCCGCGTTCCAGTGGTTGCGCTCGACCAGCGGCTGGCGCCCACGGGGCCAGAGCACGTTGACCGCCAGCACGGCAAAGCCCGCGGCAAAGACGAAGGCCCCCACCGTCGACACCATGTTCAGAACCGCCCAGCCGTCGGTCACGTCGTAGGTCCAGACCCGGCGCGGCATGCCCATGACCCCGGTCCAGTGCATCGGCAGGAAGGCGAGGTTGAAGCCCCCGAACATCAGCCAGAAGCTCCAGGTCCCCAGCCGGTCGCTCATCGCCTTCTGGGTGACGAAGGGGTACCAGTAGTGGATGCCCGCAAAGAGCGGGAACAGCATCCCGCCGATCAGCGTGTAATGCAGGTGGGCCACCACGAAGTAGCTGTCATGCGCCTGCCAGTCGAAGGGCACCAGCGCGACCATCACCCCCGTCAGGCCGCCGAAGACAAAGATCGCGAGCGCCCCGCCCGCGAACAGCATCGGCACGCTCGCGCGAACCTTGCTTACCAGCATGGTCGCGATGAAGCAGAAGATCTGTATCCCCGTCGGCACTGCCACCGCCTCGGAGGCCGCCGAGAAGAAGCTCAGCGAGATCTCGGGCAGCCCCGTCGTGAACATGTGGTGCACCCAGAGCCCGAAGCTCAGGAAGGCCACGCCAACGGCCGACAGCACGATCCACGAATGGCCCACCATGGGGCGGTTGGCGAAGGTCGGCAACATCGTCGCGATCAGCGCGATCGAGGGCAGGAAGATGATGTAGACCTCCGGATGCCCGAAGATCCAGAAGAGGTGCTGCCACAGCAGCGGATCGCCGCCCCGGTCCACGTCGAAGAAGGCCCAGTCGAAGGCCCGCTCCATCTCGAGCAGCAGGTCCCCAGCGATCAGCGGCGGGAAGGCGAAAAGGATCATCCCCGCCACCACCAAAACGTACCAGCAGTAGAGCGGCATCAGGTTCAACCGCATCCCCGGCGGCCGGCACTTCAGGACACCGACGATCAGTTCGACCGCCGCAGCGATGGATGAGACCTCGATGAACGACAGCCCCAGCAGCCAGATGTCGGCCCCGAGCCCGCTGTAATCGGTGTTCGACGACAACGGCGTGTACATGAACCAGCCACCGTCCGGCGCCACGCCGAAGAAGATCGACCCGCAGACGAAGACGCCCCCGATCAGGAAGCACCAGTAGCCGAAGGCCGATAGTCGCGGGAACGGCAGGTCCCGCGCGCCCAGGATCTCGGGCAGGACAAGGATCGCCACCGCCTCGAAGATCGGCACCGCGAAGAGGAACATCATCGCCGTGCCGTGCAGGGTGAACAGCTGGTTGTAGAGGCTCTGACCGAACAGGTCGTTGTCGGGCACCGCAAGCTGCGCCCGGATCATCAGGGCAAGGATGCCCGCGAAGACGAAGAAGGCGAAGGAGGTCAGCAGGTACCACTTGCCAACGTGGTCGTTGTTGACCGCGGAGATGATCTTCCAGCCCGGCGGCTCCTGCCAGACGTCGAGCAGCCGCTTGCGCTGCGCCTTGTCGCGCGCCTCGTCGTAGGGCTCGGCCGGCGGCAGCTTGGACAGATCGATTTCCTGCGTCATTCGGCGTGATCCAGGCTCATGAGGAAAGCCACGAGCGCGTCAAGCCGCGCCCCGTCGAGGTCGGGATAGGGCGGCATGTCGATGTCGGGTTTCATCTCGTGTGTCTCGGTGATCCAGAGCGCCATGTTCTGGGGCGTCATCTCGTAGACCCCGGCGCCGAGCTTCTCGCGCGCCGCCACGTGCGTGAGGTCCGGCCCGACCGGCCCCGCCGCATCGGTCCCCCGGACCGCGTGACAGGCGCCGCAGCCTTCCTCCTGGAAGACCGCAAAGCCGGGATCGTCCTCGGACACTTGCGCAGGCGCGGCTTCCGCCGCCAGCCATGCCTCGAAATCGCCGGGCTCCATGACGATCGCGTCAAACCGCATCAGCGCATGGGCGCCGCCGCAGAATTCGGCGCATAGGCCGCCCCAGTTGCCCACCTCCTGCGGCGTCAGCGCCAGCGTGGTCTCGCGCCCCGGGATCATGTCCATCTTGCCCCCGAGCGCGGGCACCCAGAAGGAATGGATGACGTCATCCGCAGTCAGCCGGAACAGCGCGGTTTGCCCCACCGGAATGCGGATCTCATTGGCCGTGACCACGTCGCCTTCGGGGCCCTCGTAGGTCACACGCCACCACCAGCGCTCGCCGTCGACGCGTACCGTCAAATCACCGGTATCGGAGGTAATGTCGCGCAGGATCACCATGCCCCAAGCGAGCAAGCCGCCCACCAGCAGGGTCGGGATCACGGCCCCACCCCAGATGATGAACCAGCGCGCCTGGCGTTCAAGTGAGGGATCGACCTGCCGTTTCTGGGCGTAGACGGCCGCCCCAATGACGGCTGTCCAGAGCACAGCGGCTCCGATCAGCAGGACCCAGAACAACTCCTCCACCCGGGCGGCCTCGGCGCCCGCCCCGGCAAGCCAGTTATGCCGACCTGAACACCCGGCAAGAAGAACCGGCCCCAGGAAAAAGTACTTCCGCAAGTAATGAACCCCGACCGCAATACCGCATGGGCTGAACACGCCAGCGCTCACGATCGTTCCCGAAAAAATGATCTGTGTGCTGCGATCAGCTCCGGGCCTTCCGTTGCCGACACTTGCCTCCCACCGTGTTCCTTGCCGCCCCAAACGCAAAAGGCCGCAGCCCATTCGGGAGCGGCTTTTTCGGGGATATTGGTTGCGGGAGCATGAGTTCACTGAGATCTTTCAAATACTTAGGGCAGCCGGGTGTAGCTTCGCCGTAGGCCATGCCGCCACATGCAAGGGACGGTCGTCCGGCGCCTGCCTGACGAAGTTCCCAGCTTGCAGTAGACACGCGAAAGCGGGGCGCGGAAAACCCGCACCCCGTTTTGCTCACTCATCTGTTCGGCGTTGTCGCCCGCGCGTCAGGCGTTCCCGGGAAAGCGCGGGTGCGTTGCGAGAAGCTTCTCTTCCGAGACGGACGCGTACTCCGCCAGCTCGAGAAGGAACGCGCCGGCAGCCGCGTCGTCCGCCTCGTCGAGCCAGGCTTCGAGAAGCTCGGCCATGACAGCGCGGCGCTTGCGCGCGCTGTCTTCCTGCCGGGCCACTTCCATGGCGAGCTCGCGCTCGTGCTTCTCCTTGATGCGTCGCGCGTGACCCGCTCCCCTGAAAAGTCCGCGGTTTGAAGTTAGCCTGTTCTCCAGACGAGGAGACAGACGATGCGGAAAAGCCGTTTCAGCGAAGAGCAGATCATTGGCATTCTGAAAGAGCACCAGGCCGGGATAGGCGCCAAGGAGCTCTGCCGGAAACATGGCATCAGTGACGGCACGTTCTACATCTATGGACGGCTCTCCCCATGCAAGCGTTTCAAGGTAGTCTCCGATCAGTGACGGGTGCTGACATCTATCCGGCGTCACCGGTCGATGTCGGCGCGCCCAAATGGGTAATCCGCGAAGCATGGTCCTCAACAAATGGTCGGCCTCTCGGGCCTTTATAAAAGCCAGGATCTCCATGCACCGGGTCCGTCCGGTCGGGTCATTTCCTCTATCGCCTGCACCTTGAACCGTCCTGCGTCAGATCGCGGGGCGGTATTCCTCGTTCTTGGCCAACAGCGCCCAGATGATGCGCGCGTTCTTGTTCGCGACCGCAACGATGGCCCGGTTCGTGCCCCGGCGCTCTCGGAGCTCGTTCACCCACTGGCTGAACCTGTCCGTCTTACCAACGGCGGTTCTCACGACGGCTCGCGCCCCGTGGACCAACAGGGTCCGCAAGTGCTGGTCTCCGCGCTTGCTGATCCCCATCAGGATCGTCCGGTCACCGCTGGAATGCTGGCGCGGGACCAATCCCAGCCAGGCGGCCATGTGCCGACCGTTGTCGAAGTCGCGGCCATCGCCGATCGCGGCTACGACGGCTGTGGCGGTCTTCGGTCCTACGCCCCGTATCTTTCCTACCCGCCGGCAGGCTTCGCTTTCCCGGTAGACCCGATCGATGCGGCGGTCGAACTCCCGGACCCGCTTGTCGATCTCGGACATCAGTTCCAGGAGGGACGACAGAGTCTCGCGGCAGAGGTCCGTGAGCTCGTTGCTTCTGTCTTCGATGATCCGGGGAATCATGGAGCGAGCACGCGTGATCGACTGCCCAAAGGCGATCCCGCGATCGAGCAGAATGCCACGCATCTGGCTGACCAATGCGGTCCGGTGATTGACCATGCGCCGGCGGGCCCGATGCAGGGTCTGAACATCCTGCTGGGCGACGCTCTTCTTCGGCACGAACCGCATGCGGGGCTGGATGACGGCGATCGCGATGGCCTCTGCATCGTTTCGGTCGTTCTTCTGACGCCGCCCAAAGGGTTTGACGTGCTGCGGCGCGATGACCCGGACATCGTGGCCGAGTGCCTCGAACTGCCGCTGCCAGTAGAACGCTCCGGTGCAGGCCTCGATACCGATCACACAGGCTGGGATCTCAGCCACGGCCAGAAGAAGAGTATCCCGTCTCACACGCCGGCGGAGTTGAATATCTCCGCTCTCGTCCAGCCCGCATAGCTCGAACACGTTCTTGGCCAGATCGATGCCCAGGGTCTTGATGGTCATGTTTACCTCCTGTGTCTCCAATACCCCGATCCTGTGTCCGGGACGGGAGAGCCGTCCATCCCATCAAGTGGCGCTCGAAGTATGGCGGCATGGAGGTGTCGGAGGCCAAACGGCTGAAGGCCTTGGAGGCTGAGAACGCGAAGCTCAAGAAGATGCTCGCGGAACAGATGCTGGATGTGGCCACGCTCAAGGAGATGCTGGGAAAAAACTTCTGAAGCCCGGTGCAAGGCGACGAGCAGTGGACTGGGCCATGACAGAGAAGAGCTACAACCAGCGGCGGGCCTGTGCCTTGGCCGGGATTGATCCGCGTGTCTATCGGCGTGGATCAACCAAGCCTGCAGACATCAAGCTGCGAGAGAGGTTGAAGGAGTTGTCCGGCGAACGGCGGCGCTTCGGCTATCGGCGACTGCACCTCCTGCTGGGCCGAGAGGGCTGGCAGGTGAACTGGAAGAAGCTCTACCGAATCTACCGTGAAGAAGGCCTGACAGTTCGCAAGCGTGGTGGTCGCAGGCGCGCGATCGGAACGAGGGCGCCGATGGCGATCCCGCAAGGGCCGAACCAGCGATGGTCCCTGGACTTCGTCTCAGACAGCCTGTCGGATGGGCGCCGTTTCCGTGTGCTCTGCGTCATCGACGACTATAGCCGGGAATGCCTGGCAACGCTCGTGGACACCTCGCTGTCGGGGCAACGCGTTGGCCGTGAGCTCGACAGCATCGCTCGGGTGCGCGGCTATCCGTGCATGGTGGTCAGCGACAACGTCCTATGTCGGGAAAATCTGGCTGCTTAGGTCAGCAGGTCATGGGGCATCCGATGCTCCGGATGCCCTTTTACGTTTGCCCAGACGGGCTC
>NZ_QBKN01000028.1 GCF_003054175.1 Allosediminivita pacifica
TCGAGCCGCTTGGCCTGCTCGCCCCAGAACCCCTCGGGATCCTCGACCGACTGCTTGTAAAGCTCCTCGTACCGCGCCGCATCCACATGCGCGTTGCGAACAATCTCGTCGGACGGTGCGAATGTATCTTTCATCTTGTCCTCCTCCTGACGCCCAAGGTGGCGCTTCTCCTACAAGAGAGACCTCACCGCCCCCGATTTCAAGTCCGCGGCCGCACACGGCGGCCGCGAAGAAGGATCAAATCGCGAGATATTCGGCGCGCAGCTGCTCGTTCTCGAGCACCTCGGCGGCGGTGCCGTCGTAGACGATGGAGCCGGTGTCGAGGATGATCGCGCGGTCGGCGAGCTGCAGGGCGCGCACGGCGTTCTGTTCGACGAGAATCGTCGTCATGCCCTGTTCCTTGATGTGGCGGAGCGTCTTCTCGATCTCGTCCACGATCACGGGGGCGAGGCCCTCGTAGGGTTCGTCGAGCAGCAGCACCTTGATGTCACGCGCCAGCGCCCGGGCGATCGAGAGCATCTGCTGCTCGCCGCCCGAGAGGGTCACGCCCTCCTGGTTGCGGCGTTCGCCGAGGCGGGGGAAGAGTTCGTAGAGCCGTTCGATGGACCAGCCGATGGGCGGCGTGATCTGGGCGAGCTTGAGGTTCTCCTCGACCGTGAGGCCGGGGATGATGCGGCGATCCTCGGGCACGAGGCCGAGACCCGCGCAGGCCGCCTGGTGCGAGGACATGCGGTGGAGCGGCTGGTGGTCGAGCCAGATCTCGCCCTTCTGGACCTCGGGCACGCCGATGCGGGCGATGGAGCGCAGCGTGGTGGTCTTGCCCGCGCCGTTGCGGCCCAGCAGGGCGAGGATCTCGCCCTCGTGGACGTTAAAGGAGATGCCCTGGATGATGTAGCTTTCGCCGTAGTAGGAGTGCATGTCCCACACGGAGAGGAAGGCCGGGGCGGTTTCCGCCATGTTGGCGTTCTTGGAGAAATCGGGACGGACGTTCATGTCGTGATCCTTGTCTTGCCCGCCTCAGGCGGCTTCGCCGAGGTAGGCTTCCTTCACCTTTGGGTGACCCTTGATCTTCTGCGGCTCGTCCTCGACCAGAGGCGTGCCCTGGGCGAGCACGGTGATCCGGTCGGCGAGCGAGAAGACCACGTGCATGTCGTGCTCGATGATGCACATGGTGATGCTGCGCTTTTCCCGGATCTCCTTGAGCAGGTCGATGGTGTTGTTGGTGTCGGCGCGCGCCATGCCGGCGGTGGGTTCGTCGAGCAGCAATAGCTTGGGCTTCTGGATCAGGCACATGGCCATCTCGAGCCGCCGCTTGTCACCGCGCGACATCGAGGCCGTGTGCATGTTGCGCTTGTCGAGCATCTTGACCTCTTCAAGCATGGTCTCGGCCTCGTGGCGCAGGTCGGTCTCGTCCTCGACGCTTTCGAAGGCGTGCAGGCGGAAGGCGCCGTCGCGCTTGGCCAGCAGCGGGATCATGACGTTTTCCATGACGGTGAGATCGCCGAAGATCTCGGGCGTCTGGAACACGCGCGAGATGCCCATCTGGTTGATCTGGTAGGGCTTGCGGCCCAGCACCGACTGGCCGTCGAACATGACCGAGCCGGTGTCGGGGATGAGCTTGCCCACCAGGCAGTTGAGCAGGGTGGACTTGCCCGCTCCGTTCGGCCCGATGATGGCGTGCACGGTGTTTTCCTTCACCGAGAGGTTCACGTCGCTCAGGGCCTTGAGGCCGCCGAAGCGCTTGTTGACGTCCTTGACTTCGAGAATGCCCATGGATGCGCTCCTTTACTCGGCGGGTTCGGTGGTGGCGGACTTGCGGTCGTCGCTCCGGCGGCCGCGAACGGCGCGGGCGATGCGCTGGCCCGCCTCGACGAGGCCACCGGGCAGGAAGATCACCACGGCCATGAACATGAGGCCGAGCGTCAGGTGCCAGCCCTTGCCGATGAAGGGATAGACGATGGTGACGATGAAATCCTCGAGCCCGTCGGGCAGGAAGGCGAACCAGCTGTGCAGGATGTCGCCGTTGATCTTGGACAGGATGTTTTCCATGTACTTGATCAGTCCGGCGCCGAGGACGGGGCCGATGAGCGTGCCGACGCCGCCGAGGATGGTCATGAGGACGACCTCGCCCGAGGCGGTCCAGAACATGCGCTCGGCCCCGGCGAGCGGGTCCATCGAGGCCATGAGGCCCCCGGCAAGCCCTGCGTACATGCCCGAGATCACGAAGGCCGCGAGCGTGTAGGGGCGGGCGTTGAGGCCGGTGTAGTTGAGCCGGTGCTGGTTCGACTTGATCGCCCGAAGCATCATCCCGAAGGGCGAGCGGAAGATGCGGATCGCCATGTAGAAGGAGATCAGCATCACCACCGCGCAGAAGTAGTAGCCCGCCGAGAAGGTGAAGACCCAGTCGCCGAGCACGAGGTCGGCGGTGCTGCGCATCTCGAGCCCGAAGAGCCCGGGCACCGGCAGGTTGCCGCTGTCGCGCGCCGCGTCGAGGATGCGCGGGTCGTCCTGCGCGAGCTGCAGGCCCGTTTCGCCGCCGGTGATGGGGGTGAGGACCGAGTAGGCCAGCGCGTAGCACATCTGCGCGAAGGCAAGCGTCAGGATCGAGAAGTAGATCCCCGAGCGGCGCAGCGAGATGTAGCCGATCAGCAGCGCGAAGAGGCCCGAGAAGACCACTGCCAGCAGGATCGCGGGCAGGACGTTCATGCTCAGCAGCTTGAACATCCAGACGGCCGAGTAGCTGCCCACCCCGAGGAACGCGGCGTGCCCAAAGGAGAGGTAGCCGGTCAGCCCGAACAGGATGTTGAAGCCGATGGCGAAGATCCCGAAGATCACGAAGCGCTGCATCAGGTCGGGATAGCCCGCGTTGAACTGCGCCATGCCGGAGCCGCCGGGGAAGGGGTTCAGGATGAAGGGCGCGAAGACGACCAGGGCCGCGACGATCAGCAGAAGGGTGGTGTCTTTTTTACCAAGACCGAGCATGGATCAGTCCTCCATCACGCCCTTGCGGCCCATGAGGCCACGCGGACGTGTCAGCAGAATGAGGATGGCGACCAGGTAGATGATGATCTGGTTGATGCCGGGAACGAGGTCGATGACCTCTTTCATCGAGGCGAAGCTTTCGAGGATGCCGAGCAGGAAGCCCGCCAGGACGGCGCCGGGCAGGCTGCCCATGCCGCCGACCACGACCACGACGAAGCTCAGGACGAGGAAGTCCATGCCCATGTGGTAGTTGGGCGGGTTGATGGGCACGTACATGACGCCCGCAAGGCCCGCGACCGCGGCGGCCACACCGAACATGATGGTGAAGCGCTTGTCGATGTTGATGCCCAGTAGCTGTACCGTCTCGCGGTCGGCCATGCCGGCGCGGACGACCATCCCGAAGGTGGTGAACTGCAGGAAGGCGAAGACCCCGCCGATGATGACGGCGGCGAAGGCGAAGTAGACGAGCCGCCAGTAGGGGTAGATGATCTGGTTGGCCTCGAAGCCCAGCAGGACGCCGAAGTCGAAGCTGCCGCGGAAGGCGTCGGGCGCGGGCGTCGGGATCGGGTTGGCGCCGAAGAAGTACTTGATGATCTCCTGCAGCACGATGGCGAGGCCGAAGGTCACGAGGATCTGGTCGGCGTGGGGGCGCTTGTAGAAGTGCTTGATGAGGCCGCGTTCCATCACGACGCCGACGAGGATCATCACCGGGATCGCGAAAAGGATCGACAGCGGCACGGCCCAGTCAATGATGGTGGCCCCGGCGGCTTCTCCGAAGAAGTCCTGCACGTAGGGCACCTGCACCTTGAGCGGATTGCCGAGAAAGTCGGTCCGGCTTTCGTCGATGATCGTGTGGCTGAAGGTCAGGATGCGCGACAGCGTGACGGCGCAGAAGGCGCCGATCATGAAAAGCGCGCCGTGCGCGAAGTTCACCACGCCCAGCGTCCCGAAGATGAGAGTGAGCCCGAGCGCGATCAGCGCGTAGGCCGAGCCCTTGTCGAGCCCGTTCAGGATTTGGAGGATGATAGCATCCATGATCCTACCCCTTGCGGTCGGATGGAAGGAAAAGAGCAAGGCCCGCAAGCGGGCTTGTCGGAGGAGATGGCAGTTGGGGCAGGGCACATGGCCCCGCCCCCGGCACCCGATTGGGGGTCAGGCGCCGTTGTTGCAGTCGCCCAGTGCGCCGCCCGCGAACTGCGGGTGATCGGGCGCGTAGGTGACCTGGTCTGCCGGAGTGACCTCGACGATCTCCAGAAGGTCGAATTCCGAGGTCGGGTTTTCCTTCCCGCGCACCACGAGCACGTCCTTGAAGCACTGGTGGTCCTCGGCGCGGTAGAGCGTCGGCCCGTTGCCGAGACCGTCGAACTCGAAACCTTCGAGCGCCTCGGCCACGGCGCAGGGCGCGAAGCTGCCCGCGCGCTGCACGGCGTCCGCGTAGAGCAGGGTCTGCACGTAGCAGGTGTGCGCGGCCTGCGATGGCGGGAAGCCGTACTTGGTGCCGAAGCTCTTGACGAAGGCCTGGCTGCCCTCGTCCTGCAGCGACCAGTGCCAGTTTGTAGAGCCGAAGATACCCTTCACGTTCTCGCCCGCACCGCGTGCCATCAGGCGCGAGTAGAGCGGCACGACGATCTCGAACTGCTTGCCGTTGGCGGTGGCTTCGCGCAGTCCGAACTGCACCGCGTTGGTGAGCGAGTTCACCATGTTGCCGCCGTAGTGGTTCAGAACCAGCACGTCGGCGCCGGACTGGAGCACCGGGGCGATGTAGGAGGAGAAGTCGGTCTGGGTCAGCGGGGTCTTCACCGCGGCGACGGTTTCCCAGCCCATGGCCTCGGTCGAGGAGCGGATGGCTTCCTCGGTGGTGTAGCCCCAATTGTAGTCGGCGGTCAGGTGATAGGCCTTGCGGTCGGTGCCGTAGGCGTTCTGCAGCACCGGCGCGAGCGCCGCGCCCGACATGTAGGAGTTGAAGAAGTGGCGGAAGCCGTTGGCCCGCTTGTCCTTGCCGGTGGTGTCGTTGGAGTGGGTGAGGCCGGACATGAAGATCACGCCGGCTTCCTGGCAAAGCGCCTGCACGGCCACGGCCACGCCCGAGGAGGAGCCGCCGGTGATCATGATGGCGCCGTCCTTCTCGATCATCGAGCGGGCGGAGGCGCGGGCGGCGTCGGATTTCGTCTGCGTGTCGCCGGTGACGTATTCGACCTTGCGGCCGAGGATGCCCGAGCCGTCGAGCTCCTGCGAGCTGAAGGTGGGCAGCATGCCGCCGTCGCCGCCGCCGTTCAGGTGTTCGACGGCGAGTTCGTAGGCGCGCAGTTCGTCGGCGCCCTCGTCGGCATAGGGGCCGGTCTGGGGAACGTTGAAGCCCAGCGTGACGCTGGAGTCGCCCGGGGCGTTGGTGAAACCGCTTTCCTGTGCGCGAAGATAGGTGGGCACACCGAGCGCGGCGCCGGCGATGGCCCCGCTGCGCAGTACGCCACGACGCGTCAGATTGCTCTTGGTCATGGAATTCCTCCCTTGGTGTAAGGCGGTCCCCACGCTCCTCTTCGTCGGGACCAGATGCACCATCGTGCAAAGTCAGTATGGGCGGTGTATAGAAAAGCTGGCAACAACTCCCTTTACACGCATGATTTTTTTGTCAAAGACTGAACAAGTCTCGCCGGGATGTGGTCAATGACTTTATGTCGCGGCGCAGAAAGGTCTTGAACGGGAAGGGAAATGCCGGGTGCCGCGTGACACGCTGACAGGCTCGAGAATCCGCGAGCGGCGCACCATGACGGGCATGAAGCAGGCCGATCTTGCACGCTCTGCGGGAATCTCTGCTTCGTATCTCAACCTTATTGAGCACAATCGTCGGAGAATCGGCGGAAAGCTGCTGCTCGATATCGCCGGCATCCTCGGGGTCGAGCCCGCACTTCTGACAGAGGGCGCCGAGGCTACCCTGATCGCCACCCTGCGCGAAGCGGCCTCCGACCGACCCAAGGCGGGGGCCGAGACGGACCGCGCGGACGAGTTCGCCGGGCGGTTTCCCGGCTGGGCGCGGTTGCTGGCCGAGGCCCACGGGCGCATCGCCGCGCTGGAGCGCAGCGTCGAGACACTGACCGACCGCATGGCGCACGATCCGCATCTTGCCGCTTCGCTGCACGAGATGATTTCGACCGTGACCTCGATCCGGTCGAGCGCTTCGATCCTGGCCGAGCCGGGGGATCTCGACCGCGAGTGGCGCGAGCGGTTCCACCGCAACATCCGCGAGGACAGCACGCGGCTAGCCGAGGCGAGCCGGGGGCTGGTGGCCTACCTCGAGGCGAGCGGCGATGCGGCGGCCGAAACCGGCGCACCGCAGGAAGAGGTGGATGCGGCGCTCGACGCGGTGGACCACCATCTGCCGCAACTCGAGGCGGGCGGCGCGCCGGAGGAAGTGGCGGCCGCGCTTGGCGAGGGACTGTCGGTCACGGCGCGGGCACTGCTGGAGGACTGGTGCCGCCGCTATGCCGCCGATGTGGCGGCGCTTCCGATGGCGCGCCTGGTGACGGAGATGGAGGCGCAGGGCCCAGACCCGGCAGCGCTGTCCGAGGTACTGGGCGCCGATCCGGCGCTGGTGATGCGACGGCTGGCGGCACTGCCGCGCGAGGTCATGGCCGACCGGCTGGGGCTCGCGATCTGCGATGCCTCTGGCGTCCTGATCTTCCGCCGTCCTTTGCCGGATTTCCCGATGCCGCGCTTCGGGGCGGCCTGTCCACTCTGGCCGCTTTACCGGGCACTGGCGCGCCCCATGGTGGTGGTCTCTGCCCCGCTGGCGCAGCCGGGGCGGGCGCCGACGCTCTGGGCCGATGCAGTGGCGGTGCCGCGCGACGGGCCGGGGCGCGGTCGCGATCCGGTGTGGCAGGCGCACATGCTGATCCGGCCCATCCCGCCCGAGCCGCCGACAGCGGATGCACCGCAGGAAGTGGGCGTCGATTGCCGCATCTGCCCGCGCCAGGACTGCCCGGCACGCCGCGAGCCGTCGATCCTCGGTGGCGCCGGGCCATCACGCTTTTGACAGGCCGGAAGGGATTGGCCATAAAAGTCATGTCCGTATGACACGAACCGGCGAAACGGCAGGGCGCGGACAATGGGGGGAGAGGGATGAACGGCCATGTGCTGCTTATCGAGGACGAACCGAATATCATCGAGGCGATCAGCTTCATCCTGTCGCGGGAGGGGTGGCGCGTGGATACCCATTCGCAGGGCAGTGATGCCGTAGAACACGTGCGCCGGACCGGCCCGGACGTGCTGATCCTGGATGCCATGCTGCCGGGGCGGTCGGGCTTCGACATCCTGCGCGACCTGCGGGACGACCCCGAGATGTCGGCCCTGCCGATCCTGATGCTGACCGCCCGCGGCCAGAGCAAGGACCGCGAGCAGGCCGAGCGCGCGGGCGTGAGCCGCTTCATGACCAAGCCCTTCTCCAACGCCGAGGTGCTGGACGCCGTCAGGGCGTTGTCGGAGGCATGAGCGACACCGGCGGCCCGCGCCGGACGCGGCCTCCGCTGTTTCTGGAGCGCCGCAGCTACCGCCGCCGCCGCCTGATCGACGCCGCCCGCCTGCTGCCGGTGCTGGGGCTGATGCTCTGGCTCGTGCCGCTGCTCTGGGGGATCGGCGGTCGGACGGTCAGCGCCTCGGGCGCCGGGATCTACATCTTCGCGATCTGGGTCCTGCTGATCCTGGCGGCGGCGGTCTTTGCCATCACGTTGGGCCGGAGTGCCGGGAGCGCGCGCGAGGTCGATCCCGAGACGAGAGCCGAGGAGGAGCGCCCGCCGTGGTGACGCTCAACACGCTCGCGGCCTTCGCGCTGGCCTACGTGGGGCTGCTCTTCGGCGTGGCCTTCGTCGCCGAGCGGGCCGCGCGGCGGGGGCGGGGCCGGTGGCTGCGGGCGCCGCTGGTCTATACGCTGTCGCTGTCGATCTACTGCACCGCCTGGACCTTTTATGGCGCTGTCGGGTCTGCCGTGCGCACGGGGTTCGAGTACCTGACCATCTACCTGGGCCCGAGCCTTGTCATGATCGGCTGGTGGTGGGTGCTTCGCAAGCTGGTGCTGGTCGGGCGCAGCCAGCGGATCACCTCGGTCGCGGACCTGATCTCGTCGCGCTACGGCAAGTCGAACCTGCTGGGCGTGGGGGTCACGATCCTCGCGCTGGTGGGTACGACGCCCTACATCGCCCTGCAGCTTCAGTCCGTGACGCTGAGCGTGGGGGTCTTTGCCCACCCCGGCGAGGCGCGCGAGGCCGGGGATGCCACGGCGCTCTACGTGGCCATGGGGCTTGCGCTTTTCACGGTGATCTTCGGCACCCGGAACCTCGACGCGAACGAGCGGCACCACGGCGTGGTCATGGCGATCGCGGTGGAATCGGTGGTGAAGCTGACCGCGCTGCTGGCGGTCGGTGTCTTCGTCACCTGGGGTGTCATGGGCGGAATCGGCGGCACGCTGGAGCGGATCGACGCATCGGAGCTGGGGCAGGTGCGCATGGACGGCGGCCGCTGGGTTGGGCTCACGCTGCTGTCGGGAATGGCGCTTCTGTGCCTGCCCCGCATGTTCCAGGTCATGGTGGTCGAGAACGACAGCGACGCGCAGCTGCGCGTCGCGTCCTGGGCCTTTCCGCTCTACCTCATGCTCATGAGCCTCTTCATCGTGCCGATCGCGGTGGCGGGGTTGGAGCTGCTGCCCGCGGGAGCGAACCCCGACCTTTTCGTGCTGACCGTGCCGCTGTCGCAGGGGCAGGACGCGCTGGCGGTGCTGTCCTTCCTGGGTGGGTTCAGCTCGGCCACCTCGATGGTGATCGTGGCGGCCATCGCCGTGTCGACCATGGTTTCGAACCACATCGTCATGCCGCTCTGGCTGCGCACCCGTGGTCCGGGGGCAAGCGTGTCGGGGGATGTGCGCGACGTGGTGATGCTGTCACGGCGGCTGTCGATCATCGGCGTGCTGTTGCTCGGTTATCTCTACTACAGGACATCGGGCGGCGGCGCGGCGCTGGCGACCATCGGGCTGGTGTCCTTTGTGGGGATCTCGCAAGTGCTGCCGGCGATGCTGGGCGGGCTGTTCTGGCGTGGGGCGACACATGTCGGCGCGCTGGCCGGGCTGACCGTGGGCTTCGTTCTGTGGCTCTACACCTTGTTCCTGCCGAGCTTCGGCGAGGGGGTGATCCTGCCGCGCGCCGTCTTCGATGCCGGGCTGTTCGGGCTGGGCTGGCTGCGGCCGCACGCGCTTTTCGGGCTGGAGGGGCTCGACCCGCTGATGCACGCGCTGATGTGGAGCATCGCGCTGAATGCGGTGACCTTCTTCGCGGCCTCGCTGGTGAGCTTCCCCTCGCCGCTGGAGCGTCTTCAGGGGGCGCAGTTCGTGAGCATCGAGCTGACGCCCGGCCCGACCCGAAGCTGGAGCGGCGGACCGGCAGAGGTCGAGGACCTGATGATCATGACGCAGCGCATTCTTGGCGCGGGCGAGGCGCAGGCGCTTTTTGCCGCCGAGGCGCGGCGGCAGGGCTTGGAGGGCAACCTGCCCGATCCCAGCCCCGACTTCCTCGAGACGCTCGAGCGGAAGCTCTCGGGCTCGGTCGGGGCGGCGACGGCGCATGCCATGGTGGGCCAGATCGTGGGCGGGATGTCGGTCTCGGTCGAGGATCTGATGGCCGTGGCCGACGAGACGGCGCAGATGATGGAGTATTCCGCCCGCCTCGAGGCGCAGAGCAAGGAGCTTGCAAGGACCGCGGCACAGCTGCGCAGCGCCAACGACAAGCTGACCCGGCTCTCGGTGCAGAAGGATGCCTTCCTGTCGCAGATCAGCCACGAGCTGCGCACGCCCATGACCTCGATCCGGGCGTTTTCCGAGATCCTGAGGGATGGCGAGGGGCTGAGCGCGGAGGCTGCGAGCAAGTATGCCTCGATCATCCACGACGAGGCGCTGCGCCTGACGCGGCTGCTCGACGACCTGCTGGACCTGAGCGTGCTGGAGAACGGGCAGGTCAGCCTCAACGTGCGCAGCGGTTTGCTTTCGGAGCTTCTGGACCGGGCAATCGCGAGCGCGCGGTCGGACGAAGACGGGCAGGCGCTGCGGATTCTGCGCGATCCGGCGGCCGAGCGCGTCTGGATCTCGACCGACCTCGACCGGCTGGCACAGGTTTTCATCAACCTTGTCTCGAATGCGCGGAAGTATTGCGATGCGCCTGTTCCGGAGCTGCGCATTCGCGTGGGGCAGGCCGGCGGGCGGCTGACAGTGGATTTCATCGACAACGGGTCGGGAATCGCGGCGGAAGCGCGCGACGTGATCTTCGAGAAGTTCGCCCGCGTAAGCGACCGCGAGGCCGGCGGGGCAGGGCTCGGGCTGGCGATCTCGCGCCAGATCGTGACCCGGCTCGGGGGCGAGATCAGCTACCTGGCGGACGAGGCCGGCGCGGCTTTCCGGATCGAGCTGCCGCTCGATATCGCCATGGCGGCCCGGTGAATTCCCGGCAAGGCTAAAGCCCGCCTTAACCAAATCGCCTCCATAACCGGTCGAAGAGGCGGTGCATGACGGGCAATTCGGTTTCATGACAGAAGCGATGCGACAGGACGTTCTGGGTCAGAAGGCCCAGGCGGCCCGCCGGGCCTACGAGGCCCGTGCGATGTCGCCTGCAAAAGCTTTGCGACGGGCGCTTTCGCGTACAGCCGACCTGCTGTGGGACCTGGCATTGGTCACGCAGGGCGTCACGCAGGAGATGCTGGACCAGGACGGCGTGATCGAGGCGCTCCGCCCCGGCGAGCTGCTGCTGCTGCTCGACGGGCCCGATGGGGCCGTGGGCCTGGTCTCGATCGACCGGGAACTGATGACCGGCCTGATCGAGGTGCAGACGATCCAGCAGGTCACCCAGATTCCGATCGAGAATCGTCCGCTGACGCCCACAGACGCCGCCATGATGGCGCCGCTGATCGACGGCACGCTGGGGCGGCTTGTCGAGAATCTCGAGGGGCACCCGATCTGTCCGCAGCTCGACGGCTACCGTTTCGGCGCCATGATCGAGGATTCGCGCGGTGCCAGCCTGCTGCTCGATGCGTCGAGCTATCGGCTGTTCCGCGTGTCCATGGATCTCGCGCTCGGGCGGCGGCGGGGCGAGATGCAGATCATCTTCCCCGAGCGCGACCTGCGCAGCAGCAGCTTTGGTGCGCCCGATGCGCTTGGCCCCTACGAGAAGCGGGTGAAGTTGCTGCCGGCGAAGCTGGACGCGGTGCTGGCGCGGGTGCGCATTCCCCTGCGCAAGGTCCGCGGGCTGAAGCCGGGCGAGCTGATCCCGCTGCCGCCCGAGGTGCTCGACGGGGTCGAGCTGCTGGCTGGCGAGGGCAAGATCGTGGCGCGTGGCAGGCTGGGGCAGCTCAATGGGATGCGCGCGGTGCGCCTGACCTGGCCCGAGATGGCGGGCGGGGGCGAAGGGCCCGGTGATCTGCTCGATGGCGAGGGGTTCGAGGCGGAGGATGCCGCGGGTGGGCTTGCCGCACTGTCGGCGCCGGAGGAATTGGGCGGCGACTTCGATTTCGGAGGTGGCATGGACAGCGGTTTCGAGGCCGAGGAAACGCCCGATTTCGGCGGCTTCGGCGGGGACGAACCCGAGGAGCTTCCCGACCTGCCGTCGCTCGATTTCGACGGCGGCGGGGATTTCGACTTCTCGTCGGTGGATGCCGCGGGCGAGGGTGAGGGCGGGGAGGAACTCCCCGACCTCGGAGACTTCGCGGGCGGGTCGATGGATTTCGACTTCGAAGACTCCGACGACTCGTAACCTGCGAGCCTAGCGCCCGCCTGCAGCCTCGAGCGTGGGGCGCATGCCGGAGAGGTCGTAGCCGGCCTTCTGAGCGGTGGCGAGGATGTCATCGACCGGCATCTCGCGGGCCTGCGACAGTGCCCAGATGACGGTGCAGCGGGTGCCCGAGGCGCAGTAGGCGAGCACGGGTCCCGGGGCCTCGGTCACCATGTCGTTCTGGGCCGCGACGTTGTCGGGCGTCATGGTCTGGTGGGTCAGGGGCAGCACCTTGAAGGTGAGGCCCTCGGCCTCGACCGCCTTGCGCAGTGCCTCGGCCTGATGGCTCGGTGGCACTTCCGCGTCTGGTCGGTTGCAGATCACCGTGGTGATGCCGGCGGCCTTGATCGCGGGCACGTCCTCCACGGAGATCTGGGGCGATACGGAATAGCGGGGGGTGATCTGGCGAATATCCATGTCGTTACGGTTATTCAGCGGGGACCGCCCTGTCCAGTTGCCTGCGTGCTGCGGGGGCCATCAACATGCCTCCGAGCATCGCTGCGACGAAAATATAGAGCCCCGGGCCGCCATAGGTGAGCGAGGCGATGGCGGGGCCGGGGCAGAGCCCGACCAGCCCCCATCCGATCCCGAAGAGCACCGAGCCGAGGATCAGCTTGGTGTCGATCTCGCGCGAGGGCGGCGGGGGCAGTGGCTGACCGGTGAGGGCGGTCACGTGGCGGCGGCTCAGCGCCCAGGCGAGCCCTATGGGGATCATGGCGCCGCCCATGACGAAGGCGAGCGTCGGGTCCCAGTTGCCGAAGACGTCGAGCCAGCCCTGCACCTTTGCGGTGTCGGTCATGCCCGAGATGAAGAGACCGGCCCCGAAGAAGCTGCCGGAGAGGAGCGCGATGATGAGGCGGAGCATCAGATGACCCCCAGGAGGTGACGGAAGACCAGGACGCCGATGCCGCCGGCGAGGATGTAGCAGCCCGTGGCGACGAAGCCGCGGACCGAAAGCCGCGACATGCCGCAGACGCCGTGGCCCGAGGTACAGCCATTGGCGAGCCGCGTGCCGGTGCCGACGAGCATGCCGGCGATGGCCAGGACGGGCCAGTTGTCGGTGATGTGGGTGTCGACCACGCCGTAGAAGGGCATGAGCAGCACCGGCAGCAACACGACCCCGGCGAGAAAGATCAGGCGCTCGCCCGCCGTGCTGCGGCCCGAGCCGTCGATTAGCCCGCCGATGATGCCGGAGGCGCCCATGATGCGCCCGTTGCCCAGCAGGTAGATCGCCCCGCCCGTGCCGATCAGCAGCCCGCCGATCAGACCCCAGATCCAATCCATTGGCATTCTTGCGTTTCCTTGTCCGTTCGGGCCCAGTCCGCATCCCGAGAGGATGCGCGCCGCGTTCCGTGCGTGAATGAGTGTCTTGCGGTCAGAGCTTGTTGACGGGGACCTTGAGGAAGACGTCGCCCTTTTCGTCGGCAGGCGGCATCTGGCCCGCGCGCATGTTCACCTGCAGCGAGGGGATGATGAGCCGCGGCATGGCGAGCGAGGCGTCGCGGGTATCGCGCATCTTCACGAAGTCCTCCTGCGAGCGGCCGCCGCCCACGTGGACGTTCTGCGCCTTCTGCTCACCCACAGTCGTCTCCCAGGCATAGTCATCGCGGCCCGGCGCCTTGTAATCGTGGCCGACGAAGATGCGGGTCTCGTCCGGCAGGGCGAGGATCTTCTGGATCGAGCCGTACATGGTCTCGGACGAGCCACCGGGGAAGTCGCAGCGCGCGGTGCCGAAATCGGGCATGAAGAGCGTGTCGCCGACGAAGGCGGCGTCCCCGATGACGTAGGTGAGGCAGGCGGGCGTGTGCCCTGGCGTGTGCAGCACGTCGCCGCGGAGCTGGCCGATGTGGAAGCTGTCGCCCTCCTCGAAGAGCTTGTCGAACTGCGAGCCGTCGCGCTGGAACTCGGTGCCTTCGTTGAAGACCTTGCCGAAGGTGTCCTGGACGATGCGGATGCGGTCTCCGATGCCGATCTTGCCGCCGAGGCGTTCCTGAAGATACGGCGCCGCGCTCAGGTGGTCGGCGTGGACGTGGGTTTCCAGCAGCCACTGCACCTCGAGCCCGTTGTCGCGGACGAAGGCGACTATGGCGTCGGCCGAGCGGGTGTCGGTGCGGCCCGAGGCGTAGTCGAAGTCGAGCACGCTGTCGACGACGGCGCAGGCCGCGCCCGCGGGATCGCGCACGACGTAGGAGACGGTGTTGGTGGCTTCGTCGAAAAAGGCTGTGACCTGCGGTGCATTCATGGCGGTGTCCTCTGGTTTCAGGATTCATATAACAAAAAAAGAATATGTTTCAAGTCCCGGATTTGACCTGCCGCAAGGAGGTCTGAGCGCGTTTGCGCTAGTCTTTTTTTCATAGGGTTCGCGGCAGGCCGATTCCTTTTCCCGGATCGGGTCTTGTGCGACTCGCACCCCGCGGGCAGTCTTGGCGACACGAGGTCCGGTTGGGAGGCCGGGCTGGCGATTTGCCGCTCTCAAGGGGGAATACAGTCGCGGTGGCACCCGTACCGCGTTCACTACGGCAATGGGAGGACGCCATGACCGAAAGACTATTCGACAGGATCGAGACGCTTCGGACAGAGATCGAAGCCGCCGACGCCGGCAAGCGTGCGGTTCTCATCACGCGGCTGGAGCAGATGGTCGACATGCTCAGCGCGAAGGGGCAGCGCCCGCCCGCCTGGGCGCGCGACACCCTGCGCGACTACGAGGACGACAGCGTCGAGGACCGGTTCGACAACATGCCGATCTGACCGGCGCTTTGTTGCCGGCAAGACAATCGCCTGACCGGCCCCGGCCGGTCAGGCCAGGAAGATTCCGACGATGACCAGCATGAGACCGAGCGTGGAGAGCATGAGGGCGCCCATGTTCACGGGCATCATGCGCTTGAGGACGGCGCGCAGGGCCTCGTCGTCGAGCTGCGCGCGACGCGCCCCCCAGACTTTCGCGATAGACCAAAGCAGGCCGGCCAGTCCCAGGACGGACAGCACGGCACCGATCCAGATCAGCCATTCCATGCGGGGTTTCCTCTTGCGGCGTTCCCGGGGGCGGTAGCCGAGCGGGGGCGGCGCCGCAACCCCTTGATGGGCGGCGGGCGGGGCGCTACTCAACCGCATCCAGGCACACAAGGAGCGCCCGAGGCATGCGGGCGCGAGGATCGAGGAGCACGCGATGGACCCCCAGGAAACGTCGAACGACGCCGTCGGCGCCGAACGCCTGCGCTCTTTTGTCGAGCGTGTCGAACGGCTCGAGGAAGAGAAGCAGGAAGTGGCCGACCAGATCAAGGAGGTCTTCGCCGAGATCAAGGGCGAGGGCTACGATACGGCGGCGATCCGTTCCATACTGAAACGGCGCAAGCAGGACCCCGACAAGCTGGCCGAGCAGGAAGCCGTGCTCGATCTCTACATGAGCGCGCTGGGCATGTCCTGAGCGGGGCCGACAGACCGGAACGAGGAAAGGGGCCGCGCGGCCCCTTTTTCGTTGGGTCTTGTTGCTCCCGGTGAGGGGGCTCTGCCCCCGTCGCGGCTGTGCCGCGACTCCCCCGGAATATTTGTGCCAAGAAGAAGCGACGCGCGCGACGCGGTGCGGCCCCGGTCAGGCCTTCATGTCGCCGGTGTCCATGAAGCGCTGGTGCCAGGAGAGCGCCTCGCCGGGGATCGAGGGAGCGTGGCGGCCGAAGGAGGCACTGGCGGCGCGGGCGCGGTAGTCCTGCAGCATGGGACGGTAGGCGGGGTGCGCGCAGTTCTCGACGATGAGGTCGGCGCGCTTGCGCGGGGGCAGACCGCGCAGGTCGGCGAGGCCCTGTTCGGTGACGATCACCTGCACGTCCTGGCTGATGTGGTCCACGTGGCTGACCTGCGGCACGATGGCCGAGATGGCGCCGCCCTTGGCGGTCGACGGGGTCATGAAGATCGAGAGATAGCCGTTGCGGGCGAAATCGCCCGAGCCGCCGATGCCGTTCTGGATCTTGCTGCCCATGATGTGGGTGGAGTTCACGTTGCCGTAGATGTCGGCCTCGATCAGGCCGTTCATGGCGATGCAGCCGAGACGGCGGACGAGCTCGGGGTTGTTGGAGATGTCCTGCGGGCGCAGGATCAGCTTGTCGCGGTAGCGTTCGGCGTTGTCGTTGAAGAAGGCCGCGCGATCGGGTGAGAGCGAGAAGGCGGTGGCCGAGGCCATGCGCAGCGTGCCGCTTTCGATCATGTCGAGCATGCCGTCCTGGATCACCTCGGTGAAGGCGGTCATCTGCTCGAAGGGGGCGGCGATGAGACCCGCCATGACGGCGTTGGGCACGTTGCCGACGCCCGACTGCAGGGGCAGGAGGCTCGGCGGCAGGCCGGCGCGGCGGGCCTCCCACTTCAGGAACTCGAGGATGTGGCCGGCGATGGCCTCGGCGGTGGCATCGGGCGGGCTGAAGGGCGCGTTGCGGTCCGGTGCCTCGGTTTCCACGACGGCGACCACCTTGTCGGGATCGACGCGGAAATGCGGCTGGCCGATGCGGTCGTCGGATTTCAGCAGCGGGATCGGCACGCGGTTCGGCGGCAGGGCTGTGCCGTAGTAGATGTCGTGCATGCCGTCGAGCATGGGGGTCTGCCAGGCGTTGACCTCGAGGATGACCTTGTCGGCGATGTCGAGCCAGGTCTTGTTGTTGCCGACCGAGGAGGAGGGGATGAGGTCGCCCTCGGGCGTGATGCCCGAGATTTCGATCACCGCGGTGTCGAGGGGGCCGAGAAAGCCCTCCCAGGCCATGGGTGCCACCTGGCTGAGGTGCATGTCGAAGTAGTCCATCTCGCCCGCGTTGATCTTCTGTCGGGCGATGGGATCGGAGTTGTAGGGCATGCGGAACTCGATGCCGTCGGCCTTGGCCAGCGCGCCGTCTAGCTCGGGGCCGGTGGAGGCGCCGCTCCAGACCCGGACCTTGAAGGGATCGCCCGCGGCGTGCCCGGCTTCGATCCGGGCGGCGAGCGCGCCAGGCACGGCCTTGGGGTAGCCCGAGCCGGTGAAGCCGCTCATGCCGATGGTGTCGCCATGGTGGATGAAGCTCGCGGCCGTTTCGGCGTCCACGATCTTGGCGCGGAAGCTTTTGTTTGCGATGCGGGACATGGGGGGCTCCGGTCTGACTGGCACGTTTCGCGCCGAGGCTTGCTGCAAAATGCCCTCTCGTTCAAACCCGAAAGGGTCTGAAAGGCAGAGATATGCGCGCCGGGGGTCCGGTATGCACAACATGCATGCCCTGTCCCGGCAGATGGGATGTCGCGTCAGAGCACGCGGTGCAGGAAAGCGCGGGTGCGCTCGTGGCGCGGGTTGCCGAAGACTTGCGCCGGCCGGCCTTCCTCGGCGATGCGGCCTTGGTCGAGGAAGCAGACCCGGTCGGCCAGGGCGCGGGCAAAGCCCATCTCGTGCGTGGCGAGTACCATGGTCATGCCGTCGTCGCGCAGCTGGCGCAGCACGTCGAGCACCTCGCCCACGAGTTCGGGGTCGAGGGCACTGGTGATCTCGTCGAAGAGCATGATCTGCGGCTGCATGGCGAGCGCGCGCAGGATGGCGACGCGCTGCTGCTGACCGCCCGAGAGCTGGTCGGGGTAGCGATCCATGCGGTCGGTCAGGCCGAAGCGGTCGAAGAGCGCGGTAACGGGGGCCTGCAGCTCGGCGCGGGAGAGGTGTTTGATGCGACGGGGCGCGAGCATGACGTTCTCCGCCGCGGTCATGTGCGGGAAGAGGTTGTAGGACTGGAAGACGATGCCGATGCGCTGGCGGATGGGCTGCGGGTCGAGGCCCGGTTGCGAGATGTCCTGCCCGTCGAGCAGCACCGCACCCTCGTCGATAGGTTCCAGAAGGTTCATGATGCGCAGCAGCGTAGACTTTCCCGAGCCCGAGGCTCCGATCAGGCAGGTGAGGCTGCCCTCGTCGATGGCGAGGTCGATGCCGCGGATGACGGGGGTGTCGCCGAAGCTTTTCGTGACGCCCTGAAGGTCGAGGAGCCCCATCAGCTGCGCGCCCTTTGCTGGCGGGCGAGCAGGTGGTCAGCGTAGCGCGTGGCGGGGATCGTGACGGCGAGGAAGATCAGCGCGGCGCCCACGTAGGGAGTGAAGTTGGCAAGCAGCGACTTGTAGACGCCGGCCTGGCGGAAGATCTCGACCGGGCCAATGAAGCTCAGCAGCGCCACGTCCTTCTGCAGGGCGATGAGCAGGTTCATGTTGGCGGGCACCACGCGGCGCACGGCCTGTGGCAGGATCACGTCGCGCATGACGTGGGCTTCGGAGAGACCCAGCGAGAGGGCTGCGGCGCGCTGGCATTCGTGGATCGACTCGATGCCCGAGCGGATCACCTCGGCCACGTAGGCGGAGTAGACCAGCACCAGTGCCACGCTGCCCCATAGGTAGGGTGAGTTCCAAGGCCGCGGCAGGCCGAGGCCGGGGATGCCGAAGCCCACGAGGTAGATCACGAGGATCACCGGCAAGCCGCGGAAGATGTCGATATAGGCGATGGCGGCGAGGCGCAGGGGTGTGAGCGCTGGGCGACGGATGCCGCGGGCGATGGCGGCGGCAAGACCGAGAAGGGCGATGAGCGGCGCGCACCAGGCGAAGATGGCCACGTCCAGCACGAAGGCGCGCGCCAGCCCGGGGAGGGTGTCGAGGAAGATCTGCCCGTCGAAGAAGGCGCGCTGCACCGCGTCCCAGCCGGGGGCGCGTGGCACGAGCAGGACGAGCGCCAGAAGGACGGCGGCAGTGGAGCCGGCGGCGAGCAGGTTGGCGCGGCGGCGCTGCCGGGTCTCGAAGATCTCGCGGCGGGTTTGGGAGGTGTGTCGCATTCAGGCCTGGCAGTTGTGGTGGCGTGCGGGCAGGGAGGGGGCTCTGCCCCCGTCCCTTCGGGACTCCCCCGGGAGTATTTGGGCCAAGAAGAAGCGGCGAGGTCAGTCGATGACCGGCACCCCGGTCGCGTCCTGCAGCCATTTGACCTCGAGCTCGGCGAGGGTGCCATTCTCGCGCAGGGTGGTGATGGCGGCGTCGACGCAGGGTTTCAGCGCGCTTCCCTCGGGCATGAGCATGCCGAAGCGGTCGGGGTTCTCGCTGCGCTCGGACGGGAACTGGCCGAGGATCACGCCGTCGTCGAGGGCCACCGCGGCGAGGTAGAGCGCGGTGGGCAGGTCGAAGAGGGCGGCGTCGATCTGACCCGCCTTCATGGCGGCGGTCACGTCGGTGTTGTCGCCGTAGAGGCGCGGGTCGCGTTCGGGCGAGATCAGCGCCATGAGCACGGGCAGGGCGGTCGTGTTGGCATCAGCTCCCCAGAGCAGGCCTTTCAGGCTGTCGAGGTCGGGGCTGAGATCCTCGGCCTCGACCACGGAGGCGCGGGTGAGGACCGCCATGGCCGAGCTGTAGTAGGGCTCGGAGAAGTCCACCATGCGGTCGCGCTCGGGCGTGATGGAGAACTGTTGCATGTTGAGGTCGAAATCCTTGGCGCCGGGCTGGATGGCCTGGTCGAAGGAGGTGCGGACCCAGCTCACCTGGTCGGGCGCGAAGCCCATCTCGGCGGCGACGGCATAGGCGACGGCGGCCTCGAACCCCTCCCCCGAGGCGGGGTCGTCGTTCAGCACCCAGGGGCTGTAGGCGGGATTGCCGGTGGCGATGGTGAGCGTGCCCTCGGAAATCGTGTGGCCTGCGGCGCAGTCGTTCTGGGCGAGTGCGGGGCCTGCGGCGAGACAGGCAAGCGCGACGGGAAGGAGGCGGTTCATGGCATGTGTCCCTGTGGTCGTCTTTTCGCCGCCAGCGTTGCGCCCGGGCGCGCGCTTGTCCAGAGGCAAGGCGGCCTCGCTTGAGGCTCCGGACGGGCGCGCCTATACCTGCCGCGTTGCCCAGTACGCGTGGATGTCGTTTGTCGTGAAGGAAGAGCCCGCCGCCCGGCCGCCCGAGCCGAAGCCCAAGAAGATCGTCGACGGCGGCCTGCTGTTCCTTGCGGCCTTCACGCTGGCGAGCGGCCTGGGTGTCGCCTGGCGCTTCGGCGCGGGGCGGGCCTGGGAGATCGTGCTGGAGACGGGGGCCTTCATCGCGGTGCTGTCGCCCAAGATCGCTGCGGGTCTCTTCATTGCCGGGACACTGCCCATGGTGTTGCCGCGCGACCGGGTGGCCGCCTGGATCGGCGGCGAAAGCGGCTGGCGCGGGCTGGTGCTGGGCAGTGTCGCCGGGGCGGCCATCCCCGGCGGGCCGATGATCACCTTTTCGCTGGCAGCAGGGTTTGCCGCGGCGGGTGCCGACCTTGGGGCGGTGATCGCCTTCGTGTCGGGCTGGAGCCTTTTGAGCCTCAACCGGCTGCTGATCTGGGAGCTGTCCTTCCTGCCGCATGATCTTGTGGCGCTGCGGGTGCTGGCAAGCCTGCCCTTCCCGCTGCTGATCGGCTGGGGCGTGCGCGTGCTGGTGCGGAGGCAGACGGCATGAACATCCTGATCGGAACCCTGCTGATCGGCGGTGTGGCGGTCTGGCTGTACCTGGGTCTGCCCAATTCCGAATGGCGCCGGGCGGCCTGGCTCTCGACCTGGGAGATGGTCCGGTTCACCGCGCCGCGGATGGTCGTGGCGCTGCTGGGCGCGGGCTTCTTTGCCGAACTGCTGCCGCGGGAGCATGTGGAGGTGCTTTTCGGGGCGGATGCGCGCGTCACGGGCGCGCTGCTGGCGGCGGGGATGGGGCCGCTGACGCCGGGCGGGGCCTTCGTCAGCTTTGCCATCGGGGCGGCGGCGCTCAAGGCCGGGGCCGCCCCGGTGGCGGTGCTGTCCTACGTCTCGTCGTGGTCGCTCTTTTCGCTGACCAAGATCCTCGCCTACGAGTCGCCGCTGCTGGGAAAGCGGGCGGTGCTGCTGCGGGTGGCGGTCAGCTGGCCCGTGCCGCTGGCCATCGCGGCGCTGGGCGGGCTGCTGTCGGCCTGAGCGCTCAGCAGGCGAGGCCGAGATCGCGCAGATGGGCGAAGCCCCTGGGGATGTCGCTTGCATGCCGCATCTCCAGGACGAGATGCGGCTGTGCGGGGCAATCCGCCAGCGCCTTGAAGACCGAGGGCCAGAGGATCGTGCCCTCGCCCGGGGGCCAGTGGCGGTCGGCGTAGCCGTCGAGGTCCTGGATGTGCACATGCGCGAGCTTTTCGCCCGCGTCACGCAGGAAATAGTCCACCGGCGGCGCACCCGAGGTGTGGTGCGCGAGATGCGCGTGGCCCGTGTCCACCGAGAGCGCGATGGCCTCCGAGGCAAAGCTTTCGACCAGCGCGCGGCGGGTGGCCGGATCGGGATCGAAGATGTTCTCGATCACCAGCGTCACGCCTTCCTGCGCGGCCTTGTCGACCACCGGGCGCATGGTGTCGTGGATGCGGGCGCGGTGGCTTTCGGCAGTGCCGGGGTGGTTCGGCATGTTGGCGCGGTCCCAGGGCGTGAACGGCGAATGCAGCACCATCTGCCGGGCGCCCAGGGTGGCGGCGGCCTCGATCGCGGTCACGAAGCGCGCCGTCACAAGGGGTGCGATCTCGGGGTCGGGCGTGTCCATGTCGAGCCCGAGGAAGGGGCCGTGGATGCCGCGGCGGCCCTTGTGGCCGTCGAGGGCCTTGCGCGTCCGCTCGGCGTGCTCGCGCCAGTCGCCGAGCAGGGCGGCGGGGTCGATGAAGTCCTGGATTTCGATGTCGCGGTCGTCGTCGAAGAGCCAGTCGCGGTGGTCGGCGATGTCACCTGTCATCAGGCAGGCGCCGATGCGAAGCGGGGTCATGGGGGAGTTCCTTCGGGCTGATGTCCGCAGGTGTGTTCCCCGATCTGCGACGCACCGATGTCAGGCGGGTGACATCTGGGTGAAATCCCGGCTCAGACCTCCTCGGCGCGAAGGGGGGTGTAGTCGACCATGACGTGTTTGCGATAGGCGGGGCGATCCGCAAGGCGCTGATAGTAGTCCTCGATCACCGAGTTCTTCCGGCGTTCGATCTCCATGTCGAACCAGCGGTAGAAGACGTGGCCGAGGGTGAGATCGGCAAGGCCGGGTTCTTCGCCCGCCATGTAGGGGCTGTCGGCGAGCGGTTTGGCGATGACCTCGAGCAGCCCCTCGAAGCGGTCGATCGCCTCGAGCAGGGCGGCCTGGTCGCGCTCGGCCGCGGGGGTGCGGACCTGCCGCCAGAAGATCGGCCCGGTGAAGGCCGGCAGGAAGGTGGTCTTGCCCCATTCGGCCCACATGTCGGACTGCGCGCGCTGGGCAGGGTCCTCGGGCCAGAAGGGGCCGCCCGCGCCGTGGCGGGCGGCGATGTAGCGGTTGATGGCCGCGCTTTCCCAGACGACCGTCTTGCCCTCCTTGATCACCGGGATCAGCCGATGCGGCGTCATCTCGGCGAACTTGGGATCGTCGAGCCCGCCGTGATCGTGCCCATAGTCCAGGCGCCGGTGCTTCAGCCCGAGTTCACCCACCAGCCACATCACGAGCTGGACGTTGGACGAGGTGGCGCGCCCGTAGATGGTGATCATGTCTTTTCCCGCGTCAGAACGGGGCTTCGACGTCCCCCATGCGTACATAGACGGATTTGAGCTGACTGTAATGCTCGATTGCGGCCTTGGCGTTCTCGCGACCCACGCCGGACATCTTCACGCCGCCGAAGGGCATCTCGACGGGCGCGTCGTTGTAGGAGTTCACGAAGCAAGTGCCCGCGCGAAGCTGGCCGATGACGCGGTGGGCACGGCTGATGTCGCGGGTGAAGACCCCGGCGGAGAGGCCGAATTCGGTGTCGTTGGCGCGGGCGATGACCTCATCCTCTTCCTCGAAATCGAGCACCGCCATGACCGGGCCGAAGATTTCCTCGCGGGCGATGGTCATGTCGTCGGTGACATCGGCGAAGATGGCGGGCGTCAGGTAGTAGCCGGGCCGGTCCACCTGGTCGCCGCCGGTGATAAGGCGCGCGCCCTCGGCCAGGCCCTTGGCAAGGTAGCCCTTCACGATCTCCATCTGGCGTTCGCTGACCATGGGGCCGAAGTTCGTCTCTTCGTCCATGGGGTCGCCGATGATTGCCTGCGACAGGCGTTCGGAGAGGCGCTTCAGGAAGGCCTCCTTGATGCCCTTCTGCACGAAGACGCGGGTGCCGTTGGAGCAGATCTGGCCGGAGGAATAGAAGTTGGCGAGGATCGCGCCGCCCACGGCATTGTCGAGGTCGGCATCGTCGAAGATGACCAGCGGCGACTTGCCGCCAAGCTCCATGGTGACGTGCTTCATCTGCTCGGCCGCGGTGGAGTAGACCTTGCGGCCCGTGGGCACCGAGCCGGTGAGCGAGACCTTGGCCACGCGGGGATCGGTGATGAGCGCATGGCCCACCGCGCCGTAGCCCTGCACGACGTTGAAGAGGCCCTTGGGGGCGCCGGCTTCTTCCAGGATCTCGGCCAGCTTCAGCGCGCAGAGCGGCGTGACCTCGGAGGGTTTGAAGACCATGGCGTTGCCGCAGGCCAGCGCCGGGGCGGCCTTCCAGGCGGCGATCTGCGTGGGGTAGTTCCAGGCGCCGATGCCGACGCAGACACCCAGCGGTTCGCGGATGGTGTAGGCCCAGTCCTCGCCCAGCGGGATGTGTTCGCCGGTCAGCCCATTGGCGATGCCGCCGAAGTATTCCAGCGCGTCGGCGGCGCTGGTGGCGTCCGCCACGAGCGTTTCCTGCAGCGGCTTGCCGGTGTCGTAGGTTTCCAGCACGGACATGTCGTGGTTGCGTTCGCGCAGGATCTGGGCAGCGCGGGTCAGCACGCGGCCGCGTTCGCGGGGCGACAGCTTGGCCCATTCCTTCTGCGCCTCGGTCGCGGCGTCGAGCGCGCGGTCGATCACCTCCTGCGTGGCGGCATGAAGGTTGGCGATCACCTCGCCCGTGGCGGGATAGATCACCGGCAGCGCGTCGCCCGCGCTGTCTTCGATGTAGGCACCGGCGACGTAGTGGCTGGCTTCGGGCTGCGTGGCATAGGGCATTCGGGTCACCTCTGCTTGGTTTCCGGCGGGATAGGAAGCGGGGGCCTTCGGGTCAATCTGGATTCGTCGTCGGGCCGCCAATGAGACCAGAAGGCTCATTTCTCGCGGTATTCTGGACTGCCCCACTGGCCGCGGTGAAAGCGCGGATGCAATGCTCGGATCGTGCGCTCGCAGGAAAGGAGTTCCGCCATGCCCATGCCCCCCTCGCAGGCCCGTGCCGTCATCATCGGAGGCGGTGTGATCGGCTGCTCGGTCGCCTATCACCTCGTGCAGGAGGGCTGGGACGAGGTCGTGCTGCTGGAACGCAAGCGGCTGACCTCGGGCACCACCTGGCACGCGGCGGGTCTGATCGCGCAGCTTCGGGCCAGCAAGAACATGACCCGGCTCGCGCGGTATTCGCAGGAGCTCTACGCGCGGCTCGAGGCCGAGACCGGTATCGCCACTGGCTTTCGGCACACCGGGTCGATCACCGTGGCGCTGACCGAGGCACGGCAGGAGGAAATCCGGCGGCAGGCTGCCATGGCGCGCGCCTTTGGCGTGGAGGTCGAGGAAATCAGCCCGGCGGAGGTCGCGGAGAAATACCCCCACCTGAATACCGAGGGCGTGCAAAGCGGTGTCTGGTTGCCCAAGGACGGGCAGGGCGACCCGGCCAACATCGCCTTGGCACTGGCGCGCGGCGCGCGCGATGGCGGCGCGCTGATCTGCGAGGGCGTGAAAGTGACGGGCGTGGCCCGCGAGGGGCGGCGCGTGACGGGCGTCGACTGGCAGGCCGAGGACGGCAGCACCGGCCACGTGGACTGCGGACTGGTGGTGAACTGCGCGGGCATGTGGGCGCGCGAGGTGGGGAAGATGGCGGGTGTGAACGTGCCGCTTCAAGCCTGCGAGCATTTCTACATGCTGACCGAGAACATCCCCGACCTTGGCGCGCTGCCGGTGCTGCGGGTGCCGGATGAGTGCGCCTATTACAAGGAGGATGCCGGGAAGATCCTGTTGGGGGCCTTCGAGCCGGTGGCCAAGCCCTGGGCGCTGGGTGGCATCCCCGAGGATTTCGAGTTCGACCAGCTGCCCGACGACGTGGACCATTTCGAGCCGATCCTGATGGATGCCGTGAACCGCGTGCCCGTT
The DNA here is from genome assembly GCF_003054175.1 of Allosediminivita pacifica. GTDB lineage: Bacteria > Pseudomonadota > Alphaproteobacteria > Rhodobacterales > Rhodobacteraceae > Allosediminivita > Allosediminivita pacifica. Next base: position 24,846 of record NZ_QBKN01000028.1, read on the forward strand.
CTGGCCGAGACCGGCATCCACACCTTCTTCAACGGGCCCGAGAGCTTTACGCCGGATGACGCCTATCACCTTGGCCTTGTGCCCGAGATCGACAACGTCTGGGTGGCGGCGGGCTTCAACTCCATCGGCATCCAGTCGGCGGGCGGCGCGGGCAAGGCGTTGGCTGAATGGATGACTACGGGGCGCAAGCCCTTCGATCTGGGCGACGTGGACATCGCGCGGATGATGCCCTTCCAGAACAATGGTCGCTACCTTGCCGAACGCGCGACCGAGACGCTGGGGCTGCTTTACGCCGACCACTATCCCTATCGGCAGAAGGCCACGGCGCGGGGCGTGCGCCGGTCGCCGCTGCATGCGCACCTCGCCGATCGCAGCGCGGTCTTTGGCGAGTTCGCGGGCTGGGAGCGCGCGAACTGGTTCGCGAAGCCGGGGCAGGCGGCGGAATACGCCTATTCGTGGAAACGGCAGACCTTCTTCGACAACGTGGGCGACGAGCTGCGCGCCGTGCGCGAGGGCGTTGGCCTCTATGATATGTCGAGCTTCGGCAAGCTGCGGGTCGAGGGGGCAGACGCGAGCGCGGTGATGAACCACGTCTGCGGTGCGCAGATGGACGTGGCCGTGGGCAAGATCGTCTACACCCAGTTCCTGAACGAGGCGGGCGGGATCGAGGCGGACGTGACCGTCACGCGCCTGTCCGAGACCTGCTACCTTGTCGTTACCCCGGCGGCGACCGTGCGGGCCGATGCCATGTGGATCAGGGCGCACATGGGCGAAGCGCGCTGCGTGGTCACGGACGTGACCTCGGGCGAGGCGGTGCTCGCCGTCATGGGGCCGCGGTCGCGGGAGCTGCTGTCGCGCGTGTCACCCGACGACTTCTCTACCGCGGGTTTCCCCTTTGGAACGGCACGCGAGGTGGAGATCGGCATGGGCCTCGCCCGCGCGCACCGGGTGTCCTACGTGGGTGAGCTCGGCTGGGAGATCTACGTCAGTGCCGACATGGCCGCGCATGTCTTCGAGGTGCTCGAGCAGGCGGGCGCGGACCTTGGCCTGACGCTCTGCGGGCTGCACATGATGGATTGCGCGCGGCTGGAAAAGGGGTTCCGCCATTTCGGCCACGACATCACCTGCGAGGATCACGTGCTGGAGGCGGGGCTGGGTTTTGCCGTGTCGAAGACCAAGACCGGATTCATCGGGGAACGCGCCGTCGCAGAGAGGCGAGGGGCGCTGCGCAAACGGCTGGTGCAGTTCCGTCTTACCGATCCAGAGCCGCTGCTCTACCACCACGAGCCGCTCCTGCGCGACGGCGAGATCGTCGGCTACCTCACCTCGGGGGCCTATGGGCACCACCTCGGGGCCGCCGTCGGCATGGCCTATGTGCCTTGCGAGGGAGAGAGCGCCGAGCAGGTGCTGGCCTCGCGATACGAGATCGACGTGACGGGGACGCGGGTTCCCGCAGTCGCGTCGATCAAGCCGTTTTTCGACCCGAAAGGCGATCGCATGCGCGACTGAAAGACCCGGATTCCGCATTTCACGCCAAGAGGGCGATCGTGGAATTGAGGCATAAATAAGGCCGATCTGGCAATTCGAATTCCATGGTTTACCTAGCGTCATAATTCGTATTGTTTTCGGCTTATTCCGAATTTTTGGTGCGACTGCTCGGTTTTGCCGATCCCTGGGCCAGCAATTGCTGTCAGTTTCTCGATTTTCGTCAAATCGTTTCCAAAACGGAAAAAAGGGCCGCGTGTGGGGCGCGGCCCTTCGAGTGCCAAACCGGTCAGTTTCTGCCGTGTGCCGGTCACGGGCAGGACGACCGGACAGCCTGGAATGCGGTTATCTCTTTCGCTGCAATGACCTGTTGGGGGACATGGTCATTCAGGCGGCGCACTTGTCCAGGCGTCTCTCTTTCACTGGTTGCAGAACTCTTTGGAAACGTGGGCGATTCTTGCCCTTCGGCCGCAATCCCGCTGACAAACCCATCCGGCCCCGACCGAACCCGGGGAAACGAAGGCCGGCTTTTGGCCGAGCGCTGCATCCCATCGAGCCCTTACGAATTTCTTACTCTTTGACCTTGGGGCCCGAGATGCCCGGTAATTGCGATCCCGCCACGTTGAAGTCCTACGCCAGTGGATCATTTCTAATCCCGCCTGCTCCGTATAGGAAAGCCGTTTTTAGTGTATCTCATGTGTATTCTTGTTGCATTCAAAGTTTTCGCTCTGCGAAAGTGGTTCGGACGTCCTGCCAATATGATGTAAGACAATGGCAAATTCTGCTTCCGGTCGCTGTCCCCGCGGCGTTTAGAGCGTGAGGGCTGCAATTATTGCCATGCCGACCGGAGGGGTGCGAAGTGCCCCGAGACGCGCCAGGGATGTGATCGGATTGACGATCCTTGTAGGTCGCACATAGGTTTGGTCTTGCTGTCCGGAAGCGCCATGTCATGTCAGGTGTCGTTCGAAGTATTTGGAAGGATGCGTTTATGTCACGGGACAAGGTCGCCAGTGGGATTGCCGGGCTCGATCAAGTGCTCGATGGCGGGTTTCCCCGCAACAGGATTACCCTCGTCGAGGGCGCGCCGGGCACGGGCAAGACGACGGTGGGGCTGCAGTTCATGCTGGCCGCTGCGGAACGTGGCGAACGCGCGCTTTTTTTCAGCGTCGCGCAGTCCGAGGGTGAGCTTCGCATGATCGCCGAATCCCACGGCATGGACCTGTCGAAGATCTGGGTCCGGTCCTCCGAAATCGACGAGCGCCCCGAAGACAGCGCCATCTCGGTCGACAGCAGCGAGAGTTCGCTGGCGCAGCTCGTGCATGACGTGACCGAAGCGATCAACACCGTGAAGCCCGACGTCATGGTCTTCGACTCGCTGCTGGAGCTTCGCCTGCTCTCGTCGGGCAGCGTGGCTTATCGCCAGAACCTTCTCGCGCTGCGCCAGCAGATCCGGCAGGCCGAGGTCACGGCGCTGCTGTTGGACCACGTGGCCGACGATCCGGCGTCGGGCCACGAGCAGGGAATCCTGCATGGCGTGCTCAAGTTGGAAGCCATCCTGCCGCCGATAGGTAGCATGCATCGGCGCCTGAGCGTCGTGAAGATGCGCGGGTCGAAGTTCCGCGAAGGCTATCACGACTTTCGCATCCGCTCCGGCGGTGTCTCGGTCTTCCCCCGGATCGTTCCGTCCGAGAACGATCGGGGATCGGTCACGCTCGAACAACTCGGGATCGAGGACGAAACCCTGTCGCGCATGCTGGGCGGAGGGCTGGAGTTCGGGACCACCGCGTTGATCGCCGGGCAGGCGGGCAGCGGCAAATCCACGCTTTCGACGCTCTTCGCGCGCCAGGCGGCGTTGCAAGGAAAAGAGGCCGCGCTGTTCCTCTTCGAGGAGCGGCCCGAGATCTTCCAGGCGCGGTCCTCGAGCCTTGGCATGCCGCTCGAGGAGTCGATGAAGTCCGGAAATCTCTCGCTGCGCCACTACGATCCGACGGAGGTATCGCCGGGCGAGTTCTGCCGCGACGTGGTGGCCGCGGTCGAGCATGGCGCGCGAGTGGTGGTGATCGACAGCCTGACGGGCTATCTCAACGCGCTGCCCGACCGGGACAACGTGCTGACGCACCTGCACACGCTTCTGCAGTATCTCGCGCGGCAGGGCTGTCTTGTACTGGTGACGCTGGCGCAGAAGGGGCTGCTGGGCGAACCGCCGGTTTCGGAGCTCGAAACCAGCTATCTGGCGGATTCGGTGATCATCCTGCGCCAGTACGCACACCGCAGCCAGATCCGCCGCTCGATCGCGGTGCTGAAGAAGCGCCACAGTGTCCATGAACGGGGCATTCAGGAGCTTGTGATCCGGCCCGGTGCCGTCGAGGTGATCGAGCTGTCGCCGGAAGCGGCGGAAAGCGCCCAGGCTGCGCAGGAGATGACCGGTGCCTGAGCCGGAGCAGGGCGGTATGGAGCTTCCTGCCATCATCCATGCGCCGCTGGGACGCGATGCCGAGAATATCGCGGCGGAACTGGCCGTGTCGGATATCGCGGCGCGGATCTGCGGCGACGGCCCGAGCCTGCGGCGGGCGCTGTCCAACGCCGCGGTGCAACCGTTCCAGTCCATCATCATCTCGCAGGAAGGGGCCGGCCCAGACACGGCCGAGGCGCTTATCGCGCTCAAGAGCGAAGAGCCCTCCTGGTCCAATGTGCCGGTGCTCTTTCTCGTGACCGATCCCGAGAACCCGCCCCCGGCCTGCCGGGCGCTGGACCGTGCCGATCCGGCGGTGAACTATATCATGCTGAAGCGCCCGGTGCGGGCCGATCTGTTGCGGGCCGTGGCCGTGAACTACCGTCAGACCCGGGCGCGCCAGTTCGAAACCCGCGACCTTCTGCAGCGGCTGACCGAGGCCGAGGAGCGGCAGCGCTTTCTGCTGAGCGAGCTGCGGCATCGGACACGCAACGCGATGGCGGTTCTGCAGGGGGTCTTCCGCCTCAGCGCAAGGCGGGCGCAGTCGGTCGACGAGCTAAGCGAGGCCTTCTCGCGGCGGCTGAGCTCCATGGCGCAGGCGCACGACACGCTGTCCGGGGATCAGCCGGGTGGCGTGCTTCGCGATATCATCCGCGAGCAGGTGGAGCCCTACACGATCGATCCCGCGCAGCTCGAACTGGAAGGCGATGAGATCCGCCTTCCGGGCAAGTTGAGCTTCGACCTGGCGGTGGTGCTGCATGAACTTGCGACCAACGCGGCCAAGTATGGCGCGCTTTCCGTCGCGCAGGGCTTCATACGTGTCCACTGGACCATCGATGCCGGGGCGGTCGAGCTCACCTGGCGCGAATGTGATGGCCCGCCAGTCGAGGTGCCCTCGCGCAAGGGGCTCGGCTCACAACTGATCGAGGGCATGAACTTTCCGGCGGGGTCGCATGCCGAAAGCACCTTCGAACCCGAAGGGCTGGTGTGGCACGCCACGATCAGCCTTCCCGAGACTGGGGCCCGCTGAGCGTTCTCGCCATTCCCCGAAGCCGACTCTCAGTACGTCGCACGCCGCGACGCCAGATGTGGTGCCCGCGCGGGCTGCCATTCGCCCAAAATGCAGGCGGAGGATCGGAGTTCGTGAAATTTTAGTCACACTATAATTGCACTAATACTAAAATTTTCGTTCGCTGCTGAAAACGGAACGCAGCGGAGAGATGGCATGTCAGAGCGCCGGGTCGGGGTCGATATCGGGGGCACCTTCACGGACTTCGTGCTGAGCAGCGGGGCAAGCGGGCGCACGGCGCTGCACAAGACCCTGACAACGCCGTCCGATCCTTCGGTCGGTGCGCTCACTGGACTCGATGAGCTGCTTGCACGCGAAGGGCTCGCGGCGGCGGACCTGTCCGAGATCGTGCATGGCACCACGCTGGTTACCAACGCGGTGATCGAGCGCAAGGGCGCGAAGGTCGGCATGCTGACCACCGAGGGCTTCCGCGACACCCTCGAGATGGGGAACGAGCAGCGCTACGACATCTACGATCTGGACCTGTCTTTTCCCGATCCGCTGGTGTCGCGTGATCTGCGGCGCGAGGTGGCGGGGCGTCTCGATGCGCTGGGCCGCGAGGTGACGCCCTTGGACGAGGCAGGCCTTCTGGCCCAGGCGCGCGCCCTGCGTGATGCCGGCTGTGAGGCGCTGGCGATCTGCTTCATGCACTCCTACCGCAACCCGGCCCACGAACTGCGCGCGGCAGGGCTCATCAAGGCGGAATGGCCCGACATGGCGGTTTCGGTCTCGTCCGCCGTGGTGGGCGAGATTTCCGAGTATCCGCGCTTCGTCACCACCTGCGCCAATGCCTTCGTGCAGCCGCTCATGGCGCGCTACCTGACGCGGTTCGAAAGCGAGCTTTCGGCGCGCGGCTTCGCGGGCGAGCTTCGGCTCATGACGTCGGCGGGCGGGCTGGTGCCGGTCGAAACCGCCCGCGCGCTGCCGATCCGGTTGCTCGAATCTGGTCCCGCTGGCGGGGCGCTCGCCACCGCATGGTTCGGCAAGGCGGCGGGGCTGCCCGACGTGCTGAGCTTCGACATGGGCGGGACCACCGCCAAGGCCTGCCTGATCGAAGATGGCGCACCGCATATCGCGCCCGTGCTAGAAGCCGGGCGCGAGCATCGCTTCAAGAACGGATCGGGCCTGCCCATGCGGGCGCCGACCGTCGACATGATCGAGATCGGCGCAGGCGGCGGGTCGGTCGCGGCGGTCGATGACGTGGGGCTGCTCAAGGTTGGCCCGAGCTCGGCCGGGGCGGCACCGGGACCTGCCTGCTACGGCAAGGGCGGCAGCGAACCGACAGTGACCGACGCCTCCGTCCTGCTGGGCTACTACGACCCGGAGCGCTTCCTTGGTGGCCGGATGACGCTGGACCGCTCGGCCGCCGAAACGGCCATGGAGCAAGTGGCCGGGCCGCTGGGTCTAGACCCGGTGCAGGCGGCCTGGGGCGTGCACCAGACGGTGGCGGAATCCATGGCCTCGGCGGCGCAGATCCACATGGTGGAGAAGGGCCGCGATCCCCGCCGTCACGCCATGATCGGCTTTGGCGGGGCCGGCCCGGCCTTTGCCGCGCGGGTGGCCCGCGTACTGGGCATCGCCGAGGTCATCATTCCGCCCGCCTCGGGTGCGGCCTCGGCCTTCGGCTTTCTCTCGGCGCCGCTGACCGTGGATCTCGTCCGCTCGCGCCCGATGGATATCGACACGGCACTGGGCGGCGGCATCGACGCGCTGGTGGGCGAGATGACGGCCGAGGCGCTGGCGGAGCTGGGCGACGCCGGTGTCGCGGAGAAGGACGCGAAGCTTTTCCCGGTGCTCGACATCCGCCTGAAGGGGCAGCTTCACGTGGTGGGCGTCCCGCTGCCCGATGCCCCGACCGAGGCAGGGCTGCGCGCCGCCTTCGAGGCCGTCTACCTCGACCGCTATTCGCGCCGCCCTGCCGAGGCGCCGCTTGAAATCCTGTCGTTGCGCCTGCGCGCGCAAGGCCCGGCGCCCACGCTCGAAGTTGGCACGGGGCAGCGCGCCACCGACGGCGCCAAGGCGCGCGCGCGCAAGGTCTGGACCGGCGATGGCTGGCAGGTGGCCAGCGTGCACGACCGTTCGGCGCTGGTGCCGGGCGTCGAGATCACCGGCCCCGCCATCATCGAGGAGCCGGAATCCACCACCGTGATCCCACTCGGCGACAGCGTCAGCGCCGATACCGCAGGCAATCTTCGCATCAAGGTGAAGGTCGCCCACGAGGCGGCGGTGAAGATCCCCGCCGACCTGCCGCTGGCCGAGGCCAAGGCGCGGCTCGAAGATGATCCCATCGCGCTCGAGATCATGTGGGCGCGGCTTGTCACCATCACCGAGGACATGTGGCAGACGGTCTGCCGTACGGCGTTTTCGCTCATCATCTCGGAAAGCCAGGACTTCGGCTGCGCGCTGCTCGACCCCGATGGCGAGACCATCGCCCATTCGGCCCGCGTCATGCCGGTCTTCAACATCACCCTGCCGCGCGCGGTGCGGCACATCCTGAAGCGCTACCCGGCCGAGACCATGCGCGAAGGCGACGTCTACGTGACGAATGATCCGTGGGAATGCGCGGGCCACCTCTTCGACATCGCCGTGGTCACGCCGGTCTTCTCCGAAGGACGTGTTGTCGCGCTTTCGGCAACCGTGGGGCACGTGGGCGACATCGGCGGCACGCGCGACGGGCTCTCGGCCTCAGAGGTCTACGAGGAAGGGCTGCAGATCCCGCCCATGCGACTGGTGCGCGAGGGCGAGGAGAACGAGGATCTCTTCCGCCTGATGGAAGAGAACGTCCGCGAGGCGGTGCAGGTGCTGGGCGACGTGCGCTCGCTGGTGACGGCGAACGCGCGGGGCGCGGCACAGGTGCGGCGGTTCCTCACCGAGTACGGGCTGCGTGACCTGCGCGGGCTGGCCGCCGTGGTGCAGGACCGCTCCGAAGGGGCCATGCGCGCGGCGATCGCGGCGCTGCCGGACGGCACCTACAGCTCGGAGGTCGATTTCAACCCGATGGGCACCCGCATGACGATCCCCATGTCGCTGACCGTGGCGGGCGAGCGGATTACGGTCGACTTCGCCGGGGCGCCGCCGCAGGTCGCGCGCGGGGGTATCAACTGCACCATGAGCTACACGCAGGCCCACGCGACCTACCCGCTGAAATGCATGCTGACCCCGGGTGTGCGGGGCAACGCCGGCTGCTACCGCGCCTTCGAAGTGACGGCGCCCGAGGGCAGCATCCTCAACTGCCGCAAGCCGGCGGCGGTGTCGCTGCGCACGCGGACGGGCTGGTATTCCTCGCCCAACATCTTCCGCGCCATGTCCAAGGTCGTGCCGGGCGCGGTGCGGGCCTATTCCGGCCTGCCGAGCGTACTGACCTTCTGGGGCACGGACGAACAGGGGCGCGATTTCTCGGAAATGCTGCTGCTGGGGGGCGGGCAGGGGGCCGGGCAGGGATCGGACGGGCGGGGCGCGCTGCTCTGGCCGACCTCGGCGGCCTCGTCCTCGATCGAGCTGATGGAGCAGCGGCTGCCGGTCGTGGTCCTCGAGAAGGGCTTTGTCACCGACAGCGGCGGTCCGGGCGCGGCGCGCGGCGGCATGGCCACGCGGGTACGCGTGCGGCGGCGCGAGGCCGTGGGCGCCATGACCTGCCAGGTGGCGCCCGAGGGCGTGGACCTGCCCGTGCACGGGCTTCACGGTGGTCTGCCGGGCCTCAGCTCTTACGCGGTGCATCGCAAGGACGGTCGGGAGCTGGACTGCGGCACGGGGGCGATCCTCACGCTGGGCGATCCCTCGGAGGAGGTCGAGCTGGTGCTGTCTGCCGGGTCCGGATTCGGCGATCCGGCGGAGCGGCCCGACACGATGGTCGCAGAGGACATACGGCTGGGTCGCATCAGCGAAACGGCGGCGCGCGATGCCTACAAATCCGCCGCCCGGTCCGAGAATGCCGCATAGGGCGACAGAAAATCCTTGCGTCAAGCCGATCTGGCGGCAAAATTTAAGTAATACTAAAAAACGGAGCAGGGACGCGTGACGGAGAGCGGACAGGACAACGAGCAGGCGGAGCGGCCGGCGATCGGCGGCAAGCTGCGCGCGCGGCGGCGCGAGCTGAAGCTGACGCTGCGCGACGTGGCCGAGGGGGCAGGGCTCTCGACCGGCTTCATCAGCCAAGCGGAGCGGGATATCGCGGTGCCCTCGCTGACCTCCCTGCACAACATCTGCCGGGTCCTGCAGATGCCGGTCCAAGCGGTCCTCCCGGATGCTATACCCGCGCCCGAAGCCTCGCGACGGGCGGAGCGGCCGTTGCTGAAACTCAAGGCCGAAAGCTCGGCCACGGGGTATGAACGGGTGTCCACCACCTTCCCCGGCTCGACGTTGTCCAGCGTGATCATTCACGAGGCGCCGGGCTATCGCAGCGAGCCGCAGACCCACGAAGGCGAGGAGCTGTTCTTCATCCTAGAGGGCAGCGTCACGGTGGAGCTCGAGGGCGAGCAGTTCGTGCTGGAGGCGGGCGACAGCCTGCACTTCTCGTCGCGGCGGCTGCACTCGACCTGGAACCATACCGATACGACCGCAACCATCATGCATACCTGCACGATGGATGTCTTCGGCGACCGCATCGCCGCCGAAGCGGATGTGCCCGGCGTGCATGCCGGGCACGAGGAAGCACGAGTGGCAGCCGCGGAGGCAGGCAAATGAGCGCATGGAACGACTACGCCGAGGCGCTGGCGGGTGAGGGAACGGAGCCGCTTTTCGCTGCGCTCTGCAAGCTGGTGCAGGAAGAGATCGGCGCACGGCTCTTCACCGTCATGACCTTCGATCCTCAGACCCGCATGGCCAGCCGGACATGGTCGAACATGCCCGAGGCCTACCCGCCGCAGGGCACCAAGCCCGCGCCCGAAAGCGACTGGGGTCAGATCGTGCTGGACCGTCACGAGGTCTTCGTCGCCAACACCATCGGCATCATCGCGGAGCATTTTCCGGATCACGAGCTGATCGAGAGCCTCGGCTGCGAGAGCTGCATGAACCTGCCCGTGGTCGTCGAGGGCGAGGTGCTGGGCACGCTCAACTGCCTCGATGCGGCGCATCACTACACCGAAGAGCGCGTGGCCCATGCCGCGCGGCTGGTCGCACCCGGGGCGATGTGCCTGCTGCGCAAGCGGGCCGAGGAACAGGGGAACGCACAATGAGCGGAACGAACGACAAGGGCCGGACCATCCGCGTCGCGACCGACGTGGGCGGGACCTTCACCGACATGGTCTGTTTCGAGACGGACCTTGCGACCGGCGAAAGCAGGATCACCACGGCCAAGTCCGACACGACGCCGCCGAACTTCGAACAGGGCGTGCTGAACGTGCTCAAGAAGGGCGGCGTGGACGCGGCGACGGTCGACTTCATGGCGCATGGCACCACGGTGGTCATCAACGCTCTGACCGAACGCAAGGGCGTGAAGGTCGGGCTCATCACCACCGAAGGGTTCCGCGACACGCTGGAAATCGCACGCGGCAACCGCCCGGATTTCTTCAATTTGCACTACGAGAAGCCCAAGCCCTTCGTGCCGCGCTACCTGCGCCGCGAGGTGCCGGGCCGGATGAACTACCTCGGCGAGGAAACCCAGCCGCTGGATCTTTCTCCGCTCGAAGGCATCGTCGCCGACTTCAAGGCCGATGGGGTCGAGGCGGTCGCCGTGTCGCTGCTGCATTCCTACGCCAATCCCGCGCACGAACTCGCGGTGCTGGAGAAGCTGCGCGAACTCTGGCCCGAGGTCGCGGGCGTGGGATCGCACCAGATCAGCCGCGAATGGCGCGAATACGAACGCGGCAACTCGGCGGTTCTGTCGGCCTACGTGCAGCCGGTGGCCGAGCGGTATCTCGGGCGGCTCGAGGACGGGCTCAAGGCCGACGGCTTTGAGGGGCAGCTCTACGTCATGCAGTCGAACTGCGGCGTGGACAGCCTCGAGGCCACCGCACGCATCCCGATCACCATGGTCGAAAGCGGTCCGGCCTCGGGCTTCTGGGGTGCGGCGGAGCTGGGCAAGCTGATCGGTGAACCCAATGTGCTGGCGCTCGACATCGGCGGGACGACGGCGAAATGCTCGCTGATCGAGGACGGTGAAGTCACCATCATGACCGACTACTGGATCGAGCGGGACCGTACCTCGGCGGGCTACCCGATCATGGTGCCGGTGGTGGACCTTGTCGAGATCGGCAATGGCGGCGGCTCGATCGCCTGGGTCGACGACTTCGGCAAGCTGCACGTGGGGCCGCAGTCGGCGGGCGCCATGCCCGGGCCCGCGGCCTACGGCAAGGGCGGCACCGAGGCGACGACCACCGACGCGAACCTCTGGCTGGGCCGGATCAACCGCGACTATTTCTGCGGCGGCGCGGTCGAAGCGGACATGGAAAGCGCCGGCGCGGCGCTTCAGGCGGTGGCCGACAAGCTCGGCGTTGACCGGGACGAGGCGGCGCGCGGCATCGTGCGGATCGCGAACAACAACATGGTCAACGCGCTCAAACTCGTCTCGCTCAACCGCGGCCACGACCCGCGCGACTTCGTGCTGGTGGCCTTCGGCGGCGGCGGCGCGATGCACGCGGTGGCGCTGGGGCAGGAGCTGGGTGTGAAGAAGGTCGTCGTCCCGGCGGGGGCCTCGGTCTTTTCCGCCTGGGGCATGATGATGTCCGATCTGCGCCGCGACTTCTTCCTGACCGCGCTGGCCGACGTGGGCGAGGGGGCAGCCGATGGCATCGAGGCCCGCTTTGCCGAAACCGAGGACCGCGCCCGCGCACAGTTCGCCGAGGAAGGCGTGCCGTCCGATAAGGTGGAGCTCAAGCGCTTCGGCAAGTTCCGCTACCAGAACCAGGAGCACACGGTCGAGGTGCCGCTCGACGGCGCCGTGACCGAGGATGCGCTGGCGCGGATCGTGGCGGATTTCCACGAGGCCTACGAAAAGGAATACACCTATCGCCTTGATGCACCGGTCGAGATGGTGGGCCTGCACCTTATCGCCTCGGCCGAGGTCGGCAAGCTCAAGCCCGTCGAGAGCGCGCTCACCGACGCCCCGGCGAGCGAGGCCCTCAAGGGGCGCCGCGTGGTCGATTTCGCAACCGAGGGCCGGCACGAGGCCGACATCTACGACGGCGAGGCGCTGTGCCCGGGCATGTCCTTCGACGGTCCCGCCGTGATCGAGGACCCGGGTACCACCATCGTCGTGAACCCCGGCAACCGGGTTGAGATGGACCGCTGGGGCAACCTGCACATCCTGATTGCGGCTTTGGCCGGGACGAAAGAGCTGGAGGCGGTCTGATGGCGCTCGACCCGATCACAAGCGAGATCATCCAGAACTCGCTTCAGGCAGCGGCGGACGAGATGTTCGTCGCGATGAAGAAGACGGCAATGTCCTCGATCATCTACGAGGTGCTCGACATGGGCACCGGGATCATGGACGCGCGGGGCGAGATCGCCTCGTCCGGGGCGGGCATCCCGGCCTTCGTCGGCGTGCTCGACAAGGCGGTGAAGGTCATCGCCGCCAAGTTCCCCGAAGACGGCCTGAAGCCCGGCGACGTCTACGCCACCAACGATCCCTTCTACGGGGGCGTGACGCACCTCAACGACATTATCGTGGCAATGCCGGTTTTCGCCGACGGCAAGCTGATCGCCTGGACGGCCAACATCGCCCACAACTCGGACGTGGGCGGTATGGCGCCCGGATCGCTCACCGGCGACGCGACCGAGATCTTCCAGGAAGGGTTGCGCCTGCCCGCGATCCAGATCGTCGAGGCGGGGGACCCGATCCGGCCGGTCTTCGACATCCTCAAGGTCAACAGCCGCATGCCTGACGTGCTGGAAGGCGACGTCTGGGCAGCGATCTCCTCGGTCCGGGTGGGCGCGGCCCGGCTGGAACAGATCGCGGGCAAGTACGGCGCCGGGGCCTTCGAACAGGCGCTGGGCGAGTTCATGGACTACGGCGAGGCGGTGTCGCGCAAAGCGCTGCGCGAGCTGCCGAAGGGAAGCTTCGAGCTGTCCGAGGAACAGGACGACGGCCGCACCTTCAAAGTCAGGATCGAGATCACCGACGACACCTTCAGCGTGGACCTGCGCGACAACCCCGACCAGTCCACCGGGCCGGTCAACTCGTGCCGCGACGGGGTCATGGTGGCTGCGCAGATGTTGTTCAAGTCGCTCACCGATCCGCGCGGGCTGGCCAATGCAGGGTCCTTCCGTCCCATCGAGCTTTTGACGCGGCCGGGGTCGACCTTTGACGCGCAGGAGCCCGCGGCCATGGGCTTCTATTACGAGATCGAGCTGCGCGCCTACGACCTCATGTGGCGCTGCCTCGCGCCGCACATGCCCGAGCGCCTTGGCGCCGGTCACTTCGCCAGCGTCTGCGGCACCTTCATCGGCGGTACCCACCCCGAGACCGGGCGGCAGTACACGATCATCGAGCCGCAGGTGGGCGGCTGGGGCGCCGCGGCGGGCAAGGACGGCAACTCGGCCATCTTCTCGAGCTTCCACGGCGAGACCTACAATTGCCCGGCCGAGATCAACGAGGCCCGCAATGGCGTCGTCATCGACCGGATGGAGCTGAACTGCGAACCGGGCGGCGAGGGCCGCGAAACCGGCGGGCGCGGGGTGGTCATCGACTACCGCACCCGGGCCGAGAACGGCTATCTCACCGCCGGCTACACGCGCTCCAGGTTCCCCGCCTGGGGGCTTCACGGCGGGCGCGACGGCAGCCCCAACTACGTGCGCTTCCTGCCGAAGGAAGGCGAGCCCTCCGAGTTCGCCTTTGTCTCGGCCATGCCGACGAAGCCCGGCGACGTGATCCGCGTCATCACCGGCAACGGCGGCGGCATGGGCGATCCCAAGGACCGCCCGCGCGAGAAGGTCGCCGCCGACATCCGCGACGGGCTGCTCTCCGTCGAACGCGCGCGCGAGGTCTATGGCTACGACGGCTGAGACCGATCGAATGCGCCACAAGAACCAATGAAGGACAAGGAATGAGGACGAAGGTTCAGGAACGGCTGGCGCGGCTGCGCGCGGCGATGAAGGAAGAAGGCGTGGACCTGCTGGCCCTCGGGCCGAGCGCGCATCTCGAATGGCTGCTGGGGTTCCACCCGCATGGCGACGAACGGCTGCTGCTGCTTCTCGTGACGCAGGAGGGCGCGGAATTTGCCATGCCCACGCTCGAGGCCGACAGCGCGGGCCAGCACACAGACCTGCCCATGCACCGCTGGAGCGACGCCGAGGGCCCGGGCGCGGCACTCGACGCGGCGCTTGCCGCCGTCGGAGGCAAGGATGCGAAGGTCGTCGCGCTGGATGAAACGGCGCGCACCGACTTTTCGCTTACTTTGCTCGACCGCCTGCCGGGCGCCCGCCACGTCTTTACCGAAACCACGGTCGGCCGCCTGCGCATGATGAAGGACGCGGACGAGCGCGCCGCCCTGAAGGCCAGCGCCCTTGTCGCGGACGAGGCCATGACCCGCGCCTTCGCCGCAATCCGTCCCGGTATGACCGAGGCCGAGGTGGGTGCCGTCATCAAGGACGTTTTCGCCGAGCACGGCGCCGCGATCCAGTTCTGCATCGTGGGCACTGCCGCCAACGGCGCCTTCCCGCACCACCAGACCGGCGACACCAAGATCAAGACCGGCGACGCCATCGTCATCGACATCGGGGCGCGGCTGAACGGCATGCCCTCGGACATCACGCGCATGGCCGTCGTGGGCGAAAAGCCCGAAGGTTACGACGAGATCCATGCCATCGTGGAAGGCGCCGTGCAGGCCGCCATGGCCGCAGCGAAACCGGGCGTGAAGGCGCACGAGATCGATGACGCGGCGCGCAACTACATCGCCGAGCACGGCTACGGAGACATGTTCCTGCACCGCACCGGCCACGGCATGGGCATCGAGGTGCACGAACCTCCCTACATGAACGGGTCCTCGCAGACGGTGCTGGAAGAGGGCATGGTCTTCTCGATCGAACCGGGCATCTACCAGCAGGGCAAGTTCGGCCTGCGGCTCGAGGACATCGTCTACCTGACTGCCGAGGGCCCCGTGCGCTTTTCCGAGCTGCCGCGCGACGTCGCCGTGGTGGGGGGCTGAACCTGATGCCCCGCGCCTGGCAGATCCACGGCTACGACGGTTACCAGGGCCTGAAGCTCGACGAGGTCCCGCTCGAAGAGCCGGGCCCCGGCGAGCTTCGGCTTCGGGTCGAGGCCTTCGCGCTCAACTGGGGTGACATGGACCTCATGCGCGACAACTACTCGTTCAGCTTTGAAAGCTTCCCCGCGCGGGTCGGTATCGAGGCGGCGGGCATCGTCGATGCCGTGGGCCCCGGCGTGGAGGGCTTCGAGTTGGGCGAGCGTGTCTCGACCATGCCCTATTTCTACTATGGCCGCGGCGCCAGCACCGAGAGCCTCGTGGTCGAGGCGCGCTACGTCGCCAAGGCGCCCGAGGGGCTGTCGGCGGTGGAATGCGCCTCGATCTGGATGCAGTACCTGACAGCCTATTTCCCGCAGGCGGAGATCACGCCGGTGGGGCCGGGAGATCATGCGCTCGTCACGGCGGGCACCAGCACCGCCGGGGCCGCCGCGCTCGAGGTGGGGCGGGTGCTGGGCGTCAGCACCATCGCGACCACCCGCAACCCGGCCAGCGCGGACTACCTGCGCGCCAAGGGGGCCGACCACGTCATCGTGCAGGGACAGGACGACGTCGCCGCGCGGCTGCGCGACATCACCGGCGGCAAGGGCGTGAACCTCGTCTTCGACCCGGTGGGCGTGGGCCTCATCTCGCAGTACAGTCCGGCGCTGGCGCGCGACGCGCGGATCTTCTTCTACGGGACCCTCGACAAGGAATGGCCCGAGCTGCCCTTCGTCGACATGTTCCAGGCCAACGCGACCTTCCAGCCCTACTCGGTCTTCAACTACGTGCAGGACCCCGAACTGTGCCGGAAGGGCATGGATTTCGTCTACGACCAGCTCGCCAAGGGCACCATTCGCCCGCAGGTCGACCGGCTCTTTCCGATGGAGCAGTACATCGAGGCCTGGGACTACCTCTCCCGGCCGCGGCAGAGCCACGGCAAGGTCGTGATCGAGACGGGGCTCTAGGCGATGGCGTTCGATCCCTTCACCCGCTCCGTGATCCAGGCCGGGCTCGCCTCGGCCGCGACCGAGATGTTCGCCGTCCTCAAGAAGACCGCGATGAGCCCGATCATCTACGAGGTGCTCGACGTGGGCACCGGCGTCACCGACGCGCGGGGCGAGATCGTGTCCTCGGGTGCGGGTATCCCGGGTTTCGTCGGCGTGCTCGACAAGGCGGTGAAGCGGATCGTGGGTCTGCATGGCGACAGCGTCAAGGACGGCGATGTCTTCGTGACCAACGATCCCTACTGGGGCGGGGTCACGCATCTCAACGACGTGGTGGTGGCGCAGCCGGTCTTTGCCGAGGGCAAGCTGCTCGCCTGGACCGCATCGATCGCGCACTGGAACGACGTGGGCGGCATGACGCCTGGATCGATGCCCGCGGATGCCACCGAGATCTTCCAGGAAGGCCTGCGGCTGCCCTGCGTGCGGCTCTTCGATGCCGGGCGCAAGGTGCAGCCGGTCTTCGACATCATCGCGGTGAACTCGCGCCTGCCGGAATTCGTGACCGGGGATCTCTGGGCGCAGATCTCGGCCGGGCGCCGCGCCGCCGCGCCCATCCTGAAGATGGCGGAAAGCTACGGCATCGCCGCGGTGCAGGACGCCATCGAAAGCGCCTTTGCCGAGGGCGAGGCGCGGGCAAGGGCGGGCCTTGCCAAGCTGCCGCGTGGGACCTTCCCTGTCGCCTGCGAACAGGACGAGGGCGACATCTGGCATGCCGAGATCCACATCAGGGACGAGGCCTTCACCGTCGACCTGCGCGACGCCCCCGACCAGAAACCCGGCCCCTTCAACACCTCTCACGACGGCACGCGCATCGCCTGCCAGCTGATCTTCAAGGTGCTGACCGACCCCACGCTTTTCGCCAATGCAGGCTCCTTCCGGCCGCTCGAGGTGCTCACCCGGCCCGGCTCGATCTTCGAGGCCGAGGCCCCCGCGCCGCACGGCTACTACTCCGAGACCCGCATCCGGCTGTCGGACATGCTGTGGCAGGCCATGTCGCAGGTCATGCCCGAGGACCTGCCCGCCGGGCACTTCAGCTCGATCTGCGGTACGGTGATCGCGGGCGCGCACCCCGAAACCGGGCGGCGCTACACCATGGTCGAGCCGCAGATGGGCGGCTGGGGCGCCACCGCCTCGCGCGACGGGCTCGACGCGATGTATTCCACCAACCACGGCGACACGTTCAACTGCCCGGTCGAGATCTGCGAGGCACGCTACGGCATCGAGGTCGGCTGGCGCAGGCTGTCGGACAGCTCTGCGGGGCAGGGGCGCAATAGCGGCGGGCGGGGGCTTTCCACCTGCTACCGCCCGCGCGCCAGCGCCACGCTGTCCGCCGGCTACTCGCACACCCGCGTGCCCGTCTGGGGCGCCGCCGGGGGCGGGGCCGGGGGGCTCAACAGGATCGCGGTCCGCCGCCGCGACGGGGCGGAGGAGGATTTCACCTTCGCCTCGGGCATCCGGATCGATCCCGGCGACGCGCTGATGATCGAGACCGCCAACGGCGGGGGATGGGGCGCCCAGACGCCCCGCAACAAGACCAACAAAGACCAAAGCGACCTTCCAACAGAGGAAACAGGATCATGAGGAAACTGACAGGGACGGGCCTTCTGGCCTGCTCGACGGCCCTGATGCTCGCCACCGGGGCGTTCGCACAGGACCGGCCACTGCGCCTCGACGAGGCCGCCATCGGCGAAATCGACCCCGCGAAGGGCAGCGATTACGCCGATACCGTGCTGGCCGTGAACCTCTACGAACCGCTCGTCTACCCCAACCAGGGCGCGCCGGGCGTGCAGCCGTGGCTGGCCAGTGACTGGACCATCGACGGGCTCGACTACACCTTCACCATCCGCGACGGCGCGACCTTTGCCTCGGGCAACCCGGTCACGGCCGAGGACGTGGTTTATTCCTTCGAGCGCCTGATGGCGTTGGGGCAGGGGCCCTCGTCCCTCTTCGAGGGGCGTGTCGCCTCGGTCGAGGCGGTGGACGACAGCACCGTCACCTTCACGCTGACCGACCAGTTCGCGCCCTTCCTCGCCTCGCTGGTGCAGCTTTCCATCGTCGACAGCACGCTGGTGCAGGAGAATGCCGAGGAGGAATACGCTCCGAACTGGCTTTCCGCCAACAGCGCGGGCTCCGGCGCCTATGTGGTGACCGAGCACGACCCCCAGGTCGAAACCGTCATGGTGCCGAACGAGAACTACAACGGCCAGGCCATGGATGCCGCGGCACCCGACGAGGTCACCTACCGCTACTCGCTCGAGGCCTCGACCGTGCGCGCGCTCATGGCCCGCGGCGAGCATGACATCTCCTCGCTCTGGCTGCCGCCCGAGGTTCTCAAGGCCATGGCGGACGAGGGCACCGTGCATCTCGAGGCCGAGCCCGGCGGGACCGGCGAGTATATCATGCTCAATACCCAGCGCCCGCCGCTCGACGACGTGCACTGCCGCCGCGCGCTGACGCTGGCCTACGACTACGCCACCACGCTGCAGCTTCTGTCGGTCACCGACGACATGGCGCAGGGCGTGGCGATGAACGGTCCCATGCCGCAGGGCTTCTTCGGGTCGAACCCAGATCGCCCGCCGCTGGCGCAGGACATGGAAGCGGCGCAGGCCGAACTGGCCGAATGCCAGTACTCGGTCGACGACTACCCGCTCGACCTTGCCTGGATCGCCGAGGTTCCGGCGCGCGAACGTCTGGCCCTGCTGATGCAGGCGACCTTCACGCAGCTCGGCTTCGACGTGAAGGTGACGCGGACGCCCTGGGCGCTCATCACCCAGCAGGTGACCGAGCCCGAAACCGCGCCCCACGCCATCGAGATTGCCGTTTCGGCCCGCACGCCGGACACCGACTCGCTTGCCTTCAACATGTTCAGCTCCAGCGTGCCGCACACCTGGATGTCGGCGACCTACCTTGCCGATGACGAAGTCGACCGCCTGCTGAACGAGGGCCGGACCGAGACGGACCCCGAAGCGCGTGCCGAGATCTACAAGGCCATGTCCGAACGTCTGCGTGACCTCGCCCCCGCCATCTGGGCCTACGAGTTCACCGGCGTCTACGGCGTGCGCAATGGCGTCGAGGTCCCGAACCTGCAGGAGGAGGGCAAGCTTTACCCGATCTCCGGCTTCTCGATGCTGTTCAAGGACATCCAGGTCAACGACTGATCCCTGTCTGCCGGGGCGGCCTGGTCCGTCCCGGTCTTTTTCCGAATTTCCCGACCACCCCGAGCGGAGACGCCCCATGCGCGTTCTTTGGGTCAATCCCGTCGGCACGCCGCGGGATGACGAGATGATGGCCGAAACCCTCGCCGCCGCGGCCCGGCCCGGCACACGGGGGACCGTCGTGTCCTACGCCCCCGGCACGGTGCCCGAACACCTCGAGTTCGACGCCTTCGAGGCCATGGCCGTGCCGCAGCTCGTCCGGACCGCCTGCCACGAGCGTGAAAACTTCGACGTCATGGTCATCGGCTGTTTCTACGACACCGCGCTCGAGGCCGCGCGCGAGGTGTCCGGCGAGATGATCGTCACCGGACCCTGCACCGCCGCCCTGAGCTTTGCCGGTGCACTCGCCGGGCGCTTCTCGGTCCTCGCGGGGACCTCCAAGTCCGCCGCCCACATCCGCCCCCGCATCACCGGCTACGGCGCCGCCGGGCAGCTCGCTTCCATCCGGACGCTGGGCCAGCTGCCGCCCGAGATGCGCGCCGATCCGGCGCTGACCGAGGGCCGCATCCGCACCGAGGCCCGCGCCGCCGTCGAGGAAGACGGCGCCGAGGCTATCGCGCTGGGCTGCACGCTCGAGATCGAGGCGGCGCTTCGGCTTGGTGACACACTGGGCGTCCCGGTGATCGACGCCGTGCGCGCGCCGCTCGGCCACGCCGAGATGCTGGCCCATGGCAAGGCATCCTTCGGCTGGTTGCCGGGCCGGGCCGGGGCGGCAGCCGCTCCCCCCGCCGCAGAGATCGCAGGTGCGCTCGCACCCCCCGACATCGCGAACCGAGTGGATTTCTGATGAACCCTGTCCTCCGACTCCTCCTTCAGCGGCTCGCCATATCGCTCCTCGTGCTCGTGGGCGTGTCGATCCTGATCTTCTTCGTGGCCCGCGTGGTGCCGGGCGATCCCGCGCGCATCGCGCTGGGCCCCAACGCCAGCCAGGCCGCCGTCGATGCCATGCGCGAGGCGCGCCACCTCAACGACCCGCTCATCATCCAGTACGGCTGGTTCGTGAGGGACCTCGCACAGGGCGACCTCGGCACTTCGCTCTATACCCGGCGGCCGGTGACGACGGATATCGCCGCCTACCTGCCGGCGACGCTCGAGCTTGTCTTCGTGGCGGGTGCCATGATGATCCTGCTGGGCCTGCCGCTGGGGCGGCTCGCCGCGCGCTATGCCAAGCGGGGACCCGACCATGCGGCGCGCTTTGCCGCGGTGGTCGCGGTCTGTACGCCGGCCTTCGTCTGGGGCGTGATCCTGCAGCTGCTGCTGGCCTACATCTGGCCGATCTTCCCGCTCGAGGGGCGCCTGTCCAACGGCGTCGACGCGCCGCCGGGGATCACCGGCTTCTACACGCTGGATTCCCTCATGGCGGGACAGTTCGCCACCTTCTTCGACGCGCTCTACCACCTGATCCTGCCCGCCACCGCGCTGGCGCTCTCGGGGATCGGCCAGTCGGCGCGCCTCACCCGGTCGTCGATGATCGAGACCTACCGCAAGCCCTTCATCGAGATGTCGCGCGCTTACGGTTTCCGCGAGGACCGTATCTCGCGCCGCTACGCCTTCCGCCCCGCGCTTATCCCGACGCTGACGATCCTGGGGCTCGACTTCGCGGCGATGCTCGCCAACGCCTTCCTCGTGGAAAGGGTCTTCGTCTGGCCGGGGCTCAGCCGCTACGGGGTGGAGGTGATCCTGCGCAAGGACCTCGACGCCATCGTCGGTGTGGTCCTCGTGATCGCGGCCATGTTCCTCGTCACCAACCTGATCGTCGACCTCATCGTGTCGATCATCAATCCCCGCATCCGCCTTGCCGAAAGGAGGGCCAAGTCGTGAGCTCCAAGACATCCTCCGTCGCCTGGACCGAGTTCAAGTCGAACCCGATCTCGATCATCGGCCTGACGCTGGTCTGCTTCTGCATCGGGCTTGCGCTGCTGGCCGATTTCATAACGCCCTATCCCGCACACGTCGGGCCCATCGGCGATTTCACCGCCATCAACCAGGCCCCCTCGGCGGCGCACTGGTTCGGCACCGACACCATAGGGCGGGACCTGCTGACGCGGATCATCTACGGCTTCCGCCTGTCACTCATCATGGCGGTCATGGTGCTGTCGATCTCGATGCCCGTGGGCGTGGTGCTCGGCCTGCTGGCGGGCTACCTCGGGGGCTGGGTCGAGTTCGTGCTGATGCGTCTCACGGACATCTTCCTGGCCATTCCGCCGCTGGTGCTGGCCATGGCGATCATGGGCTTCCTGCCCGCGACGCTGACCAACGCCATGCTCGCCGTCACGGTCATGTGGTGGCCCTGGTACACGCGGCTCGTCTACAACGTGGTGCGCTCCGAGGCGCGCGAGGGCTACGTGCTTGCCGCCGAGGTCATCGGCGCCTCGCCCCTCCACACCATGTTCCGCGAGATCCTGCCAAACTGCGTGCCGGCGATCCTGACCAAGCTGACGCTCGACGTGGGCTTCGTGGTGCTCATGGTGTCGTCGCTCAGCTTCCTCGGTCTCGGCGTGCAGCCGCCCACCCCGGATCTCGGGTCCATGGTGGCCGACGGCGCCAAGTACATGCCCGACGCATGGTGGCTTTCGATCTTTCCCGCGCTCGCGATCATGGTGCTCGTGCTCGGCTTCAACCTGCTGGGCGACGGGCTGCGCGAAGCCTTCGACGCGGAGGTGTGACGATGGCAGATCCCGTTCTCAAGGTCCGCGACCTGCACCTTGCCTTCCGCAAGGGGCGCCACACGACCGAGGTACTGCACGGCGTCTCGCTCCACGTGAACGCGGGCGAGAAGGTCGCGCTCGTCGGCGAAAGTGGCTCGGGCAAGTCGGTGACGGCGCAGCTCGCGCTGGCGCGGCTGCAGCAGGAAAAGGGTACGCTGGTCGACGGCCTGGTCGAGGTCGTGGGCCACGATGCCACCCATAGCCCCGCCGAGATCGCCCGCATCCGCGGCCACAGGGTCACGATGATCTTCCAGGACCCGACCTCGGCGCTGAACCCGGTCTTCCGCATCGGCGAGATCTTCACCCAGGTGCTGCGCGCCGGCGGCCAGAAGATTTCCGAGGCCGACGCCCGCAGGAAGGCCGAACAGGCCCTGGCCGAGGTGCACATCCCCGATCCCGCCCGCGCGCTCGACAGTTATCCGTTTCAGCTGTCGGGCGGCATGAACCAGCGTGTGATGATCGCCATGGCGCTTGCCAACGAACCCGAGCTGCTGCTCGCGGACGAACCGGGCACGGCGCTCGACGTAACGGTGCAGGCGCAGACGCTGCGGCTCATGGACGAGATGGTGACGTCGAAGGGCACCGCCGTGCTCTTCATCTCGCACAACCTGTCGGTGGTGCGGGAATTCGCGGACCGGGTCTACGTCATCTACCGCGGCAAGATCGTCGAGCATGGCCGGACCGATCAGCTCTTCTCCGATCCGCGCCACCCCTACACGCGGGCGCTCCTCTCGGCCGCGCCCAAGCTCATCGGTGGCGGTCTTCCGGACCTGCCCGAACATTCCGACGCCTTCCGCGATCCGCTGATCGTGCACGAGGGCTGCGGCGAACCCGACGACGAGGTGACGGCATGAGCGAGGATACCCTCCTGCGGACGGTGCGCCTGTCCAAGACCTTCAAGGTGGGCGACCACGAGGTGCAGGCCCTCAAGGACGTGAACATCGACGTGCGGCGCGGCGAATGCCACGCGGTCGTCGGCGAAAGCGGCTCGGGCAAGTCGACGCTCGCCAACATCATCCTGGGCATCTACCCGGCCACCTATGGCGAGGTGCAGTTCGACGGCGCGCCGCTGCGGCAGGACCGTCCGCGCGCCATGCGCCGTCGCATCCAGCTTGTGCAGCAGAACCCGCTTTCGTCGCTCAACATCCGCCGCCGCATCGGCAGCTCCATTCGGCTGCCGCTCGACGTGCACGGCATCGGCGACCGCGGCGGGCGCAAGGCGCGGGTCGAGGAACTGCTCGAAGAGGTCGGGCTCGAGCCCGAGATGGCCCGCCGCACGCCGGCCTCGCTTTCCGGGGGACAGCGTCAGCGGGTCGCCATCGCGCGGGCGCTGGCCGCCGACCCGGATCTGATCGTGCTGGACGAGCCCACCTCGGCGCTCGACGTGCTGGTGCAGGCGCGCGTGCTCAAGCTGCTCGACCGGCTGCGGCGCGACCGCGGCCTGACCTACATCTTCATCACCCACGACCTTGCCGTGGTGCGGGCGCTTGCCGACCGGATCAGCGTCTTTGCCGAGGGCGAGCGGGTCGAGACCGGCACCACGGACGAGATTTTCAGCGCGCCCAAGGCCGCTTTCACCCGCCAGCTCATCGGCGCGGTGCCGGTCGCCAGCGACGAGGAAGAAGCCATGCGCGAGGCGATCCGCACGACGGGACGCGCCGGGGTGGCATAGCACGGGGCCGGGCGGCGCCCGGCGACACAGAAGGAAGAGACAGGTGGCGACACGCATCGGCGTCGACATCGGTGGCACGTTCACCGATCTCATTTACTATGACGAATCCACGGGCGAGACGGTCGAGGCCAAGGTGCCGACCGTCCCTCATGCCCCCGAGGAAGGGGTGATCCACGCGGTCCGCGATCACGTGCCGGTACAGGTCGTGCGCGACGCGGCCTACTTCCTGCACGGCACCACCGTGGGCCTCAACGCGCTGCTGGAGCGTCGCGGCGCCGAGGTCGGGCTGATCTCCACCGAGGGCTTCCGCGACGTGCTCGAAATCCGCCGCGGCGACCGGGCCGAGATGTACAACCTCTTCTGGGAGCAGCCCCCCGCGTTGGTCCCGCGCCGCCGCCGTCTCGGCATCCCCGAACGCGTCCGCGCAGACGGCGCCGTACACCGCGCGCTGGACGAGGCCGCCGCGCGCGAGGCGATCCGCACCATCATGGCGCAAAAGGTCGATGCCATCGCCGTGGCGCTGATGAACGCCTGGGCCAATCCCGAGCATGAACTGGCGGTCGAACGACTGATCCTGGACGAGGGCTTCGAGGGCGGTATCTCGCTCTCGCACCGCATCTCGGGCGAATATCGTGAATACGAACGCACCTCGACCACCGTCATCGACGCCTTCGTGCGCGGGCGCATGTCCAACTACCTGCGCCGGCTGGAAACCCGTCTGCAGGAGCTCGGCTTTTCCGGCACCGCGCTCATCACCCGCTCGGGCAGCGGCTCCATGACCTTTGCGGAGGCCGAAGACCGCCCCTTCGAGACCATCATGTCGGGCCCGGTCGGCGGTGCGCATGGCGCCTCCGAGATCGGCAAGGCGCTGGGGGTCGAGGCGCTCATCACCGCCGACGTGGGCGGGACGAGCTTCGATACCGCGTTGGTGCTGAACGGCGAGCCACAGGTGCTTTACGAGGGCGTCATCGACGGCATGCCGGTGCAGACCCCCTGGGTCGACGTGCGCTCCATCGGGGCAGGGGGCGGCTCGCTCGCCCACGTTGACCGAGGCGGGCTGATGCGCGTCGGTCCGCGCAGCGCGGGCGCCGTGCCGGGCCCTGCCTGCTACGGCAAGGGCGGGACCGAGCCGGCATTGACCGACGCGGCGGCCTACCTCGGGATGCTGGGGCCCGGTGAACTCGCCTCTGGCATCACCCTCGACATCGCGGCCTCCGAAACCGCACTGCACACCGTCGCGGGTAAGCTGGGGCAGGACGTGGAAACCGTGGCCACCGGCGCGCTGCGCATTGCCTCGGCCGCCATGGGCGGCGCCATGCGCGAAGTGACGGTCGAGCAGGGACTCGACCCGCGCGGCATGACGCTTTTGCCCTTCGGGGGGGCCGGGCCGCTCATGGCCTGCCTGCTGGCGGACGAACTGGGTATGTCCCGCATCGTCCTGCCGCCCTTCGCAGGTAACTTCTCGGCCTGGGGCCTGCTGGGCGCGGACCGCGTGCAGTCGGCCGCCCGCACGCTGGTGACGGATCTCGAAACAGACGGGCTGGCCCGGGCGCAGGCGCTTCTGACCGAGCTTCTGGCGGGTCTCGAAGAGCGCGGCGCGCGGCCCGACAGGGCCGTGGCGAGCGCAAGGCTGGACCTGCGCTACAAGGGGCAGGAGCACTCGCTAACGGTGGAGTTGCCCATGGAGGGCGGCCGCATCACGGCGGAACTGCCGCAGATCCTCGCCACCTTCGTCGAGGACTACGAAAAGACCTTCGGCGGCGTGCTCGACGAGCAGGTGGAAACCGTCGCCGTCCGCGCGACCTACACCGAGAAGCTCGCCAAGCGCGAGGTGAAGGTCCCGGCGCCGCAACCGGCCCCGGCCGAGGCCCGCAGTGTCGAGGCCTGGTCCTTCGCCACGGGCCGTCGCCTGACCTTCGCCATCGTGCCGCGTGACACCATCGCAGGCCCAATCGAGGGACCGTGCATCGTGACCGAGGCGACCTCCACCCTCTACGTCGATACCGGCTGGCGCATAACGCCCGGCGGCATGGGCGAACTCATCCTCGAGCGCAAGGAGTCCTGATTTATGGAGACCGTTCTGCACAAGGCGGGCCTGTCGCGCACCGCCCCCTCTGACCCGGTGGACCCGATCACGACCGAAGTGGTGCGCCACGCCCTGAACTCCGCCGCGAACCAGATGAAGCGCGCGCTGGTGCGCACCGCCTTCTCGCCCGTCATCTACGAGGTGCTCGACTTCGCCGTGGCGCTCTATGACCGCGACGTGCGGTTGCTGGCGCAGGCGCCCAGCCTGCCCATGTTCATGGGAACCCTGAACTTCTGCGTGACCGAGGCCGTGAAGGGCATCGGCGGCGAGGAGAACCTCAACGAGGGCGACATCATCATCTACAACTGGCCCTACGGGACCGGCTCGCACCCGCAGGACCTTGCCGTGGTCATGCCAGCGTTCCACGAGGGCGAACTGGTGGGCTACGCCGCGATCAAGGGCCACTGGCTCGATATCGGCGGCAAGGACCCCTACTGCACCGACACGGTGGACGTCTTCCAGGAGGGCACGATCTACCCGGGCGTGAAGATCGTCGAGGCCGGCAGGATGGTCGACCCGATCTACCGCATTATCCTGGCCAACTCGCGCGTGCCCAAGATGATCGCCGGGGACCTCAACGCCGAGATCGTCGGCGTCCGCACCGGCGTGCGCGCGCTGCTCGAGGTCGTGGCGCGCCACGGCAAGGACGAGTTCGGCCGCGCGGTGGAGCAAATGTTCGACCACGGCGAACGCGTCGTGCGCGACTACTTCTCGCGCGTCCCGAACGGCACCTACACGGGCGGCGGCATCATGGACGACAACGGCGTCGAGGTGGGCGAGGTCCCCTTCGAGATCACCGTCGTGGTCGAGGACGACAGCGTGCGGCTCGACTATTCCGCGGCCCCGCCGCAGCAGGCGGGGCCGATCAACACGCCGGTGCCCTCGACCATCTCCACCAGCCGGGTCGCCATCTCGATGCTGGCGGGCATGGGCGAGGCCCCGAACGAAGGACACTTCCGCGCCATCGAGGTGGTGACCAGGCCCGGCACCATGTTCCACCCGCTGCCGCCCGCGCCCTGCTTTCTCTACGGCTGGCCCGCGGTGCAGGCCATCGAGGCGGTCTACCAGGCTCTCTCCAAGGCCTCGCCCGAGATCGTCCCGGCCATGTCGGGCGGCTGCATCTGTTCGCTGGTGCACTGGGGCACGCGCGAGGCCACGGGCGAACCCTGGGCCGACGGCGCGCCGCATCCGGTGGGGCAGGGGGCCTGGAAGGGCCACGACGGTGGCACCATGTTGCACATCGCCGAAAGCGCCACCCGCTTTTCCCCGGTCGAGGTCTGGGAAAGCCGCAACCCCTGGCTGCTCGAAAAGATGGAGCTCGCCGCGGATTCCTGCGGGCCCGGCGAATGGCGGGGCGGCTCGGGCATCGATTTCGCCTTCCGGATGCTCGAGGACACTTACGTCACGACCTCAGTCGAACGCACCCGCAACGGCCCCTGGGGCTTGCTCGGCGGCATCGGCGGTCGCGCCAATGACGCGGTGATCCACCGCGCTGACGGCTCCGAGGAACACAAACCCAAGGCCACCCGGATATCGGTGCCCAAGGGCGACCTGCTGTCGCTGCGCACCGGTGGCGGTGGCGGCTACGGCGATCCCGCCAGCCGCGACCCGCAGGCGGTGCGTGACGATCTGGCCGACGGCTACATCACCGAAGATCACGCCCGCCGCCACTATGGCCACGTGGACCTCGGCCCCGACTGACCGCCGGTACCGCATGCAAGGTGTGGCCCCAGGGCAACCCTGGGGCGCCCTGGCATCGGGGCGATGCGCGACGAATGCGACAAGGCTCGTCATGCTTGCCTTGAGGCAGGCAGGGTCAGTATCGTATGTCCTTGATGGGAAAAGGCGCCATCCCCGGCGCCCCGGAGGATGACACGCTGGACGAGCTGTCGCGCCAGTACAGGATCGAGTACAAGAATCGTGCCGAATTCGCGGTTCGGTGCGCTATCATCTTCGGCTCGGCCTATGTGCTCTACAGCTACACCGGCTGGGTGGCCGCGCTGGCTTGGATGGCGGGCTACGCCATCCTGCACGCGGCCTATTTCGGCTACCTCAGGCTTGCCATAAGCGGGCGCCTGCCGCGATCGCTTGCTATTGCGGCCAGCCTCTATGCCCTGTTGATATGCGCCTTCGTGTGGATGCCGATCTACCTCATGCAGATCGACGACCCGGCCCTGCACATCCCTGCCACGGTCGCGATCCTGGCCTTCATGCTCTTCATGATCAGCCGCGCCGACACGCGGCTCGACGTCATTGCCCTACAGGTTCTGGTGGTGGCCGCCGCCGCGGCCTCCGTCGCCCTGCGCGTGCTGAGTCATCTCGACGAACCGGCGCTCCAGCTGGTGATCCTCGCCTCGGAAGCGGGGCTGGTCGGCTACTACATGCAGACACTGCTGGTGGCGCGCCGGAACCGGCTGAACGCCGAGGCGGCGATGAAGGCCTCGATCCAGTGCCAGAAGATGGAGGCCATCGGCAAGCTGGCCGGCGGCGTGGCGCATGACTTCAACAACATGCTGACGGTTATCCTGGGCAATCTCGAACTGCACGAGCTGGCAGACACGCGGGTCGAGAAGATGGAGACGCTCGCCGCCGCCCGCGCCGCGGCAGAACGCGCGCGCGGCACCGTAGAGCAGCTCTTGACCTTCGCCCGGCGGGCCGATTTCGACGTCCGCGAAGGCGATCTTCGCGACTTCGTGCGGCACTCCATCCAGCTCGGGCGGCCCCTCGTCACCACCTCGATCACGCTCGACAGCGAGGTCGCGCTGCGCCCGCTGCCGGTCATGGTCGACAGGAGCCATCTGACCACGGCGATCCTGAACCTGATCATCAACGCCAAGGACGCGATGGGCGGCGCGGGGCGGATCACGATCTCCGCCGATCTCCTCGACCTCGACAGGCCGGTCATTGCCGCGGACGGTGGCGCGCACGGTCCCGGCACCTTCGCCCGCGTCACGGTACGCGACACCGGGCCGGGCATCCCCGAAGAAATCCGTCACCGGGTGCTGGAACCCTTCTTCACGACCAAGGAGGTGGGCGCGGGCACGGGGCTGGGGCTCGCGATGGTCTCGGGCTTCGCCAACCAGTCGGGCGGATTCGTGCAGATCGAGAATTCCGACGAGGGGACCGACGTGAGCATCGTGCTGCCCCTCGCCGCCGCGGCGCGCGGGCAGGAGGCGCTCGAGGACGCCTCCTCGCTGGCCCCGGCCGACGGTTCAAACCGGTCGACGGCCTGAGCGGCTCCGCAGGAGCTCCTATCTTGCCTCATGTGCCGGCAGAGGCGCAGAGCCTGGGCGGCTGATCCCGGCATGCCAGCGCCGGAGAGGTCTTTGTCATATGCATTGCCCGAAAAGCTGGGGAAGACGACCGATCCATCTCCGCGCGTGCGATGATCGAGAAACCGACATTTTCGCCTTGTTTCTCGGCCACCGCATCTCTAAACGGGTCCGCGGAGACGTGGCCGAGTGGTCGAAGGCGCTCCCCTGCTAAGGGAGTAGGCCCGGAAGGGTCTCGAGGGTTCGAATCCCTTCGTCTCCGCCATACATTGCTGATTTCATTGTGAAAATTCGGCTTTTGGCGAATTCACCCGCCAACGGACCCCCCAATGTGAAAACACTTGGATGTGGTGGCACGCAACGGCCGAGCGTCGATGTCAGCGATATGCCTACTGCAACTGCGAGTAGGCCGACTCGCGGCCTGACATGCCACAGACATCGTGCAGGTTGGCAGCCGTGCTGGCCCTGTTCGACCGATCTGGCAACGACCTTCCTTTTGGCGAGCATGCCGGTCTTGGTGTTTCACACTGTCCAATCAATCAGCACGGGGGCTCGCTGGCGATGCACATCGATTAGCCCGGCCGTCGGTTGCAGGTGAGGGTGTGTTCTCAGCGATAAGAGTTGTACCCGCTATCTCATGTTTTACCATCGCGCCAAAAGCACACCGGACCCCAAATGATTACAGGCACTATCAAATCGCAGATCGACCAGATCTGGAACGCGTTTTGGTCCGGCGGGGTCTCCAACCCGCTTTCCGTGATCGAACAGCTCACCTTCCTCATGTTCATCAAGCGGCTCGACGATCTCCACACGGTCGAGGAGCGCAAGTCCGAAGACCTCGGCATCCCCATGGCCCGCCGCATCTTCCCCGAAGGCGCCAACAACAAGGGCGAGCCCTACGACAACCTCCGCTGGTCCCGATTCAAGCACTTCGAGGCTCGCGAGATGATGCGAATCGTCGATGAGCACGTCTTTCCCTTCCTGCGTCAGCTGGGCGAGGTTGGCTCCTCTTACGGCACCCACATGAAGGATGCGCGGCTTGGCTTTTCCAACGCCAATCTGCTGGCCAAGATCGTGCAGATGCTCGACGATATCCCCATGGTTGACCGCGACACCAAGGGCGACGTCTACGAATACATGCTGGGCAAGATCGCCAGCGCGGGCACCAACGGCCAATTCCGTACGCCGCGCCACATCATCGCGCTGATGGTCAACATCATGAAGCCTCAGCCCGGCGACACAATCTGCGACCCGGCCGCGGGCACCTGCGGCTTCCTTGTGGCCGCGGGAGAATACCTGCGGGAACACCACCCCGAGATGCTGCGAAACAAGGAACAGCGCGACCATTTCCACCGGACGATGTTCCACGGCTTCGACTTTGATGCCACCATGCTGCGGATCGGCGCGATGAATATGACCCTGCACGGAGTGGACAGCGCCGATGTCTCCTACCGTGACAGCCTTGCCGAAGAGCATGGTGCGGACGCGGGTGCCTATTCGCTGATCCTCGCCAACCCGCCCTTCGCGGGCTCGCTCGACTACGACACCACGGCCAAGAACCTGCTGAAGATCGTGAAGACAAAGAAGACAGAACTGCTCTTCATCGCGCTCTTCCTACGTCAGCTGCGGGTCGGCGGACGTGCGGCGGTGGTCGTGCCGGACGGGGTGCTCTTCGGCTCATCCAAGGCGCACAAGGATATCCGCCGCATGCTGGTGGAGGATCATAAGCTCGACGCCATCATCAAGTTGCCCTCGGGCGTCTTCCGGCCCTACGCCGGGGTGTCCTGCGCCGTCGTGGTGTTCACCAAGACCGGCGTCGGCGGCACCGAAGGCCTCTGGTTCTACGACATGACGGCAGACGGCTTCAGCCTTGATGACAAGCGCACACCGCTGCTGGAGGCGGAGAAGCTCGGGGCCTGCCCGACGCAGGCGCTGACGGCAGAGGAGCATGCGAAAAACAACCTGCCCGACATCCTCGCACGCTGGGGCAATTGGGAGGCAGAGGCCGCTCGGCCCCGAACCGCGCAGAGCTTTGTCGTGTCTGCGGAGGACATCATCTCCACCGGGTCCTGGGACCTGTCGCTGAACCGCTACAAGGAAGTCGAGCACGAAGAGGTCGCGCACGCCGCCCCCGCCGAGATCATCGCCGAGCTGCGCGTGCTGGAGGCCGAGATCGCCGAAGGGCTGGATTGGCTTGAGGGGATGCTGGGATGACGAACTTAGTCCCTCTGGGAGAGATCGTAGACATCAAGGGCGGAGGCACCCCTGACAAGAAGGTTCAAGCATACTGGGATGGCGACATTCCGTGGGCATCAGTGAAGGACTTCAAGAGCGGAGTTCTTGATCGAACCGCCGACCGCATAACGAGTGCAGGAGTTGCCGCGTCGGCCACCCAAGTAATTCCTGCTGGGCATATTATTGTTCCGACCCGCATGGCAGTAGGCAAGGCAGCCATCAACACTATTGACCTTGCAATCAATCAAGACCTGAAAGCTCTTTTTCCGAAGCCTAGCGTAGATACCCGTTATCTATATCACGCGCTCCTCGGCAGCAGCGACAAACTACTAGAACAAGCAACAGGCGCTACGGTCAAAGGCATTAAGTTGAATGTTCTACGTGGTCTCAAAATCCCCCTCCCGCCGCTGGAGGAGCAGAAGCGAATTGCGGGGATACTGGATCAGGCAGCAGAGCTCTGCCGCCTCCGCACCCGTGCCCTCTACAAACTCAACACCCTCGGCCAGGCGATCTTTCATGAAATGTTTGACGGTGCGCAGCCAGTCATGGAAGCAGTCGGCAATTTGGGCGAAGTTCAGGGGGGGCTACAAGTTTCGAGGAAGCGGGATGCTCACGAAAGACGCGCCCCGTATCTCAGAGTCGCTAATGTCTACCGTGACCGGCTTGATCTTGACGAAATCAAAACTATCAGCCTGACCGATGCAGAGGCAGAGCGGACGGAACTCCAACCTGGTGATGTGTTGATCGTTGAGGGACACGGGAATCCAGACGAAATCGGAAGGACAGCGGTCTGGGGTGGCGAGATCGATTCTTGCGTCCACCAGAACCACTTGATCAGGTTTCGGCCGAACCAAGCTCGGATTATCCCGCAGTTTTTCAGTAGTTATATGAACTCCATCACCGGTCGGAAGCACCTAACGTCTTCGTCGCGGACGACGACGGGCTTGAACACAATAAGTACCAAGAAGGTAAAGGAGTGCATCATCCCTGTGCCAGACATTGATGAGCAAGCGGCGTTCTTGGCAGTCTATGCTCGTGTCGAACGACAGGACAAGAAGCTCATGGAGCTGGTCGCGAAGCAAGAAAGCCTGTTCGCCTCCCTCCAACACCGCGCCTTCCGGGGCGAACTCTGAGCTCAGCATTTCCGTAAACCGGGCTAGCGACCCCTCTGCCGCTGGTGGTACGTCCACCGCATGAGACCCTTTCGCCTTTCACCCGCCGGAGAGCTGCTGACGCAGGATGGGGATCCATGCGCGGATATGGGCCTCGTCCAAGTCGACGCTGAGCAGATCGAGGTCCAGCACCTCGTCCCGCACGTCGAACGCTGGACCCTGCCCAAGGGGGAAAGCATCGGCATGCTGATCAGCTACAGTTGCCACTGCTGGAGCTCCTCGCTCGACCCAATCCACCCGGACGACCTTCTGCGCATCATGGACGGTACCCGCCCGCGTGTCGTCGACATGGCGCGGCTAGAGGCCTCACATTACTTGCCCGACCTGATGCGGGGCCTCGACCAGCATCGCGTCTACGTCACCGCCAGCGAACGCAACTACGCTGTCTACAACATGTCCTTCATCGCCGATGACGGGCTGTGCTACACTGCCTTCTTCAAGGTTCGCCCCAAGAAGGGCCGCTACAACGGGGCGCGGCATCACCTGGAGCTGTTCGTGGAAAGCGCCTACCATACGGTGCAGCCGCAGAAGGGCACCAAGACCAAGCTGGCCGCTGTTTTGTCCGAGGGGCTCAAGGGGCGCATGGTGAAGTACAGGCGCTAGAAACACCGAAGGGGCCCGCGAGGACCCCTTGGCTAACTCGACATCCTCTTGGTTATCCACCCTTCCGGTTGGACCACCTGACGGTGGCGGGGAAGCTCTTGCAGTCGATCATGAACTTCTATGCCAAACTATATAGAGCAAAGCGGCGTTATTGTCCACTATTACCTGTTGTTGCCTGCAACTGGCGGGTCGCAGGTGCAAGGTCTTCTCAAGGTTGCCCAATGTGGGGCTGCTGGTCTAGCGTCTTGTCTGAACAAGGTGGTTTCAGATGTCGCAATTTTCATTCCTTGCCAAGGGTTTCCCCGCTCTCTTCGCGACGGCGAGCAAGGCCGAGACGCATGCGCTGTCCGACCCGCGGGGCGCGTGCTTCTGGGCAAGGCTGACGCTGGAGACAGCGTTGAAGTGGCTTTACCGGACGGATCCCGCCTTGCGGGAGGTCTACACCGATACCCTGGCTGCTATGATCGCGGAGCCGAGCCTGGAGGCTCTAACCGGCCCAGCCATCGTCATCAAGGCCCGCTACATCAAGGACCAGGGCAACCGCGCCGCCCATGATACCGGCAAGCCGCTGAGCGCCCATGATGCCATCGCCAGCGTCCGCGAGTTGTTCCACGTCTGCTACTGGATCGCTCGCACCTACGCCAAGATCGAGCGGCCGGACCCAACGCTGAGTTTCGACGCGGGGAAGCTGGAGAAGTCCCTGACGATCACGGCCAGCACGGTGGCGCAGATCCAGAAGGTCGAGGCGGATATCAAAGCCGAGCGCAGACGTGCGGAAGAGGCCGAGGAAGCCCTTCATGCCTCTGAAGAGGGGCGTGCCAAGCTGGACGCCGAACTGGCCGCTGTACGGGCGGAGATGGCCGCACTGCGCAGGGCCAACAGCGCGGTGCAGGAT
Source organism: Allosediminivita pacifica (assembly GCF_003054175.1). GTDB lineage: Bacteria > Pseudomonadota > Alphaproteobacteria > Rhodobacterales > Rhodobacteraceae > Allosediminivita > Allosediminivita pacifica. The sequence goes on from NZ_QBKN01000028.1 coordinate 58,835, forward strand.
GACCACGACTATGGCGAGGCCGAGACCCGCGACAACTTCATCGATCTGCTGCTGAGCGAGGCGGGCTGGGTTCTCGATCAGCGGCGTGACCGGGAGTTCGCCGTGACGGGAATGCCAAGCCAAAGCGGTGAAGGCTATGTTGATTACGTCCTCTGGGGCGACGACGGAAAGCCGCTGGGGCTGGTTGAGGCAAAGCGGACGAAGAAGGACAGCCGTACTGGGCAGCAGCAGGCGAAGCTTTACGCGGACTGTCTGGAGCAACGATACGGTCGCCGCCCCGTGATCTTCACCAGCAACGGCTATGAGCATTGGATCTGGGACGATCAGGCTTATCCGCCGCGAAGGGTCTCTGGCTTCCTGAAGAAAGATGAGTTGCAGCTGCTCCTGCAGCGCCGCGAGAACGTCCGCCCCTTGGCGAAGGTCGATGTGGACCCGGAGATCGCGGGGCGCCACTACCAGCAGCGGGCCATTCGCCGTGTGGGAGAGGCCATCGAACGCGACGCGCAACGCAAGGCCTTGCTTGTCATGGCCACCGGTAGCGGGAAGACACGGACCGTTATCGCCTTGATCGACCAGCTGATGCGGGCCAACCGGGTGAAGCGCGTGCTCTTCCTCGCCGACCGGATTGCCCTGGTTAAGCAGGCCCACGGGGCTTTCAAGGCGCATCTGCCCTCGACCCCCTCAGCCAACCTTCTAGAGAAGCACGACACCAAAAAGAATGACCATGCCGGGGCCCGCGTTTGCCTGTCCACCTATCCGACCATGATGGGGCTCATTGAAGAGAGTAACGGTGGCCAGAAGCGTTACGGCCCCGGCCACTTCGACCTGATCGTGATCGACGAGGCGCACCGGTCCGTCTATCGCAAATACCGGGCGATCTTCGAATATTTCGACAGCCTGCTGGTCGGGCTGACTGCGACACCGCGCGATGAGATCGACAAGGACACCTATTCCCTTTTTGGGCTCGAGAAAGGCGTGCCGACCGACGCTTACGACCTCGATGATGCCGTGGCAGACGGATATCTCGTACCGCCTACGACGATCTCGGTCCCGTTGAAGTTCCAACGCGATGGTATCGACTACAACCAGTTGACCGACGAAGAAAAGGAAGATTGGGACGCCATCGAATGGGATGAGGAAGGCACGAAGCGGGACCGCGTGGAAAGTGCCGACCTGAACAAATGGCTGTTCAATGAGGACACCGTCGACAAGGTTCTGGAGCATCTGATGCGCAACGGGATCAAGGTCGAGGGCGGCGACCGGCTGGGTAAGACGATCATCTTCGCCAAGAACAGCAAGCATGCCCGGTTCATCGTTGACCGCTTCAATGAGGCCTATCCGCACTACAAAGGGCAGTTCGCCCAGCTGATCGACTACAGCGTCAGTTACGCCCAGTCGCTGATCGACAACTTCTCTGAGGCGCACAAGGCCCCGCATATCGCGGTGTCGGTCGACATGCTCGACACGGGGATCGATGTGCCCGAGGTTGTGAACCTCGTTTTCTTCAAGATCGTCAGGTCCAAGACCAAGTTCTGGCAGATGGTTGGACGTGGTACACGTCTTTGCCCAGATTTGTTTGGGCCGGGGGAGGACAAGCAACAGTTCGTCATCTTCGACTTCTGTCAGAACCTCGAATTTTTCCGTGAGAACCCTGACAAGACTGATGGGCCCACGGCCAAGCCGCTCAGCGAACGACTGTTCTGCTCGCGCGTAGAGCTGATAGAGGCGCTGGCGGATGCAGGAGAAGCGCACGAGGAGCTGGTCGAGGACATCAAGTCACGGCTGCATGACGAAGTCCTTGGGATGCCACTGGACAACTTCATTGTCCGCGCCAAGCGCCGCAGCGTCGAGAAGTTCCGCGATCCGCATGGCTGGGATGACCTGACCCTCGATGACCGACTGGCTCTGATCGAGGAGGTCGCCGGACTGCCCACGGCCTTCGAGGATGGAAACTTGCCCGGGAAGCAGTTCGACCTGCTTCTGCTGACTGCGCAGCTGGAGCTTCTGAAGCAGACTGGCGCCTTCGCTAGGCTACAGGCGCGGATTATCAGCTTCGCCTCGGCACTGGAAGGCATGGACAACGTGCCGCTCGTCGCGAAGGAGATGGCGCTGATCCTCGACATCCAGACCGACGCCTTTTGGGAAGACATCACTCCCGAGATATTGGAAACGGTGCGCCGCGGCCTTCGACACTTGGCTGAGCTCATCAACCCAGTTGAGCGCAAAGTCGTCATCACCGACTTCGAGGATGACATCGGTGAAGGCACCGAGGTCACCATGCCAGATGTCGGCAGCGGCGTGGATAAGGCGCGCTTCAAGATGAAGGTCAGACGTTTCATCGACGATCATCAAGACCATATCACCCTGATCAAGGTCCGCCGTGGCGAGGCGCTGACGAGGCAGGACCTCGAAGAACTACAGCGCATCCTAGTTGAGCAGGAGATCGCCGACGACACGCTTATCGCTGACCTCGACGAGGAAGGTGGCCTCGGCCGCTTCTTGCGTTCGCTGACCGGTTTGGAGAAAGCTGCAGCGAAGGAGGCTTTCAGTGCTTTCGTTGCCCTTCATCAGCTTAATTCCGATCAAACCGAATTCCTCGACCTTGTGATCAACAGCTTGACGGAAGCAGGGTACGTGGATCCTGCTAGTTTCTACGAGAGCCCGTTTACGGATTTGGACGACATGGGCATCGCCGGCATTTTTGACAAAGAGCAGGCCAAGGAAATCATCCAGATCGTCAGAACCTTAAATGACGCGGCTGCAGCTTGAAGCTAGAAAACCGAAATTTTGAATGATCTTCGGGTGAGCGTCTTTTGCGCTAGTTCGCCTCGCATAAGTGCCCTCGGTATGTCCCGCTGGCCCGGAAGCTGTATCTTTCGAGGGGTCCAGCTTAGGTCATCAACCACACCTATAGCTTTAGGTTCGCTTTCCCCTGGAATGCCCATTCAAGATAGCGCGCAACATCGCACCTTCGCGGGTACCGCGCTCCGCAAATAGGTTGCGGTGAAGGTGGCTGATCTGCGGCTCTTCCCTCCGGTCGGCAGTGTCCGCAGTCGTTTCGTAACCGACCGGTTGATACCGTCGCCTGATCCTACGACTTCCAGTTCCACGGGAGCAGTTCGTCGAGGCGGTTGATCTTGTGATCGTGGATACGG
>NZ_QBKN01000029.1 GCF_003054175.1 Allosediminivita pacifica
CCGTATCCACGATCACAAGATCAACCGCCTCGACGAACTGCTCCCGTGGAACTGGAAGTCGTAGGATCAGGCGACGGTATCAACCGGTCGGTTACCCTTCCGCGCAGGTTCGAGACCGCGCTCGAGGGCGAGACCGTGCAGGTTCTCGAGGCCGCGCATTTCGTCTGGCGCTGCTTGCGAAAGTTCGGGGTCCATTCGTGCGGGGACGATCCTTTGACCGGCGAGTTGGTGTCGGAGGAGAACCTCGAGCGGATCATGCGCGAGCAACCCTTTATGACGCCCGCGTCGGCCCGCCTCCACGTCGCGCGGATCCGCGATTGGCGCGAAAGCCGCCCAGGCCTGGTTTAGATCAGCGTCAACCACGTCGGCGAAGAAATTCTTTCCGTCACTCTGTGCCTGGAACCATCTCCTGCAAAACAGGAGATGCCCATGCCGCCCTTCGCAAGACTTCACGCCGCGACACTCATCGATTTGAGTGTCTGGTCGAAGCTGTCGCGCAACGAAGTTCGCCGTTTTCTTGCCCGGTTCGAAATTGAACCGCTTGGTCGCAAGTACCCGATGCCGAGAGTTTATGAGCACCTGCTCGGCCTATCGCCATCGGGCCCCCTCGAAAACGACATGCTCGGCAGCGGCCTGGTACGTGTCGCGGACGTCGCGGAGTGGTTCGGTGTCTCCGGGGAGAATCTCCTTAACCAGCTGCGCGCGCCCGACAACCCCTACCCGCCACTCTACGCGTTTGGACCGAAGCGGAACCGCATGCTGAAGGCTCAGGTCGAGCAGCTGCTGGCGAGCCCCAGAAACACCTTTCATGACTTGGCGCCGATCCCCGGGCATGCCCTGCCCGCGACGCGCCTGGCGCGGCATCTCAAGGTCCCGCAAGCCCGGATCGACGCGATCCTCGCGGACGAGGGCGACCTGCCGGCCCGGATCATCAGCCATGGGCGCATCCGCTACATCGTTTCGGACGTGGTGCACAGGCTCGCATCCTCAGAAGAGAAACCCGCTTCGGAGGACGCTCTCCGGGCCGAAGAGACAAATATCGCCACCCCGAAGGCCGCGCCCTCCTCCACGGGCGGCACGTCTCGCGGCCTGTTCGCAGACACCACGGCACGTGCGGCCGCCCAGTCTGAAACGCAGCTCTCCTGCACAGGATCCGGCGCAAATGCACGCCGAGGCGATGGCCTGCACGGGGCGCCGGAAGAGGCGAAACTGTCGGGAACATAAGGCGTCGCTTAGTTCCCGGATATTCCGACTCGAGTGCACATTTTCGCTTCGTCTGCACGCCAAGCGACCAATCTCCTCAATGAACCAGATGAAAGGAAATTCCATGGGTCCCAAAACGAAATACCAAAGCCGCATCGTTGCGAACCCGCTCGCCCAGGCGCCATTCACGCTTCGGGAGGTGCTCGAGCACGAACCCGATCGGCGCCTACAGTCCGCCCTGCGCCGGCTCGAGACCCTCCTCGACAGGCCCCCCGAGAAGATTCCCGCGGACATCGACTGGTTCGATGCGCACTTTCCGAGCGGCGGCTTCGACAATGCCAAGGCGCCCTGGACCAGTGCCCAAGCCTACCAAGCTTGGCGCCACGCCGTCCGCCGCGCCATCCGGCGGTACGTCTTCGCGCTCGGCACGTCCGTCATGCGGATCCGTCACGTCCAGGCGAGCCTCCTCTCCCGGACGAATGCGCCCCCCCACTCCCCGATCCCGGCAGCCCAGCTTCTCGGGCACACTGGTGTCAAGCGCACCAGGGCCCATTACGCAAATTTCCGTGAGGCCGCATCGGACCCTAAGTCCGATTGACTCCGAAATCGCGCGGCCGTCCGGAACGTCGACCGCCTCCCTACAACCCGACAAGGAATACCGAATGGGTTTTTTCGCCAATGCCTCTCAGGCGGCCATGTCCGACGTCGTGCCAGCCTCGAAAACCATGCAGACAGTATGCGACGAGACCGTCAACGAAACCGAACGCACCCGCATTGCTCGGTTGGCCGAGTATTTCAACGCACCGCTCTCTACTCTCGATGGGGGCGAGGTCGACCTCCTCGCGTGGTTTGACACAAATTTCCCGGCACTCAAGCAGATCGGCGCCGGTCCGCTGCCCGGCTCAGGTCGGAGTTTCTGGCAGTCCAAGACCAGCTATGCAAAGTGGCGCGAGGTCGTCCGCCGCAGGATCCGGACCACCCTTGGTCTTGTCGCCGCGAAGAAAGCATTGCGGGAGCGCATCGACGGCTGGACCCCGTTCCTGGCCGTCCTGGCGGACCTATCAAAAGACCACGGTCCGGTGCATTCGGGGACACTCGGCGCGATCCGAACCTTCTCGGACCGCGCAAGAGCGGCCGGTATCGATCCGATGGACCTGACCCCCGACCTCGTTCCGCCCTTCCTGGATCAAATGCCCGTCCACGAGCGAGACGCGTCGGCGACAGCCCTCAGGGCACTTGCCCGCCATCGCGTCTTCCCGCAGATCGCAGCACATCTGCCACCAGACTTCGACCCAACCTATCTCGTTCCGACGGCCCGCATCCCCCTGCCCGACTCCGTGCGCAAGATGATCGCCGACATGGTCGAGACGGCACGCTACGACCAAAGCACCTACGATGATGTCTCCGAGAGTTGCACAGAGAATTACAAGGCGCAAACGGCCGAGACCTACCGCGCAGCTTTGGTCGCGCTGGCCCGGGCCGCACAGGAAACCGGCGCTGCGGACGTGGCGTCGTTGAACTGTCTCGACTCGCTGTTCGAGACACCGGTTCGCATCGCCGCCATCCGTCACTGGATCGAACAGTCTCAAACGGATGCCGGGTTCAGTCTTCGGACCGCCGCGGATTACGTCCGCATCGTCGCCCAGATCGGCAAGGCCAACGGTCTCAAGACCAAGAAGTGGCTGAAGAATTTGAAGAAGAACCCGCACCTTCAGGAAGGCCACGCGGCGGGTGAAAAGATGTCCGCCAAGAACCGGACCTTCTGCGAGAACCTCATTCACAATCCCGCAGACGTTCGAACGTTTCTCAGGCAACACGTGCTTTACCAGGAGCGTGCGAAGGACGTTCTCGCGACAGACAAGGCTCTCACCACATCGCAGCTGCGTGCCGCGCGGCGTCTATCGACCTGCGCCGCCTTCTCCGCGCTGGCAATCCGTGGCGCCGGCCTACGGAAAGGCAGTGCGCTGGCTGCAGAGTGTAGCGGCACCGGGCAGAATCTGTTCCGCAAGACGACAGGTGAAAGGAAGTTCTTCGAGCTACGGGTCGCGCAGAAAGACATGAAAGGCGAGTATGTTGAGCTGCCCCCTATCCACATCCGGGATGACAAGTATTGCGGCTACGATGTGCTCGACTGGTACCTGACGACTGGGCGGCCGCTTTTCGACTTCGCCAACCCGGACTACTGCGAAGAGAAGAAGTGCGCCCTGGCCACACACCTGTTCGTCTCCGAGCGATCGGCAAACCCTCTCGGAGGGAAGATGCTCTACAAGTGGCTGACCCGCAGTAGCGCAGAGATCGGCTTGCCGATGTTCCCGCACAATTTCCGGCATGGCTTCGCAACGCTGCTGCTCGCGCGGTCCTGGAGCAACCGAGGGCGGGCAGCCGCGTATCTCGGCTGCTCGGTCGGCGTGCTCGACACCTATTACGGGTGGATCGACAAGCGGCAGAAGCTCGAGGAAGTGCAGGATCTCCTGGCGGAGGCTTTGGCCGGAAAATGACCCGTCATGTCATCCTCGCAAAACCGCACTGGCAACCCAACGCGGCTTCCCCCATCCTGCTGGGCATGCCGCTCGCGGAGTTGCAGGCACTCGACAGCCTGGTCGAGTTCATGATCGAACATGGCTGCGCGGAACTCACGCCGTCCGACTGCCGGGTCTGGGCTCGCCTCAATGACGGCGCCGCCGCCATCGGCAATGCTGTCGCGGCAATGATCAAGACCGACGGTCCCGAGGCCCCGCCGCTCGCGTCTCTGCGTGCTGCAGAACAGTCTCTGACCGCCTGCGCGCGCTTTGCCGGCATCTCGCGTGAGCCGCGCCGCGACTACAAGCGCAATATCTCGCTTTATCTCGAAGAGCTTCCCATGGAGTGGCAACAACACCTTGCGGGCATCCGGGACCGGAGGGAAGGTGGCGAGATCAAGCTGGCACCGGATCTCTACGACCGCATGACCCGGAAACTGTGTCAATACGGCTGGTATCTCCGGGAAAGCCAGCTGGCGCTGGACTTCGAAATAACCTCCCTCCGGAAATACTATACTTTTGAGACGACCAGAATTTCCGCCCGGGGCGCGCCACTGAGCACCTCAACCATCATCGCGACATTCGCCGATCTCAGGGATTTCCTCCGCTTCTCGAAGGCCTACCCGAAGCCCCTGGTCAAGCAAATCGACAAGCTTCTCCAGAAGCTGCGGGACCGGGCCAGCGTCGAGACGGCGCAGAAATTTGCCGCCCTTGCCGCGATCGACATCACGACCATTCATCCGCGCGCCGAATCCATCCTCGCAGACGTGGCCAAGCAAACCAACCCGGCAACGCGGGTCATCAAGCGCAATCGGGCCATGGCGATCGCGGTGCCCCCGCTAACTCCCCTTCGACGAGAATGGCATGATCTCAGGTTCGGCCGCGACCTCGTCTGGACCGAGGGCCGTTACCGCCTGCGGGACTACAAGTTGCGCAAGACACGGCATCGTCCCGGTCGGGAGGACTACCCCGGTTCGGTTCATCCGAATGTGCAGCATTTCGTCGATGCCCGCCTGCTTCAGGATGATGACCCGAAATATCTCGACGCCCTGCGCGACGCGGCCAAGGAAGAAGAATGGCCTCTTTTTGTCCATCCTGACAGCACGCGCGTTGCCGAGAACTACGTGTCGCAGGTCTGGTCAACCGAGTTTGGGACCGGTGCTCATATCTGTCGATCCATCGTCTACGATGTCGTGTTCGCGATCAGCGAGGATGCGACGCTGGCCGGCATGTTGATGAATGACCACACCTCGCAGCAGGCCCGAAAGAAATATACTGGTGACAGGGCAAAACTGGCCGCGCTCGCGGCAGCCGGGAAAGAGATCGACGACATCTTCGACGAGTACAATGGATCACGTGGAGCCTCCGCGTGATACCGCAGCGCAGATTTTAGACGAGGCAGTCTGGGTGCCGTCGCGCTCGACGTCAGCCGCACGACCAGAAACCCCGGTAGCCTGCAGTCAGCCCCGCATCGAGGGCGAAGGTCAGTTCCGCATCACCCCGCCAGTCCGCCTCATCTCCGAGCGGTCGAACGCTGACCTCCATGCCATCCGAGGTGAAGCTGGGCTCGCCACCGGAAGATTGCAGACCGACAAGAACACCGTTGAGCTTGGTCACGGCTTCACCGTCCGGTCCGGTCCAAAGGATCGGGTCGGCCTCGGGACTGCGGTTGAAGCGGCATGCGCCCGGCGCGTCGACGACCCGGTTCGCCTCCTCCTCGGGGAGCGGCGAAAGGTCGAGCTTGGAAATCAGGGTGTTGTTCAGGGCGTCCTCTACGCTGCCCGGTTCGGCGGCGGGGTCTTCGTAGATGTCGTTGACCACGTTGCCGCCGGAGACATCCGCGATCAGATGGCTCATCTGCGCGATCTCCTTGCGCTGCGCGGCGATGATCTCGTCGGCGAGCTTGCGCACGCGCGCGTCCTCGATCCCGGCCCGCTCCGACGTCATGACCGCGATGGAATGGTGCGGGATCATCGCGCGCATGTAGCTGGGCCCGCTGACGGTGACCTGGCTGCGAACCAGCCAGAGAGATCCGGCGAAGACGACCGCCGCGCCAAGAAAAATGGCGATGTTCAGCGCTTTGCTCGAATACATGGCCACCATGAAGGACAGCATCACGATGGCCATCGTTGCCCCCATCAGGATGGCCATGTAGGCGCGCGTCTCGGAGAAGAAGAGATGCTCCCACGCGTAGGTGTTCAGATACATCAGGATGAACATGATGATCGTCGAAGTCGCGATCATCAGACCGAACCGAATATAGGACATGTCGCCTCCTCAATTGCCGTAAATTGAGTGTGAAACAACACTCCCGCGCTGGAGGGTTCCCCTTGGCCAACCTCGGGCCGGGTCTGGGGCCGACGGCTCAAACCCGTCGGAGCACAGCGAACTCGAAGCTCTGGGTTCCCCCTCCCGGCGTCTCGTGCCTGTGCCTTCGCGTGTCCAGGAGCGAGAACTCAGGTGCGAAGAAGTCCAACAGATCGTCCGCGGACCAGCGCCTCACCGGCAGGCCGCTGCACCGCTCGGGGCCGTCTGGCGCGAAGGTGCCGATGATCGCCACGGACCCGGGCACGGTGGCCGCCAGCATCGCCCGGCGATAGGCCGCCTGGCCGGACTCCGACACGAGGAAGTGCATCACCGCCCGATCATGCCAGACATCCCAGTGACGGGCCGGCTTCCAAGTGGTGACATCGGCCACGATGAAACCGACCCGATCCGCCAAGGAGGCGAGGCGCTTTCTCGTCCGCGCGAGCGCCGCTTCGGAGATATCCAGGATCGACAGGTCGCGATAACCCGAGGCCAGGAGCGCTTCCGCAAGGCGCGAAGCCCCGCCGCCGATGTCGATAACCGATGCCGCCTTGCCGCCGCCGTGGCGCTCTATCAGCTCAAGGCTTGGCTGCGGCTCCGACTGGAACCAGGAGACGGCCCCTTCGTCGCGCGACTCGTAGACCTCATCCCAGTGCGCTCTGTCCCCGGTTCCCGTCATCGGACTCCCTCTGATGCGCCGACCGCCTCTTCCGGAACATCCTGCGCCAGGTCCTCCAGGATCGGGCAGTCGGGGCGGTCGTCCCCGGCGCAGCAGCTCACCAGTTCGGCCAGCGTCGCGCGCATCGACTGAAGCTGCGCGATCTTGTCGTCGATCTGGTGCAGGTGCTCTTCGGCGACGCGCTTGACCTGCCCGCTCTCGCGGCTCTCGTCCTCGTAGAGGGCGATCAGGGTGCGGCAGTCCTCGATGGTGAAGCCCAGCGCGCGGGCGCGGCCGAGGAAGGCCAGCTTGTGCAGGTCCTGTTCGCGGAACCGGCGATAGCCGTTCTCGCCGCGCTGCGGGCGGATCAGGCCGATCTCCTCGTAGTAGCGGATCGTCTTGGCGGGCAGGCCCGAGCGTTGGGCGACGTCTCCGATGTTCATGGCAGTCCTCCTTTCACTCTGCGGGCGCGTGCGCCGCGTGGGCGGCCGGGCGCGCGGCGGCGCCCTCGTCCATGGCGGGCGCGATGCGGCGCAGGCGCAGCGCGTTGGTCAGCACGAAGACCGACGAGAGCGCCATGGCCCCGGCGGCCAGCATTGGCGAGAGCAGCAGGCCGAAGGCCGGGTAGAGCACGCCCGCCGCGACCGGGATCAGCGCGGTGTTGTAGCCGAAGGCCCAGAACAGGTTCTCGCGGATGTTGCGCATGGTGCGGGTCGAGACCTCGAAGGCGTTGACCACACCGCGCAGGTCGCCGGACATGAGCACCACGTCGGCGGACTCGATGGCGACGTCCGTGCCGGTGCCGATGGCGATGCCGACGTCGGCATGGGCCAGCGCGGGCGCGTCATTGATGCCGTCGCCGACGAAGGCGACCTGGCGGTGCCCCTCGCGCAGCTCGTCCAGCGCGGCGACCTTGCCGTCGGGCAGGACGCCCGCGATGACATGGTCGATGCCGGTCTCGCGCGCGATGGCCTCTGCCGTCTCGCGCTTGTCGCCGGTGATCATCGCGACGGTCAGGCCCTTGTCGTGCAGCGCGGCGATGGCCTCGCGGCTGGCAGGCTTCACGGGGTCGGCCACGCCGATGACCGCGGCGATGCGGCCGTCGATGGCGGCAAAGAGAGCGGTGCGGCCGCGGCTGGCAAGCTCGGTCTCGCGCGCCGCGAGCGCGCCGGTCTCGATGCCCTCGCGGGCCATCAGGCGGTCGGCGCCGACCAGGACCTCGGCGCCGTCCACCGTGGCGCGGACGCCGTGGCCGGTGACGGAGGTGAAATCCGTGGCCTCGGCGCGCGGGGCGCCCTCTGCCCGGGCGGCGCGGACGACGGCCTCGGCGATGGGGTGCTCGGAGCGCGACTCGACCGCCGCGATCTTGGACAGGACGTCGGCGCGCTCGCCCCCCTCGGCCAGCACGAGGTCGGTCATCTCGGGCCGCCCCTCGGTCACGGTGCCGGTCTTGTCGAGCGCCACGACGCCCACGGAGGCGAGCTGCTGCAGCGCGTCGCCCTTGCGGAAGAGGACGCCCATCTCGGCGGCGCGGCCGGTGCCGACCATGATCGAGGTCGGCGTCGCGAGGCCCATGGCGCAGGGGCATGCGATGATGAGGACCGAGACCCCGGCCACCAGCGCCAGCGTCACCGCGGGCGACGGGCCGAAGACCAGCCAGACCAGCACGGTCAGCAGCGCCGCCGACATGACGGCGGGCACGAACCACAGGGTGATGCGGTCGACCAGCCCCTGGATTGGCAGCTTGGCGCCCTGCGCCTCCTCGACCATGCGGATGATCTGCGACAGCGTAGTGTCGGCGCCGACGCGGGTGGCGCGGAAGGTCAGGCTGCCCGCGCCGTTCACGGTGCCGCCGGTGATGGCGTCGCCAGGGCCCTTCTCGGCCGGGACCGGCTCGCCGGTGAGCATGCTTTCGTCGACGTGGCTGGAGCCCTCGGTGACCTCGCCGTCCACGGCAATACGCTCGCCCGGCCGCACGAGGACCATGTCGCCGGCGGAAAGATCGTCGACCGAGACCTCGACGCTTTCGCCGTCGCGCATGACGCGGGCGGTGCGGACCTGCAGGCCCAGCAGCTTGCGGATCGCCGCGCCGGTGCGGCCCTTGGCGCGCGCCTCGAGGAAGCGGCCGAGCAGGATCAGCACGACGATGACGGCGGCCGCCTCGAAATAGACGGCGCGCACCGCCTCGGGGAGCAGCGCCGGAAGGAATGTCGCCACGACCGAGTAGAAGTAGGCCGCCCCGGTGCCCACGGCGACGAGGCTGTTCATGTCGGGCGCGCCCTTGAGCAGCGCGGGGATGCCCTTGCGGTAGAACATGCGCCCGGGGCCGGCGAGCACCAGCGTGGTCAGCACGAACTGCAGCACCCAGCTGGTCTGCTGGCCGATGGTGGCGTCGATCCAGTGGTGCACGGCGGGAAAGACGTGGCCGCCCATCTCGACCAGGAAGACCGGGAGCGCGAGCGCGGCGGCCAGCGCCGTCTGGCGCAGCAGGCCGCGCGCCTCCTCTTCCTTGCGGGCACCACGATCCTCGCCGCCGGAGGCCTCGGCCACCGTGGCGGGGTAGCCCATCTCGGCGCTGGCGGCGGTCAGGTCAGAGGGCGTGACCGCGCCCTCGGCGTAGGTGACCTTCGCGGTTTCCGAGGCGAGGTTCACGTTCACCTCGAGCACGCCCGGCACGGCCTCGAGCGCCTTGTCGACGCGACCCACGCAGGATGCGCAGGACATCGACTCGATGTTCAGCGTCACCGTCGCCCGGCGCGCCGGGTAGCCCAAGTCGTCGAGCGCCTCGACCGCCGCGCCGACACGCGCGGGATCGTCGACGGTCATGCGGGCGGTTTCCGAGGCGAGGTTGACCGAGACGTCATGGACCCCCTCCAGCGCCGCCAGACCGCGATCCACGCGCCCCACGCAGGAGGCGCAGGACATGCCCTCGACGGAGAGAGTGACGGGCTTTGGTTCGGGCATGACGGCCTCCTTGATTCCTCTTGGCTGCCCCTCATGTGGGGCCTCCAGTCACTGGAAGGTCAAGCGTGCGGATGAATTTTCTTCGCGGTGACCGGCCCTCTTGACCTTCCACCCGCTGGAATCCTCATATCTGCGGCGAAGCAAACGCAAGGAGACGTCGCAATGCAATTCAATGTGCCCGACATGAGCTGCGGCCACTGCACGGCTGCCATCGAGAAATCGGTCAAGGCCGCCGACCCCGGCGCCGATGTCGCCTGCGACCTGGACACGCACCGGGTCAGCATCAACAGCGTCCTCGCGCCGGAGCAGGTGAGCGCGGCGATCAAGGACGCGGGCTACGACGCACAGCAGGTCAGCGCCTGACCATGGCCCGCGCCGGTCATCGCTGGCGCAGAGCTTACCGTCACTGCGAAGAATCGCGTGCCTCGCTCACCAGATCGGAGAGACGCTCTTTCTCGACGAAGCCGGGCACGAGCGCGTCGCCGATGACGAAGGACGGCGTCCCATTGAACCCGAGCGCCTGCGTCAGGCGCATCGAGGTTTCAATGTGCTCGGCAACTTCCTGGGCCTCCATGTCCTGTCTCAGTTGATCCAGGTCCAGCCCGACGTCTTCGGCGACACGCATGACTGAGGCTTCGTTCGCGCGGCCATCAATCGCCATCATCGCCCAGTGAAAGTCTTCGTATTTGCCTTGCGCACGGGCCGCGAGCGCCGCCTTGGCGGCAAAGACGGATCCTTCGCCGAGGATGGGCCATTCGCGGTAGACGAGCCGGACGTTCGGGTCTTCCTCGATCAGGGCCCGGATCTCCGGTTTTGCGCGGCGGCAATAGGGGCAGTTGTAGTCGAAGAACTCCACCACGGTCACATCGCCGTCCGGGTTGCCGAGCACGGGCGCGTTCGGATCATGCTCGATCAGGTCACGCTGGTTGCGCAGCACGTCCGACTGGTTCTGGGCCTGGGCATCCGCCTGCCGCTGTTCGAGCAGCGCGACCGCCTCCATGATGATCTCGGGGTTCTCGCGTATCGCCTCGAGGACCAGTTCCTTGACCCGCGCCTCGTCAAGCTCCTGGGAGAGCGCAGGCATCGGCAGCAGGGCTGCCATCGCCAGCGCAAGGATCGGTTTCTTCAGCGTCATTTCAGTTCGCTCCATTGTCCGCTTTCGTTCGTTCTGCCTGGGCTTGTTTCACGTCTTCGGGCCAGGTCGAGCGGATGTAACCCAGAATGTTTCGGATCTGTTGATCCGTCAGGCTGTCACCGAAACCCGGCATGCCACTGCCGAATTCCATGCCACGTTGCGCCATCAGGGCCTCTCCGCCCAGCTTGGTATAGTCGAACAGGACGCTGTCCGGGTGATGCCAGGTATGACCCGTCTCGTTATGCGGCGGCGCCGGCAGACGCCCATCGGGGCCGGGTGAGCGCCAGTCGGGCTGGCCCTCAAGCTCGGCTCCGTGGCAGGAGGCGCAGTTCTCGGCGTAGAGCGCCTTGCCTTCGGCGATGTCCACCGGCGCCGCAGAGGCATTCTCGGTCGTCCCCTGCCCGAGGACGAACCAGAAGCCCGCAGCCGCAAGAACCGCGAAGACTGTCCCGATGACAACGCCCCTCATGTGACCCGCACCCATGTCGTCATGCCCGAGGCCGCGTGACCGAGCATGTGGCAGTGGAACAGCCAGTCGCCGGGATTGTCGACGGTGAAGGCGATCTCGCGCGTCTCCCTGCCGCCAACAAGGATCGTGTCCCGAAGCGGTCCCAACGCGCCGTCCTCGGACACCTCTCGGAAATGCATGCCGTGCAGGTGCATGGCGTGGGGAAAAACGGTGTCGTTGACGATCTCCAGCAGCACGGTCTCGCCCAGCCCCAAGTCGGCCAGCGGCGTATCTGTCATCTCTGCCACGCCGTTGAATGCCCAGAACCGACCCGCGGCCGCCAATTCGCGGAAAGCCATGCGTTCGCCGTTCAGGATGGCGGAGTCCATGCGCCCCATCGCGCCGCCCGACATGACGAGCCGCAGCGGAGTCGCCCCGGCCAGGTCCGGCAGATCCATCTTCGGGTTCGGCGGCAGGGCCACGGGCGCCGCGCGCCGCGTCTGGCTGGCCGTGCCCGACACAGTGAAAACGACCTGCGAAAAATTCTCGGCATCGCCGACATGGACCAGGTCTGCCGTTTCCCCTTCTTCTGCCAAAACGTCGACGATCAGGTCCGTCCGCTGTGCCGGGCCAAGGACAAGGACATGCTCCACCGGGGCTGGCGTGGCGAGCGGCATCCCGTCCAGGGCCACGATCCAGCCCTCCAGCCCCGACAGCTTCAGCGGGAAAATCCGGGCGTTCGATGCGTTGATCAGCCGAAGACGCAGCCGCTCGTGCCGTCGCACGGGCAGCGACAGGTTGTAGCGCCCGTTGGTGGTGACGTAATTCCCTGTGCGTCCGCCGTGGCTCATCATCATCGGATGACCGAAACTGTCGTCGATCTGGCCGGTCTCGGGATTCAGCAACCAGTCGTCGAGAACGAGCACCTCTTCGCGATCGACATCCGGCGCCTCGGCTTCGTCGACGATCAGCGGGCCATGCAGTCCGCGTGCCACCTGTTCCCAGGACCTGTTGTGCGCGTGATACCAGTAGGTCCCGGCATCCGGCGTCACGAAATCGTAGTCGAAGGTGCCGCCTGGCGCGACGGCGTCCTGCGTCAGGCCTGACACCCCGTCCATCGCATTGTCGATGCGGATCCCGTGCCAGTGGATCGAACTGGCCTGCGGCAGGTCGTTGACAAAGCGCCGGCGCAGGCGCTGGCCCTGCCCCACCCGGATCTCGCGTCCCGGGATGGTGCCGCCATAGCCCCAGACCTCGGTCTGCGGGTAACTTTCGGGCAGCAATTGAAGCCGAGCGACCTGCGCCGCGAGTTCGGGCTTCTCCTCGGCGGCGAAGAGCCCCCGCGGAAGGCCCGCGCCAAGCCCAGCAAGTCCGGCCAGTTTCAGGGCATCACGCCTTGTGGCTATCATCGGTTCATTCCTTTCAGAGCGGGGCCGATGGCCCCGCCGTTCTCTCAGTCGATCCGGGTCTTCCGCTCTGCGGACTCCCCTTCTTCCTTCACGATGTCGTCGGCCCCGCCTACCTCCGCGTCGAACAGGTAGATCGCCATCGCCTCGCGATCCTGTGAAGACAGGAACCGCGTGCCTTCGCGAACAACCTCGGCCATGCTGCCGCCGAATGCGTCGCCCGAGGGCGTGACGCCCGATTGCAGCGCATAGGCCAGCGACGAGACCGTCCATCCGTTCTGTTCGAGGTCTTCGGCCCGGATGGACGGCGCCTTGCTACCGCCCGGAAGCTCGGCATTGCCGGCAAAGACGGCGCCAAGGTCACGGCCACCCGCCAGGTTCCGCGGCGTGTGGCAGGCCCCGCAATGCGCGGCACCACGCACCAGTTCACGGCCCCGGTTCCAGGCGTCGCTGCGGTCGGGCAGCGGTTCCGTGTTGGGCTCGTAGAAGAACGCGGCGCGCCAGAGCTTCAGCCCCCACCGCTGATCGAAGGGGAAGCTGACGTCGTGTTCTGGCGCGGGTTCGGCCACCGGCGTGACGGTCTGGAACGCGGCCCAGAGATCGGCAATGTTCTGGTCCGAGAACTCGGCATAGAACGGATAGGGGAAAGCCGGGAAATAAGGCTCGCCGTCCGGGCCTATGCCCTGGCGAACCGCCTTGGCAAAGCTCTCTGCCGTCCAGTCTCCGATCCCGTGCTCCGGGTCCGGGGTCAGGTTCGACGGGTAGAAGGTGCCGAAATCCGTCTCGAGCGGAGCGCCGCCCGCCAGGGGAGCGCCTCCTACCTCGAAATTCGAATGACAGGCGATGCAGCCGCTGGCGCGCGCCAGGTAGGCCCCCCTGTCGACGTTACCCTCCAGCTCGATCGGCGCGGGTGCGCTGCCGACCGGCCATGCGATCACCGCGGCCAGGGCGGCGCCGCCAAGCGCCGCCGCCCCGACCGACCAATAGATTATCCGACGCATGGTCAGTCGTCTTCCGCCCGGAACCGCGAATGGCAGGCCGAGCAGACCTGCGTCGTCATGTTGAACGCCGCATCGGCCGGCATTTCGGCGATGTCCTCCGCGCTCATCATGTCGGACGCGTCATCGCCCATCATGCCCGAGCCAGAGCCCATCATGGACCCGCTTCCCATCATGGAGCCGGACCCCATGCCGGAGCTGCCGCCCATCATGGATCCTGCGCCCATGTTGCCGCCACCCGCCATGCCGTTGCCGGCGGCGCCTTCCAGGCCCTCGCCGTAGACGTCGAGCAACCTCGCAAGCTCCTCGAACCGCTCCCAGTCCGACCAGATCACGTCCTTGGCTTCGGAGGGTGCCCCGTCGGAGCCTTCCGGGAACAGCTCGGTCAGGGCCTCGCCCGAATGCTCCTGGAAGGTGCGCGCGGCGTCGCGCATGACATCGGCGTCATACTCGGCCTCGCCCTGCATCATCGGGGTGACCGTCTTCACGGCGTCGCCCATGGCCTTCATTGCTTCCATGCGTTCCTTGACGATGCCCGTCGCGCCGCTGTGTGCGAGGGCGGCCGCCGCCGTTCCAGTCACGGCGATTGCTGCCAGAATGGTCGTTCTCTTCATCGTATCGTTACTCCGTCGTCCTGAATTCCGGTTCATGGGTTGTTCAGGAATGCCGGCGCGGCGGCGGGAGGTCCATGTCGGGGCGAACGTCGTCAACCATGTGGAACGGCGTGAGGTATGCCGTCGTGGTGACGAATTCAGGCGGCGTGATGTCCACCGCCAGGATGAAAACGGCGGCCGTGAAGCAGTCGAGCCCGGGATGGCAATGCCCCGCGCCCTCCTCGTCCGACTGGTGGACCGGTGAGTCATGTGCCTCATGCAGGGCCGCCGAGCGGGACGGCGCGTGATCGTCCGCGTGAGCCGACGCGGTATCGGGCACGCCCGCCACGAACATCACGGCAAGCAGAACCAGGGCGTTCAGCAATCCGTTCGCACGCCGCAGGATCATCACTCGATCCCGTTTGCCCGCTGCAGTTCGCGGACATAGGCCACGACCATCTTGACGTCGCCCGGCGTCACGCCTTCGACCGGGGGCATGTTGCCGAAATCCCAATGATGCGACCGCACCCCGTTCTGAGCCGCCGCGACAAACGCCATGTCGGAATGATGGCTCGGCTCGTAGATCTTATGAACCAGTGGCGGCGCGACTCCATTCTGTCCGGCTGCGCTCTGACCGTGGCAACTGGAACACTTGGCCTCGAAGATCTTCTTCCCCAGTTGGGCGTTGCCGGAAAGCTCTTCCGGCAGGCTGACCTCCGCAATCGGAGCGCCTTCGGCAACCTCACTGATGTCAGGCGGTGTCATCGAATGCCCCGTCGGCGCGGCCGCGGGCTGCAGGAACTGCCAGCCCGCAATTCCGAGCCCCCCGGCCAGAACGACGGCCACCATCACGGTCAGCTTGTCCATGTACCTGTCTTTCTTTCTCTTTCCGAAACTCAGATGAGCTTGACCTGGGTTCCTACGGGCGCCCTTTCATAGACCTCCTCGATCTGCCGGTTGTAGAGGCCGATACAACCGCTCGAGGAGCGGCGCCCGATCTTGCGCGTGTCCTGCGTGCCGTGGATCCGGTAGTACTGCCACGAGAGATAAAGCGCGCGCGTGCCGAGCGGATTGCGCGGGTCGCCGCCTTCGACGTAAGCGGGCAAGGTCGGATCGCGCTCCCGCATCGACGCCGTGGGGCCCCAGCCCGGGTTCTCGCGTTTTTCGACAACCTCGGTGTAGCCGCGGCGGGTGAGGTCCTCGGTCAGCGGGACGGAGGTCGGGTAGATGCGCATCTCGCCGTCTCCCGTCCAGTGCTGGAGCATCCTCGACGTGGTGTCGGCGATGATGATGCCGTTTCCGATCCGGTCGAAGTGATCGCGCCAGTCGTGCGTGCGGAACGACGAAATGTTGCGCCGCGCCTTATCGGCGGCGGCGTGAACGATACCCGGCGTGGCTATCAGGGCGAGAGCACCGCCGATCAGTCCGCGCCGGTTCAAGTTGATCGAACGATCTGCCTTCATCTGCCTGTGTCCTTCTTCCTTGCCTGTTCCAAGAAGATGAATACCCGAGAAGGTGCGTGCGACAACCTGACAAGCCTGCGAGAAATGTATCGGTTTGTATCCTTGACCTTCCACTCCGGGAGGGCGGCAAATGAAGCAACAATTTCTGAAGGATGAGGCGACCATGATACACGCAAATCGACCTGGCAACCCCCAAGGCAACAAGCTCATGCGATACGGCATGATGGCCTGCTGCGCGGTCATGCTGATCCCCGTCGGCGCATTCTTCGTTACGGGAGGTAGCGTTTCAGGTCTCTGGGCCAATGCCGGGATTTTCGCCCCGTTGATCCTGTGCGCCGGGGGCCATGTTGTCATGCACAGGATGATGGGCAAGTCCTGCCATGGGGACGGTGAAACAGCTCCCAAGCTCATCGCTGAGCCCATACCGGTTGCCGACGATCGGCCAGGGAACGAAAGTCGGACGGGGAGCCCGGGTGTCCACGCCACAAGTCTTGAAGGTTAGCGCATTGCTGCTTGCGCTCGGCGGATGCTCGGCCTCTCTTGCCGAGTGCTTTCGCGATACCGGCGCGCTGTCGACCCGGGAAGAGGGTGTCGCTCTTCCCCGGGGGTGTCGCGTGACGGACAGAACGGGCACGGACTTGCGAAGGCTCGAATGCGATGACGGCCGCCAGGGCTTCGTGTTTGGGTCATGATCCCCCCTGTCGAAGACGACAGCGATCACGCGACCACGGGTCCTGTTCTGCCGGTGGCGTTGCAACGAGCTTCACGGCATGTCCGCTTGTCTGGGAGATCGCCGATCGTTGCCCGCCACTTACGGAATCCCGAAAGATGCTCCATAACATGCTGACGACATATCGTTTCGTCATGGTCATTGCGGCCGCGGCGCTCGGCACTACCCCAGCCGTCCATGCCGCGTCCTCGCAGCCATATGAGTCCCCCGCCGTCACGGCGCGGTTGATCTCTGCCCAGGACGGAGTGCCCGACAGCGGCCGAACCCTATCAGGGGGGCTGGACCTGGACCTTGGCGACGGTTGGAAGACCTACTGGCGGTCACCAGGTGAAGTCGGCATCTCACCATCGGTGGATTGGGCGGGATCGGAGAACATCGCGGAGGTGGAATTCCTCTGGCCCGCCCCTGAGCGCTTCACGGCCTTCGGTATCGAGAACTTCGGCTACCACGGCGAAGTCGTCTTCCCGCTCCGGATCGAACTCGCACGACCGGGAGAGCCGGCAAAGCTTGAGGCGCAAGTCTCGCTGCTCGTCTGTTCAGACGTCTGCGTGCCGCGGGATTTCCACCTGAGCCTCGATCTGCCGGCCAGTAACGGAATCGATCAGCCGGTCGCCGACCGTATCGCCGGCTTTCTGGCGCGCGTTCCAGCTGAGGGGGACGGCATCGGCGTCGATCAGGCGCTTTTCCATCTCGACAACCAGACGACCGCGCTCACCATCTCGCTTCGCAGCGCCACACCGTTCAAGGACCCGGACGTCTTCCCGGAACTCGGCGCAGACAACGCTCTCGGCAAACCCGATGTCCGGCTTGGCGACGGCGGGCGCAGACTGTGGGCCACGCTGCCGGTCCTTTCGACCGACGACGCGACGCTTCACGATCCGGTCCTCACGGTGACAGACGGCCCGGACCGAGCCTTCACCGTCACGCCGGACCGTGCTGCCGAAGCCCCTGCCCCACCTTTCAGCATCGCGACCGCCGCCCCCGGCATCGAAACCCTGATCTGGATCGCACTGGTCGCTTTCCTCGGGGGACTGATCCTGAACGTCATGCCCTGCGTGCTGCCGGTCCTCTCGATAAAGCTCTCGACGGTCATGAAACACGGCGAGCAGGATAGGCGCACGGTGCGCGCGGGCTTCCTCGCCGCCGCCGGGGGCGCCCTGACATTCATGTGGGGGCTGGCGCTGATCCTCTTCCTGTTGCAGCGGGCCGGTGTCGTGGTCGGCTGGGGGCTGCAATTCCAGAACCCGCTGTTCCTTGCGGCGATGGTGCTGCTGCTGTCGGTTTTCTCTGCCAACATGCTGGGCGGTTTCGAGTTCAGCCTGCCCTCCGGCCTGCAGACGCGGCTGGCGAATTCCGGACGCGGACACGGGCATGCCGCGGATTTCCTGACCGGCATGTTCGGCGCTGTCATGGCGACGCCATGTTCGGCCCCGTTCCTCGGGACGGCCATCGCCTTCGCACTGGCCGGGCGAGGTATCGATATCTTCATCGTCTTCACCAGCCTCGGGATCGGGCTGGCCGTGCCGTACCTCCTGGTCGCAGCCGTGCCGGGCGCCATTTCGCTCCTGCCGAAGCCCGGGCGCTGGATGGTGGCGTTGAGGTTTCTCCTCGGGGGCCTGCTCATGGCCACGGTGGCCTGGCTTCTCTGGGTGATGGCAGGGGTGGCTGGGACAGCCGCGGCAGCCGCCGTAGGCGGGCTGGCGCTGGCGCTGGCGGTCGCTCTCTCCGTCCCACGTCTGCCCTCGGCCGCCCGCTGGCCGATCGTCGCCGCATGCGCCGGGCTGTCCCTGATCGCAGTTCCCCAGTTGACCAAAACAGAAGCGACCGAAGTCGCGGTCTCTTCGCTCGGCTGGATGCCCTTCGACCGGGCGGAAATCGCGCGGCGCGTGTCGCGCGGAGAGGTCGTCTTCGTCGATGTTACGGCCGACTGGTGCCTCACCTGCAAGGCCAACAAGGCACTGGTCATCGAGCGCGATCCCGTGCTGACCGCGCTGCGCGCCGAGGGCACCGTCCCGATGCAGGCCGACTGGACGCGACCGGACGAGACCATTTCTCGCTATCTCGAAAGTTTTGATCGCTACGGCATCCCGTTCAACGCCGTCTACGGCCCGGGCGTCCCTGACGGTATCGTGCTGTCGGAAATCCTGTCGGGTGAGGCGGTGATCAACGCGCTGCGCTCCGCCTCGGGCGACCGGGCGACCACGTCTGGCCTTCTTGATCAGGACTGGTGACCCCCGACGCTACGCGGACGCTGCCTGGCATTGGCACGGGTGAACCGCGATATTCGGGGTGTCCCGCGTGGTCTGCCAGGTGAGCAGGAACCCGGCGAACAGCAGGAGCGCACCACCATAAACGGTGCTCGCCGCCGGGATTTCCGCCAGGATCAGGAAACCAAGCAGGGTCGCCACGACCGGCGAGACGATAATGTCGATCAGCGAATAGACATTGGCGTTCAGCCTCTTGAGGACCAGGGAGATCCCGAAATAGGCGAAGCCCGTTGAGACGAGTCCCAGCGCCAGAGCCCAGATGCCGACCGGGACCCCGCCCTCCCCCATGCCTGGCGTTGGTGAAAAGACCTGTCCGGGCCCAAAGATCAGCACCGAAGGGGCAAGGATCAGCGCGGCCACCAGCATCGACCAGGCAATGTCGTTTCCGGTCTCGGATTTTCCCTCGTGCCGCATGTAGGTGACCATCGCGGCATAGACGGCTCCATCAACCAGCGCCACGAGATTGCCGAGCATGTGTCCGCCGGACAGCGGCTTGGCAAGAACGATGCCGACGATCGCGATCCCGAAGGTCAGGACATTCCCGAGGGTCGCTCTTTCTTTCAGGAAAATGGCCGACAAGATGAAGGTAAAGAACGGTGCAACGCTCCAGAAAATCACGGCGTTCGCGATGGGAACAAGCGTCATCGCCAGGTTGAAGACGCTGATCTGCGTCGCAATGAGCACGCCGATGATCACGGTGTCGGTCATGTTTCCCCGAGGCAGCCGCAAAGGCTCACCATTCAGGACGGGCATCGTCAGCATGAGGAACAATGTCGCCGTCAGCAACGCGTAGAAGTTCAAGGTGTGGATGGGAATCAGTCCGCCGGTGAGCTTGACGAATATGCCGATCGTCGCCTCGGAGACGGTGATCAGGGCCAGCAGCAGTAGCGTGCGCATGAAACCTCCAGCCTAAGCAGACCGTGCCCGCGCTGCCCAGCACATGTCGCAGACGGAGTCGCCGTGCGACAGCGTGTGCGGACGACGGTAATGGCCCCGCGAAGCATCGCTTGCAATCAGGTCGGCGCCCGGCCAATCGTAGGTGCACCAGCTGCGGCGGAAGGTCTCCAGCGCGTCGGGATCGCCCTCCGTCTCGGCCACCCGGCGAACGAAACTCTGGGGCGGGCAGCAGGTGAAATGGGTCAGGATGTCATCGCCCTCACGCCGCGCTTGCACCTCGTATCCGGGCGCTCCGGGGGCGCTGAAGGGAAAGACCAGCAGTATTCGGATGGTCCACCTAAGGCGCCGTCCGGGATCCCTCGTCACGAGCCGCACGGGCAGAGAGGTGAGGCTCAGCATCCTGCGGTAGATTTCCCAGCCGAGGTCGGCCACCACCTGTCGCGCGCTCTCAGGCGAAATGCCCGATTTCCTCAATGCACGGTCGGCCGCGACGGTCCAGATCGCCATCTCGACCATCAGGCGGTTCCCGAAGCGGTCAAG
The DNA here is from genome assembly GCF_003054175.1 of Allosediminivita pacifica. Taxonomy (GTDB): domain Bacteria; phylum Pseudomonadota; class Alphaproteobacteria; order Rhodobacterales; family Rhodobacteraceae; genus Allosediminivita; species Allosediminivita pacifica. Next base: position 20,129 of record NZ_QBKN01000029.1, read on the forward strand.
TTCGTCGAACCGCGCGTGCGGGCGACGAGCAACCGCTTCCGCATCCATTGCGGCCAGATAGGAATGGATCTCAGGACCGAGCCAGCGGATCGGGCGGCCCTGCGTGTCCGTCAACTGCCGGTTGGCAATGCCGCTGCGCACTGCACGTCTGACAGTCTGACGGACGACCTGTCGCGCGACACGAAGCCGAGGTGACGGCTCCGATCCTCGGCCCCTTGCGGTCATGGTTCACCTCCCGTCTCGGCAGCACCACGGGTCACGTCGATCTTCTTGGCGCCGCTCTCGTCCAGGCACCGGGTTTCGATCTGAAGAGTGACGAAGAAGAAACCGAAATCCGATTTCAACATCGTATTCGCATCTTTCAGCAGTGCCTGCGTATCGGCGTCTTGAGAAACCCTCAGATGTCCGGAAAACACGTTGCGCCCGCTGGTCAGAGTCCAGGCGTGGACATGATGGGCATCCTGCACTCCGTCCATTGCCTCCAGCGCCTCGATCACCCCTCGCAAATCCACCTCGTCGGGCGTGCCCTCCATCAGCAGCCGCGCCGCGTCGCGCAGGATGCCCCAGCTCGCCCACAGCAGCACGACCCCGAATGCCATGCCGAGGATCGGGTCGATCAGTAGGAATCCAGTAAACTTGATGACCAGTGCCGTTACGATGATCAGAAGGCTCCCGACGAAGGTCTGGATGATGTGCCAGAGAGCGCCACGCACGTTGAGGTCGGTCTTGCTCTGCTGCCAGATCAGCCAGAGCGAGATCACCTCGGTGAAGAGCCCGCCCGCAGCCGCGATCAGCATCGGCCCGGTCGGCAGGTCTATCGGCGACCCGAGGCGCATCGCAGCCATGTAGATGACGACCAGTGCCATGCCGAGCAGAAAGCCACCGTTGACCAGCGCACCGATGATCTCCGAGCGATACCAGCCGAAACTGAAGGATTCGTCTGCCGGGCGCTTGGCAAGCCGAGCCGCGGCAATTGCGACCAGCACGCCGCCGACAGCCGAAAAGGTATGGAACGCGTCCGAGATCACCGCGATCGACCCGGTCCATAAGCCGATGCCCATCTCGATCACGAAATACACGCCCGTCAGCCAGGCCGAAATTGCCATGCCCCGACCGCCCGAAGGCATGTGGCCGGCGTGCGGGTTGCCATGCGAACTCATCGCTCTCTCCTCCTTGCCGTGTCCTTCACCATCGATCCAGCGGGCGGCCGCCTTGTCCGGCAGATGACCGCGGCAGATCCTTGAAAAGGCCATCTCAGGCCCCTTCGGCACTACGTCACCCCTGGAGATCCCGGAGAGCTTTCTCGACGATCTGTCTTCGAGGGTCGTCTTGAGCCGCGGCTTCCAGCAGTTCCTGCGCACGGCTGTAGGCCTCGATGGCGTTCTTGCGCTCGTTCAGGACCTTGTAGGCATTGCCAAGCCTCATCCACCCGTCCAGGTCGTCCGGTTCCGCTTCCAGCCGGGATGCAAGACGATCGACCATAGACCTGATAAAGTCGGCTCTCTCGTCCTCGGACATGTCGCGCGCCGCCGCAACGTCTGCGGCACTGGGACCGCGCGGAGCTTCGGACGCGTAGTCCGAAACCGCGACGCGCGGCTTGCCTGTCGCCTGTGCGAGCCGATTGATCCGGGCCACGTAGCTATCCATCCAGGCCGCATATCCGTTTGCTTCCGTCAGGCGGGTCGTGAGCAGATCGTAGGCCTTGGCGTCGTCGCCTCCCTGACTTTCGGCCAGCGCGGCGTAGAATGTGGCCGCCGGGTTCATTGCGTCGATCTCCAGGGCACGTTCGATTGCCGCCTCGGCGCGCGGAACCACCGTCCCGGCGTTGGCCCCGATCAAGGCTTCTGCCAGCATCGACCAGGTCGCCGAGGTTGCATCCGAGCGATCCGCGACCGTCTCGAAGGCCCTCACGGCGTCCTCGAAGCGCTGCATCCGCATGTAGGTCTGACCGAGAAGCATCCAGCCTTCGCTCGCGCCGCCATTCGGATCGTTCTGCAAGCGATCATGGAGTTGCTGCGCCAAGTCCACGATCCGGGCCTCCTCCGCGCGCTCGGGGGCCCTCTCCCCGAATGCCAGGGCCGGGACGTCAGGAGCCCCGTTCACGGTGTAGTATCCAAAGGCCATGAGCGGGACGAAAAGCGCGGCAAGGATCGCGCCGGCCCGTCCGCCGCCTGCGCCGGGACCATGTTCTTCACTCGTTGTTCTGCGAACGACAGACAGAATGCGTTTCTTGATCTCCAGCTCCGCAGCCTTGGCTTCGGCGGCGGAAATAAGACCACGGTCCAGATCACGCCGGACTTCTTCCAGCTGATCGGCGAGCACCGCCGGGACCGCGTCGGAGCGAACGACGGCCGCCGTATCCGTCCTGAAGATCGGAAAGAGCGCGAAAGCTGTCGCGACAAGAGCCATCACAAGGAAAGCAACCCAGATCATTTTTCGTCTCTCCTACCATGTCTTGCGAGGACCTCGGCGACGAGCGCCTCTTCCTCATCGCTGAGGTCCTCGACCGAAGCGCGTCGCCGTGCTCTCCAGAGGAGTATTCCGCCAATCACGAATGCGGCAGCGGGCAGAGCGAACGGCGCGATCCAGAGCGCGTAGGTCTGCGGTTTGAACGGAGGTTTGAACAGGACGAAATCGCCATAGCGGGCGCGGACGAAGTCGATGACCTCCGTGTCGCTGTCGCCCGCCGTCAACCGCTCGCGCACCAGAAGGCGAAGGTCGCGCGCCACGCCTGCATTCGAACTGTCTATATCCTGGTTCTGACAGACGACGCAGCGCAGCTCCCTCGATATCTCGCGGGCCCGCGCTTCGAGGTTCGGGTCAGCCAGCATCTCGTCCGGCTCCACGGCATTCGCCAGCCCAGGCAACCCCAGCATGATGATCAGAAACAGGGCCCGGATCATGAGCCCAACTCCCGGTCAAGGGCCCCGGCCTGGGTCAGTGCGGTGGTGAACTTCGCGACAGCCTCCTCCCCCACGATGGGGCCGACATAGCGGTAGAGCACCGTCCCATCGCGGCCGACGATGAAGGTTTCGGGGACGCCGGATATGCCCCATTCGATGCCCGCGCGTCCTGAACGATCCGAGCCGATCCGCGCGTAGGGGTTGCCCAGATCCGAGAGCCAGGTCGCGGCGTCCTTGGGTTCGTCCTTGTAATTGATCCCGAAGAGACGCAGGCCGTAACGCTCGACGAACCGCGTCAGCACGGCATGCTCGGCTTTGCACGGGACGCACCACGAGGCGAAGACGTTGATGACCACGGGGCCCGGGTTGTCCGTCAGGTCTGCGCGCCCCAGGCCCGGCACATCGACACCGGGAACGGAAGGCAGATCGAATTCCGGTGCGGGCTGCGAAATCAGGACCGACGGAATTTCGCTCGGGTCGCGTTCGGGGTTTAGCCCCCAGAGGAAAAATCCTCCGAGCACTACGGCGACAGCCAACGGCACCACTGCAAACAGGCGTTTCATGGGGTCTCCTATTCTGCAGGCAGGCGCAGGTCGCCATGGGGGCGGGTTCGACGCGGCACCCCCACGCGCAGCCTCCGATCCGATAGCGAGAGCGCGCCGCCTGCCACCAGCATCAAGGCACCGAGCCAGATGAAATTGACCAGCGGTTCGTAGAGAATGCGCAGCGTCCAGGCTTCGCCGCTGGCCGCCTCTTCCGAGGCGGGCTCACTGATCGAAGCATAAAGGTCGCCCGCAAGTGTCGACCGGATCGCGGATTCCGTGGTCGTGCTTTGCGCCACGGGATAGCTCCGCCGCTCCGGGTAGAGCGTTGTCACCGGCTCGCCGTCTCGCCGGACCTCGAGCCTGCCGCGATCCGCGATGTAATTCGGGCCGCGCAGACGCTCGGCACCGGTAAAGGTCACGTCGAATCCGGCGATCGTTACGTCGGTCCCCGGCGTGACGAAGACGATCTCTTCGCTCTTCCAAGCGCTTGATCCGATCATGCCGATCATTGCCACGGCGAGGCCGACGTGCGCCAGCGTCATGCCGTGCGATGCACGCGGCAGATTGCGCGCCCGGCGCAGCGTCTCGCTCAGAGGAGCTTCCATGAATTTGATCCGCAACGCCCATTCCCGGAGAGTCGCCAGAAGCAGCCATACCGCGATCAGAATGGAAACATAGGCCAGGAAAGGACCGCCGCTGATCAGGTACCAGACGGCGAGAGTGACAAGAACCGCCAGCCCGGCGACGAACCGGACCCGTTGAAGAACGCCGGCAAGATCCGCGCGCTTCCATGACAGGAAGGGGCCGGCACCCATGAAAAGGCCGAGCACGAGCATCATGGGCACGAACGCCGCGTTGAAGAAGGGCGGTCCGACGGAGATCTTGTCGCCCGTGAGGGCCTCGAGGAGCAAGGGATACAAGGTTCCGAACAGGACGGTTCCGGTTGCGGCCGCCAGGATCAGATTATTGACCAAAAGCCCGGCCTCGCGGCTGATTGGACGGAACAATCCGCCGCCCTCCATGACCGGCGCGCGCCAAGCGTAGAGCGTCAGCGAGCCGCCGATGGAAAGGGCCAGGAGCCCGAGGATGTAGATCCCCCGCTCCGGATCCACGGCGAAGGCATGGACCGAGGTTAGCAGCCCCGAGCGCACGATGAAGGTGCCCAGAAGCGACAGCGAGAACGTCAGGATGGCCAGGAGAATGGTCCAGCTTTTGAATGCATCGCGTTTCTCGGTCACGATGGCCGAATGCAGGAGTGCCGTGCCGAGCAACCAGGGCATAAAGCTGACGTTCTCGACCGGATCCCAGAACCACCAGCCGCCCCATCCCAGCTCGTAATAGGCCCACCACGACCCAAGGGCGATCCCCGCGGTCAGGCTCATCCATGCGGCCAGGGTCCAGGGCCGGACCCATCGCGCCCAGGCGGCATCGATGCGTCCCTCGATCAGGGCCGCGACGGCGAAGGAAAACACGATCGAGAACCCGACATAGCCGAAATAGAGCAAGGGCGGATGCATCGCGAGCCCCACGTCCTGCAGCAGGGGATTGAGGTCGCTGCCGTCCGCGGGAGGCGGGAATACGCGGTCGAACGGATTGGAGGTGAACAGCAGGAAAGACAGGAACCCGACGCTGATCCAGGCCTGCACGGACAGCGTGCGCGCCTTCGTGGCTGCCGGGATGTTCGATCCCAGCACGGCCACGCCGGCACCGAATACCGTCAGGATCAGCACCCAAAGAAGTAACGAGCCTTCGTGACTGCCCCAGGTCCCCGCGATCTTGAACAGCAGTGGCTTCAGGGAATGCGAGTTCTCCGCCACGTTCCTGACGGTGAAGTCGCTGACCACGAATGACCGCATCAGCGCCGCGAAGGCCACTCCAACGAAAAACACCTGCCCGATCGCGGAAGACCGGGCAGACTGCATCCACCGCACGTTGCCGCGTGAGGCCCCGAGGATTGGCATGACGCTCTGGACCACAGCGAGGGACAAGGCCAACGCGAGGGCGAAATGCCCGATTTCAGGTATCATGATGTCTGTCCCTCTGTCTGTCTTTCACTGGTCCTGATGCGTCACGCCTCGCGCCTCACTCCTCGAGCGCGGCCTTCCGCCGCCGGAACTCCTCTTCGTCGATTTCACCTTTCGCCAGCCGCTGACGCAGGGTTTCGAGCGCGTCCGAGGACTTGCCGCCGGTGCCGCTGTTGTCGCGCAGCCAGTGAACCGCCAGCACGATCAGGGCGATGATCACGCCCCAGAAGACCAGCATCATCAGGCCGCCGAAGACGCCGTAGCCGCCGCCCCACATCATGTGCCCGTCCCATGAACCGTCGGGATCGGCCAGGGCCGGCGAGGCGGCAAGGCTCGCAAGGGCGGTCATGCTCCAGAGTTTGAAGGTCATCGTTCTCTCCTTTCTTCAGGTGGTTTCGGGGCGAGCGGGATCGAGATCGCCGCGCGCAGCCCGCCGGTTTCCCGGTTTTCGAGCGTGATGTCACCGCCATGCGCCTGGACGATTGTCCGCGCGATCGACAGGCCCAGGCCGTGCCCCCCGGTTTCGAGCGAGCGCGACTCCTCGATCCGGTAGAAGGGGTCGAAGACCTTCTCGAGCTTGTCCCGGGGAATGCCGGGACCATCGTCCTCGACCGTCACCACGAGGGTATCGCCCTGGCGATGCCAACCGACTGTGGCGCCGCCCCCGTAGCGGATGGCGTTCTCGATCAGGTTGCGCAGCGCCCGCCGCATGGCATTCGGCCGCAGGCGCGCTTCGATCCGGGGGCCGGCGTCGATGGCGAACCCGCCGGGCATGTCCGCGCACAGGGCCTGGAGGAAGTCGTGCAGATCGACGGTCTCGGGCGGCTCGGACCCGGTCAACCCGCGCGCGAAGGTCAGCGTCGCATCGACCATGCCCTGCATTTCCTCGACCGAGGCGACGAGGCTGTCGCGCGTCTCGGTGTCGTCGACCATCTCGGCCTGCACGCGCATGGCGGTCAGCGGCGAGCGCAGGTCGTGCCCCAGCGCGGCCAGCATCCGCGTCCGGTCGCCCACGAACCGCGTCAGGCGGTCCTGCATGCGGTTGAAGGCCCCGGTCAGGTCGCGCACTTCGGTCGGTCCCGCCACGGGAAGCTCGGCCACGTCCTCGCCCCGGCCAAGGCTGTCGGCCGCGCGGGCCAGCCGCCGCAACGGGCCGGTCAGGCGCGTCATGACGAACCAGATCACCACGACGAGCAGAAGCCCCGCCGACATGGCGAAGGTCAGCATCGAGTAAAGCGGCCACTGGATCGGCGGACGCTCGAACCGGGTTCCGACGTTCAGCCACTGCCCGCCCCGGATCGCGATAGAGAGGTTCATCTCGACCGCCGTCAATTCGCCCCGCATCATCGCCATGTGCATGTCGGTCATTTCGCGCGACAGGTTCGGCAGCGGCATCAGTTGGCCTTCGACCTCGTGCAGTTCGACACGGATATCGCGGCTGTAGCTGTCGTCGAGCAGGGTCCGGATCCGGGCCTCGACAAGACCGCCGTCGGAATGATCCGAATGCTGAACCGATGCGATTCCGGACAGATCGAAGCGCACGAGCGGCGAATTCGCGGCCCTGACGATCGAAGGGTGAAGGTCGGGCGGCGCCTCCTCGATCAGCCGCGCCACGTTCGCCGCCCGGCCTGCCGCCTCGAACCCCAGGGCGGCGCGGATCGCAAGGCTTCGTTCATCGGCAAAGAGAAACAGGCTGACCAGTTGGCCCGCGACAAGTGCCGCGACGACGATCAGAATCAACTGGACCCGCAGTGAACTGATATGTCGCGAGATCACGCCTGCTCCTCCACGTCCGTGGCCAGGCAATAGCCGCCGTTGCGCACCGTCCTGATGATCCTCGGACGCAGGACATCGGGCTCGATCTTGCGGCGCAGGCGGCTGATCTGGTTGTCGATCGTCCGGTCGAGCGGTCCCGCCGTGCGGCCGGCCGTCAGGTCGAGCAGCTGGTCGCGGCTCAGCACCATCCGCGCGCGCTCGAGCATGACGACCAGCAGCCGGAACTCGGAGTCGGTGAGAGGGATCTCGCCCTGTTCGTCGTCGACGAGGATCTGCCGGTCGGTGTCGAGCACGAGATGCTCGAACCGCACCCTCCGCCCGGCCAGCTTGCCGGCGAGGGGCTCACCCCGGCTGCTCCGCCGCAGGACCGACCTGATCCGGGCCAGCAGTTCGCGCGGGTTGAACGGCTTGGCGAGGTAGTCGTCGGCCCCGATCTCGAGCCCTGCGATACGGTCCGGCTCTTCTCCGAGAGCGGTCAGCATGATGACCGGCACCGCGCCCTCGGCGGCAAGCCTGCGGCAAGCCGAGAGCCCGTCTTCGCCGGGCATCATCACGTCCAGAACGACGAGATCGAAATGACCGGCCGCGAGCTTCGCGTCCATGTCGGTGGCGTCCTTCGCCGCGGTCGCGCGCATCCCGTTCTTCGCGAGATAGCGCGTCACGCTCTCGCGGATCTGCGCGTGATCGTCCACGACAAGAATATGCGGAGGCTGGCCCATGCCCCTGATTTTACCGGAATACAGGACCGGGTTTCATCAATGGAATTGTAGCGGTTTGTATCAGGCAACCGCTCTGCGACAGACCGTTACAATTCCGCTGATGCACTTACATTCAATTTTGCGCAATCATGGCGATGTCATGGGTTATCGACCCGAACAAAGGAGGATTCCATGCCGACACTGGCACGAACAGCAAGCATTCTCGCGATCACCGTGCTGACCACCGGAGCAGCCCTGGCCGACAGCGGCCACCACGATCGCGATGGCTCGGGGCCTCGCATGGGCGCCGACGAGCCGCGCATGGGCCGCGACGCCATGCCGATGGGCGGCGACGGGCACGAGATGATGGAGCACATGATGCGCATGATGATGCAGATGCACGGCTCGGACGCGATGGGCCCGGGCACGGGCATGGGGTTCATGGGCGGCCCCGGCATGGGCGGAATGTCCATGATGGACCGCGACATGATGCAGATGATGATGGGACCGGACATGATGAACGACATGCCCGGCCAGATGATGCAGTCGCGCCTCGAGGACTACGACGCGGGTGGCGACGGCGCGCTGAACCTCGACGAGTTCGCCGAGTGGCACGCCGCGATGCTGCGCGAGACCATGGTCGACCGCTTCCAGCATCTTGACGCGGACGGTGATGGCACGATCACCTCCGGGGAAATGAAGGCCCTCGCCGGCCGCGTGGCCCGGATGCGCGGCGGCGAGCCTGACAGGCGGCCGATGATGCAGGGCGATGACACGGGCGACCGCCCGATGATGCAGGGCATGCCGGACCAGAACTGAATCGGCTGCACTGCGTTGACCCGTGGCCCGGTCCGCCGGACCGGGCCCGACCAATCGGAAAGGAGCAGTTCCATGAGCTACACGCACGACCGCCTGCTGAAAGGCGTCTCCATCGACGATGCCGAGGCGCGCCTCCGCGCGTCGCTCTCGGATGCCGGCTTTGGCGTCCTGACCGAAATCGACGTCCGGGAGACGATGAAGAAGAAGATCGGCGCCGAAATGGACGGCTACCGCATCCTCGGCGCCTGCAACCCGAAGATGGCCTACGAGGCGATCGGGATCGAGCCCCGCGTCGGCGCGATGCTACCCTGCAACGTGATCCTGCGCGAGACCGATGGCGGGACCGAGATCAGCGCGATCGACCCCGTCGCCTCGATGACGGCCATCGACAACGACGACCTGCACACCGTCGCCGGCCAGGTCCGCGACATGCTGATCGGTGCCGTCGATGCCGCCTGATCCCGTCCGGTCATGACACTTGCCGCGATTGCCATAGGAGTGGGCCTCGTCGCCCTCGTGGGCCTTGTCCACCACTACGCCCTCTACGCCCTCGGACGGGCGGCGCCGCGGCCGGATTCCAGCTCGACGATGGCGATACAGTCGACCTTCATCGGTCTGCTGCTTCTCCACGTCGCCGAGATCCTTGGCCTCGCCGCGGCGAACCGGTGGCTGCTGGGCTGGGACGGCCTGGGCGGACCCGCCTCCGCCCCGCTGTCCTGGGCCGACCTCATCTACCTGACCGGGGTGAACTTCACCACGCTGGGCTACACGCAGATCGAGCTCGCCGGTGACATCAGGATCGTGACCATGCTTCAATCCCTGGGCGGCTTCATGATCCTGACCTGGTCGGCCACCTACCTCTTCACCGTGTGCCAGAGGAGCTGGCGACGCGCCGAGAACGAATGACGGAAGCCACGGGGAAGCGGACACTCAGGATCGTCGCGGCGGGCGCCGGGGTCCTGCTGCTGGCCGCGTTGGTCGTGGCCTGGCTGGCCGGCTGGCCACCCGATGGCCTCGACCGTGAGACCGTCGCCCGCTGGGTCGCGGGCGCCGGACCGTGGGGGCCGCTTGCCGTGATCGGCCTGATGACGGCGGCGGTCGTGGCCAGCCCGCTGCCCAGTGCGCCGATCGCGCTCGCCGCCGGGGCGGCCTACGGACATTACGCGGGTGCGGCCTATGTCGCGCTCGGCTCCGAGCTCGGCGCGGTCTCGGCCTTTCTCATCGCGCGCGGGGCCGGCCGCGGCGCGGTCGAGCGCATGCTCGGCGACAAGCGCGACTACGGCCTGCTCGGCTCGCAGAACGCGCTGACGCTGACCGTCTTCGTCAGCCGCCTGCTGCCCTTCGTGTCCTTCGACGCGATGAGCTACGCCGCCGGGCTGAGCCGCCTGCACTTCTGGCGCTTCGCGCTGGCCACCCTGGCCGGGATCCTGCCGGCCAGCTTCGTGCTCGCGCATTTCGGCAGCGTGGCCGTGCAGGGCGATTTCGGCACGGCGGAATGGATCGCCCTCGGCCTCGGGCTGCTGACCGCGGTGCCGCTGGTGCTGCTCGCCCTGCGCGGCGGAACGGGCGCGAACCGACGGCAGACCGAACAGATACAGGACAAGGAACACATCAGATGAGCTCCGACTACCGGGAAAACAGCATCACCCTTCTCGACGCCATCGCCATGGGCACCGGCGTGATGATCGGCGCCGGCATCCTCGCGCTGACAGGGCAGATCGCCGACCTGGCCGGCCCGCTCTTTCCCTTCGCCTTCATCGCCGGCGCGGTCGTGACCGCCTTCAGCGCCTATACCTACATCAAGATGTCGAACGCCTACCCCTCGGCGGGCGGGATCGGGATGATCCTGCAGAAGGCTTATGGGCCCACCGCCGTCGCCGCCGGCGCCGCGCTGCTGATGGCGCTTTCGATGGTGATCAATGAAAGCCTCGTGGCGCGGACCTTCGCCAACTACCTGCTGCGCGGTCTCGACATGCCCCGCGACACCTGGCTGGTGCCCGCGATCAGTGTCGGCGTGATCTTCTTCGCGTGGCTGGTCAACATCTCGGGGAACCGTTCGGTCGGGTGGCTGTCGGTCCTCATGGCCGCCCTCAAGGTCGGGGGCATCACGCTCTTCGGCGCGGCGGCGCTCTGGGCCGGCGGGTTCAGCTTCGAGGCCACGGGCCGCGGCGGCGAAACGACGGGTGCAGCCGGCTTTGTCGCCTCGATGGCGCTGGCCATCCTCGCCTTCAAGGGCTTCACCACCATCACCAACAGCGGCGCCGAGATCACCAAGCCGCACCGCAACGTCGGCCGCGCCATCGTCATCTCCATCGCGGTCTGCACGCTGGTCTACCTGCTGGTCGCCTTTGCCGTCGGCAGCAGTCTGCCGCTCGACCGGATCGTGGCTGCCAAGGACTATGCCTTGGCCGAGGCCGCCGAACCCGCGCTCGGGCGCACCGGCTTCTACCTCACAGTCGCGCTTGCACTGGTTGCCACGGCTTCGGGCCTGATTGCGAGCGTCTTTGCCGTGTCGCGGATGCTGGCGATGCTCACCGACATGAAGATGATCCCGCACAGCCATTTCGGGATGCCCGGCGTCATCCGCGACCACACGCTGGTCTACACGGTGGTGATCGCCTCGCTGCTGACGGTCTTCTTTGACCTCAGCCGCATCGCCTCGCTCGGGGCGTTCTTCTACCTGGTCATGGACATCCTCATCCACTGGGGCGTTTTCCGTAACCTGCGCGAGGAAGTCGGCGCCCGCGGCTGGATCCTGCTGACGGCCATCGGGCTCGACGCCGTGGTGCTTGCTGCTTTCGCGGCGATGAAATGGCAGGCAGACCCGTCGATCGTGCTGATCGCCGTCGCCGGGATGGCGGTGGTCTTCGTCTTCGAGCACGTCTTCCTGCGGCTGCGCCCGCCGCCGCGTCATCACCATCAACATGGCCCTTGACCCTTCAGTGACTGGAAGCCCTATGCCTTGTCGTGTGAGAAGGAGACGGTCATGTCCGAACACGCGAAACACCACCACCATCACTCTCATCACGACCATGACGCGCATATCTCCGAAGGCGCGCAGACCGCGACGGACCCGGTCTGCGGCATGACCGTCGAGGTGACCGGCGACACCCGGACGCAGGCGTTCGGCGGCGAGACCTATCATTTCTGCTCGGAAGGCTGCGAGGAGAAGTTCAAGGCCGATCCGTGGTTCTACGCCTCGGGCAACGCCGACAAGGCCGGGCAGCACGTCCAGCCGGGCACGCAGTGGACCTGCCCGATGCACCCCGAGATCGTGCGCGACGAGCCCGGCGCCTGTCCGATCTGCGGCATGGCGCTGGAGCCCATGGTGCCCACCGACGAGCCCTCCGAGGAGCTGACCGACTTCACCCGCCGCATGTGGATCAGCGCGGCGGCGGCCGTACCGCTCATCATCCTGACCATGGGCGAGCTGGTGGGCCTGCCGGTGCGCGACTGGCTCGGCCACCGCATCGCCACCTACATCGAGTTCCTGCTGGCCACCCCCATCGTCCTCTGGGCGGCGCTGCCCTTCTTCAGGCGCGGACTCGACTCGTTCCGCAACATGTCGCCCGACATGTGGACGCTGATCTCGCTCGGCGTCGGCGCGGCCTATGTCTACTCGCTCTTCGCCACCTTCCTGCCCGGCGTCTTCCCCGAGGATTACCGGATGGGCGAAGGCGTCGGCACCTATTTCGAGGCCTCCGTCGTGATCGTCGCGCTGATCTTCGTGGGCCAGGTGCTCGAGCTGCGCGCCCGCGAACGCACCGGCGACGCGATCCGCGCGCTGCTGGACCTCGCCCCCAAGACCGCGCGGCGCATCCTGCCGGACGGAGCCGAATACGATGCCCCGCTCGAGAACGTGGTCGCGGGCGACATGCTCCGCGTTCGCCCCGGCGACAGCATCCCCGTGGATGCCGAGGTCGTCGAGGGCCGCTCCTCGGTCGACGAAAGCATGATCACCGGCGAGCCGGTCCCGGTCGAGAAGACCGAGGGCGACCGCGTCACCGGCGGCACGATCAACAGGAACGGCACGCTGGCGATCCGCGCCACGCAGGTGGGCGCCGACACGGTGCTGGCACAGATCGTCGACATGGTCGCGGGCGCCCGCCGGTCGCGCGCGCCGATCCAGGGCCTCGCCGACCGCGTGTCCGCGATCTTCGTGCCCACGGTGGTCGGCATCGCGGTGCTCGCCTTCTTCACCTGGCTGGCTTTCGGTCCGGACCCGGCCCTCGCCTTCGCCATCGCCTCGGCGGTCTCGGTTCTCATCATCGCCTGCCCCTGCGCACTGGGCCTCGCGACGCCGATCTCGATCACCACCGCCGCCGGGCGCGGCGCGCAGGCGGGCGTGCTCATCAAGGACGCCGAGGCGCTCGAGCGCATGGCGCGGGTCGACACCGTGATCGTCGACAAGACCGGCACGCTGACCATGGGCAAGCCCAGTCTGACCGACGTGCTCGCGCTCGGGCAGACCGACGAGGCCGAGGTGCTCGCCCTCGCCGCGGCCCTCGAGCGCGGCTCGGAACATCCGCTGGCCGAAGCGATCGTGCAGGGCGCGCGGGAGCGCAACGCCGAACGGCGCGACGTCACCGACTTCGACGCGGTCACCGGCAAGGGCGTGACCGGCCGTGTCTCCGGCCGGGACGTGGCGCTCGGCAACCGCGCGCTCATGGAGGCGCTGAAGATCGACGCCGCCTCCGCCGAGGAAAACGCCGACGCCCTGCGCGCGGACGGCAAGACGGCGATGTATGTGGCGTTGGATGGCGCCCTCGTCGGCCTCGTGGCCGTGGCCGACCCGATCAAGGAAACGACCGAGGGCGCCATCCGCGACCTGCACGCGCTCGGCCTGCGGGTCATCATGGCGACCGGCGACAACCAGCGCACCGCCGAGGCCGTCGCGCGCCATCTCGGCATCGACGATGTGCGCGCCGGCGTCCTGCCCCAGGACAAGAAGGCGCTGGTCGAGGAGCTGCGCGCGCAGGGCGCCTACATCGCCATGGCGGGCGACGGCGTGAACGACGCTCCTGCACTCGCCGCCGCCGATGTCGGCATCGCCATGGGCACCGGCGCCGACGTCGCGGTCGAGAGCGCGGGGATCACCCTGCTCGGCGGTGATCTCGTCGGCATCGTCCGCGCCCGCAAGCTGGCCACCGCGACGCTGCGCAACATCAAGGAGAACCTCTTCTTCGCCTTCGCCTACAACTCCGCCGGCGTGCCCGTCGCGGCGGGGATCCTCTATCCCTTCATCGGGCTCCTGCTGTCGCCCATGATCGCCGCCGCGGCGATGAGCCTGTCCTCGGTCTCGGTCATCACAAACGCGCTGCGTCTGCGCCGGGTGAAGCTTTGACACCCCCTTGTCACGGGCCTGTGACCACCAACGGAAGCCAGGCGTGAAGATACCTCTTGCCTGTTTCTTTGTACGCGGCAATGGTCGCCGCACGATGACAAGTCTCCGCGCAATCATGGCAAAATACGTGCTCGTCCTGGCCCTTCTGGTGCTTGGGGTCGAGCCCGTGATGGCACGGACCGCGGCGCTGGACTGCGTGGCGAGGACCGCCCCCACGGTCGCCGTCATGCAGGGTGTGCACGAGACGCACCGGCTCCACGCCGATCACGCGGCGGAAGAGCAGACAGAGACGTCCGACGCGCAAGCGGCGCCCGGCATATGCTGCATCGGCATGTGCGGTCTTGCCATGAACCTTTTGCCGCATGTGGACCGGACTGAGTCCACCCTCATCATCGCACGGCATCACGGGATGAGTGAGATCGGCGCGAACCTCGTCGATCCCAAAGGCCCGAGGAAATCGCCCAAGGGCTGAGTGTCCCATGCCGGCTCCGCCGGCACGCGCGACACTCATCCCAGGAAGCATTCCATGATATTCCGAATTGCGGCCACGGTGCCGCTTGTTCTGGCCGACTGCGCAACGTTGCCGGACCTTCCCGAGACCGCCGCTCTCATCGAGCCGGCGGTGTCGCTGCAAACCGCCCCGCCGCCGACCCACGCCATCGTCACGCAAAAGTCCCGACGGATCGAGGCACCCGCCGACTGGAGGAGCCTGAACGACGCACAGGGGCCGGGAGGCGGAGCGTGAGGGTGCTGGGCATGACCGTTCTTGCGGTCCCCGCGCTGCTCGCCGCCTGCGCCGACACCGCCACCGTTTCCGAGGCCGCCGGCCCTCGTCCGGGCTTCGTGATGGTGGATACGACCGCGCGCGCAGCTACCGGGTCAAGCCCGACCTGGGCCCAGAGCAGCGCCGAGATCGAGGAGCGCGTCAGGGCGCTGATCCACGGCAAGACGATCGGTCCCGAAACCGCCGTCCAGGTCGCCCTGATCAACAACCGCGCGCTTCAGGCCGCCTTTGCCGATCTCGGCCTTGCCGCGACCGACCTCTGGGAGGTCGCGCTTGGCCCCAACCCGAGCCTCGGCGGCACGATCAGCGGCATCGGCGAGGTCGGGATCGCGCGAAGCGTCGAGGCGGCGGTCGTCGGCTCCCTGCTCGAGCTTGCGACGCGGAACCAGCGGCGCGCCATCGCCCGGACAGTCTCGCGCTCCGAATCGAGCCAGGCGCCCAGGCGATCGAGAGCGATTTCGAGGTGGGAGACGTCGGGCGCAGGCGCGGCGACATGGGTTAGGACGATCGAGTTCATGCGAACCTCCGTAGCGATGTGTCCGGGGCATTCCGCCCGAGGGCCGCGTCGGAAACGACGGCGAGGGTTACCGCTGCGGCCGTCAAGAAGGGGTCGCAAGGTCTTGAATGAGGGGTCCGGGTCTCCGTCTGTCGCTCCGTTCGGAGGGGATTTTGTCCGGCCGCCGGACTGGCGAAGAAGAAAATGCACCCGGCCCGGCGGTTTAGCGTTCCAGCCCGGAAGCGCCGCAGGCCCTCCGTATGGCTTAGAGCATCTGCAGTTCGTCGTGGGCGGAGACGGGCCGGCGCGGCGCCACCTCGTAGACGTCGCGCTCGGGCTCAAGCTCAACCGCGTAGCCGAGGCGCTCCAGGAGATCGCTTGCCTCGGCGCGGACCCGGCGGCGCCGGTCGCGGTCCTCGTCGACCCCGTGAACCACGACGAACGCGATGCGGTTCGGCGGGCCGACATGCGCCTGCGCGTAAATGCGCAGGTGCGGCAGGTCGCGGTTGGCAGCCCGCAAGGCACTCTGGGACCAGCCCAAGCGATCGGGCGGGTATCCTATATGGAGCGCATGTCGCTCCTCTTGCTCCATGCAATGGAGCTTGGCCAGATCGGGCATCGACGAGACCGAGAACCTTTTCCCTCGGTCGGGTCCCGCGCGCGACATGATGTGTCGGCATTTCTCGATCAACGACGATCGCCGACGACGGCCAAATGTTGTTGCTATTTTTCTGCTACTTGACTCTGCGAGGCGTATTATTCAATTAAGATCAATGACCTACGAAGCGTTGCTCCAATCCATCATCGGGGCCACGCTCAGCCGCGCAGCCCTTCGGACGTCCGAAACCCCTTGTTTTACTGCCTCTGCGCTCATGGTCACCTGACCGATCTTCCTCGATTTGTGGGCCTTTTGCCCCCGTTTTTCGGGGTGGTGCAACAGAATGTTGCACCGGATCCAATTGTTGCACCGCTCGCCGCCAGGTGCGCCGGCAGGAGATATCGAACCCTGGACAAGGTTACGTGAGGCGCGCGCCGCCCGGTTCGATCTCCCGAACATCGGCAGCAAGATCCCCAAAGGAGACCCGAATGGATACCATCATGCAGCGCCGGAAGAAAGACGGCGCAACGAGCTACACGGCGGTGATCCGCAATCGGGGACGCGTGTTAAGGTGCAACAGATTTCGTCCAACAGCATTTCGCCCAATAATACAGCACCTCTCGGCCCCCCAATAGCGCCATCCATCACCGTACTCGAGGTTCGAATCCTCTGTGCAAGATCATCGGACCGCGGCACCTCACGGCCACGCTGGGCTTCTCGCTGCTGGGCACCACGGGCCGCGGCAGGAGCGATGCCGAAGCCAACGGCGACGTCACTGCTTCGGACACTTCGCGCCAGCAGAAACGGCCTGATCGCGACCTTTCTTGGCAACGACTGGCCACCAGGGCGCTGACAGCACTCAGTTGCAGGTCTGCTCGGCCATTGCTATCGATATTGCGAATCCGTTGGGGTGCCCCGTCTGGGGCTGAGAGGCGATAGCCAACCCATCGAACCTGATCCGGACAATACCGGCGTAGGGAACGGAGCATGAGCTGACGAGCCCCATTGAGGGCCGTCCTTTCGTCCTCCCCCCTGTTGTCGGTGGGGGAAGCGACCATGCCGACGCCATCTGCACTGACCATCGCGGGCTCCGACAGTGGCGGCGGGTCGGGCATCCAGGCCGATCTCAAGACGTTCTCAGCGCTCGGGGTATACGGCACCAGCGCGATCACGGCCGCCACCGCGCAGAATACGCGGGGCGTCTTCGCGGTCGAGGCGGTCGCCGCCGCGCTTACCGATTACGACGGGCGGGTCCTGCTCGACCCGGTCATGGTCGCGAAATCCGGCGATGTCCTGCTGGCCAAAGCGGCCGAGGCGGCGCTGATCGAAAGGCTGCTGCCGCGGGCGGACGTGCTGACACCGAACCTGCCCGAAGCCGTCCGCCTGCTGGGTCGTGCGCCGGCCACGACCGCCGAGGAGACGGCGGCGCAGGACCGCGCGCTGCTGGACCTCGGGGCGCGGTCGGTCGTGATGAAGAGCGGCCATGCCGAGGGGGCGCCCTGCATCGACCGGCTGGTGACGGCCTCCGGCGTCGCTGCGCTGGAACAGCCGCGGCGCGCCACGCGCAACACGCATGGCACGGGATGCAGCCTGTCGTCGGCCATCGTCGCCGAACTGGCGAAGGGGGCCGGGGTGGAGGCGGCTATCCGGCGCGCGCAGGCCTGGCTGCACGGCGCGATCCGCGCGGCGGAAGGGCTGGGCATCGGCGGAGGGCACGGCCCCGTGCATCACTTCCAAGAGGTCGGGAAATGAAGGCGCGCGTCCTCGGCGCCGGCGTTGCCGGTCTCTGCGTGGCGACGGAGCTTGTCGCCCGGGGCTGCGAGGTGACGGTCTTCGACCCCGCGCCCCGGCCGGGACCGCACGGCTGCTCGTGGTGGGCCGGCGGGATGCTGGCCCCGGTCTGCGAAGGCGAGACGGCGGAGGAGCCGGTGGTCCGCCTGGGCCGGCAGGCCGCCGATTGGTGGGACCGTCAGGGGGTGCCGGTCGCGCGGCGTGGCACGATCGTGATGGCACTGGGGCGCGACCGGCGGGAACTCGACCGGTTCGCACGCCACACCCGGGGACACGAGTGGCTCGACGCGGACGGCCTCGCCGCGCTGGAGCCGGACCTTTCCGGCCGCTTCGACCGCGCGCTGCATGTCCCCTCGGAAGCGCATCTCGATCCGCGTACGGCGCTCGCGCACCTGCGGGACCGGGTGGAGCGCGACGGAGTGACCTTCATCGCCGAACCGGGCCGGCCCGAGGGGCTGACCTTTGACTGCCGCGGACTGGCGGCGCGGGAAGCGCTGCCGGATCTCCGCGGCGTAAAGGGCGAGATGGCCGTGCTGCGGAGCGACGACATCCGCCTGTCGCGCCCCGTCCGGCTGCTTCACCCGCGCATCCCGCTTTACGTCGTACCCCGCGCGGACGGGCTGTTCATGCTGGGCGCGACCCAGATCGAAAGCGACGACCGCCGGCGCAGCGTGCGTTCGGTCCTCGAACTGCTGTCGGCCGCCTATGCATTGCACCCCGCCTTCGGCGAGGCGGATCTGGTGGAGATCGGCGCCGACGCCCGCCCCGCCTTTCCCGACAACCTGCCCCGCGTCACGCGGCGGGGCGACACGTTTCACGTCAACGGCCTCTTCCGCCACGGCTTCCTTCTCGCCCCCGCGCTGGCGCGGATGGCGGCGGAGGCGGCTTTCGACGGCACGACACCGGAGCTTTGCCATGAAGATCACGCTTAACGGCACCCCGACCGAGGTGCGGGCCGAAACGCTCGCGGCCGTTCTGGACGAACTCGGCTACGGCGAGGCGAAGGTCGCCACCGCCGTCAACGAAAACTTCGTCCCGGCGGCGGCGCGCGGGCAGACGACGCTTTCCCCCGGCGACCGGGTCGAGGTCGTGGCACCCCGGCAGGGAGGGTGAGATGCAGCTTTACGGCACAGAGATCACATCGCGCCTGATGTTGGGCACGGCGCAGTATCCGTCGCCCGCCGTGCTGGCCGAGGCGTTCCGACGCTCGGGCGCCGGCATTGCCACCGTCTCGGTCCGGCGCGAGGCAGGCGGGGAGCGCGCGGGGGCCGCCTTCTGGGATCTGGTGCGCGAACTGGGCGTGACCCTGCTGCCCAACACCGCCGGGTGCCACTCGGTGCGCGAGGCGGTGACGACGGCGCAGATGGCGCGCGAGCTTTTCGACACGCCGTGGATCAAGCTGGAAGTCATCGGCCATGCCGACACGCTTCAGCCCGACCCGTTCGGGCTGGTCGAGGCGGCGCAGATCCTGTCCGACGACGGCTTCCGGGTCTTCCCCTACACCACCGAGGACGTGGTACTGGCCGACCGGCTGCTGGACGCGGGCTGCGAGATACTGATGCCCTGGGGCGCGCCGATCGGGACTGGGCTGGGGCTGACGAACATCTACGGGCTGCGCACCTTGCGTGCGCAGTTCCCGGAGGTGCCGATGGTGGTCGACGCAGGCCTCGGCCTGCCCAGCCAGGCGGCGATGGCAATGGAGATGGGCTTCGACGCCGTTCTGCTGAACACGGCCGTCGCGAAGGCGGGCGATCCGGCGGCGATGGCCCAGGGCTTCGCCCGCGCGGTCGAGGCGGGGCGGCTGGCATATGAGGCCGACCCGATGGAGCCGCGCGACATGGCGGCGCCCTCCACCCCCGTCATCGGGAAGGCGTTCCTGGAATGACGCTCGATCGCTTCTATCCGATCTTCGACAGCCTCGCCTGGCTGGAACGTACGCTGCCGCTTGGCGCGAAGCTGGTGCAGCTGCGGATCAAGGACATGCCGAGCCCCGAGTTGAGGCCGCTGGTGGCACATGCGCAGGCCCTGTGCCGGCGGCACAGCGCGGTGCTGGTGGTGAACGATCACTGGCGGATCGCCATCGACGAAGGATGCGACTGGGTGCACCTGGGGCAGGAGGATCTGGACGACGCCGATCTGCCCGCGATCCGCCGCGCCGGGCTGAGGCTGGGCATCAGCACCCACGACTACGCGGAACTGGACCGGGCGCTGGCCTTGGCGCCCGACTACGTGGCGCTCGGCCCCGTCTGGCCGACGATCCTGAAGAAGATGAAATGGGAGCGGCAGGGCCTCGACCGCGTGACGGAATGGAAGGGGCTGATCGGCAACTTGCCCCTTGTCGCAATCGGCGGGATGACGCCCGAGCGCGCGACACAGGCTTTTGCCGCGGGCGCCGACATCGTCTCGGCCGTCACCGACATCACGCTGAACGACGATCCCGAGGCGCGCGTGCGCCAGTGGATCGGGGCCACGCGATGAGCCGCTACGCCCGCCAGATCGCCGTGCCCGAATTCGGGACGGAGGGACAGGCCCGGCTGGAAGACGCGCAGGTGCTGGTCGTGGGCGCGGGCGGCCTTGCGGCGCCGGTACTGCAATATCTCGTCGCGGCGGGGGTCGGACGGATCCGGCTGGTCGATCCGGACCGGGTGGAGATGACGAACCTTCACCGTCAGACGCTGTTCCGCGAGGCCGACATCGGCCTGCCCAAGGCCGAAGCGGCGGCGGCAGCCGTCGCCGCGCTCAATTCCTGCGCCCGCGTCGACCCTGTGGTCGCACATCTCGATCCCGCCAACGCGGATGCGCTGTGCGTTGGCGTCGATCTGGTGCTTGACTGCGCCGACAGCTTCGCAGCCAGCTACCTCCTGTCGGACACCTGCCTGGCCGGGGGCCGTCCGCTTGTCAGCGCCTCGGTAATCGGGCTCGAGGGCTACGCGGGCGCCTTCTGCGGCGGCGCGCCCAGCCTTAGGGCCGTGTTTCCGGACCTGCCGCAGCGGCTGGGCTCCTGCGCCGAAGACGGCGTTCTGGGACCGGTCGTGGGCATCGTCGGCACGCTTCAGGCGCAGATGGCTGTGGCGCTGCTCGCCGGGCTCCCGCCCTCCCCGCTGGGTCAACTCGTCAGCTTCGACGCGCGGGGCTTCCGCTTCGGCGGCTTCCGCTTCGACGGCGCGGTCGAGCCTGCGTCGCGCCCCCGTTTCATTGCCCCCTCGGAGATCGCCGAAACGGACTTCCTCGTCGATCTGCGGGACGAGACGGAGGCGCCGCTGGTGCACCCGTCCGCTCGACGCCTGCCCGTCACCGCCTTCGGGCCGGACGGCCCCCGCCCGGCCGCCCGGCGGCGCGCGGTGCTGTGCTGCCGGTCCGGCCAGCGGTCCTGGGCCGCCGCCGAGCGGCTCGCCGCCGCCTGGGACGGCGAAATTTGCCTCGTCGCGCTTGGCGACCCAACCGGAGAGACCTGATGAAAGCCCACCTCACCGCCCTCGCCCTCCTCGCGGCTGCGCCCGCCGCCGCGCAGGACGAGATGACCGTCATGCTCGACTGGTTCGTGAATCCCGACCACGGGCCCATCGTCATTGCACAGGAACAGGGCTACTTCACCGACGCGGGGCTCGAGGTCGAGGTGATCGCCCCCGCAGATCCCGCCGATCCGCCCAAGATGGCCGCCGCCGGACGCGCCGATCTGGCGATCTCCTATCAGCCGCAGCTGCATCTTCAGGTGGCCGAGGGGATGCCGCTGACCCGCGTGGGCACGCTGGTCGCGACGCCGCTCAACTGCCTGCTGGTGCTGGAGGACGGGCCCGTGAAGGAGATCGCCGATCTGGCGGACCGCAAGGTCGGCTTCTCGGTCTCGGGGTTCGAAGAAGCGCTGTTGTCGGCCATGCTGGGTGGGGCCGGGATAAGCCCGGCGGATGTCGAGCTGGTCAACGTCAACTGGTCGCTCTCGCCCGCGCTGATGTCGGGCCAGGTCGACGCCGTGATCGGCGCCTTCCGCAATTTCGAGCTGAACCAGATGGAGATCGAGGGCGTCGCCGGCCGCTGCTTCTACCCGGAAGAGCACGGCGTGCCGACCTATGACGAACTGATCTATGTCGCCAATCCCGAGACGATGGACAGCGACATGATCCGTCGTTTCCTGGCCGCGACCGAGAAGGCGACTCAGTTCATCGTGAACCATCCGCAGGAAAGCTGGGAAATCTTCGCCAGCACCTCTGCCGAACTGCAGGACGAGCTGAACGAACGGGCCTGGGCCGACACGATCCCCCGCTTCGCGCTGCGCCCCGAGGCGCTCGATCGGGGGCGCTATGCCCGGTTCGAGGCCTTCCTTGCCGAAGCCGGTCTGATCGAGGGCACCCGGCGCGTGTCCGACCTGGCCATCGACCTGGGGGCGCAATGAGCTACGGCGCGATCTTCCCGCTGTGGCGCACGGCCGCCGGCGAGGCGTGGCGCGACTACACGCACCATGCCTTCGTCGAGGGGCTGGGCGACGGCACGCTCCCGCGTGAGGCGTTCCTGCGGTATCTGGTGCAGGATTATCTGTTCCTCGTCCATTTCTCGCGGGCCTGGGCACTGGCCGTGACCAAGGCCGAGACGCTAGACGAGATGCGCGCCTGTGCCGCCACTGTCCACGCGCTGCTGGACGACGAGATGCGGATGCATGTCGGGATCTGCGCCGCCGAGGGCATATCCGAGTCCGAATTGTACTCGGCCCGCGAGGCGCCGCAGAACATCGCCTACACCCGCTACGTTCTCGACGCGGGGCACGCCGGCGATTTCCTCGACCTGATGGCGGCGCTGGCGCCCTGCGTGCTGGGCTACGGCGAGATCGGGACGCGCCTGGGGCGGGCGGCTACGGGCGCGACACCCTATGCCGACTGGATCGCGACCTACGCGGACGACGATTACCAGCGCACCTGCCGCGAGGTCGGCGCGCTGATCGACGCGGCGGTGGCCCGCCGTCTCGGCCCGGTGCCGCAGGCCAGCCCGCGCTGGCACCGCCTCTGCGCCCGTTTCGAGACGGCGACGCGGCTCGAGGTCGATTTCTGGGGCATGGGCCTGCCCCGATGAGCGCCGCGCCGGCCCTGCACCTGTCCGGACGGGCGACGATCGCCGGCGGGCCGATCTTCGGGCCCCTGGACCTCGATGTGCCCGCCGGGGAATGGACCTGCCTGCTCGGCCCCTCGGGCGTGGGCAAGTCGACGGTGCTGCGGCTGCTGGCGGGGCTCGGCGGCGCGCTCGCCTTCGACGGCACAGCGACGGCGGGCGACGGGAGACCGCTGACGGGCCGCGTCGCGCTGATGGCGCAGCAGGACCTGCTGATGCCCTGGCTCGACGCCACCGCCAATGTCTGCCTGGGTGCGGTATTGCGCGGCGATGCGGCGCAGCGGACCCGGGCGCGCGCGCTGCTGGAGCGGGTCGGGCTTGCGGACCATGTCCGCAAGCGGCCCCAAGCCCTTTCGGGCGGACAACGGCAGCGGGTGGCGCTGGCCCGGACACTTATGGAGGATCGGCCCGTCGTGCTGCTCGACGAACCCTTCTCGGCCCTCGATGCGCGCGCGCGGGCCCTGATGCAGGACCTGTCCGCCGAGGTGCTGGCGGGCCGTACCGTCCTGCACGTCACCCACGACGCCGCCGAGGCCGCACGTTTGGGGCAAACCGTGCTGCTGATGACTTGTTCCGGGATCACCGCGATCGAGGTGCCGCAAACGCCCGCGCCTCGGCGCTTCGACGCGCCCGAGACGCTGGCCTTCCAGGGACACTTGCTCCGACAGCTTATGGAGACGCAATGACACGTGCCGCCCGAGTCGGCGGGATCGCCCTTCTGGCCCTTCTGGCGTGGCAGGCCCTGGTCACGGCCTTCGCGCTGCCGCGGTTCATCCTGCCGGGTCCGGGCCTCGTCCTCGAAACGCTCTGGACCAGCCGGGCGCTGCTGGCCGAACATGCGTTTTTCACGACGATCGAGGTGCTGCTCGGTCTGATCCTGGGTGGCATACTGGGCTTCGCCTCCGCGATCCTGCTGACCGCCTCGCAGCTGGCGCGGTTTGTCCTGCGCCCGATGCTGGTCTTCAGCCAGGCCGTGCCGGTCTTCGCCCTGGCACCGATCCTGACGCTGTGGCTGGGATACGGGCTTTGGTCCAAGATCGCCATGGCGTTATTGATCATCTACTTCCCGGTCACCTCCGCGTTCTTCGACGCGCTGATGCGGACCCCGCCCGAATGGCTGGAACTGTCCCGCGTGATGAACGCTCGGCCCGCCCGCATCCTGTGGCACATCCGCGTGCCGGCCGCCCTGCCCGGATTTGCCTCGGGCCTGCGACTGGCGGCCGTCTACGCCCCTATCGGCGCGATCATCGGCGAATGGGTCGGCGCCTCCCGGGGGCTCGGCTACCTCATGTTGCTGGCGAACGGCCGCGCGAAGATCGACCTGATGTTCGCCGCGCTGATCGTTCTGGCCGTGCTGACGCTCATCCTCCATGCCGCCGTCGACGCCGCCTGCCGGCGGCTGCTGGAGAGTTGAGGTACAGCAAGAACCAACCGCAGTGTCATGCGGTTGTCCGAGAGTGCTGTGGCTGCCGAGAACTCTGCGCATTGCCCAGACGATCTGGGGTAAAGGTGCAACAGATTTCGTCCACGACCGTTTCGGCCAATATTCGAAGCTCCCTCAGTATCCCGCGGCAGCATCCATCATGGGTGCCACGGCAAGCCGTGACGAATATTTTATGTTCATCTTCTTATACTTAACTACTACCTGTGCAGGCGACGACCTAAAAAGGTCTCTCGTGGTTCCCCGGCGTCTTGACGCTTTCCGTGGGTCTTCCAAGACGGCTTGATACCAAGTAGCAACATCCATCCCCCAGCCATGTCCGAGCCAGCGGGTGCCGCAATTCCCGACTGGGCCGTGGGGATGAAGCCTATCGTGACTCTAGATCATTTGAACGAAGTGTCCGACTTCAGCGCCTCAGGGACATCTGAGCTGGCTTCATAACGGAGCGAACCGCCCCGGGTTTGCCGGAGGCTGGGTTTGGCTATTTGCGCAGCCTCGGATTCGGTATCCAGAGCTGCGTAGAAGTTTACCTCGGCTTCTGCAGGAGGGCAGTTCCCGATTGTCTCGAGCAGGCGGCGGGTATTGAACCAGTCGACTAATTCGAGCGTCGCGTATTCGACGGCCTCGAAACGGCGTCAAGGGCCACGGCGGTGAATGACCTTCCACCTTTAACAAGCCGTGATCGGCTCAGCCAAGGCGTTGCCATGGCTGTCTGAGATAACCCCCGGTCTCTGGACAGGATCTGGCGTAATTTAAGCTACTCGTTGCACCTGCTGAGCGGGTTGGTTGGTGTCGTTTCCCTGCCAGTGGACCAGCGCCCGTGATCCCGTCATCTCAGTTGATCCCGTTGGCGCGCTGAAGCTCGCGGACGTAAGCGACGATGGCGGTGACATCTGCGCGGGTCAGCCCGTCTTGCGGAGGCATGTTTCCGAACTGCCAGTGATGCGCGCGGACGCCCTGTTGGACGGCAAGCTGGAAGGCCATGTCGCCGTGGTGCGAAGGTTCGTAGATCCTGTGGACGAGCGGCGGACCGAAACCCTGCTTTCCGGCGGCATTTTCGCCGTGGCAGGCGGCGCATACGGCGTCGAAGGCGCGCTTCCCCATGACGGCATCCGACGAGAGGGACTCCGGCACGGCCACGGAGGCGATGGCCTGGCCCTCGGCCGGGGTGGACGTGGTGATCTCCGGGGCCGTTCCGGAGGTGATGACATAGGCAGCGGCGGCGATGACCGCGGCCCCGGCAAGGGTAATCTTTTTCATTGCGATATCCTGCATCGCGGCGACGCTCGGTCGCGCGGTCTTCCTCTGGCGGAGCGGGTCCGCCGGCGTTCCCATGCCGTCAGGATCGCGGAGGTGGCAGGTCGAACGGAAGGGTCGTCGCCCGCCCCGTGGTATCACCGGGCCGACCCGTCCGCGATGCGGCGGGAGCCGGGTTGCCTGCGGCAGGCTGGTCCACTGGCGGCAAGGCGAGGACGCAGAGACCCATTTGCGCACAGGAGGACACGTTCCCGCCCTCCTGCTCCATATCATGGGACGGCATGTCCTCCGGGCAGGCCGCACAACCGTGACCGGACGCCGGGGCTCCGGCCATGCCCCACTGCGGCACCGACGAAACGACGAGCAGGAAAGCCAGGAGCGTGACAACGAAGAGGCGCATGATCTTCCTGTGAGGAAACGCCGGGATCATTGCCCTGCCCTCGGGTCGGAGGTCAATGAACAAATTGCTCGGCGCGGCAAAAGGCATCGTCGTGCTCACAACCTGCTGGCCCGGAGCCGCAGCGCGTTGCCGATCACCGAAACCGACGAGAGGCTCATCGCGGCGGCCGCGACGATCGGCGAGAGCAGCACCCCCAGGAACGGATAGAGCACGCCCGCAGCCACCGGCACGCCCGCGGTGTTGTAGACGAAGGCGAAGAACAGGTTCTGCCGGATGTTGCGCATGGTTGCCTCGGCTAGCCTGCGGGCGCGGACGATGCCCCTGAGATCACCCTTGACCAGCGTCAGCCCGGCGCTTTCGACGGCGACGTCGGCGCCCGTCCCCATGGCGATGCCCACGTCGGCCTCGGCCAGCGCCGGTGCGTCGTTCACGCCGTCCCCGGCCATCGCCACCGAGAGGCCCTCCTCCTTGAGGCGACGCACAAGCGCCCCCTTGTCCTCGGGCGAGATACCGGCATGCACCTCGTCGATGTCGAGTTCGCGTGCGACGGCCTTTGCAGTGGCCTCGGCATCCCCGGTGGCCATGACGATGCGCAGGCCGAGTTCGTGAAGGACCCGGATTGCCTCGGGCGTCGTTTCCTTGATCTTGTCGGCGACGGCGATCAGTCCCGCGGACCGACCGTCCAGCGCCACGAACATCGCGGTCTTGCCCTCGGCCTGCAGCGCCTCGGCCCGGTCATGGGCCAGTCCCTCGACCCCGAGATCCGACATCAGCGCGGCATTGCCCAATGCGACGCGGCGGCCCGAGACCATGCCGGTGACGCCCTTGCCGGTCACGGCCTCGAATTCGGTGCCGTCCTCGCGTCCCGCGCCACGTTCCTCGGCGCCGGCAACGATGGCTTCGGCCAACGGATGCTCGGAGCCGCGCTCAAGCGCCGCGACGAGCGTCAGCAGCGCACGTTCGTCCATCTCCTCGGGCTCCACGTCGGTGAGCGTTGGCTTCCCTTCGGTAAGCGTGCCTGTCTTGTCGACAATCAGCGTATCGACCTTCGCGAAGCGTTCCAGTGCCTCGGCGTCCCGGATGAGGACGCCTGCGCCGGCACCGCGGCCGGTTGCGACCATGACCGACATCGGGGTGGCCAGACCCAGGGCACAGGGACAGGCGATAATCAGCACCGAGACCGCCGCGACGAAGGCGTAGGACAGTGCGGGCTGCGGACCGAAGATCCACCAGGCGACGAAGGCCAGCAGCGCGGAGGCGACCACCGCCGGCACGAAGTATTCGGCCACGCGATCCGCCATGGCCTGGATCGGCGCCCGCGATCTCTGTGCCTTGGCGACCATGTCGACGATGCGGCTGAGCGTCGTGTCGGCGCCCACGCCGCGCGCCTCCATCAGGAAGCTGCCCGCCTTGTTGAGGGTGCCACCGGTGACGTCTTCGCCCTCGACCTTCTCGACCGGCACCGGCTCGCCGGTGATCATGCTTTCATCGACCGAGGAGCGCCCCGCGGTCACGACACCGTCGACCGGTACGCTTTCGCCGGGACGCACCCGCAGGATGTCACCGGCTCTCAGCGCGTCGAGCGGCACGTCGGATTCGCTGTCTCCCTCGACCCGCCGGGCGGTCTTGGGGGCGAGATCCATAAGGGCGCGGATTGCGTCGCCCGTGCGTTCGCGGGCAGCCAGTTCCATGACCTGCCCGATCAGCACCAGTACGAGGATGACGGCGGTCGCCTCGAAATAGACAGGGGGCATGCCGCCCTCGCTCATCTGCTCGGGCAAGAGGCCGGGCGCGAGAAGCGAGACGATCGAAAAGACGTAGGCCGCGCCAGTGCCAAGCGCGATAAGCGTCCACATGTTGGGCGAGCGGTTCACGATGGAAGCCCAGCCCCGTTTGAAGAAGGGCCGGCAGATCCAGACCACGGGCGTGGCCAGTGCGAACTGCAACCAGCCGAAAGCCGTGTGGCCCATCCAATCGCCGAAGGGTATGCCCAGATGGCTGCCCATCTCGAGGACGAACACCGTGAGCGCCAGCGGCGCGGTGATCCAGAGCCTACGCCTGAAATCCACGTATTCCGGATTGGGACCGCTGTCGGCGGAGGGCGTCATCGGCTCCAAAGCCATGCCGCACTTAGGGCAATCCCCGGGATGGTCCTGAACGATCTCGGGATGCATCGGGCAGGTGTACTGCGTGCCTTCCGGCATCGGCTCGGGCGCCGGGCGATCACCCAGGTAGGTATCAGGTTCCGCCTCGAACTTCGACTGGCAGCGGGAGGAGCAGAAATAGAAGCGCGCGCCCTCGTGCTTGGCCATGTGCGCGGCGGTCGCGCGCTCGACGGTCATGCCGCAGACCGGGTCCTTTGCGGAAAGATAGGCGGCAGGGTTCGCGCGGAACTTCTCGCGGCAGCCTTCGGAGCAGAAGTGGTAGACGTGACCCTCGTGTTCGAACTGCGGCTTACCGGCCTGAGGATCGACCGTCATGCCGCAGACGGGATCGCGTGTGATCTTCGCGGATCCGTGGTCATGCCCATGTCGCTGCGCCGTTTCCATGGTCTGTCCTTCCTATGTCTGCGCCGGTATCGTGCAGGTAATTCTTCCAGTTACTGGAAGGTCAAGGGCGCTTGCGCAGGCAATTCTTCCGGGGACGCGGGCGCATCGTCGGTCGGGCGTGTCGGCCTGGCTTGCGGGAACGCGTTATCCGTCCAGCCATAATAACAGGCAATTGCCTGCGAGACTGACAGGATTTCCGAGGAAGCGCGCCGGAGGCCGCGACAGTAGGAGGCAATTCATTCTCTGGCGCTAGAGTCATATTCACAGTAGACACGATGACCGGATCATGGGTTAACGGATGAATATGCAAGTGAAAGCGCCCCGACGCGGGCCCTTGGTCGCAATCGGCGGCGCAGAGGACCGGCAGGAAGCAGCAATCCTCTCGCGCGTCCTCGGACTGTCAAAGCGCGAAGAGCCGGTGGTGGCAGTGATCACGACCGCCAGCGCGATACCGCAGGAAGTGTTCGACGGCTATGAAGCCGTGTTCTCCACCCTCGGTGCGGCAGAGGTTCTCGACATCCGCATACGTGAGCGATCCGATGCGGCGGACGAGGATTTCGTCGCCATGCTTCGACGCGCCGACGTGATCTTCATCTCGGGCGGCGACCAGATGAGGCTGACCAACATCCTCGGGGGCTCACCGGTGTTGGAGGCGATCCGCGCGCGGCATTCCGAAGGTGCGGTCGTGGCCGGAACCAGCGCGGGCGCGGCCTGCCAGTCCTCGACCATGATCTACGGCGGCAGCGCGGACGACAGCCTGCGCAAGGGCGCAGTGAAGATGGCTGCCGGATTCGGGCTCGTGGACGGGGTGATAATCGACACCCATTTCCTGGAGCGAGGACGCTTTTCGCGGCTGATGGAAGTCGGCGCCACGAATCCCGAATTGCTGGGCGTTGGAATCGGAGAAGACGCCGCGGTTCTCTTCAAAGAGAATAAAATACTTGCCTTTGGGCCTGGTCACGTCATCCTTGTAGACAGTTCGGGGATCACCCGATCAAATGTCTTTGAGCTTGACGATGGCGAAGCCGTCACCGTCCATGACGTCAAGATGCACGCGCTGGTGGATGGGTATGGATATAGCCTGAGCGACCGGCGTGTCCTCGGGCCTGAAGAGCTCGGGGCAGAAAGCCTGGAGCCGAGAATTGCGTATACTTGAACACCGTGCACTGCGCGGACCCAATTACTACAGCCGCTACCAAGCGATCTACATGCGGCTCGATATCGAGGACCTGGAAGACCGGCCAAGCGACAAGGTGCCGGGAATAGCCGAAAAGCTCGAAGCGCTCCTGCCCGCCATATACGAGCACCGATGCTCGGTCGGTGAGGCAGGAGGTTTCCTGCAGCGGGTGCGTAACGGCACCTACGCCGGCCACATGGTCGAGCATGTCGCGATCGAACTTCAGAACATGGTCGGCTTCTCTGTCGGATACGGCAAGACCGTCGATAGCTACGATAAAGGTGTCTACAACGTCGTCTATCGCTATCGTGACGAGGCGACCGGGATCGCGGCAGGCGAAGCGGCCGTCGAGATCGTGCAGACGCTCTACGACGGCAACGACGTCGACCTTCAGCCCCACATCGATCAACTCAAGGAAGTGCGGGACGCCAATGCACTTGGCCCCTCCACCGGTGCCATCGTCGGCGCGGCCAAGGCCCGCAACATCCCCTACTACAATCTCACCGAGGGCACGAGCTACACGCAGCTCGGACATGGTGTGAAGCAACGTCGCTTCCAGGCGACCGTCACGGATGCCTCGGGGATCATCGGCCACTCCATCGCGGACGACAAGGACTGGACCAAACAGATCCTTGGCGACGCCGGCGTGACCGTGCCGCGCGGACAGAACTGCTATTCCTGGGAGGAGGCACAGGAAGCCGCCGAGTGGATCGGCTGGCCCGTGGTGACCAAGCCGCTGTCCGGCAACCACGGTCGCGGGGTGACGACCGACATCAACTCGATGGAGGATCTGCGGTCGGGCTATGACGCCGCGGTGGAGCGGCTGCGCGAGGCCGGAGACGGCGTGATCGTCGAGAGCTACATCCGCGGCGAAGATCACCGCATCCTCGTCATCGACGGCAAGCTGGTCGCGGCCGCACGACGCCGTCCGGCCCATGTCACGGGCGACGGCCGGAGCACGATCCAACAGCTGATCGACCGTGAGAACGAAGACCCGCGCCGCGGTGTCGGGCATGAGAACCTGCTGACGCAGATCCATGTGGATGAACAGACGCACCGCATGCTGGAACAGGCGGGGCATACACTGGACACGGTGCTGCCCGAGGGCGAACTGACCTTCCTGAAGTCCACGGCCAACATCTCGACCGGGGGGACGGCGACCGACCTGACCGACGAGGTGCACCCCGAGGTCAAGTTCGCGATGGAGCGGATCGGGCGTCTGGTCGGGCTTGACGTCATCGGGATCGACCTGCTGGCCGAGACACTGTCCAAGCCGCTCGAGGAACAGTCAGCCGGTGTGGTCGAAGTGAACGCCGGGCCCGGCTTCCGGATGCACATGGCGCCGACGCACGGCACGCCGCGTCCCGTGGGCGAGCACATCATCGACATGCTCTTCCCCGATCCGACCGATGACGGGCGAATCCCGATCACCGCGATCACGGGCACCAACGGCAAGACCACCACGACCCGGCTCATCAGTCACATTCTGAGACAGGCCGGCAATTCGGTTGGCATGGGCTGTACCGGCACGGTCGAGATCGACAACCACGTGATCCTGCGCGGCGACTACTCGGGGCCGGCAGCGGCGCATGCGGTGCTGCGCGAACCCACCGTGGAACACGCGGTTCTCGAGACGGCCCGTGGCGGCATCATGCGCCGGGGCCTGGGCTTCGATGAATGCGACGTGGGCGTGCTGCTCAACATTGCGTCAGACCACCTCGGCGAACGCGACATCCACACGCTCGACGAGCTTGCACGCTGCAAGACCGTGATCGTCGACGCGGTGAAGCGCGAGGGCGGTTACTGCGTGCTGAACGCGGACGACCCGCTGGTGATGGACCAAGGCACCTATTGGGCCCGGGGCGAGATCATCTATTTCACGATGGACCCGGAGAACCCTGCCCTGCAGGACCACCTCAGCGAGCTCGGCATGGTGCTGACCGTCAAGCACGGCAAGATCGTCATGCTGCGCGGCAAGGTCACTGTGGAAATCTGCGACGTGAACGACGTGCCGATCTCGTTCGAGGGGCATGCGCGCTTCAACGTGCAGAACGCCATGGCCGCGGCGGCGGCCGCCATCGCGCACGGGATCGAGATCGACGATGTGCGTGCCGGCTTGACCACCTTCCATCCGACGCCCACCCAGATGCCCGGCCGCACGAACTACTTCGAGGCCGACGGCGTGAAGTGCCTGATCGACTACGGCCACAACGTGCCGGCACTAGAGGCGCTCGAGCCACTTGTCCGCGGGCTCGCCACACAACGGCGGATTGGTGTCGCCTCGGCGCCCGGCAACCGGCGGGACGAGGATCTGGCCGCGCTCGGGGCGCAGCTTTCGAAGATGTGCGACACGCTCTATGTATTCGAGACCGATGCGCGCGGTCGTGCGACTGGCGAGACGGCGAAACTCATCCACGACGGCGCGACCTCGGCCGGAACCTCCTGCGAGGTCAAGATCGTCATGGAAGAGACCGACGCCGTGGAGCAGGCCATCGACGAGGCGCAGCGGGGCGACTTCCTGCTTCTGCTGATCGACGACATCGAAGGTACGACCGAGCGGCTGAAGGGGCGTAGCTTCCCTCACCAGTCCGATCTGTCGCGCGCCTGAGCCAATACATACACAAAAAGCAATCTGTCGCGGTGGGCGACAGGGGAGGATTTCAACATGACACGGAACGTGTTTGTCGTCGGGCTGAACGACTACAACGCCGAGCGGCTGAAACGCCTGCGGGGTGTCGAGGATGTCGCCTTTCACCAGCTCCTGACACCGGCCCAGGTCTACGAGACCCAGGAATTCGACATTCCGGCAATGCTGGCGGAGGCGGAAGCCCAGCTCGATGCCTTCGACGGCTCCATCGATGCCATCGTCGGCTATATCGATTTCCCGGTTTCGACGATGCTCCCGCTGTTGAGCGCCAAGTACGACACGCCGAATGCCTCGCTCGAGAGCCTCCTGAAGTGCGAGCACAAGTTCTGGTCGCGGCAAGTGATGAACGAGGTGGTGCCCGAGCACACGCCCAATTTCACCGCCTTCGATCCCTTCGATGAGGAAGCGCTGTCCAAGATCGGCGACGCGGGGCTGCGGTTCCCCTTCTTCGTCAAGCCGATCAAGTCGTCGGGATCGCGCCTGGGCTTCCGTATCGACAGCCCCGAGGACTTCGACTACGCGACCGAGAAGCTGCGGGCCGAGATCGGCAGCATCTCGGAGCCGTTCAACGCGATCCTGGAAAAGGCCGACCTGCCCGAGGACATCCGCACCATCGAGGGCCATTACTGCATGGCCGAGCGGGTCATCGGCGGGCGGCAATGCACGGTCGAGGGCTATGTCCACGACGGCGAGGTGACCTGCTACGGGACGGTGGATTCGATCCGCTATCCGCAGGTTCTGAGCTTCTTCTACTACCTCTACCCTTCTACCCTGCCCCAGAAGGTTCAGGAACAGATGTGGGAGATCTCGCGAAAGGTGATGGAGCATATCGGCTACGACAACGCCGGCTTCAACATCGAGTATTTCTGGGACGAGGTCGACAACCAGATCTGGCTTCTGGAGATCAACACCCGCATCGCGCAGTCGCACTGCGACCTGTTCGAGATGGTCGATGGGGTCAGTCACCAGCAGGTGACGGTTGACCTTGGCCTTGGCCGCAAGCCGGACATGCCGCACCGCGAGGGTGCGCACAACGTGGCCGCGGAGTTCTTCTACCGCGTGTTCTTCAGCGATGCGACAGCCTCGCGCGTGCCGTCGCGGGCCGAGATCGAGGTGGCGGCCGAGCAGGTCGAGAGCACCCGCATCTCCTCCTACCTGCAGAAAGGCATGACCCTCTCGCAACTGCCCGAGCAGGACGCCTACAGCTTTGCCGTGGCGTCGATCTGGATGGGCGCGAAGACCCGGTCGAAGCTGCTGTGGAACTACGAACAGGTCATGAAACGGTTGAACTACGAATTCGACGATATACTCGATTGAGCCTTCCGGTCTTGCCCCTGTTCCCGGGGCAGGGCCGCGCCTGCCCCTCTGCGGAGAACACCCCACATGAAAGTCGATACCGACCTGCCCCGCGCGGTCGCTGAACTCGAACACGTCGAGATCCCGATGCCTGACGGCACGAGACTCGCGGCCCGGATCTGGATGCCAGAGGGCGCCGAGACTGCGCCCGTGCCGGCCATCCTCGAATACATTCCCTACCGCAAGAACGACAAGACGCTGGAGCGCGATGCTGCACGGGCGCCTTGGCTCGCCTCGCGCGACTATGCCTACGTCCGCGTCGACCTGCGCGGCACCGGCGAATCCGAAGGGCTGATGAAGGACGAGTACACCGAGCTCGAGCTTGCCGACGGCTGCGACGTGATCGCCTGGATCGCCGAACAGGCCTGGTGCGACGGCGGGGTCGGCATCGTCGGTATTTCCTGGGGCGGCTTCAACGGTCTTCAGCTCGCGGCGCTTCGGCCCCCGGCGCTCAAGGCCGTGGTGACCATCTGTTCGACGGACGACCGTTACGCGGACGACATCCACTACATGGGCGGTGTGCCGCTTGGGGATCAGTTGTCCTGGGCTTCGGTCATGTTCGGGATCAACACCCTGCCGCCCGACCCCAAGCACGTGGGCGACAAATGGCGCGAGATGTGGCACCAGCGGCTCGACGAGTCCGGGCTCTGGCTGGAAACCTGGCTGGGGCACCAGACGCGCGACGATTTCTGGCGTCACGGCTCGGTCTGCGAGAACTGGGACGACATCGAGGTGCCGGTCTATGCCGTTTCGGGCTGGGCGGACGGCTACTGCCGCTCCGTCTTCCGGCTGGTCGAGAACCTGCGCTCGCCTGCAAAGGGGATCGTCGGTCCCTGGTCGCACCGCTATCCGCACCTGGGCGCACCTGGCCCGGCCATCGACTGGCTGACCGAGGAAACCCGCTGGTGGGATCACTGGCTGAAGGGTCAGGACACCGGGCTCATGGACGAGCCCGCATTGCGGCTCTTCCTGCAGGATCATGCCGAACCGCAAAGCCATTACGAGAAGCGAGAGGGGCACTGGATCGGCGAGCCGTCCTGGCCTTCGCCGAATGTCGAGCGCGTGTCTTACGGGCTGGGCGCCGATGGCGGGCTTGCCCCCGGCGCGGGCCGCGCGGGCGCGGAGATGTCGATCTGTTCGCCGCTCTGGGTCGGGCTGCACGGCGGCAAGTGGTGCTCCTACGCGCATCCGGGTGACCAGCCGACCGACCAGCGGCACGACGACGCCGGAAGTCTCGTGTTCGAGACGGCGCCACTGGAAAGCGACATGCAGCTTGTGGGCGACGCGGTCCTTCGGCTGCGTTGCCGCGTCGATCAACCTGTCGCGCAGGTCGTCGCCCGGCTTGTCGACGTGGCGCCCGACGGCGCAGGCACGCGGATCAGCCACGGACCTTTCAACCTCTGCCATAGAGACGGGCACGCCGAGCCCAAGGGTCTGGTGCCTGGCGAGGCCTTCACGGTGGAGGTGCCGCTCAAACACGTGGCCCAGACGCTGCGCGCGGGGCACCGGCTGCGGCTGTCGCTCTCGACAAGCTACTTCCCCATCGCCTGGCCCACGCCCGAGCCGGTGACGCTGAGCGTCATTCCCGGCGAGTCCGAGCTGCTGTTGCCGCTGCGCTCGGGACCCGGTCCGCGACTGGCCGACTTCGATCCGCCGCGTGCGGGGGCGCCGCTGGAGGTGTCGTATCACGAGTCTCCGCGCTCGGAATGGCGCGTGGGACAGGATCTCGACACCGGACGCGTCACCGTCGAGGTCCGCGACCACGAGGGCGCGGCGACGATCGAGCCGCATCAGTTCTTCCATTCGGCGGAGGGACGTGAGCGGTACTCGGTACTGCCCCATGACCCGCAATCGGCCGAGGGTGAGGTGACCTGGGTGCACGAGATGTCCCGGGACGGCTGGGCCGTCAGGACCGAAACCTGGACCCGGCTGACCTGCGATGCCGAAAACTTCCATATCTCGGCCACTCTGCGGGCCTGGTGCGACGGGACACTCGAACGCGAACACGACTTCGCGGCCTCGATCCCCCGCCAATTTTCCTGATCTCTTCGCCCGGCGTGCCCAAAGCGCCGGGCGGGTCCACCGGACAGTATTCCGAGTTGGTGACCGACAGGCGTACCGGCTAAGAGACTGGCAGTCCCCCAGGCGGCAGTCGCCCGGGTTACGCAACCTGGAAGCTTCGCATGCTCGAACGCAAGATCGCCGCCATCAAGGGATGCCACCTGTTTTCGGGGGCCGCGCGCGAAAGCCTCGAACCGCTGGCCCGCGCCAGCCAGGAGGTGCGCAGCAGGAAGGGCAGCACGATCTTCATGGAGGGGGACGAGGCGGACGGTCTGCGCGTCGTTCTTTCCGGCCTCGTGCGGATCTGGATTGCCGACCTCGAGGGACGCGAACTGACCCTTGCGCTCATGGAACCCGGCGAGACCTTTGGCGAGATCGCCATCCTCGACGGGCTTCCGCGCAGCGCGAATGCCACCGCGCTGGAAGCGACCGAATGCCTTGTGACGCCTCTGCCCGCACTCGACATGGCGCTGGCCGAGGATCCGAGACTGGCACGTCACCTGATACAGTTGCTCTGCGAAGTCCTGCGGCGCAACACCGTGGACATGGGGGCCTTTGCCTTTCTCGGGCTTGATGTCCGGCTGGCCCAGAAGCTGCAGGATCTGGCAGTGGCCCATGCGGCGATAGACGGGGGACGGGCCGAGTTCCGGCGCCGTTTTTCCCAGACCGAGCTTGCCCAGATGCTGGGTGTGACCCGCGAGTCGGTGAACAAGCGTCTTGCCGCGCTGACCCATGACGGGCTGATCACGCAGACCGACGGACTGTTCGCGATCCCGGACCTCGCAGCGCTCGCCGCCCGGGCACAAAGCGCAACCGAGTTCTCCCGACCGCGGTGAGGTCAGGCCGCGGCCGTCCATGCTATGGCGGCGAGCCCCACGAAGAGCAACGCGCCCCCAGACAGGGCGTTCAGGCGCCTCGCCTGCCCTGCCCGCACGAGAACCTGGGACACGACCAGATAGGGCGCCAGGGCGGCCAGCGACGATACCAGCACGGCCGTCCCGCAGAAGGCCAGCAGATTTAACGGCGTCTCGCCCGCCATGGCCGAGACGAGGCCGGGGAAGATCGACACGAAGAATACGAGCGCCAGAGGGTTGGCCAGCCCGACCCAGAGACCCATGAAAGCATTCCGGAAGCAGCCGCCTGACGCACCGAGCACCGCCATCTCCGGAGACGGTGGCGAGTTCAGCACTTTCCATCCGGACCAGACGAGGTAGGTGCCCCCCGACACCTGCAACGCCAGCATGACGTTTCCGTCGATCTCGCGCGCGGTCAGCGTCAGCCCGAGCGCCGCTGCGGTCCAGACGAATTCCGCCATCAGGATGCCTCCCACCGCGGACAGGCCACCGGGCAGGCCCGATCGGGCCGTTGCGGCCCCGACGAGGGCCATGTTCTGTCCCGGGGCAAGGTAGGCGGCGAAGTTCGCGGCCGCCAGGGTGATCCAGATTTCCGGTGTCATGTCTCTTCCTCCCGCATTCCGCGCGTTGAATGCCACGGATCGCGGGAGGGGGAAGTGAAGGCATTCACAGGGGCCCGAGGCGGGCCCGACCGATTGCGCCGTGTCGTGACGGGAGGTGCCGCCGGGAACACCGCGCAAATACAACGCTTCGCGGCCGTCATTCGCACGGCTGTCACAACACTTGTCACCACGCGCGGTCGTCACTGACGGCCACACGAGGGCCCGGTCATTCTGCCGGGCGCCGAGACCGACCCATTTGAAAGAGAGATTTTGACATGGACATCGATAGCAATCGGTTTGGTGACACGCACATCGTGACGGTCCGCGGCGCCGTCGACAGCCGCAGCGCAGGGAAACTGATGGATGCCCTGTGCTGCTGCGCGACGCAGACCTGCAGGCTACTTGTCGTGGACCTGAGCAGCGTCACGCTCACGACACGCGCCGGCATGCGCGGGTTCTTTGTCGCCGCGGTCCTCTTGCGCACGCAGGACGGCACCCTGCGGCTTCGCGGTGCGACGCAAGACGTCCGGAAACGGCTGGGCGAGAGAGGGTTCGCAGATCTTCTGAGCTTCGAGGAACTGCCCGCGAACGGACCGCGCAGACGCGCGGCGCACGAGATCGTTCCGCTGACATCCAGGAGGGGCCGGAATGTTGCCGCCTTCAGCGGCACCGGCTGCAGCGGCTTCGTGCGTCCCGCCGCTACGGCCAACACGATGCGGCCTGGCGCAGACTGAACCCCCCGTTCCTTGTTCGATCGGAAGGAGACCACAATGATGATCAAGATCGCCGCGCCGACATCGGCCGCTCCATCCCTTCCGGCAGCCATGCCCGGCTTCCGATCCCGCATCGCGGCGGCGTGGCCGAGCTGGCGCGCAGGCTGCAGGGAAGAGCGCGAGTATGCCGCGCTGCCCGCAATGTCGGATTTCCTTCTCGACGACCGCGGTCGCGACGCGGCCCTGCCGCTGGAAGCCCTGGCCTCCAGACGCCGCGACCGCGGCGCCTGATCTTCTGCAACTTCACCCAGTCAATTTCCCCCGAACGGAGAAGCCGAACGAATATGAAGACCCCTCCACCCTCTTGCCGCTCGCTCGATTCCTTGCCCGGCCCTCGGGATGCCTGTCCGCTGTCGCCTTCGGTCGCATGCGAGGAACGATCCAGCGATCCGGTCTGTTGACGAGGCGAACCAGGGCCGCGCGACGGCCGGGCCAAGGGCACAGCCCCCGCCCTCGGAGACCCGAAGCGCCGGAAAGATCGAAGGAAAACAAGATGCAGACCAGGACACTGGGCAAGACCGGTTTCGAAATCTCCCCGATCGTCTTCGGAGGAAACGTTCTCGGCTGGACGACGGACGAAAAGGAGAGCTTTCGCGTCCTAGACGCGTTTATCGACCACGGGTTCGACACGATCGACACGGCTGATGTCTATTCTGCCTGGGCCGAGGGCCACAGGGGCGGCGAATCCGAGACCATGCTTGGCAAGTGGTTTGCAGCGCGTCCCGGCATGCGCGACCGGGTGAAGCTCTTCACCAAGGTCGGGTCGGACATGGGCGGACCGGGTGAAAAAGGTCTGTCCGAGGCCTGGATCGCGAAGGCCGTCGACAGGTCGCTTGAGCGCATGCAGGTGGAGAATATCGACCTCTACTTCTCGCACTGGCCCGATCGCGACGTCCCGCACGAGGAAACGCTAGGAGCCTACCAGAAGCTGATCGAAGCCGGGAAGATCCGGGCGATCGGCGCATCGAACTACGATGCGGAGCTTTTAAGCGCAGCACTGGAGGTGGCGAAGACGGAAGGGCTACCCGAGTACCAGGTCGTTCAGCCCGAATACAACCTCTACGACCGCGGCGCCTTCGAGGGGCCGCTGCAAGAGCTCTGCATCACGAACGACATCGGCGTGGTGACCTATTTTTCACTCGCCGCCGGGTTTCTGACCGGCAAGTACCGCGGGGCCGCTGATCTCGAGGGTCGCAAGCGGGGCGGGATGGTCGAGAAGTACCTCGACGACCGCGGAATGCGGATCTTGGACGTCCTGGAAGAGGTTGCGTCGGAGCACAAAGCAACTCCGTCCGAGGTCTCGCTCGCCTGGCTGATCGCCCGGGATGGAGTCACCGCCCCGATCGCCAGTGCCACCAGCGTTCCGCAGGTCGAGAGCTTTGCCCGGGCCGCCGAACTGGAACTGTCTTCAGAGGCACTCGGCAGGCTGAGCGCTGCCGGCGCCTGAGAGCGCGTCGCTTGCCACGAGAGACGGATGACCTGAGCTCCTCGGGACGCGCAGGTTCTCGTTGCTCATCTGGCTTCGCCTGAGAAGGCAATCGGCATGGCGGGGCCACTTTGCGTTGCCTCGACCTCGCTCGCAGATACAGAAGCGGTCGTCCCGTTAAGGGTATCTGTCACTCTCCGCGGGCGAGGCGCCTAGCCCGTACGAAGGTGATCCATTCCCGGTGGATCACCATGCGGGCCTCGCCGCTGTCATCGCCGGATCAGTAGCCCTGCGCGGGGTCGAAGACGTTGGGCAGGCTGTCACCGGCCTCGAAACTGCGGATCGCGTCGGCCACGTAGAAGGCCTTGTCCCGCTTGGTGGGGGTCGACGCGATATGCGGCGTCACCGTCACCTTGGGATGATCCCAGAGCGGGCTTTCGGTCGGCAGGGGTTCGGTTTGGAACACGTCGAGCACGGCACCGGAGAGGTGCCCGTCGTCCAGCGCGGCGACGAGATCTTCCTCGACGAGATGCTTGCCGCGCCCGGCGTTGATGAAGGCCGCGCCCTTCGGCAGTTGTCGCAGGATGCCGGCGTCGATCAGGTTCTCGGTCGCCTTGGTGGCGGGCAGCAGGTCCACGAGAATATCCGTGCCACCCAGGAAATCCCCCATGCCCTCGGGACCGGCGAAAGACTCCATGCCCTCAACGGTCTTTTCGGTGCGCGACCAGCCCCGCGTGCTGAATCCCATCGCGCGCAGCGCGGCGGCGGATGCCAGCCCGAGGTTCCCTTGCCCCATGATCCCCACGGTC
>NZ_QBKN01000030.1 GCF_003054175.1 Allosediminivita pacifica
ACGAAGAAGTGCGGTGGCCGCCAGACAGGCCGCGCGCTGCGCTACGCCGAATGGCTCCGCGCGCGGCCTCCTACACCACCCCGTGGGGCACTACCGAAGGTCAAGCAGATGCCCCCTGACAAGACCGTGATTTTTGTATCGGTTTGTATCGTTGACCTTCCGGCGCAGGAAGGCTTTAGCCCATCTCCTGTATGCTTGGAGATGCAACGAAAATGAATGAATCTGAAACTCCTGTTGAGAAATCGAGCACGATGCCGGTGATGAAATACGCCATGTGGGCCTGCTGCGCGGTAATGCTGCTTCCAATCGCAGCGTTCGTGATGACGGGGGGACTTGCGGGCGGATTGACCTCCGGGCTCTACGTCTTCGCACCTCTGCTTTTGTGCGTCGCCGCACATTTGATCATGCATCAGATGATGGGAAAATCATGCCATGATACGAAGAGCGAGCGGACCGATGATGTTGCGATCCAGGTGGATCAAAAAGTAGCCGCCAATTAGGCCGGGGTGAGATTGGGTATCGTTCGCCGTCTTCTGCCGCTTTGGGCGATGCTCTTACTTGGCGCCTGCGCCCAGACCATCGCGCAATGCGAGCGAAGCGGTGATGTCCGGCTCTCTTCGAGCGGTCAGGTGGCCGACCTGCCTGCAGGTTGTGAGGTAAAGGAAATAACGGGCAGTGGGCTGGCAGTGCTTGAATGTCGGGACGGCAGGGAGGGCTTCGCCTTCGCTTTGGAATAGTTGTGAAGGTGACGGGATATGATTGAAGGACGGCGGAATACATTGGCAGTTCTTGCGACTGTTGCGGCCGCCTACGCCGGGTTTTGGTATTTTCCGGAACTCGGTTCGACCGAACTCAACTTCGAGGACGTTCAATACCCGCGGGGCTTTCGCAGGCTGTCCGCCAGCGAAAGCTCGAGCGGCTTCGATCTCTTCATCGGAATGAACGCCATGGGTCCGGATAGTCTGGCGGATGCCGAAGCGCGGGTCAGGGCAGATATCTGCGGTGCGCTCTACGGCGATGACCTGTCTGCAACACAGCGCGTTCCGGTGGCGTTTTTTACAGAGTATTATTGCCCTTATTGCCGTGTTCAGACCAGGACGCTTGCGGCGCTCGATGCACGTCCCGACAGCAACCTGCGTGCCATCTGGCACGAATTGCCGCTTCTCGGGCAATCGTCGGAGGTCGCGGCCAAGGCGGCGCTGGCGGCGAAACGCCAGGGTGCCTATGTCGCATTTCATGAACGGCTCATGAAATCCTCGTTTGTGGCGACACCGGAATATTTACAGGCTTTGGCGCGAGACATCGGTGTCGATCACCAACGCCTGATTACCGACATGCGAAGCGCCCCTGTTACCGAAGAATTGGAAAACAGTGCTGCTCTCGCACGGGTATTCGGCATTTTTGGAACGCCCGCCCTGATAATCGGGCGAACGATCATCCAGGGCCAGATCGATGAGAAGACCATTCTGCGTGTTGCCGAGATGGAAATCGAGGAAGATTGGACGTCCCAGTGTCAGACAGCGTGATGAACAAATTCTCGCGGCTTTTCGTCGCAAAGCTGATTCTGCTGGTCTGCCTCGGTTTTCTCGGCGCGGGGCTGGCCAGTATGTCGAACGCCGCCGAATCCGGGAGCTTTTCCAACCCGGCTCTCGAGGCGCGTCTGATCGCAGCCGAAAACGGAGTCGGCCCGAACGCGACGTCCCTGTCCGCCGGGCTGCATCTGAAGTTGGGCGAGGGCTGGAAGACCTATTGGCGGTCCCCGGGCGAGGTCGGCATCCCGCCCTCGATCGACTGGGCGGGATCGGAGAATGTGGAAGAGGTCGAATTGCTCTGGCCCGCCCCGGAACGGTTCACGGCCTTCGGGATCGAGAATTTCGGATATCACGACGAGGTCGTATTTCCGCTGCGTATCGCATTGTCCGACCCCGGCGCGCCGGTGCGATTGAACGCCAATGTCACGCTTCTGACCTGCTCGACCGTTTGCGTCCCGCAGGAGTTCACACTGACCCTGTCGCTGCCACGAGCCAGCGGAATCGACGCGGATGCGGCGGCGCTCATCTCGGCCTATGCCGAAAAGGTGCCGGAGGAGGGGGCTGAGAGCGGTATCTCGATCCAGTCGGCCTATCTCGACCCGGACATGACCGCCCTGACGCTGGTCGCACACAGTGAGCGTCCCTTCGCGGGCCCGGATGTCTTTCCCGAACTGGGCGCGGGCACGGCATTCGGCAAGCCGGATATTCGTCTGGGCGACGGGGGCCGTCTGCTCTGGGCCCGATTGCCCGTTCTGAGCGCGGCCGCGGATCTGCCCGATCTGCGGATCACCGTGACCGATGGCGACCGTGCGGCCAGCCTGTTCACGGAGTTGGCCGATGCAGCACCGCAGCCGCCCTTCGCCCTGGACCGCGTGCTGCCGGGTCTGGCGGAACTGGCCTGGATCGCCGCAATCGCCTTCCTCGGCGGTCTTGTCCTGAACGTCATGCCCTGCGTGCTGCCGGTGCTCTCCATCAAGCTGTCCTCGGCGATGAAGAGCCGCGACCAGGGCGTGGGCCGTATTCGCAAGGGGTTTGCCGTCTCCGCACTCGGCGTTCTGGCGTTCATGTGGTCGCTCGCCGCTTTGACCCTCGCGGCGCGCGGTCTGGGGATGACCGTGGGCTGGGGGCTGCAATTCCAGAACCCCGTATTCTTGGCGGTGATGTTCATTGTCCTGGCCGTGTTTTCCGCCAACCTTTTCGGGGCATTCGAAATCGAGCTGCCGTCTTCCTTGCAGACCCGGCTCGCCCGCGCCGGCGGTGGCAAAGGCTATAGCGGCGACTTTGCGACAGGTGCCTTTGCCGCCATCCTCGCGACACCCTGTTCGGCGCCGTTCCTGGGCACGGCTGTTGCCTTTGCGCTGGCCGGGCGGCTGCTCGATATCGCGGTGATCTTCACGGCCCTGGGGATCGGTCTGGCCTTGCCCTATCTCATCGTTGCCGCGTTTCCGGCGGCGATCTCGCGCCTGCCGAAACCGGGCCGCTGGATGCTGTGGCTGAAGATCCTGCTGGGGCTGGCATTGGCGGGCACAGCCGGCTGGCTGTTCTGGGTGCTGATCGGTGTCGGTGGCATGACGTCCGCGCTTGCGGTTCTGACAGCCAGCGCAGTCCTCGTCGTGATTCTGTCTTTCAGTCGCCTGGCCGCAGGTGCTCGCTTGTCCGGGGCTGCGGCCACGGGCGCGTTGGCCATCTTCCTGGCGGGATTCCTTTCTGCGGCCGGCACGCCGAACGCCAAGCCGGCGACGGACTGGGCCGCATTCGACCGTCGAGAAATTCCGAAGCTCGTGTCGCGCGGAGAGGTGGTTTTCGTGGATGTGACCGCCGATTGGTGTCTCACCTGCAAGGCCAACAAGGCGCTCGTGCTTGACCGCGCGCCGGTTCGAACGGCCCTTCGCGCGCCGGGCGTGACGGCGATGCAGGCCGATTGGACCCGGCCCGACGAGGCAATCTCGCGCTATCTGGAGACCTTCGACCGCTACGGTATTCCGTTCAACGCTGTCTATGGACCCGGCGCTCCCGAGGGTATCGTCCTGCCCGAGCTCCTGTCGTCCGAAGCGGTTCTATCAGCGCTCGAGAAGGCGGCGGAGCGCGCGGTGGCGTCGGGCGGATAGGGCGCGCTCTTCATGTGGGGAGGCATCAATAAACTGCCACGGAAAGGAGGTTCGATGAGTTCCGAAACAGAAT
This sequence comes from Allosediminivita pacifica, assembly GCF_003054175.1. Lineage (GTDB taxonomy): Bacteria > Pseudomonadota > Alphaproteobacteria > Rhodobacterales > Rhodobacteraceae > Allosediminivita > Allosediminivita pacifica. Next base: position 3,714 of record NZ_QBKN01000030.1, read on the forward strand.
TCCATATTCGTGGACACGGATCGCACATGCCGACAAGCGGGCGGGGTATGGTCATCTCGGCCTGGCTGACCGGCGTCTATTTCATCATTGAGCTTGGTATCGGGCTCTGGACCGGATCGATCGCTGTCCTGTCGGATGCATTCCACACGTTTTCCGCCGTGGGCGGAATCCTCGTCGCCGTGGGCGCGGCCCGGCTTTCCCGGCGGCCTGCCGATGCAACATTCAGCTTTGGCTGGTACCGCTCCGAAATCCTCGGCGCGCTGGTGAATGGCGGGTTCCTGGCCGGAATGGCCTTCGTCGTTATCTATATGGCCGCGATGCGGTTGAACGCGCCCATCGACCTGCCGACAGGGCCAATGCTGCTTGCTGCAGCCGGGGGTCTTGTGACGGAGTTCATTTCGCTTGGCCTCATCTGGAAACAGAGCCGGAGCGACATGAACGTGCGCGGCGCGCTCTGGCACATCATCCAGACCTTCGTGGGCAGCCTGCTCATCATCGTCACGGCGCTGGTGATCCGCTTTACCGGTTTCCTGATGATCGACCCACTTCTGGGCATGGCTTTCGGCTTCGTGCTGCTCTGGGCCAGCTGGGGCATCCTGCGGGATGCGGCGCGGCTCTTGATGGAGGCAGCGCCGAGCGAGATAGATTTGAACTCGGTGATCGCGGATCTGGAAGCGCTCGACGGTGTGCACGACGCGCATCATGTCCACGCATGGACATTGACCAGCGGGCGGAACGTGTTTTCGGCGCACCTTCGCGTGGGTGACGGCGTGGACCCGCAGGCGGTGCAACGACGGGCGCACCGCTTGCTGCGCCGCGATCACGGCTTCTTCTTCGTAACGCTCCAGACTGAAACCGAGTGTCTGGACGAGTCGGGTGCCGAGACGATCGATATCACCTCGGGCCATCAGGTCGGCCATGTCTGACGGTTCGCTCCGCTTGTGGCTGGCACGCAAGCTGATCGGGCGCATCGTCGCCCGGGCGGCGGGGCGCGGCCTTGCCACGCGTGGCCTGCGCGACACGGAGGGGTGCGAGATCCGTTGGCTGACGCCCGAAATCGAGGCATTCGTGGTGGCGATGACCGCGGAAACCGTCCGCCTTCGCCCCCATGCGCAGCAGGCAGAGCTTCCGACTTTCGGTAGCCGGCTGATGGTGGAAATGGCGATCTGGACGATTGCGGCCGACCGCAGCCTGCGCGCTTGTGGCATCGCGCCCGAGACCGCGCGACAGGTGGTCGCCGATCTCGGCTGGGACATCTACCGGCGGATGCTGGCGCTCAGCGCATTGCCCGTGCGCCTGCTCACCCGCGATTCCGGCCGTCGGCTGCGCTGGACCATCCGCGCGCTGCTGGTGTTTCCCTTCGCGCCCTCCGGTGCGCCGGGTTACGCCGTTCGGGTCAGCCGGGACGGGGACGACCTGTTCACGCATTTCACCCATTGCCCGCCGCAGAGCTTCGTGCGCCGCATCGCCCGGGCGGAGGACGATCCTGAGTCGCTGGAGTCGTTCCGGCAGAGCTGGTGCCGCTACGACTGGCCCGGTGCCGACGTCATCGCCGGGGATGGCCAGCGCGGTCACTATCGCCGCCGGCGTACTCTGTCCCATGGCGACCCGGTCTGCGACATGTGCTGGATCGGGAACGCGAGCCGCGACGCAATAAGTGGCCAGGAGGACCGCGACGAGCCGGCGGCGTCCTGAGAGCGTGAACGAGAGAGGATCAGAACCGACCCATGCGCACCATCCTGTTACTGCTTCTCATCACCTTCTCGGAGGCGACAATCGGCGTCTTCGTCAAGCTGACAGGCGGTCTGATCCCGATCCACACGGTGAATTTCTACGCCATCCTCACGGCCGCGCTGTTCCTCATGATTCTGATGCCGTTCGCAACCGGGAACCAGCTTCGCGTTCCGTGGAAGAACCTCAAGGACACCGCCATCATCGGTATGCTGATCGCCACCCAGATCAGCGTCTTCAATTACGCCATGACCCTGGTGCCGATTGCCAACGCGGTCATTTTCTGGAGTATCGCGCCGTTCTTCACCTTCATATTCTCGGCGCTGTTTCTCGATGAGAAAGCAAGCTGGGGTCACTACCTGACCTTCGCGGTCGCCATCATGGGCATTGTTCTCGCGAAACCGCTGGAGGGCGGATACATGGTCGGAAATCTTGTCGCGCTTGCCGATGGGGCGATCTATGCCGCGATGATCACCTACATGCGCCACGAAGGCAAATCCGAGACCGGTAACGACATCGCCTGGTCCATGCTTGTTGCCGCCCTCGTGCTGTCGCCGGTGCTGGTGATCTTCGGACCCGGCGACATCATGGCAATGACAGTCAATGAGCGGATCGGCATTGCTGCTCCGGCCGGGCTCTGGGCGCTGATGCTGGGACTGGTCTCTACCGGGTTCGCCTATTTCGGCATCTCGCTTGTGCTGAAGACGCTGAACGCCAACGTCTATTCGCTGGTCGACATCATCGTATCGCCGGTGGTTGCGGCAACGCTGGGCTTTCTCGTATTCGGAGAGGTCCCGGCGACGGGCATGATCTATGGCGGCGCGTTGCTTCTGACGGCCGGGTTCGTCCTGACCCGTCTGACCACCCGGGACGATCCAAACCTTGCGGCGCATCCCTGTCAGTGCACCTGATCGCATTGGCAGGGAAACCATAGCGCTGTTTCGGCCTCAGCCGGGCAGCTCTGACATCGCCTGCCGGATTTCCTGCGCACGCGGGTCGTCGGGAGGCAGGGTCTCGGCGAGCCTGTTGGCGGTCAGATATGCCTCCCGCGCCTTCGCCGCCTCACCGAGGACGCGATAGGCGTTGCCCAGTCGCATCCAGCCATCCAGGTCATCAGGGTCGTCCCGCAGCCGCTCGGCCAGCCGCTCAACCATCGAGCGAATAAAGGCGGCCCTGTCGTCCTCGCTCATGTCCGCTGCGGCGGCGACATCGCCCGCGGTGGGGCCCGGCGTATCGCCGCCAGCCGTGGGCGCGAATGCCGCGAGGCTGACCGGCTCGCGGCCGAGCGTCTCGCCGATGCTGTTGGCCTGCGCGACGAACGCCTCCATCCAGGGCGCGGGGCCATTGGCCGCGTCCAGCCGGGCAATCAGCAGATCGTGGGCCTCCGCGCCGTCGCCCGCCTGATCGAGCGCGATGGCCTCGTAGTACGTGGCCGCCGGATTGGACGGATCCATGTCGCGTGCCCGTCCGATGGCCGCGCGGGCCGCGGGCGTCACGATCCCGTCATCCGCGGCGATCAGCGCCTCGGCGTATTGCGACAGGATGGCCGAACTGGCATCCGGGCGCTCGGTCACGTTCTCCATGGCGGATACCGCATCCCTGTAGCGGCCCATGCGCATGTAGGTTTGGCCAAGCAACATCCACCCCTCGGTCGGGCCACCGCCCGGATCGCTTTGCAGGCGCTCCAGCAAACGTACCGTCAACCCGGCGATTTCTGTCCGTCGTCAGATGATTTGGAACACGAGCGGGTGATCTTGAACGGAGGGTCTGGCTCTTTGGGACTTCAGTCTATGCGGCTGTCTGACGATGCAGCAAGCGGCGTTTTTTGATCGTCTTGGCTTTGATCTCCTTTCGTCGTTTTCGTATAGTGTCCGCTCTGCCCAGGTAGACGTCGGCGGGGGTGAGGTTGCCGAGGCTCTCGTGGTAGCGGTGATGGTTGTAGTGATCGATGAAGTCTCCGATGGCCGCTTCCAGCGCTCCGGGCAGGTAGTAGTTCTCGAGGAGGACCCGGTTCTTCAGGGTCTGGTGCCAGCGCTCGATCTTACCCTGGGTTTGAGGGTGGCGCGGGGCACCGCGAACGTGATCCATGCCTTGGTCCCCAAGCCAGTCAGCCAGCTCCCCGGAGATGTAGGATGCGCCATTGTCGCTGAGCAGCCGGGGCCGATGCGCGACCGTGGCGCGGTCACAGCCAGATGCGACCAGAGCATCCTCCAGGGTGGCGGTCACATCCGAGGTCTTCATCGTGGTGCAGAGCCGCCAGGCGATGACGTAGCGGCTGAAGTCGTCGAGGATGGTCGACAGGTAGAACCAACCCCATCCGACCACCTTGAAGTAGGTGAAGTCGGTCTGCCAGAGCTGGTTCGGTCGAACGGTCTTCTCATAGAACTCGTCGGCTGCCTTGATGACCAAGAACGCCGGGCTGGTGATCAGGTCTTGGGCTTTCAAGAGCCTGTAAACGCTGGCTTCGGAGACGAAGTATCGTCGGGTGTCTGTGAACCGGACTGCCAGCTCCCGGGGCGACAGCTCCGGCTCGTCGAGGGCCAACTCGACGACCTCCTCGCGCACCTTGTCCGGGATCCGGTTCCATACCCGGGATGGACCCGAGGTTTGGTCCTCGAGCCCGCCTTCGCCCATGGCCAGATAACGATCATACCAGCGATAGAAGGTCGTTCTTGGGATGCCCAGGAGGTCCAGGGTCTGCTTCGCCGACAAGTGTGATTGCTCGACCTGCCGGATGATCTCGAGCTTCTCGGAGGCGGGATATCTCATTCCTCGAACTCCCCATCCCCGAGCATGCTTTTCTTGAGCAGGCGGTTCTCCAAGGTGAGATCGGCCACAGCCTCCTTCAAAGCGGCGGCCTCATGCCGCAAATCCTTGACCTCGGGGCTGGTCGCCTGTCGGGCCGTGTCGCCTGCGAGCCGCTTCTTGCCGGCCTCGAGGAACTCCTTCGACCAGCTGTAATACAGGCTCGTCGCGATCCCCTCGCGTCGGCACAACTCGGCAATGCTGTCTTCGCCGCGCAGGCCCTCCAGCACGATCCGGATCTTCTCCTCAGCCGAATGATGCTTCCTGGTGCGCCGCCGAATATCCTTTACGACCTTCTCGGCGGGCTCTTTCCGCGTTCCGGGTTTCTGTCTCATCTCCACTCCTTGGCGGTTACGATGAGCCAGAAGCCCTCCGTTACAAAGTCAACTCAGATGTCCCACAGGTGCTGACGGGGGACACCATCGTAGATATCGGCCATGCCCGGCGTTGCGACGAAGAGGAGCGATCCTGCAGAGATGACTGAGCCGTTGAGTTTCATGTCGTTGTCCTTTCCTGTTTCAGGGGTTCCGGTCCCAGCGGCAGCGTCACGGTCGCCACGAGGCCGCCTTCTGCCCGGTTGGTGAGGCCAATGTCCCCGCCATGCGCCCGGATGATCGTCCGGGCGATGGACAGTCCAAGTCCGGTGCCGCCGGTCTCTCTCGAGCGGGATTTCTCAAGCCTGAAATAGGGCTCGAAGACCTGTTCAAGCTCGCCGTCCGGTATTCCGGGGCCATTGTCAGCGACGCGGATAATGGCGTGATCGTCCTCGCGTCCATAGCTGACATCAACGTTTCCGCCATAGCGTTCGGCATTGTCGATGAGGTTGCGAAGGGCACGCCGGACCGATTGCGACCGCAAGCGCAGATGAACGGTCTCACCTTCCTGCAGGGAAAAGTTGTCCAGCATATCGGCGCGGAGTTGACCCAGAAACGCGCCCATTTCGACGGTCTCGTAGTCTTCCGAGCTTGCGATTCCGCGCGCGAAGGAAAGGGTCGAGTCCACCATTTCCTGCATCTCCTCGATCGAGGCGACGAGGCTGTCGCGTGTCTCCCGCTCGTCAACCATTTCCGAGCGGACGCGCAGTGCCGTGAGAGGCGAGCGCAGATCATGTCCGAGGGCCGCGAGAAGCCGTGTCCTGTGGGCGAGGAAACGGGTCAGCCTGTCTTGCATCCGGTTGAACGTCCGTGTCAGGTCCCGCACCTCTGCGGGTCCGATCAAGGGCAGCGGATTGACATTTTCGCCGCGCCCGAGGCTGTCGGCGGCATGGGATACGCGCAAGAGCGGGCCGGTCAGGCGGGTCAGAAGAAACCAGCATGCGGCGACAAGAATAATGGCAGCCGTGATGCCGAAGCTCACGAAAGATGCCCAGGGCCATTGCAAAGGTGGGCGTTCGAACCGCGTGCCGACATTGAGCCACTGTCCGCCCGTCAGGGCAATGGACAGCTGCATCTCGATTGCCGACAGATCGCCCCGCATCATCGCCAGATGCATTTCGGCCATCTCGGGCGCCATATGCGGCATCGGAAGGATGCCGTGATCGACCTCGTGGACCTCTACGCGAATTTCGCGGGTGTCTTTCGCTCCGAGAAGACCACGCACTCTTGCCTCGACAGCACCGCTGTCCGCGTGTGTGTCGTGGTCGACGGTCGGAGTATCAGACATGTCAAAGCGTACGAGTGGTGAATTGGCCGCCCGCAGAATGGCCGGTTCCAGCGTTGCCGGCGCTTCCTCGATCAGCCGCGCGACGTTCGCCGCGCGTCCCGCTGCCTCGAAGCCGAGCGCGGCCCGCACGGCCAGGCCGCGCTCGTCAACAAACAACCAGAGACTGACCGCCTGGGCGGCGGCGAGTGCCGCGATGATCAACAGGACCAGTTGGCCGCGCAGGCTGTCAAAGAAACGCCACATCAATCCAGCTCCGTCACATCGGCGGCAAGGCAATATCCGCCACCGCGCACGGTCGTGATCAGCCGGGGCCTGGATGGATCGGCCTCGATCTTTCTGCGAAGGCGGCTGATCTGATTGTCGATCGTCCGATCGAGCGGGGAGGCCGCGCGCCCTGCAGTGAGATCGAGAAGCTGATCACGGTTGAGGACGAGGCGGGGCCGTTCGAGCAAGACAACCAGAAGCTTGAGTTCCGAACCGGTGAGATCGATTTGCGCACCGTTTTCATCGGTCAACAACCGGCTGTCGGTATCGAGAGTCCATTGTGCGAATGCGATGCGTCTTCCCGAGAGTTTTCCGGCATAGGTCTCGGGCAGGGATGAACGCCGCAGGATGGCCTTGATCCGCGCAAGCAGCTCTCGCGGATTGAATGGTTTGGCCAGATAGTCGTCCGCGCCGATTTCGAGCCCGACGATGCGATCCGTCTCTTCGCCAAGCGCCGTCAGCATCAGGATCGGTACGCCACCCGTGGATGACAGACGGCGGCAGACCGACAGCCCGTCCTCGCCGGGCATCATGACATCCAGAACGATCAGATCGTACTGACCCATCGCGAGCTTGGCGTCCATCTCGACCGCATCCCGCGCCGAGGTCGCACGCAGGCCGTTCTTCTCCAGATAGCGCGAAACCGAGTCTCGGATTTCGCGATGATCGTCGACGACGAGGATATGAGGCTGATCGTTCATGTTCTTCCTTCTAACGGTTGCCGCATTGGTTTCCCGAAGAGATTTGTCACGAAATGTAACAGGGGCGGCGCTTTTGACACGGCGATACAATACCGTTGTTTCCTCGCATTTCATCACGGCCTAACGCTGCCATATGAAATCTATCGAAACCGAAACATGAGGAGATAACGATGACCCGCAAAACCCTGCTCGCAGCGACCGTTTTGGCCGCAACTGCAATCGGAGGAGCCGCGATCGCGGATTCCAATCACGGACATGGGGGCCAGTCCGGCCCGAAGGATCGCGCTGGCATGATGCAGGGCGGTTCCGGAATGATGGGCAACATGGGCGGCATGTCCGATATGATGGGCATGATGAAGCGCATGCACGGCCAGATGATGGGCGGTATGGGCCCGACGGCTGGCATGGGTCCGATGGGCGGGGAAATGATGCAGATGTTCGACGCCGACGGCGATGGCACGGTCACGCCGGACGAGATGCGCTCGCAACTGCAGGCCAAGCTCGCGGAATACGACAGCGACGGCGACGGATCGCTCTCGATTGCCGAGTTCGAAACCCTTCATAGCGCGATGATCCGCGAGATGATGGTGGATCGGTTCCAGCACCTCGATGCTGACGGTGACGGCGCGGTGACGGCGGAAGAGATGGCGGCACCCGCCGAAATGATGGAACGGATACAGATGATGCGGTCGAACATGGCACAGCCGCCGGTTCAGCCCGGCAATGGCCAGGGCATGAGCAACGGAACAGTGATGAACGACAATTGAGCGGTTCGGCGCCAGCTCTGACTGGCGCCGATTTCCAAAACGCCTGACCCGCGAAGCATCCGGACGCCGAATCCAGAACGCGTTCGGAATTGCGACGTCCAGACAATGATCAGCAACCACCGCAAAATCGAAAGGAAGAATTGAAATGGCTTATACCTATGATCGCGTATTGAAGGATGTCGCCATAGACGACGCCGAATTGCTTGTTCGCGATGCTTTGGCAGAGAAGGGCTTTGGCGTACTGACCGAGATCGACGTGCAGGCGACGATGCAAAAGAAGCTGGGCGTGGAGATGCCGCCTTATCGCATCCTTGGCGCCTGCAATCCGGGCATGGCCCATAAGTCCATCGAGATCGAGCCGCGCGTCGGCGCGATGCTGCCCTGCAACGTGATTTTGCGCCAGGTGGACGGAGGAACCGAGATCAGCGCCATTGACCCGGTGGCCTCGATGCAAGCGGTGGAGAACGTCGACCTGAACGCGGTCGCCGGCCAAGTCCGCGATCTGCTCCGGGCAGCCGTGGACGCTGTCTGATTTTTGCTCGCGGCGCTCTTGACCCTCCAGTAACTGGAATCTGTATAATGGGCCGAAACCAGAGCAACCGAGATCGAGGCAAAGCGCAGCGGCGATCTTTCTGTTTGCCGCTAACCTGACATGAGGCGCAGATGAACCGCGACCATACCATACCACCTACCCTCAAGGCCGCCGTCGCGCTGGCCTTTGCGGTCGTCTTGCTAGCCCTTGCCTTCGGACCCTTATCCGACACCCTGACCGCTCTGAACGGCGACAGGATATCTACGTGGGTCATGGCTGCAGGCATCTGGGGTCCAATTGTGATCGTTGGACTGATGACGACAGCAATCGTGGCCACGCCGATCCCAAGTGCACCCATCGCGTTGGCTGCGGGCGCCGCTTACGGCCACACCCTCGGAACAGTCTACGTCGTTCTCGGCGCCGAACTCGGCGCTCTTGCAGCCTTCGGGCTCGCCCGGTTCTTGGGTCGGGACGTGTTGCGACAATGGTTCGGTGATAGGGTCGATGCTGGCTGGCTCGGCTCTCAGAACGTACTGACACTCACAGTTTTTGTCAGCCGGCTGCTGCCATTCGTTTCATTCGATATCGTCAGCTATGCCGCGGGGCTCAGCCGGCTGCAATTCTGGCGCTTCGGACTGGCCACCCTGGCCGGGATCATTCCCGCCAGTTTCGTGCTCGCGCATTTTGGGAGCGAAGTCGTCAGCGGAGACACTACCCGTGCTGCCTGGGCCGCAATCGGGCTGGGCGCACTGACCCTGACGCCGCTTGTCATCATTAGTATCAGAGACTGGCAAAGACGTGGGTTGCCCCATGACTGATCAATACTCACTTCATCGTCAAACGCCGCCGCCATGGAACAATCGCCATTGGCATTTCGGTTTTCGGGTTCAACGAAAAAGACAAAGGGCGCATCCATGCTGACCGCGGCGATACAATTTCCAGACATCGGCACCGATCTGTTCTCGATCGAGATCGGCAGTTTCACGTTCGCGCTGCGCTGGTACGCGCTTGCCTATATCGTCGGCATCCTCATCGGATGGCGCATCTGCCTGGCGGCTGTTCGTCGCTCGGCACTCTGGCCATCGGCCAGGCCGCCACTTGATCGCCAGCAGATCGAGAACCTCCTGACATGGATCATCCTGGGCGTGATCGTCGGCGGACGCGTGGGCTTCGTGCTATTTTATCAGCCCGACTACTACCTGGCCAACCCCCTGGAAATCCTCAAGGTATGGCAGGGCGGCATGTCTTTCCACGGCGGTTTCGCAGGTGTTGCGATCGCCACGCTGGCATTCTGTCTGCGCCAGAATGCGCCCATGCTCAGCACCGCTGACCTGCTTGCGCTGGCAACCCCACCGGGACTGTTTCTGGGGCGGCTTGCGAATTTCACCAACAACGAGCTTTGGGGTCGACCGACGGATGTTCCATGGGCGGTGATCTTCCCGGGCGATGCGGCGCAAGCCTGCGAAGGCATTACCAGCCTCTGCGCCCGCCATCCTTCGCAGCTCTACGAGGCGCTTCTGGAAGGGCTGCTGCTCGGTACGCTCCTACTCTATCTCGCCTGGCACCGCGGCTGGCTTAAGACCCCCGGCGCCCTGACCGGCGCATTTCTGATCGGGTACGGCTCTGCCAGGAGCTTCGTGGAGCTGTTCCGGCAGCCGGACATGCAGTTCGTGACCACTGAAAATCCGATCGGTCATGCGCTCCATTTCGGCGAATGGGGGTTAACGATGGGTCAAGTGCTTTCCGCACCGATGATCCTGACCGGACTGGCTCTGATTCTGTACGCGTTCAGACGCTCCGGAGGCGCAGCCGACCAGAAGCCGAATACGGTTGCGTGATCGAAAGGAGCCACGAAAAGGAGGAACTCGAATGAACGGCTATATAGAAGAAAAAAACAGTGAAACATCGATCCAGCGTGCATTGCTGGACGGGCGGGGGGCGTTTTTGGGGTTTCTCGTGAAACGGCTTCGCAACCGCGCCGACGCCGAGGATGTCCTGCAGGAGTTCTGCATCCGCGTCCTGACGCGCAAGGATCAGCTGCGCGACGTCGAGCGGATGGATGCCTGGTTATACGCGATCCTGCGGTCCACCATGAACGATCATTACCGCAAGACCACACGGCACAGCCGGCTGGCCGTGGCTGTCGCACGAGAACCGCAAGAGTTGGTTGCCGATGCGCCAGTGCAGATGGCGCGGCCATGCACTTGCCCGAGCAGGCTGCTTACCGAGCTTCGTCCCATTGATGCCAAATTGATCCGGCGGATTGATTTCGGTGAAGAGGATCGGGGAATGATGGCCGCCGATATGGGCTTGAACCGCAACGCCCTTGCCGTTCGACTGCACAGAGCACGCGCTGCTTTGCGTGAGGTGATCCAACACCATTGCGGAGCCTGCTGCCTGGAGGACCCCGATGATTGCCACTGCCCTGTCTAGCGACGAAGCGATCCCGTAAGTCCATCAAACTGCGACACGGAAAGCTATACGACGGGATCAGGCGAACAGTTCAGGGCATTCGCGGGCGCATTTGTTGGTAAGGATGATGTAAACCAGATGCAGTGTTGCCAGACCCGCCAGCAGGCAGAAAAATGATATGTAGGCGTATTGCAGGAAGGCGATGTCGACCACGATGACCGCCACCAGCGTCAGGGCGAAATGGCGCACATGCTTGTAATGCGACAGTGCCGGGGGCAAGGTGATAAGGGTCACGTAGATCGTGTTGGTCAACCAGCGCGGCATCATGAAATCAAGCCACATGGATTTTTCATAGGCCAGCGACTGATTGTTGATCTCGACCACGACCATGCTGCTGTCGAGCCCGTGCGGGATGTAAAGCAATAGACCGAAAATCAGCCCGATCAGGGCCAGCAGCAGGAACAGCCTCTTGCGGGAACTCTCGTCCGGCTCGAGTACGTAGACCGAGAACGGCACCCAGATTGGCCAGATAAACCAAGTGAAAAAGATGAACCCCATGGCCCCCCATAAAACCGTCAGGGGATCATTTCCGTTCATGCCGACCCAGACAAAACCCTCCGTGAATTGCTGAAGGCCGGCGAAAAGCGGCATCAGGGCAAGCGGCAAGTAGCGTTTGTTGCGCTGCAAGGCCAAAATCGAAATGGCAGTCCCGCCGCCGACAAGGAACACGCTGGCGGCAAAGCTGACCTGGGCGGATAGGCACATGGAAACTTCTCTCCGTTTCTTTCAGTTTGAAAACGTCCGTCGCCCAAACCGATACCACGTAACAGATTCTTAGATTTATCCTAGTCGCCGTCTGTGCCACTGACCATCCTGCGAGTACGACTTGGAGACGCTGTTCAGTGTCGCCCCGACAGGCCGGTCTGACCAAGAGGCTGCATCTAGGACTGCGGAGTTGCAATGGTCGCGTTCCCGCTCTCGCTCACCGGGATTCCACCGCCGTTCGGATTTGTTGGCAAGGTGCTGCTGTTCGGCGCGGTAATCGAGACACGCTATCCGTGGCCGGCGGTGATTGGCATTCCCGTGCCAGCGATGGCTGTTGGTCGTGCTTTGTGCGACCGCGCTGGTCACGGCGCTGATGGGGCTGTTTGCGAAGGTAATTCCCAATTGACGCAGAGGGCAGTTCGCGCCGTTCGCGTCAAAGCAGTGATCTGGCTTTTCAACCCGCAAGCGGGTCGGCCGGCCGCTTAGGCTGCCCGGGATCAAGCAACTCCGCGATTTCTGCATATGTGCGGCGCGTGGCAACGGCCCCGGCAGCGATGCAGCGACGTTTGAGCCCGAATTCCAGTGTGCCGATCGAGCGCCCGAAATCGGGTCGTATCACCAGATCCGCCTGATCGAACCGCAGCCGTGCATGTTCATACTGGCAGACTTCTATGGATCGCAGCATCGCCTGCATGCCGTTTTTCGGGCCAACCGCGTTTTCGCGCTGACTTGGGTCCACCGCGATCACGACCTCTGCGCCTGTTGCCCTTGCAACATCGACCGGCGCTATGTCGGCATAGGCCCCGTCCATCAGCACATGCGGTCCATCGACCAAGGGCGGCAATATCCCGGCAAGCGCCGCGCTGGCATAGACGTAATCCGTGGCACGCCCCTTGCCAAAGACCACACGTGTACCGGTCAGCATGTCGGTTGCGCAGACGAACACCGGGATGCGGCCATCTTCCAGGTTTTTGCCCTGCGTCAGGCCAGACAGGACGCTGCGGCCCCATGACTCGGTAGGCGCGCCAACCCCCCAGCCAAAATACATGTCGCGAGCGGCAAGCAAAGCGGTACGAAGCCCCCTCATTCTTGCGACCAGACCGGGTAGGCGAAAGTCCGGAGTTGCCGGAAACCCGCTGGTATCCATGTCTACCAGTGCGTCGAACCAATTGTCATTCAGGGCGTAGGTGGCGCCCGCAACCGCACCCATGGATACCCCCACGATTGCGCTCGGCACAAAGCCTCGGGAGATAAGCGCGCGTAACACACCCGCATGAGAGAGACCCCTGGCGCCGCCGCCACTGAACACAAGGGCGAAAGATTTGTGAGTCTTGCCTCCTGGTTGTACCTGTCCCGTCATTGTCCAGCCTCCGCTTTCCGGTTTTCTCCGAGGAGTGTCAGAAACTGTGCAACGGCCTTTTATCGGTCCACGCCCCGCGATGTCTTTGACGCTACACGACCGTGATAATTACGGCCCGGTGGGTTTTGGCACACCGCGTTGCCCCGACGGAGGCTGTTGAATGCACCACCCGTCTTGGCCGCATGTTTTCAGTCGCCTCTGTAACGATCGCCCGCTTGCAACGTCTATCCACCAAACGGTCGTTTCCGATCGCAAGGAAAAATCGACAGGAGCCAAAATTGAGAACACTGACCCTTGAAGTCCGCGGGCTCTGTTCGAGGAACTCGATCACCTCGCGGTCGAACGTCATTTATCGGCCCTCGACGGAGTGCACCGAGCCGAAGCGAACCCGGCATCGGCAAGCGTGACGGTCCAATACGACGAGACGGCTGCGGGCGAGGAAACCTTGCGCAAGACGGTGGAGTCTTGTGGATTCCACTGCTCAGGCGAGCGGGTTCCCAACCATGTCTGCCAGCCTGATCACACGGGCCATGAAGGCGAGCCCGCGCATGGCGGAAAGGCCCCTGCCGGCCATGACGCGATGGCGCACGAGATGGGCCACGGCGGCGGCATGGACATGGCCGACATGGTCCGCGACATGCGGAACCGATTCTGGGTGGCGCTGCTCTTCGCCATCCCGATCTTCATCTATTCGCCGATGGGGGGCATGTTCACGCCGCCCACGCCGCCTTTCGGGCTGAGGCTGGACCTGTGGCTGTTCTTCCTCGGCAGTGCCGCGATCATCTGGCCAAGCTGGCCGTTCTTCGTCGCCGCCTGGCGGGCGCTGCGCAACGGTATCCTGAACATGGCGGTGCTGGTCGTGCTGTCGGTCGGCACCGGCTATGTGTTCAGCGTCGGCTCGACCTTCTTCTTTCCTGGCGTGCAGTTCTACGAAGCCGTGGCGGTGCTGCTGGTATTCATCCTGCTGGGGCACTGGCTTGAGATGCGTGCGCGCGCAGGAGCCTCGGCCGCGATCCGGGCGCTTCTCGATCTTGCGCCGCCGATGGCGACCGTTATCCGCGACGGGCAGGAGGTCGAGGTGCCCACCTCCGAGGTGCTGCAGGGCGAGATTGTGCTGATCAGGCCCGGCAACAAGATCCCCGTGGACGGCGAGGTCGTCGAAGGCACGTCGCTGGTCGACGAATCCATGCTGACAGGCGAGTCGATGCCGGTGGACAAGGCCGTGGGCGACACCGTGATCGGCGCCACGATCAACAAGAGCGGCAGTTTCCGCTACCGCGCCACCAAGGTCGGTGCCGATACCGCGCTGGCACAGATCGTCAAGCTGGTGCAGGAGGCGCAGAACTCCAAGGCCCCTGCCCAGCTTCTGGCCGACCGCGCGTCGCAATGGTTGGTCCTGATCGCCATCGTGATCGGGCTTGCGACCTTCGCGGTGTGGTTCTGGTGGATCGGCGAGCCGCTTCTCTTCGCGCTAACGCTGACGATCACCGTTTTCGTGATCGCCTGTCCCGATGCGCTGGGGCTTGCCACGCCGATGGCGGTGATGGTTGGCACCGGGCTAGGTGCGCAGCACGGCATCCTGTTCAAGAACGCCGGTGCGCTGGAAGACGCGACCAAGCTTGACGTGATTGTGTTCGACAAGACCGGCACGCTGACGATGGGTCAGCCTCGCGTCGTCGAGGTCGTTCCCGCCGAGGGCAGCGTGGAAGATGACCCGCTTCGGGCTGCCGCTGCCGTAGATCGCGGTTCCGATCACCCGCTGGCCCTGGCCATCGTCGAACGCGCCGGGGATCTCGACGTGCCGCAGATGGCCGGGTTTCTCAATCTCGAAGGTCGCGGCGCACGCGCCGAGGTCGCAGGCAAGACCGTGCTGGTCGGCAACCGGCGACTGATGGACGAGGAGGGCATCGACATCGGCGCTCTGACCGCCGAGGCCGAACGCCTGAAGGGCGAGGGCCGAACGGTCGTCCATGTGGCCCGGGCGGGCCGGATGCTGGGCCTGATCGCTATTGCCGATGCGCCGCGTCCGAGCGCCAAGGCCGCCGTGGCCAAGCTGCGCGAACGCGGCGTCGAGGTGGCGATGCTGACCGGCGACAACGAAGGTACCGCACGGCGGATCGCGGGCGAGCTGGGCATCGACATTGTGCTGGCAGATGTTCTTCCGGGCCAGAAGGCCGAGAAGGTCAAAGAGCTTCAGGCCCAGGGCAAGAAGGTCGGCATGGTCGGTGACGGTGTCAACGACGCGCCCGCGTTGACCCAGGCCGATGTCGGATTTGCCATCGGCGCGGGCACCGACGTGGCGATGGAAAGCGCCGACGTCGTGCTGATGAAAAGCGACCCCTACGATATCGTGGGGGCCATCGAGCTTTCGCGCGCCACTCTGCGCAAGATGCACCAGAACCTGTTCTGGGCGGTGGCTTACAACGTGATCGCCTTCCCGATAGCAGCAGGAGTGTTTTACCCGCTGATCATCAGCCCGGCAGTCGCGGCGATTGCCATGTCGGGCAGCTCGGCCCTGGTCGCGGTCAACGCACTGCTTTTGAAACGCACCCGGCTGGAAGGCCTTGGCGCGGGCAAGAGCGGCCCCGCCAGCGGCGGCGGTCAGGGCGATGCGCAGGCAGGCCCGATTCCGATTCACGCGTCACACCCACAGAAATCGCACTGAAAGAGGGGACTTGAAATGGCCGACACATCATCGACCAAAACACCGGACGGGCAGGGCCTGGCGGCGCGGTTTCCGACCGCCTATTCCATCGTGTTCGGGCTGATCATTGTCGTCGCGGCGCTGACCTGGATCATACCGGCGGGTCAATATGAACGCGCCATGAACGAAGAGGTCGGGCGCGAGATCGCGGTGCCGGGCACCTATCAGACGGTCGAGCCCAACCCGCAGGGCTTCGTCGATGTCATGCTGGCACCGGTCGCCGGGTTCTACGATCCCGATAGCTATGCCGCCAATGCCATCGACGTGGCGTTGTTCGTCCTGCTGCTCGGCGGGTTTCTAGGTGTCGTGAACGCTACCAAGGCTATCGACACCGGCATCCAGACCGCGATGGTGCGCCTGAAGGGGCGAGAGATATGGATGATCCCGATCTTGATGTCGCTCTTTGCCCTGGGCGGGACGACCTATGGCATGGCCGAGGAAACGCTGGCCTTCTATGCGCTGCTGATCCCGGTGGTGATCGCGGCCGGCTACGATTCGGTGACCGGCGTGGCAATCATCCTGATCGGTGCCGGGATCGGCACGCTGGGATCGACGATCAACCCCTTCGCCACGGTGATCGCGTCGAACGCGGCGGGTATCCCGTTCACCGACGGTATCGCGCTGCGGCTGGTCCTTCTGCTGGGCGGCCTCGCGATCTGCGTGGCCTACGTCATGCGCTATGCCTCGAAGGTCAAGGCCGACCCGGCCCGGTCCGTCGTCGCCGCGCAACGCGACAGCGACCGGCAGTTTTTTCTGAACGAGACGGATGCAACGTTCGAGGAGCCGAAGCTGAGCGGAACTCAGAAGCTGGTCCTGATCCTGTTTTTCGCGACATTCGTCGTGATGATCTGGGGTGTCTCCAGCCAGGGCTGGTGGATGGCTCGGATGGGCGCGCTCTTCTTCGGCATGGCCATCGTGGTCGGGCTGGTCGCGCGGATGGGCGAAAAGAACCTGACGACCGCCTTTGTTGACGGGGCGAAGGATCTGCTGGGGGTTGCGCTGGTGATCGGTCTGGCGCGCGGCATCGTGGTGATCATGGAGCAGGGCCTGATTGCCGACACGATCCTGAATAGTGCCGCCGATACCCTCGGTGGCCTGCCGGAAGTCGCGTTCATCAACCTGATGCTCTGGATTGAGATCGGGATGAGCTTTCTCGTGCCGTCGTCGTCCGGCCTGGCCGTCCTGTCGATGCCGATCCTTGCCCCGTTGGGGGATTTCGCGGGGGTTGGCCGTGATCTCGTGGTGACGGCCTATCAATCGGCGAGCGGGCTCGTGAATCTGATCACGCCCACCTCTGCGGTTGTGATCGGCGGTCTGGCCATCGGGCGCGTGTCGTTCGACCGCTGGGTCGTCTTCGTCTGGCCCCTGCTGCTGATCCTCGTCGTCTTCATCTCGGCCGGGATCAGCCTGGCCGCCATTCTCTGATTAGAAAGAAGGAGGCATTCCAGATGTCTGAACCGAAATTGGGCGTTCATTCCGAAGTCGGCACATTGCGGCAGGTGATCGTATCGCCCCCCGGCCTGGCGCATCGCCGCCTGACGCCGGACAATCGCGAGGATCTGCTGTTCGACGATGTGTTCTGGGTCAAGCAGGCGATCAAGGATCACGCCGTCTTTGCCGATATCATGCGCGGCGAAGGGGTCGAGGTGTTGGATGCGATGGCGCTGCTGAGCGAGACGCTGGACATTTCCGACGCGCGCGCCTGGGTTCTCGACCACCGTATTACCCGCAATGACGTGGGCGTCGGGATGCGGGATGATCTGCGCGGCTGGATGGAAGCCCTGCCCGGAACCGATCTTGCGAGATTTCTTGTGGGCGGTATCAGGGTGGACGATCTGCCATTCACGCCTTCCGGCATGTTTGGCAGCTACCTTGGCCTGCATGGTTTCGTGCTGCCGCCGCTGCCGAACTTCATCTTTACCCGTGACAATTCGGCTTGGGTCTATGGCGGCGTCAGCCTGAATCCAATGCATTTCGCCGCGCGGCGGCCCGAAACGCTGCTGATGGCGGCGGTCTATCGGTTTCACCCGACGTTCGCGGGGCAGGCGCGGGTCTGGTTCGGCGATCCGGCGCGGGAATTCGGAACGGCAACGCTCGAAGGTGGGGACATCATGCCGATCGGCCATGGCGTCGTCATGGTCGGCATGGGCGAACGCTCGACCCCTCAGGCGGTGGGCCAGCTGGCTGAGGCGTTGTTCGAGGGTGGCGACGTGACGCGCGTCATCGCCTGCCAGATGCCAAGTTCGCGCGCAGCGATGCATCTGGACACCGTTTTCACCCATTGCGGCGGCGATGTAGTGACCACGTTCAAGGAGGTGGCGGATGCCATTACCTGCTATGACCTGCGCCCTGGTGCCGGCAAGGCGGCGCTCGATATCCGTCACGACGCCCGCCACCTGTTCGAGATCACGGCGGAGATCCTAGGCTACAAGAAACTGCATCTGGTGCCCACCGGCGGGGCCGACGCGGCCGAGCAATCGCGCGAACAGTGGAACGACGGCAACAACGTGCTGGCGCTGCGCCCCGGCGTCGTCATCGGCTATGACCGCAACGACGATACCAACGCCGCACTCAAGGAGGCCGGGATCGAGGTGCTGGCCATCCCCGGCGCCGAACTGGGCCGCGGCCGCGGCGGCAGCCACTGCATGAGTTGCCCGACGATCCGCGACGCCATCTGAACCCTTCGACGACAAGGAAACCCCATGTCCTACAACCTTAGAAACCGCCATTTCCTGACGCTGCGCGAATTCACCCCGCAGGAAATCGGCTTTCTGCTGAAGCTTTCCGCCGACCTGAAGACGGCCAAATATGCGGGCACCGAAGTCCCGCGCCTGACCGGCAAGGAGATCGCGTTGATCTTCGAAAAGGACAGCACCCGCACCCGCGTCGGGTTCGAGGTGGCCGCCCATGACCAGGGCGCGCATGTCAGTTACCTCGGCCCCTCCGGTTCGCATCTGGGCAAGAAGGAAACGGTCAAGGATACCGCCCGCGTGCTGGGCCGGGTCTATGACGCGATCGAGTACCGCGGCTTCGGCCAGCCCATTGTCGAGACATTGGCGAAATACGCGGGCGTGCCCGTCTATAACGGCCTGACGGACGAATTCCACCCGACGCAGATCCTTGCCGATTTCCTGACCATGCAGGAACACTCCGACAAGCCGCTGCGCCAGATCTCTTACGCTTTCCTGGGTGATGCCCATAACAACATGGGCGACAGCCTGCTGATAGGAGGGGCCAAGATGGGCATGGATGTGCGTCTGTGTGCGCCTGAAGCCTGCTGGCCGACGCAGGCGATCCGCGACGAGGCGCAGGCCATTGCAGAGGAGACCGGTGCGCGGATCACGATCACCGAGGATATCGACGCCGCCGTCAAGGGAGTCGACTTCATATATACCGATGTGTGGGTGTCGATGGGCGAGTCCAAGGACAAATGGGAGGACCGCATCAAGCTGCTCTTGCCCTATCAGGTCAATGCGGAGGTCATGGCAAAGACCGGCAATCCGCGCACCAGGTTCATGCACTGCCTGCCCGCATTCCATAACGCCGATACCGAAACCGGCGCCGAGATCGCCGAGCTTTTCGGCATCACCGCGATGGAGGTGACGGAAGAGGTGTTCGAAAGCCCGGCCTCGATCGTGTTCGATCAGGCCGAGAACCGGCTGCACACGATCAAGGCGGTACTCGTCGCCACGCTGGGATCTTAGCGCCATGCTGGTTGTCGCAGCCTTGGGGGGCAATGCCCTGTTGCGCAGGGGAGAGCCGCTGACCGCCGAGGCGCAGCGGACCAACGTCGCCGGTGCGGCAGATGCGCTGGCGCAGATCATCCGCGCCGGACACAAGCTGGTCATCACCCACGGCAATGGCCCGCAGATCGGCCTGCTTGCGCTGCAGGGCGCGGCCTACAAGCCCGACGAGTCGTTTCCCCTCGACGTGCTGGGCGCCGAGACCGATGGCATGATCGGCTACATGATCGAACAGGCGCTCGAAAATGCACTCGGTCACGACCGCGCGGTCGCCACGCTTTTGACCCAGATCGAGGTCGATCCCAGGGATCCTGCCTTTGACCGTCCGACCAAGTTCATCGGACCGGTCTATGACAAGGCGGAAGCCGAGCGGCTTGCTGAAGCGCGCGGCTGGAGCATTGCCGCCGATGGTGCGCATTGGCGGCGCGTGGTGCCTTCGCCGATGCCCAGTGACATTCCCGACCTGAAGGTGTTGCAACTGCTGCTCAGTCATGACGTCACGCTGATCTGCGCCGGCGGCGGCGGCATTCCGGTCGTGCGGCGGCCGGACGGTTCGTTGATTGGAATCGAGGCGGTGATCGACAAGGATCACGCCACCGCTCTGCTGGCGCACAAGCTCGGTGCTGACGCGTTGCTGCTGTTGACTGATGTGGCGGCCGTGTTCCGCGATTTCGGCACTGATACACAGGCGGCGATAAGGCAAATGTCACCCGAGGACGCAGCGCGTCTTGACCTGCCCGACGGGTCGATGGCACCGAAGGTGGCAGCCGCCGCGACATTCGTCTCGGGGCGCGACCGCTTCGCCTCCGTGGGCCGCCTCGAGGATGCGCTTGCCATGCTGGAGGGCCGCGCAGGGACGATGATTGCAAACACCTGAAACCAAGGAGGACGAACCATGAAACGTCTGAAAGATAAAGTCGCCCTGATCACCGGGGGCGCGGCGGGTATCGGTCTGGAAACCGCCCGGCTCTTCTTGAGTGAGGGCGCCAGGGTCACGCTTGTGGACCTCCACGATGACGACCTGTCGGATGCTGCGCGGGATCTGGGCAGTCCGGACGGCCTGCTGACAATCGCAGCCGACGTCTCCTCGGTCGAGGATTGCAAGAGATACGTCGCGCAGACCCTCGAGACGTTCGGCCGCATCGACGTGTTCTTCAACAATGCCGGAATCGAAGGCAAGGTCGCGCCGCTGGCCGACCAGAAGATCGAGGATTTCGACCGCGTGATGGCGGTCAATGTGCGCGGCGCGTTTCTTGGGTTGCAGCATGTCCTGCCGGTGATGACTGGGCAGAAATGCGGCAGCGTGATCAACATGTCGTCGATTGCGGGCCTCAAGGGCAGCCCGAACGTCGCACCTTACATCACGTCGAAACATGCCGTCGTCGGTTTGACGCGCGCCGCCGCGATAGAGGTCGCAAGGCACAACGTGCGCGTCAACTCCGTGCATCCCTCGCCGGTCAACACGCGGATGATGCGGTCGCTGGAGGAAGGGTTCAATCCCGGCCGTGGCGACGAGGTGAAGCAACAGCTTGCCGAAACGATCCCGCTGGGTCGATACGGCGAAAGCCTCGACATCGCCAATCTGGTCCTGTTCCTCGCTTCCGATGATTCCGCATTCATCACCGGAGCGCAATATCCCGTCGACGGGGGCATGGCGGCTGGCTGATCGGTCCTGCCCGCAAAGGTCTGGATCCTGTTGCTGGGGGCTGTCAGGTCGCCGTAAATGTCCCGACCTCAAGCGCCGCGTTCGTGCGCGCAATCGATACCGATCCGTCGCGCTCGGCTTCCGTCAGGGCGCGGATCGCGTCGATGGTTTCGGGGATCACGATGGCCTGGTTATCGACCATGTAGGCATAGAACAGCTCGTCGCCCTCGACCTTCAGCATGTCTTCCCACAGGGCCACCTCGTAGAGGCTGTCGTTGGGGCGTCCGAAGTCCGCCATCATCTCCTTGACCGCGTTAAGGGCGCCCAGCCCGTCCGCCATCCGGATCAACGCGATGCGGGAGGAGGCGCGGAACGCTTCCAGCACCTCGTCCTTGGAGGCCTTGCGCGGCATCCTGACCGACCAGTAGTGCAGATGGGCAAGGGTCTGCGGCACCTTCACGGCCATCGTGATCACATCGAGATCGGGGTCGACGCTTTGTGCATCCGGGCCCTGATGGCTGGGAATCTCGGGTTCGGGGACAAGCGTGTTCATGATTCCGCCCAGATGGCTTTCCCACGGGTCTGTGGCGCGCCGCAGAAGCGTTCCGCGCGCTGAGCCCAAAAGCCCTGCATCTTTCAGCGCTGTGAGGGTGCGGACGATCGAGGTCGTGTTGCAGGACACGACGCGGGTACTGTCCCGCCCAATCGTGCTTGCATAGTTCGCTTCGGCGACGAAGGAATGGCCGGTCACTTCGTGCTTTTCGCCGCCATGAACGATGAACCGGATACCTCTTTCGCGGTAGGTTTCGACGTTGCGCACGGCGACTTTTTTCGGTGTGCAGTCCACCACGATGTCGGCAGAGGCGAGCAGGTCGTCGAGCCCTCCGGTCACGACGAGACCGCCTGCGCGCATGGCCGGGGCGCGATCCGGATCGGCCGCGTAAAGCGCGAAGCCCTTCGAGATCGCCATGCGGGCCCGCCAGTCGGCGACGACATCCGCCACGCCGACCAACTCCATGTCCTTCTGTACGGCAACCGCGTCTGCCACCCGTTTGCCGATCACGCCGTATCCGTTCACGGCCACTCTGATCTGTTTTTCGTCTGTCATGATGCTCTCCCAGTGTTTGTATCGGGCGGTATATTCCCGGCGATCTGACATGCCTCGGTTTCGGCGATGTAATTCCGGGTCAGCGGAACGGTCTCGCGCTGCTTGGCAAGCTGGATCTGGAAGACCATCAACCGTCCATTCCGGAACGCCGTTTCGCAGACAGCCAGGTAGAACTCCCACATGCGGCAGAACCGTTCGTCGTAGAGCGTTCGCGCGGTCTCACGTTCTGCGGCGAAGCGTTCGGACCAGTGGCGCAGTGTTTCGGCGTAATGCAAGCGCAGGACCTCGACATCCGTGACCCACATCCCCGACCGCTCTGCTGCCGCGATGGTTTCGGACAGAGTTGGCAGATAGCCGCCGGGGAAGATGTACTTCCGGATCCACGGATCGCTGCCACCTTTGGGCGCCTTCGTGCCGATTGCGTGCAACAAGCCCACGCCATCGGCCTTGAGAACCCGCTGGAGCGTTCCGAAAAACGCATCGAACCCGCTGCGGCCCACATGCTCGAACATGCCAACCGACACAACGCGGTCATACTGGCCCCGCTCTTGACGGTAGTCGCGCCGTTCGAAGGCGACCCGATCCGACAAGCCGGATCGCGCGGCACGGTCGCGGGCGGCGGCGATCTGTTCGGTCGAGAGGCTCAGGCCCGTGACCCGGGCCGCGTGTTTCTGAGCAAGCTCCATCGCCAGCCCGCCCCAGCCCGAGCCGATATCGAGAACCTCCAGCCCGGGCCGCAGCAGCAGCTTTGCCGCGATATGCCTTTTCTTGAGGGCCTGGGCCTCGTCGAGGGTTTCGTCGCCAGTCGCGAAGTAGGCGCAGGAGTATTGCCGGTCCGCATCGAGAAAGAGGTCATAGAGTTCGGTCGAAATGTCGTAGTGATGTGCCACGTTCGCATGGGACCGGCTGATCGGATTGTGATGTAGCCTGCGCGCCATGAACGCGTCCAGCAAGCCGATCAAGCGCATGCCGGGCAACGCGTCGATGGTATCCATGTCGGACGTGCAAATCGAGAGAAGGTCGCGCAGGCTGCCCGCCTCGATGCGCAGCGTCCCGTCCATATAGGCCTCGCCAAGCGCGAGGCTGGGGTTCGCAAGCAGTTTCGCAGGCAGCGCCCTGTCGGTCAAACGCGCAGAAACGGCGGGTTCGCCGCCGGGACCAAAATGCCACGTCTCGCCGCAGGGATCGTAAATGGTGAGGCGTCCGTTTTGAACGAGGCGGCGCAGCGCTTTGGCGAGCAGCCACATGGCCGCGCGTCCCGGCGAGAAACGTCCTGGCGCAAATCGGCCGCCGTATTGTTCGAAGCGTTCGTCATGAGAGGTTTCGCTATTGGACATGATCGCTTGCTCCGTCTCACTTTTCGTCCAAAGGCGGCGTCAACGGCCGCTTTCAGGTAAAACAGACGGAAGACGACAAGGTTCATTACAGAGCGACGGCTGCCGACCCGGTGCCCGGCGCTGGACTGGTGTGTGCAGGCGAAACATTTGGAAGACGGATCGGCGTGTCCTCGCTGATGGATTACAGACTGCGATCCTGAATTGCGGACACGCGGTGAGAGAAGGCCAGCGCATCTCGACTCAGTCCGTCGTTTTAGCTCCGGCGTCGTCCTTCAGCGCCTGAAAACGCGCGCGGACCTTTTCTACGGCGTCGCAATCGCAATCGAGAAAGCCATGTACCGGGCAGGTCAGGCACATCTGTTCCAACCTTGTCTTCAATGCCTGCCGGCCCCGGTGAAGACGGACCGTGAGGTTGTGCAAGGTGATGCCGAGGTCTTTGGCGACAGCCTCGCGCGGCTGCTCCTGAAGATCGACGCGCCAGATTACTTCGGCGTATTCCGGCTTCAGGGTCGGCAACAGCTTGTATAGGCAATTGCATATCGTCTCGTCGAGTTCTTCGTCGAACCCGTCTTGGAAGCTGTCCAGGTCGGTTGGGGCCATCACCACCTCCCTCTGACGCTGCCGCGCAACCTTGCGACCGTAATCCGCAATCGACGACGCCAGGATCTGACTGAGCCAGCCGCGAACGGCGCGCACATCGCGTAGTTGCTCCGAGCGGTCTATGGCCCGCAGCATGAACGTTTGCAGGACATCCTCGGCGGCGTCCGCATCGCCCAGCCGTCGAAGCAGGAAACGCAGGATATGCTGACGGCCTTCCACCAGCGCACGACGCACAGCGGCATCCGCGACCTTGGCGGCTGTATCGCGCAGATATTCTACGGAAGAGCGGTGTTTGCGGTCCTCATTCATAATGCACCTCTGCAGAGTAAGACGCCGAAGCACCGGAAACGTTACAGCGTCAGGGTGTTTCGCTTGCTTCGATTGTTTGCGGTTCTGTCATGGCTTGCGCCGGGTCTCGAAGGATCGGAGGCTCGGCCAGCGCCCTCTGGCCTTTCCGGTGTAGGATCTAGGCGGGCGCAACGTCTTTTTACTTCGCCCCTGAGTTGGCACATCGGAAATTTTCTGCAATTCCTGCCGCTTCTGATCCAGATAAGGAAATTCGATGTCGCCGACCGTCATATCCAAGATCGTTCTGGCCATGTTCCTGTGGGCGGCGTGCTTTCCGCTGATCACCGCGGGGCTGCAATACGCGCCGCATCTGACCTTTGCGACGATGCGGGCGGTTTTGGCAGGCGCGGCTCTGGTGGGGTTGGCCATGATCTTGCGTCGGCCATTTCCGCGCGGCGGGCGCATCTGGGTGACACTGGCTGTCGTCGGCCTTGGGGCGACCAGCCTGGGGTTTGTGGGCATGTTTCATGCGGCCGAGTTTGTGTCTCCCGGCCTCGCCACCGTCATCGCCAACACGCAGCCCCTGCTTGCGGCGATGCTTGGCGTCGCGTGGCTTGGCGAGCACCTGCCGAGGATCGGCTGGATCGGCCTGTCGGTCGGCTTCGCGGGTGTCCTCGTGATCGCCCTGCCGCAACTGCTGGAGGGGGGGCAGGACGGCTCGGCCATCGGCTTTGCCTATATCGTTCTGGCGGCGGTCGGCGTGACCATCAGCAACGTGGCGATCAAGTCCATCGCGGACAAGGTGGACGGGCTTTTCGGAATGGGGATGCAACTGCTCATCGGCAGCGTGCCATTGGCCATCGCGGCCTTCGCAATGGAAGATCCGACCGCGGTTCAATGGAACGCGGCCTTCACGTTATCCTTGCTGGGGTTGGCCCTTTTCGGCTCGGCGCTGGTGTATTGGGTCTGGTTCTCGGTCTTGGAGGAGGTCGAGCTGAACCGGGCGATCGTGTTCAGCTTTCTGGTCCCGATCTTCGGTCTTACGATTGGCGCACTGTTCTTCGGGGAACGTCTGTCCGGCATTCAGTTTTCCGGTATTGCGCTGGTCATTTTGGGGATCGTGTTCGTCAATCTCAAGGGCAGACCACAAGGGTAGTCGTACCGCGCCGAAGGGAAACCTGACGCCGGCAGGATGCAGTGCGACATCCTGGCCATCCCGTCACCGCCGAAAGCCACCTTGCCGCAGGCGGACAGAAACCCCATGTCTTTCAGAGCGGCGCGACGGGCTGCAACGCATTTGATCCATGTCAACGCCCGCCCGCATTGAAACTGCAAGATGCAACAGTCAGACCATCGTTGCATGACAGCGCAAGATACGCGGAAAGGGCAGGGACATCATGGCATCGCAAGACAGTCGCAAGCGGGAGGTGCCCGACACTTCGCCGGAACGCGCGCTGTTGGACGGGCGCGGCGCGTTCATGGGGTTCCTGGTCAAACGGCTCGGCAACCGCGCGGATGCCGAGGATGTGTTGCAAGAGTTCTGCATCCGGGTGCTGACCCGCAAGGATCAGCTCCGCGATGTCGACCGGATGGATGCGTGGCTCTACACGATACTGCGCTCCACCCTGAACGACCACTACCGCAAGGGAACCCGGCGCAACCGTCTGGCGGCAGCGGCGGCGCGCGAACCCGAAGACTGGATCGCCGATGCGCCCAGCCAGATGGCGCGGTTATGCACCTGCCATGAGGGGCTGATTTCCGAACTGCGCCCGGTGGAGTCCGAACTGATCCGGCGCATAGATTTCGGCGAGGAGGATCGAGAGACCGCGGCGGCCGATCTCGGATTAACGCGCAACGCCCTCGGTGTCCGGCTTCACAGGGCGCGCACTGCCCTGCGCGAGGCGCTGACGGCGCATTGCGGCTCATGCTGCCGGGAGGACCGCGAGGATTGCTCCTGCCCGCCCGAAGGCTGCGCCAGCGTCGAACACGAAACCGATTGCGAAGACGTGGGACAGGCACACTGATCGCCCTGCCGGCGGATCTGTAACGATTTCCATCTTCCGGCGTCTTCTTCTGTGACCAAGCCCGAAGGCTCAACCACAGGAGTCGCCTAGCCATGCCACGCAAGAAGATGGATCGGAAATCAGGGGAAACCCGTCACCCATCATCCGACGACGATGATCTTCGCATCTTGTTCTCGCGGATGACCTGTGCCTGTGCCGAGACCTGCGGGCACGCGAACGCCCCGATGGCGCGGGCGTTGTTCAACCGGGTCGAAATGATGAACCAGCCTCCGCCACTCGCGGCGCGCGCATTGGGCATCGAGCCCGGCGATGCGTCCTATCTGCTGACCGGTCTGCGCGAGGATGTCGCAGAAGATCTCGTGCTTGTGATGCTCGCTGGAAGACCTTCCGGCACAGACCCCCAGCCAAAAGGAAACCGAACATGAACAAGAGCCTGCGCCCTACGGTGGAGACGCCCGAACACGCCCCTGCACCCGTCGCTGGCGGTGCGGGCACGGGCGCGCAGACACCCTATGCCCAGGACGCCTTGGAACGCTGGGTGCTGTTCCTCGATACGCTGCGCGAACGCGCCGACAACATGATCGCGCATGAGCGGCAGGGCATGCCGCCGCTGCTGGACTTCGACTACGAACTTCTGCTCGATGCGCGCAATTTCGACCGGCCAGCCAACTACGCGCTGCTCAGGATCACGCGGGTCGGCGACGATTGCTGGGACGATTGCGTTGACGAGGCGAAGCCGCCGGTGATCATCATTGATCCGCGCGCCGGGCACGGGCCGGGCATCGGCGGGTTCAAGCGCGACAGCGAGGTCGGGATGGCGATGCACGAGGGCCATCCGGTCTATTTCGTGATCTTCTTTCCAGAGCCCATGCCGGGTCAGACGCTGGCCGACGTTCACTATGCACTGCGCGATTTCGTCTCGGAGGTCGCGCGCCGTCACTCGGATACAGCTCCCGTGCTTTACGGCAATTGCCAGGCCGGTTGGGCGGCCACGCTGCTGGCGGCGGATTGCGAGGGTCTGACCGGGCCCGTGGTGCTGAACGGCTCGCCGCTCAGCTATTGGTCGGGCGAGGCGGCAAGCAGCCCGATGCGGATGATGGGCGCGCTGACGGGCGGGGCATGGGCCGCGCACATGATCTCCGATCTGGGCGACGGTCGTTTCGACGGGGCATGGCTGGCGCAAAACTTCGAAAACCTGCAACCCGAGAAAGCCATCTGGGACAAATACGCGACCCTCTTTGCCCGAGCCGACACCGAGCGTGAGAGGTTCCTCGAATTCGAGCGCTGGTGGAATGGCTACTATACGCTCAGCCGCGAGGAAATCCTCGGCATCACGCAGAACCTGTTCATCGGCAACCGGCTGGAGCAGGGCGAGATGCAACTGGACGCGCATTGCACCGTTGACCTCAAGCGGATCAGCAATCCGCTGATCATCTTTGCCTCGGAGGGCGACAACATCACCCCGCCCGAACAGGCAATGGGGTGGATCGCCAAGCTCTATCCCGACACCGATGCGCTCAAGGCAGCCGGGCAGCGCATCGTCTACATGACGCACGGCCATGTCGGCCACCTTGGCATCTTTGTCTCGGGGTCCGTCGCTCGGATTCAGCATCGGGCGATCCTGGAAAGCCTGGACGAGGTCGACGCGCTGGCACCGGGGCTTTACGAGATGGTGATCGACAATCCGTCGGGCGACCCGGACTGCGAGAGCGGCGATTTTGCGGTGCGGTTCGAGCCGCGCGAGGTCGAAGATCTGGGCATTGCGTCGGACGATGCGGCCTTGGAACAGGTGGCGCAGATATCGCGGATCAACGAGGCGGCCTATTCGACTTTCGTGAGCCCGTGGCTGCGGGCCGCGACCAGCCCGGCCAGCGCCGAGGCGCTGCGCGCCCTGCATCCCATGCGGTGGACCAGGACGATGTTTTCCGGACGGGTGAACCCATGGATGGCGCTGGTCAAATCCACCGCCGAGACGCTGCGCGAGACGCGCGACCCTTTGCCGGGAAACCACCCCGCGATTGTAACCGAACGCGCGCTGTCGGCGCGCACCGGCGAGGTTCTGGGCGCATGGCGCAAGGGGCGCGATGCATGGATCACCCATGTCTTCGGCGTGATGTTCGGCACTTTCCCCATCATCACCTCACCTGCACGGGCGAACCATCCGGACGCCGCATCAAACAAGGAGTGACCGAATATGGAATGGCTTTCTGAGAACTGGGTCTTGGTTCTCCTCTTCGGCGGAATGGCCGCGATGCACCTTTTCGGGCTCGGTCATGGCGGACACAAAGATGGCAAGACGAGCAGAAGTCATAGTGCGTATGAGAAGAAGACGGCCGCGTCTTCCGATACCAAGGCAGCATCCGAAGATGCCTGACTTCGACGACTGCTGCGATCCTGCGGAACTGCTTGATCTGTCCGGCCGGAAGGGCCTGGTCGTCGGCATCGCGAATGATCGCAGCCTTGCCTGGCCCGCCGCCCTGCATTTCCGTCAAGCGGGTGCTGAACTTGCCGTCACCTATGTCGATGAGCGCACCAAACCTTATGTGGCGCCATTGGCGGCACGGCTCGAAGCGCCGATCCTGCTGCCCTGCGATGTGAACGCACCGCATGAACTCGACGGTGTTTTTGATGCCATCACCGAACGCTGGGGAAAGCTGGACTTTATCCTTCATGCCGTGGGCAGCGTGCCGCCCGGCGACCTTCATGGCCGCCTGACCGACTGTTCGGCTGAAGGATTCACCGAAGCGATGGATGTTTCGGTCCATTCGCTGATCCGAATGGCCCGTCTGGCCGAACCCCTGATGAGAGGCGGCGGCAGTCTCATCACGCTGAGTTATCTCGGCGGGGAACGCGTCGTGGAGAGTTACAACGTGATGGGGCCGGTCAAGGCGGCTCTCGAAGCTACGGTGCGCTATCTGGCGCACGAACTCGGGCCATCGAACATCCGCGTCAACGCCATTTCGGCAGGGCCGGTGATGACCCGCGCGGCGTCGGGGTTGACCGGCTTTGCCGGGCTTCTGGACGCAACCGCGCGTGCCGCGCCCCTGCGGCGAAACATCGAGGCCGACGAGGTGGGCCGAGCCGCCCTGCTGTTCGCCAGCGACTATACCGGCGGCATCACGGGCGAGGTGCTGCATGTCGATGCGGGTGTTCACGTCGAAAGCCCTGTCGCCGCAGCGGAGATGAACTCTAAATCGGAGGAATCATGATGCGCCAGACCAATGACGAAACCAATCAATTACCCGCAACAGAGCGCCGCGATTTCCTTTATTATGCAACGGCCTCTACCGGCGCGATTGCCGCAGGCGCGGCGGTTTGGCCGTTGATCAATTCGATGAACCCCTCAGCGGATGTGACCGCGTCCGGCACGGTCAGGGTCGATCTTGCCGGTGTCGAACCGGGCCAACGCATTACGGTGAAGTGGCAGGGGCGCCCGGTCTTCGCCTGGCGCAGGTCTCCAGCGGCAATCGAGGCTGCACGTGCCGTCGATCTCGACGAGCTTCCCGATCCTGTTGATGAAACGGACGAGAATCCCAATCTAAGTGGCGAAGAGCCGGCACTGGATGAAAACCGCGCGGCGGGGGAGGATGGTGAATGGCTGATCGTCATCGGGGTCTGCACGCATCTGGGCTGTATTCCCCTGGGCCAGGATGGGTCGGCGGTGGGCGAATTCGGCGGGTGGTTCTGCCCGTGCCACGGGTCGCATTACGATACGTCGGGTCGGATACGGAAAGGGCCGGCACCGCGCAACCTCGACATCCCGCCCTACACGCTGGGCGAAGACCTGCAACTCGTCATCGGCACCTGACCGAAGAATCGTCCAATAGTCCAAGAAGGAGACCATGACATGCAAGCCAAGGATATCATGACAACATCCGTGATCTCGGTCCCGCTGGAGGGACAAGTCGAGGACGCGGTGCGCCTGATGCTGGACCACCACATCAGCGCGCTGCCCGTCGTCGACGCAGAGGGCGGCCTCAAGGGACTTGTCAGCGAAGGCGATCTCATGCGGCGTGTCCGCGAAACCGACGGCCCACGCCGGTCCTGGTGGCTCGAAGTCCTGGGCGGATCGAGCGATTCCACCCGGGATTTCGTGAAACTCAAAAGCCACCACGTTGAGGATGTGATGACACGCGATGTCGTTTCCGTCGAGGAAGACACGACTGTCGCCGAGATCGCGCGCCTTCTGGAAAAGCACAGGATCAAGCGGGTGCCGGTGCTGCGATCCGGTCAAGTGGTCGGCATTGTCAGCCGGGCGAACCTGCTCCATGCCTTGTCGGCACTCAAGGAAGGGGTGCTGCCGGAGCCGTCGGAGGACGACCGCGTGCTTCGTGCGAAGATCAAAGAGGCTCTGAAGGAAGTGCCCGGTGCAGCGGTCAACCTGATCAACTACACGGTGGAAAACGGCAATGTCTCCGTCTGGGGTGTCGCCGACAGCGATTTCGAGGAGAATGCAATTCGCGTCGCCGTCGAAAGCGTGCCCGGCGTCGGGATGGTGGATGTCAACATGGGCAGACTGCCGGCTTGGGCTTACGGGATCTGACTCACAGTGCGGACGTAAATCTTGCCTTTCAGGGCGTCGATCGCACCGAACAAGGTTGGTATGATGGTGCTAGCACCAGGTTCCGCCGACTCTAAAGAAAAAGCGATTGAAATCGTCGGCGCCGGCCCGGCGGGGCTGGTCTGTGCAATCGTCTTGGCAAAGGCCAATCGTCGTGTCGTAGTGCGAGAATGGCACCAAGATGTTGGCCATCGGTTCCACGACGACTTTCAGGGTCTGGAAAACTGGAGCGCCACGCAGAACGTTCTGGACGAACTGGCCGATGCCGGTGTTGCCGCCGATTTCGATCATCGCAGTGTAACCGAAGGCATCGTCTTCGACAGCCATGCCAAGGCCCACCGGGTGCATGGATCGAAGCCCCTGTTCTATCTTTTGCGCCGAGGCACCGCGCCGGGAACGCTTGACCGGGCCTTGCTGGATCAGGCCCGCACGGCCGGGGCCGAGGTGCGGTTCAACGATCGCGTGAAAAGGACCACGAGCAGCATGATCCTGGCGGGCGGACCAAGGCGGGCCGATATCATCGCCGTGGGCTACGTCTTTGAGACCTCCATGGCCGATGGCGCGTGGCTGGCCTTCGGGACCGAGCTTGCCCCGAAGGGCTACGCCTATCTGCTCGTGCACCGGGGGCGCGGCACGGTGGCCAGTTGCATGTTCTCGGGCTTTCGCGATCAAGCGAAATATCTCGGGGCAACCGTGGAATACTTCAAGCGTCACGCAGGCTTGGAAATGAATACGCCAAGAGGTTTCGGCGGTTTCGGGAATGTCCGATTGCCGCGCACGGCGATGCAGGCCGGAAACCCGGTGATCGGCGAGCATGCGGGTTTTCAGGACGCGTTGGCAGGATTCGGGCTGCGCTATGCGATGCGATCCGGGCGTCTGGCGGCCCAAAGCCTGATCAGCGGCGCCGACTACACGAAAGCCTGGCGCGAAGCGCTGCAACCCGACCTGCGCGGTGGTGTCGTCAATCGGTACTTGTTCAACCAGACGGGCCCCCGCGGGATCGACTATCTGATCGGAAAGCTGGGATCGACCGACACGGGCGATGCTTTGGGTCAGGCCTATCGGCTGTCATTTCCCAAGCGCCTGCTGCTGCCGCTCGCCCGTTTTCACTATCGCAACCCTTTGCGGGACCGCAGTTGCAGCCACAACAACTGCGATTGTGTCTGGTGCCAGCACGGCACCCATGAAATAGCGAACACTTGAAGGATGTGCGTCCTTGCGAATTCGCGTTGCAGGCATGGCGCCGGCGTCGTGACACCGATGTTGCGACCGAACCGGTGGGGCGGTAAGTCGCGATTATGAGCAACCCGCGCGTACCTCGTGAAAACTCCCTGACGTTGCCGCAGGCGCGGGCAGCGATCTGTGTGCCAAATCTGGGCGAAGGGTCGGGCGCTTTCCAGCTGTTTGTCGAGGGAGATGCTCTCTTCGATGCGATGATCGCGGCGATCGAGGGCGCGACCGAAGCGATCTGGATGGAATCCTACATCTTTGCGGCAGACGAAATTGGGGCGCGTTTTGTCGCCGCGCTCGCAGACAAGGCGCGAACCGGGCTTGATGTTCGGTTGCACCTCGACGCCTTCGGTGCCGGCCAGCGGAATTTCGACAAGTTTCGGCGGGAACTGGAACGAAGCGGCGTGCGGTTTCGCTGGTTTCGTCCCTTTGATCTCCGACACCCACTGCGATATTTCCAGCGCAACCACCGCAAGCTTCTCGTCGTGGATGGCCGGGAAGCGTTCCTGGGCGGTTTCAATATCCGCCGGTTGAACTCGCGTCGGCTTCACGGTGCAAGCCGCCAGCGCGATACCCATGCGCGCGTCCAGGGGCCGTTGGCGACGCTTGCCGCAAGTCACTTCGACCGGCTCTGGCGGGACGCCCGCCCGCTTCCGGCAAACTCCATTCCCGAAGAGGCCGGCGGGATCGAAGGGCTCCTGGTGCCGAGCTATTCGCGCAAGTGTCAGAAGGGGCTCGCCTGTCTGCACGCGGGACTGATCGGGATGGCACAGACCTGCGTCTATCTGACGTCGCCCTATTTCAGCCCGGGCACCGTGGTCGACCGGGCGCTTCAGGACGCCGCGCGTCGCGGCGTGGACGTCCGTCTGCTCGTGCCTCGCAGGAGCGATCCTTTGGTTGCTGGCTGGGCGACGCGGGCGGCATATGCGCAGCTTCTCTCGGCGGGCGTGAGGGTCTACGAGTATCTACCCCGTCAACTGCATGCCAAGACTTCGGTCGTCGATGCCGGCTGGTCGATCGTCGGGTCAGCAAACCTCGACTACCGAAGCCTGTTCATCAATCAGGAGTTGGTCCTGTTCGCGCGTAACCGCGTCCTGGCAGGGCAGTTACAGGCGCAGTATCTGCAAGATATTTCGGATGCCCGCGAAGTCACTCTTCGGACCTGGCTTTCCCGCGGCTGGCGCGCGCGTGGTTTCGAGTTGATCGGATGGGCCGCGCGGCGGCTGCTTTAACCGGCTGCACCGGTCAGCCGACAGCCTGCCGGAATGTAGTAACTCTGTCTGCAATATCGACGCCTTCCTACGGCAGAGCGATACACTTGCTCCTGTACTAACGAAGACCGACAGGTTGCCAATCCCTGTAATGCTTCCGGTCGGGGCGCGTCTATAGAACGAAACCAAACAAAAGGAGGTCCAGATGGACGACCGTTCAACTTCGCAGACACAAGACGCGGCCAAGCAGAAGCAGGGCGGATGTTGCGGTGGCAAGACCGACGCGCAGCCGAAAGCAACTGTCGAACCGCAGGTCGCGGACCCCGCAAAGGCAAAACCGGTCAAATCCGGCTGTTGCTGCGGTCAGAACTGACGATGCCTCGCAGGATGGGCGTTTTGCGCCGGTTGCGCACCCATCCTTGCAAGGTGCCGACCGGCAACGGCGTTCGCGATCCAGTTTGATCATCGACAAGAAAGGAACACGCCATGATGCCCATCCTCTATTTCACCGCCGTCGCTGCGATCCTTTTCGTGGCCTTGCGCATGACGTGCGGGGCTTGCGTCATGGGCGGGCCTGCCGGTGCAGGGCGTGTGCGTCTGCCGATTGTGCCACTGGGTTGGGCGCTGAGCCTGTTTTTGGCGCTGACATACGTGGTTTGTGTCGTGTTCGATCTCATCTTTCCCGGATACGCAATGTACGAGGTCTGGTCTGGCCTGCTGCCCGGTTTCGTCTGGCTGACCCCGGTGGGCTTCATCATCGGTCTGGTCGAGAGCTTTCTGTATGGTTGGTACGCCGCGCTGATCTTCGGGGGGCTTTTCAACGCCATCTCAAGCAGGGGAGCAGAGGCATGATCCCGACCGCACGTCCGAAACTGCGCTTTCTCGGTGCCGCCGGAACGGTGACCGGATCGCGCTATCTGATCGAAGCCATGGGGCGGCGCATCCTGGTCGATTGCGGCCTGTTCCAGGGGTTCAAGCAGCTGCGTGCGCGCAATCGCAAACCGTTCCCTGTGCGCGTCAACACCATCGACACCGTGCTGCTCACCCATGCCCATCTGGACCATTCGGGATATCTGCCCGCATTGATCCGGGCGGGGTTTCGCGGGCGGATTCTTTGCACCGAGGCAACGGCGGAGCTGTGCGGGCTCATTCTGCCGGACAGCGGGCATATCCAGCAAGAAGAGGCGCGCTATGCCGCCAGAAAGGGATATTCCAGGCACAAGAACCCACAACCACTCTACACGCTCAAGGATGCAAAGGCTGCGCTGGATCGCCTTGATCCGCACCCTTTCGATCAGAGGATCGAACTGGGCGACGGCATCGCGGCCAGCTTCATTCCGGCCGGACATCTTCTTGGGGCGGCCCAGATCCGACTTGAGGTCGGCGGCAGGGTTGTCCATTTCAGCGGCGATCTGGGCCACGATCCCGATCCGCTGATGCGACCGCCGAAACCATTCGGCGAGGCCGATGTGCTGGTCTGCGAATCCACCTATGGCAACCGGTCCCATCCCGATACGGACCCCGAGGCCGAGCTGGCCCCGGTCCTCAAACGCACCTTTGCCCGTGGCGGCACGGTGCTGATTCCGTCCTTTGCCGTCGGACGGGCGCAAGGCCTTATGCTGCATATCGCACGATTGATGGGACGGGGCGACATTCCTTACGTCCCGGTGTTCCTCAACAGCCCGATGGCGGTGGACGCGACCGAGATCTATCACCGCCACCACGACGAACATCACGTCAGCCGCGAAGATTGCGTCGCGATGTTCGAGATCGCCAAACGCGTGAACACGGTCGAGCAATCCAAGGAATTGAATACGCGGCAGGGTCCGATGATCATCGTATCCGCCAGCGGCATGCTGACCGGCGGGCGTATCCTGCACCATCTTGCAAGCTTTGGTGGTGATCGGCGGAACACGATCCTGCTGTCAGGTTTTCAGGCTGGGGGCACGCGTGGCGCGGCGCTGGCCGGGGGAGCGCGGAGTTTGCGCATGTTCGGACGAGAGTTCCCGATCGAGGCCGAAGTGGTTCAGCTCCAGTCCTTTTCCGGGCACGCCGACGCCGACGAGATCCTGCGCTGGATGTCCGCCGGTCCCGCCCCCGCGATGACTTATCTGACTCATGGGGAACCTTCGGCTGCCGACACCCTGCGATTCCGCGTCGAACATGAGCTTGAGCGACCCGTGCGCGTCCCGGAGCACCTCGAGTCCGTCTATCTGGACCGGCCGCGATGACCGATACGCTTTCTCTTATCCCATCCGGCATAGACACCTACCGACAACCGGTCGTCTACATGCATGAGGATTGCCATGTCTGCCGCTCCGAGGGGTTTGCGGCCCAGACTCGAATACGGATCGACCTTAAGGACCGGTGGATCATTGCCACCTTGAATGTGGTCGGTCGTGGGGCATGGCTTGCCGTGGACCAGGCGGCATTGTCAGTTTCCGCCTGGGCGGCCCTTGAAGCGCAGGCGGGGGACAGGGCCGCGTTCTCGCACCCTGAACCGCCCGCTTCCGCGTCGATGATCCGGGCGAAAGCCTATGGCGAAAGACTGGATCAGGCCGGTTTCGCAGGAATCGTCAGCGACACTCTCGACAATCGGCTTTCGGATCTCGAGCTTGCCGCATTCGTTACCGCCTGTGCGGGCGACAGGCTGGACGAGGTCGAGACCGTGGCGCTGACCCGCGCCATGAAGGATGCCGGGCAGACGCTCGACTGGGGGGACCGGGCCGTTCTCGACAAACACTGCGTCGGCGGATTGCCGGGCAACCGGACGACGCCGATCGTCGTCGCCATCGTCGCGGCGGCGGGGTATCTGATCCCCAAGACGTCGAGCCGTGCGATCACCTCGCCGGCGGGGACGGCCGACACGATGGAGGTCATGGCGCCAGTCGCCTTGGACGCCGCCGCGCTGCGCCGGGTGGTCGAAGCAGAAGGCGGCTGCATCGTCTGGGGCGGCGGGCTCGCGCTCAGCCCCGCCGATGATCACTTCATCCGTGTCGAACGCCCGCTCGATTTCGACTCTACCGGCCAACTCGTGGCGAGTGTGCTGTCGAAAAAGGCTGCGGCCGGTGCCACGCATGTCCTAATCGACATACCGCTCGGACCCACCGCCAAGGTGCGGTCGGCCGGGGCCGCCGAAGCCCTCGGTGCCCGGCTGTCATCGGTGGCCAAGGCGTTGGGTCTGAACCTGGCGCTGGACATCAGCGACGGTGTGGCCCCCGTGGGACGGGGCATCGGCCCGGCGCTGGAGGCCCTGGACGTTCTGGCGGTTCTGCGGCGCACGCCGGACGCGCCTGTGGATCTGCGCGAACGGTCGCTGGACCTGGCCGGGCATCTTCTGGACCTCGCGCCGGACGCCGCGGCGGGGCAGGGACGGGACCGTGCGCAGGCGCTTCTCGACAGTGGCGCGGCGGAGGCCAAGTTCATGGCAATCTGCGCGGCACAGGGCGGTTTCCGCGAACCCGGAAGCGCGGAACAGCGCATCGATATACGCGCCCCTCATGCGGGCCAGCTGACCGCCATCGACAACCGACGCATCGCGCGCATCGCCAAGCTGGCCGGTGCCCCGCGTCAGAAGAGCGCCGGCATTCGCCTGCTGGCGCGTATCGGTGATCGTGTGGACAAGGGCCAGCCGCTCTATGAACTCCATGCCGAGACACCGGGCGAACTGGCCTATGCCCTCGCCTATGCCGAGTCCCAAACCGGCGTGCTCACGCTGTCCGAGGAGGTGTCATGATCCTTGTTACGTTTCCCGAGATGAGACCGCTGGCCGAAGATCTGGCCCCCGCGATCGGGGCAGAGCTGCGCGAGCTCGACTGGCACCGTTTCCCCGATGGCGAAAGCCTGATCTCATTACCCGGCAATCTGGGCGGGGCAGACGTGGCGCTGCTGGCGACACTGCGCGATCCCGACCGCCTTGCCCTGCCGTTGCGCTTTGCCGCAGCGACGGCCCGCGAGATGGGCGCGCGCCGCGTCGGATTGATCGCTCCCTATCTCGGCTACATGCGGCAGGACCGGCGATTCAGTGCCGGGCAGGCGGTAAGCGCACGGCTGTTCGCGCAATTCCTGGGGGAGAGTTTCGATTGGCTGGTGACCGTCGATCCGCATCTGCACCGCATCGCGCGGCTGGAGGATCTTTTTCCCATCCCCGCGGTCCGCGCCGTCTCGGCCCCGCTTCTTGCAAGCTGGATCAAGACGAACCTACCCGACGCCGTTCTCCTTGGTCCCGATAGCGAGAGCCAGCAATGGGTGGCCGAGGTGG
The DNA here is from genome assembly GCF_003054175.1 of Allosediminivita pacifica. Lineage (GTDB taxonomy): Bacteria > Pseudomonadota > Alphaproteobacteria > Rhodobacterales > Rhodobacteraceae > Allosediminivita > Allosediminivita pacifica. The sequence goes on from NZ_QBKN01000030.1 coordinate 41,425, forward strand.
CCCGGCTGGCCGGACGGCCCTATGAGGTGTTGCGCAAGGTGAGGTCCGGCGACCGCAGCGTTGACGTCAGCGTGCCCGAAAGCACGGCATTGCAGTCAGGCACACCGGTGATCCTCGACGATATTGCATCCTCCGGGACCACGATGGCGCGCGCCGTCGAACGGTTGCTTGACGCCGGGACGCCGGCCACTGTCTGCCTGGTCATCCATGCAGTCTTTGCGGATGGCGCCCACGACGCCATCCTGTCGGCCGGAGCGGCAAGGGTTATTACCACCGACACCATACCCCATCCATCGAATGCGATTGGAATTTCCAGTGTACTGGCCGAAGCGCTCCGGTCAGTCGCGACAGGCCTTGACCTTCCAGTTGCTGGAACAGTTAGGTTGGATCCGAATCCCGCCGAGAGGACACCCGAATGAACAACCAAGCAAGCCGTGCGACATCCGACACCGAAACCGTCGTGTACGTCTGCCCGATGCATCCAGAGGTGCGGCAGAACGGTTCGGGCGATTGCCCGAAATGCGGTATGCATCTCGTGCCCGAAGCCGACGTTGCCGCCCATGCCGGGCATGAGCACCACGCCCACGACCACCACGCGAGCGCCGCTCCGGCGGACGGCAGATACGATACCGTCCCCGACGGCCATGACGGGGCCGTCTACACCTGTCCGATGCACCCAACCGTGCGCCAGACCGAGCCGGGATCCTGTCCGATCTGCGGCATGGGACTGGAGCTTGAATCGGCGGCGATGGCGGGGGACGGTCCAAATCCGGAGCTTGTCGACTTTACCCGACGTTTCTGGGTCGGCACGGTCCTGACCATTCCGCTTCTGATCCTCACCATGGGTCCCTATCTCGGCTTTCCGGGAGTGCGCGAGATCTTCGGCGAGCGGGCAACCCTCTGGATCGAGCTGGTTCTCGGAACCCCGGTGGTCCTTTGGTGCGGCTGGCCCTTCATGGTGCGCGGTTGGAATTCGTTCAAGACGATGAACCTCAACATGTTCTCGCTCATAAGCATGGGCGTGATGGCGGCCTGGCTCTTCAGCGTCGTCGCCGTTCTCTCACCCGGCATATTTCCCGACGGATTTCGCGACGCCGAAGGGCATGTCGGCGTCTACTTCGAGGCGGCAGCGGTGATCGTCACGCTGGTGCTGCTCGGCCAGGTGATGGAACTACGCGCCCGCGAGGGGACCGGCAAGGCGATCCGCGCACTTCTGGACATGGCAGCCAAGACCGCGCGGGTCATTCGGGACGACGGGTCTGAGGAGGAAATCCCACTGGAGGACGTGCAGGTCGGCGACCGGCTGCGCGTGCGGCCCGGCGACAAGGTGCCGGTAGATGGCGTGGTTCTGGAAGGCCGGTCCTCGGTCGACGAAAGCATGATCTCCGGTGAACCCGTGCCGGTCGAGAAGACCGAGGGCGACCCGCTGACCGGTGCCACGATCAACGGCACCGGCAGCCTGGTGATGGAGGCGACGCGGGTCGGGTCCGACACGATGCTGGCGCAGATCGTCGAGATGGTCTCCAACGCGCAACGATCGCGCGCACCGATCCAGAAATATGCCGACAAGGTGGCGGGATATTTCGTCCCGGCCGTGATCGGTGTTGCAATTCTGTCCTTCATCGCGTGGGGGCTCTGGGGCCCGGCGCCTGCACTGTCCTATGCGCTCGTCTCCGCCGTCGCGGTTCTGATCATCGCCTGTCCCTGTGCCCTTGGGCTTGCAACCCCGATGTCGATCATGACGGCAACGGGGCGGGGGGCCCAGGCCGGAGTACTTATCAAGAACGCCGAGGCTCTGGAGCGGTTCGAGAAGGTCGATACCCTGATCGTCGACAAGACCGGGACGCTGACGATGGGCAAACCACAGCTTGTCGCCGTCCTGCCCGAGCGCGGTCACGACGAGGCGGAGGTCCTGCGTCTCGCCGCATCGCTCGAACGCGGATCGGAGCACCCTCTTGCCGAAGCGATAGTAAGGGGAGCGGAGGAGCGAAGTGTGAAGATGGCGGATGCGGACGACTTCGAGGCGGTCACCGGCAAGGGCGTCAAGGGGATCGTCGACGGCCAGGCCGTCGCGCTCGGCAATCTGGCGATGATCCGCGAATTGGGGCTCGAGGCGGGCGACCTGACCGCCAAGGCAAATGCCCGCCGCGACGAGGGCGAGACGGTGATGTTCGTGGTGCTGGATGGCGAGATCGCCGGTCTTGTCGCTGTCGCCGACCCGGTGAAGGAAACCACACCCGCCGCCATCGAGGATCTGCATGAACTGGGGTTCCGCGTCATCATGGCGACCGGCGACAACGAGCGCACGGCAAAGGCCATCGGCGCACGGCTCGGCATCGACGAGATCCGGGCCGACGTGCTGCCCGAGGACAAGGCGCGGATCATCAAGGAATTGCAGCAGGAGGGCCACAAGGTCGCCATGGCCGGGGATGGCGTCAACGACGCCCCCGCGCTCGCGCAGGCCGATGTCGGCATCGCCATGGGCACTGGCGCCGATGTGGCCATCGAAAGCGCGGGCATCACTTTGGTCAAAGGCAACCTCGACGGGATCGTGCGCGCGCGTCGGCTGGCGCGGGCTACCATGCGCAACATCCGCCAGAACCTGTTCTTCGCCCTAATCTACAACGCTTCCGGCGTGCCCGTCGCAGCGGGGGTTCTTTTCCCCTTCTTCGGTATCCTCATCAGTCCGATGTTTGCTGCCTTTGCCATGAGCGCCTCATCGATCTCGGTGGTGCTCAATTCCCTGCGGCTGAGGGGTGCAAGAGTATGAGACCTGATATCGTTCGAGGTGCACTGGCGGCTTTGGGGTTCACCATCACCGCGAATGCGGCGATTGCGCACGAGTTCACCGCCGCGCTTCTGGTGACCGGTGAGAAACCGGAGGCGCGACTCGCCCAGGCGGTCAACGGGTTCCTTCTGGCAGCAGACGAGCGCGACGGGCATCCCGCCGAAACATCCGATGGCCATCTCGGGGGGGTGGATGTGCAGGTTCTGCCGCTGCCTGCTGACGCGGCCGGGCGGGTCGCCGGATTGATCGGGACGCCTCGTACACCGCCCGACGTCCTGGTCGTGATGGGACCGGAGCCGGACGCATCCGCCGCGGTCGCATCGCTGGCTTTCGCCGGCGTCGTGCTGCGTCCCGGCGCGCTTCCGAACGGCTGGGCGACCGAGGACGATACGGACAGCTTTGCCGCGCGCTACCGCAGTGCCTACGGCTCGGCGCCGACCGAGGCGGCGGCGCGTGGCTATAACGCCGCCCGGCGGTTGGATGCCGCGATCCGTCCGCTTGATGGGATCTCGCCGCGCGTGGCGCTGGAGACCGCTCTCGCCGATACCGCGAGCGGCATTGACTGGCAGGAGAATACTCGATGAAAGAAGAACCAAGGCTCGTTTCTGACGTTGCCCCCAAAGACCCGGAAAAACTGGACGGCTCGGACGGAGACTCAGGGACGATCGCGCCCCCCTCGTTCTGGCGGTCGCGCGCCGGCATTTATCTGATCGTCGCCCTGACGGCAGGTGGCCTTCTTCTGGGCTACGAGCACCGGGTGCACATCCTCGGCAGCGGATTGCTGATCTGGCTGCCTTTGCTGCTCTGCGTTGGGATGCACTTCTTCATGCACGGGGGCCACGGAGGGCATGGCAGTCACGGCAAGGGGAATGATGAATAATGGACGATGCCGGTGCCTCATACGGTCTTTGGCTGCTGGTGTTCATCAACTCCGCGGTCTTCATCATCTTCGCCTTCAGCTTCTTCAAACCGCAGACCAAACGCGACTGGCGGAGTTTCGGGGCGTTCAGCGCCTTCATTGTGGCGCTCTTCACCGAGATGTACGGGTTCCCGTTGACGATCTTCGTCCTGTCCGGCTGGCTGCAATCGACCTGGCCCGATATCGACTGGCTGGCCCACGATAGCGGACATCTTCCCGAAATGATGTTCGGATGGCAGTCAAACCCGCATTTCGGCCCCTTCCATATCCTGAGTATCGCGCTGATCGGAGGCGGCTTCTGGCTAATATCCGTGGCCTGGCACCATCTATGGACGGCGCAAAGGCAGGGGCGGCTGGCCACGACAGGCCCCTATGCCCGGATTCGCCACCCCCAATACGTGGGATTCGTTCTCATCATGCTGGGCTTTCTGGTGCAGTGGCCAACCATCCTGACGCTCGCCATGTTCCCGGTTCTGGTCTGGATGTACGCCCGCCTTGCGCGTGCCGAAGAAACCGACAGCCGCGAACGGTTCGGCGAAAGCTGGGACAGATATGCAAGCCGCGTTCCCGCTTTCGTTCCCATCCAACGTCCGCCCGTGGGTGCCAGCCGATGAAGCGAGGCGAGACATTCATAGAAAGGAGCCCGAAAGAATGCACAGGATGACTGCGACGCGGTCCGCAATTGCGGTGCTTGTTATCGGCGGACTCGCGACGAGTCTCTTCGCCCAGTCCGACGAAGGACGCGACCGGCCACGGGTTAGCACGCAGATGCACGGGGCCGACGCAGGACGCCCGGCACCTGACCCCGAGACCGTCAAGGTGCCGGACACCCTGAGTGCGCCCGGCTATTTCGGCCAGGTTGCATTCGAACGCTCCTGTGCGTCTTGCCACGGCATCAACGCAGCCGGCGGAACCGGCAATGGCCCGCCGTTGGTCCATCCAATCTACGAACCCGGTCATCACGGCGATACGGCCTTCCTTAGGGCCGCCATGACCGGGGTGCAGGCGCACCACTGGGGTTTCGGTGACATGCCGCCCGTCGAAGGGATGACGGATGAAACGGTCGCCGTGATCGTCACCTACATCCGCGAGCTGCAACGCGCCAACGGAATCCAGTGATGGCGCGGCGAGTTGATCTGGCAATGGATACCTTGGGGATGATCGTACTGATCGGCGGCACGGGCGATGTCGGCAATCGATTGGTATCTCTGTTGCTGGATCACACGGCGGCCAGCGTTCTGGTTGTCTCGCGCCGGGGCAGGGCGTCGGACGATCGGGTGAAGACACTTCGTCTGAACATCGCGGCCACCGATGCTGCCGCAAGAATTCCGCTTGGCGCGACAGTGGTCAACCTGACTGAGGCCACTCCACCGTCGGTCGCGGCCGATGTCGTTCGCGCAGGCGGAAATTTCCTCGAAACCTCTGCCTCTCCGGACTATGTGGAGTTGATCAGACAGGAGGTGTCGGCGAACGGCGGCGCGGGTATCGGCGTCGTCTGCGTCGGCGCCGCGCCGGGCCTCAGCACGTTGATAGCTGCAGATGCCGCGCAAACCGAAGAATGCGCGAGCATCGACATCGGTCTGGAACTCGGCATGGGGCGCCACTACGGTAGCGCCGCGACAGAATGGTCGATCGGCGCCCTGGCAGACAAGTACCAAGTTTCCGGTGCCACAAGCACAACGGTGCGACCCGGGGATCTGCGCCGCCGCTTTATCTTCGAGCGGGGCGGGAGGTCGCAGACGGCGCTCGGCCTCGGCTTCGCACAGCAGGGTATCGTAGGACAAACTGGGAGGCGCTCGCCTCTCCGGGTCCGTACCTTTCTGGCGCTCCATCCGCCTTATGCGACGCACCTGACCGGCCTGCTCCTGCGCTTAGGCCTCGGGCCCGCCTTGGCCCGGCACAAGCGTGGACTGACGCGCATCTTGATGCGGCTACCACCGCTAGGGCGCGTCGGCACCCGGATCGCGGTCGAAGCGCTGGGGCCAGACGGCGGCGTTCTGAGCGACCGGCATCTCGCGGCCGGCGACCAGGCAGAGGTTACGGCCGCGATGATCCTGGCGGCGATCCGCGCTGTCAACGCAGGCGAGAAACCACTGCGCGGCTCCACAACCATCGTCGACCATTTGACGCTGGCCGAGGCATTCGACGCCTTGCGCCGGTTTCTTCCCGACATGCCGATCGAGACGTGGTCCAGCGGAGCTGCGGGAGATCGGGCATGAAGCCAGTCGGGAACCTGCTCCGGCTTGTCCGCATTCTCACCACCCTGTCGCCGGACATCTGGGCGCTTCGGCGCTACGACCCTGATGGCTGCGACATGCGCCCATCAGACCGCTTTGCGCAGGACCTAATCACGCTCGGCCCGGTCTTCGTGAAGCTAGGACAGATTCTCAGCACCCGCCCCGACATCCTGCCCGAAAGCTACATCGCACGGCTGGCGGAATTACAGGAGCGCGCGCCCGAGATGGATTTCGCGACGATCCGGCGCGTGGTCGAGGAGGAACTCGGTGCGCCGCTCGAGACGGCCTTTGACAGTTTCGAGTCCGCGCCCATCGCTGCCGCGTCGCTTGCACAAGTGCACAAGGCGAGACTGAAAGACGGCACGACCGTTGCCGTCAAGGTGCAGCGCCCGGGACTGGAGGCGCTGTTCCGCCGCGACCTCGATGCACTAGAGTTCGGGCTTCGGCTCCTGCGTGTGCTGGCGCCGCGACGACTTCGCCGTACAAACCTGCCGGCGTTTCTCTCAGAATTCCGGCGTTATTCGATGGGGGAACTGGATTTTCAGGCCGAAGCCCGCGTCATGGAAAGGTTTCGGTCAAATCTCGCCGGACAGGAAGGTGTGCGTGTCCCCAGGGCCTTCCCCGACCACACCACGGCCCGCGTGCTAACGATGGACTGGGTCGGGGGCATGCGCTTGTCCGAGGCGGCGGCCACTTTTTCGGGATCAACTCAATCCGCACTGGTCGACCGGCTGGTGTCCATGCTGCTCAGAATGTTCGTCTCGGACGGCCTGTTTCACGCCGACCTCCATCCCGGCAACATCGTCTTTCACTCCGATGGCACTTTCACGTTGCTCGACTTCGGCATGTATGGCGAACTGAACCCGGCCGAGCGGGACCGCTTCGTGCTCTACTGGATGGCCGTGGCGCAGCGGCAGACCCGGCGCGCCTACCATCATTTCAACCAGCAGACCAAGCCGCTGCCAAGCGCGGATCACGCGCACTTCCGGCAGGCATTCAACGACCTCGCCGCCCGGTTCTATGCGGCACCCTCGCGTGAAGCCAGCCTTGCGCGGACATACCTCGCGATGATGCGTGCGGGCTATCGCGCCGGGTTCGTCTTTCCCGCCTCGCTCATGCTTCACGCCAAGGCGCTCACGACGGCCGAGGCGCTTCTGTTCGAACTGGCACCCGAAGCCCGCTTCGACGAAATTTCGCGGCCCTTCATTGCGCGGGAGGTGGCCGCAAGGCTTGCAACAAGCCATCCGCTAGGGCGCATTTCCCAGGTTCTTCCCGAACTTCTGCTGACCGGCGCCATGCCGCCCGCCGAAGCGATTGACGAGAGCTGGGACCGCTCAGCGATCCACGGCATGTGGGAAAGCGTGATGGGCGCCTTCGGGCCGGCGGACAGGGGCCTTGGAAGGGCCGGGCTTATGGCGCTGTTTCACCATTTCGCGCAGCGCCACCTGGGGCGGGAGACGGAGCGAGTGCTTGCCGAGACCTGGGCGACATACGATGTTCTGGAGACGGATCTTCCGCTTCAGCCGAACACCGGCGCAATCCTGACCACGCATCTTGCGGCGCTGACCCTGGCACTGCACCGGACCCTTGTCTCGCAAGGTCGGTCGCCCGCGCAAAGCCACGCGCTAATCCATGCGATCGGCTGGGATATCTACCGGCGAATGGCCGATCCCCCCTGGGAACTGGCTCGCACGATCACCGCAGATCCGGTAAAACGGCTGCGGATCGCGACCGACATGTTCCGCCGCTTCCCATTCGGGCCACCAGGTTATGGCTGGCGGGATGTCGAAGCGGGTGAGGATGTCGTCGCGTTCGACTGCACGAAGTGCCCAGTGGCCGAGTTCTTCGCCCATCACGACGACGCGGAACTTTGCACCGCCACGTGGTGCGCGCTCGATTTCCCGGTAGCCGAGAAGTGGGGCCGAAGGCTCGTACGGCCCAAGACCATTGCCGGCCGCCATGATCATTGTGACTTTCGCTGGCAATCTGGACCCGTTCTGGACGGTGCGAAAACAACCAAGGCAGGACGGAATGCAGAACGAAAATAGAAGCGACACCTACCGCGAAGGCTCGATTACCCTTGGAGGGGCTGTCGCAATGGGAACCGGCGTGATGATCGGGGCCGGCATATTCGCGCTGACCGGGCAGATCGCACAGCTGGCCGGACCACTTTTCCCGCTGGCCTTCATCGCGGGCGCAATCGTCACCGGTTTCAGCGCCTACAGCTACATCCGGATGTCCAACAAGTGGCCCTCCTCCGGCGGAATCGCGATGATCCTGCAGAAATGCTATGGTCCCGGGGCTGTTGCGGCCGGGGCCGCGCTGTTGATGGCACTCAGCATGGTGATCGCTGAGAGTCTCGTCGCCCGTACCTTCGCCACCTATGTCCTGCGACCCTTCGATATCGATGGTGGGCCACTGGTGCCAATCCTCGCCGTGGGTGTCATCGTATTCGCCTACGTCGTGAACATCGCGGGCAATCGGTCGGTCGGGCTGTTTTCGCTGGTCATGGCGGCGATCAAGATCGGCGGCATCGGGCTGTTCGGCATTGCCGCGATCTGGTCCAGCGGCTTTCGGTTCGCGGCCGCATCCGACCCGGCGCAAGCCTATGGTGTGACCGGGTTCATCGCCTCGATGGCCTTCGCGATCTTGGCCTTCAAGGGCTTCACCACGATCACCAACAGCGGGTCCGAGATTACCGAGCCGAACCGCAACGTGGGTCGGGCGATAATGCTTTCGATCGGGATTTGCGTGGCCGTCTACCTGCTGGTGGCATTCGGCGTCGGATCGAGTCTGACCATCGACGAGATCGTCGCGGCGCGCGACTATTCGCTGGCCGAGGCGGCAGAGCCCGCACTGGGTCAGACAGGCTTCCTTCTGACCGTCATACTTGCAGCGGTCGCCACCGCGTCCGGTGTGCTGGCCAGCGTGTTCGCGGTGTCGCGGATGCTGGCGATGCTGACCGACATGAAGATGATCCCGCACAGCCATTTCGGAATGTCCGGACCGATCCAGCGGCACACCCTGGTCTATACCGTTGTCATCGCTTCGACGCTCGCGGTGTTCTTCGATCTGGGCCGGATCGCCTCGCTCGGCGCCTTCTTCTATCTCGTCATGGATATGGTGGTGCACTGGGGCGTCTTCCGCTACCGGCGTGAAGAAATCGGAGCGTCCGGCCTCGTGCTGCTGACCGCCCTGACGCTCGACGCGGTGGTGCTGGTGGCTTTCACGGCGATGAAGCTCCAGAGCGACCCGGTCATCGTGCTCTACGCAGTTTCCGGAATTGTGGCGGTCTTTATCCTCGAGCGGTTGTACTTGTCCCGATGGCTCGCGCCGCAGGCCGCTCATGAGCATTGAACGTGTCGTGAATGCCTCCAAACGCCAGTGACAGATCCTGGTAACAAAGATTTTTCTTGAGCCTCCAGCAGCTGTAGGGGTTATGACGACCGACAAGGAGCGGCACCTGGGCACGTACAAGTTCTGTCCGCAAGCTTTCCTGGACGAACGTCAATGCGTTCAGGGCAGGGTTCGGGCCGCTGTGAAATTTGTGAAGGGATCAGAAAAGATGCTGACAAGACGCCATTTCATCCAAACGACCACCGCGCTGTTTTCGGCGTCGATATCCAGCCCGCTCCTTGCAGACACGTGGCCTACCGATGCGCAGAAGGCAGCTTGGGACGCACAGGTTACACCTCCCGGCTACGACCCGGCCACGTCCAACCCTTGGGGCCTTCACCCTCGCTTCCTGCCACAGCGGGTCCTCGCGAAGGACGGACTTGTACCCGGTGATATCCATGTCGATGCTGTTGCGCGCTATCTCTATCACATCGAAGAGGGCGGCACGGCAATGCGCTATGGCGTGGCGATCGCCCGCGGCAAACTGTACGAACCGGGCACGTATACGATCAAGCGCAAAGTCGAATGGCCGCATTGGAAACCGACGCAGAACATGATCAAACGCGATCCCGAACTCTACGCCGATTCCGCCGACGGTGTGGAACCCGGACCTGCGAACGCGCTCGGATCGCGCGCCCTCTATCTCTTTGTCGGGAACCGCGACACTTATCTACGCATTCACGGCACGCCTCAACCGAGAAGCATCGGCGGCCGAGCGAGTTCCGGCTGCGTCCGAATGGTCATGGCACACATCAATGATCTCTATCCCAACGTCGAGATTGGCTCGACGGCATTCCTGTACTCGGCGGAAGACAGCGTCACCCCGAGAAGTTGACTGGCGCATCATGTGTTACGCGTGGGCTTGACGCATCTATGGGCTGATCAGGACTGGCGCGAAGTGCAGATGGGGTTGCCACCTGCCGAGCGTAGCGGAACCAAGGTGTTTTCCACCGGACCGCTGTGTTCATACCAATAACAGCCATCCTCGGGACGAAGCCGCGCCGTGGTGAGATCCTGACCAGGCGCAGCAAGGGCAATGACGGCCTCGGGAACACTTCCCACTTCGTTGCGAGCGCCGCCGTCGTCCAGCGTTGGCACCGCGCAGCCAGCAAGCACCAATGTCGCTGCGATAATCGGCGCGTTTCGTTTCTGCATGTCTACCTCACTCATTCTGATCGCTTCGTACCGGCAAGCGTTGCTCCAACCGCGTCGTTTCAAGGGGGCGGCTAGCTTCAAGCCTCCGCAGGGCGCCTTTCTTGCTGGACGAATATCCACTTTTTGCCCTTGAAGCTCTAGTTACTGTAGGGGCTATGTCAATGTGGAATCAATGAATCCGGGACTGTTGCATTATGTGGGATCGGCAGCGAGGCTGTTGCCTTTGAGGGCCAGTATGCCGCGTAAGCCACCTTTCAAACATCACCGCTTTCCGCGCGACACCATCTTATGTGCGGTGCGCTGGTACCTGCGCTATCCACTGTCCTACCAGGATGTCGTCGATCTTCTAGCAGAGCGCGGCGTCACCGTTGATCGCTCGACAGTGTATCGCTGGGTTCAGAAATTTGGTCCGGAACTGACCAAGCGAACCGAGAAGCATCTGCGCCGGGCGAGCGTCGATTGGCACGTGGATGAAACCTATATCCGTGTCGGAGGCAAGTGGCGCTACCTCTGGCGGGCAATCGATGCGAACGGTCAAATGGTCGATTTTCGGCTGACCGCACGGCGTAATGCGAAGGCCGCGAGAGCTTTCCTGCGCAAGGCGATCGAGCGGGTGCGGCTCCATCGACCAGTGACAATTTGCACCGACAAGGCCCACGCCTACCGGCGCGTTATCCGCGAGATCAACCATCGATATGACCCACACTTCGAAAGCATCCGTCACATCGACCGGAAATGGCGAAACAACTTGATCGAGAGCGACCACGCCGCCCTGAAACGGCTTCTTGGCTACCGGCAAAGCTTCCGATCGCTGCGAACCGCCAAAGCCACCCTGAGCGGAATCGAGACTATCCGGAGCATCAAACGCGGCCATATCCACGTCAAACAACCCGGCGTCATCGGCGAGATCGAATTCATCGCCAGCCTGTTCAAAACCGCCGCGTGACCAACTGGGCCATCAGGCGCACGTTCGACACAAGCGCGATAATGCAACAGTCCCTCAGCGGGACACCCGGCTCCAGTCAGCGGTTGCACCATCCCCCGCTCGCCATTCCCTTCCTTGCCCCGAATCCTGTCTTCGAGATCAACCCGCGAGGGGTCGGACTACGGGCGAACCCGTGCCGCCGGGTGGATTCGGACGAGCCGAACGCACCCGGTGATGTCAGCCAGTCTTCGGGCCTGCGGGGTCCTGTCGCGCGGGGGATGGTCCTCCGCCTCCAAGACAGGAGCCAAACAGATGTCCCGCAAAGATGCTCACGCCTTCGCCGCCTCCCTCGCCGCCACGCTCATGGTCTCGATCGTCGTCTTCCAGGCAGGTGATGGAACCTATGGCGCCGTCCCCGCCGATGAAATCGACGGAGACGAGGTCGTGATCGTCTCGGAATACGATCCCTTCGGGTGAGGCTTCGGCCTCACTTCCCGAGGGCCCAGGCGTGGCACAGGTGTGCCCGTGGGCCTATCACCGACAAAGAGATCGGCGATGCCGATCCGAGGAACGCCGGTATGCGACCCGGCGTGGACCGTGATGCGCCCAAGTTGGGCGGAGAGTAGTCTTTTGCTGCGGCACGAACGAATGTCCGCAACGAGATCGCTGCTGGCTATGAAGTCATTTGGCCTCTGGCCCGAAAGCTGCGCAGTCATCTTGATCGGGAACCGCTGTCGCGGCACCAGTCAATCCGCCCCTGCCGGATCCAGAAGTGACACCGGCATTCGTTCGTCTGGCGGACCGACGGCGAGATGGTCGGGCGCCTCAGCCAGTCTGACATGGCCGTCCACTTGGGCCTCCGGTTCTTGCTGAGGGACAGCTTGATGGTCTCGCCGCACCCACCAGGGCAGTGGAAGCAGGCCCATTTGTCGACGCCATCGCGCACGATGGTCATCTCCCCCGGCACGATCTGATCCGGCGTCGGGTGTGTGGGTGTTACCCTGGCAAGCAGGTCACTTCGTGGAATGAGGCGGAAGAGCTCGAGGCACTTCCGCAGAATGTCGATCATCATCCCGCTCACCCGATGCGATCCAGGAACGGATCGATGTCGCCGAGACCCCAGTATTCCTCGCTGCCGCAGACCGGGCAGTCGGACCGGGGCTGCGCTGCCTGCGAACGCTCGAAGCCCTTGTCGAGCTTGCGATAGCGTTGCCATGTCCATCCGCCGCCGCCGCGGAAGTCGACGAGACCGGCAAGAAGTTCGTTCACTGCCATGGTGGCGGCCTCGGAGGTGAAGGTCACGACGGCCGGCGCGGGATTACCTCCGCCGCGGACGTAGGCTTCGGTCTTCTGCCGTTCATATTCGGCGGGGTCCGATCGCTGGAGGTCCTCCTCGCGAGCCCTGACGCGATCGACTGTGCCGCGGCAGCCGTGGCACGCCGACGTGGGAAACAGCACGCTGACCCGCGCGGCCATCTCGAGGAGGCCGGGCTCACCATCGTCACGGGGCATGAGGACCAGCCCGACATCGATGACCGGGATCAGGTAGAAGTGCGCCACGCGGTTCAAGTAGAGGCGCCCGGCGTGATCGTCCGTGCATCCGAAGATGACGTCGCAGGGGATCGTCAAGTTGTTTGTAAGCGGCGGCTGCGCCCCACGTTGTAGATGAGCTCCGGCACTGCGAGGTGATACCCATCTCATGATGGGGAGTGCGTTTCGCAATGTGCGCGA
>NZ_QBKN01000031.1 GCF_003054175.1 Allosediminivita pacifica
CGAAAACGACCACGACAGCCTCGGCGACACATCAACACTCGCCGACCCCTCCGTCGTCGACGACCTCATCGAACACCGCATGAACAAAGGCTGAGGCGCATCATCATTAACGGGGGCGGGCCAGAGGCCCGCCCCTTTTCGTTTCTAATCAACGCCGCACGGCCAGGCGGCGTTAACCAACAGCCCCGAAACCACCTTCACCGAACCGGCCCCGGGTGGCATCTTGATAAAGCAGAATACCCGATTCCGGTGGGGGCACTGGATGGAGCAGCGTCATGCTGACTGGTACGACCATGAGCTCTTCGCCGCTCTGGACGGGTCAACCTTTCGGCCCGCAGGCGGCACAGGAGCAGCCGAACCCCGATCAGTGGGTTCCGCCGATCACGCAGGCGCGCGACCCTGACGCGCAGCTCAATCACGGCCAGCCGCCCACGCGGTTCTGGCGCCTTGTCGGTGGCGGCCCCGATCCCGCGACCCATATCGCCCCGCCGTCGATCGTCCAGATCCGCATCACGCAGCTCCTGAACGACCAGGTCCCCGCGAACGAGAACGCACGCACGGAGGAGGCCGAGGCCCGCGCCGAAGCCGCCGAGGCCCGGGCCGAGGCCGCCGAGAGCGAGGCCGAGGTGGCCCGCGGCGAGACCACGCGTCCCGCCACCGAGGACACACCGCGCGGCGAAGCCGCAACCCGCACCGACGCCGCCAGCGCCGCTGTCGCCGCACTCGAGGATCGCGCCGCAATCGCCGCCGTCGTCCCTGCCCTGCCGGAAACCCGGGTCCAGCTCTGAATTTTAAGGCGATGCGATGTGCGGATTGTCGCAGCCCATCGCTTTTCTCTCTCCGCGGCTTGCCCTATAACCGCGCCGAAACGGGCGGGATCCCAGATCCCGCACCGCTGCAACTTCCGGCGAGGATCGCATGAGCAACGACAGGCATGACGCGGACGTGGCCTTCATCAAGGCACTGGCAGAACTTCTCCGTGAGAACGACCTCACGGAACTCAGGGTCAAACGCGACTTCGGTGAGGACGACAGCCTCGATGTGCAGGTAAGCCGCAACCAGCCCGTCGCAGCCCCCGCGCCCGTCGCAGCCCCGGCCCCTGCCCCGGTCGCCGCCGCACCGGCCGCTCCGGCCGCCGCCTCTGAGCCCGAGATGCCCGAGGATCCCGCCGCCCATCCCGGCGCGGTCACCTCGCCCATGGTCGGCACGGTCTACATGCAGCCCGAACCCGGCACGCCGTCCTTCATCGCGGTCGGCTCCACCGTCTCCGAAGGCGATACGCTGCTGATCGTCGAGGCGATGAAGACCATGAACCACATCCCCGCCCCCCGCGCGGGCACCGTCAAGCGCATCCTCGTCGAGGACGGCGCTCCCGTCGAATACGGCGCGCCCCTGGTCATCCTCGAGTAAGGGCCCGTCATGTTCGACAAGATCCTCATCGCCAACCGCGGGGAAATCGCGCTTCGCGTCATCCGCGCCTGCCGCGAGATGGGCATCGCCAGTGTCGCGGTCCATTCCACCGCCGACGCCGACGCCATGCACGTGCGCATGGCGGACGAGACCATCTGCATCGGGCCCGCTTCCTCCACCGACAGCTACCTTTCGATCCCGGCCATCATCTCGGCCTGCGAGGTCACCGGTGCCGAAGCGATCCACCCCGGCTACGGCTTTCTCTCGGAAAACGCCCGCTTCGTGCAGGTGGTCGAGGACCACGGCCTGACCTTCATCGGCCCCCGTGCCGAACACATCCGGGTCATGGGCGACAAGATCTCGGCCAAGGAGACCATGAAGAAGCTCGGCGTGCCCTGCGTGCCCGGCTCCGAGGGCGGCGTGCCCGACCTGGAGACGGCCATGCAGCTCGGTGCCGAGATGGGCTACCCGGTCATCGTCAAGGCCACCGCCGGCGGCGGCGGCCGTGGCATGAAGGTCGCCCAGAGCGCCGAGGACATGCAGCGCGCCTTCCAGACCGCGCGTGCCGAGGCCAAGGCCGCCTTCGGCAACGACGAGGTCTACATCGAGAAGTACCTGCAAAAGCCGCGCCACATCGAGATCCAGGTCTTCGGTGACGGCAAGGGCAACGCGGTGCACCTAGGCGAGCGCGACTGCTCGCTCCAGCGCCGCCACCAGAAGGTCTTCGAAGAGGCCCCCGGCCCCGAGATCACCCCCGAGAACCGCGCCCGCATCGGCAAGATCTGCGCCGACGCCGTGGCCGAGCTCGGCTACGCCGGTGCCGGCACCATCGAATTCCTCTATGAGGACGGCGAGTTCTATTTCATCGAGATGAACACGCGCCTGCAGGTGGAACACCCGGTGACCGAGGCCATCTTCGGCGTCGATCTCGTCCGCGAACAGATCCGCGTCGCCGCAGGTCAGCCGCTCTCGTTCACGCAGGACGATCTGCAGATCCTCGGCCATGCCATCGAAGTGCGCATCAACGCCGAGAAACTGCCGAACTTCTCGCCCTCGCCGGGGCAGATCACGCAGTACCACGCACCGGGCGGCCTTGGCGTGCGCATGGACAGCGCCCTCTATCAGGGCTACAAGATCCCGCCCTACTACGACAGCCTCATCGGCAAGCTCATCGTGCACGGCCGTGACCGGCCCGAGGCGCTCGCGCGCCTGCACCGTGCGCTTGGCGAGCTGATCGTGGACGGCGTCGACACCACGGTGCCGCTCTTCCACGCGCTTCTGGCCGAGCGCGACATCCTGACCGGGGATTACAACATCCACTGGCTCGAAAAGTGGCTGGAGCGCACCTTCGAGCAGGGGTAGCGTGCCGCGCATGACCTGCGCGTTTTGCCCCCTCTCATCGGACGACTGGCCCGCTCAGGGCCCGTCCGCGCCGGGGGCAGCGCCATGAGCATGACCCCCGAGCTGCTCCTGCACGCCTATCGCAGCGGCATCTTTCCCATGGCCGAAACCCGCGACGACCCGGACATCTTCTGGGTCGATCCGCGGTGGCGCGGGATCTTCCCTCTGGACGGCTTCCATATCTCTCGCAGTCTTGCCCGGCGCCTGCGGCGCGACGACTACGAGGTCACCCTGAACCGGGCCTTCGAACGCGTGATCGACGGCTGCGCCGACCGCGACGAAACCTGGATCAACGCCGAGATCCGGGCGCTCTACACCGAGCTTCACCGCGATGGGCAGGCCCACTCGATCGAGGTCTGGATGGAGGGCGACCTTGTCGGCGGTGTCTACGGTGTGGTCATCGGCAGCGCCTTCTGCGGCGAGTCGATGTTCTCGACCCGCACCGACGCTTCAAAGATCGCGCTGGCCTGGCTGGTGGACCTGCTGCGCCGGGCGGGCTTCACCCTCTTCGATACGCAGTTCGTGACGCCGCACCTCGCCTCGCTGGGCGGGATCGAGATCAGCCGCACCGCCTATCGCACGCTGCTGGCCGAGGCGCTGGAGCGGCGGGCGGATCTGGCCGCCACACCGCTTGCCGCGTCAGGTCAGGAGGTGGTGCAGCGCAGCACCCAGACGTCGTAGCGTGGGTGATCCATGGGGTTGAGCGCCGGCGATGCGGCAACCATCCAGCCGCGAAAGACCGGCTCGGGCACCCCCGCCTCGCGCACCGTCAGAAACGCATAGGCATTGCCCGAGGGATCGCCCGTCGGGTAGCGGCAGTCGCTCAGTTCGATGTCGATGCGCCCTGTTGTGGCATGACTGCCGGTCTCGAGCGTGACGTCGTTCACCTTGGCGTTGAGCTTGTCCAGCGCACGCAGCACGGCACCCGTGCCGCTTGTGACTTGCTCGCGCTGTCCCGCGGGGGGACGGTTGCGCAGGGCATCCTCGGTCGGCACCCACTGCTCCTGCGGGGCCTGCTGCTCCTGCTCCGGCGCCGGATCGAGCGGAATGACCTCCACCTCGCCCTGCGCCAGCGCGCCGACTGGAAGGGCGCACAACAGCGCCATCGCCATCCATCGCATCAGGAGCCGCCCTCGCCACCCACGAATTTCATGAGAAGGGAAATCAGGCTGACCGCCCCCTGCGTGTCCTGAATCTGGTCGCCCGGGCCATAGTAGAAGGGCGACCCGCCCGGATTGATCTCGACGAAGCTCCCCCCCAGCAGCCCTTCGGAGGCCACCACGATCGCGCTGTCGTCGGGAATCTCGATACCGTCGCGGATCGTCACCGTCGTCTCGGCCCGGTATGTTTCCGGGTCGAGGGCCACGCCCGAGACCGAACCGATCTTCACGCCCGCGAGCCGCACGTCCGTGCCCACGCCGACACCCTCGGCCGACCGGAACGATGCGCTCAGTTGATAGCCATCGCCCGCGCCGCCGAACTCCAGTCCCGTGACCTGAACGGTATACAGTCCGAAAGCCAACGCACCGGCCAGCACGACACCGCCGACCACGACCTCACCGGCCGAATGACTCATTCGGGGCTCCAGGCCTCGTAGTCACGCCGCTCGGCAGGATGCTCCCGCCGGATCGACCCTGCCGGGGCATAGGCCAGCGCCGTGCCGGTCAGGTTTTCCTGGTGCGGTTTCTCCCAGGCGCGATGCGGCAGCGGCTTCTCGGTCGGCGGCTCCTTGTAGGTGTAATGCAGCCAGCCGTGCCAGTCCGCGCTCACCCGGGTCGCCTCGGCCTCGCCGTTGAAGATCACCCAGCGACGCTTGCCGTCCTTGGTCTGGTAGAAGACGTTGCCCTGCTCGTCCTCGCCCACCTTGGTTCCGTGCCGCCACGTGTGCAGCATCGTGCTCAGCGTCGCACCGTTCCACCACGTGACCGCGCGGATGAGATAGTCGATGAACTTCATGGACGACTCCTGTCTGCCTCGGCCTCGTTATGGCGAAACGCCGGCCAAAGGTCCAGTGGTCGGGCTGCCGCATCCCCCTACCCCGCTTCCGAAAATTCGACGCGTTCGCTGGGCGGGCAGGATGTTCTGGCAGCCACCCCGGCCTCATTCATGTGCCACGCTCATGAGTAAATGCAAGTCGGGCTCAGTTATCAGAGATGGGACCCCGCACTACGTTATTTCGCGACGGACCGGCGGCGTCGGCCCGGGTCTCCGACCTGCCGCGGCTGACGCGGCGCGCATGGAACCTCGCAGCGCCGCGAAACGCTGGTCCGGCAACAAGATCGGCTCTTCGGAGCCTTTGAAGAAAGGCAAAACCAATGATCCTTGAAGAGACCTACACACTCTCCAACGGCGTCGAAATCCCAAAGCTGGGCCTCGGCACCTGGATGATCGAGGACGGAGACGTCGCCAATGCGGTCAAGACCGCCGTGGAAATGGGCTACCGCCACATCGATACCGCGCAGGCCTACATGAACGAACGTGGCGTCGGCGAAGGCGTGCGCAACTGCGGCATCGCCCGTGACAACCTCTTCGTGACCACCAAGCTCGATGCCTCGCACAAGAGCTACGAGGACGCCAAGGCGGCCATCGACGGGTCGCTCGAGGAACTCGGCCTCGACTACATTGACCTTCTGATCATCCACAGCCCGCAGCCCTGGGGCGATTTCGGCGGCGACGAGCGCTACTTCGAAGGCAACCTCGCCGCATGGCGCGCCATGGAAGAGGCCTATAACGCAGGCAAGCTGCGCGCGATCGGCGTTTCGAACTTCAAGAAACCCGACCTGCAGAACCTGCTCGACAACGCCACGGTGAAGCCGATGCTGAACCAGGTGCTCGCGCACGTGAGCAACACGCCGTTCGAGCTGATCGACTTCTGCAAGGAAAACGGCATGCTCGTCGAGGCCTACTCGCCCGTCGGCCACGGCAAGATCCTCAACAACGAGGAAATCTCCTCGATGGCCGACAAGTACGGCGTCAGCGTTCCGCAACTCTGCATCCGCTACTGCCTCGAGCTTGGCCTGCTGCCGCTGCCGAAGACCGCGAACCCCGACCACATGCGCAACAACGCCGACGTGGACTTCGCGATTTCGGCAGAGGACATGGAGACGCTCAAGAACGCCGAGCCGATCAAGGACTACGGCGACGCGAGCGAATTCCCGGTCTACGCCCACGCGTGAGCACCGGCGCCAGGACGGCGGCCCCGCCGCCACCCTGATCGATACGAACGCCCGGCTCTCCCGAGGGAGCCGGGCGTTTTCATGTGCGGGACAACCATGAGCCCGGGCCGCCCGCGGTACCGCCAAGTCTGCGGCGACGACCGGGTGCGCTTCCTGACATGCTCTTCCCGATCTGCGACGACCCATGGGGGCCAGCCGTCAGGATGTCCCCCCGTGGCTGCCATGCGCAGCTCTGCGGAGGGCCCTCGAAAGACAACCTGCCCGCCCCGCCGCCATGGCACGACCTCTCGGCACGGCCACTAAAAAGGGGCGGACCCTCACGGATCCGCCCCCGTATTTCGCGATGGAAACCGCCTCAGCTGGCAGAGGCGCCCTCCTTTTTCTGGTCCGCGTAGATCATGAGCGGCTTGGCGTCGGACGTGACGGCCTCCTCGTTCACGACGACCTCGGTCACCTCGGACATGCCCGGCAGCTCGAACATGGTGTCGAGGAGGATGCCTTCGAGGATCGACCGCAGGCCCCGGGCCCCGGTCTTGCGCGCAATGGCCTTCTTGGCGATCGCGCTCAGCGCGTCGTCGGTGAAGGTCAGCTCGGTGTCTTCCATCTCGAAGAGCCGCTGGTACTGCTTGACCAGCGCGTTCTTCGGCTGGGTCAGGATCGTGACCAGCGCTTCCTCGTCGAGGTCCTCGAGCGTGGCGACGACCGGCAGGCGGCCGACGAACTCGGGGATCAGGCCGAACTTCAGCAGGTCCTCGGGTTCGAGATCCTGGAAGACCTCGCCGATGTTGCGCGATTCCTCGTCCCGCACGTCGGCGCCAAAGCCCATGGCGCTCCCCTTGCCGCGCTGCGCGATGATCCGGTCGAGCCCGGCAAAGGCGCCACCGCAGATGAACAGGATGTTGGTCGTGTCCACCTGCAGGAATTCCTGCTGCGGATGCTTGCGCCCGCCCTGCGGCGGCACGGAAGCTACCGTACCTTCCATCAGCTTCAGCAGCGCCTGCTGAACGCCCTCGCCCGACACGTCGCGCGTTATGGACGGGTTCTCGGACTTGCGGGTGATCTTGTCGACCTCGTCGATGTAGACGATACCGCGTTGCGCCCGCTCAACGTTGTACTCGGATGCCTGAAGCAACTTGAGTATAATGTTCTCGACGTCCTCGCCCACGTAGCCCGCTTCAGTCAGCGTGGTCGCGTCCGCCATGGTGAACGGCACGTCGAGGATGCGCGCCAGCGTCTGTGCCAGCAGCGTCTTGCCGCAGCCCGTCGGGCCGATCAGCATAATGTTGGATTTCGCCAGCTCGATGTCGCTGCTCTTGGCCGCGTGGTTGAGGCGCTTGTAGTGGTTGTGCACCGCCACCGAAAGCACCCGCTTCGCCTTTGCCTGCCCGATCACGTAGTCATCGAGCACCTCGGCGATCTCACGCGGCGAAGGCACCCCGTCCGAGGACTTCAGGCCGGCGCCTTTCGTCTCCTCGCGGATGATGTCCATGCACAGCTCGACGCATTCGTCGCAGATGAACACCGTTGGGCCGGCGATCAGCTTGCGCACCTCGTGCTGGCTTTTGCCGCAGAAACTGCAGTAGAGCGTGTTCTTGCTGTCGCTGCCTGAAGTCGTCGCCATATCGTACCTTTCCCGGCCGTGTCGTCGATTTCGGCGCCGTGCCCGGCGCACCTGGCCGCCAAGTTCCGGACAGCTTAGGACACGGGTTTCGCCTCGACAATCCGAAATTTGGCCTCACGCCCGAAGGCGTGAAGCCGGACGTTCACTTGTCGCCCTTGTCGTCTTCCGGGGAGACCCGGCTCGTCACGATCTCGTCGACGTGGCCCCAGTCCACCGCCTCTTCGGGCGTCATCCACTTGTCGCGGTCCAGCGCCTCGCGGACGGTATCGTAGTCCTGGCCGGAATGCTTCATGTAGAGCTTGTACATCCGCTCGCGCGTCTGCTCGATGTGCTTGGCCGAGATCAGGATGTCCGCCGCAGTGCCCTGCGCGCCGCCGGAGGGCTGGTGCACCAGGAACTCCGCGTTCGGAAGCGAAAAGCGCAGGCCTTTTTCGCCGCCGATCGCGATGACCGACCCCATCGAGGCCGCCATGCCGCAGACCAGGGTGGAAACCTTGGGCTTGATGTACTGCATGGTGTCGTAGATCGACAGGCCCGCCACGACCGACCCGCCGGGCGAGTTGATGTACATGCTGATTTCCTTGGACGGGTTCTCCGCCTCGAGGTGCAGCAGCTGGGCAACGATCAGGCTCGACATGCCGTCGTGAACCGGGCCGTTCACGAAGATGATCCGCTCTTTCAGAAGGCGCGAGAAGATGTCGTAGGCGCGCTCGCCGCGGCTGGTCTGCTCCACCACCATGGGCACCAGCGTGTTCATGTATGTGTCTAAGGGATCCTGCATCGCCCACCTGCCGTTTTGCTGAGGATCGGGCCTAAGCCCGAAAAGTTGCTAGAGTCTTAGTTGTGCCCCGGAGCCCCCGCAAGGGGCGGGGGCAAAATCGGCCCGCGCGCGACCGCCCCGGAAACCCTTCAAAACACCGCGAATCGCGCTTGCCAACCGGGGCCTTTCCGGTTAGCAGGCAGGCCTTCACGCGGGGTGACAGCCTTGGAGGCACCCCGCCACATCTTAGGAGTTCTACAATGGCTGACGAGATTCCCGATCTCATCGCCCAGGAACGGACGGGGACAGGCAAGGGCGCCGCTCGTCAGGTTCGCCGCGAAGGCAACGTTCCGGGCATCGTATTCGGTGGCGAGAAGGATCCCCTTCCGATCCAGCTGCCCTTCAACGAGCTGATGAAGCGCCTGAAGGCCGGCCGCTTCAAGTCCACCCTCTTCAACCTCAAGGTCGAGGGCCAGGAAGACGTCCGCGTGATCTGCCGCGACGTCCAGCGCGACATCGTGAAGGACCTGCCGACGCACGTCGATTTCATGCGCCTGCGCCGTGCCTCGAAGATCAACCTCTTCATCCCCGTCGAATTCGTCGGTGAAGACGTTGCTCCCGGCATCAAGCGCGGCGGCGTGATGACCTACGTCCGCCCCGAGGTCGAACTGATCGTGACCGCAGGCGACATCCCCGAGAAGATCGTCGCGGACGTCAGCAAGATGAAGATCGGCGACACGCTGACCATCTCCTCGGTCGACCTGCCGGCCGGCGTCAAGCCGACCATCGACCGCGACTTCGTGATCTGCAACATCACCGCGCCCTCCGGTCTTGCCGCGTCGGATGACGACGAGGACGAGGGTGAGGTCGCAGCCGACGAAGTGCCCGCAGGCGCAGTCGACCAGTCCGAAGAAGCGACCGCAGACGAGTGATCTGCCGCGCCCCGGCGCGACGCTCTCGGACACGCATCAAGGCCCCCGCCATTCCCCGGCGGGGGCCTTTCTCGTTCAGGGGTCTCCGGCACGTCGAGCGCAGCCCGCTACGTTTCCAGCGCCTGCACCGTCTCGAAGACCTCCAGTTCCGGCGGCCCGAGGTACATGCCGGACGAACTGCGTGCCCCGCTGTGCGCCGCGCGAAAGGCCTCTGACTTGGTCCAGGCGACAAAGCTCTCCTCGTCGGCCCACACCGTGTGCGAGGCATAGAGGATGTGGTCCTCCCGCTCCGGCCCCTTCACGAGGTGGAAGCTCTTGAAGCCCGGCACCTCGGTCAGGTGGCTGTCGCGGCTCTTCCACATTTCCTCGAACGCCGCGGCCTGCTCTTTCACCACCTTGAAGCGGTTCATCGTGAGGTACATCTCGTCTCTCCTGCTCTGCTTGGTTGTGAAGCGCCCCGTGGCTGGCCTAGATAGGGGGGCAAGGCCGCTTCGGAGGGCAACGTGCAGATTTTCGTGGGTCTCGGCAATCCCGGGGGCAAATACGCGCAGACGCGTCACAACATCGGCTTCATGGCGGTCGACCGCATCGCCGAGGAGAACGGCTTCGGCCCGTGGAAGGCCAAGTTCCAGGGCCAGCTGACCGAAGGCCGCCTGGGCGGCGACAAGGTCGTGCTGCTCAAGCCCGAGACCTTCATGAACCTTTCGGGCCAAAGCGTGGGCGAGGCCATGCGCTTCTACAAGCTGACGCCCGAGGACGTGACCGTCTTTCACGACGAACTCGACCTCGCCCCCGGCAAGGTCAAGCTCAAGACCGGTGGCGGCCACGCGGGCCACAACGGCCTGCGCTCGATCCACGCCCACATCGGCGAGGCCTACCACCGCGTGCGCCTCGGCATCGGCCATCCGGGCCGCAAGGAGCTGGTCTCGGGCTACGTGCTGCACGATTTCGCCCGCGCCGACGCCGAGTGGCTCGACGACCTCATGCGCGGGCTTGCCGACGGGGCGCCCTACCTCGCCGACGGCGACCGCTCGCGCTTCCAGAACGCCATCGCCCAGCGCATGGGCACCGGCAAACCGGAAAAGCCCGCCCCCAAGCCAAAGGCCGAAGCGGCCCCGAAGGCTGACAGCACGCCCGATCCCGAACCGCAGGACGACCGCAGCCCTCTCCAGAAACTCGCCGACCGCTTTCGCTGAACTTGCCAGTCCGCGCCCGGCGTGAAAGCGTTGCGCGCATGGGGGAAGACACCATGCCACGAGTCCTGCGTATCACGGCGATCGTCCTTGCCGTGCTCATCGGCGCCATCGCCCTGGGCGCCGCATGGAACTGGCAGCAGGTCAAGCGTCTGCACGCGGTCGTGACGCTTTTCGATCCCGAGCGCATCGTCCATAACTTCAGCCACATGGACGAGCTTTTCGCCTCCGTCCCGGTGCTGCGTGGCGACGGCCCCTCCACCCCACTGCCCCCGGGCCGCGACCTCGTGCTGCCCGAAGGCTGGGAGGACTGGCTCGAAGAGCGCAGCGTGACCTCGGTCGTCGTGCTGCACGACGGGACACTGGTGCACGAAAGCTACGAACTCGGCACCGGCGAGAACGACCTGCGGATCTCGTGGTCGGTGGCCAAGTCCTTCCTGTCGCTGCTCTTCGGCGTTGTCCTCGAACAGGGCCGCATCGACAGCCTCGACGACCCGGTGACGAAATACGCCCCCGAGCTCGAAGGCAGCGCCTATGACGGTGCGACCATCCGCAACGTGCTGCAGATGTCCACCGGCGTGGTCTTCGACGAGGACTACATGGATTTCTGGAGCGATATCAACCGCATGGGCCGCGTTCTCGCGCTCGGGCGGTCGATGGACGGTTTCGCCGCGAGCCTCGACGAGACCGACATGGAGCCGGGCAGCGAATGGCGCTACGTCTCGATCGACACCCACGTGCTGGGCATGGTGCTGCGCGGCGCCACCCGGCGCAGCATCCCCGACCTCATGTCCGAATACATCATCCAGCCGCTCGGGGTGGAGCGCGAACCCTACTACGTCACCGACGGCGAGGGCGTGGCCTTCGTGCTCGGCGGGCTCAACATGATGACCCGCGACTATGCCCGCATGGGGCAGATGGTCCTGCGGGACGGCCGGGTCGAGGGCGAACAGGTGGTGCCCGAGGCCTGGATCCGCGAAAGCACGACCGCCTCCGCCAGCACAGCGCCCGGCGCCCTGCGCTACGGCTACCAGTGGTGGATGCCCGCCGATGCCGAGGGCGGCGAACTGCTTGCCCGCGGCGTCTATGGCCAATACGTCTACATTGACCCGGCAAGTGACGTGGTCATCGCCACGACGGGCGCCGACCGGGATTTCCGCAAGGACGGCGCCTTCGATCAGTCACTCGGGATGTTCCGGCAGGTCGCCGATCAGTTGAGCGAGGCGCCATGATACAGAAAGATCCCGAAATCAACGTGCTGGGTGACGCGCTTCATCCCTGCTCGACCGAGCCGATGACCGGTTTCTTCCGCGACGGCCACTGCAACACCTGCGTGCAGGACCAGGGCAGCCACACGGTCTGCGCCGTGATGACCGCCGAGTTCCTCGCCTTCTCGGCCTACGTGGGCAACGACCTCAGCACCCCGCGCCCCGAGTTCGGCTTTGCCGGCCTGAAGCCCGGCGACAGCTGGTGCCTCTGCGCCAGCCGGTTTCTGCAAGCCCACGATGAGGGTTGCGCCCCGAAGGTGAACCTCGACGCCACGCACCGGCGCGCGCTCGACGTCGTTCCCCTGCGCGTGCTTCAGGCGCACTGCGCCGAAGGCTGAGGATCAGGCGCCAAGCCGTTGGCGCCAGACCGGTATTAGGTTCCCCCGTCCCGGAGGATGAGCGCACCCCGCGCCATGGCTCGCGCCGACGCTTTCCTTATTGCAACTTTTAGCGTCATGTTCGGCGACCTATCGGCACTTCCCTGACCTAAATCGAACCTTTGCGCGATTGGGCCCAGAATCTGGCAGCACTGAAGCAGGGCTACACAGCAGCACGGGCAGGACCCGCATGACCGACGAAAGTTTCAGGCAATGGCCGAAGCGTTGGCCCGGCGAGGCTGCCGCCCCTCGTTCCGGGCCAGGCGGAGCGCCGACCAGAGAAGCCCTCTACCAAAAAAAAGAAGAGCGGCCCGCCAAGGCCGCTCCTCCAATCCTGCAAAGGTCCCGAAGGAACTCAGCCCATGTCGAAGCCCAAGTGCTTGGCCACGGCGTAGATGTCCTTGTCGCCCCGACCGCACATGTTCATGCAGATCACGTGGTCCTTCGGCAGCTCCGGCGCGATCTTCATGACATGCGCCAGCGCGTGGCTCGGCTCCAGCGCCGGGATGATGCCCTCCAGCGCGCAGGACAGCTGGAACGCCTCCAGCGCCTCCTTGTCGGTGATCGAGACATACTCGGCCCGGCCCACGTCCTTCAGCCAGGCGTGCTCGGGCCCGATGCCCGGGTAATCCAGCCCCGCCGAGATCGAGAAGCCTTCGAGGATCTGCCCGTCGTCGTCCTGCAGCAGGTAGGTCCGGTTGCCGTGCAGCACGCCTGGGCGCCCGCCCGTCAGCGAGGCACAGTGCTCCATCTTGTCGTCGACACCCTTGCCGCCGGCCTCGACCCCGATGATACGCACATCTGGATCGTCGAGGAACGGGTGGAACAACCCCATGGCGTTCGACCCGCCGCCGATCGCCGCGATGACCGTGTCGGGCAGCCGGCCCTCGGCCTCGTGCATCTGCTCGCGCACTTCCTTGCCGATGATCGACTGGAAATCGCGCACCATCGCCGGATACGGATGCGGCCCCGCCACCGTGCCGATGCAGTAGAAGGTGTCGCGCACGTTGGTCACCCAGTCGCGCAGCGCGTCGTTCATCGCGTCCTTCAGCGTGCCCCTGCCCGAGGTCACCGGCACCACCTCGGCGCCCAGCAGCTTCATGCGGAACACGTTGGGCTGCTGGCGCTCCACGTCGTGGGCACCCATGTAGACCACGCACTTCAGACCGAACTTGGCGCAGACCGTGGCGGTGGCCACGCCGTGCTGCCCGGCGCCGGTCTCGGCGATGATCCGGTCCTTGCCCATGCGCTTGGCCAGGATGATCTGCCCCAGCACGTTGTTGATCTTGTGCGCGCCCGTGTGGTTCAGCTCGTCGCGCTTCATGTAGATCTTGGCACCGCCCAGGTGCTCGCTCAGCCGCTCGGCATGATAAAGCGGCGAGGGCCGGCCGACGTAGTGCTTCCAGAGGAAGTCCATCTCGTCCCAGAAGCTCTGGTCGGTCTTGGCGTGCTCGTACTGTTCCTCGAGTTCGAGGATCAGCGGCATGAGCGTTTCCGACACGAACCGCCCGCCGTAGAGGCCGAAGCGCCCCTTGTCGTCCGGACCGGTCATGAAGCTGTTGACGAGGTCGTCCATCTGCCCTCTCCCACTGCGATGCTGCCGGTCTCTCTACGCCAGCAGACGCCCCGGTGACCAGAGGCAAATCGCGCCTCTGCTCAGGCCGCGGCCCGCTCCAATGCCGGGTAGCGCAGCGCCAGCGTCACCCCCCGCACCACGAAGCAGATCATGAGCGACGCCCAGAGCCCGTGGTTGCCCATCAGCGGCAGCAGCACCGCGACCGAGGCGACGTAGACCGCGAAGGACACCAGCATCATGTTCCGCATGTCGCCGGTGCGCGTCGCGCCGATGAAGATCCCGTCCAGCATCCAGGCCGCCAGCCCCAGCAGCGGCGCCGCCGCCATCCACGGCAGGTAGACCCGCGCCTCCGCCTGCACCTCGGGCGCCTTGGCCAGCAGGTCGATCACCCAGGGGCCTCCGAACCAGAAGCCCAGCGCCAGCCCGATCACCAGCCCCAGCCCCCAGAGCGACGACACCCAGGCCGCCCGGCGCAACGTGGCCAGCGCCCGCGCGCCGATCGCATGGCCCACCAGCGCCTCGGCGGCAAAGGCAAACCCGTCGAGCGCAAAGGCCGTGATCTCGAGGAACTGCAACAGCACCTGGTTCGCCGCCAGCGTCACGTCCCCAAAGTCCGAGGCCAGGAACAGGAAGGACACGAAGACCGCCTGCAGCAGCGCCGAGCGGATCAGGATGTCCGAGTTGACCCGCGCCATGTTCACCAGCCGCGCCCGGTCGAAGACCCGCGCCCAGTCGCGCCAGTCCGGCACACGGAACGCCGCCCGGCACAGCCACAGCCCCATGGCCAGCCCCGACCACTCGGCGATGAAGGTCGCCACGGCCACCCCGCGCACGCCCCAGTCGAAGCCCAGCACGAACAGCAGGTCGAGCGCGATGTTCACCCCGTTCATCCAGACTTGCAGCATCAGCACGCCCCGCGTCCGCTCGGCCGCGATCAGCCAGCCGATGATGCCGTAGATCGCGATGGCCGCCGGCGCCGACCAGACCCGGATCGCCATGTAGCCGCGCGCCAGATCCTCGACCTCTTCGCTCGCGGGCGCCAGCCGGAAGGCCCCCCAGAACAGCGGCACCTGGCACAGGATCATCACCGCCCCGGCGCCCAGCCCGATCATCAGCGCGCGGGTCAGCAGCGCCGCCACCTCCGGCCCGTTGCCCTGCCCCCGCGCCTGCGCGGCAAGCCCCGTGGTCCCCATCCGCAGGAACCCGAAGATCCAGTAGACCGCCGTCAGCACCATGGCCCCGATGCCCACCGCACCGATCGGCGCCGCCTCGCCGATCTGGCCCACCACGCCCGTGTCCACCAGCCCCAGGAGCGGTACCGTCGCGTTCGAGATCACGATGGGCACGGCGATGCGCAGCACCCGGCCATGCGTGATCTGGCCCGGGTCGCGAACGGGGGTCTCGGCAAGGCTCATGAACGGGCTCCGGGCAATCACAAACCCCGCTGTCCTGCGCCGCGCGGGACCGGTTTGCAAGGCCCCGCCCCCGCCAAGAGAGGAACTTCCGTTTTCGCGACCGCGTTGCCCGTGAACCGCAGGAGGATCAGCAGATGGCCGCGACGAAGACGCGCAACGGCAAGACGACCGGCACCGGCAGCAAACAGACGTCCGGCACCAGCAGGAGGGCAAGCCAGGCCTCCGGCAAGGCGAAATCCGCCAACACCGGAACCAACGGCAAGTCCAATGCCAAGGCCTCCCCCGGCGTCGGCACCGAGAAAGCGACCAAGGCCGAAATCGTCCAGCCGGTCGTGAAATCGGAGGGCCGGGTCGAGGCCTTCCGCGATCTGGCCCGCCGCGTCGCGGCGGGCGACGTGATCATCCCGCCGCGCCTCTTCACCGGGCTAGACCGGCGCAACCATGTCCGCGCCACCCTGCGCGAGGATCACCAGACCCGGATCGAGGACCAGTCCCACGGCGCCAAGCAGAAGTTCGAAAAGCTTGCGGGCTCCCGCTTTGCCTTCTTCCGCGGCACGCAGCTGCTCTTCTACCGCGACATGGTGGGCACCGATGGCCACATGCCCACGGTCCTCGCCCTCGGCGACGTGCACCCGGAAAACTTCGGCGTCATGCCCAACAAGGACGGCGTGCCGATCTTCTCGGTCAACGACTTCGACGAAGCGATCTACGCCCCCTTCACCTGGGACATCAAGCGCGCCGCGGTGGGCTTCTGGATCGCCGCCAAGGAGGAAGGCGACCTCGGTCGCGGCCAGCGGCGCAAGGTGGTGCGCGCCTTCGTCAACGGCTACCTTGACGCCATCGAGGGCTACGCCTCGCACGAGACGGAAAAATCCGACGCGTTCCGCATGGACAACTCTCCCAAGGTGATCCGGCGCCTCTTCGAGGAAGCCTGGGAAGAGCGCGAGGAGTGGCTCTGGGACGACTACCTCAAGCCATCGGGCAAGGGCTTCCGCGCCGATGACGAACTTCAGCCCATCTCCTCCCAGATCGAGACCTTCCAGAAGGCGGTGAACGACCTCGCGAAGGCCAACAAGCTCGACGTACCCGACCGCTCGCCCGAGCTGAAGGTCAAGGACGTCTGCGTCCGCCACGGTCAGGGCACCTCCTCGCTCGGTCTGCCGCGCTACTACGTGCTGCTCGAGGGGCCGTCGAAGAACGCCACCGACGACGTCATCGTCGAGTTCAAGAAGGCCCGCCGCTCGGCGCTCGACGGGCTCACGCCCCCCAGCGACTTCCACGCCGGCGACAAGGGCGACCGCATCGCCCACGGCCAGCAGGTCCAGCTCGCCCACGGCGACGTCTTCTTCGGCGCGGTCGAGATCAACGGCGAAAGCTACATGAGCCGCGAACGCGCGCCCTTCCGCGACGACATCGACCTCGACGAGCTCTCCAAGAAGACCTGGCGCAAGTATGCCCATGTCTGCGGCCAGGCCCTGGCACAGGCGCACGCGCTTTCCGACGATCTCGGCCAGGTCGACTACGACGTCGAACCCTCGATCATCGCCGCCTGCCAGCCACGCAAGCTCTTCGTGGAAGACCTGCTGCGCTTCACAGTGGAAACCGCGGACCGGCTCAAGCAGGACCACAAGGCTTTCATCGAGGACTTCGAGGCCGGCGCCTTCGACAGCATCGACATGATCTACCGCTGACCCGTGCCGCACCCCCGGGCTTCTTCTTGGCATAAATATTCCGGGGGAGGCCCGCAGGGCCGGGGGCAGAGCCCCCTCTTTCCCCGGCCATCCAAGGAAAACCACTTAAGCCCCGGTTAACGCGATCGGCCAAGCCCTTGATTCAAAACGGCGCGCCTAACCGTCCCTGCCCGGGACAGGCCTTTCAGCCCTCGTCGCGCGGCATCAGGAAATGCGCCGTCGCCTCGGCGATGGGGCGTGCCCGGTTGTCCTGCCAGGCCATGGCCCGGACCGAGGCATAGCGCCGCCCGGCGCGGGTCACCTGGGCGCGCGCATAGGCATCCCGTGGCAGGCCGGAACGCAGGAAGTCCACGGTGAAATCGATGGTCTTGGGCAGCCGCGGCAGGCTCTCGGGACCAAGGCTCGCGGGATCGAGCGCGCCGGATTCGATGTCCTCCCAGAGCCAGGACCAGCTCAGCGAGATCATCGCCGTCACCTCGAGGAAGGCCGCCGTCACGCCCCCGTGCAGCGCCGGCAGCACCGGGTTACCGATCAGCTTCTCGTCGTAGGGCAAAAGCGCCGTCAGCTCGTCGCCGCGCCGGTCGAAGCGGATGCCGAGGTACTGGATGTAGGGCACGCCCTCCACCAGCGCCGCGAGCGCCGCGTCGCGCCGCTGCTTGACCACCTGCACGGGATCGGGGGCCGGTCGGGACATCACGCGCCCTCCACGGTGAAGACGCCCGTCGCCGCGGCCACCGGCCGCTCGCGATCCTCGTCGAAGGCCTGCGCCCGCACGAACGCCACCGAGCGGGTCACGTGATGACAGGTGGCCCGTGCCACGATCGCCTGCCCCGGCGTCGCGGTCCGCATGTAGTCGATCCGCAGGTCGATCGTCGCCGTGGTCGCCGGTGCCGAGGGGTGGCACATGACCGCCGCCCCGCCGCAGGTGTCCATCAGGGCCGAAACCGCGCCGCCGTGCATGACCCCGCTCGCCGGGTCGCCGACGAAGCGCGCGTCGTATGGCATGCGAATCTCCGCCACCCCCTGGCCAATCTCGGTGATCACCATCCCCAGCGCCCTGGCGTGGGGAATCGTCTCGACGAACTGGCGCGCGATCCGCGTCTCGTCGGCCCTGCGGCTGTCATCACTCATCGGCTGCTCCCTCTGCCCCGGTTATCGCGCTCCCCAAACGACATCGCAAGGCCGCCGCATATTGCCCTTCGCCCTGTGGTTGCCTAGGTTTCCGGCGAGGGGGAAAGGAATGTCCGAGACACGGCTCAGTTTCAAGGAAATGTGCGCACGCTTCGACGTGACGCCGAGGACTCTGCGCTACTACGAATACATCGAGCTGCTGAACCCGGAACGCGAAGGCCGCTCGCGCTACTACGGCCCGCGCGAGATCGCCCGCATGAAGCTCATCCTGCGCGGTCGGCGCTGGGGCTTCCAGCTCGAGGATATCCGCCAGTGGCTGATGATCTACGAGGAACAGGGCAACGAGGCCCAGATGCAGGCCTGGCTCGAACTCTCGGCCCGCCAGCTCGAGACCCTGAAGGAAGAGCAGCGTCAGCTCGCCACCGCCATCGACGAACTCCAGGCCACGCGCGAGGATGTCGAGCGGCAGATCCGAGATGGCCGCAAGCACGAAGGCTAGGCGGGAACCCGCGCCCGGGAAGTGACGCGGCGGCATGGTCGCGCCGTTTTTACCGGCCGGTCAAATTTCCCTCTCGAATCTTGGGACCCCAAGGTATATCCGGCGCGTTACCCGAACAAGTAACCCTGTGACTTCCATCGGAAATCCACCGCTGCGAGATGCTCTTGGCGCTAACAATGTTACCGGCAACACGGCATGACCTTGCCTGATCTTACGTCAGCCCAAAAGTGACGCAGCGTCCCGGTTACGTCAACCACGACCGGCATTGTAAGGAGGTGCGAGAAGCTGCACCTCCGCCGGCCAGCCGACCGACGCGAGGACCCACCAAATGAAAGACGACCAGGTGATGACGATCCGTGAAATGTGCGACGCCTTCGGCGTAACACCCCGGACGTTGCGCTTTTACGAGCAGAAGGAACTGCTGTTCCCGATCCGCGAGGGCCAGAAGCGGCTCTTCACGCGACGCGACCGGGCACGGCTCAAGCTGATCCTGCGCGGCAAGCGCTTCGGGTTCAGCCTCGAGGAAATCCGGCAGCTGCTGGACCTCTACCACCAGGGCGACGAGCAGAAGACTCAGCTCGAACGCACCTACGAAGTCGCCAAGGAGCGCCTCGCGGATCTCGTCCGCCAGCGCGACGAACTCAACGCCGCCATCGGCGAGCTCGACGACCAGATGAAATGGGCGGAACGCATGCTCGCGTCGATGGACAACCAAAAGCGCGCGGTGGGCTGAGGAGGCCGCCGCCGACCACCGCAGGGAGAGAGACCACCATGCCCGTCTACAAGGCCCCCGTCACGGACCAGATGTTCGTGCTGCACGACGTGCTCAGGATCGCGGAGCAGGAAATCCCCGGCTACGCCGATCTCGACCGCGACACGACACAGGCCATCCTGGACGAGGCCGCGAAGCTCTCCGAAAACGTGCTCGCCCCCCTCAACCCGGTGGGCGACGCGCAGGGGTGCAAGCTGGAAAACGGCGTCGTCCGCACGCCCGACGGCTTCAAAGACGCTTTTGACCAGGTGCGCGACGGCGGCTGGACGGCGCTGGACTGCGATCCCGACTACGGCGGCCAAGGTCTGCCCTACGTGGTCGCCACGGCGGTGGGCGAGATGTTCTCGTCCGCCAACATGGCCTTCAACATGTACCAGGGCCTGACCCACGGCGCCTACAACGCCATCCACGCCCACGGCAGCGAAGACCAGAAACGCACCTACCTGCCGAAGATGGTCAGTTGCGAATGGGGCGGCACCATGAACCTGACCGAGCCGCACTGCGGCACGGACCTCGGGCTCATCCGCACCAAGGCGGTGCCTCAGGATGACGACACCTACAGCATCACCGGCCAGAAGATCTGGATCTCGGCCGGCGAGCACGACATGTGCGACAACATCATCCACCTGGTGCTCGCCAAGCTGCCCGACGCGCCCGAGGGCACCAAGGGCATCTCCCTCTTCATCGTGCCCAAGTTCATGGTGAACGAGGACGGCAGCCTCGGCGACCGCAACAGCCTCTCCTGCGGCGGTCTCGAGGAGAAGATGGGCATCCACGGCAACGCCACCTGCGTGATGAACTACGACGGGGCCAAGGGCTTCCTCGTGGGCGAGCCGCATAAGGGCATGCGCGCCATGTTCACAATGATGAACGAGGCCCGCCTCGGCGTGGGCCTGCAGGGCTACGCCCAGGGCGCGGTCGCCTACCAGAACGCGCTGGCCTTCGCCCAGGACCGCCTGCAGGGCCGCGACGTGACCGGCACCAAGAACCCGGAAGGACCCGCCGATCCCATCATCGTGCACCCCGACGTGCGCCGGAACCTGATGGACCAGAAAAGCTTCATCGAGGGCGCCCGCGCCTTCACCTACTGGGGCGCCGAGATGATCGACCGCTCGCATCTGGCCGGTGACGCCGATGCCGAGGGCATGATCTCGCTGCTCACCCCGGTCATCAAGGGCTTCCTCACCGACAAGGGCTTCGAGACCACGGTGCTCGCGCAGCAGACGCTGGGCGGCTCGGGCTTCACCCGCGAATGGGGTCTGGAACAGTTCGTCCGCGACGCCCGCATCACCATGATCTACGAGGGCACCAACGGCATCCAGTCGCTCGACCTCGTGGGGCGCAAGCTGGCGCAGGACGGCGGCAAGCACGTCATGGCCTTCTTCGACATGGTCAAGGGCTTCATCGCCGAGAACAAGGGCACCGACGCCGACATCGACGCGCAGTTCCTCGAGCCGCTCAAGAAGGCCAGCAAGGACCTCCAGGCCGCCGGCATGTACTTCATGCAGAACGGCATGAAGACCCCCAACAACGCGCTCTCGGGCTCCTACGACTTCATGCACCTCTTCGGGCACGTCTGCCTCGGGTTCATGTGGTCCAAGATGGCGCTTGCCGCCAAGGCAGGCCTCGCCTCGGGCAGCGGCGACGCCGCGTTCTACGAGACGAAACTGGCCACGGGGCGGTATTACATGGCCCGTCAGCTGCCCATGACCGGCACGCACCTGGCCCGGATCGAGACCGGCGCGGACACGGTCATGGCGCTCGACGCCGCCAGCTTCTGAGCCCGCGGGGCCCGCGCCCCGCCCGGAAGCAGAACGATCAGCATCGTCCGTCGCATGCGCGACGGGCGGGCACTTCGGAGGGAGGACCGGATGCCGCGCGACTGGAGGACCGACGAGCACGAGATGCTCGCCGAAATGACAGCCAAGTTCATCGAGACCGAATGGACGCCGCTCTTCGACAAGTGGCGCCGGCAGGGCATGATGGACCGCGAGACCTGGCAGCAGGCGGGCGCGCTCGGCCTGCTCTGCCCCTCGATCCCCGAGGAATACGGCGGCGCCGGCGGCGACTTCGGCCACGAGGCGGTGATCCTCGCGGAAGGCTCCCGCGCCAACCTCGCCTCCTGGGGCCACGGCATCCACTCCGGCATCGTCGCCCACTACATCCTCGCCTACGGCACCGAGGACCAGAAAGCCCGCTGGCTGCCCAAGATGGTCAGCGGAGAGCTCGTGGGCGCGCTCGCCATGACCGAGCCGTCCACTGGCTCGGACGTGCAGGCCATCCGCACGCGGGCCCTGCGCGAGGGCAACGCCTACCGGCTCAGCGGCCAGAAGACCTTCATCACCAACGGCCAGCACGCCAACCTGATCGTGGTCGCCTGCAAGACCGATCCCGAAGCGGGCGCGAAGGGTATCTCGCTCGCCGTGGTTGAAACCGACGGCGCCAGCGGTTTCCAGCGCGGCCGCAACCTCGAGAAGATCGGCTGCCACGCCTCCGATACCTCCGAGCTCTTCTTCGACAATGTCGAGATCCCGCCCGAGAACATCCTCGGCCAGCAGGAAAGCCAGGGCTTCTACCAGATGATGCAGCAGCTGCCCCAGGAGCGCCTCATCATCGCCTGCGGCGCGGTGGGTGCCATGGAAGGCGCGCTCGATCGCACCCTGGCCTACTGCAAGGAACGCGAAGCCTTCGGCGGCCCGCTCACACAATTCCAGAACACCCGCTTCAAGCTGGCGGAGTGCAAGACCAAGGTGACCATCGCCCGCAGCTTCCTCGACGAATGCATCGGCGAGCTGATCGACGGCAGCCTCAGCGTCGAAAAGGCCGCCATGGCGAAGTACTGGATCACCGAGATGCAGGCCGAGGTGCTCGACGACTGCGTCCAGCTGCACGGCGGCTACGGCTTCATGCAGGAATACGTGGTCGGCGAGATGTGGACCGACGCCCGGGTGCAACGCATCTACGGCGGCACCAACGAGATCATGAAGGAACTGATTGCGAGGTCGCTCTGATGATGGCGACCGACAGCTCGATCCCGACCGGCGGACGCCTCCGGCGGGAGTATTTTCGCCAAGAAGAAACAGAGGGGCCGCGCATCGGACCCTGTGCAGGCGGGCTGCATGCCGACCCCTCTGATGCCCGCGCCGTTCGACCGGCCCGGGGCTTCTCCTTGGGCGGTCATCGGCTCTCCAGCCTGTCCCGCACCGCCGAGAAAAAGACATTAACGTTAATCCAGCGTTACTTCCGCGCGGCTTCTTCTTGGTCAAAATACTCCGGGGGGAGTCGCGGCAGCGACGGGGGGCAGCGCCCCCCTACCCCGTCCACGCCCAAAGCCACCGGAGACACAGCGCGATGACCATGAAACTTTACTGCTTCGGCGAGTCCGGCAACGCCTACAAGGCCGCCCTGCCGCTCGAGCTTTCGGGCCTCGACTGGGAGCCGGTCAAGGTCGACTTCTTCGGCGGCGAGACCCGCTCCGAGGCCTACCGCGAAAGCATCAACCCCATGGGCGAGGCGCCGGTGCTGGTGGACGGAGACGAGCGCATCACGCAGTCCGGCGTGATCCAGACCTATATCACCGAGAAGTCGGGCAAGTTCGGCGGCGAGACCCCGCGCGAGGCGCGCGAGGTGCTGCGCTGGGTCTTCTGGGACAACCACAAGCTCAGCAGCCAGGCGGGCGCGGCGCGCTTCATGCTGAACTTCCTGCCCGCCGACAAGCGCCCCGAGGCCGTCACCGACTGGCTCCAGGGCCGGCTCAACGCCGCCTACGCCGTGCTCAACGCCCACCTGCAGGGCCGCGACTGGGTGGTGGGCGATGGCCCCACCAACGCCGACTTCTCCTGCTGCGGCTATCTCTTCTACCCCGAGCCCTTCGGCTTCGCGCGCTCGGACTGGCCCGAGATCGACCGCTGGCTTCGCAACATCCAGTCGCTCGACGGCTGGAAACACCCCTACGACCTGATGCCCGGCTCCCCCGCGGACCGGGCGTGACCTGGAGGCAGACCATGCAAGACGCTTACATCTACGACGCCGTTCGCAGCCCCCGCGGCAAGGGCCGCAAGGACGGCAGCCTGCACGAGGTGACCTCGCTGCGGCTTTCCGCGCAGGTGCTCAACGCCGTGAAGGACCGCAGCGGGCTCGAAGGCGCCGCGGTCGAGGACGTGATCTGGGGCAACGTCACCCAGGTGGCCGAACAGGGCGGCTGCCTCGCCCGTTCCGCCGTGCTGGCCTCGGACCTCGACGAGGGCATCCCCGGCCTCTCCATCAACCGCTTCTGCGCGTCGGGACTCGAGGCGGTGAACCTCGCGGCCAACCAGGTCAAGGCCGGCGCAGGCCACGGCTACATCGCCGGCGGGGTCGAGATGATGGGCCGCGTGGCCATGGGCAGCGACGGCGCCGCCATCGCCGTGGACCCCAGCCTCGCCATGGAATCCTACTTCGTCCCGCAGGGCATCTCGGCCGACATCATCGCGACCGAGTACGGCTTCTCGCGCGATGACGCCGACGCCTTTGCCGTGGAAAGCCAGAAGCGCGCCGCCAAGGCTTGGGAGGAGGGCCGCTTCGCCAAGTCGGTCATCGAGGTGAAGGATCAGAACGGCCTGCCGATCCTCGACCACGACGAATACATGCGCCCCGGCACCGACATGCAGTCGCTCGGCAGCCTCAAGCCCTCGTTCAAGGAAATGGGCGAGGTCATGCCCGGCTTCGACCAGATCGCGATGATGAAGTACCCGCACCTCGAGCGGATCAACCACATCCACCACGCCGGCAACAGCTCGGGCATCGTGGACGGCGCGGCGGCGCTGCTGATCGGCGACAAGGAATTCGGCGAAAAGCACGGGCTCAAGCCCCGCGCCCGCATCCGCGCCAACGCCAAGATCGGCACCGATCCCACCATCATGCTCACCGGTCCCGTGCCGGTCACGGAAAAGATCCTGCGCGAAAACGGCATGTCCATCAGCGACATCGACCTCTTCGAGGTGAACGAGGCATTTTCCTCGGTCGTGCTGCGCTTCATGCAGGCCTTCGATGTGGATCATGCCAAGCTCAACGTGAACGGCGGCGCCATCGCCATGGGCCACCCGCTGGGCGCCACCGGCGCGATCATCCTCGGCACCCTGCTGGACGAGCTCGAACGCTCGGACAAGGAGGTGGGCCTCGCCACGCTCTGCATCGCCTCGGGCATGGGCGCTGCCACGGTGATCGAAAGGGTCTGATGACCATGCGCCGAGCGCAAGCAGAGGCAATCTTGATGCCGGGGCGGGCCGGTCCCTGCCCCGCAGTACGGAGCGCCGCGCGATGAGCGGGCACACCGGCACCCCGGCGCAGGGGAAGGGCGCACCTGCTGCCGGCCGGCGCGATGCCGTCGCCGCGGTCCGTGCCCAGTACCAGGCCGTGCTGGACGACATGAGGACCGCGCTCGAGGCCGGGGACACCGCGGCCTACGCGCGTCATTTCTCACTTCCGCTGGTGACCTCGAACATGGACGGCTCCGTGCGGACCGAAACCGCCGAGGAACTCAGCGAGGTCGTGGCAGACTACCTCGACATCTACGCCCGGCGGGGCATCGCGCGGGTCGAACAGCGTTGCGAAGCCGCGCGCATCGACCCGTCGGGCTGCCTCGAGGGCTACCACCTCACCCGCTTCTTCGGCGAGGGCGCCAACGGCACCGAGGTGGCACACAGCCGCTTCGTCATGACCCGCGAGGATGATGCCTGGAAGGTGATCCGCCTCGAGACCGGTCTTGAACGCAGCATGTGGCCGATGCGGCCGGACCGCTTCGAGCCGATCCCGGGCCGCGACCTAACGGACGACCAGTTCACCGCCTACTCGATCGTTCAGGCGATGCTCAACATTACCACGCTGCACGTGCTCAACGGCGATGCCGAGGGCTTTGCCCAGGGCGCGCTCTTCCCGATTTTCGTGCAGTCCCGGCAGGGCCGCTACACGATCGACGACATCGAGGCGCTTCGGAAAGACATGGCGCTCTATCGCGAGGAGTTCCAGATCCACGGGGTCGACGACGTCTATCGCCCGCTGAAAAGCGCCGAATTCGTCGGCCCAGACAAGATCACCGGGACCTACCGGACCTACATCCTCAGCCGCGGGGGGCTGGTGGTCGAACCCTACGAGAGCGCGCTGACGCTTCAGCGCTGCGAGGACGGACGGTGGCGCACGACCAGCATCATGCACGGGCTGGGGCACCTGAACTGGAGATAGATACCCCGGCGCCGGCTGGTCCGCGCGCCGGAACCGTTTCGCCCGCCCGAGGGGCGCGGCACCAACCTTGAACCTGACGGGAGACAGGACATGAGCGATTTCACGATGGAAACCGGCGCCGACGGCGTCGCGGTCATCACCTGGGACGTGGCCGGCAAGTCGATGAACGTGCTGAGCCTCGAGGGCCTGAAGACCCTCGACGCGCTGGTGGACGAGGCGCTGGCGGACGAGGCCGTGAAGGGCATCGTCATCACCAGCGCCAAGGACAGCTTCGCCGGCGGCATGGATCTCAACATCATCGCCAAGATGAAGGACGACGCGGGCGACGAACCGGCGCGCGGGCTCTTCGAGGGCATCATGCAGATGCACACCGTGCTGCGTAAGAT
Organism: Allosediminivita pacifica; assembly: GCF_003054175.1. Lineage (GTDB taxonomy): Bacteria > Pseudomonadota > Alphaproteobacteria > Rhodobacterales > Rhodobacteraceae > Allosediminivita > Allosediminivita pacifica. Next base: position 25,828 of record NZ_QBKN01000031.1, read on the forward strand.
CGAGCGCGCGGGAATGGACCCCAAGACGCTGAAAGGCGCGAAACCCGTGGCCGCCGCCCTGCCCGGCACTGCGCTCGGCATCGGGCTGGAAATCCCGCTCGCCTGCCACCGCATCTTCGCGGCCGACAACGCCAAGGCCAAGATCGGCCTGCCCGAGATCATGGTCGGCATCTTCCCGGGCGCGGGCGGCACCACGCGCCTGTCGCGCAAGCTCGGCGCCATGGGCGCCTCGCAGTACCTGCTCGAGGGCAAGCTGGTCGAACCCAAGAAGGCCAAGGGCGCGGGCATCATCGACGAGGTCGCCGAGGACCCGCTTGCCGCCGCCAAGGAGTGGGTGCTGAACGCCAAGGACGCCGACTGCGTGAAGCCCTGGGACCAGAAGGGCTGGAAGATGCCCGGCGGCGCGCCCTACCACCCCTCGGGCTTCATGACCTTCGTCGGCGCCTCGGCCATGGTCAACGGCAAGACCAAGGGCGTCTACCCCGCCGCCAAGGCGCTGCTCTCGGCGGTCTACGAAGGCGCGCTCGTGCCCTTCGACACGGCGCTGAAGATCGAGGCGCGCTGGTTCGTGAACGTGCTGATGAACCCCTCCTCCTCGGCCATGATCCGCTCGCTCTTCATCAACAAGGAAGCGCTCGAGAAGGGCGCCAACCGCCCCTCCGTTCCCGACGAGAAGGTGAAGAAGGTCGGCGTCATGGGCGCGGGCATGATGGGCGCGGGCATCACGCTTGTCTCGGCGCAGGCCGGCATCGAGGTCGTGCTCATCGACCAGAAGCAGGAGGCGGCGGACCGCGGCAAGGCCTACACCGCCGATTTCATGGACAAGGGCATCAAGCGCGGCAAGGCGACCGAGGCCAAGAAGGACGAGGTGCTCTCCCGCATCACCGCCACCACGGACTACGACGCCCTCAAGGGCTGCGACCTCATCATCGAGGCGGTATTCGAGGACCCCAAGATCAAGGCCGAGGTAACAAAGGCCGTCGACGCGGTGACCGGTGACGACTGCATCTTCGCCACCAACACCTCGACCCTGCCCATCACCGAGCTCGCCAAGGCCTCGAAGAATCCCGAGCAGTTCATCGGCATCCACTTCTTCTCGCCGGTCGAGAAGATGGCCCTGGTCGAGATCATCAAGGGCAAGCAGACCGGCGACCGGGCCGTGGCCAAGGCGCTCGACTACGTGCGCCAGATCCGCAAGACGCCCATCGTCGTCAACGACGCGCGCTTCTTCTACGCCAACCGATGCATCATCCCCTACATCAACGAAGGCATCCGCATGGTCTCCGAGGGCGTCTCGGCGCCCATGATCGAGCAGGCCGCCAAGATGGTCGGCATGCCGCTGGGGCCGCTGCAGCTCGTGGATGAAACTTCCATCGACCTCGGCGCCAAGATCGCCCGCGCCACCAAGGCCGCCATGGGCGACGCCTACCCCGACGAAGCCGTGGACGAGGTCATCTTCTGGATGGAGGGCGAAGGCCGGCTGGGCCGCAAGGCCAAGGCGGGCTTCTACGACTACGACGAGGCCGGCAAGCGGCAGGGCCTCTCGCCCGCCGTCTTCCAGCACTACCCCACCGCCGACACCCAGCCCGACCTCGCCGAGGTGCAGCACCGCCTGCTCTTCGCGCAGGTGCTCGAAGCCGTCCGCGCGCTCGAGGAAGGCGTGCTCGAGGATATCCGCGAAGGCGACGTGGGCGCCATTCTCGGCTGGGGCTTCGCCCCGTGGTCGGGCGGGCCGTTCTCCTGGCTCGACATGGTCGGCGCGCCCTGGGCCGCCGAGCAGTGCGATATCCTGACCGAGAAGTTCGGCCCCCGCTTCACCTGCCCCGCGCTCCTGCGCGAGATGGCCGAGAAGACCCAGAGCTTCTACGGCCGCTTCGGCCCCGAGGGCCAGAAGGCGGCCTGACGGTCGGCACTTGAAACGCGAAGGGGCGCGACCTGCGAGGGTCGCGCCCTTTTTGCAGGCGAGTGCGAGCCGCGCATAGCCCCCGCGCGCGGGGGCGATCCGAACCGCCGTTCCTCTCGCTTTATCTACGCACCCCCGAAAGACCTCGACACGAGGGACCCAGCCTCACCAAATCGCCGCCGCATGGGGGCGCGGTCATGCCGGAGGCATGCCTTCGGCATGACGATGCGCGGCGGGGCTGACACCCCTCGATTCCGCGCGGGGAGCTTCGCGCTCAGCCCTTGTTCCGGGCGGATCAGCGCACTGCATCGGAAGGACAACCCGCCGCTTCATCCCCCCGCCCCGACGCGCTACACTCCCCGCAACGAGGCAGGCAGAAAAACAGGAGCGGAAAATGAAACAGGCAGCCGCACTCGCACTCTCCGTCGCGACAGCCGTCACGGCACTCGCCACCCCGGCTTCGGCCGCGTGGCGCGACGTCTATGAAGTGGCCAACGTGGAAGGCGACGACCTGCTCAAGATGCGCGCCGGTCCCGGGACCGGCTACGTGGTGCTGCTGGGGCTGCCCAACGGCACGCCGCTGATCGTGCACGACTGCATGCAGACCGGCAGCACCCGCTGGTGCGACGTCTCGCTTGAACAGGCCCGCAACGTACGCGGCCATGTCTCCTGGGCCTACATGCGCAAGCGCTGACTCACTCCCCCTGACCGGCCAGCCGCTCCATGCGGTCGAACTGCGGCGCCATGGTGCACCAGCGGTCCTCGACCGCCACCCAGTGCACCTCCCGATCGGTGGCCTGCAGGATGAAGCGGCCCGGTTCGCTGGCGACCGCGCCGAGGGGCAACAGGTTGATGAAAAGCGCAAGCGCCTCCGCGCTGAGACACATGGGCCCTCTCCTTCCCCGGCCCCTGCGGGGCCGCCAGGGGAATCCTGACCGGTAAATAACCTAAGGTAAATCTGCATGCCTCCTCCTCACGCAGAGGTGTTGCGCATGCGGACCTTCCGCCAGCGGCCAGACCGCGCGACCGGTCAGGCGCTTGTCCGGCCAGTCACGGCGCCACCAGCACACCACAAGAAAAAAGGGCGCGCCGATCCCGGCACGCCCCTTCGCTCACCATCGGGCCTGTCAGCCCGCCGGATCAGAACTCGTATTTCACCGAGGCCTGCCAGCGGTTCGCGTCGAAGCTGTCGCCGTCGAACTCGCGGCGGGTGCCGTTGATGTACTCCACGCCCATCGTCACCGGCTCGACCGGCTTGTAGGTCGCGGTGATGTGCACCGTCTCCAGTTCCTCGGTGTCGTTGGCCGCACCGGCGTCGATCTCGCGGTAGCCCCAGGCGCCCGACAGCGTGATCTTGTCGGTCACCGCCTGGCTCAGCTGGATCTGCGCGGCATCGGTCTCGACCGCGTCCCCGTCGTAGATGTCGTCGGTCGGGAAGACCATGTAGCTGCCGATGCCCTCACCGTGGATGTAGTTGGCAACGACCGAGCCGCCCTGCCAGAGACCGGCCGCCCCCGAGAGCGCGATGCCGTAGCCGCTTTCGCCCTCGATCTCGCGCGACACGACGCCAAGCCGGACGGAGGTGTCATCGTTGAAGGTGTATTGCGCCGCCGCCGTCACCGCGAAGCGGTCGGACTCGCCGTTCGGGTCATCCTCGACCGAGACCGAGGCCTCGACCGCGTCCATCGGTTCGAAGGTGTAGCGCAGCTGGGTCTCGCGCGCGAAGGGAATGCCCGCGGGGCCCTGGAAATCCAGCGTCACCGGGTAGGTCGCCAGCGGCATCCAGTTGGTCCAGTTCTTACCGGCCTGTAGGCCCATGAACTCGCCGTAGGCCAGCCGCAGGCGGAACTCGCCGCCGCCGTCTCCGTAGAAGTCGCCCTCGATGGTCGCGCCCATGTCGCCCATTTCGGTGGGCAGCGTGGCGTTCAGGCCCAACCGCGTCTCGTAGGCGATGGCATCCTGCGTGCCCTCGTCCTCGGGCCCGTCCGGCAGGCCGGCCGATCCCAGCGAAAAGATCGTGTTGCCCAGATCATAGTCCTCGTCGGCAAAGAAGTCGGCCTTCGCGTAGCCGTAGAAGTCCAGCGTGGCGCCCGCGGGCGTTTGCACGGAAGTGGCGTCTCCCTGCTGCGACTCCAGTTGCGCGACACGACGCTCGAGTTGGGCGATGCGGCCCTGCGGGTTGGCCTCCTGTGCCATGGCAAGGCCGGGAAGGGTGGCTGCCAGCACGCCGCCGGCGAGCGCGGTGCGCGCTACGAGAGAGTTCTTCATGATGTGCTCCGCTCTGGGGATGATCGCTCCGTCCGTCCGCGACGCGACGGACACGCGACCTCAAGGAACCGCCGGTTCAGACAGTTCCGGGTTCCCGACGTTGCCTCAACGGAATCCGGAAAAGTGCCGTCATCCCCGTGTTACCTTTGCAACAACCCCTTGACAAGATTGCCATTATTTTCGGCAGAGCGTGAACAAGGACCCCATGGATCAGTCGGCGGACAGCGCCGCGAAGCGTTCCATCCGGTCGATCTGCGGCGCCATGGTGCACCACTTGTCCTCGTGCGCGACCCAATGCGCCTCGCGGGTCTCGGCGTGGATCACGACGCGGCCCGGCTCCGATCCGATGATCGCGGCGGGCAGCAGGTTGAGAAAGAGGGCGAAGGCCTCGGCGGAGATGCACATGGGACGGATCCTCGGCGGTTGCATGAAACCGCTGCGTCCTCCAGCACAGCGCGCCGGGACGATGATCTCCGGCGGCCCCATGATGCTGCGCTGCAGCATACCTCGCAAGCGATGCGCGCTGATATTGCTCTCGAACGTGCCAGGTTTCTGAAGGTTTGGTTAACGATTGCGCTGTCCAGGCCTGATGCCGAAGGTGGGACCGGTTTCAACCGGTCCTGCGGGCTTCAAGCCACGGGACAATCCTAACAAACGATGAATACGCTTGCTTAACCCATTGATTTCTATAAGGCGCCCAGATGTCCCGGCCCGGGACATGCGCCCACCGCCCCCCGATGACAGGCTGGTGAATGACCCACGCCGGTGATTGCGCACGGGCAGAATTTCGCGCAATATGATCCCCGAGCAGCACGTTGGCAGAGACGGGAAAACCCGCGGCTGGCGGAAAACGGCGGCGAATGCCGCGCAGAAGGACAGGTGACATGCGCAAAGCGGTGATCTTGATGACGGCCGGGCTGGCCCTTGCAGCCTGCGGCGGCGGCAACCGGGTCGATCGGTTCAACAGCGCCCCGAGGGTGCTCTACGCCAGCGGGCCGATCAAGTCGGCCTGCCAGAGCTCCGGACGCACCCAGGCCTCGAGCGCGCTCTGTGGCTGCATCCAGGCCGTGGCCGACACCACCCTCACCGGCGGCGACCAGCGCAAGGCCGTCCGATTCTTCCGCGAGCCGCACGAGGCGCAGGTCGTGAAGATGTCGAAGACCGCCTACGACGACGAGTTCTGGGACCGCTACGAAGATTTCGCCAACCGCGCCGAGCGCAGCTGCCGCGCCTGAGCGGCTCAGCCCGCAGCGACCCGTTTCGTCTTGGGTAGCCGCTCCTCCGCGGTCAGCGCGTGCCCGACCATGCCCTCGGCCCGGCTGATCGCCGCCGTGGCGCGTGCCAGCTCGGGCAGCGCCTCGGGATCGACCCGCTGCCAGGTCACCGTCTTCAGGAACTTGTGGACCGAGAGCCCGCCGGTATAGCGCGCCGCCCCGCCCGTGGGCAGCACGTGGTTCGTCCCCGACGCCTTGTCCCCGAAGGCGGTCGTGGCGTCATGGCCAAGGAATAGCGACCCGTAGGCCGTCAGGTTCTCCAGCCACCAGTCGGTGTCCTCGGCCATGACCTGCAGGTGCTCGGGCGCGTAGGCATCGGCAGTCTTCGCCATCTCCTGACGGTCCCGACACAGCAGCACCTCACCGCAGCCCTCCCACGCCGCCTCGGCCGCGCGGCGGTTCTCGTCCGGCAGCCGGGCGAAGGTTGCGGGCATGCGAAGCAGGACCTCGCGGGCGAGCGGCTCGTGATCGGTCAGCAGCCAGACCGGAGAGGTCGCGCCGTGCTCGGCCTGCCCGACCAGATCTAGTGCCACGCGGTCAGGATCGGCGCTCGCATCCGCGCAGATGAGCAGGTCCGTCGGCCCCGCCACCATGTCGATCCCGATCGGCCCGTAGAGTTGCCGCTTTGCCTCGGCCACGTAGGCGTTGCCCGGCCCGGCCAGCACGTCGGCGGGCGGCTGACCGAACAGTCCGAAGGCCAGCGCCCCGACGCCCTGCACGCCGCCGAGGCACAGGATGTCATCCGCCCCCGCCAGATCCATCGCGTAGAGCACCTCGGGCGCGATCCCCGCCCCGCCGCGCGGCGGCGCGCAGGCCGTGACATGCGTCACGCCCGCCGCCCGGGCGGTGGCGATGGTCATCAGCGCCGAGGCGATATGGGCGTAGCGCCCGCCCGGCACGTAGCAGCCCGCCGAATGCACCGGGATCTGCCGCTGTCCGGCGACCAGCCCGGGCCGAAGCTCCACCTGCATGTCCGCGGCACTGGCGCGCTGCGCCTCGGCAAAGCGGCGAATATTGTCGTGCGCATAGGCGATGGCCGCGCGCAGCCCCTCGGGCAGCGCCCGCGCCGCGGCGGCGCGGCGGCGCGGCGGCACCACGATCTCGCCCTGCCACCCGTCCAGCCGCATCGCATAATCGCGCGCGGCCTCGGCCCCGCCGGACCTGAGCCGCGCCAGCATGATGCGCACGGTATCCTCGATATCCACGCGCGCTTCGGGGGGGAGGGGGCGAGAGGCTTTGAGAACGGTCGGGGCCATTGAAGAAAATTCCTGTTCGGGGCAGTGATGGTTTAAGTTCTGCTTAATCGGAGGGGAACATGCTGACGAAGGGGCTGACACTGCGCGGGCTCGAGGTGTTCGAGGCGCTCGCCGCCACCGGATCGGTCGCGGCGGCAGCGGCTCAGACCGGGCTGAGCCAGCCGGCGGTCAGCCAGCAGATGCGCAACCTCGAAACCGCGCTCGGCACCGACCTTGTCGACCACGGGCGCAGGCCGATGATGCTGACCCCGGCGGGTCGCAGTTTCCTGGCCCGGACCCAGAGCATCCTGCAGCAGCTGCGCCTCGCGCAGAACGAGGTCACCGTGATGGACCTCAGCCACCTGTCCGCGCTCTCGATGGGCGTGATCGACGACTTCGACAACGACCTGACGCCCCGGCTGGTGACCATCCTGGCCGAGAACATGACCGGATGCCGGTTCAAGCTGATCACCGCCCCCAGCCACGAGATTTCCGAGGAGATGCGCGCGCGCCGTCTGCATCTGGCCATCGCCGCCTCGGGCGGCGAGGCGGTGAACGGCATCGTGGAACACCCGCTCGTCCGCGATCCCTTCATCTTCGTCTGCCCCGCAGGCGCGGTCAGCGGCGGGGCGGTCAGGGACGTCATGGGCAAGCTGCCGTTCCTGCGCCACGACCGCGCGCAGCTCATCGGCCGGCAGGTCGAGGCGCAGCTTGCCCGCAACATGATGACCTTCGGCGAACGTTTCGAGATCGGGCCGCACCTGTCGCTCATGGCGCTCGTCGCGCGCGGCGTCGGCTGGACCATCACGACCCCGCTCGGCTACATGCGCGCCGCCCGCTATCACGAGGAAATGGAAGTCCATCCCCTACCCTTCGCGCCTTTCGCACGCACCATATCGCTCTTTGCCGGGACCGACTGGGCCGACCGCGTGCCGCGCGACGTGGCCCAGACCATGCGGATGCTCGTGGCCGAGATGGTCATCGCGCCGGCGCTGACCCGCATCCCCTGGCTCGAAGGGGAACTGAAGGTTCTCGGGGGCTGAAAGGCCGTTGTCGCGCATTGTCGGATCTCCGGTGTTCCGGGTCACCTTGGTGGGCAACAGGACATGCGCAAGGGAGCGAGCCGCTCATTCAGGATCAGGGATCGGCAGATTTCGATAAGCTGAATCTGGCGGGCATTGACCAGGCGAGAGCGCCGGGACGGCATCCGCCATCACCATCCATGCCACCAGGACGGCACAAGTGCGCTAGAGGTCCATCTCCAGGAAGGCCCGCACCGATTGCTCGAAGGCGCGCGGCTCCTCGGCATGCAGCCAGTGCCCGGCGTCGGGCAGCTTGGCAAAACGCGCATGCGGAAAGAGGGCGCGGATCCGGTCGCGGTATTCCGGCAGCACGTAGTCGGACTTGCCGCCCGACAGGAAGAGCGCCGGCCCCTCGAAGCTTCCCTCGATCTCGGGAAATCCGACGATCTTGTCCATCTGGTCGTCGAGAACGTCCAGGTTCAGCTTCCACTGCTTCTCGGTGACGTCCAGCGACTGCGTGAAGAAGGACTGCAGCGTCTTTTCCGGCACCGTCTCGGCCAGTTGCGCCGCGGCGTCCGACCGCTTGAAAACACGCGAAAGATCGACACCGCGCATCGCCTCGATGAAACGAGCCTGGTCGTGGGAATAGGCCACGGGCGCGATGTCTGCGACCACCAGCCGCCGAACCAGCTCGGGCCGGGTCAGCGCGAGCACCATGGCCGCCTTGCCGCCCATGGAATGGCCGACCACGTCCGCCGGCCCACCGTAGTGCTCGATCACCTCGGCCAGGTCACCGGCAAGCGCCGGATAGCTGTGGTCGTCATCCTTGAGGCTGTCACCATGGTTCCGCATATCCGGGGCAAGGACGAGCCCGCGGTCCGAAAGGCGCTTGGCGATCACACCCCAGTTCCGCCCCGAGCCGAAAAGCCCGTGGACGATCAGAAGCGGAGGATTCTGGCCCGGCTGGCCATGCTCGATGGTGTTCAGCATGTCTTCCTCCTATGCCAGCGAACCGCCGTTGAAAAGCGCCTCAGTCACCGCCGCGCAGCCGCAGGAAAAGGCTCTCTTCGTCATCGTTCCGGAAGAAGGGCACATGCGCGGGCGGCCCGGGGTCGTGCAGGCGCGCAGTCACCTCTGCCAGCACGACCTCGGTGATGAACGGGAGATCGAACCGCCGCACCTCGGACAACGGAATCCATTGCAGCAGCGACAGTTCCTCGGACGCCGCCGAGAAATCGTCCGGGTCGGAGGCAAGATGATCCGCGTCGAGAAGGAAGAACCGCGCATCGAAGCGGCGGGGTCGCCCCGGTGGCGTGATGGCCCGGAACACGAACTGCAGTGCCGCGGCATCCGGGACATAGCCCATCGCCGCAAAAGCCTCCCATCCAGGCGGCACTTCTCCGCCCCACTCGCCACGCTGCCCGAGGATCTGTCCCGTCTCTTCGAAAAGCTCGCGGATGCCGGCAGCGGCAAGCGCCTCTGCCCGGCAGTCGGAATTCTCCTCGAGGCGCGCGTTGCACAGGTCACCGGGCGCACCGGCAAGCGTCACCTGCCTGTCGCCGGAATCGACGGCACCCCCGGGAAAGACGACCTTGCGCGGCATGAAGACGGCAGCATCACCGCGCTGCCCCATCAGAACGCGCGGCGCGGTGGCCCTGTCCCTGATCAGGATCAGCGTCGCCGCATCGCGGAGCCCCTGCACCTCGGCAGGTCTCTCGCGCCCGCCTGTCTGCGACCGGTCAGTTGCCTCCCGAGAAGCCATGCATGCCCCTTGCCCACTGGAAGCCCACCATGGCGCCCTTGAAACGGGGCAGAAGATAGAGAGACAACCCGATGGTGCCGACCGCGAAAAGGGTGAAAAGCGTGAGCGGTTCCGGCCGCCAGGTCACGAAGGCCACATGCAGCATCGGCGCCATGATATGCCCCACGACCAGGATCGTTAGGTACGCAGGCCCGTCGTCGGCGCGGTGGTGGAACAGCTCTTCCCGGCAGACGGGGCAGTGATCGCGCACCTTCAGATAGCCGGACAGCATCGGTCCTGAACCGCAGTTCGGACAGCGGCGGCGCCAGCCGTTGCGCACGGCAGGCCAAGTCGCACGATCCTCGTGCGTTTCCACCTCTTCGGTCATAGGGATTCCTCTTCGCTCGCGCGCTGGAGAATGGGGGCGCGAAAGGAAACGCAAAAGGCGGTGCGATGTCCTTGCGGCCGGATGTCACAGATCGAATTTCCACGGCGCAAGGAAAATAAAAGCGACGGAAGCTGCCTGCCCACCCGTGAAAGCTATCAGAGACGCGTTGCCGGACGCGACGCGGATCGCTTGAGTGCAGGAAGGAGAAAACCATGACACGCAAGGCAACCTACCTGGGCAGCGCCCTGATCTTCACGCTGGGACTGGGCCTCGCCGGCGCCGCGCAAGCGCAACGGGGCGACGGCCCGATGGGCCCGAATGTCGAGACCATGTTCCAGCAGTTCGACACGAACGGCGATGAAAACGTCAGCCGCGAAGAGATCGACGCGTTCATGGCGCGGCGCTTCGAGGACGCCGACACCGACGGCGACGGCGTGCTGAGCCCCGACGAGACCTTCGCCGCCGCCGAGGCCCGCCGCGCCGAACGCGAGGAAATGCGCCGCCGCGCCCGGTCGGACGCCATGTTCTCGCGCCTCGATGCGGATGGCAACGGCTCCCTGAGCGCCGAGGAACTCGCCAACCGGCCCGGGCCGGAACGGATGTTCGACAGGCTCGACACCGACGGCAATGGCGAGATCAGCGCCGTCGAGATGGAACAGATGAAGCAGCGCTTCGCCAACCACCGGGGCCGGGACGGTCGCGGCTGGCACCACGGCGGGGACCGCCGCGGCGACCACCAGGGACCGCGCTTCCACCAGCGTCCGCCTGCCGCACCGCAGGGTGACGCGCCCAAGCAGGACAATGACTGACAAGCCGTGGCGCGGGTGGCCTGCCGCCCGCGCCGTTGCGCAAAGGCCCGGGACGGGCTAGCGCAAACCCGAACGCGGAACCCGGATGCCTTATGACTCGATGACCGAGCGCAGCGACGAAGACCTGCTTGCCGCCTATGCCCGCGGCGAGGCAGAGGCCGCACGCGCGCTGACGCAACGCTTCGGCCCCCTCGCCTTCGGCCACGCGGCACGGATGCTGGGCGGGGACCGGGCCGAGGCCGAGGACGTCGCACAGGAAGCCCTGCTGCGGCTCTGGCGCGCGGCTCCGAGCTGGGAGCCCGGAAAGGCCAAGGTCTCGACCTGGCTTTACCGCGTCACGGCGAACCTTTGCATCGACAGGCTGCGCCGGGCGCGAAGCGCACCGCTCGAGGCCGCCCCCGAGCCCGAGGATCCGGCACCCGGCGCGGTGGCCGGACTGCAGCAGCAGGCGCGTGCCGATGCCCTGCAGGCGGCGCTGGACGATCTGCCCGAACGGCAGAAGCAGGCCGTGATCCTGCGCCACATTGAGGGGCTGGGAAACGAAGAGATCGCCGTGGTCATGGACATAGGGGCGCGTGCCGTCGAGAGTCTGACGGCGCGCGGGAAACGCAGGTTGACCGAGCTGCTCGGCGGACGCCGGGCCGAACTGGGATACGAAGACGATGAGTGAGCGCAAGGAAAGCGACGGGCTGGAAAGCTACTTCGAGGCCGCACGCGCCGATCCTCCCATGCCGGGTGGCGACTGGCTCGCACGGATGGAGGCCCGCGCCATCGCGGAGGCACCGCGGGCGCCTGCGCGCCTGCCAGAGCACCCCGGCCTGCTGGCACGGATCCGCGCAAGCCTGGGTGGCTGGCCTGGTATCACCGGGCTCGTCTCCGCCTCGGTCTTCGGTCTCTGGCTCGGCGTGACCGGAACACTGACGGCAGAGGACCTCTGGTCCGGTGAATCGCAACTGCTGGTGCTGGACCCGGTCACGGCCTACGACTTGGCCTGGGCAGAGGAATGATCCGATGAGCAAGCAATCGTCAGGCGTCCTGCGAGGGCGCGTTACCCGGGTCGTGCTGGTGATCTCCCTGGCCCTGAACCTCGCCGTCGTAGGCCTCTTGGGAGGGGCAATCCTGCGGGAGGGCCCGCCACGCCATCACCGGCCACCGCCGGACGTTGCCGGCGCCGCGCCCTATACCCTCGCGCTGGAACCCGACCAGCGACATGCGCTCTGGGGCGAGCTGCGCAGCGAATTCAGGCGTCCGCCGCGCGGCGGCATGTCCGAGACCTATGACCGCGCCGTCGCTCTTCTGAGGGAGGATCCCTTCGACGCAGCGGCATTTGCGGCGCTGCTCGAAGAGCAGGCCTCCGCGGCCGAGGCACGCCGCCAGACAGGTCAGCGGGCGCTGACCAACTACATCGCCGGCCTGCCGGCCGACGCGCGCCTGGCCTACGCCGATCGGCTCGAGGAAAAGCTCGCCACCATCGCGGACCGGTTTCGCGGGCGCCGGGGGGACTGACGCTCAGCTGGTGACGGCCCGGCGCAACGGTTCCACCTGGGCCGGTTCGTAGGGATCCTGGTCGAAGAAGCGCTGTTGCGCGTCGTCGTAGACGCAGGCGGTATTGCGGCCCGACTTCTTGGCCGAATAGAGCGCGCGGTCAGCCCGTTCGAGCAGTTTTTCCGGTGAAAGCCCATCGCGGGGGCCGGCAATGGCCGCGCCGACGCTGACCCCGATCCGGATCCGGGGAAGGCCCGGAAGACTGAACGGCGCCCCGCCGACCATGTCCCGGGCCCGCTCAGCTAGTTCGCGGGCCATGCCCTCGTCGGGAACAGAGTAGCCGAAGACGAACTCGTCTCCCCCGATCCTGGCAAGGAGATCGGCATCACATAGCTTGCGCCGGAAGCGCTCCCCCACCTCGGCCAGCAGGGCATCCCCGGCGGCGTGCCCATGGGTATCGTTCACCTGCTTGAACCCGTCGAGGTCAGCGAGGAACAGCGCGTAGGGGCTTGTGACACCGCCGCCGATACGCCTCGAGAGATGCGATAGCGCGAAACGCCGGTTGTTCAGATCGGTGAGCGAGTCCGTGATGGCTGCGCGCAGGCTGTCGCGCATCCCCGCCCGCAGCCTGTCCCGACGGCGCTTGCGGGCAACCTGTCGCCGGAGCCGCACGGCGAGTTCATCAAGCTCCGGCTCTCCGGAAATCACCTCGCAGGCCCCAAGGTCCAGGGCGCGGGCGGCAGCTGCGGACCGCGAGGGGCCGGCGATATAGATCAGTGACGAATGCCGGGTCGCGCGGTTGGCATGGAGCTGCGAAAGGAGCGCCTCGGCAATGGTGGCTCGCCCGGGATCCTCGGTGATCACATAGACATCCGCCGCACCACTCGCCGCGGTCAGCGCAGCTTCCGGAACCAGGACCTCCACATGGTCGTCAAGCCGGGCACCGAGTTCCTCTTGCAGTCGACCGAGGGCAATGTCGCCCCCACCGCTGACCAGCGCGATCCGCGCCGGACGGTGAAAGGGCGATGCGGGTTCGCAAAAGCCGGCCGCCGGGGGCTGCTCAAACTCGAGGCTCAGCTCGGCCTCGGCAGCCTGCTGGCGCAGAAGGGCGCGGACCCGTGCCAGGAAAAGCTGTTCGTCCAGTGGCCCGGTGAGAACTTCGTCCGCGCCCGCCGCGAGCCAATCCAGCCTGTGTGGCGCGTTCTGTTCGGCATGGCGCAAGATCAGCCGGACGTCGCGCCCCTGCGGCAGTGCGCGCAACCTCTTGCAGAACGTCAGCGCATCGAGATCGGGCAATTCCGACGAGACGACCAGCACGTCGGGGCAGTTCCAGGCGAGGGAGGCCAGCGCGGATTCACCGGTCAGTTCCTGACGCACGTTGTAGAAGGCCGAGGACAGCTTGACGCGCAAAACAATTGAGCTCGTCGGAACGGCATCGACGATAAGAATTGTCCCGCTCATCTGTGCTACGTCTCCTCAACACGTTGCGGTGGGGCCACGCGACGGCTAGGTCGCTTGGCAATCTTTGGAGAAGACTGGTTAACAAAGCATTTCAGGCTGAGGGAAACATGGCGTTGACACAAGATGCAGCAGAGATGATCGGCCTTCAGGCCGTGGCCTGGCTCGCCGGAGAGGACGAGCTCTTGCCGGTCTTCCTCGGCTCCACCGGTGCCTCCGAGCGGGAGTTCCGCGAGAACCTGCAGGACCCCGACTTCCAGGGGGCGGTTCTCGACTTCCTGATGATGGACGATGCCTGGATCAGTGCCTTCTGCGAAGCGGCGGGCCTCGACTACGACGCCCCGCGCCAGGCGCGGGTGATGCTGCCCGGCGGAGCGGAAACGCATTGGACATGAACAGCCCAGCCATCTCCGCGATCCTGTTCGACAAGGACGGCACGCTCTTCGATTTCGCGGCCACCTGGAACGGCTGGGCCGCCAACTTGATCACGCGCCTTTCCGAGGGTGACCCGGCATGCGCCCGGGCGCTTGCGACGGCGCTGCGTTTCGACCTCGCCAAGACAGCGTTCGAACCGGACAGCCCCGTCATCGCCGGCAGCGGCGCCGAAGTCGCCCGGCTGATTGCGGACGCACTCGCCGAAAGCGACACGCAGGCGATCGAGGAGATCCTCTCCGAAGAGGCCGAAACCGCCCCCCTGGCCGAACCGGTTCCCCTGGCGCCGCTGATGCTGCGGCTGCGCCGGAGTGGGCTGAAGCTCGGCGTCGCCACCAACGACTCCGAGGCCGCGGCGCGCTCACATCTATCGCGTGCGGGCATCGACGCGACGCTGCACTTCATTGCCGGATACGACAGCGGGCATGGCGCGAAACCGGACCCGGGGCCCCTGCTCGCCTTCGCCGATGCGATGGGACTGCCGCCGTCTGCCTGTGCCATGGTGGGCGACAGCACCCATGACCTCGCCGCGGCAAAAGCGGCCGGGTTCCGCGCCGTCGGCGTCCTGACGGGCCCCGCGCGGGCCGCCGAGCTAGCGCCCTTCGCGGAGGTCGTCTTCCCCGACATCGGGCACCTCGAGGACTGGCTCGTCCGGCAGCGCCCGCCCTCACCTCTCTGAAAACGACGCAATCCGTCGCGAAACGGCATTCAGCCTCCTCGGCTCGGCGTTCTCCTGAACGTCGGGTCAACAGCAGGGGGCGGCAATGGCACATTCAGAGGCGCAGGCGGCGAGGCGGAGGCGCAGCGGCGGTCGAGCGGGCCACGCCCAGCGGCGCGGTGTCGCCGCGATCGAACAGGCTCCCTGGCGCCAGCCGATCAACATCGACGCCCCGACCGAGCCCATGTCGCCCGAGGCTGTCGGCAGGATGCACGAGGCGGTCATGCGCATCCTCGAGGAAATCGGCATCGAATTCCTCCACCCCGAGGCCGCGCGCCTGCTGGCCGAAGCCGGGGCCGAGGTCACGGGCAGCAATGTCCGGATGGACCGCGGGATGGTCATGGAGCATCTCGCCACCGCCCCCGAATGCTTTACCATCACGCCGCGCAACCCGGACCGGATGATCACTGTCGGCGGCAGATCGCTGCTGTTCGGATGCGTCTCCTCGCCGCCGAACTACAGGGACATGGAAATCGGCCGCAAGGTCCCGGGCACCCGGCGGCACTGCCGCGAGCTGCTCATGCTCTCGCAGTATTTCAATTGCATCCATTTCCTGGGTGGCTATCCGGTCGAACCGGTGGACCTGCACCCCTCAACCCGTCATCTCGACGTGCTCTACGACAAGCTGACGCTAAGCGACAAGCCAATGCACGCCTACAGCCTCGGCCCCGAGCGGATCGAGGACGCAATGGAGATGGTGCGCATCGCGGGCGGCCTCAGCGAAGAGGATTTCGCCGCCACGCCGCGGATGTACACCAACATCAACTCCACCTCGCCGCTCAAGCACGACTGGCCGATGCTGGACGGTTGGATGCGCATGGCACGGCGCGGGCAGGCGCTGGTTGTGACCCCTTTCACGCTGGCCGGCGCCATGGCCCCGGTGACCATGGCCGGCGCCGTTGCCCAGTCGCTGGCCGAGGCTCTGTCGGCCGCGGTCCTCGCACAGGTGATCCGCCCCGGTGCCCCCACCGCCATCGGCACGTTTACCTCGAACGTCGACATGAAAAGCGGCGCCCCGGCCTTCGGCACGCCCGAATACATGCGCGCCACCCAGATGACCGGCCAGATGGCGCGGCACTACCGGCTCCCGATGCGGGCCAGCGGCGCCTGCACCGCCAACGTTCCCGACGCCCAGGCCATGTGGGAGACCGAGCACAGCCTTTGGTCGGCGATCCAGTCGGGCGCCCAGATGGTCTACCACGCGGCCGGCTGGCTCGAGGGCGGCCTCATCGCGAGCCCCGAAAAGTTCGTGATGGATTGCGAGGTGCTGGGGCAGCTCATCCGCTACATGGACACCGAGATATCCGAGGTGAACGATACGACACTGGCCCTCGACGCCATCGCCGAGGTCGGCCCCTCGGGCCATTTCTTCGGCTGCCAGCACACGCAGGACCGCTACACGACAGCATTCCACTCCCCCTTTCTGAGCGACTGGAAGAACCACGAGGCCTGGATGGCCGCGGGCGGCGTCTGGACAGCCGAACGTGCACACCTCGTCTTCCGGAGGATCGTCGAAAGCTTCGAGCCGCCCGCCATGGACATTGCCATCCGCGAAGAGCTCGACAGTTTCGTGGCCCGGCGAAAGGCAGAAGGCGGCGCCCCGACCGAATTCTGATCCCTCCCCTCACGTCTTCGGGATTTTTTGCATCGCTTTGAAGCTGTTGCGGTGATGTTAAGCTCCGTGGCCCAGCCTTGTGAGAAACAGCAGGGCAGAAACACTAACGATGCACGGACTGATCTTTCGAACGGTTCAGGTGTTCCTCCAGGACACCTACGGGGCACGCACATGGCAGGACGTCGTGCGCGCCGCCGCGCTCGACCTGACCGAGTTCGAGGCGATGCTTCACTACGACGACTGGCTCCTCGACGAGGTGCTGGAAGGCGCCGCCAGCGTTCTGGGCAAATCCCGCGCGGCCATTCTCGAGGATGTGGGCACCTACCTGATCTCGCATCCCAACCGCGAGGGGCTCCGGCGCCTGCTGCGCTTCGGTGGCGAGGATTTTACCGAATTCCTCTATTCGCTCAACGACCTGCCGGATCGCGCGCGTCTCGCCGTGTCCGACCTCGATCTACCCGACCTCGAACTCCGCGACTTCGGAAACGGCCGCTTCTGCCTGCAGGTCGCGGGACCCCACGAAGGCTTCAGCTGGGTCCTCATGGGTATTCTCAGGGCGATGGCCGACGACTACGGCACACTCGCCATGCTAGACCACCACGGCATGGCACGCGCCCGCGCGATGATCGATGTGGTAATCGTGCAGCAGGAATATGCGCGCGGGCGAAATTTCGAACTCGGAGCAATGCCCTACGACCAGTCGGCCGCATCATGATGGTCGATCCCGAAATCCTCATGCGGCTTCTGCCGATGCACGCCCGGCTTAATCCCACCGGCCACATCCTGCAGGCGGGCCCGACCCTGACCAAGCTCAGCGAAGGGCGCCGCCTCGTCGGCTGCCGCTTCCTCGAGGTGTTCGAGATCTGCCGCCCGCGGGCGATCAAGTCCATGGAGGCCCTCCTTGCGACCCCGGGACGCAAGCTGCACATGCGCCTCAGGGACAGGCGGCGCACGCAGCTCAAGGGATTTGCCGTCCCCGACGGATCGGGCGGGGCGGTGCTCGACCTCTCCTTCGGGATCTCGGTCGTGGACGCGGTGCGCGACTACGGGCTGACCTCGACCGACTTCTCCCCCACCGACCTCACGATCGAGATGCTCTACCTGGTCGAGGCGAAGTCCGCCGCAATGGAGGCATCGCGCACGCTGAACAAGCGGCTCGAGGGCGCCAAGATCGCCGCCGAGGAACGCGCCTTCACCGACACGCTCACCGGACTTCGGAACCGCCGCGCCTGCGATCACGTGCTCGACCGCCGCCTGCGCAACCGCGAACCCTTCGCGCTGATGCAGGTGGACCTCGACTTCTTCAAGCAGGTGAACGATTCCCTCGGTCACGCCGCGGGCGATCATGTCCTGCGGCAGGTCGCCGGGATCATGCTGAACGAGGTGCGCCAGATCGATACGGTGGCGCGCGTCGGGGGCGACGAGTTCCTCATCGTTCTCGATGGAATCACCGATCACGCCATCCTCTCCTCCATCGCCCGGCGCCTGATCGAACGGATCGAATCCCCGATCCCCTACGAAGGGGAGGAGTGCCGCATCTCGGCCAGCATCGGCATCGCGATAAACCGCGGTGACCAGGCGCGCGACAGCCTCTGTCAGCAGACCGACCTCGCCCTCTACGCCTCGAAGCGCGGGGGCCGTGGACGCCACCAATTCTACAATCGCACTGCCATCGGCGCGCCCGGCCTGCCCCGGGATCCGAGCCTGACCGCCGGTCACCCTGAAGAAGGGTGATTTTTCCGCGTATGGGTCTTGATCCCCCCGAAACAGCGCAGTAGATAGCGCGCCACGGTTGGGGTGTAGCCAAGTGGTAAGGCACCGGTTTTTGGTACCGCGCACCGCAGGTTCGAATCCTGCCACCCCAGCCAATGACCTCAGAGAACTCTATACCTCCCAATGGGATAGCCGTTGATCAAGCGGCCAGCCTCCCGTCTCCACATCGCGGTGGTTCACAAACTGGTTCACATCGGGCGGGGTGTAGACCGCGCGAACCGTCGAGAATGTGAGGCCCCATCTCGTTCAAAAAACGGGATCTTCTACTTCCGATGCCGCTGGCCCGAAAAAATACGCTGCTTCAGCGCGCTCGCGTTTCTGTCGGTTTCGCTACGCACACACCTCCTCGCCGAAGCGGTAAAGCGGTCGGCCGACATGCTCTCCTCGATCGAAGCAGAAGAGAAACACGTGCTCGAAGAACTTCAGGACAATCCCGTCGGCGAAGACCGCGTCCAGGCAATACTGAAAGAGATGGTACGGCGCGCCGTGGTCAGAGGTCGTCGAAGCCCCGGCGGTTGCCCGCCAAGTGCTCTCTTTCCTCAGTCGTCTTGACGACCTGAGGGCCCGCGTGGAGCGGGACTTCGACGACCCTCTCGATGTGGGGCGGGATCTGCTCACCGATCAGGATTGAAGCCGGCCCAGGATGCAATGAGGCCGCCCATGTTGCTGTCGGAGGCGCTCGAGCAAGCCTGCGCAGAGGCCCCCGCGAGACGTGGAGAACAAGATCCGGGACATCGGGAAACTCGCCATGGCGTATCTCGCCGACGTGGCTGTGGCTTCAATCGTGCTCGAGCAGTCCTTCGAGTTCCTGTTCAATGTATGGATGCTGCCAAAGGGCTGGAGAAAAGGTCACGGCCGGAACAGGCATGACAAAATCGGCAAAGACCTGTGTCCCTGAAGAGTTTCGCGACGCCGATACCCAAGACGCTCAGCTGCTCGGGACCATACGCGGAAATCGATGGCCCCGAGTGGTCGATCAGAGACCGCCGAAGTGGAACGCCTTGGTCTCGAGATATTCCTCGATTCCCTCCTGCGCCCCCTCACGTCCGAGGCCAGACGCCTTGACGCCACCGAAGGGGGCCTCGGCATGGCTCACCGCGCCGGTGTTGAGGCCAACAAGACCGACCTCGAGTGCTTCACCGAAGCGGAAGGCGCGGGCCATGTCGGTGGTGAAGAAATACGCCGCGAGGCCGAATGGCGTGCCGTTGGCGATCTTCAGAACCTCTTCCTCGGTTTCGAAGCGGAACACCGGGGCGACGGGCCCGAAGGTTTCCTCGCCCGCGAGCTGCATGTCGGTCGTCGCGCCGGTCAGCACCACCGGATCGGCGAATTGCGGCGCCAGATCGCGCGGCTGCGTCGCGCGGGTGGCGCCCTTCGACAAGGCATCCTCTACATGGGCGTTGATCTTGGTGATCGCGGCGGCGTTGATCATCGGGCCGATGGTGGTGCCGTCCTCGGTGCCCGCGCCGACCTTGAGCGCATCGACCTTTTCCGCCAGCTTCACGACGAAGGCGTCATGGATGCCCGATTGCACCAGCAGACGGTTGGCGCAGACGCAGGTCTGCCCGCCGTTGCGGAACTTGGAGGCCATCGCCCCTTCGACCGCCGCATCGAGATCGGCGTCGTCGAAGACGATGAACGGCGCGTTGCCGCCCAGCTCCAGCGACATCTTCTTGAGCGACGGGGCGCATTGTTCGGCCAGCAGGGCGCCGACGCGGGTCGAGCCGGTGAAGGACAGCTTACGCACCACCGGCGACGAGGTCAGCGCGCCGCCGATGGCCTCGGGGCGGCCCGTCACGCAGTTCAGGACGCCCGCAGGGATGCCCGCCCGCTCGGCAAGAACGCAGAGCGCCAGCGCCGAATAGGGCGTGAAATCCGACGGCTTGATGACCATCGTGCAGCCCGCCGCGAGGCCAGGCGCGACCTTGCGAGTGATCATCGCGTTGGGGAAGTTCCACGGCGTGATGATGGCGCAGACGCCCACCGGCTCCTTCATGGCAAAGATCTTCTTGCCCGGCACCGGCGAGGGGATGATGTGGCCGTTGATGCGGCGCGCTTCCTCGGCGAACCATCGCACGAAGGAGGCACCGTAGAGGATCTCGCCCTTCGCCTCGGCCAGCGGCTTGCCCTGCTCCGTGGTCAGGATCAGCGCCAGGTCGTCCGCATGGGCGACCATCAACTCGTACCATTTCATCAGAAGGTCGGCGCGCTCCAGGTGCGTGCGCGCCTTCCACGCGACCATCGCTTCTTCGGCGGCGGCGATGGCGGCATCGGTTTCCGCAGCGGTGCAATCGGGCATGTGGCCCATCGGCGCGCCGGTCGCCGGGTCGATAACGGCCATGTCGTCGCGGGAGATCCATTCGCCGCCGACCAGCGCCGCCTGACGGAACAGGTCGTTGTCCTTGAGGTTCATCTTATGCTTCCAGTGCGGTTAGAATAGCCGAGGTGATCTCTTCGGTGGTGCTGGCGCCCGGGCGGGTGCCGACGCCCTTGGCGGTCGCGGCCTCGATGGCGGTCAGCACGGCGCTCGCGGCCTCGCTCTCGCCGAGGTGCTCCAGCATCATCGCGCCGGACCAGATCGCGGCGATCGGGTTGGCGATGTTCTTGCCCGCGATGTCGGGGGCCGAGCCGTGCACCGGCTCAAACATCGAGGGCGTACCCTCATCGGGGCAGATGTTGGCGGAGGCGGCAAAGCCGAGGCCCCCTTGAATGGCGGCCCCCAGGTCGGTGAGGATGTCGCCGAAGAGGTTCGACGCCACGATCACGTCCAGATCGGCGGGGTTCATCACCATCTTGGCGCACATGGCGTCGATGTGCATGTGCCGCGGTCCGACGCCCCTCGGTTCGATGCCATCGACGCGCTGTTCGGCCAGATTGGCGAAGTCTACAACTCGATGGGGAGCGAACGGACCTCCCTGCTGACCGCACTGTCCCATGCCGTCATGCTGTCTCTGATCGAGGAACTGCGCCGCTTCACCGGCACCGATACCAATCCGGCGAGTGACCAGCTGAACCGTCATGAACAACAGGCGCAGGCCTTCTGCGAGCTGGTCGAGGCGCACTTCGGCGAGGCCAAGTCCATTCCGGACTACGCGCGGGCCCTGGCCGTTTCACCGCCTCACCTGACGCGCATCTGCAAGCGTATCCTCGGCACCTCGCCGAATGAACTGGTCCGGAAACGCAGGATGCTGGAGGCAACACGCCTACTGACCTACACCAGACTTTCGGTGCAGGATGTGGCCTTGCGCTCGGGTTTCTCCGACGTGACCTACTTCAGCCGGACGTTCCGCGCCGAGACGGGCACGACACCGAGCGCCTTTCGCCAGGCGCGGGATAATTGAATTTGCAAACCCGCGTTCAGAACGGGGATTTCCCTATTGATGGGAATGGGGACAGGCCGTGGCACTGCCCGGCGCTTTCGCTGCCGGTCTCCTCTGTGCCAGACGGGGATCTTCGCGGAACGGTACTCGCCGGCAATTGCTCAGCCCGACGCGCGGCGGGCTGGGCTCTTGCAAGGCTCTGCGCGTCCCGAAGGGAGATCGGTGACTTCCGGGCCATATGTCAGGCCTCCGAATTGGCTCCGCCCGCGGCAAGCACGGTATCCAGCGCATCAAGAAAGCCGGCCCGCTCGGCCTCGCCCAGCGGGAACGAGAGCGCGATCAACCCGCGCGGGGCGAAATAGTAGCCGCGCTCCATCATGCGCAGGTGCAGCAGGCGCAGGCGATCGCGACGCACCTCCGCATCCTCTGCCACCGCGTGGATGTTCATGATCGATCCCATGCCCGTGACGTGGAAGGCGCCACCCCGCGCGGCGAACCGCGCGTTAAGCGCCTCGCGGAAGGCCTCACCGCGGGCGAACAGCGCCTGAAGCGCCTCGGGCGTCAGGTGACGGCGCACCGCCTCCAGCCCCGCAGCCATGGTCAGGCGGTTGTTGTTGAAGGTGCCCGCGTGGGGGATCGCGTCGGGATGGGACGGATCGAAACGCCCCATCACAGCGGCGCTACCGCCGAACGCCCCGAAGGCGAGGCCCCCGCCGAAGATCTTGCCGAGCGTCGTCATGTCCGGCGTGATGCCCAGGCGTTCCTGCGCACCGCCGGGCGCCATGCGGGCGGTCTGCACTTCGTCGAAGATGAGCAGTGCGCCGCTCTCGTTGCAAAGCGAATGCAGCCCCTGCAGGAAGTCCGGCGTGCCGACGACGCAGCCCCCCGCCCCCTGCATGGGCTCGACCAGCACCGCAGCAATGCGATCGCCGGAAGCGGTGAATTCCCGCTCCGCGGCCCGCAGGTCGTTGTAGGGCAGCACGGCGAACTCGAAGGGCATGTTGACCGGGGAATTGCCGCTACCGAAGGTCAGGACCCCGCCGTGGTAGCCCCCGGCAAAGACCACGATCCGCTCGCGCCCGGTCACCAGCCGCGCCGCCGTCAGCGCCATGATGTTCGCTTCGGTCCCCGAATTGGCAAAGCGCAACAGGTCGATGGACGGAAAACGCGCCGCCAGCTCCTCGGCCAGCTCCGCCTCGTAGGGCGTGTGCGACGACAGGCCGAAACCGCCGCGATGCGCCTCGGTCAGGGCCTGTTCCAGCTCCGAGCAGGTGTGCCCGTAGATACCGGCGGTGAACTCGCCGAGGAAATCGACATACTCGTGCCCGTCGGCGTCGGTGATCCGGCAGCCAGACCCTCCGGTGATCGACAGGGGATAGGGCGCGGCCCAGAGCGAACTGCGGGTGTTTCCCCCGGGCAGGACCCGCGCGGCGCGCGCCTGCGCCGCGGCACTTCGCGGCGTACGGTCGAGATAGTCCTGCTCGGCGCGGGCCAGCTCGGCGCTCAGTGTGCCGGCGTGAAACATCATCGTTGCAGCCGTCCCGCGGGAAGCAGGGCGCCGAAGCCGCCCGGTGTCTCTCCGGCAACCATCTGCGCCAGCAGGCTGCCGGTCGTCGGCCCGAGGGTGAAGCCCTGGTGGCCGTGACCAAAGTTCATCCAGAGCCCCGCGTGGCGCGGCGCCGGCCCGACCATGGGCAGCATGTCGGGCAGACAGGGCCGCGCACCGGACCACTGTGGCTCGCGGATGCGCTCGCCGACCTCGATGAGGTCCGAAATCCCCTCTCGCCCACGGTCGAGCTGCCGCGGATCGGGGGCGCTCTGCCGCGTCACCAGCGCAGCGCCCGTGGCAAGGCGCAGCCCGCCGGTCATCGGTGCCGCGACAATGCCGTTGGCCACGTCGAGGAAAGGCCGCAGGGGGGACCGTGGCGCAGCGAAATGCCCGTGATAGCCGCGCTTGTAGATCATGGGGATGCGATAGCCGAACCGCGACAGCACCCGCGGCGACCAAGGGCCCAGCGCGATCACCGCCTGTTCCGCCACGACGGCTCCATCCGCGGTCTCGACCTGCCAGCCCGAGCCCGCCTGCTGCAGGCTGGCCGCATCGCCGGTCAGGATCCGCCCGCCGCGTCGGGCGAAAAGAGCCGCATACCCTTCGGTGAGCGCGCCCGGCGAGGCGCAGCTCCAGCTGTCCGTCCAATGGATGACCCCCGCAGGCGCCTTGAGCAGCGCGGGGTCTTCGCGCGCATAATCCGCGCCATCGACGGCGCGAAAGCGCGTGCCGTAGCTCGCGCTCACCCGCTCGGCATCGGCGACCGCCGCGCCATATTCGGCGGCGTCGCGGTAGAGGGTAGCCAGCCCCTCGCGCGCCATCAGGTTCTCGAGCCCCGCATCCGCGATCAGCGGCGCATGGTCCCGCGTCGACCGCTCGGTGAGCCGGACATAGGTGCGTGAGATCTCGGCATGACGAGCGGGCGTGGAGTTACGGAAATAGCGCCAGAGCGCGGGCAGCATCTCGGCCACGCCGCCCATGGACCAAGTCACGTCGTTGCTCCGTCCCAGCGCGAAGCGCAGCAACGTCAGCGGATCACGCGGCAGGGCATAGGGTTCGGCCGCTTCGGCCTGGATGATGCCCGCGTTGCCAAAGGACGTCTCGCGTCCCGGCGCCTTGCGATCGACAAGGGTGACGGCATGGCCCTCCCCCTGCAGCGCAAGGGCGGTGGAAACGCCGACCATACCGGCACCGAGAACGAGAAAGTCTGCCATGGGAAATTCCGAAACTGTTCAGGGAGCGCCGACACCCGCGGATATCATGCCGGGGCCCGGGGCGTGCGACGCCCCCCCGCGCCGGGGCGCCGCGAAGCGGTATCACGCCTCGGCGATGACCGTGATCTCGACCTTCGCGTCGATCATCAGGCCGCTCTGCACGGTGGTGCGCACCGGCAGCGGGTCCGAGAAGTACTCGGCATAGACCCGGTTGAACTCGGCGAAGTCGCTGGTGTCCGTCAGGTAGCAGGTCGCCGACACCACGTTGGCAAGACCCATGCCCTCGGTTTCCAGCGTCACCTTGAGACGCTCGAAGATGTTGCGCGTCTGAGCCTCGATGCCCGCCGGCACGGTGCCGTCGGCATCAAAGCCGATCTCGCCGGAGAGGTAGAGGGTCGAGCCGATGCGACGGGTCTTGGAGAAGGGGAGATTCATCAGAGGTTCCTTGTGTTCTGAAGGTTGGCGAACCTGCCGGTTCATGTCGGTTCGGTCGGCGCGCGGGCTTTCAGCCCCTCGATCAGCAGGTCGAGCAGCAACTCGAAACTGTCGCCGTAAGGGATATCCGCGCCATTCTGCCAGCGCAGGACGAAGATGCGATTGGAAATGTCGGGCAGCGCGCGTGCGGTCAGCGGATAGCGCTGCGGGTCGATCTGGCCGACGCGCTCGGCAAAGAGCGCCTGCCACTTTCCGCTGTCGCTGCCGGGCCTGGTCACCGGGGCCGGCGCCAGTTCCATGGTGACGAAGCCCGCTAGCCCGCCGACGAGCACGTTGAAGGCCGGGCGCAGGGCATCCCCGCGATACCCGCCTTCCTCCAGGGCCGTCAGGATCGTTTCGACCCAGTCGAGGTTGGCGACGCCGTTGGACTTCATCTGGGCGCCCAGCAACGGCGCGACGGCGGGATGGCGATGCACCAGCGTGCGGTAGTTGCGAAACACCTGCCTGAGCCTGGAATCCCATGGCATGCCGTCATCCAGGCTGGCGGACAGCGAGCCGGTGATCGAGGCCGATATCTCGGCGAACAGGTCTTCCTTCGTGCCACCGACGTGCCAGTAGATCACCGCCGGCGAGACACCCAGCGTGCGCGCCAGTTCCCGCAGCGAGAAGGCCGCAAGCCGGCTTTGATGCTGTAACCGCCCCCCGACGGCATCGCTGTGCCAAGGTGGGA
Organism: Allosediminivita pacifica; assembly: GCF_003054175.1. Taxonomy (GTDB): domain Bacteria; phylum Pseudomonadota; class Alphaproteobacteria; order Rhodobacterales; family Rhodobacteraceae; genus Allosediminivita; species Allosediminivita pacifica. The sequence goes on from NZ_QBKN01000031.1 coordinate 51,197, forward strand.
TCGCAACAATCCTTAATGGGAGGCGGTCATGTCAAAGATTACC
>NZ_QBKN01000032.1 GCF_003054175.1 Allosediminivita pacifica
TGGTAATCTTTGACATGACCGCCTCCCATTAAGGATTGTTGCGATCCCACCTTGGCACAGCGATGCCGTCGGGGGGCGGTTACAGCATCAAAGCCTATTCGTTGCATCGTCCGGTGGCGAGAAATTCGGGAGCCTGTTTTGGCGTTTCCATTTGCCGGATCTGGCTCTCCCATTTCCTTCCCGTCCGGATCGCACAGATATAACGTCCCTTGCGAATTGGCGTGAGCCTTATTCCCCGAAAACGAGCCAATTCGGAGTGCGGTCGTAACGCCGAGTACATTTCCGCGTAGGATTTGGGAGGGGCTGCCGCGACGAGGCAGACGTAAGCTGCCGCGTGTCGCCGCTTTTCGAGGAACGGAAACGGGATACCGATGCGCCCGGCATATTCGACAGGCGGGGCTGGCGAGGTCCGCGAATGCGGGCGGGCTATTCGCGCGCTGCAGAGAAGAGGATGCGCGGCCAATTCGCGGTCGCAGCATCAGGTCGCGTCATTCCGCACAGGCCGGCTGAGCCGAGTTCCGCGTCATGGGCGTCTCGCAGGGTCGCGGCGGGCGAGGATGCGGCGCGCATTGGGCAGGTCGTTCTGCAAAGCGCGGGCATGGGCGGCCTCGTCATCCAGGCCGTGGGCGCGCCAGCGGGCCACGAGCCGTTCGGAGAGGGCCTCCTCGGGCACGTCCAGGAAGGTGCAGAAGTCCCAGATCTCCGCGAGGGTGTTCCACGGACGCTCATCGAAGGCGAGATAGTTGCCTTCGACCACGGCGATCCTGATCGAGCTGTCGACCGGGATGACCCCGGCGATGGCGATGTCGCGGGCACGGTCGAAAGCGGGCAGCACGACCTCGTCCTCGGTGGAGAGCCGGCGCATGGCGTGGGTGAACCCGGCCGCGTCGAAGGTTTCGGGCGCGCCCTTGCGGTGCAGCAGCCCGCGCTCCGACAGTACGGCATTGTCGAGGTGGAAGCCGTCCATGGGGACGTGCAGGGCCTTGTGGCCCTGCAGCGTCAGTTGGCGTGCGACTTCGGCGGCCACGGTGGACTTGCCCGAGGCTGGTGGACCGGCGATTGCCACGAGCAGGCGCGCGTCGGTGCGAGGCAGGGCGAGGATCTGGTGGACCATCGCCTCGGCCTCTGCTGCTATGATCGCGTGCTCAGGCAGCTTCGGCCTCGTCCGGGGTCTTGGCGCCAGTCATCAGGGCGACGGCATCGTTCATGCTGTGGGCCTTGGGATCGATCACGCAGAGCCGCTTGCCGAGGCGGTGCACGTGGATACGGTCTGCGACCTCGAAGACATGGGGCATGTTGTGCGAGATGAGCACGATCGGCATGCCCCTGGCCTTCACGTCGGCGATGAGGTCGAGCACCCGGCGGCTTTCCTTCACGCCGAGCGCGGCGGTGGGCTCGTCCATGATGATGACCTTTGAGCCGAAGGCGGCGGCGCGGGCCACGGCGACGCCCTGGCGCTGGCCGCCCGATAGCGTCTCGACCGCCTGATTGATGTTCTGGATGGTCATCAGCCCCAGGTCTGACAGCTTTTCGCGGGCCATGGCCTCCATCTTCTTGTGGTCGAGCATCCGCAGGTAGCGGCCCATGGGCCCCTGTTTCACGATCTCGCGGCCGACGAACATGTTGTCGACGATCGAGAGGGCAGGGGAGAGAGCGAGAGTCTGGTAGACGGTTTCGATCCCGGCGTCGCGGGCCTCGAGCGGGGACTTGAATTGGATCGGCTTTCCTTCGAGCCGGATCTCGCCCGCGTCGAGCTGGACGGCGCCCGAGATCGCCTTGATGAGAGAGGACTTGCCCGCGCCGTTGTCGCCGATCACCGCCAGCACTTCGCCGGGGTACAGGTCGAAGTCGCAGTTGTCGAGCGCGGTGACGCGGCCATAGTGCTTGACCAGGCCGCGGCCGGTGAGAATGGGGTCCTGCGTCATGCCGAGACCTTTCTGATCCATTGGTCGATGGCGACCGCGATGATGATGAGCCAGCCGATGGCGAAGACCTGCCAGAGCACGTCGACACCGGCGAGGCGCAGGCCCGACTGGAAGACGCCGACGATCAGCGCCCCGAAAAGCGCGCCGAGGATCGAGCCACGCCCGCCGAAGAGCGAGATGCCCCCGATCACCACGGCGGTGATCGACTGGAGGTTGCCCTCGTAGAAGGCCTGCGGCGAGATCGAACCGACGCGGCCGATGGAGGCCCAGGCGGCGATGGCGCAGACCAGACCGGCGAGTGCGTAGACCGAGATCAGCATGCGGTCCGTGCGGATCCCGGCGAGTTCGGCGGCTTCCTTGTCGTCGCCCACGGCATAGACGTGGCGGCCCCAGGCGGTCTTGTTGAGCATGTACCAGAGCACGACGAAGACCAGCACCATGAGGATCACGCCGAAGGTGATGCGCGCGCCACCGACCTCGATGACGTTGCCGAAGAACTTGAGGAAGGGCGCGGCAGTGTCGATATCCGAAGAGCGGATCGACTGGGCGCCCGAGAGCCAGAGGTTCAGCGCGTAGAAGATCGACCAGGTGCCCAGCGTCGTGATGAAGGGCGGCAGCTTGGCCTTGGTCACGAGCAGCCCGTTCATGAGGCCTGCCGCGGCGCCGCCGGCGAGGGCGATCAGCACCGAGATGGGGGCCGGTATCCCGAGGTCCACCGAGAGCTTGCCCGCGATCACGGCCATCAGGACCATGATCGCCGCGACCGAGAGGTCGATCCCGGCCGAGAGGATGATCAGGGTCTGCGCCGCCGCGAGGATGCCAATGATCGACACCTGCTGCATGATGAGCGTGAGGTTAAAGGCCGAGAAGAACCTGTCGCCCGCCACGAGGCCGAAGACCGCGATGGAGACCAGCAGCACGATGACGGGCACCAGCGTCGGGTTGCCGTGCAGCACGTGCTGGATGGTCTGGATCGGCGTGTGGGTGCGGGCGAAGCTCGCGACGTTGTTGTCGCTTCGGGCGAGGCTCGACTCGTAATCCTGGGAGGCGCTGTCTTGGGTCATTTCATCCTCTTCTGCCGTGTGGGCGGCATCTGCGGGACATGGCTGTCAGGGGCGGGGCGACAGGCGCCCCGCCCTGCCGGGCCTCTCAGCCCCAGCACTGCTCCAGGGCCTCGTCCGAGGTGATGGAGTCGATGCCGTCGACCGGCTGGTCGGTGACAAGCGTCACGCCGGTGTTGAAGAAGTCGAGCCCGTCGGAGGGTTGGGGCACGGTGCCGTCCTCGGCGTACTGGACGATGGCGTCGATGCCGAGCGAGGCCATCTTGAGCGGGAACTGCATGGAGGTCGCCCCGATCACGCCGGCCTTGACGTCCTCGACGCCGGGGCAGCCCCCATCGACGGAAACGATGGTCGCCTGGTCGGCAAGGCCGAAGGAGGAAAGCGCCTCGTGCGCACCGGCGGCGGCGGGTTCGTTGATGGTGTAGACCACGTTGATGCCCGGATCGACCTGGAGGAGGTTCTCCATGGCCTGGCGGCCGCCCTGTTCGTTGCCCTGCGTCACGTCGTGGCCGACGATCCGTTCGTCGTCCTCGTCGCCGATGTCGGTGGGGTCCTTCACGTCGATGCCGAAGCCGGTCAGGAAGCCCTGGTCGCGAAGGTAGTCGACCGAGACCTCGGCGGCGCTGAGGTCGAGCAGCGCGATCTTGGCGTTCTCGGGGTCTTCGACGGTCGCGGCGGCCCACTGGCCGATAAGCTCGCCGGCACGGAAGTTGTCGGTGGCGAAGGTGGCGTGAGCAGCGTCGGAGGGCTCGAACGGGGTGTCGAGCGCGATGACGAGGATGCCGGCCTCCTTGGCCTGTTCGATCACCGGGACCAGCGCGCGGCTGTCGGACGGCGTGATCAGGATGCCCGAGGCGCCCGCTGCGATGCAGCTTTCGACCGCGGCCACCTGCGTTTCGACGTCGCCGTCGAGCTTGCCCGCGTAGGTGTTGAGTTCGACGCCCAGCTCGTTGGCGGCTTCGGAGGCGCCTTCCTTCATCTTGACGAAGAAGGGGTTGGTGTCGGTCTTGGTGATCAGGCAGGCAAGGACGTCTTCCTGCGCGCTCGCGGCGCCCGCACCAAGGGCAAGCGCAAGGGCAGAGACGCCCGTAAGAGCGGTAATTCGAGTCATGTTTTTCCTCCCTAGGCGCCCCCTCCCCGGGGCGCGCTGCGTGTCGTGGATCGACAAGAAGCGGCGCTGCTTTGCGCTTGCCTCGGAAACAGAATTGCCTGCTCGCGTACCGTTCTGTCAATAAATAAATCAGAGTGAATTATAATTGACCGCCTCGCCGTCGCGGCTCAAGATGCGGGTGCGCCGGAAGGAGAGACGCGTGAGCCAACAGCCCGAAACCGATCCCGGACTCCTTTCCGGAACGCTGCGCGGGACCAACCAGAGCGGCATGCGGGCCCAGAACGAACGGCTGGTTCTCACCCTGCTGCGGCGGAACGGATCGCTGGCCAAGGCCGAGATCGCGCGGCTGACCGGGCTTTCGGCGCAGACCGTGTCGGTGATCATGCGCGCGCTCGAGGCCGACGGGCTGATCGAGCGGGGCGAGCCGCGTCGCGGGCGAATCGGCCAGCCCTCGGTGCCCATGCATCTTGCCCCGAACGGCGCCTGTTTCCTGGGGCTCAAGGTCGGCCGGCGGAGTGTCGAGCTTGTGGCGATCGATTTCGTCGGACGCGTGCACGGGACGCGCCAGAAGACGCACCGGTTTCCGGCGCCCGAGGGGGTGCTGCGTTTCGTGCGGGAGGCGATCCCGGAACTCGTCGCCGAACTGCCCGAGATCCTGCGGGGGCGGATCGTCGGCCTCGGGATCGGCCTGCCGTTCCACCTGTGGGACTGGGCCGATCCTCTGGGCGTGCCGCTCGAGGACATGGCCGCATGGCGCGACGCGGACCTGCGGGCGGCCATCGCCTCGGAACTGCCGTTTCCGGTTCACGTAGAGAACGATGCCTCGGCGGCCTGCAACGCCGAGATCGTCTTCGGCACGCGGCAGGGCCCCGGGGGGCTGCAGGATTTCCTGTACGCCTATATCGGGTTCTTTGCGGGCGGGGGGCTGGTGCTCGACGGGCGGCTGGTTCGCGGGCGGACGGGGAATGCGGGTGCGCTGGGCTCGATCCCGGTGCCAGACGGCACCGGGCGGAGCACGCAGCTTCTGCGGATCGCGTCGCTCTGCAGGCTGGAGGCCACGCTGGTGGAGCGGGGCGTGGATGCCTCGCGCATTTGGGACAGCCCCGTCGACTGGCAGATCGACAAGGATATCCTGTCGGACTGGATCGAACGGAGCGCCCGCGCGCTGGCCCATGCGACGGCCTCGTCGGCGGCGCTGCTCGACCTCGAAGCGCTGGTCATCGACGGCTGGCTGCCCGAGATGGTGCGGGCGCGGCTGGTGGTGGAGACGCGGCAGGCCCTGCGGCGGATCGACTTGTCGGGCAGCTCGGTGCCCGAGGTGCTCGAAGGCAGCATCGGGCCGCGGGCCCGGTCGCTGGGGTCTGCCTCGCTGCCGCTGTCGGAGCGTTTCCTCGTCGATCCGGGGGCCGAAGGCTGAGGGCCGGCCGGCTACTGCGGGCCGCGCGACCGCAGGATCGCCTCAGTCGCCGGAAGCTCGCGCTCGCATGCCTCGCACCAGTGAATGTATCGCTCGCGGATCGGATCGTGCCGATAGATCGCGTAAACCGAGTTGAGCTCATTGCCGCAATGGGCGCAGTCGAAGAGGGCGCGGGTGTTTGAGGGCATGGGCGATCCCGTTCACGGAGGTGGCGGCGGACCCCGATCTTTGCGGGCAGCATCTCGGTTGGCAAGGCCCGCTTGCGGGACTTTGGCGGGGCGCGCGCTAGTGTTTCGGGACAGGTTCAAGAGCCGGAGGATCCGCAATGCGCACTGCTCTTCTTGCCACCGCCCTGACCGTCGGGCCGACACTCGCCATGGCCGAGCCGGAGCGATACGAGCTCGATCCCGAACACACCACCGTGGCGTTCACCGTGATGCACGTGGGCTATGCCGCCACGCTGGGGCTTTTCGCCGAGGTCGAGGGTGGCTTCGTCTATGACCGCGAGACGCAGGAGTTGTCGGAGGTCGAGGTGACCGTGCAGACCTCGAGCCTCGAGACGCTGAACGATGCGCGGGACGAGCATGTGCGGTCGGGGGATTTCCTGAACGTGTCAGAGTTCCCCGAGATGGTCTTCACCGCCTCGGGCGGCACGCCCACGGGCGAGACCACCGGCGAGGTTCCGGGCGAGCTGACGCTTCTGGGCGAGACCCACCCGCTGGTGCTGGACGCGACGCTGAACAAGGCCGGGGTCTACCCCTTCGGGCATGAGCGCTTCACGTTGGGGCTGAGCCTGAGCGGCAACCTGCAGCGCAGCGACTGGGGCATGACCTATGGCGTCGATAACGGGCTTGTCGGTGACGAGGTGATGCTGATCGTCGAGACCGAGGCGATGCGCGCCGAGGACTAGCCCTTTACCGCGCCCGAGATCAGCGCCGAGACGATCATGCGCTGCAGCAGGATGAAGATCACCACCGCCGGCAGGACCGCGATCAGGCAGGCGGCGGCCAGAAGCTGCGTGGTCGAGGCGCTGACCGAGCCCGCGAAATTGAAGATCGCCACCGAGATCGGCCAGTCCGCATCGCGTTCGAGCAGGATGAACGGGATCAGGAACTGCGACCAGTTCATCACCATGGCAAGGATGAAGGCCGAGGCGATGCCCGAGCGTGCCAGCGGCAGGGTGATCCGCGCGAGGATCCGGGGGCGGGAGGCGCCGTCGATGGCGGCGGCTTCTTCCAGTTCGACGGGGATGGCGTCGAAGGCGACCTTCAACAGCCAGACCGCCAGCGGCATGCCGAGCGCGCCGTAGACCGCGATGACCGAGATGTGCTGGTTCAGCAAGCCCAGCGTGTTCATCCAGCGATAGAGCGGCAGCAGGATCACCAGCGGCGAGATCATCTGCACCGCCAGAAGCCCCACAAGTACCGCCTGCCGTCCGCGAAAGTCGATGCGCGAGGCGGCATAGGCTGCCGGGATCGCCAGCGCCACGGCCAGCGCGCCGCCCGAGGCGGAGAGCTTCAGCCCGTTCCAGAGGTAGATCAGGAAGGCAGGGTCCGAGAGGATCGTGGCGAAGTTGTCGAGCGTCGGGCTTTCCGGGATGAAGCGCGCGGCGCCGCGGTAGACCTCGGCCGGGGTGCGGAGCGCGAGGCTTATTAGCCAGGCGAAGGGCAGGGCGAAAAAGGCCCCGAGCAGAGCCAGCGCCGCGTAGGTGGCCACATCCCCCCAGCGTGCCGCGCTCATGCCCGGGCCTCGCCGCGGTTGAGCCAGCCGATCAGCAGGGTGAGCGCCATGCCGAGCGCGAAGAGCATCAGCGCCAGCACCGACCCGCCGGCGAGGTCGAGATTGTAGAAGACGGTGTTGAAGGTGAAGAGCGACAGCACCTCGGTCGCGCGGCCGGGGCCGCCTCCGGTGAGGGCAAGGATGGAATCGAAGGTGTTGAGCGTCTGGACCGAGACAAGCACCGTGTTGACCGCGATCGCCCGGCGCATGAGCGGCAGCGTGATCGAGCGGAAGGTGCGGACGGGGCCGGCGCCGTCAAGATCGGCCACCTCGTAAAGCGTGGGGTCGATGCCGCGGCGGGCGGCGTAGAAGACGATCATGGAAAAGGCCGTGCCCTGCCAAAGGTTTGCGATGACCGCCGAGACCAGCGCCATCTGCGGGTCCGACAGCCACGCCACTGGTCCGAGGCCCGCATAGCCGAGCAGGCTGTTGAGCGTGCCGTAGGGCGCCTCGTCGAAGAGGATCTGCCAGATGAGGCCGTTGGCGATGCCCGGCACCACCCACGCGGCCAGCACCAGCGTCCGGAAGGCGGCCATGCCGGGCAGCTCGCGGCGTTCGCCGCGCACGATCAGCAGCGCGATGGCGAGCCCCGCGACCTGCAGGGCCAGCACGTTGACCGCCACGAAAAGCACCGTCGTGCCCAGCACCTGCGGCAGCGCGGGATTGCCGAGGATCGCGCGCAGCGCCTGCGTCGAAAACCCGGTCGCAGGTTCGATCAGGGTGGCGTCGCTGAAGGCCAGCCGTGCCACGTCGAGGACGGGCACGGCGTAGAACACCGCCAGAACGAGGACGGCGGGCGCCAGCCAGGGGGCCGGGTGCCCGTCGTTGGGGGCGCGCTCGACGGTCGTGGTCACTGTCGGTCGTAGGCCGCCTGAACCGCCGAGGCGGCCGCGTCGAGCGCCTCTTCGGGGGTGGAGGTGCCCGAAAGCACGTTGCCCAGCAGGATCTGGATCTGGTTGGAGATCTCGGGGTAGATCGCGGCGCCGGGACGCGCGACGCCGTTCTGCAGGGCCTCGGCGAAGAGGTCGAACTCGGGCCCGTCGTAGGCGTCGTATTCGTCGTAGGTGGCCTCGGAGGTGGGCAGCAGGCCCTGGAAGGCGTTGCCAGGGCCGGCGTAGATCTCCTTCCCGATCTCGCCGCAGAGTTCCGCCTTTTCGGGATCGTCGGAGAGGGCGGCGATGCTCCAGCCGCCGGTGCCGGTCGCGCGCTGGTCCGCCGTGGGGCCGGGCAGTTCGGAGACTTCCCAGTTCTCGAAAGCCTCGGGGTCGAGCGTGTTGCGCATCTGGCCGTACTGCCAGTTGCCGCCCACGAACATGGCGGCGGTGCCGGCGGCGGCCGCAGCGTTGAAGGCATCGTAGTCGGTGATCGAGGTCACGCGCCGGGGCGCGGCGCCGCTTTCCACGAGGTCCTGATAATAGGCCACGGCCTCAAGGAATTTCGCGCGGTTCTCGCCCTCGGCAAAGACCGGGCCGCCTTCGTCGTCGACCAGACGGCCCCCCTGCGCCCAGAAGTTGCCGAGCCAGTCGAAGGCGGTGCCTTCCCAGCGGCCGCCGTTGAAGAGAATGCCTTCCTTGCCAGCCTCGACGGCGGCGAGCGCCGCCTCGCGGGTATCCTCCCAGGTCTGCGGTGCCTCGGGCACGACCGATGTGTCGCGGTAGAGCACGCGTAGATCTGTGAACCACCACCAGGCCAGCACGTTGCCCGCCTCATCGGTCACCGCTTCGCGGACGTAGGGAAAGAGATCAGCGACATCTTCATCGGAGAAGACAGCGTTCATCGGCTGCAGCACGCCCGCGTCGCGGAAGGTTGCAAGCTGGCTGCTGTCGATCATGGCGCAGTCGGGGCCACGCCCGGCGCGGGTCTGCTGCAGAAGACGTGCCTGTTCCTGGCCGATGTTGCCGGTCTGGAGCTGGGTCTCGATCTTCCAGTCGGGGCGCGCCTCGATGAAGTCGCGGAACATCTCCTCGAAGGCTTCGCTGGTCGCCGGGTCCGAGGAATAGAGATCGTAGGCGGTCAGCCGGAAGGTCAGCGTGTTGGGCGCGTCGGGCAGGCCGACGCGGTTGCGGGTGACAAGTTCCTGCGCGTTGGCCATGGCGGGCGCGAGGGCGAGTGCGGCGATAAGGATGGGGCGGGTCATTGGGTCCTCCTGTCGTGGGACGGCAAGGGTGGTTCCAGGGGTGTCTCGAATGCGGTGACGAGGATCTTTCGCAGGTCCCGCATGGGAATCACGGGGCCGTCGGGCAGGACGATGCCTTCGGCAAAGATATCGGCGGGCAGCCGGTCGAGCAGGCGCGGGTCGTCGGAAATGATGTGCACGGGCACGTCGGGCGGGGCGTCGTGGCCCGTGATCAGCGGCGCGGGCTGGTGATCGCCCAGCACCACGAAAAGCGCGCCGTCGCCGCTGCGGGCGATGTACTGGCCGGTGATCTCCAGCGCGTAATCGAGCGACCGCGCGTACTGCCTGCGGATGCTCTCGCGGTCGGCCCAGACCTCGGTCGGCGTGGCGCCGTCACGGTGGCTGCCGTCGAAGATGGCACCGTCGCCGATGTCCTTCCACGGGAGAATGCGGGGCAGGGGTGTCCAGGGGGCGTGCGAGCTGATGAGCGCGAGCTCGATCATGTCCGGGCCCGGCTGACGCAGCATCCGGTCCATGGCGCTCCAGGTGTACTGGTCGGGCATGGTGACCCATTCGAAGGGCTGCCCGTGATAGTCCAGCGCGTCGGCGTCGAGCGTGGTGTCGTAGCCGAACCAAGCGGCCTCGGGCCAGTCGAGCGTGATCGCGGGCATGGCCGCGCCTGTTTGCCACCCCGCCGCGCCAAAAAGCCTGTTGAGCGAGGCGCGGTCCGAGCGCATCAGGCGCTCGTAGCGGGTCTGGCTGTCCACCTGCAGGCCCGACAGCAGCGTCCCGTGGCTGAGCCAGCTTTGGCCGCCGCGCGTTGGGGCGGCGGCAAAGGCGCTGCGGATATGCCAGCCGGTTTCTTGCAGGCGCTCCTCGACGGCGCGCAGGCGGGGGCGTGCGGTTCGTGCCAACTCGGGGTCGTCGAGAAAGCTGCGCCCGTAGGATTCCACGAAGGCGAGGATCACGTCGCGATCCTCCAGGGCAGCGAAGCCGGGCTGCGGGTCGGGCGCCTGCGAGAGCGTTTCGGTGAAGGCAGAGAGATCGGCCATGTCCCGGGACATGCGGCTGATCTGGTCCGTGACAACCGGGGTCATGGCAAAGGCCCGCCAGTGCGGCACCGGCAGGGTGAGCAGCGGCAGCGCCAGGGCCAGTCCCGCCGCGCCCGTCCGGGTGGGCACCGGGATCGCGGGCCAGCGCGACACGCAGGCCCAGAGCAGCCAGGTGAGCGCTGTGAGCGCAAGCAGGACCAGGGCCACGGCGCCGATGGCCATTGCCGTCCCGATGCTCGACCGCAGAAGATCCCAGCCCGAGACCAGAAGGTGCATGTCGAGCAGCGGGTTGAAGGGACGGCTGAGCGCCATGAAGGTGGCGATGTTGGCGCCGCGCAGCATGACCAGCACGAGCGACAGTGCCACCACCACGCCGCGCATCCACCGGCCGGGAAGGATCGCGAGCGCCAGCAGCACCACCGGCAGCTCCCACGTCGGTCGCAGAACCTGCGCCAGCGTCAGCCCGGCGGGATGCGCGGGCATCACCAGCACCAGGTGCAGTAGTCCCACGCCCAAGGTGAGGGCGCCGCCTTGCGCGACCCGGGACGGGATCATCCGGGCCGCGCCCCAGCCAGATCCTGCACCGGCATCCGTCCACCGCGCAGGAGCAACGGCACCGCGGGAAGCGCGGCGATCATGATCGCGATGCCGAAGAGGATGCCGGCGGCCACCCCGGCGCCGGGCGTCGCGCCTGCCAGTGGCAGCAGCGCGGCGGCGGCGCCTTCGCGCCAGCCCCAGCCGGCGATGGTCAGCGGGATCACCATGGCAAAGAGGATCAGCGGCACCAGCACCAACACAGCCTGCGCGGGTAGCGCGAGGTCGATGGCCCGGGCCGCGGCGGCGAAAGCCGCGACGTTCAGCAGGGCCGCGGCGACGGAAAGTGCGACGTGTCTGATTGCGGTTCCGCGGTCCCTTAGGCAGAGCGCTAGCAGCGCCGCGATCCGTCCGCCGCGCGGCAGGGCGACGCAAAGGCCAGCGACGGTGGCAAGGGCAAGGCTTGTCACTGCCGCCGCTCGGAAAAAACGGGGCGCGAGCTCCAGCCCCGAGGGCGTCAGCAGAGCCCATCCCAGCCCGGCGACGAAGACTGCCAGCAACCCGATCTGTCCCATGGCGCGTTCCAGCACGACGGCCTGCGCCGCTCGTTTCAGCCCGCTCTCCCCGGCCTGGGACCGGACGGCCCGGGCCCCGTCACCCACCACGCCGCCGGGCAGCGTTGTGTTGACCAGTTGCGCCACGAGGTATTCGCGGATGGCCCAGGGGACCGTGAAGCCGAGGCCGAGCGCCCGCGCCAGCAGCCGCCAGCGCAGCGCCATGAGCACCGTCTGGATCAGCAGCAGTGCAACACAGGCCGCCATCCAGCGCCAGTCGGCGCCCCGCAGGCGCGACAGGATCTCATCGCTGCTCAGTGACCACAGAAAGAGGCCGGCCAGCAGGGCCGGACCCATGAGGCGCGCAAAGCCCTTCAAGCGCGGCCCCGGAGCCAGCGGATGTCGCGGGCAAAGGACCAGGTGAGAAGTGCTGCCGCCGCCAGCGCCAGTGGGCGCGCGGCCTCGGCGGGCAGCACAGGAATGGAAAGCGCCACAAGCGCGGCGATCTGGAGCACGCAGACCGTCTTTCGCCCCAGGCTTTCGGGCAGGGGCGCTGCGAGCCAGGGCAGGGCCAGCGCGGCGGCGGCGAAGGCATAGCGGGCGCCGCCGAGGATGAGAAGCTCGGCTCCCGCGCGGCCCTCGGCCAGCGCCGAGAGGGCCAGGATTGCCGCCAGCCCCGAATCCACCTCCATGTCGAAGCGGGCGCCGAAGTCAGAACGCAGCCCCTGCCGCCGCGCGAGCCATCCGTCGATCCCGTCAAGGGCAAGCGCCGTGAGCGCGAGGGCGGGCACGGCCCAGTCCCAGGTGTCATCGGTGATGCCCGCAAGGCTCGCGGCCAGAGCGGCCGTTATCGCAAGCCGCGTCGCCGTCACGAGATTGCAGGCCCCGAGCAGCCGATGCGGGTAGTCCGCGGCCATCCCCCTCGCGGCGAGCGCGAAGCCGGCCGTCAGGATGGCCAGCGCCAGCGGCAGGCCCGATGGGGAAATGAGCCAGGCGAGCAGCGAGACGCAAGGCGCCGTCCCCAGCCCGAAAAGCGCCAGCCGACGGGCGGGTGTGTCGCCGGCGGGGGCGGAGGAGAGAGGGATCGGCACCCTCATGCGGCCTGCGGCCGGTTGAGGCAATCCGGACGGCCGTCGTGGCGCGCTCGCAAACTGCTGCAACGCTCGGGGACGCGCCTGAAGCCAGTCGAAGGCGTGACGACGGGCCCGGGCCGCCATACCCTTCCGGGGTTGGGAGTTCCCCTCGTGATGCTGTTGGTCGAAATCATCTGTCCCCACCAGGCTACGACGCCGGAACGGTCCGTCAACACAGGCGTCGTACCCGCCGCGCTGCCTCGCGAAGGATAGAACCGGGGGGAATCTTGGCAAGGTCCGCCGAGGTGGGCGGCGGACTGGTCCCCGGAGCGACCGGGGGCGTGCGTCGCTAGCGGCCGCCACACCCGAGGCATCGCGTGCATCGATGCAAATCAAGCCTGCGACCAGACGAAGCACCGCGGTGCTTTGATGGGAATTTCGGAGTGCTCGGGTGTTCGGCGTGAATGATCAAGCAGGGTGACGCAAGTGCTTGAAAAGATTTGGAGGCGAGTACCGGAATCGAACCGGTGTACACGGATTTGCAATCCGCTGCGTCACCACTCCGCCAACTCGCCAGAGTGCGGTTCTCCTAGGACCTGTGGCGGGGCGCGTCAAGCGTCTCGTTTGCGGGAACTTTCGGTGGGGGGTAGGGTTTAGTTCCAGAACACGTAAGCGTGAAAGGACAGGGCATGGCCAACAAAGTGAACGGTAGCGACTCCGATACCCAGGAGCTGCGCGCTCAGATCGACACCCTGAAATCGGACATCTCCGAGCTGACGCATCTCGTCGGCGAGATGGGTCGCCGCCGCCGCGACGAGGCCGGCGCCGAGGTGAACCGCCGGGCCCGCGAAATGCGCTTTCGCGCCGAGCAGACCGGCGCTGCGGCACGTGGGCAGGCAGCGGACCTCCAGGCGTCTTTCGAACGCCAGGTACGCGAGCAGCCGGCCGCTGCAGCCGCCCTCGCGGCTGGCATCGGCTTTCTTGCCGGGTTCATCACAGCGCGGAAATGATCCGCCATGCTGCATAATCTGGAATGGACGGTGCGCAGCGCGATCAAACGCGGTGCCACCTTTCTCATCGGCCTGCTCTTCGTTCTCATCGGGGCGGGCTTTCTCACGCATGCGGCCTTCCTGGCGCTGGCAGAGTGGCGCGACACGATCTTCGCCCTGCAGGTCCTCGGCGGCGTCTACTTCGTGATCGGCGGGATTTTCATGTTCATGAGCCGCCGTCCGCGGGTGCCCGTGCCGCCGGCCCCGATGACTGCTGCCGCGACGCCGGGCCTTGGCGGTACCGCCATGCTGGTGCTGGCCGAGGCCTTCATGTCGGGCATCGACGCCGGACGCTCGGCGCGGGCGCGCCGGAAGGAGCCGCTCGACTGACGATCACGTTACGGGCAAGTGTGGCTCAGTTTACACAATTCCGCCGGGCCGCCGATTGCCGGGCCCGGCGGAATGTGGCATATGCCGATCATCCGACTGAACGAAAGTGTTTAGCGAATGATCGACTTCGCCTCCCGCCGCCGCATGATGGTCGACACCCAGGTGCGGCCCTCGGACGTTACCGAATTTCCCATCATCGATGCGATGCTGACCGTCCCGCGCGAGGCCTTCGTGCCGCGCGACCGGGTCGAGGTCGCCTACGCCGGGGAGAATCTTCCGCTCGGTGACGGGCGCGTCATCCTGGATCCCCGCACGTTTGCCAAGATGCTTGAGACGCTGGATCTCGGGCGCAAGGACCTCGTGCTCGATATCGGCATGGGGTTGGGGTATTCCTCGGCCGTGATCGCCCGCATCGCCGAGGCCGTCGTCGGCCTCGAGGACGACGAGGAGCGGGCCGACGAGGCACAGTCCCTTCTCGCCGAGAACGACGCCGACAACGTCGTCGTCCAGAAGGGCACCCTGCATGAGGGGGCCCCGCAGAATGGCCCCTACGACGCCATGATCATTGAGGGAGGCATCGAGACCTTCCCCGACGTTCTGGCGGACCAGCTGAAGGACGGCGGACGCGTGGTCTGCCTGTTCATGGAAGGGACTCTCGGAACTGTTCGTCACGGCTACAAGCTGGACGGGCGTATCTCCTGGCGCTTTGGCTTCAATGCCAGCGCGCCGATCATCGCAGGCTTCGAAAAAGAAACAGCCTTCGCTCTCTGAAATGGGCGACGGGCCTGCACCGTTAGAGGCGGAGGACAGTGTGAGCAAGTTTGGAAATGACGGCACAGGCGCCGTGAAGAAGGCCGTCGTTCTGGCCGCCGGGCTGCTGTTCGGCGCGGGCGCCGCGACGGCGCAGACCACCCTGGCCGAGGCGTTGGCGAACGCATATGTGGAGAGCGGGCTCATCGAGCAGAACCGGGCCGTTCTCCGCGCCGCCGACGAGGACGTGGCACAGGCCGTGGCGGCCCTGCGGCCCGTGGTCAGCTGGAGCAGCAACATCCGCAGGTCTTTCGGCACGACGGGGGCGGACCAGACGTCTTCCCTGACCGGGCAGACCTCTTTTGTCGAACGGTCCTCGGTCGATCAGACAACCGGCATCAGCCTCGCGGCCGAGCTTGTCCTCTATGACGCGGGCAACCGTCGGCTGAACATCGACCTCAGCAAGGAATCCGTGCTGGCGACCCGCGCCGATCTCGTCTCGGTCGAGCAGCAGGTGCTGCTGCGCGCGGTGCAGGCCTTCATGGAGGTGCGCCGAGCGCTTGACCAGGTTGAGCTGCGGCAGAACAACACCCGCGTCATCACCCAGGAACTGCGCGCCGCGCGCGAGCGGTTCGAGGTGGGCGAAGTGACGCGGACCGATGTGGCGCTTGCCGAGGCGCGGCTTTCCGGCACCCGCAGCGCGCTTGCCGCGGCACAGGGCCAGCTGGAACAGGCCCGCGCGGAATACGAAGCTGCGGTGGGCGATGCGCCGCAACGCCTTGTCGCACCACAGGGTCTGCCCAGCATTCCACCCTCGATCGAGCAGGCGCAGCGGATCGCGCTGGCCAATCACCCGGACTTGGAGGCGGTCCAGCACAACGTGACAGCCGCCGAGCTTGGCGTGATGATTGCCGAGACCGCCAGCAAGCCGACCGTCTCGCTGCGCGGTGAGTACGGCATCACCGAGAACTTCGACAACGACGATTATTCCCGCAGCGGTACGATCACGCTGGGCGCCAGCGGCCCGATCTACCAGGGTGGGGCGCTGCCCTCGCAGGTCCGCCGGGCGCGGGCCCAGCGGGACCAGGCGCGCGCCGGGCTGATCAACACCAGTCGGGCCATCGAGCAGCGCGTGACGAACGCCTATGCTTCGCTGCGTGTGGCGCGTGCCAGCATCCAGGCGACGCGCGACCAGGTCCGGGCCGCCACGGTGGCCTTCGACGGCGTGCGTGAAGAGGCCACTCTGGGTCAGAGGACCACGCTAGACGTGCTCGATGCGGAGCAGGAACTGCTCGATGCGCGCAACACGCTGATCTCGGCCCAGGTGGACGAGACAATTGCCGCCTATGCGGTGCTTTCGGCCATCGGCGAGCTGACGGCACGGTCGCTGCAGCTCAACGTGCCGATCTACGATCCCTCGGCCTACTACTCGCTGGTCAAGGATGCGCCCGCGGGCCTGTCCAGACAGGGGCGCGAGCTGGATCGCGTGCTCGAGGCGATCGGGCGCTGACAGCGCCTGGCCGTGTTGTGCCCTTCAGCCTCTTGCGGTTAGACTACCGCAAGAGGCGAGAGCGGTGATAAAAAATGTCTGACCCGGTGACGAAGGTGGGGATCGAGGATGTGCTGTCCTCCATCCGCAGATTGCTGACGCAGGATGCGCGGTTTGCCCCCGACGGCGAATTCGCGACGCGCAAGAAGAATGACGGATCGCTCGAGAGGCTGATCTTGGGCCCGTCGTATCGCGTGCCGGAGGAAACGCTCGAAGCCGAGCAGAAGACCGGCGGTCCCGTGGGCATGCTCGACAGCGTGGTCGAGAACGAGGTGGGCCGTGTCATCGGTGAGATGGCCGACGCCCCCGACGAGGCGGACGCGCCCGCAGTGGACATTCCCGAAGCGCCGATGGTCCATGTCTCCGAAGAGCTTCCCGGCAACGAGGGCTTTGCCAGCAAGGTTGCGGCGCTGGAAAGCGTGCTCAGCCGTCAGACCCCGCGCGAAGGCTGGCGCGACGATCTTCCCGAGAACGAGGCCGAGAATGCCGGCTTCGTGACCGAGGGAGGCGACGCGCTTTGGGCGCGGCCCGAGGCGATCCCGCAGGAACAAGCCGGGGCAGGGGTGCCGGAGGCACATGCACCGCAGCCGGCGGGGCCCTACACGCCGCCTCCGGAGGCGCTCGTCGCCAGCCCCGAGCGCGATGAGGCAGCCGCCACGCAGAGCGCGGCAATTGCCACGCCGGAGTTGCCGGATGCCGAGGCGCTGCGCCCGCTCGTGGAGCAGGTGCTGCGGGAGGAGCTGCAGGGGGAGCTGGGTGAGCGCATCACCCGGAACGTGCGCAAGCTCGTGCGCCGCGAGATCCGCCGTGTGCTGCTGAGCGGCGAATATCACTGAGCCGATCGTGACGACCGGCCAAGAAAAAATGCGCCCCTGATCGGGGCGCATTTTTTGTTTTTGGCCAAGCCACCCGGGATCAGGCGGCTTCGGCCTGCTGTGCTGCGTTGCGACGCTCGCTTTCCTCACGCGAGAGTGCGACCGAGGTGCGGACACCCTTGGAGACGAACTCCATCAGGCCACTCACCACGCGCTCGGTGGGGTCGATGCCGGCGCAGGACAACACTTCACGCCCGTCGCGCGACCGCGCCCAACGGGCGATCTGCTCGGGGCCATTGCCATATTTCTTGTCGTCGGCGATCGCATCGTCCAGGGCAGCCAGGACAACCGCAGCAAAAAGCTTGCGCGCACGATTGCCTTGCTCCGCATTGAATGCGGTGCCGTCAACAGAATCCTTCATAATTCGACCTATCGTTATTGCTCTTGTCTTTTCCGGCGTACGGCGCGTTATGGAGCATTCGCCCCGATTCTGATACACCGAAAGTGCAAGACACCATTGCGTTCATTGCATAGCTTTCGCGCGAAGCTGCAGAGATGCGGTCGACTTGTCAGTCGGATGCTTGCCAGATATAGGGGCGCTCAACATGCCATCAACCTTTCGCCACGGTTAAGCCAAATGCCCAAGATCAACGGAAACGAAATCCGACCCGGCAACGTTCTCGAACACAGCGGCGGTCTTTGGGCTGCTGTGAAGGTCGATCACGTGAAGCCGGGCAAGGGCGGGGCCTTCGCTCAGGTCGAACTGCGCAACTTGCGTAACGGTTCCAAGTTGAACGAACGTTTCCGCAGTGCCGACAAGGTTGAGCGCGTCCGGCTCGAGCAGAAGGACATGCAATTCCTCTACGAGACGGACGGAATGCTTGTTTTCATGGACACAGAGACCTTCGAGCAGGTCGAACTGCCGGCCGAGATCCTTGGCGAACGCCGCCCCTTCCTGCAGGACGGCATGACGATCGTCGTGGAATTCTACGAAGCCGAGGCGCTCAACGCGACGCTGCCGCAGAAGGTGACCTGCACCGTGGCCGAGACCGAGCCGGTCGTGAAGGGGCAGACGGCGGCCAACAGCTTCAAGCCGGCAGTGCTCGACAACGGCGTGCGCATCACCGTGCCGCCTTTCGTCGGACAGGATGAGGCCATCGTCGTAAATACCGAAACCATGGAATACGCCGAGCGCGCCTGACCTCGTGAAACCGGGGCAGGGACGCGCGTCGCCCGCTCCGACAGGTAGAATTGACAGGGGCGCCCGCCTGATCGCGGGAGCCCCTTTTTACTTGCTGGTAGCTTTCTAGAGCTTTCCGGCTCAGGCGCCGACCGAATCGAGCAGGCGCTCGACCATGCCGCGGTAGCTCTCGCCGAAAAGCCGCAGGTGCGTCAGCGCGGGCCAGAGCTGGTAGACCGCCGTGCGCTCGGAGCGTTCCGGCTCTTCACTGCCGTAACCGTCCCAGAAGGCGGCGTCGGGCGTGCCGAAGAGTTCCAGCATGGCAAGATCGACCTCGGCGTGGCCGTGGTAGCAGGCGGGGTCAATCAGCCAGGCCTCCTTGCCCGAGAACAGCGCGTTGCCCGACCACATGTCGCCGTGCAGCAGCGCGGCCTGCGGTTTCTCGGGCAGGCGGTCGCCCAGCGTGCGGGCGAGCGTATAGACCCGGGCGGCCAGGTCGCGCGGGATGCCCTCGGTCATGGGCATGAGCCGGTTCTCGGCCCAGAAGCTGGGCCAGTCTTCCTGCGCGCCGTTGAGCATGGGGACGCTGCCGAGCGAGTAGTCCTCGATCCAGCCGTATTCGCCGCTTTCGACGTTGTGCAGGATGCGCAGGCCCTTGCCGAGTGCCTTCCAGCCCGCCGGCGAGGCGCCGGTTTCTTCGAGCCAGTCGAGGCAGAGCAGGCGGCCCCCCTGGTGGAGAACGGTCGGCACCGGTGCGCCGGCGACAGACATGGCCTGCAGCATGCGCGCCTCGGTGCCCACGTAGGGTCCGCGCTTGACGGCCAGTTCCTGGCCGTCCTCGAGCCGGACGTGCAGCACCTCCGAGATGTCGCCTCCTTGAACCGGCTTCGTTTCGGCCACTTCTGACCCGAAGACGGCCGCGACCTCGGCGTACCAGCTTTCCTGAAGTTCGGTGGTCATGGGCGATAATCCACGCGGGCCTCGCCGGCGCGCATGTCCTCTCCTGCGCGGTCGAAGCGCAGGTATGCGATGCCTGCGCCCTCCGCCTGGGTAAACAGTTTGCCCGCGGCCTTGCCGCCGGCGTCGATTTCGGTGCCGACCGGCGCGCTGCCTTCCACGTCGACACGGGTCAGGCCCTTGCGCAGTTCCGTCTTGTGCTTCATCCGGGCGGTCACTTCCTGACCAACATAACACCCCTTTCGAAAATCCACACCCGAGAGACGTTCGAATCCCGCTTCGAGAATGAAGCTGTCGGGCGTGAGCTCGATGCCGGCCTCGGGAATGCAGGCGGCGACGCGCAGCGCGTCCCAGTCCGCGTCCTCGGCCGCTTGACCGTCGTAGCCACGCCAGCCCATGCGCGGGTCGCGCGGATCGGTGAAGGCACCCTCGGGGGGCACGCCCGTGCCCCGGCTGACGGTAATGTCGGTCTCGGTGATCTCGACCTTGGAGCGGAGCTTGTACATCATCAGCGCCTTTTTCAGGTCGGCAACCTGGGCGCTGGACACGTCGAGAAGGATGTCCTCTCCGCTGGGCACCAGAAAGAAATCGGCACGGTACTTGCCTTGCGGGGTGAGCAGGGCGGCATAGACCATGCCATCCTTCAGCCGGTCCACGTCGTTGGTGACAAGTCCCTGCAGGAATGGTCCTGCTTCCGGGCCACTGACCCGCAGGATGGTGCGTTCAGTTTCCGACATGTCCTCTCCTCTTTCCGGGTTTTGTGACATATAGGGGCGTCGGAGACCAGCTTACAGGCCATCACTTGCCCCGAACGCGCGCCCCGATTTCCGTCATCATTCCAACTCTCAACGCGGAGACCGTGCTTCCCGTTGCGCTGAACGCCCTCTTCGAGGGGCTTTCGGCGGGACTGATTCGCTCGCTGGTCGTCAGCGACGGCGGATCACGCGACCGCACGCTTGATATTGCGGAGGAAGCGGGGGCCCGGATCGTGACGGGGGCGCCCTCACGCGGTGGCCAGTTGTGCCGGGGCGTGGCCGCCGCGGCCGACGCCGAATGGCTGCTGGTGTTGCACGCCGATACCGTGTTGCCGCCGCGCTGGTCGGACGAGGTCGACGGCGTACTCGATGCGCCCGGCGCCTGGTACTGGCGCCTGCGCTTCGATGCCGATGGCATGGCGCCGCGCGCGGTCGCCGGCTGGGCCAACCTGCGGTCGCGGCTGTTCAACCTGCCGTATGGCGACCAGGGTCTGCTGATCGATCGCGCAACCTACGAAGCCGCCGGCGGCTATCCCGACATCCCGCTGATGGAGGACGTGGCGCTGGCCCGCAGGCTCGGCCGCAGCCTGCGGCCCCTGCAGGGCGTGGCGACCACGAGCGCCGAGAAATACCGCAGGCAGGGGTGGCTGCGACGGGGCGGGCGCAATCTCTCGACGCTGACGGGCTACCTTGCCGGGCGCGATCCGGAAAGACTGGCGGCCCGCTACCGGCGCTAGTCCTCGGGGCTGTCCTGAAGCTGAAGCCGCTGCAGGTCGGCATAGGCGCCGCCGCGGGCGACCAGATCGGAATGGGTGCCCTGTTCCACCACCTGCCCGTTGTTGAGCACGATGATGTTGTCGGCGTTGCGCACGGTGGACAGGCGGTGCGCGATCACCAACGTCGTGCGGCCCACGCTGAGCCGTTCCAGTGCCGCCTGCACGATGGCCTCGGAATGCGTGTCGAGCGCACTTGTAGCCTCGTCCAGAAGCAGGATCGGAGTATCGCGAAGGATCGCGCGGGCAATGGCCACACGCTGTCGCTGACCGCCGGAAAGGCTGCTGCCGCGGGGGCCGACGGGCGAATCCAGGCCCTTTTCGAGCCGCGGCAGGAAATCGGTCACATGCGCCGCATCGAGCGCGGTTTGGAGCCGTTCCTCCGAGACGTCCTCGGAGCCCAGCAGGATGTTCTCGCGCAGGGTTTCGTCGAAGAGCAGCGCATCCTGGCTCACCACGGAGATCATGCCGCGCAGGTCGGCAAGGCGCATGTCGCCGACGCGGCAGCCGCCGATCATGACCTCGCCGCTGTCGGGGTCCACGAGCCGTGTCAGCAGGTTGAAGACCGTTGACTTGCCTGCGCCCGACGCACCGACAAGGGCGGTGGTCTTGCCAGCCGGGGCCTCGAGGCTCAGCCCCTGCAGGACCGGCATCCCGCCGTAGTTGAGCCGCACGTCGCGCAGGGCGATGTCCGGCACGCCCTCGGGCGCCTTGACCGGGTGGTCGGGGTCGCGCAGGGCAGGGCGGGTTTCGAGGATCTCGCGGATGCGCTCGATGCTGGCGGCGGCCACCTGCCAGACGCCCGACACGTTGCCAAGCCGGCGCAGCGGCTCGAAGGCGAGGCCGACGGCAGTGAAGAAGGACATGAAGTCGCCCACGGTCTTCTCGCCCGAGATGATCTCGCCGCCGCCGAGCCAGAGCACGGCAAGAAAGCCCACCCCCGACATGATGTCGATCAGCGCCGGAAGCGAGGCCGTGCCCGCGGTCGAGAGCGTCTCCATCCGCACACGTTCGTCCGTCAGGGCCTGGTAGCGGTCGCTCTGGTAGCGTTCCAGCCGGTTCAGCTTGACCGGGATCACGCCGAGGAAGGCCTCGTTCAGCCGGTCGGAAAGCCCTGCCGCGATATCGCGCGTGCGCCGGGCGTTGCCGCGCACGAAGCGGTGCAACACCGCTGCAGGCAGGATCAGGAGCGGCACGCCGACAAGCGCGATCAGCGTCCAGAGCGCATCGATCGACATGGCGACCCCGAAGAGTGAAACGAGCGCGATCACGTCGCGCCCGGCCCCGGTAATGATGGCGTTCCAGACCTTCTGGATCGCGCCCACGTCGCCTTCGACCCGCTGGATCAGGTGGCCGGGTCCGTGAACCTGGTGATAGGACACGTCCAGCGTCAGCAGATGGCTCAGCATGTCGTTGCGGATGTGGGCCAGGCTGAGCTGCGAGAGCCGCGTCAGCAGCACCTTCTGGATGACGCTCGCCACGCCGCGTGCGCTGAAGATGGCCAGCACCGCGAGTCCGACCCAGATCAGCGCCGAGGCATTGCCGCCGACAAGCACCTGGTCGAACATCGGCTTCATGATCCAGCTCAGCATGCCGAACATGCCGCCCTCGATCGACATGAAGACCATGGCCACGGCCATGATCTTCCAGTGGCGGATCAGGTAGTTCCGCCACAGCCAGAGGAACAGGTCGCGGGGTGGGCGGCTCGTCTCGTCAGTCAAGCTTCAGCTCTTTCGCGATCTCAGCGGGTGTGCGGCGCTCCACGAAACCCGCCTGAATGGGATTGGCACGGTATTCCCGGCGGATCCAGTCCTCGAACCCGATCTCGCCGTACGCCAGCCGCGCCTCGTAGATGTCGAGGATGTAGTCCTGGACCCCGGTCTTGGTATTCTTGAGGTGGATGTACTTGAGGCCGAGCTGCTTGCGGGCGACCTGCACCGGCAGGTCCTCGAAGATCATGAGGTACATCGCCGCGACGAAGCCGGCCCGGTCCGCGCCCGACTTGCAATGGAAGACCAACGGCTTCTCGGCGGCGCGCAGCGCGTCAAGCACGCCCAGGAGACGGGACCGCGGGGCCGCCTTGCGCGCCCAGAGCTTCGCGTTGACCAGCTTAAGCCCCAGCTTGCGGCAGCTCTCTTCCTCGAAGAGATAGTGCGCGCGCTTGTCCTCCCCGCGCAGGTTCACCACCGTGCGGATGCCCATGGCGGCGTACTTCTCGAACCGTGCGTGGGTGGGCTGGTTCGACCGCCAGACACCCGGTGCCACCTGCCAGAAATTGGTCCAGAAGGTCCGCAGGAAGGCGTGGTCGAACACGTGGTAGTGGAAGCGCGACCAGCGGCGCGCGGACGGATCCGTGATGTCGGTCCCGAAGGAGCGGCGGACGCGCCGCTCGGCCTTGTCGAGCCGCGACCAGAGTTTCGGCAGCATGGCACGCTTCCTGTTGTCTCGAGCGGGCGGTCTATCCGGATGGGCCAAGGCTGGCAAGCGCGCCATTGACGGAGCGGGCTTCAGGCGTATTACGGGCAGGCCGCCATCTCGCGGCGCTGCGAAGGAGAACGAGATGTCGCTGGCCCATGGACGCACCTACCTTGCCATTCCCGGCCCCTCGGTGATTCCCGACGCGGTGCTGCAGGCGATGCACCGTGCGGCGCCCAACATCTACGAGGGCGCGCTGCCCGATCTGGTCGACGGGATGATCCCCGAACTCAAGGCCGTGGCCCGCACCAATGGCAAGGTCGCGATCTACATCGCCAACGGCCACGGCGCCTGGGAAGCGGCGCTGTCGAACACCGTCGCGCCGGGCGACAAGGTGCTGGTCTGCGCCAACGGCCGCTTCGGTCACGGCTGGGCCGAGATGGCCGACTGCCTCGGGATCGAGACCGAGGTCATGGATTTCGGCCGCCAGTCGCCCGTCGATCCCGACCGCGTGGCCGAGCGCCTGCGCGCCGACACCGCCCACGAGATCAAGGCCGTATTGGTCGTGCACGTCGACACCTCCAGCTCCGTCCGGAGCGAGATCGCGCCTGTCCGGGCGGCGCTCGACGATGCCGGCCACCCGGCGCTGCTTATGGTCGATTGCATCGCCTCGCTCGGCTGCGACCGTTTCGAGATGGACGCCTGGGGCGCCGACCTCATGGTGACGGGCTCGCAGAAGGGGCTGATGGTGCCGCCGGGCCTGTCCTTCGTCTTCTTCAACGACCGCGCCGCCGAGGCCCGCGCCCGCCTGCCGCGCGTCAGCCGCTACTGGGACTGGTCCCCACGCTCGGACCCGGAAGCCTTCTACCAGTACTTCGGCGGCACCGCGCCGACGCATCACCTCTATGGCCTGCGCGCCTCGCTCGACCTGATCGGGGGAGAGGGGCTGGAGGCGATCTGGCGCCGGCACGCGACGTTGGCCCGCGCGATCTGGGCCGCGGCCGAGCGCTGGGGCGAGGACGGGCCGATGCGGCTCAATATCGCCGATCCGGCGCAGCGCAGCCACGCGGTGACGGCCCTGCGTCTCGGTGCGCCGCTGGGATCGAAACTGCGGGAATGGACCGACCGGCAGACGGGCGTGGTGCTGGGCATCGGCCTCGGCATGTCCGAGCCCGACGACCCAAAGGGCACCGGCTTTTTCCGCTTCGGCCACATGGGCCACGTCAACGCGCACATGGTGCTGGGCCTGCTGGGCACGGTCGAGGCGGGGCTCAAGGCGCTGTCGATCCCCCACGCCCCGGGCGGCGTCGCCGCGGCGGCCGAGGTCGTGGCCGAGGCGAGCATGGCCGCCGAGCAGCCGGACTGGCAGGACACCGCCGCCGAGTGAGCGCCTAGCCGCGCGGGGTCTCGGTCCGATCCGGCCGGCCCTTGCCGCGGCGGATGACCTCGCGCTGCCGCCGCGCGCGGATCGGCCCGAGACGCGTGATCGCGTGGTTCAGCACCACGGCCAGCAGCAGGACGGGAAAGAAACCCCATGTTGCCCAGATCAGCGCGAAGACCCAGAGCAGGTTGACAAAGATCAGGACAAGGCAGGCGCGGGTATAGTCCTCCACGCGTCCCGGGAACTGGCTGTTCATCGGAATGATCCTCCGACAGGTCTCTATACGAGGTCCTAACGACGCGGCGGGCAGAAAGGCTGCACCGCGCGGCAAATCAAATGTGCCCCGCCCCCGCGATTGCCGCAAGACGGGGCAGCAGTGCCCTTCTCAGCCCGCTTCCTGAGCACGCATGAGCGCGCGCGGCAGGGCGGTTGCAAGGGCATCGAGGTCGGCGGGCGTGCCGGCCGAGATCCGGATGCAGCGGTCCAGCGGCGCCACGCCGGGCATCCGCACGAAGATCCCCTCGTCCAGAAGCGCACTGAGGACCTTACGCGCAAAATCGCCGTCCCGCCCGCAGTCGATGGCCACGAAATTGGTGGCCGAGGGCAGGGGGACGAGCCCGTTTTCGATGGCGATCTCGCCTATGCGCGCCTTGGCCTCTTCGACAAGGCGCAGGACCTCCTCCAGCCAGGTGTCGTCGTCGAGCGCGGCCAGCGCGCCGACCTGCGCGGGGCGGTTCATCTCGAAGTGGTTGCGGACCCGGTCGAAGGCGCGGATCAGCCCCGGCGCGCCGATGGCATAGCCCACCCGTGCGCCCGCCATGCCGTAGGCCTTGGAGAAGGTGCGGAAACGGATCACGCGCGGATCGTCGAAGGCCACCGGCAGGGCCGTGCCCTCGGGGGCGAATTCGATATAGGCCTCGTCCAGAGCAAGGATGCAGCCCTCGGGAAGAGCGGCCAGAGCGCGTTCAAGCCCCTGGCCCTCGTGCCAGCTGCCCATCGGGTTGTCGGGATTGGCAAGGTAGACGATTTTCGCGTCGACCTCGGCGGCCTTGGCGAAAAGCGCCTCGGCATCCTCGCGGTCGTCGCGGTAGGGCACCTTGTGCAGCTCTCCGCCAAAGCCCACCACGTGGTAATTGAAGGTGGGGTAGGCGCCCTCCGAAGTCACCACCGCGTCGCCGGGCGCCACCAGCAGCCGCACGAGGTTGCCCAGCAGGCCGTCGATGCCCGCGCCGCCCATCACGAGGTTCTCGGGCGCGCACCCCAGACGTTCCGACAGGGCACCCTTCAGGTCGTGCTGCGTGGCGTCGGCATATTTCCAGACGTCGGCGGCCTCGTCCTGCATGGCGGCGATGGCAAAGGGCGAAGGGCCGAAGACGGATTCGTTCGCGCCGAGCCGGGCCGAGAACCGCGCACCGCGGTCGCGCTCCATGCCCTCGGGGCCGACGAAGGGCACGGTTTCGGGAAGGCGGGCGATCAGGTCGGTGAAGCGGGGGCCGGTCATGGATGAAATATGCAGCAACTCTGGGATGGCGCAACGACGATCTGTCGCCGCTGCGGAAGGGTCATAGAGTGGCGGCCTTGCCGGAAGGTTTCGACGGGCGCAAGAGGGCCCGTCATGCGGTTCAGCGGGTGATGACCGGCGCGGTTCCGACGGTTGTGTCGTCTTCGAGCGCGGAGACGAGGTAATGCGCCACGTCCGACCGGCTGATGAGCCCCATGCGCCAGTCCGCGGGATCGGTCAGCACCTTGTAGCGGTGCGTCGCGCTGCCGTTGGTCAGGATCACCGGCCGTACCAGCGTCCACCGCAGGGCCGAGGCGCGGATCATCTCTTCCTGACGGGTCTTGTCGGCGTAGGGCTTGCTGAAGATCACCGAATGGCCCAGCCGCTCGACGCTGCTCAGCGCGCTCCGGCTGTCGCCCGCGCCGATCCCTGTCACGCAGACAAGCCGGTCGGGGCCCTGCGATTCCATCAGCGGGATCAGGACCGATGTCGCGTCCGAGAAAAGCGTCACTTCCTGCCAGAGCATGGAAAAGCTCTCGTTGATGCCGAGCGCGAGGATCACCGCGTCGGTGCCCTCGAGCGCGCGGGCGACGTCCGCGGGGTCGGTGGCATCGCCTGCGAAGGGTTCGAGCCCGCGTTCCGGCGCGATGTTGTCTGCGCTGCGCGAGAAAGCGCGCACGCTGTGGCCGCGCCGCAGGGCTTCGCCCACCGCCGCGCGCCCGATGCCGCGGCTCGCTCCGATCACCAGGATGTGCATGGGTCACCTCCGAACGTGCTGGTCCTGCCCCTCGACATAGGTTGACCCCCCGGTGGCGACAGGCCAGTTTCGCGCGAATTCCGAAAAGAGGCCTCCATGTCCCGCACCCCGCCACCCTTCGCGCCTTTCGAGTGGATGATCGCCTGGCGCTATCTGCGCGCCCGCCGCGCCGAGGGCGGGGTCAGTGTCATGACCTGGATCAGCCTCATCGGCATCACCCTCGCGGTCTTTGCGCTGGTGGCGACGCTGGCGGTGCGCTCGGGGTTCCGGACCGAGTTCGTGAACACGATCCTGGGCGCCAACGCCCATGTCACCGTCTACCCGACGAGCAGCCGCGACGAGGCGGGGCAGACAGTGCGGCTCATCCCCGACTACGACGAAATGGCAGTCCGTGTCTCCGAAGTGTCCGGCGTCACCCGCGTCGCACCGCTGGTGAAGGGGCAGGTCATGGCGGCGGCAAACAGCCGCAACGCGGGCGTCGAGGTCTTCGGCATCGCGCCGGAGGATCTCTCCGACATCCCGGCCGTTGCCGACCCCGAGACCGGGCGCGGGGATCTTTCGCGTTTCGGCGAGGGCATCGCCATCGGCTCGGGTGTGGCGCGCGAACTGGGCGTGGACGTGGGCGACGACGTGCGGCTGATTTCGCCCGACGGGGTCAAGACCGCCTTCGGCACCAGCCCGCGGATCAAGGCCTACGAGGTCACTTACGTCTTTACCGCCGGGCGGCTCGATATCGACCGCACACGGGTCTACATGCCCTTCGGCGAGGCGCAGCTCTACTTCAACCGCGAGGGGGCCGCGGATGAGCTCGAGGTGATCGTGTCGAACCCCGAGGAGGTCGGCGCGCTCACCGGGCCGATCCAGCAGGCCGCGGGTGCGGGCACGCTCATCTGGACCTGGCAGGACGCCTCGGGCGCGGCGTTGCAGGCCATCGCCATGCAGGACAACGCGCTTTTCATCCTGCTCGCCATCCTTGTGCTCATCGCGACCATGAACATCATCTCGGGGTTGGTGATGCTGGTGAAGAACAAGGGCCGCGACATCGGCATCCTGCGCACCGTCGGCCTGACCGAGGGCGCGATCATGCGCGTCTTCTTCATCGTCGGCGCTTCGATCGGAGTGATCGGCACCGTCGCGGGCGTGGCGCTGGGCGTGCTCTTCTCGCTCAACATCGAAAGCGTCTATGCCGTGGTCGACCTTGTCACCGGCAGCGGGCGCGATGCGCTGGAACGCTCGGGTTTCTTCTTCCCGCCGGCCGAACTGCGCTGGGGGGACCTCGCCAGCGCGGTGGCCCTCTCGCTGGGGCTCAGCTTCGTCATCACAATCTTTCCCGCCCGCCGCGCGGCGCGGCTGAACCCGGTGGAGGCGCTGCGCTATGAGTGAGACCGTCCTGAAGCTGAGCGGCATCGAGAAGGCCTACAAGCGCGGCCTGCCCGGCGAGGTGCATGTCCTGCGCGGCGTCGATCTGGAGATCGCCCGGGGCGAGGTGACGGCGCTGGTCGCGCCCTCCGGCGCGGGCAAGTCGACCCTGCTGCACATCGCGGGCCTGCTCGACCAGCCCGACAGCGGCCGCGTCGAGATCGCGGGCGAGCCCATGCAGGATGCCGCCGACCGCCACCGCACCCGGGTGCGCCGCGGCGCCGTGGGCTTCGTCTACCAGTTCCACCACCTGCTGCCCGAGTTCACCGCGCTCGAGAACGTGGTCCTGCCGCAGCTCGCCGACGGCACGCCGCGCCGCGCGGCCGAAACCCGCGCGAAGGAGCTGCTCGACATCGTTGGCGTGCTGCCGCGTGCCGATCACCGTCCCGCGGCGCTTTCGGGCGGTGAACAGCAGCGCGTCGCCTTCTGCCGGGCCATGGCCAACACGCCGAAGCTGCTGCTGGCGGACGAGCCCACCGGCAACCTCGACCCCGAGACATCGGACCGGGTCTTCGCCGCGCTGATGACGCTTGTGCGCGAGACGGGGCTCTCGGCCCTCATCGCCACGCACAACCTCGAGCTTGCCGCGCGCATGGACCGGCGGCTGCACCTGGAAACCGGCCACCTGCGCGAGGCCTGACGGCAAAGGTGCGCCGCGCGACCTTCTGCCCCCTGTTTCCGTCTGCTACCGGCGTGATTCAGGTCAAGGCGACATCGGTCGGCGCCTGAGATCCTGCCGGCCAGACATGATGACACGAGAGGGAGGATCAAGATGTACAGGATCATGACCGCCGCCTGCGCCGGGGCGCTTGCCCTCGTCGCCTGCACCCAGGCCGAGATGCCCCAGCCGCAGGACGGCCGCGCGCTCTACATGCAGTACTGCGCCGCCTGTCACGGGCCCTCGGGCACCGGTGGCGGTGACTTGGCCGAGGAGATGGGGCTCGCCGCCGCCGACCTCACCCGCATCGCCGCGCGCAACGACGGGACCTTCCCGCGCGCTCAGGTTCTGTCCAAGATCGACGGCTATACCCACGAGGCCTACGACGGCCCGGGCATGCCCGAGTTCGGGGCGCTGCTGCAGGGGGACCTGATCCCGCTCGACACCGGTGACGGCACGCAGACGCCCACGCCGCGCCGCATGGTGGCGCTGCTGGAGTATCTCGAGAGCATCCAGACCGCGCCCTGACGCCTTGCCGTGCCCCCGCCGCTGGGGCATCAAGGGGCTACAAGGAGCCGCCATGCGCCAGTTTTCCGCCCTCGCAGGGGTGCTCGGCCTCTGCGCCTGCACCCAGTTCCCGGAGCTCGACGCGACGGCGACCCCCGGCGTGTCCGAGGCACCCTATCCGGAACTGCTGCCGCTTTCGGGGCTGCTGGATGCCCCGCCGCCCCGGGCGACGCCCGAGGTGGCCGAGGGGGTGGATGCGCGGACCGAGGCGCTGCGCCGCCGTGCGGATGCGCTGAGGGGCGAAGTGATCGATCCTGATGCGCGATCGCGCCTCGATGCCGGTGTCGACGCCTCCTGACCGCGCGTGGCGTTGCACATCCGGGGCGGGGGGGCTAAGCCCGCCAAGACCAACAAGCACAGGAGTGGGACAGCATGACGGAACCTTTGCGCCTTGGAATCGCGGGTCTGGGCACCGTCGGTGCCGGGGTCGTCAAGATCGTCCGGCAGAAGGCCCAACTCCTTGCCGACCGCAGCGGCCGCCATGTCGAGATCAGCGCCGTCGCCGCCCGCAACCGCGACAAGGACCGCGGCGTCAGCCTCTCGGACTACGCCTGGGAAGACGACGCGGTAGCGCTGGCCACCCGTGACGACATCGACGTCTTCGTCGAACTCATGGGCGGCAGCGACGGTCCTGCCAAGGCCGCGACCGAGGCTGCGCTCAACGCCGGCAAGGACGTGGTGACCGCCAACAAGGCGCTGCTGGCCTACCACGGTCAGTCCCTTGCCGAACTGGCCGAGACCAAGGGCGCTGTGTTGCGCTTCGAGGCCGCCGTCGCTGGCGGCATCCCGATCATCAAGGCGCTGACCGAGGGGCTTGCCGGCAACGACATCCTGCGCGTCATGGGCGTGATGAACGGCACCTGCAACTACATCCTGACCCGCATGGAAGAGGCGGGGCTGACCTACCAGCAGGCCTTTGAGGAGGCAGACAGCCTCGGCTTCCTCGAGGCCGACCCCGAGCTCGACGTCGGCGGCATCGACGCGGGCCACAAGCTCGCGCTGCTCGCCTCCATCGCCTACGGCACGCAGGTCAACTTCGAGGCGGTGGAGCTCGAAGGCATCGGTCGCGTCACCATCGAGGACATCCGCCAGGCCGGCGACATGGGCTTCCGCATCAAGCTGCTGGGCGTCAGCCGCATGACCGGGCGCGGTCTCGAACAGACCATGGCGCCCTGCCTCGTTCCCGCGACCTCACCGCTGGGTCAGCTGTCGGGCGGCACCAACATGGTGGTGGTCGAGGGCGACCAGGTCGGCCAGATCGTCATGCGCGGCGCCGGTGCGGGCGAGGGGCCCACGGCGAGCGCCGTGATGGGCGACATTCTCGACATCGCACGCGGCACGCGGCTCTCGACTTTCGGTCAGCCCGCCACCTCGCTGAAGCCCTGCACGCCCGCCCGCGCCACGACCTCGGCGCCCTATTACCTGCGGATGTCGCTGCTGGACAAACCGGGTGCCTTGGCGCGGGTCGCCACCGTGCTGGGCGAGGCGGGGATCTCGATCAACCGCATGCGTCAGTACCGCCACGACGAGAACACCGCGCCGGTCCTGATCGTCACCCACAAGACGACGCGCGCCGCGCTCGACGACGCCATTTCGGCGCTGCCTGCCACCGGAGTGGTCTCCGGCGAGCCGGTCGTGCTGCGCATCGAACAGGTCTGAGCGGATATCGGCCGTGCCGCTCTTGTAACGCGGCACGGCAGCGGGCTAGATCGCAGCAAGTGGCCATTTGAAGGATTTTCCCATGTCGACCCCCACAGATTTCAATGACCGCATGCTTTCACTGGGCCTTGCCCGGGTCGCGGAACAGGCCGCCATCGCCAGCGCCGAATGGGTCGGTCGCGGCGACGAGAAGGCCGCCGACCAGGCCGCGGTCAACGCCATGCGCGAGCAGCTGAACCTGCTCGACATCAAAGGCGTGGTCGTCATCGGCGAGGGCGAGCGCGACGAGGCGCCGATGCTCTACATCGGCGAAGAGGTCGGCAACGGGAACGGCCCGGGCGTGGACATCGCGCTCGATCCGCTCGAGGGCACGACGCTCACCGCCAAGGACATGCCCAACGCGCTGACCGTGATCGCCATGGGCCCGCGCGGCTCGATGCTGCACGCTCCCGATGTCTACATGGACAAGCTGGCCGTGGGGCCGGGCTACCCCGAGGGCGTGGTCTCGCTCGACATGTCACCCTCCGAGCGCGTCACCGCTCTGGCCAAGGCAAAGGGCTGCGAAGAGCGTGACATCACCGTCTGCATTCTCGAACGGCCCCGCCACGAGGAGATGATCGCCGAGGTCCGCGCCACCGGCGCCGGGATCCGGCTCATCACCGACGGCGACGTGGCCGGCGTCATGCACTGCGCCGAACCGCAGGTGACCGGCATCGACATGTACATGGGCTCCGGCGGCGCGCCCGAGGGCGTGCTTGCTGCCGCGGCGCTCAAGTGCATGGGCGGGCAGATCTTCGGCCGGCTCCTGTTCCGCAACGACGACGAGAAGGGCCGCGCCGCCAAGGCCGGGATCAGCGATCTCGACAAGATCTACCGCCGCGACGACATGGTCACCGATCACGTGATCTTCGCCGCCACCGGCGTCACCAACGGCTCGCTCGTGCCGGGCCTCAAGCGCGAGGTCGGCTGGATCACCACCGAGACCATCCTGATGCGCTCCAAGACCGGCTCGGTCCGCCGCGTGATCTACCGCAACCCTTTCCAGCACAGCACCTGATCGGAGGGCCCGCCGGCGTGCCCATGCAAATGCGACAAGGTGCGCCGGAGGCGCCGTGAGCTTTCTCGGCGTCGAACAGTCCCTGACCGGGCGCCGCTGGATCGGCCCGGCCCCCGAGCATGACCGGCAGGCCGAAGCTCTGCTTCAGGCCTGCGACCTGCCGCGTCCGCTCTGCGCCGTCCTCGCCCGTCTCGGCGTCCTGCCCGAGACGGCTGACGGTTTCCTCGAGCCCCGCCTCAAGGATCTGCTGCCCGACCCGCGGTCGCTCCTCGACATGGAAAAGGCCGCTGCGCGCTTCCTGCAGGCGGTGAAGCGGCGCGAACGCATCGCCATCTTCGCTGACTACGACGTCGACGGCGGCGCCTCGGCCGCGCTGCTGATCGACTGGCTGCGCGCCATGGGGCGCGAGGCCACGCTCTACATCCCCGACCGCATCGACGAGGGCTACGGCCCCAACGTGCCCGCCATGCGCGACCTCGCCGCGCGGCACGACCTGATCCTCTGCGTCGACTGCGGCACCCTCAGCCACGAGCCCATCGCCGCCGCGCAGGGGGCCGAGGTCGTCGTGCTCGACCACCACCTGGGCGGCGAGACGCTGCCCGACTGTCATGCCGTGGTGAACCCCAACCGACAGGACGAAAGCGGCGATCTCGCCCATCTCTGCGCCGCCACGGTGGTCTTCCTCATGCTGGTCGAGGCAGGCCGCCAGCTGCGCGAGGCGGGCGCGAAGGGCCCCGACCTCATGTCCATGCTCGACCTCGTGGCGCTCGCCACCGTGGCCGACGTGGCGCCGCTCGTCGGCGTGAACCGGGCGCTGGTGCGGCAGGGACTCAAGGTCATGGGGCGGCGCAGCCGCCCGGGCCTCGTGGCGCTCGCCGATGTCGCGCGCCTCGACACCGCACCCGCGGCCTATCACCTCGGCTACGTCCTCGGCCCCCGCGTGAACGCCGGCGGCCGGGTGGGCGAGGCCGACCTGGGTGCCCGCCTGCTGGCCTGCACCTCCGAACACGAAGCTAGGGCGCTGGCCGACAAGCTCGACCAGCTCAACACCGAACGGCGCGAGATCGAGGCCGCCGTGCGCGCCGCCGCGCTCGAACAGGCCGAAGCCCGCGGGCTCGACGCGCCGCTCGTCTGGGCGGCGGGCGAGGGCTGGCACCCCGGCGTGGTCGGCATCGTCGCCTCGCGCCTCAAGGAGCTCACCAACCGCCCGGCGGTGGTCATCGGTCTCGACGGGGGCGAGGGCAAGGGCTCGGGCCGCTCGGTCGCGGGCGTCGACCTCGGCGCGTCGATCCAGAAACTTGCCGCCGAGGGCGCGCTGCTCAAGGGCGGGGGGCACCGCATGGCCGCGGGCCTGACCGTCGCCCGGGACCAGCTCGAACCGGCCATGGAGCGCCTGACCGAGCTTCTGGCCAAGCAGGGCGCCGGCACCGCCGGTCCGGCAGACCTGCGCATCGACGGCATGATGATGCCCGGCGCCTGCAACGTGGACCTTGTCGAACAGCTCGACCGCGCCGGTCCCTACGGGCAGGGCGCCTCCGCGCCGCGTTTCGCCATCACCGATGCACGCGTCGCCTATGCCCGGCAAGTGGGCTCGGGGCACCTCAAGCTGACGCTGGACGACGGGCTGGGCGCAAAGCTCGATGCCATCGCCTTCAACGCCTTTGACGGCCCGCTGGGTAAGGCGCTGAGCGCGGGGGCTGCCGGGCGATTCCACCTCGCGGGCCGACTCGAGGTCAACGAGTGGGGCGGCCGCCGCAGCGTGCAGCTGCGTCTCGACGATGCCGCGCCCGCGCAGCCGCCGGCTTGACGACCTGCCACCCAAGCCACTGGGAAACTTGCGGTAATCCACCTTACGCAAGGTCGCGAAAAAGGGATGACGATTTCCTGAATTTTTGTCTTGCGCCCTCCGGCGGTATTTCTTAGAAGGCCCCTCACCACAGCGTGGCCCGTTCGTCTATCGGTTAGGACGCCAGGTTTTCAACCTGGAAAGAGGGGTTCGATTCCCCTACGGGCTACCACTTATCCCCGTAAAAATTTGCCTATTTCGTCGCTTTGCACGACGTCATTCCCGACACCGAAGCGGCGTGTCTCGGGACTGCGCAACATTGCGTTAAGGCCCCCTGCGCTAGAAGCCCCCGAGACCTTTCCTTCATGGGCGCCGCGGATGCTTCAAGCGATTTACCGAATTCCGTTCAGGATCTACCTGATCGTGGTCATGGCGGCGGCGCTCGCCGCCTCTCTGTCGTACCTCCTGCTCTCGCACATGGTGGATGCCTCCTACGAGATGCGCCAAGAGGCGCTCGCAGATAACATGGACATTGCCGTGAGCGTGCTGGAGGATTTCCATGCCCGGGCCGAGGCCGGCGAAATCCCGACCGCTGAAGCGCGCGAACAGGCCTTTTCGCTCATCGGGGCCATGCGCTTCGGGGCGGAGGGGAACGGCTACTTCGTCATCCAGGACGAAGAGATGCAGATGCTCATGCACCCGATTCTCACCGACTTGGTCGGGCAGGATCAGTCCGGGCTGACGGATTCCCACGGGTTGAGGATCACGCAGGTCATCACCGAACGTGCCCTGGCCGAGGGCGAGGGCGCGCAGCGCTACTGGTTTGCCAAGCCGGGCTCGGACGTGCCCGAGGAAAAGCTGGGCTATTTCCGGCACTTCGAACCCTGGGGCGTGGTGCTGACAACCGGTGACTACGTGTCGGATATTCGCGCGGGCATGGACAACCTGCGCGCCTTCGTGAGCGTGGCTCTGGCGATCGGTGTTGCCGCCCTGATCGCGGTCTCTGCGATGCTGGCGCGGTCGGTGACGCGACCGCTTTCCCGCTTCATGGAGTCGATGCGGGCAGTCTCCGAGGGGGACTACGATCAGGACATTCCCGTCGCGCGGCGGCGGGACGAAATCGGCCACCTCGGACGCGACTTGCTCAGCTTTCGCGACCGGCTCCGGGAATCGGACGGGATCACCCGCCAGCGTGAACGGGAATCGGTTGAACAGGCCCGCGTGGTCTCGGAACTTCGCACTGCCATGGAGCGGTTGTCGCGCGGCGATCTCAGCCACACGATCGAAACCGAGTTCCCGACCGAGTACGAAGGCCTTCGGCAGGATTTCAACGAGACGGTAACGACGCTCGACGAACTGATCACTTCGGTCGTCGAGAACGCGCGCGGGATCCACTCCCGCGCCGAGGAGATCAGCAGTGCCTCGGTCGACCTGTCGCGACGCACCGAAAGCCAGGCCGCCACGCTCGAGGAAACCGCTGCTGCGATGGACGAACTGACGGCAAGCGTGGGTTCGGCCTCGGAAAACGCCGCCGGCGTCGCCACCGCCGTGGATGCCGCGCGTTCCAACGCCGAACACAGCGGAGAGGTGGTCGAACAATCGATTCGGGTCATGGACCAGATCAAGCAATCCTCGGATTCGATCCTGCGCATCATCTCCCTGATCGACGATATCGCTTTTCAGACCAACCTTCTGGCGCTCAACGCGGGGGTCGAAGCTGCCCGCGCGGGCGAGTCGGGACGCGGCTTCGCCGTCGTCGCCTCCGAGGTCAGGGCGTTGGCGCAGCGCTCCTCCGATGCCGCCAAGGAGATCTCGCAGTTGATCAACGAAAGCTCGGGCCACGTGGAGGCCGGGGTGACGCAGGTTCACCGGACCGGAGAGGCGCTCGAGGATATCGTCAAGCGCGTCACGTCGGTGGCCGAACTGATCCGCGGGATTGCGGATGGTGCCAAGGAACAGTCAGCGGGTATCTCGGAAATTAACGTCGGTGTGACGCAGCTTGACCAGGTCACGCAGCAGAACGCCGCCATGGTCGAACAGACCACCGCCGCCAGCATGGCCCTGAAGGAGGATGCCGGCATTCTCAGCGGGCTCATGGCACATTTCCAACTCCGCGACCTCCCCCAGAATGTGATCGAGCACGATGCCGGCCCCACGGCATCGCAGGCGACCGGCTGGGAAAGCGAGATGGAGGTAGACCCGGTGCCGCTTCTGCCCGCGCCGCAACCGAAGGTGGCAACGGCCAGCGGTGGTGGCGGGAGCACCTGGCAGGACTTCTGAGTGGTCAGCCGGGGGGCGGCGAGCCCGCCTGCGGGGTCCTGTCTCAAGCGGCTTCGCGGGACAAAAGTTAAGGCTTGGTAAAAGTGTCTCTGTAAGTCATTGAATTTGCTATGGTGGCGAAGTGTCCCGGCCCGGGACACCCCGTGCGTCCCCGCCTCGACGGACCGCGCCTTCGCCTTGCCCCGGCGATCCCGAGCCGCTACAGGGTGCGCGACCCGGATCAAGCGGTGCGACACCATGGCCAAAGACAAGAAACAGCCCCGCCCCAAGGCTCAGACGCCAAAGGGCTTTCGAGACTATTTCGGCCCGGAAGTCACCGAGCGGGCCGAGATGCTGCGCCAGATCGCCGAGGTCTACCATCGGTACGGCTTCGACGCCCTCGAAAGCTCGGCGGTCGAGACCGTCGAGGCGCTGGGCAAGTTCCTTCCCGACGTCGACCGGCCCAACGAGGGCGTCTTTGCCTGGCAGGACGAGGACGACAGCTGGATGGCGCTGCGCTACGACCTGACGGCGCCGCTCGCCCGTGTCTATGCCCAGCACCGCAACGACCTGCCGCTGCCCTATCGCCGCTATGCCATGGGTCCCGTCTGGCGCAACGAAAAGCCCGGCCCCGGCCGCTACCGCCAGTTCTACCAGTGTGACGCCGACACCGTCGGCGCCGCCAGCGTGGCCGCCGACGCCGAGATCTGCGCGATGCTCTCGGACACCCTGGAACACGTCGGCATCCCGCGCGGCGACTACATCATCCGGGTGAACAACCGGAAGGTCCTGAACGGAATCCTCGAAATCGTCGGAGGCTTCGTCGCTGCGACCTCTGAGGACGAGAGCAAGTTAGCAGCTCTTTGGGACGCTGGTACGGAAGACGCGATCCTCCGTACTGCCGATAAATTTGACAAGGTCGGTGAGAGTGGGGTTCGGGAGCTATTGGGCGAGGGACGAAGAGATTCCTCGGGCGCTTTCATTGAGGGTGTGGGCTTGTCGTCCCAGCAAATCGAGCCTGTTATCGCCTTCCTGACCTCCAAGGGCGACACCGCCGAGGAGACGCTCGCCAATCTGCGTACCGCCGTGGGGGAGAGCAAGATCGGCACCGAGGGGGTCGACGAACTGGCCCAGATCGCTGGACTGCTCGAGGCACAGGGCTACGGGGCCGACCGCATCGTCATCGACCCGTCCGTGGTGCGTGGCCTCGGCTATTACACCGGCCCGGTCTTCGAAGCCGAGCTCACCTTCGAGATTCTCGACGAGAAGGGCCGCAAGCGCCAGTTCGGCTCGGTCTCGGGCGGTGGACGTTACGACGATCTCGTCAAGCGATTCACCGGTCAAGCCGTCCCCGCCACCGGTGTCAGCATCGGCGTCGACCGCCTGCTGGCTGCCCTGCGCGAGAAGGGCCGTATTTCGAGCGCGGCCCAGGGGCCTGTCGTCGTGACCGTCATGGATCGCGACCGCATGGCCGACTACCAGGCGATGGTGTCGGAACTGCGCCAGGCCGGCATCCGGGCCGAAGTCTACCTCGGCAATCCCAAGAACTTCGGCAACCAGATGAAATACGCTGACCGGCGCGGCAGCCCGGTGGCGGTGATCGAAGGCGGGGACGAGAAGGACCGCGGCGTCATCCAGATCAAGGACCTGATCCTCGGTGCGAAGCTCGCCGAAGGCGCGAGCCTCGAGGAATGGAAAGAGCGGCCCAGCCAGTACGAGGTGCCCCGGTCCGAGCTGGTCGCGAAGGTCCGCGAGATCCTGGATCTGCACTCATGACGCTTGCCGCCAACAAGGCCCGCGCCGCAGAGCTGCGCGCGCGGTTCGAAGCCGCCGGTGCGCTTCCGGTGGACTGCGCGGTGCTGCAACCGGCCGAGATCCTGCTGGACCTCTACGGAGAGGACATCCGCACCCGCGCCTACGTGACCAGTGATCCGGTACAGGGCGAGGTCATGCTGCGGCCGGATTTCACGGTGCCGGTGGTGCAGATGCATATGTCCCAGGGAGCGGAGCCTGCACGCTATACCTATGCCGGAGAGGTCTTCCGCCGCCAGGAAGAGCATCCGGAGCGCGCCTCGGAATACCAGCAGGTCGGCTACGAGGTCTTTGATCGCACCGACGCTGCAGAATCCGATGCAGAGGTCTTTGCGCTGTTTTCCCAGATGCTCGAGGGCCTGCCGCTGCGGGCTGTGACCGGGGATATCGGTATCCTGATGGCCGCGGTCGACGGGCTCGACGCATCCAGTGCGCGCCGGGCCGCGCTGATGCGGCATCTCTGGCGCCCCCGTCGGTTCCGGGCGCTGCTGGACCGCTTCTCGGGCCGCGTGCCGGTGCCGCCCTCGCGCAAGGCGCTGCTGGTGGCGACGGATCCGATGAAGGATGCCGGGCCGGTGATCGGGCTGAGGGGCGAGGACGAGATCGCAGAACGTGTCGCGGCCCTGCGCGCCGAGGCCGCCGACGGCCCGCTTGCGCGCGAGCAGGTGGAACTGCTCGAAACGCTTCTGAAGGTCTCCGAGACCTGCCAGTTCGCGCTGGAGCAGTTGCGCGACATCGCCGTGGACATGCCCGCCATCGTGCCTGCGGTCGAACGTTTCGCGCGCCGCTGCGACGCGCTCGAGGCGCGCGGTGTCGATGTGGCGAGCCTGTCGTTCGAGGCCAGCTACGGCCGGTCTTCGATGGAGTACTACGACGGTTTCGTCTTCGGCTTCGTGGCCGAGGGGCGTCCGGACTGGCCGCCGATCGCCACGGGCGGCCGGTACGATGCCCTGACCCGCCGTCTTGGTCGCGGGGCCGAGATCCCGGCGGTGGGCGGCGTGATCCGCGCAGGGCTGGTCGTCGATCTGGAGGGCGGGGCATGAGCGTCAAGCTGGGTGTGCCGTCCAAGGGGCGGCTGATGGACAAGACCTTCGACTGGTTTGGCGCGCGTGGTGTCGGTCTGCGGCGCGTTGGCTCGGAGCGAGAATACGCGGGGGCTGTCGAGGGAATCGACGGCGTCGAGCTTGTCTTGCTGTCGGCGGGCGAGATTCCACGTGAATTGGCGGCCGGGCGCATCCACCTTGGCGTGACCGGCACCGACCTGGTGCAGGAAAAGCTCGTACAGTGGGACCAGAAGGTGGAGCCGCTCGCCGAGCTGGGCTTTGGCCACGCGGACCTCATCATCGGCGTCCCGGCTTGCTGGGTGGACGTGGACACGCTCGACGATCTCGACGGGGCGGCGGCGGCCTTTCGGGCGCGGCACGGGTTCCCGATGCGGATCGCCACGAAGTATCATCGGCTGGTGCGGGCCTACCTGCATCGGGCCGGCGTCGCGGACTACAGGCTCGTGGACAGCCAGGGCGCGACCGAGGGGACGGTCAAGAACCTGACCGCCGAGGCCATTGCCGACATCACCTCGACCGGCGAGACGTTGCGCGCCAATCACCTGAAGGTGCTCTCCGAGGAACCCGTCCTGCGCAGCCAGGCGACGTTGTTCCGCAGCCGGATCGCGCAGCCCGATGCCGCGGACTGGAACGCGCTGCGGGAGTTGTGCGAGCGTCTCGGCACCGAGTGATCAGCGCGCGATACGGCTTTGAACGAGATCGCGCACCCGAACGCGGGCGCGCATCCGGATCGCCGTGAGGAAGAGCCCAGCCGCCTTGCGTTGCAGGAGAAGCAGGCTGACCGGCGGCACCTCGGTTTGCTCGATACTGCGCCCGAGCGCCATGGCCTCGTCCCGCAGGTTCGCCGCAAAGGCGCTGTCCGCGAAATCGAAGCTTTCTTGCGTGATGATGGGCAGAGCCTTGGTGGCTAGATCGAGGATCGCCTTGCGAAGAGCCGGAGGCGTGGCCGGGCCGATGTAGCCCAGGTCTTCCAGGGCGACGCCGATGCCGTCGAGGTCGGCCTCCAGTGCGGCCGCGAGCAGGGCGCGAAGCCCCGAGACATGCGCGTCCGGCACGTCCCGGGCAGCCCCAAAGTCGAGCAGCACGATGCGTTGCTCGGAGGGGGCCCAGCGATAGTTGGCGAGGTTCGGATCGGTCTGGACGAGCCGCCAGTCGAAAAGCTCGCGCAGGAATAGGTCGAAGAGGCGGGTGATCGCGGTGTCGCGTGTGGCCTGATCCGCCGTCTCCAGGACCTCGAAGGGCCGTGAGGGCATGAAGCTCATGGCGAGGATGTCGTCGGTGGAGAAATCCGGGTGGTGCTGCGGGACGGCCATACCCGGATCCTCCGCCAGCAATGACCCGAAGCGGGTCGTGTAGCGCGCCTCGCGGG
This sequence comes from Allosediminivita pacifica, assembly GCF_003054175.1. Taxonomy (GTDB): domain Bacteria; phylum Pseudomonadota; class Alphaproteobacteria; order Rhodobacterales; family Rhodobacteraceae; genus Allosediminivita; species Allosediminivita pacifica. The sequence continues at coordinate 40,485 of NZ_QBKN01000032.1, forward strand.
CATAATCTGCCTCGTCATGCAGCTGCCGGGCTGCCTCGTCCAGCAGCTGGTCTAGGTCGATGCCCGCAGGTAGCAGCCCCGAATGCCGCAGAAGCAGGCCGAGATTGGCGAGGTCGGCGTCAATAGACTGCCGGATGCCGGGATACTGGATCTTGAGCGCCATATCTCGCCCGTCGGGGGCCGTCGCGCGGTGGACCTGCCCGATCGAGGCTGCGGCGATTGGCGAGACGTCGAACTTATGAAACCGCTTCAGAAAGTCGGGCCCGTAGTTTCTGGCCAGGGCGGTCTTCAGCTGCTTCGGCGGCATGAAATCTGCATTGGCGCGGAGGCGGGCCAGAGGCTCGGCAATCTCGGGCGGGAGCATGTCGCCGGTCTCCATTGAGAGGAGCTGCCCGAGCTTCATCGCGGCGCCGCGCATGCCCGCAAGTTGCCGGGCGATGCGGCGAGCGTTGCCGGGCGTGAGCATCAGGTCACGCGCTTGCAAGGGTTTGCCTCGCGCCGCGTGGGACGCCCCCTGCCAGGCCGCGCCACCAAGCAGGCCGGCGGTGAGTCCACCAAGCCGGGCGGCCCGTCCGAAACGGCCGGTCGGAACGTGGCGACCGCGTGGGGCAGGGGGCTTGCGCATGGCCCGCCAGATAGGCGGACCTGCGCGTCGGGAAAGGGCGGATCAGTCGGTCGTGCCGATCTTGTCCTGCGTCTTGGTCCCGAAATCAGCAGCGTCGTGGCGTTCGTGAAGCTGTTCGTGCGGTTCGCCCGTCAGCTTGTTCACCTTGCGGCCACGCTGGACCTGCGGGCGAGCGTCCAGTTCCTCGGCCCAGCGGACCACGTTGGTGTAGCTCGCCACGTCAAGGAACTCGGCGGCGCCGTACTGACGCCCCAGAACAAGCTGCCCGTACCAGGCCCAGATCGCCATGTCGGCGATGGTGTAGTCGTCGCCGGTCATGAACTTGCGCTCCGACAGGTTGCGGTTCAGCACGTCGAGCTGGCGCTTGGTCTCCATGGTGAAGCGGTTGATGGGGTACTCCATCTTCTCGGGCGCGTAGGCGTAGAAATGACCGAAGCCGCCGCCGAGGTAGGGCGCGCTGCCCATCTGCCAGAAGAGCCAGGACAGCATTTCGGGACGCTTTTCCGGCACGCCAAGGAAGGCGTCGAACTTCTCGGCAAGGTGCAGCAGTATCGCGCCGGATTCGAAGACACGGATCGGCACAGCGCCGGTGCGGTCCACGAGCGCGGGGATCTTGGAGTTGGGGTTCACCTCGACGAACCCGGAAGAAAACTGGTCGCCATCCCCGATGCGGATCGGCCAGGCGTCGTATTCGGCGCCGTCGAAACCGGCGGCAAGAAGCTCCTCGAACATGACGGTGACCTTCACTCCGTTGGGAGTGGCGAGGCTGTAGAGCTGGAAGGGATGGTCTCCGGTCGGCAGCTCCTTGTCATGGGTGGGGCCGGCGATGGGGCGGTTGATGGAGGCGAACTGGCCGCCGCTTTCGGCTTCCCATTTCCAGACTTTCGGTGGGGTGTAGGTCTCGCTCATGGTCTCTCCTGGGCTCGCGTCCGTTTCGCCGGGAAGGTAACGGTTGAGGCGGGGAATGCCAGAGGGTGTGAGCGGAGCCGTGTCCGGGCGCGAGGGGACGTGATGACTGAATGGGACGAGAGGCCCGTTGCGCTGGTTCTGGGGGCGGCGGTCTGGCCGGGCGGCGTGCCCTCGCCGGTGCTGGCGCGGCGAGCGCGGGCCGGGGCGGCGCTGTGGCTGTCGGGCCGGGTGCGGGCCGTGGTGGGCTGCGGCGGCGAGGGCGCGCACGGGCCCTCGGAGGCGGAGTTGATTGCGCGGCTCTGTCTCAAGGCGGGGGTGCCGGAGACGGCGCTTCGGCTGGAAGATCGCTCGACCAACACGCGCGAGAACATCGCCTTCGCGCGGCCCGTTCTGGAGGAGCTGTCGGCTTCGCGCGTGCTGGTGGTCTCGGACGGATGGCACCTGCCGCGGGCGCTGTTGCTGGCGCGGCGGCAGGGGATCGCGGCGAAGGGCGCGCCGGTGCCGATCAAGGAGGCGCGGCCTGGGCCGCAGCTGAAGGGGGCGCTGCGGGAGGTGCCTGCTTTCGTCTGGACCTGGGCTTCGGGGGAGGGGCGCTAGTCCCTCTCACCCCGGCCCTCTCCCCCCGGGGGAGAGGGAGACGCCCGGTGGTTCAGATGACGCCGATTTCGGCCAGAGCGCCGGCGAGTTCGGGGGGCAGGCTGTCCTCTTCCTGCCGGTGGGCGGGCAGGTCGCGGGGGGCGTTTTCCGGCTGGAGGTAGCGCCAGCCCTGGAAGGGACGCTTGGGCGCCGTTTCGGTCCGGATCAGATCGGGATCGAGGACGATGGCGCAGCGTTCGATTCCGTCCTGGCCCATCACCCGGTCGAGGCGGCGGATGGACTGGCGGGCCTGGATGAGGCCCTTGATGACCCAGAAGATGCTGCCGCCGCCGAGCACCTCGGCCTCGCGGCGGGGGAACATGCGGGTGACGTGGCGGGGCAGGCCGTCGGGGCCCTGCGCGCCGGGCGAGGCCTGCCAGGCGGCGAGGGATTCCACGCTTTCCGTGCCGACGCTGAGCTTGAGTAGATGGACGAATCCGGCCATGGCGCACCCCCTTTTGGAGAGGGGCATGATAGCCCTCCGGCGGTTGGGTTCAAGGAGGTGTCCCGGGCCGGGACACTTTGGCGCCCTATAGAAATCAATGGGTTAAATAGTCGTATTAACCGGGACGTAACGTTTGGTGGTTTTGGAGGGCACCGCGCGCTGCGTCGAGGACATGGGGGCAGGGCCGCCTGGCGACGGGGCGGGCGCCTGTGGTGCGCTTCTCCGGGCGGGCTGGCGTTTCGCTAACCCTGATCCCCCTCCCTGACCCTCCCCTTGGCAGGGGGAGGGGAGCGCGGGTGGCGGGCGTCGTGCGCTTATCCGTGACGGTGGGCGTGTCGCGAGGCAGGCTAGGGTGCCGGCGGAGGCCGTGGTGGTGCCCCTGCATAATTCTTGCCAGCCGGGCGTGGGTCGGCGACCATGCGGAGAGGCCCCACCGGCGAGGGAGGAGAGGATGCTTTCGATCTACGCACTGACCTGGCTGGGTGTGCTGGCCGCGCAGGTTTCCCCCGGACCCAACCTTGCCGCCGTTGCCTCGGTCGGCATCGCGCAGGGCCGGCGCCCGGCGCTTTGCGTGGTGACCGGGATCTCTTCGGGGATGCTGGTCTGGTCGATGGCCACGGCGCTTGGGCTCGGGGCGCTGATCGAGGCCTTTCCGCTGTCGCTGCTGGCCCTGAAGCTCGTGGGCGGGGCCTACCTGCTTTTCCTCGGGATCAAGGCGGCGCGGGCCACGCTGCGCGGCGGCGGGCGGGCCACGGTTTCGCCCGAGGCGCGGCCGCTGACGGATGCGGAGGCGTGGCAGCGCGGGATTCTGGTCCTGCTCACCAATCCCAAGGCGGCGCTCATGTGGGCGGCGGTGGCGTCGTTCCTGTTCGGGCAGGGACTGAGCGCCTGGCATGTGCTGGCCTTCGGGCCGATGGGCGCGCTGTCGGGGCTGGTGATCTACGGGACCTACGCGCTGCTGTTCTCGACCGGGATGGCCATGCGGGGCTACGCGCGGTTCGCCCGCTGGTTCGAGGGCGTCTTCGCGGGTGCCTTCGGCGCGATGGGGGCAAGCCTGCTCTGGGCTGGGGTGCGCGAAGCGCGGCAGTGAGGCGGCTTTCGGGCGCCGCTTCCCGGGGCTTCGCCCGCTCGTCGCTAAAAACATGCTCCCAGCATGTTTTCCGGGCGCTCCTCGCCCCTCACCCTATCCCTCTCCCCCCCGGGAGAGGGGACCTGTTGCGGCATGTGTCGTGGTGGCCCGCTCAATGGGGTGATGCAGTGGCACCGCACAAGAATGCCCCAAGGTCTGGTGTCCCGCTTGCGAAAACTGACCAGTACTTGTAGCGAAGCGGTTGCCCGAGGAAGTGGCTTGCTGTAGCTTCTTTCTTCTCCACCGACCGGAATCAAAACCACCGAACGACGAGGGGCCGTCGCCTTGCGACACCCGCCCCGCCCATGCCACTCTGCGTCCCCTGACGCCGCCCCGACACGCCTGACGACCCCACAAAGACGAGTAGCTGCCATGACCCGCTTTGCCGCCCCCATCGCCGAACAGATCTGGGACATGAAATATCGCCTCAAGGAGGCGGACGGGACGCCCGTCGACGGGACCGTGGAGGACAGCTGGCGCCGGATCGCGCGCGCGCTCGCAGCCGAGGAAAAGAACCCCGAGCAGTGGGAAGACCGCTTCTACGACGCGCTGGCGGACTTCAAGTACCTGCCCGCGGGCCGGATCACGGCGGGCGCCGGTACGGCGCGGTCGGTGACGCTGTTCAACTGCTTCGTCATGGGCACGGTGCCCGACACGATGGCGGGCATCTTCGACATGCTGAAGGAAGCCGCGCTGACTATGCAGCAGGGTGGCGGGATCGGCTACGACTTCTCGACCATCCGCCCGCGCGGCGCGATGGTGCACGGCGTGGCCGCCGACGCCAGCGGGCCGCTGAGCTTCATGGACGTCTGGGACGCCATGTGCCGCACGATCATGTCGGCGGGCTCGCGCCGGGGCGCGATGATGGCGACCATGCGCTGCGATCACCCCGACATAGAGGCCTTCATCGAGGCGAAGTCCGACAGCGCGCGGCTGCGCATGTTCAACCTGTCGGTGCTGGTGACGGATGCCTTCATGGAGGCGGTCAAGGCGGACGGGTCCTGGGACCTTGTCTTCGACGGCAAGATCTACCGCACGGTCGAGGCGCGCGACCTGTGGAACCGCATCATGCAGGCGACCTACGATTACGCCGAGCCGGGCGTGATCTTCATCGACCGCATCAACGAGAAGAACAACCTGAGCTACTGCGAGACCATCGCGGCCACCAATCCCTGCGGCGAGCAGCCCCTGCCGCCCTACGGCGCCTGCCTGCTGGGCTCGATCAACCTGGCGCGGCTGGTGGACAAGCCCTTCGAGGAGGGCGCGGGGATCTCGGACGAGGCGCTGGACGGGCTGGTCGCGACCGCCGTGCGGATGATGGACAACGTGGTCGACGTGTCGCGCTTCCCGCTGGAGCAACAGGCCGAGGAGGCGCGCAACAAGCGCCGGATCGGGCTGGGCGTGACGGGGCTTGCCGATGCGCTGCTGATGATGGGGCTGCGCTATGGCTCGGAAGAGGCCGCGGCCAAGACCGAGGACTGGCTGAAGCGCATCGCGCGGGCCGCCTACCTCGCGTCGGTGGAGCTGGCCAAGGAGAAGGGGCCCTTCCCGCTGTTCGAGGCGGAGCCCTACCTTGCAAGCGGCACCATGATGGAGATGGACGAGGACGTGCGCGAGGCGGTCCGCGAGCACGGCATCCGCAACGCGCTGCTGACCTCGATCGCGCCGACGGGGACGATCTCGCTTTACGCCGGGAACGTGTCGTCGGGGATCGAGCCGGTCTTTGCCTACAGCTACACCCGGAAGGTGCTGCAGAAGGACGGGACGCGGACCGAGGAAGAGGTCGTCGATTACGCGGTGCAGATGTGGCGCGACAAGTTCGGCGATGCCGACCTGCCGGCGCATTTCGTGAACGCGCAGGTGCTGCCGCCCGAGGATCACGTCCGCATGCAGGCCGCGGCGCAAAAGTGGGTGGATTCGTCGATCTCGAAGACCATCAACTGCCCCGAGGACATCAGCTTCGAAGGCTTCAAGAACGTCTACATGCAGGCCTACGAGACGGGCTGCAAAGGCTGCACCACCTACCGCCCGAACGACGTGACCGGGTCGGTGCTGTCGGTGTCGGAGAAGACCGAGGCCACGCCCGCCGAGACGCCGGAACTGGCGCAGGAGGCGAGCGAGGGCGCCGAGGTGGTCTACATGTCCGAGCCGCTTGACCGGCCGCAGGCGCTCGAGGGGGCGACCTACAAGCTCAAGTGGCCCGACAGCGAACACGCGATCTACCTCACCATCAACGACGTGGTGATCGGCGGCCACCGGCGGCCCTTCGAGGTCTTCATCAACTCCAAGAACATGGAGCATTTCGCCTGGACCGTGGCGCTGACGCGCATGATCTCGGCCGTGTTCCGGCGCGGCGGCGACGTGTCCTTCGTGGTCGAGGAGCTGAAGGCCGTCTTCGATCCGCGCGGCGGCGCCTGGGTGCAGGGCAAGTACATCCCCTCGATCCTGGCGGCCATCGGCGGCGTCATCGAGCGCCACATGATCGCGATCGGTTTCCTGGAAGGGGAGGGCAAGGGCTTGAAGACGGATCCAACGGCCAAGGTCGTGGGCCTGGAAACCGGCCGCCCCGGCAAGGCCTGCCCCTCCTGCGGCCAGTTTGAGCTGCAGATGGTGGAAGGCTGCATGACCTGCATGAGCTGCGGCCACTCGAAGTGCGGGTGAAGCGGTGGTGATGGATGTAAGTCAGAGAAAGCAGATGAATGCGCAAACGGAAGCATAAGTCTGCGCAAGGGGTGTCAAGGCCCAATTGCCCTTCGCCGTGCTCTTGATCTGATCGACAAGGCTCAATGATCGAAACCCCGGGGCTGGTGCCCCGGGGTTTTCCTTTGATGGCTTTGGTTCTGCCGGGCGCGGCCGATCCGGGGGCTCAGGTCCGCTGTGTTCGTCGTCGCCTCGCCAGGTCTGCAAATATGCCAAGCGTTTGACCTGATGTATGACGAGGGACCCGCCAGGATCTGCTGAGGCACCCTGCTGGAGACTCTTGGGGCCAACGCCCGGCCATCCCGACCATGGCATTCGATCTGTTGGATTGAGGCACAGGCCCAGGCCAATCACTTCAGGCATGTCTCGGACGGTCGGGGCGTGCAAACCAAGACAGCACCCGCCGGACCCCACAGCCAGGATCGGGATAAGATGGCTGCTCACCAAGACCTTCGCGAGACTGGCCTGAACAAGGCCGCGGAGGTTGCTGCGTATGGTCATGCCCGAAGCCGGGCATCGCACGCGGCCTCCAAAGCCCGCCCCGCGCCCGACAGCTTTTCATCCAGGACGGGGAGCGGCGCCGAGCATGCGCGGTCACAGCAACAGTGCGACTGAGATGAGGCTAAGACTCTAAGGGGGGCGGCAGCGGTCTAGGACTCTTCCTAACGCAATGCTTGGCTTCAGGCAGTGGGACGCCCAGGGGCGAAGCGCGCACAGAAACTGGTATAAGGCGTCCACTTACACTCCTGGAGCGCGACCGTATGTGACGAGAAACAGAGCGCTTGAGACCAAATGCGCGCGATCGTCCCCATTTTTGGTAACCGACCGGTTGATACCGTCGCCTGATCCTACGACTTCCAGTTCCACGGGAGCAGTTCGTCGAGGCGGTTGATCTTGTGATCGTGGATACGG
>NZ_QBKN01000033.1 GCF_003054175.1 Allosediminivita pacifica
CGCAACCCGATACGACAAGACCGCAGAGAGCTTCCTGGGCTTCGTCGACATCACGTCGATCCGCCTCTGGCTACGCCATTTGTCAACATGACCTAGTGCGGGAAAACCGCACGCGCCATGGTGCCGGAAACGCCAACACTCCACCAGGGATAAGCCCCGGACCCAAATTGCGCCTCTTGCGATTTTCCTTCGCCCCAGCATCCCCAGAAAGGCCATTGCCGGGGCAGCACCATCAATCGGAACCTGTCAACAAACACTGACATGCGCCGGTCGTCATATGTTGCGCGGATCTGACAACTCCCTTAATTCTGCGAGTATGAAAGAGTCCGGCGCCCCCATCCGTCCTTTCCCCGCATCAGGCGGAGATTGCGCGGCCATTCTCGAGGCCATCGACTGGGACGCCCACCCCCTGGGCGAGCCCGCAAACTGGCCGGTCGAGCTCAAGACCGTCGTGCGCACCTGCCTGACCTCAAAGTTCGCCAGCATGGTGCATTGGGACGACGCGCTCTTCACCTTCTACAACGATGCCTACGCGACGGCGATGGTGGCTTCTCCCTCGGCGGAGCCGTTGATTTTCTCTTCTCGATCTTCGTCGCCATCCCCCGCGGCCTCATAGACGCGGCCCCCTACCTCTTCATTGTCTTTATCGCCGGCGGGCTCTTCCACGTCATGACCAAGTCCCGCGCGATGGAGAACTCCATCGGCACCATGGTCAAGCACGTGGGCATCGAGCGGCGTGGCCTCATTATCTGGCTCGGCACCTTCCTTTACGGGCTCTTCGGCATGGCAGTCGGCTTCGAGAATAATATCGCGCTCGTCCCCGTAGCGATGATCATCTCCGCCACCCTCGGCTACGGCAACGTCGTGGGGGTCTGCATGGCCGTGGGCGGGATCGGCGTCGGCTTCGCCCTCTCGCCGATCAATCCCTATACGGTCGGCGTCTCGCAAACCATTGCCGAGCTGCCGCTCTTCTCGGGCGCATGGCTGCGGACCCTGCTCTGCCTTGCCGCCCTCTCGCTGCTGGCGCTCTACATCACGCTCTATGTAACCCGGCTTGACGATGCCAAGCCCGAGGCCAACGAGACAGACACAGGCGCCGGCCTCGATGGCAACCTCTCCGAGTACACGATGGGCAAAGGCGACAAGACCATCATCGGCGCCTTCGCGCTCGGCATCGTCGTGATTGCTGTCTGCTCCTACCTCGCCGGAACGGGCACGCTCGGGCGGCCTTGGTACATCAACGAGATCGCAGCAGTCTTCCTGGTCATCTCGGTTGTCGCGGCCGTGGCCTCGGGCATGGGCGCCAACGAGTACGTCGCAAACATGGTCGAGGGAGCTTCGAAAGTCACCGGCGGCGCACTGGTCATCGGCCTCGCGGCCTCGATCAAGATCATGCTCGAGGACGGTGGCATCATCGATACGATCATCCACGGTCTAAATGCCACAGCCCAGAACGTGAGCCTCGTGCTGCTGGCCCCCATGATGAGCATCATCCAGGGCATCATCAACTTCTTCGTGCCCTCGGGCTCGGGGCAAGCCCTGGTGACCATGCCAATCCTCGTCCCTCTCGCAGACCTCACAGGCATGTCGCGCCAGCTCATGATCCTCGCCTTTCAGACCGGCGACGGGCTGACAAACCTGATCGTCCCCACCTCCGGCGGCACGCTCGCCATGCTGGCCCTGGGGGGCGTGAGCTACCCCAAGTGGATCAAGGTTTTCATGCCCTTCATGATCATCGTCTACGTGCTCTGCTGGGCCGTCCTGATCCTCGCTCACTACATCGGCTACTAGTCGCGGCAGCACGCGGATCGGCAGCGCTCGTAGGCGGCGCCGCCGATCCCGACGAATGCTACCCGGTCCACACTCCGGCTCATTCCCACATCAGGAAAGTGACGTTTGCGAAGTGGACAACGAGAGTGGGGAAGCCCCTGTACGTCCGTCGCAAACGGGAGGGCGACACAACATTACTTCGCGACGCCGCTGCATCCGCCCCCGTCGCCGGGCCGTCCGCTCGCACGGACGGCCCCAGGGGATATCAACACCCGCACGGATCGCGCAGGCTACAGGAAGGTCAGGCCGAGAGAGATGATGACACCGCTCACGACCAGATGAAGGGTGCAGAACCCCATGATGTCCTTGGCCTTCAGCCCGGCGATACCGAGGATCGGCAGTGCCCAGAAGGGTTGAATCATGTTTGTCCAGGCATCGCCCCAGGCCACCGACATTGCCGCACGCGCGGGGTCGACGCCAAGTTCGGCGGCGGCCGGCAGGATCACCGGGGCCTGAACGGCCCACTGCCCGCCCCCGGACGGTACGAAGAAGTTCACGACGCCCGCGCTCAGGAAGGACCAGAACGGCAGGCTCGTCTCGGAGGCGAAGGAAACCATGCCGGACGAGATCGATCCGGCCAGTCCAGAGTCCACCATGATCGCCATGATCCCGGCGTAGAAGGGAAACTGGATGACGATGCCGGCGCCGCCCTTGATGCCCTCGTTCAGGCTGGCCAGCAGGTTGCGCGGCGTCCCGTGCAGAAGGATGGCGACAAACAGGAACAGGAAGTTGACGATGTTGAGCGTCAGCGCACCGCCAGAGACGAAGTAGTCGAAGAGGAAGGCCAGCCCCGAGAGGCCGATCAGCCAGGTCAGGATCCGGCTGCCCTCCATCCGCTCTGCGGGGGTGTCCCCCTTGGCAACGGGCGGTTCGGCCTCTTCCAGCTGCTTCGGATCGACATAGACGCTTTCATCGGGCGTCGGCAGCATTGCGCGGTTGAGCAGCGGCACGGCCACGAAAAGACACAGCACGATGGCAAGGTTGAAGCCCGAGAAGATCGTCTCGCCCGTGCCGATGATGCCGATCATGTCCTGGAACGGGTGCCCCTCGGTCGCGACGGCCAGTGGCACGGAGCCTGCCAGCCCGCCGTGCCAGACGATGAAGCCGGAATAGGCCGAGGCGACCAGCAGCCGGTAGTCGACCTTCACCTTGCGCGCGACTTCCTTGGCGAAGAGCGCGCCGACGACCAGACCGAAGCCCCAGTTGAGCCAGCTTGCCGCCAGCCCGACGTAGCTGACCAGCATGATCGCCGCGGCCGGCGAACTGGCAAGACCGGCCAGTTTCTGCAACCCGCTCTTCACCAGCGGCGTCGAGGCCATCATGAAGCCCGTGACCAGCACCAGCAGCATCTGCATGGAAAAGGCGAGCAGCCCCCAGAAACCGCTGCCCCACATCTCGACCACGGCGAGGGGCGTCTGGCCCTCGATCGCCATGGCGGCGATCATGACGATCAGGGTCAGGATGACGACGAAGATATAGGGGTCGGGCAACCAGCGCTCGAAGAGGCGCACGAGTGGGCGCGACACGGCATTCAGCATGGGTCTCCTCCAATCCGGTGAACACGGGGCCGCCGTGCGGCCTCCTCCTGGTAGACGAACTGTGTCTCGAACCACCGGTGGCAAGGAATCGGCGTTCGACGGGATCGCGATACCGACAAGCCGGCAATGCCGACTTCCAGAAGATCCTTCTTGGCGATTGTCTGGCCTCCGAGTTGCATCTCGTCAGGCGGCCAAACTGCTCATTTCCGAGGTAGCATCGACAGGCGCGGGACATGGGGCCGCCGGTGCGGGACTTCCTATCTCAGGCCGAATGCGCCCAGTCCCAGTAAAGCTCGCGAACCTTCCGGGTGATCGGTCCGATCTGGTAGCTGCGGTCCTCGAACCCGGTCACGGGGGTGACCTTGTTGAGGTTGCCCGAGAGGAACACCTCGTCCGCCTGCTCGAAGTCCTCGAAGGTCAGCACCGTCTCCTGCACCTCGTAGCCGTCGGCGCGCAGGTTCTCGATATGCCGGGCCCGGGTGATGCCCGCCAGGAAAGTCCCGTTCGCCACGGGCGTGAAGACCACCCCGTCGCGCACCATGAAGGCATTGGCGCTGGCGCTCTCGGCCACGTTGCCCAGGGCGTCGGCCACGAGGGCATTGCCGAAGCCGCGAGCGCGGGCCTCGGCCAACATGCGGGCGTTGTTCGGGTAGAGGCACCCCGCCTTGGCGTTGACCACGGCATCCTCCAGCACAGGCCGGCGGAAACGGGTCCGGCCGAGGGTGGTCGAGGCGTCGTCGGGGGGCATGGGCATCTCCTCGAGGCAGATGGCAAAACCCGTCTCATCGCCGGTGGGCACGATCGAGGTCTCGTCCCCGTGGATGCCCCAGTACATGGGGCGGATATAGATCGGCGCCTCGGCGGGGTAGGCCTTGAGCCCCTCGCGGACGATCTCCATCATTTCAGCCACCCCGACGGTGGGATTGAGCATCAGCGCCTTGGCGGAGCGGTTCACGCGGGCGCAGTGGGCTTCGAGGTCTGGGATGAGGCCGTTCACGTGCCGGGCGCCGTCAAAAACGGTGGTGCCCAGCCAGGCGCCGTGATCGGAGGCGCGGATCGTCGTGACCTCGCCCTCGTGCCATTTGCCGTCGAAATAGGTGCGGATATTCGTGCCCGTGGCCATGCCTGTCTCCTTGCTGCGGGCGCAGGGTATGGGCCGGGGGAGGGAAGGTCCAGACGAGGGGCCGGGATGCGCCGGGGTGCCGGGCCGAGGTGCCGTTTCAGAGAGCATCCCGAGGGTGTCTCGGGCCGGGACACCCTCGCGCCCACGCAATTTCAATGGGTTAAAGAGACGGATTCACCATTTCTTAGGTTTGTCCCCGGGACACCGCAGCAAACAAGCTGCGCCGACCACCCCCGGAAAGGCCGCTCGATACGGGCTGCCCACGAGGATCAGCCGCGACGTCACCGCCGGAAGGAGGGCGGGCCGCGTCGCCGCGGCGCGCGCAACAGCTCCGCCACCGAGCTGCCCTTCCCGACACCGGCTGCGAATGTCCGAAGCGGCCAGAGCGGCATTCAAGCCTGCACGCGTCAGACCCCGAGCCGGTCTGGCGGCTGCGCGCGGGGTGCTATTGCAGGTCGGCGAAAGCCTCGTGAAGGCGGCGACCGGCTTCCTCGACGCGGGCACGGGGCGTGGCGAAGTTGAAGCGCAGGTAGCTTTCGCCGCCCTGGCCGAAGGTGCCGCCGTGGTTCACGGCGATCCTGGCCTCCTGCTCGACCCGGCGGGTGAACTCGGCCTGCTCCATCCCCGTCCCCGAGAAGTCGACCCAGGCGAGGTAGGTGCTTTCCATGGGCATGGAGATCACGCCGGGGATGGCGTTCACCATCTCGTCGAAGATCTGCCGGTTGCCGTCGAGGTAGGCGGTCAGCTCGTCTACCCAGGCGGCGCCCTCGGGGCTGTAGCCCGCCGTCACCATGTGCAGCCCGAAGCTGTTGGGCGACATGCCCAGCGCGCCCATGCGTTTGGCAAAGCGGGCGCGCAGGGCCGCGTCGGGTATGATGACGTTGCCCGTATGGGCGCCGGCGATGTTGAAGGTCTTGGTGCAGGCGGTCATCATGACCAGCCTGTCGGTCACGCCCGCGTCGAGCGTGGCCATGGGGATGTGCCTGTTGCCGGGCATGACGAGGTCGGCATGGATCTCGTCCGAGACGAGGATCAGGTCGTGGCGCTTGGCGAAGTCGGCGACGCCGCGCAGCTCGGCCTCGGACCAGACGCGGCCGCCGGGATTGTGGGGCGAGCAGAGAACGACCATCTTCTCGCGGCCCGTCATCTGGGCGTCGTAGGCGTCGAAATCCATCCCGTAGCGGCCGTCGACGAGGCTCAGCGGGCATTCCACCACTTCGCGGCCCGCGGCTTCGATCACGCGGGCGAAGGCGTGGTAAACGGGGGTGAAGAGCACGACGCCGTCGCCGGGTTGCGTGAAGGTATCGACGCACATGCCGGTGCCGTTGACGAGGCCATGGGTGGTGAAGATCCAGTCCTCCTCGACTTTCCAGCCGTGGCGGTTCTCCATCCACCAGAGGATGGAAGCGGTATAGGCCGAAGCGTCGCCGAAGTAGCCGTAGAGACCGTGGTCGGCCATGGCCTGCACGGCGGCCTGCACCACCTCGGGCGGGCGGAAATCCATGTCCGCCACCCACATGGCCAGCCCGTCCTCGGGGGAGACGCCGTAGATGGTCTCCATCATGTCCCATTTGGCGCTGTGGGTGCCCACGCGGTCGATGATCTCGTCGAAGCGGCTGGTCATGTTCGTCCTTTCTGATCCCTGCGCGGACGCTACCGCGTGGCGCGGCAGGTGCAAGGGCACGGGCCCCGAGGGGCGCAAAACCGGTTTCCCCTGCCTGCGTTGCGGCTTAGGTTGCGGGCAACATCGCGAGGATCGCCATGACAAGCCCTTCCGGACGCCAGCGACTTGGCGTCAACATCGACCACGTCGCCACCCTGCGCAACGCCCGCGGCGGTGCCTATCCCGATCCGCTGCGCGCGGCCAAGCTGGCCGAGGAGGCGGGCTGCGACGGCATCACGGCGCACCTGCGCGAGGACCGGCGCCACATCCGCGACGCCGACATGGAGGCGCTGGCCGCCGAGCTTTCGGTGCCGCTGAACTTCGAGATGGCGGCGACGGCGGAAATGCAGGCGCTGGCGCTGAAGCTGAAGCCGCATGCCGTCTGCATCGTCCCCGAGCGGCGCGAGGAGCGCACCACGGAGGGCGGGCTCGAGGTGGCGGGCGACCAGACCAACCTCGCCGACTTCGCCGCGTCGCTGCGCGACGCGGGCTGCCGCGTTTCGCTTTTCGTCGCGCCCGACCCGAAGCAGATCGAGGCCGCGGCCCGCGTCGGCGCGGCGGTGGTCGAGCTGCACACCGGGGCCTACTGCGATTTCCACGCCGAGGGTGACTTTGCCGCGCGTGATGCCGAGTTCGAACGGCTCAAGGCGGCGGCGGCGCAGGCGCATGCGCTGGCGCTCGAGGTGCACGCGGGCCACGGACTGAATTACGACAACGTCACGCCCATCGCCGCCCTGCCCGAGGTCATGGAGCTGAACATCGGGCATTTCCTCGTGGGTGAGGCGGTGTTCCTTGGCCTTGGCCCCGCCATCGCCGAAATGCGCCGCCTGATGGACGAGGCCCGCGCATGAACGTCAACTACGTCCGCTACGGCGCGCTCTACTTCGCGGCCATGGTGGTTCTTGCCGGTGTGTCGGTGATGATGACGCGCGTGCTCGGCTTTGGCTTTCCCTCCGGCGCGGCGAGCATCATCCCGCCCATGGCGGCCGCGCTTTTCGAGGGCCAGCAGGCCGGCCGCGCCGGCGCGCGCCCCTCGGGCCGCGCGCTCTGGGCCGTGGCATTCGCCATGACCGGCGTGGCGGTGCTGATCAACGGCGCCATCGCGGCGATCTTCCTCAGCATGGCGGAAACGCGGGCGCTCCTGTCGCAGGTGCCGCTGCGCTATTTCACCGGCATCGCGGCGCTGCTGATCGCGGCGGTGTTGCTGGTGAACCGGTTCTTCTTCGGCATCGGCTTGAAAAGCGGGCTGGCGAAGGGGACGAAATGATCCTCGGCGTCGGCACGGATCTTGCCAACATCGACCGGATCGCGGGTACGCTGGAGCGTTTCGGCGACCGCTTCCGCAACCGCGTCTTCACAGACATCGAGCAGGCCAAGGCCGAACGCCGCGCCGACACGCCGGGCACCTACGCCAAGCGCTGGGCCGCGAAGGAAGCCTGTTCCAAGGCACTGGGCACCGGGCTGCGCATGGGCATCGCCTGGAAGGACATGTCGGTGACCAACCTCGCCACCGGCCAGCCGGTGATGCACGTGACGGGCTGGGCCAGGGACCGGCTGGACGCCATGACGCCTGCCGGCCACGAGGCGATCATCCACGTCACGCTGACCGACGACCACCCCTGGGCGCAGGCCTTCGTGGTGATCGAGGCGCGCCCTCTCAGCGACGATACGCCAGCCTGACAAGGGCGCAGTCGCCTTGACAGGCCTGCCGCGCCGCCGCATGTAGCCCGCAGCTAAAAAGGGGCAGGACCATGGCGAGCGACACGAAAAAGGGCGGCGGCCTGTGGGAGACGATCAAGACCATCGTCTACGCGCTGCTGATTGCCGGGGTTTTCCGGACGCTCTTCTTCCAGCCCTTCTGGATCCCCTCGGGGTCGATGAAGGACACGCTGCTGATCGGCGACTTCCTTTTCGTGAACAAGATGGCCTATGGCTATTCCTACGCCTCCTGCCCCTCGATCATCATGCCGCGCTTCGGCATCAACATCGACGCGCAGGACATCTGCGGGATCTTCGACGGCGACAACACGCGGCTGTTCGGTTCCGAGCCCGAGCGCGGCGACGTGGCCGTGTTCCGCCATCCCTCGACCGGGCGGGATTTCATCAAGCGGGTGATCGGCCTGCCCGGTGACACCGTCCAAGTGCGCAACGGGCTGCTCTACATCAACGGCGAGCCGGTGCAGGTCGAGGAAGAAGGCACCTTCGACGAGGTCGCCGCGCCGCAGGGCCCGCAGCAGCTGCGCCCGCGCTGTGCCAACGGGCCGGTCGGTCCGGGAGGCACCTGCACCAAGGAGAAATTCGTCGAGACCCTGCCCAACGGGGTGGAGCATTCGATCCTGAACATCACCAACCAGGGCTCGGACAACACCGCCGTCTATCACGTGCCCGAGGGTCACTACTTCATGATGGGCGACAACCGCGACAACTCCTCGGACAGCCGCGTGCCGAACATCGCCGGCGGCGTCGGTTTCGTGCCGCTGGAGAACTTCGTCGGCAAGGCGAACCGGGTCATCTTCTCGTCCGCCGGACGGTCCATGCTGTTCTTCTGGACCTGGCGCGCCGACCGTTTCTTCGAGAAGATCGAGTGAGCCTGTCGGCCGACCTGCGCGCGCTTCAAGACCGGCTGGGCCACGAATTCGCCCGGCCCGAGCTGCTGCGCCGGGCGGTCACCCACAGTTCCATGTCCGGCCCGGGCCGCGAGGACAACCAGCGGCTGGAGTTCCTCGGCGACCGGGTGCTTGGCCTCGTGATGTCCGAGGCGCTTCTGCGCGCCGACGGCCAGGCCCGCGAGGGGCAGCTTGCGCCACGCTTCAACGCGCTGGTGCGCAAGGAAACCTGTGCCGACGTCGCGCGCGAGATCGACCTTGGCGCCGCGCTGAAACTGGGCCGGTCCGAGCAGCTTTCGGGCGGGCGCCGCAAGATGGCGCTGCTGGGCGACGCCATGGAGGCGGTGATCGCGGCGGTCTACGTGGACGGCGGGTTCGAGGCGGCGCAGGCGATGATCCTGCGGCTCTGGGGCAAGCGCATCGCCAGCGTGGAAGAGGATTCCAAGGACGCCAAGACGGCGCTTCAGGAATGGGCGCAGGGCCGCGGGCTGCCGCCGCCCGCCTATGTCGAAACCGCGCGGTCGGGCCCGGATCACCAGCCGGTCTTCACCATCGAGGTGCGGCTCGAGACCGGCGAGACGGCTGAGGCCACCGCCGGATCCAAGCGCTCGGCCGAGCAGACCGCCGCGCAGACGCTGCTGCAGAAGCTGAACGCATGAAGCCCGATACCGCCGGGGCGCTGTTCATGGTGCTGGCCATGGTGGGCTTCGGCATCGAGGACGCGCTGTTCAAGGCGGCGACCTCTTCGGTCTCGGCCGGGGCGGGCACCGTGGTCTTCGGGCTGACGGCGCTGACGCTTTCCGCGCTCGGGGCCCGGCACGCGGGCGTCGAGATCTGGCCCCGCGCGGCCTTTCGCGGCTGGCTTCTGGTGCGCAATATCTTCGAGGTCTGCGGACGGCTCTTCTTTGCGCTGGCGCTCGCCTACACGCCGCTGTCTACCACGTCCGCCATCCTGCAGGCGGCCCCGCTGGTGGTCACGCTGGGTGCGGCGCTGGTGCTGGGCGAACGGGTCGGCCCGCGCCGCTGGGCCGCCATGGCGGTGGGCTTCGCGGGCGTTCTGATGATCCTGCGACCGGGGCTCGACAGCTTCCGCCCCGACGCGATCTTCGCGCTTCTGGGCATGGTGGGCTTTGCCGGCCGCGACCTCGCCACCCGGGCCAGCCCGCCGCATGTGCACGCGGCGCAGCTTGGCGTGCTGGGCTTTGCCGCCGTCGCGGTGGCAGGCCTCGTGATCCTCGCCTTCGAGCCCGCGCGGCAGGCGCCCGATGGGCGGGCGCTGGTCCTGCTGCTGATCACCGGATGCGTCGGCGTGCTGGCCTATACCGCCCTCACCCGCGCCATGCGCACCGGCGACGTGTCGGTCGTGGCGCCCTTCCGCTATTCGCGACTACTGGTTGCGCTGGTGCTGGCTTTCGTGCTGTTCGGCGAGCGGCCCGATGCCATGACGCTCGCGGGCGCGGCACTGATTGTTGTCTCGGGCATCTACACGCTCTGGCGGCAAGCGAAGGCTGGCGCAACGGCCCCGACTGCGCTAGATCAGCCGGTCACGGAATCAAAGGACAGGACATGAGCACACGCGCCGGCTTCGTCGCGCTGATCGGAGAGCCCAACGCGGGCAAATCCACCCTCACCAACCGCATGGTGGGGGCCAAGGTCAGCATCGTCACGCACAAGGTGCAGACCACGCGCACGCGCATCCGCGGCGTCGCCATCGACGGCGATGCGCAGATCGTGCTGGTGGACACGCCGGGCCTGTTCCAGCCGCGCCGCAGGCTCGACCGGGCCATGGTGGCGGCCGCGTGGGGCGGCGCGTCGGATGCCGACATCATTGTCCTGCTGGTCGAGGCGCACCGTGGCATCACCGACGGGGTGGAGCGCATCCTCGACGGGCTCAAGGACCAGATGCCGCGCGACGCGACCGTGGCGCTGGCGATCAACAAGATCGACCGCGTCAAGGCCGAGAGCCTGCTGGCCCTGACCAAGGAGCTCAACGAGCGCTACAAGTTCGCGCAGACCTTCATGGTTTCGGCCGAGAAGGGCCACGGCGTGGCGGACATGATGGGCTGGCTGGGCGACAACCTGCCCGAGGGCCCCTGGCTCTACCCCGAAGACCAGATCGCCGACCTGCCGCTGCGCATGATCGCCGCCGAGATGACGCGCGAGAAGCTGACCCTGCGCCTGCACCAGGAACTGCCCTACCAGCTCACGGTGGAAACCGAGAACTGGGAAGAGCGCAAGGACGGCTCGGCCCGCGTCGACCAGGTGATCTACGTCTCGCGCCCCGGTCACAAGGGGATCATCCTCGGTCACGGCGGCGAGACCATCAAGGCGATTTCCACCGCCGCGCGGCAGGAGCTTTCCGAGTTCATGGGCCGCAAGGTGCACCTTTTCCTGCAGGTGAAGGTCCGCGAGAACTGGCTCGACGAGGCGGAACGCTACAGCGAGATGGGGCTGGATTTCCGCGACGGCGGCAAATGAGCCCCCCGCGACTGACGGCCCGGTTCTGGGTGGACGCCTACCTGGCGCGGCTGCGGCTGCACGACATTCCCGCCTTCGTCACCGCCCACGGCGACGACACGGCGGGCGCGGTGCTGGTCAAGCTCGCCACGCTCGACGGCAAGGCGCGCGCCTTCACCCGCCAGATCGACCTGGCAAGCGGCGAGCGCGACTGGCAGGAACTGACCGCGGGCGCCGAACCGGAGGTCGACGCGGCCATCGCCCGCCAGCGGAGCTTCGACCCGGATCTCTGGGTGATCGAGGTCGAGGACCGGCAGGGCCGCCACCTGCTCGACGACCCCGGCCTCTGACCACCCCGCCCTTCTTCTCGCGAAAATACCTCGGGGGAGTCCCGCAGGGACGGGGGCAGAGCCCCCGCCGGTCGGCCCGCAGGGCGGACCGGCCACCCGGCGACGACCCGCCGAAGGCGGGACGGCGCAAGACCTGCGCGGCGCAGCCGCACCGCCCGGGCAAGGCCCTCCGTGAAAGGCCCTTGCCAGTGCCGCGCATCGACACGAGTGTCGCGCCATGGACTGGCGTGACACCGGCATCCTTCTGGCCACCCGCAGGCACGGCGAAAGCTCCGTCATCCTCGAGGTCTTCACCCCCGAGCGTGGCCGCCATGCCGGTGTGCTGCGCGGCGGCGCCTCGCGGCGGATGCAGCCGCACCTGCAGCCGGGCACCCAACTGCAGCTGGAATGGCACGCGCGGCTGGAAGATCACCTCGGCCAATACCGGGTCGAGCCGCTGCGCGGCCGGGCGGCCACGGCGATGTCGGACCGGGTGGCGCTGGCCGGGCTGAACGCCACCTGCGCGATGCTCGCCTTCGCCCTGCCGGAGCGCGTCGCCCACCCGCGGCTTTACGAGAGCAGCCGCAACCTGCTCGACCTGCTGCACCGGCCGGACCTCTGGCCATTGGCCTACATGCGCTGGGAACTGGCGCTGCTCAATGAGCTGGGCTTCGGGCTGGACCTGACCTCCTGCGCGGTGACCGGCGAGACCGAGGATCTGGCCTATGTCTCGCCGCGCTCGGGGCGGGCGGTGACGCGGGCGGGCGCGGGCGACTGGGCGCACCGGCTGCTGCCGCTGCCGCCGGTCCTGCGCGGCGAGGGCGAGGCCAGCGACCGCGAGGTCCATGCCGGGCTGGAGGTCACGGGGTTCTTCCTCGATTCGCACCTGAGCCCGCTGGCCGGACGCCCCCTGCCGGCCGCGCGCGCGGCCTTCCTCGACCGGCTTGCCCGGCGTGCCGAGACATGACGCAACACACGGGCGCCCCCGTGCGTTGGTTGGGCATGATCGCTTCCCTGCCACCCCAAATCCCGCTAGGAGAAGCGCGATGAGATGGAACCTGCCAAATATCCTCACCGTGCTGCGCCTGATCGCGGCGCCCGGCGTCGCGGTGATGTTTCTCTACTTCAACCGGCCCATCGCCGACTGGGCGGCCCTGCTGCTGTTCCTGTCCGCGGGCCTGACCGACTGGATCGACGGGCGCCTTGCCCGCCAGTGGGGACAGGAAACCAAGATCGGCACCATGCTCGACCCGATCGCCGACAAGGCCATGGTGGTCATCGCGCTGATGGTGATCGTGGGCTATTCCTCGATGTCGCCATGGCTTGTGCTGCCTGCCACCGTGATCCTCTTCCGCGAGGTCTTTGTCTCGGGCCTGCGCGAGTACCTCGGTGATACCGGCGGCACGCTGAAGGTCACGAATCTCGCCAAGTGGAAGACCACGGTGCAGATGATCGCCATTGCCGTGCTGTTCAGCCAGGGCGTCTTCGAGCACTACTTCGCCTCGGGCGTGGTGGGCGAGGACCCCGACATCGTCTACGGCGTTCTGGCCGGCGACTTTCCCGATGCCCCCGGCGCCGGCGCGATGATCGTCGCGGGCTGGGTCGGGCTGATCCTGCTGTGGCTCGCCGCCGCGCTGACCTTCATCACCGGCTTCGACTATTTCCGGAAGGCGCTGCCCTACCTGAAGGAGGATCGCTGATGGACGTGCTGTATTTCGCATGGGTCCGCGAGCGGATCGGCCTGCCCAAGGAAAAGGTCGAGACCTCGGCCGCCACCGTGGCCGATCTCGTCGAGGAGCTGCGCGGCCGCGAGGAGCGCTACGCGGCGGCCTTTGCCGATCTCTCGGCGGTACGCGTGGCGCTCGACCAGGAGCTGTCGGATTTCGACGCACCGCTGTCGGGCGTGCGCGAGGTGGCCTTCTTTCCGCCGATGACGGGGGGCTGAACCCATGCGCATCGCCATCCAGGAAGAGCCCTTCGATTTCGGCGCCGAGGCGGCGGGTTTTGCCGACGGGCGGCACGACATGGGCGCGGTCGTCACCTTCACCGGCGTGGTGCGCGACCTCGCCTCGGGCGATCTCGACGCGATGGAGATCGAGCATTACCCCGGCATGACCGAGAAGGCGCTGCGCAAGATCGCCGCCGAGGCGCAGACGCGCTGGGATCTCGGCGACCTGCTCATCATCCACCGCTACGGCCGCATGGCCCCGGGCGAGCGCATCATGATGGTGGGCACCGCCGCGCCGCACCGCCGCGCGGCCTTCGAGGCCGCCGAGTTCCTGATGGACTACCTCAAGTCGCGTGCGCCCTTCTGGAAGAAGGAACACCGCAAGGGCGCGACCGGCTGGGTCGAGGCGAAGGACAGCGACGAGGCGGCGCTTCGCCGCTGGTGAGCCTGCTTGTCCCGCCGCGGGCGTGGTCATAACATCTGACCAATTCGCCCGAGGACCGCGCCCGATGCCCTTTCAGCCCATACAGTCCGAGAAGCTCTCTGCCGCCGTGGTGCGCCAGATCGAGCAGCTGATCCTGCGCGGCATCCTGCGTCCGGGCGAACGCCTGCCTTCGGAGCGCGAGCTGTCGGAGCGTCTGGGCGTGTCGCGACCCTCGCTGCGCGAGGCCATCGCCGAGCTGCAGCAGACCGGGCTGCTGACCACGCGGGCGGGCGCCGGGGTCTACGTGGCAGACGTTCTGGGATCCGCCTTTTCCGAGTCGCTGCGACAGCTCTTCGCGCGGCACGACGAGGCGGTCTTCGACTACCTCTCGTTCCGCCGCGACATGGAGGGGCTTGCCGCCGAGCGCGCCGCCGAGAAGGGCACCGAAAGCGACCTTGCCGTGATCGACACGCTCTACGCGCGGATGGAAGCCGCGCACGGCAAGCGCAATCCGGCCGAGGAATCGCGTCTGGATGCGGATTTCCATCTGGCGATCATCGAGGCCAGCCACAACGTCATCATGCTGCACATGATGCGGTCGATGTACCAGCTTCTGCGCGAAGGCGTCTTCTACAACCGCCAGATCATGTTCCGTCAGCGCACCACGCGCGAGGCGCTGCTGGCGCAGCACCGCGCCATCAACACGGCCCTGCAGGCCCGCGACGGCGCGGCGGCGCGGGCGGCGGTGGAGACGCACCTGAGCTACGTGGAGGCGGCGCTTTCGGCGGATCGGCGTGCGGCGCATGACGAGGGCGTGGCGCGCCAGCGGCTGGAACGGCTGCGGGGCGGCTGACGATTGTCCCCCTCCCCGACCCTCCCCTGGCAGGGGGAGCAGCTTGTGGCGGGTGTGTTTCCGGACTTCGAAGTTTGGTGCGGGTGGCAAGGCCCCCTCACCCTGCCCTCTCCCCCGGGGGGGAGAGGGTGGCCCGGTGGCGGGTGATTGGTCGGGGCGTCAGTGGTGCGGTGCCTTTGGCGGATGTCGCCCCCTCTCCCCCCGGGGGAGAGGGTCGGGGTGAGGGGACTGCGAAGGGCCGCGGCAGTCGCCTGCCGCGGCCTTCAATGTCCCGCTGCCGGTCCGGTCAGTCGGAAGGCAGCTTGTAGGCGATGATGTAGTCGCCGATGGGCGTTTCCATGAAGTGGTGCCCGCCGGCCGAGATCAGCACGTATTGCTCGCCGTCGACCTCGTAGGCGATGGGGTTCGCCTGGCCGCCCGCGGGCAGCACGTCGGACCAGAGCACCTCGCCCGTCTCGGTCTCGATGGCGCGGAAGAGGTTGTCCGTCGCCGCCCCGATGAAGGTGAGGCCACCCGCCGTCACGACCGAGCCGCCGTTGTTGGGCGTGCCGATCTTGATCGGCAGCATCGAGGGGATGCCGAAGGGCCCGTTGCGGCGCGCGGTGCCGAGCGGCTGATCCCAGACGGTTTCACCGGTCGAGATGTCGATGGCGCGGATGCCGCCGTAGGGCGGGTTGGTGCAGGGCATGCCCGTCAGGCCCGAGCGCCAGCCGGCGTTGACCTGGATCGCGTAGGGCGCGCCGATCTGCGGGTCGCCGGCGCCCTCGGCACCGCCGCCACCGCCGCCGTCGGCGTCCTGCCGCTGGGCGATGGACTTCCACCCCTTCTCGTCAGCCACTTCGCGCGGGACGAGGTAGTTGTAGTTGGGGATGTCGTTGTAGTTGGCGATGATGAGGCCGCGGTCGCGGTCGATGGCCACCGAACCCCAGTCCGACCCGCCGTTGTAGCCGGGATACTGGATGTAGGGATCGGTCGAAGGCGGCGTGAGATAGCCCTCGTATTCCGCGCGGCGGAACTGGATGCGGCACCAGAGCTGGTCGATGGGGGTGAAGCCCCACATGTCACGCTCGGTCAGCGGGTCCTTGCGCAGGGTGTGCCACTCGGAAACCGGCTGGCTGTCGGCCACGTAGTCCGGCTCGATCTCGCCCTGCGGCAGGTCCGTGATCTCGCCCACCGGGGTCAGGGGTTCGCCCGTCTCGCGGTCGAGGATGTAGATGTCCCCCTGCTTGGAGGGCAGCAGGATGGCGGGTGTCCCCTGGTAGTCGAGCAGGGTCGCCTGGCTGCCGAGGTCGTAGTCCCAGACGTCGTTGCGCACGGTCTGGAAGTGCCAGACCTCTTCGCCCGTGGTAGCGTCGAGCGCGACCAGCGAGGTGGCGTATTCGTTTTCCACCTCGGAGCGGTTGGAGCCGTAGTAGTCCACCGCCGAGTTGCCGAGCGGCAGGTAGACGTAGCCCAGTTCCTCGTCCGCGGTGGCCGCCGTCCACATGTTGGGGGTGCCGCGGGTGTAGACCTCGCCCTCGGGCGGGCCGTCGCGCATTTCCTCGGGCGCGGCGAGATCCCAGGCCCAGACGAGTTCACCCGTGCGGGCGTCGTAGCCGCGCACCACGCCCGAGGGCGCGTCCTCGGCCTGGCCGTCCTTGACCTGCGCGCCGGTCACGACCACGCCGCGGACCACGGCGGGCTGGGCGGTCACGGCATACCAGCCGGGCACGCGTTCGCCGATGCCCTCCCACATGTCGACCATGCCGTCTTCGCCGAACTCCTCGCAGGGCTCGCCGGTGGCGGCGTCGACGGCGATCAGGCGCGCGTCGATCGTGCCCTCGATGACCCTGGTGGCGCAGGCGTCGCCCTCTGCCTTGTCGGGGTCGGTCCAGAGCGACACGCCCCGGCAGCTTGCGCCGTAGGGGATGGCCTCGTTCGGGACCTCGGGGTCGAACCGCCAGTTCTCTTCGCCGGTGGCCGCGTCGATGGAGATGAGGATGTTCATGGCCGAGCACATGAGCAGGTCGTCGCCGTATTTCACCGGGGTCATCTCGGGGGAGTATTTCCCCTCGGCCGAGCCCTCGGGCATGTCACCGGTGCGGTAGACGAAGGCGCGCTCGAGATTGCCGACGTTTTCCGGCGTGATCTGGTCGAGGGGCGTGTAGCGCTGTGCGCTCGACCCGCCGCCCCAGTAGGGCCAGTCGCTGCCGACCTCGTAGGTTTCGCCCGCCTCGAAGGGGGCGCTGGCGCTTTCCTCGACGGGGGCCCCTTCGACAGAAGCCTCATCTTCGCCTTCGGCGGCGGGATCGTCCCCATCCTCCGAGGGGGCGGCAGCGTTGTCGTCATCACCCCCGGTCGCGGTGTCATCGTCCCCGGCATCGGTGTCCGCCGCGTCGGCAGTGCCTTCGTCCCCGGCATCGGCTTCGGGCGCGGAGGTATCGGCGTCCTCTGCCGACTCGGGGGCGGTCTGCTCGGCGCCGTCCTCCTGCGCGAAGGCGGGAAGGGCCGTCATCGGGCCCGCGACAAGCGCGACGGAGGCTGCCGTCGCCATGAGCCAGCGCCGGGCGTGGGTGTTTTCTTGATTGGCAAACACTGGGTTTCTCCTTCGTTCGGCGGTTCAGATGCGGCTGCGCGTGCGGCGGAGCGCCGGGATGCAGGGCAGCACGAGAACCAGGATCACCGTGGGGGCGACGAGGCGCGGGACGAGGGCCCAGCCGTCCATGCCGACTTCCCAGAAGGCCCAGAGCAGCGTGAGGACCCAGACCACGAGGTAGACCGCCACGGCCTTCATCGAGCCGTGGTTGAGAAGGATGCCGGTGGCGATCAGCCCCGCACCGGACAGCGCGTAGTACCAGCTGCCTCCGAGCAGCAGCAGCCAGATGCCGCCGGCGCAGATGACGACGCCGAACAGGATGCAGACCCAGGCGAGCAGACGCACGGCCCAGCCGGGGCCGCTGCGGGTGCGGCCGGCGCCGTGGGTGTCTTCATATGTGGTCATGAGACGGCCTCACTAGATTGGAATTCAGGGAGTCACGCCGCCGTAAACGGACCTCACGCCAGCGTGTTTCCTCGTGAGCAAATGTCTGCCGACCGACAATTGTTCCTGAAACCTTGCCCCGCGGGCGGGAAAGGTGCGGGCTCATTGCAATTTCCGGGAGAGTTCTGGGAGGGGAAGGCTGGTCCGGGAAGTCGGGTATTCTGGGGGCAGCCGACGTCCCGGACCAGCGGTCTGTGGTGTTCGCAGCAGACCTCCTACGACTATTCCGGAAACACGGAAAGTCCAAGCGGATTGAGGGAAGGCACTCAATGCTGCGGGCAAAAAAATGCCCGGGCGATACCGCCCGGGCCAGTTTTCTCCGATGGTCGTGGCTGACAGGAAGGAGGAAATCAGCCTTTGGAGAATTCGGGGTAGGCCTCCATGCCCAGCTCGGCCATGTCGAGCCCGTTGATCTCTTCCTCTTCGGTCACACGGATGCCCATGATGGCCTTGAGGATGAACCAGACGATCAGGCTGACGATGAAGACGAAGGCGCCGATGGCCACGATGCCGATGATCTGCGTCACGAAGCTGGTGCCGTCGTTGTAGAACGGCACGGCCAAGGTGCCCCAGACGCCGGCGATCAGGTGGACCGGGATGGCGCCGACAACGTCGTCGATCTTCATGCGGTCGAGCATCGGGACAGTGAAGACCACGATGATGCCGCCGATGGCACCGATCCAGAGCGCGCCGAAGAGCGTCGGCATCAGCGGCTCGGCCGTAATGGAGACGAGGCCGGCAAGTGCGCCGTTCAGCACCATGGTGAGGTCGGGCTTCTTGTACATCACCTGCGTCAGGATCAGGGCCGCCACGGCGCCGGAGGCGGCTGCCATGTTGGTGTTCGAGAAGATCCGCGACACGTCGGTCACGTCGCCCACGGTGCCGGCCGCGAGCTGCGAGCCGCCGTTGAAGCCGAACCAGCCGAGCCACAGGATGAACGTGCCGAGGGTTGCCAGCGCGAGGTTGGAGCCCGGGATCGGCATGATCTTACCGTCAGCCGAGTACTTGCCGAGACGGGGGCCGAGCACGAGGGCACCGGCAAGGGCCGCGAAGCCACCGGCCGCGTGCACGAGGGTCGAACCCGCGAAGTCGGAGAAGCCCATCTCGGAGAGGAAGCCGCCGCCCCACTGCCAGGATGCCTCGATCGGGTAGATGAAGCCGGTCAGGACAACGACGAAGATCAGGAAGGGCCAGAGCTTGATGCGCTCGGCCAGCGTGCCCGACACGATCGAGGCGGTGGTGGCGCAGAACATCAGCTGGAAGAAGAAGTCGGAGCCGACCGACGCGTAGTCGAGCGAGGCATCCGCCGCGGCGAGGCCCACGGGCTCAAGCGAGGTGATGGCGAAGAAGGGGCCGAGCCAGCCTTCGACGAGCCATTCGCCCGGGTACATCAGGTTGAAGCCGACGAGCCAGTACATGATCGCCGCGATCGAGAAGAGCGCGATGTTCTTGGTCAGCTGCATGGTCACGTTCTTCGACCGAACCAGGCCCGCTTCGAGCATGGCAAAGCCCGCGGCCATCCAGAACACCAGGAAGCCACCGATCAGGAACAGCAGCGTGGTGAAGATGTAGGGGTTGATGTCCGGCGCGGCGGCGGCTTCGGCCTCCTGCGCCATGCCCAGACTCGGCAGCGCGAGAAGCGCGAGAGCCGGGGCAATCGTCTTGAATGCTTTCATTGTTCCGTGTCCCTTTGTTCCCAATGCGCTCAGAGCGCGTCCGCGTCGGTTTCGCCGGTGCGCACCCGCACGGCCTGCTGCACGTCGAGGACGAAAATCTTGCCGTCGCCGATCTTCCCGGTCTGCGCCGTGGTCTTGATCGTTTCGACGACCTGTTCGGCCATGGCGGCCGAAACCACGATTTCCAGCTTGATCTTGGGTACGAAGTTCACCGCGTATTCGGCACCGCGATAGATTTCCGTGTGGCCCGACTGCGAGCCGAAGCCCTTGATTTCCGTCACCATCATGCCGCGCACACCGATTCCGGTCAGCGCCTCGCGGACCTCCTCGAGCTTGAACGGCTTGATCGTCGCAATGATCAGTTTCACCTTGGTCCCTTTCGGTTGGCGGGCCTCACCCCCGCGGTCTGCCTCAGCAGGAAGGGACAGCGGGGATGCGATTTGAAGGGTTTGCGCCGGACTCCGCCGATCATTGAAGTGGCGATTGCACACAATTTAATCGCACCACTACATCTGCACAAAATATCATCACAATAAATACAGCGAAGTGAAGCGCGCTTGGTCAACATCCGGAACCGGAGTGACTATACTGTCCCGAAGCAAAGATCCGGGCAGGACAGGCAGTACAGATGAGCAGACCCCCCCGCGGCAACGGCCGCCTGGTGGCCGACCGGCGCTACCCGGCGAAAAAGAAGAAGACGCCCCCCAAGGGCCGAAAGCAGCCGACCGGGCGCCGCAGGGCGCCGGCTCGCAAGGCGCGCCCCAAACGCAACCCCATCGCGGCCTTCTTCATCGGCATCTTCGGGTGGTTCTTCCGCCTGACCTGGCGGCTGGCGCTTTCGGCAACGGTCGTGCTTGCGCTGATCCTCGGGGGCTCGGTCGCTTACGTGGCCTCCACCCTGCCGCCGGCCAGCGAGATGGTGGACGGCCGCGCCCGCGGGTCGGTCACCATGCTGGACAGGAACGACGAGGTCTTTGCCTGGCGCGGTGACCAGTTCGGCGGCGCCGTGACTGCCGAGGAAGTCTCACCCCACCTGCGCAATGCGGTGGTAGCAACCGAAGACCGGCGGTTCTACAACCACTTCGGGCTCGACCCGCGCGGCATCGCCAGCGCGATCCGGATCAACCTGCGCGAGGGCCGCGGGCCGTTGTCGGGCCACGGCGGCTCGACCATCTCGCAGCAGACGGCCAAGCTGCTCTGCCTCGGCATCCGGTTCGATCCCGATGAATGGGAGTCCGAATCCGAGTACGTGGCCGACTGCCGCCGCACATCGCTGGGCCGCAAGGCGCGCGAGGCGATCTACGCCATGGCGATGGAGCTGAAGTACGACAAGAACGAGATCCTGACGATCTACCTCAACCGCGCCTACATGGGTGGCGGTGCCTACGGGGCCGAGGCCGCGGCGAGCCGCTATTTCAGCAAGCCGGCCGCGGCGCTGAACCCCGCCGAGGCGGCGATGCTCGCGGGTCTGCTGACCGCGCCGACGACGCTTGCCCCCACCAACGATCTCGAACGCTCGCAGGAGAGGGCCTCGACCGTGCTGCGTCTGATGGCGGATCAGGGCTACCTGACCGATGCCGAGGCCGCGCACTGGCAGCAGACGCCGGCCACCCTTTCGCAGGAAGCCGAAAGCCAGAGCGGCGGGTATTTCGCGGACTGGGTCATGCAGACGGGTCCCGACTTCTTCACCCGCGACACGACCGAGGACGTGATCGTGCGCACAACGATGGACCAGCGGATCCAGGCGGCGATCGAGGACGCCGTGAACAAGGTCTTCGAGGAGAAGGTCCGCGAAGGGTCTGACGCGCAGGTCGCGGTGGTCGTGATGTCGGCGGACGGCGCGGTGCGCGGAATGGTGGGCGGCCGGCGCACCAATGCCTCGGGCGTGTTCAACCGCGCGACCCAGGCGGTGCGGCAAACCGGATCGGCCTTCAAGCCCTTCGTCTACGCGACCGCACTCGAACTGGGCTATTCGCCCAACGACACCATCGTGGACGAGCCCTTCTGCATGAACATCGCCGGCTCCGGACAGTGGTGCCCCGAAAACTATAGCCGCCAGCACTACGGCCGGGTCACGCTGACCACGGCGCTGGAGCGCAGCCTGAACATTCCGGCGGTCAAGCTCTCCGAGGCGGTGGGGCGTGACAACGTGCACCGCGTGGCCTCGGACTTCGGCATCCGCAGCGATCTTGCCGACGGGCCTGCGTTGGCACTCGGCGCCTCGGAGGCCTCGCTGCTCGAGATGACCGGCGCCTATGCCGGTATTCTGAACGGCGGGTCGTCGGTGGGGCCCTACGGCGTGCGGGACCTGAGCCTTCAGGGCCAGGACCAGCCGTTGATGGGCACGAGCGGCGGCATTGGCGAACGGGTGATCCGCGAGGACGCCGCCGGGCAGCTTGTCTGGATGATGCAGCAGGTCGTCGAGGAAGGCACCGGCACCCGTGCCTCGCTGCCCGGCCGCCAGGTGGCAGGCAAGACCGGCACCAGCCAGTCGGCGCGCGACGCCTGGTTCATGGGCTTCACGGCCGACTACGTGGCCGGCGTCTGGATGGGCTACGACGACAACACGCCGCTGACCGGCGTGACGGGCAGCGGACTGCCGGCCGAGATCTGGCACGAAACGATGCTGCGGGTGCACGAGGGCATGGACGCGCGTCCCCTGCCCGCCATCGCCCCGCCCCAGCCCGAGCCGGCCCCCGAACCCGCGCCCCGGACATCGCAGCAACAGCAGCAACCCCGGCAGAACGGCGGCGACAACCTGGTGCAGCAGATCATCCGCGATCTTCTGGGCGGCGGCTGAGGCCGGGAAGATCGGAGCGAAAAAAGGCGCCGGGCCCCTGTCGAGGCCCGGCGCCTTTGCCGTTCAGCGTGGCGATTTGCGCTCAGGAGGCCGAGCGCAGGGCTGCGATCATGGCGTCGATGTTGCCGCCGTTGGCATCAAGCAGCGCGCCGACCTCGGTCCGTTCGGTCAGCAGCATGTTCACGCCCTCGATGTAGAGGTTGAAGAACTGGTCGCGCCCGGAGCGGTCCGAGACGTTGAAGGTGATCCGGAAGGGCGCCTGGCCGCGCAGTTCCGCGGTGCAGTAGACCTCGTAGTAGTTGTTGACCGGCTTCACGCCCGTGACGATGATCCGTCCGCCGATGAACTCGCGGAAGCGGCGCCCGTACTTGCGCGACACATAGGTGATGAAGGCGTCCGAGAAGGCGCGCTTTTGTGCGGCGGTCGCGCGGCGGCCGTCGACGCCCATGGCGTAGGCCGCCACGTAGGAGGTGTCGGCGTACTGGCGGAAGATCCGCTCGAATTCGCGCAGCATCGCCTCTTCGGAGCGGCCCGAGGAGATGACCGCGTTGACCTCGGCCACGAGCCGGTCGATCAGGTTGCGCGCCTCGGGCTCGGTCAGGGCGAAGGCCGCCCCGGCAGGCAGCAGCGCGGCGGTTGCCGCAAGGCCACCACAGACGGCGCGGCGGGTGAAAGAAAGAGGCATCAGAAGCCCTCCGTGTCCAGTGCGAGCGGATCCTCGGGCGCGCCCTCCGCTTCGGGAGCGGGCTCGCCCAGTTCGAACCGCCTGTTCTGGAGATATATGAGCCGAAGCTGCGCGTAGGAGTCCGCACTTTCGTAAAGTACCGAATTCACGCTGTCGGAATATTGCGCGCGCTCCATGACATCGGCGCCGACGCGGACACCCTTGGTCGCAAGCGCCTCGCCCGGTTCAAGCACCCAGACGAAGGGATCGAGGAAGACATCCACGGCCATGCCGACGGTATCGCGCTGGGTCGAGGGGCCGAGCACGGGCAGCATCTGGAAGGCGCCTTCGGGCGCGCCCCAGACGGCCAGCGTCTCGCCGAAGTCGCTGTCATCCTCGGGGATGTTCATCAGGTCTTGGGCCACGTCGAACATGCCACCGAAGCCGAGGGTCGCGTTCACCCCGAAGCGCAGCGTGTTGCGCGAGGCATCGAGCAGCCGCCCCTGCAGCACCTGGTTCACCACCGTGCCCGGCAGCGAGAGCGTATCGGCGACATTGGCGACGACGGGGCGGAAATCCTCGACCACCTGGTTGGGCTCGTCCTCCGTCGTGCCGGTGTCCTCGCCGAAGAAGACGCGATCCACCGAGCGGTTGAACTCGTGCACCTTGCGGTTGCGCGCCTCGTAGGGATCGTGGATGCCGTCGGGGGCCTCGCCGGGCCCAGGCACCGAGCAGGCGGTGAGCAGCGCAAATGCGGGGACCGCAAGGATCGCGCGTCGAAAAGCCTTCATTCGCGGCATTCCTTTCGTCGAAAAAGCTTGGGTAACGGAGGGGTGTTCCGTAAAGATGCATTCAAATTTCACGGGTAAATTCCAGAAATCCGCGCTCCGATTGAACCTATTGTGGCACATCCCCGACCTCACCTACCAGAGCAACCGATCATCCGCCTTTCAAGACCCCGAGTAGGAAAGCCATGAAACCGCCCTCCAGCGCAGGTCCCGACGCATTTCAACGGGGACGCGAGGAACTTCGCGCCGCACGGCGCCCCAACCGACCGTATTTCTGGTTCGTCGGGATATTCAGCTTCTTCGTCAACCTCCTGATGCTCACCGGGCCGCTTTACATGCTGCAGGTCTACGACCGTGTGCTCGGTTCGCGGTCAGAGGCGACGCTGGTGGCGCTTTCGGTGCTGGTGGTCTTTCTCTACGGGATGATGGGCATCCTCGACTACGTGCGGGGCCGGGTGATGGGCCGGGTCGCCGCGCGCTTCCAGTCGGCGCTCGACATGCGCGTTTTCGACGCGGTGGTCCGCCGCTCGACCGTGCAGCCGGACGAGCTGTCCCAAAGCGGGCTGCGCGATCTCGAATCGGTGCAGCGGCTGATGTCCTCGCCGGTGCTGATGGCGATCTTCGACATTCCCTGGACCCCCTTCTTCCTCGTGGGAATCGCGATCTTTCATCCCTGGCTCGGCTACCTCGCCATCGCGGGGGGCAGCTTCCTGATTGTCGTCACGATCATCAACCAGCTGGTGACGCGCAATCCCACGCTGAAGTCGAACCAGGCCGTGATGGCCGCCGAGAAGACCTCCGAGCAGATCCGCAGCGAGGCCGAGATGGTGCAGGCGCTCGGCATGCGCCGGGACGCCTTCCGGCGCTGGTACAAGGCCCGGTCGGAGGCGCTGCGGGGCCAGATCGGCACATCGGACCTCACGGGCGGTTTCACGACGCTCACGCGCAGCTTCCGGCTGTTCCTGCAGTCGGCCATGCTGGGCCTCGGCGCCTACCTCGTGCTGCAGGGCGAGCTGACGGCGGGCGCGATGATCGCCGGGTCGATCCTGATGGGCCGCGCGCTGGCGCCCATCGAGCTGGCCATCGGCCAGTGGGCGCTGGTTCAGCGGGCGCGCAAGGGCTGGAGCAACCTTGAACAGTTGCTGACCGAGATGCCGCCCGAACCCGAGCGCACCGCCCTGCCGAAGCCGCGCGCGAAGATCGACGCGCAGCAGCTCACCGTCATCCCCCCGGGCGAAAGCCAGGCCGCGCTGCGGCTGGTCTCCTTCACGCTCGAGCCGGGACAGGCGCTCGGCGTGATCGGGCCCTCGGGCTCCGGCAAGTCGACGCTGGCGCGCGCCCTGACCGGGATCTGGCGCCCGGCGGGCGGCAAGATCCGGCTCGACGGGGCCTCGCTCGACCAGTACGGGCCCGATGTGCTGGGCACGCACCTGGGCTACCTGCCGCAGCGGGTGACGCTGTTCGACGGCACGATTGCCGAGAACATCGCGAGGCTGGCCCCCGAACCCGACGATGCCGCCGTGGTCGAGGCCGCCAAGAAGGCCGACGCGCACGAGATGATCCTGAAGCTGCCGCATGGCTACGACACGCGCGTCTCTGCCGCCGGCGGGCGTCTGTCCGGTGGTCAGGTGCAGCGCATCGGGCTGGCGCGTGCGCTTTACGGCGATCCCGTCGTGCTGGTGCTGGACGAGCCCAACTCCAACCTCGACAACGAGGGGTCCGAGGCCGTGAACCGCGCCATCCGCAGCTTCAAGGAACAGGGCAAGTCGGTGCTGATCATGGCCCACCGGCCCGCCGCGATCCGCGAGTGCGACGTGCTCCTGATGCTTGAAGGTGGCAGCCGGACGGCCTTTGGCCCGCGGGACGAGGTGCTCAAATCCGTCGTCCAGAACCACCAGCAGATTGCCCGCAGCACCACCGCAGGAGGTGTCCGATGAGTGCCCCGCAAGACAACAGCTACAGCCTGCGCACGCCGATGATCGTGGGAATCCTCGCCCTCGTCACGCTTGTCGGCGGTTTCGGGACATGGGCCGCGACCACGAACATCGCGGGCGCCATTGTCGCCGGCGGCTCGATCGAGGTCGACCAGAACCGTCAGGTCGTGCAGCACCCCGACGGCGGTGTCGTGTCCGAGATCCTGGTCGAGGAAGGCGACGAGGTCGAGGCCGGCGACGTGCTGATCCGCCTCGACCCGACGCTGCTGCGCTCCGAACTGGCGATCACCGAGGGCCAGCTTTTCGAGCTGATGGCCCGGCGCGCGCGGCTCCAGGCCGAAAGGGACGGCGAGGACGAGATCGTCTTTCCCGACGACCTGCTGGCCGAGGCCGAGACCAACGAGGAGGTGCGGGAACTGGTCGAGGGGCAGCGCAACCTGTTCCAGGCCCGCCGCGCGAGCGTCAGCCGCGAGATCGAGCAGCTTGGCAAGCGCAGCGAGCAGATCGACGAGCAGGTCAACGGCATCGATTCCCAGCGCGAGGCGCTTGGCGAACAGCTGGCCCTGATCGAGGAGGAACTGACCGACCAGCAGTCGCTGCTCGACCGCGGGCTGGCTCAGGCGAGCCGCGTGCTGGCACTTCAACGCGAACGCGCGCGGATGGCAGGCACCATGGGCGAACTGACCGCCCAGCGGGCCCAGTCGCTGGGCCAGAGCACCGAGATCGAGATCGAGATCCTCAAGCTCGACACCGCGCGGCGCGAAGAGGCGATCACCACCCTGCGCGACCTGCAGCTGCGCGAACGCGAGCTGGCCGAGGAACGCCGCGCCATCCGCGAGCGGCTGAACCGGCTCGACATCACCGCGCCGGTCTCGGGCGTGGTCTACGGCATGACGGTCTTCACCCCGCGCTCGGTCATCCGGGCCGCCGACCCTGTGCTTTACCTCGTGCCCCAGGACCGCCCGCTGGTGATCGCCGCGCAGGTGGAGCCGATCCACATCGACAAGCTCTTCGTCGATCAGGAGGTGAGCCTGCGGTTCTCCTCGCTCGACCAGCGCGCGACGCCCGAGCTGTTCGGCGAGGTCACGCAGATCTCGGCCGACGCCTTCGAGGACGAAGGCTCTCGCATTCGGTACTACCGGGCCGAGATCGTCCTGAAGGAGGGCGAGATCGACCGCCTGCCCGAGGGTTCGACCCTGATCCCCGGCATGCCGGTCGAGGCCTTCATCCGGACCGAGGACCGCACACCGCTGGCCTATCTGGTGAAACCCTTCACCGACTACTTCGCCAAGGCCTTCCGCGAAAGCTGATGAAGCCCTGCCGCCGCCGGGGGACGGGCCTTCCCCCCGGCGGCGCGCCCCGCTAGCGTGCGCGCGAATCCGCAAGGGAGTGCGCCATGACCAATTCCATCGAAACCCGCCTGTCCGAACTGGACATCACCCTGCCCGACGCACCCGCGCCGGCGGCCAACTACGTGCCCTTCGTGCAGGTGGGTCAGACGCTCTACGTCTCCGGCCAGATCAGCGCCGACGAAAACGGCCTCATCACCGGAAAGCTGGGCGCCGAGCTCGACGTCGAGGCCGGTGCCGCCGCCGCGCGGCGCTGCGCGCTGAGCCTGCTGGCGCAAGTCAAGGCGGCCTGCGGCGGCGATCTGGGCAAGCTCAAGCGCGTGGTAAAGCTCACCGGCTTCGTCAACTCCACCCCCGAGTTCACCGACCAGCCCAAGGTCGTGAACGGCGCCTCGGACCTGCTGGCCGAGGTCTGCGGCGATGCCGGGCGGCACGCGCGCTCGGCCGTCTCCGCGGGCTCCCTGCCCATGGGCGTGTCGGTCGAGATCGAGGGCATCTTCGAGATCGACGCATGACACCCCTGCCCCGCGCCTTCGTGACCCGTCCGATCGCGCACCGCGCCTACCACGCGGAGGGCCGGCCCGAGAATTCCCGGGCCGCCATCCGCGCGGCGATCGAGGCCGGCTACGGGATCGAGATCGACCTCCAGCTCAGCGCCGACGGGCAGGCCATGGTCTTTCACGACTACGACCTCGGGCGCCTGACCGGCGACAGCGGCCCGGTCCGCCAGCGCAGCGCCGAAGAGCTGTCGCAGATCACCCTCACCGGCAACGGCGAGGGCATCCCGACGCTGTCCGAGGTGCTCGACATCGTCGCGGGGCAGGTTCCCCTCCTGATCGAGGTGAAGGACCAGGACGGCGCCTTCGGGCCGGACGTGGGCCCGCTCGAGGCCGCCACCGCCGCGGCGCTGGAAAATTACAACGGCCCCGTGGCGGTCATGTCCTTCAACCCGCATTCCGTGGCCGAGATGGCCCGCCGCGCGCCGCAGGTGCCGCGCGGGCTGACGACCTGCGCCTACCGGGCGGCGGATTTTCCCACGATCCCGGCGGCGCGGCTCACGGAACTGGGAACGCTGGGCGAGGTGGAACTGCTTGCGGCGGGCTTCATCAGCCATCAGGTGGACGATCTCGACAACCCGCGCGTGGCCGAGCTGAAGGCGGCGGGGCTGGCGGTGCTGTGCTGGACCGTCCGGTCGCCCGAAGTGGAGGCAGAGGCCCGGCGCGTGGCCGATAACGTGACCTTCGAGGGCTACCCGGCTTGACCCCTGCCCTCGCGGGGCCAGATCCTGTTCCGCGAGGAAGCCCATGACCGACCAGAGCGCCACCCCCACCGTCACCGTCTCCACCCTGTCGAGCCTGAGCCAGATCTCGGAACAGGAATGGGATGCCTGCGCCTGCCCCGAGGCGGCGGACGGCGGACGCCCCTACGACCCCTTCACCACGCACCGGTTCCTGAACGCACTGGAGGAGTCCGGCTCGACCGGGCGCACCACGGGCTGGGAGCCGCATCACCTTGTCGCCCGCGACGGCGAGACGGTGATCGGCGTCGCGCCGCTTTACGCCAAGAACCACAGCCAGGGCGAATACATCTTCGACCACAACTGGGCTCATGCCTACGAGTGCGCGGGCGGCGACTACTATCCCAAGCTGCAGATCGCGGTGCCCTTCACCCCCGCCACCGGGCGGCGCTTCCTGACGCGGCCCGGCTACGAGGTGGCGGGCATGTCGGCGCTGGTCCAAGGCGCGGTGCAGATCGCGGCGGACAACGACCTGAGTTCCGTGCACGCCACCTTCTGTACCGAGGCCGAGGCGCTGGCGGGTGCGGAAATGGGCCTCATGCACCGGGTCACGCAGCAGTATCACTGGCTGAACCGGGGCTACGCCGATTTCGACGCCTTCCTTGCCGACCTGAGTTCCCGCAAGCGCAAGAACATCCGCAAGGAGCGGCGGCAGGCGCAGGATTTCGGCGGCGAGATCCGGATGCTCACCGGCGACGATCTGAAGCCCGAGCACTGGGATGCCTTCTGGCGCTTCTACCAGGACACCGGATCGCGCAAATGGGGCATGCCCTACCTGACGCGTGCCTTCTTCGACCTCGCGCAGGAGCGGCTGCGCGACGACATCGCGCTGGTCATGGCCGAGCGCGAGGGCCGTTACGTGGCAGGTGCGCTGAACTTCATCGGCCGGCGGGCGTTGTATGGGCGGTACTGGGGCTGCGTCGAGGACCATCCCTGCCTGCACTTCGAGGCCTGCTACTATCAGGCGATCGACTTTGCCATCGCCCGGGGGCTCGACCGTGTCGAAGCGGGGGCCCAGGGCGAACACAAGCTGGCCCGCGGCTACATGCCGGCGCAGACACATTCGCTGCACTGGGTGGCCGACCAGGGCTTTGCCGAGGCGATCGCGCGCTACCTCGAGGCCGAGCGGCAGGCGGTGGGCGAGGATATCGAGATCCTCACCTCCTACGGGCCCTTCCGCAAGGAACACAGAGAGGAACAGGAATGAGCGACAAACTGACCGGAGCCGCCCGCGAAGACGCCCTCAAGCCGCTTCTGGACAACGGCTGGGCCGTGGCCGAGGGCCGCGAGGCGATCACCAAGAGTTACAAGTTCAAGGATTTCGTGGAGGCCTTCGGCTTCATGACGCGCGCCGCCATGACCGCCGAGAAGATGGACCACCACCCCGAGTGGTCGAACACCTACAACGGCGTCGAGGTCACGCTGACCAGCCACGACGTCGAGGGCCTGTCGCCCCGTGACGTGAAGCTCGCCAAGGCGATGGACGGCTTCGCGGAGTAAGCGTCGCCAGAAGGTGACGGGCGGGCGCCGGACCGTGGTTTGGCGCTCGCAACCATTGTTCTGAGCGATTTATGCCCGCAGCCCCGCAGAACCTCCGAGCGGAGGGCGCGGGTTGCAAAAGCGCCGAACCGGGGGACGGTCCGGCGCTCGCCCGGCACCTTCGGTGCTGTTCGGGCGGGTGGGCGCCTGTGGGCAGACGCCCGATCCCTCACATCGCGGCCAGCAGGCCCTCACCGGCGGAGGTTTCGCAGGTGCCGGGGCTGTCCTCGACGTGCAGCAGGCTTAGCGTGCCGTCCTCGACCAGCATCGCGTAGCGCTTGGAGCGCGTCACGAGGCCCGCGGGCGGCGCGGTGAAGTCCATGCCGATGGCCTGCGTGAAGGCGGATTCCGGATCGCCCAGCATGGTGATGCCCGCCTCGGCCGCACCGGTGGCCTCGCCCCAGGCCTTCATCACGAAGGGATCGTTGACCGAGATGCAGATGATCTCGTCCACGCCCTTGGCTTCGAAGTCGCCCTTGGTGCGCATGAAGCTAGGCACGTGGGCCGAGTGGCAGGTGGGCGTGAAGGCGCCCGGCACGGCGAAGATCACGACCTTGCGGCCCTCGAGCTTTGCGCCCAGGTCGACCTGTTCCGGCCCCTCTGCCCCCATCGCGATCAGCGTGGCCCCGGGCAGCTTGTCCCCTTGTTGGATCGGCATCTTGTTCCATCCCTCCGGATTTGCGTTTCCTGTCACCGGGAGTATAGGGGCAGACGGGCAAAGACAAAGGGGACGCGCATGACCGACGTGGTGGTGATCGGGGCCGGACAGGCAGCGGCCTCCTGCGTGGCGCGCCTGCGCGCCAAGGGGTTCGAGGGCACAATCACCCTGATCGGGCGCGAGGACGTGCCGCCCTACCAGCGCCCGCCCCTGTCGAAGGCCTATCTTCTGGGCGATATGGCGCGCGAACGCCTCTTCCTGCGGCCCGAGAGCTTCTACGCCGACAACGACGTCTCCCTGAAACTGTCGCAGGAGGCCGCCTCCATCGACCGCGCGGCGGGCACGGTCATCGCCGACGGCGTGGCCTATCCCTACGATCACGCGGTGATCTGCACCGGCGCCGTCCCGCGCCGCCTGCCCGACACGCTGGGCGGTGATCTCGACGGGGTCTTCACGATCCGCACGCTGGCCGACATCGACGCGCTTGAACCCCGCGTGCGCGCGGGCGGCCGCGCGCTTGTGGTGGGCGGCGGCTACATCGGGCTCGAGGCGGCGGCGGTGGCCCGCAAGCTGGGGCTCGAGGTCACGCTGATCGAGGCCGCCGACCGCATCCTGCAACGCGTCGCCGCGCCCGAAACCTCGGCATGGTTCGCCGACCTGCACCGCGCCCACGGCGTCGACCTGCGCGAGGGCGTGGGCCTGAAGACGCTTACCGGCGAGGATGACCGTGTGACCGGCGCGGTGCTGACCGACGGCACGGAGCTGCCCGTCGACGTGGTGATCGCC
This sequence comes from Allosediminivita pacifica, assembly GCF_003054175.1. Classification (GTDB taxonomy): domain Bacteria; phylum Pseudomonadota; class Alphaproteobacteria; order Rhodobacterales; family Rhodobacteraceae; genus Allosediminivita; species Allosediminivita pacifica. The sequence goes on from NZ_QBKN01000033.1 coordinate 31,282, forward strand.
GGCATCGGCATCATGCCCGACACCACGCTGGCCGAGCAGGCGGGGCTGGAGATCGACAACGGCATCGCGGTGGACGCGCAGGGCCACACCTCGGACCCGGCGATCTGGGCGGCGGGGGACTGCGCCTCCTTCCCGCTGGGCGACACGCGGATGCGGCTGGAAAGCGTCGGCAATGCCGTCGAGATGGGCGAACTGGTGGCCGACAACATCATGGGCGCGGGCCGCGACTACGTGGCGAAGCCGTGGTTCTGGTCCGACCAGTACGACGTGAAGCTGCAGATCGCGGGCATCGGCGCGGGCTGCGACCGCGTCGTGGTGCGCGAGGGCGAAGGCGGCGCGCGGTCCCACTGGTATTACGCGGGTGACAGGCTGATCGCGCTCGACGCGATGAACGACGGGCGCGCCTACATGGTCGGCAAGCGGCTGATCGAGGCGGGCAAGTCCCCCGATCCACAGGCCGTGGGCGACCCGGCCAGCGACCTCAAGGCGCTGCTCAAGGCATGAGGATCGTCGGCGGGGACTGGCGCGGGCGGCGGCTGGCGGCGCTCGGCAAGGGCGATCCGGGGGCGCACCTGCGCCCCACCTCGGACCGCGTGCGCGAGGCGCTGTTCAGCATGCTCGACGGCGGGCGCTTCGGCGATCCCATCGACGGCGCGCGGGTGCTGGACCTTTTTGCCGGGACCGGCGCGCTGGGGCTCGAGGCGCTGTCGCGCGGCGCGGATCACGTGACCTTCGTCGAGACCGGTCGCGTGGGCCAGCGGCTGCTGGCCGAGAACATCCGGACGCTCGATTGCGCCGAGGCCTGCCGCGTGATGAAGGCCGACGCCACCCGCCTGCCCCCGGCCGAGGCGGCCTGTTCGCTGGTCTTCCTCGATCCGCCCTACGGCAAGGGCGTGGGGGAAAAGGCGCTGGCCGCGGCCCTGCGCGCGGGCTGGATCGCGCCCGGCGCGCTTGTCGTGTGGGAAGAGGCCGCGCCGCAGGACGCGCCCGGGGGCTTTGCCCCGCTCGACGCCCGGCGCTGGGGCGACACGCACGTGACGCTGCTGCGGGCGACCTGAGCCTCGACTTTCCGCTGCGGCATGCTACCCTTCATGGCATGTTTGCTTCTGCCGCAAGCCTCTTCCTGAGCGCGCCCTCCGTGCAGGAGGACGACACCGGGACGGGACCGAAGCCCCCGCCGGTGCCCGGCCCGCTGCTGATGACCGATTGCATGACGCCCGCCGCCGACGGGACGCTGCTTCTCGCGCTCTGGCGCCGGTGGCACGGCCCGGAGGACTGAGGCGCGGCTGGGCATTCCTATCCCGACCTCGAGGTGCTACCATCTCATTCAAATACGTGAATGAGACAGGGAGCCCCCATGCCGATCTTCACCCCGACCCGCCGCGACCTTCTGCGCGTGGCCGCCGCCATGCCCGCGCTGTCCCTTCCCGCCGTCGCACGCGGCCAGACGCTCGGCCCCGCGCCCAAAGCGGGGCACTTCCGCTTCACGCTGGGCGACATGGCGCTGACGGTGGTGTCCGACGGGCACCTGGAGCTCGACGCGGGCGGGCTTGGCGTGAATGCCGACCCCGAGGAAGTGCAGGCCTTCCTCGCCAGGCACTACCTGTCCACAGACATCCATTATTCCCACACCAACCACCTCGTCATCGAAAGCGGCGACCGCGTGGTGCTGGTCGACATCGGCTCGGGCGACCGCTTCCTGCCCACCGCCGGGCGGCTGCTGGCCAACCTCGAGGCGGCGGGCATCGATCCCTATGCCATCACCGACGTGGTCATCACCCACGCCCACCCCGATCACATCTGGGGCGTGCGCGACGGCTTCGACGAGGTCATCCTGCCCGACGCCACCTGGCACCTCGGCCGGCAGGAGCATGATTTTTGGATGCAGGAAAACCTCGTCCACGAGGTGCCCGCCGAGATGCAGCAGTTCGTGCTGGGGGCGCAGAACTCGATCAACGTGGACGGCGGCGACTGGGCGCTCTTCGAGGAGGGCGAAGAGATCGCGCCCGGCATGCGCATCATCGCCACGCCGGGGCACACGCCCGGGCACGTCTCGGTGGTGCTGGAATCGCAGGGAAAGCAGCTGATCGCCCTTGGCGACAGCATGAACCACGCCTGGACCAACTTTGCCCACCCCGGCTGGTACAACAACTTCGACTGGAACGGCGAACAGACGGTCGCCACGCGCAAGCGGCTGCTCGACATGGCCGCGGCGGACGGGATGGCCGTGCTGGGCTACCACTTCCCCTTCCCGGGCGTCGGCCATGTCATGGCCGAGGGCGAGGCCTACAGGTTCGTGCCCGCCCTCTGGCGCTGGGAATGATCAGTAGGTCGGGTGGAAGCGCCCGGCCGGCGACAGGGTGAAGACCTCGCAACCATCGGCGGTCACGCCGATGGAATGCTCGAACTGGGCCGACAGCGACTTGTCCCGCGTCACGGCGGTCCAGTCGTCGGAGAGCACCTTGGTCTCGGCCCGGCCGAGGTTCACCATGGGCTCGATGGTGAAGAACATGCCCTCTTCCAACACCGGCCCGGTGCCCGGGCGCCCGTAGTGCAGCACATTCGGCGGCGCGTGGAAGACGCGGCCGAGGCCATGACCGCAGAAATCGCGGACAACCGACATGCGGTGGCCTTCGACGAAGGTCTGGATGGCGTGGCCGATGTCGCCGAAGGTGTTGCCGGGCTTCACCACGTCGATGCCCTTCATCAGGGAATCGTGCGTCACCTGGATCAGCCGCTCGGCCTTGCGCGACAGCTTGCCCGCCACGTACATGCGCGAGCTGTCGCCATACCATCCGTCGACGATCACGGTGACGTCGATGTTGAGGATATCGCCGTCCTTCAGCTTCTTCTCGCCGGGAATGCCGTGGCAGACCACGTGGTTGATGCTGATGCAGCTGGCGTGCTGATAGCCCTTGTAGCCGATGGTGGCCGAGGTGGCGCCCGCCTCTTCGACGCGGTTCCGGATATAGTCGTCGAGTTCGCCGGTGGTCACACCGACGTCGACGCGCTCGGCCAGCTCGTCGAGGATCCGCGCGGCCAGTTCGCCCGCGGCATGCATGCCGGCGAAATCCGACTGCTGGTGAATCCTGATGCCGTCGCGTGTCAGACGGCCGTCTGCATCCTGTCTCACGGTGCGGCGCTCCATTCTGTGTCGCAAACTACCTAGTCGCATTCGCCGGATTTTGCCAGAGGCACACCCGGAACGCGGCGTCGCGCCCCGGCGTTGTCGCACGTTGCGCCTATCAGCCATGCGACGATAGGAATGACCAAACGCGAAACGCAAGAATACGGACGGGACATGGACAGCCTCACGACCCTGCTACAGACCGAGATATACAACGGCACGTCGATTTCCGACGTGCTGACCCTCGAATTCCTCGCCGGCATCGTGGGCAACGTGCTCGCCGCCATCGTGATCCTGATCGCGGGCTTCATCGTCGCGGGCTGGGTGCGCCGCCGGATCGAGGCGATCTCGAAGCGCAGCGCGCGGCTCGACGACACGCTCTTTGGCTTCCTCGGGAATATCGCCCGCTACACGGTGCTGCTGTTCACCGCGCTCTTCGTGCTCAACACCTTCGGGGTGCAGACGACCTCCTTCGTGGCCGCCATCGGTGCCGCCGGTCTTGCCATCGGTCTGGCGCTGCAGGGCACGCTGTCGAACGTCGCGGCGGGCGTGATGATCATCCTCTTCCGGCCCTTCAAGCTTGGCGACTTTGTCGAGGTGGCGGGCGCCATGGGCACGGTCAAGGACATCACGCTCAACACGACCGAGCTTGCCAGCATCACCAACGTGCAGATCATCGGCGCAACGGACAGGCGCGAAGCTCTTGATATGTCTTGCTTTTTATATTTTTCAGCCACTTACAGGCACCTACAGTTCGTCTCGTTTCCGCTCATCATGGACCAAACCCGTCGATTTTGACACTGGATTTGGTCCCGTGGACCAAATACAATTTCGTGGACCAAATGGGGAGACCATCATGGGCTCGATCACCACACGCAAACGCAAGGATGGAAGTCACAGCTACAGGGCACGTGTACGAGTGATGCGCGAGGGCACCGTCTATCACGAGACGAAGACTTTTGACAGACGCCCAGCTGCGGCCGCCTGGATAAAGAAACGCGAGAAAGAGCTAGCAAAACCTGGTGCGCTGGAAGAGTTGAACGTATGCGACCCTCCGCTGTCCAAAGCGATCGAGCGCTATACTGAAGAAGCCGTGAAGGACATCGGTCGCACAAAAGCCCAGGTCCTCAGGACCATCGTCACCTACCCGATCGCCGATCTGCCCTGCTCCACCATCAAGTCGAAGGATGTCATCGAGTTCCTTCAGTCTCTGCCCGGACAACCGCAAACCGTCGGGAACTACGCGAGCCATCTCGCCTCGATATTCGCCATAGCTCGACCGATGTGGGATTTCCGACTGGATGACCGGGAGATGAGAGACGCGATCACCGTCGCGCGCCGTATGGGGATCATCTCCCGTTCCGCGCAGCGTAACCGCAGGCCCACCCTCGATGAACTCGACCGGCTGCTGGCCCATTTCATTGATCGGCGCCAGAGAACACCTCAAGCCATGCCCATGCACAAGGTGATCGTTTTCGCTCTCTTCTCGACGCGCCGACAGGCAGAGATCACCCGGCTCACCTGGGATGACTTCCAGAACGAGCACAAGCGCATCCTGGTCCGTGACATGAAGCATCCCGGCGAAAAGCTCGGAAACGATACCTGGGTCGATTTGCCCGAGGAGGCCATTCGGATCATCGACAGCATGCGCAAGAGCAAAGCTGAGATCTTCCCCTACTCTCCGGACGCAATCACGGCCAACTTTACCCGCGCTTGCAAGCTGCTCGGGATCGACGATCTGCATTTCCACGATCTACGCCATGAGGGCATCTCGCGCTTGTTTGAGATGGGTTGGAACATTCCCCACGTCGCAGCTGTCAGTGGGCACAGGTCATGGGTCAGCCTCAAACGCTATACACACATCCGCGAAACCGGCGACAAGTATGCAAGCTGGCCTGGAATTCAACTCGCCATCGGCAACGAATGATCCACCGACCAGTCCTTAGCTCTCGCCCAGAACTTCGCGATTACGGTCTATGACCTAGACTCCGATCCGAATTATCGGAACTGACGCCCAACGATCCCGACAAGCTTTCTAAGCCTTCATCACAAGCCGGATTTGAGCCGTTCAAAGACCAACTTCGTCGTGCTCGGTGAGGCATTCGGAGTGGTCACGCAACACCTCAAGGACACGGCAATCGGCGGTTCGTCCACCACTGCACTCATGAACCATTCGTTCCAGCTCGGTACGGAGCGCCTCTAGTCGGCTCAACCGTTGCTCCACTTGCTTAAGCTGCCGACGCGCAATGGCATCAGCGTCGGCGCAGGATGTCCCAGGATTGTCGCTCAAATTCAGAAGTTCACGAATAGCGTCAAGCGAGAAACCCAGTTGCCGAGCGTGTCGAACAAATGACAGCCTATCTAGTTCAGCATCTCCGTAGCGGCGTTGACCGCCTTCGGTTCTGCCTGGCTCGGGCATCAACCCTATCTGCTCGTAGTAGCGGATCGTCTGGACCTTTGTCCCGGTTTTTCTCGCCATCGCTCCAATTGTCAGCATCTTACCCGACCTCATACCTACAGCCAGTGTAGCTTCGCGCCAGATCGAAGACAAGTCTGAACCGTCATTCACAGTTCAGTGAAGCTGATCCTTTCGACGTCATCTTGGCTTGAAGCTATAGCTGCTAGAGGTCGTACACGAAGCCCGAGCAAACAATCGGAATCGGGCGAAGCAGTGTGAATCTTTCCAACTTCCAGAAAATACTGTGGGCGATGGCGGCCACGGCAGCACTTCTGTACATCGGTTTGCTACTGCGGCCTGACGCTGTCTCCGAAAACGAGCGGACTGCCAACGATAGCCCGTTTTTCGCGGAATTCGAGCTGACGGATCATCGTGGCATGGCCCAAACACAGCGTGACTTTTCCGGCCGCTGGATGCTGATTTTCTTCGGATTCACAAATTGCCCGGACATTTGTCCGACAACACTCTCCGAGGTCGCCGCCGTAATGGAGGGACTGGGCGGCGAGGCAGAAAAGGTCCAGCCCATTTTCATTACAATAGACCCCGAACGTGATAGTCCGATGGCACTCTCCCAATACGTGGAGCAATTCGAAGCAGGTATAATTGGTCTGACTGGCACGGCTAACCAGATGGCTGCGATATCTGATAGCTTCCCCATATTTTTTGAAAGGAACGAGGAGGCATCCGCTCCGGGGGGCTACACAATGAGCCATACCTCGAACTTGTTCTTATTTGACCCACAGGCGGGTTACTCAACCTCGTGGCCCTACGGCACGTCCGCTGAAGAGATCCTTGCTGATCTGCAGGAAAGGATCTGACCGACATGAAACGCATTCCCGGAGACATGGCCATCGGGCTGGCCTGGACCGTCGCCACGTCCGCCTCGTTGGCGGTTCTTTTCATCGGCGAAGTGCTCGGCCAATCGCCCTGTCTGCTCTGCTGGTTTCAACGCGCCTTCATGTTTCCGCTGGCGATCATCCTCGGGCTCGGGCTGTGGTGGAGTGACCATGGCGTCGGGCGCTACGGGATCGCGCTCGCCTTAGGCGGCGCGGCCGTGGCGGTCTGGCATTTGGGCCTCTATGCGGGCCTGGTCCCCGAGCAAATTCAGCCCTGCACCGCGACCGGCCCCTCCTGCACCGACGACAACCAGCTGGTCTTCGGAATTCCGATTCCGCTGATGGCTTTGGTCGCCTTCACCGTGATTGGAGCGCTCTCCGCCCTCTCCCTGAAGGAACCGCAAGAATGAACAGACGTGCCCTGATCCTCTCCGTGCTCACCTTTGGTCTAGCAGGGTTTGGCGCAGCATCCTGGTATGTGACCCGCCCTTCTCCGGCCCCCATGGGAGAGGCCGTTGCGCCGGAACTGTCCGATGCGCTGATCCGGTCCTACTCGCCGATCCTCGGGTCGGAAACCGCACCTGTAACGATTGTCGAATTCTTCGACCCGGCCTGCGAGGCTTGTCGGGCCTTTTATCCGGTGGTCAAGAACATCATGTCCGAACACGGCGACACCGTGCGCGTGGTGATCCGTTACACGCCATTCCATGGTGAGGCGTCAGAAGAGGCCATCCGGGTGCTCGAGGCGGCTCGCATGCAGGACGTCTTCGAACCCGTGCTCGAAGCCGTCCTGCGCGAGCAGCCGCGTTGGGCCTCTCATGGGGCGCCAGAACCGGGTCTGATCCTCGATATCGCCGCCTCCGCCGGACTGGCCGTCGAGGAGGCGCGCGACCAGTTGCTCTTTCCAGGGACGACGGCCGTTCTCAACCAAGATCGCGCGGATGTCGAAGCCATGGGCGTAAGCCAGACACCAACCTTCTTCGTGAACGGCCGCCCGCTGAACCCGTTCGGGGAGGCCGAACTGCGACGCGTTGTTGCGGCCGAAGTCGCCGCGGCGCGGAGCTGAGTACATATGACGATCGGAAAACGCTTATGAAAAGACGAACCATCATTGCAGCAATGCTTCCTATCGTGGTTTTTCCAGGTTTCTCAGCGCCCAGCCAAGCAGATTCCCAAGAGCTTCTGGTTGATGATGTCTGGGCACGAGCGTCAATCGGCATAAGCCGGCCTGGGGCCGCCTACCTCACCATCAGAAATACGGGGGGCAAGGCCGTCACCTTGGTTGGGATCGAAACCCAGATAGCGGATAGAGCGGAAGTCCACCGCACCGAAACCGACGCAAATGGCGTGTCGTCGATGGCCTACGTCGGTGACCTTTCCATTGCGCCAGGTCGCGAGGTCGAACTGAAACCGGGTGGCTTGCACATCATGCTGATGGGATTGAAAGAGCCGATGCTGGAAGGCAGCAGAATAAAGCTCGAGTTAATCTTCGACGACGGTGGTCGGATTCCGGTCGCTGTAAGTGTAAGAGGTATCGCGGCCACCGGTCCTCGAAGCTGATGCGGCGACGGGCAATCTTGAGTTATTGTACTGCGGGCGTTGGGGCACTTGCTCTCGCGCTTTTCGTAGGTTGGTGGCGCGTGGACGGGCCAGGCGCACCAGAGCCCGAGGGTCAGCTTCCCCTGCCGCTGTCCGCTATGAGCTTCCGCCTAACCGACCACGAGGGCAACGAGGTCGGGCCGGAAACCCTGATCGGGCGCCCGTCCATGGTGTTCTTCGGCTTCACCTACTGCCCGGACGTCTGCCCGACCACGCTTTCGGACATCTCAGGCTGGCTGGACGACCTGGGCGACGACGCCACGGAGATGAATGTGGTCTTTATCACCGTCGATCCTGCGCGAGACACTGTCGAAACGATGGAAGAGTATGTCAGCTATTTCCATTCAGCTATCCGCGGATGGACCGGGTCCGAACAGCAGATCGCACAAGTCGTGCGTGGCTTCCGTGCAAGTTACGAGCGCGTACCGACCGAAAGCGGCGATTACACGATGAACCACACCGCGAGTGTCTACCTGTTCGGTCGTTCGGGCCGGTTCGTCTCCATGATCGACTATCACGAACCAAGAGAATTCGCCGTGCCGAAGATTCGGCGTGCACTTGAAGAAGAAACTTAGGGGGACAACATGAAGTTTGGAACATTCGCGGCGGGTTTCACAGGCTTAGCGGCATTGTCCGCTGGGGGACTTGCACTATCCTGGGAATGGTCGAGCGATCCGGTCCCTCCGGCGCTCGCCGCAGCAAGCGCGTGGTCTCCGGCGGCGTTGCAAGTTCCCAGGGTGGTGGAAACCGCCTTCCCGACACAGGGACAGCCAGGTACCGAAAGAATTCCCGTATTCAAACCCTTGCCGCTCCTGCAGGAGATCGCGGACAGCGACAATGCATTGCCGGAGATTGAACCCGTTCTGACGAGATGGTCGCGCGAAATCGCGCCTGGCGAAACCCTCGATGCCGTCCTGGAGGAGGCCGGCCTCGCGGCAAACACCCGGGCAGAAGTCGCCCTGGCAATCGGTGCGGAATATGACCTGCGGCGCCTCCGGCCGGGACATTCGATCACTCTCATCAAGACTACAGATGGTGCTGCACGCTCGGTATCGCTTACCGTCGGCGACGGTGTTCGGATTGAGGCTATCTTCGGTGAAGAGCCGTCTACATCAGTCGTGTCACCCGAGCCCGAAATCGTAACCCTCGCGGGTGAGGCGGTGATCGGCAGTTCACTCTTCGCCGCCCTCGAAGAGGCCGACATGCCCGCTCGGTTTGCAGTGGACCTTGCGCAAATGCTCGGCGGAACTGTGGATTTCCGTCGTGACATGTCGGGCGGCGAAAAACTGCAGCTTCTATGGAGAGAGGCCCGGCTTGGAAACGAAAGAATCGGGCAGCCTGACCTGGCATTCGCTGCTCTGGAGATCGGCGGAGCCCTCTACGAAATCGTCTGGCCGGATAGCGGAAGCGGTCAGGCGACGATCTATGTGGATGGTGAGGTCTTGCGGGTCTTTGCACAACCGGTCGAAGGTGCGCGCCTCAGTTCTGTGTTTGGACGTCGCACACACCCGGTCTATGGCAATGTTCGAATGCACACTGGAGTCGACTTCGCGGCGGCGGGTGGAACTCCGGTCCATGCGACAGCCCCCGGTCAAGTCAGCTTCATCGGCTGGCGGAATGGGTACGGCCGCGTCGTCGAACTCTCTCACGGCTCGGACACCATGACGAGATACGCACATCTCAGCTCGACCCCCGACGAGCTAACTCAAGGCCAGCGCGTGGCGGCGGGGGACATGATTGGTCGCGTCGGCGCCACGGGTACGGCAACTGGGCCCAATCTTCACTACGAGGTTCTCGTCGAAGGTCGCCCAACAGATCCTCTCACCGATGAACGTCTCGCCAGTGCAACAGAGCGCCAGACGGATGACACCGCGTTGTCGCGACTTGCTGAGGCACGCGCCCTTATGGCCGCCAGCCTGGACCGCGAGATCGCCCTGCAAACAACTGAAAGCCTATGATCCATGAAACGACTGAAACATACACTTGTTCCCGCAATCTCACTGCTTCCGGCTGCCCAGGCGATCGCGGAAGTTACACCAATCGAGGTTCGCAAGACGAACGGCTGCGGTTGCTGCCTGTCGTGGATGAACCATCTCAAAGAGAACGGTTTTGCGCCCACCGGCGAGGACGTGTTTGGCGGGCTGCTTGTTCGTTTCAAGCTCGAGATGGGTGTGCCGCAGCGCATGGTCTCCTGCCATACTGGCCTAGTGGACGGTTATGTGATCGAAGGGCATGTACCGGCCTCCGACATCCGTCGTCTTCTCGATGAACGCCCTGATGCAATCGGTCTTGCGGTGCCCGGCATGCCTTACGGTTCACCGGGCATGGGCCCCGAGGAAGACCGGGAAGCCTACGATGTCTTTCTCATCCGGCAGGACGGATCGACCGAGATCTATGCGAGTTACCCAGAAGGGTGAGCAAGCTCCGAAATGGAAACGTCTCCCCCGGTAGTGCTCAGCTTTCTCGGAAGCTTTGCCACCTGTATGCTGACAGCCCTTGGGGCGGCTCCAGTCCTGTTCGGACATATTCCTTCCAGATCGATGCGCGACTCCGTTCTCTGCGTTTCAGTAGGCGTAATGCTCGCGACCCTACTAGTATCCATGACTTTTCTGGCCCTAGACGGAGCCAAAGGATTGTTCGAATATGGCGCTGCCCCTGCCGCTATAGTCTGCTTCGCCGTCTTTCTTGGCTTGAGTGAAGTAGCCCAGATAAACCAAAGGATACCCAGCGAGCGGCTAAATCCGCACTCCAAAACATCTGATGGCGCAACGCTTTGCCGTGTCTGGATCTTTATCTTCGCGATCACAGTCCATAATTTCCCCGAAGGGTTTGCATTGGGAATTGGGATTGCGGCCGATGGGATGTCGGGCGGTATACCGCTCGGTATTGGAATTGGATTGCAGAACGCGGCTGAAGGGCTAGCGGTGGCAGCCGCACTCCTCGGAGAGGGGTATTCTAAGCATCACGCTTGGTTAATCGCTGCTTTGACCGGCCTCATCGAACCGGTTGGCGGCCTTTTTGGTGCTGCCATGATTAATTCTTCGGTAGGCTATCTTCAATGGGGCGTGGCTCTCGCGGCGGGCGCAACACTCTTTGTTAGCAGCCATGAGATCATCCCTAGTAGCCACCGAAAAGGGCGCCAAAACAGAGCAGTCCTCGGCCTGGCAATTGGCTTGGTCATAATGCTTTTTCTCGACGCTAGGCTAAGGTGAGGCGATGTCTGCCGAAATGAAAACGTTAGCAATCGGCACGCTTGCCATATTCATTTCTTTCGCCGTAGATCAGATCACAAAAGCCATCGTGGTTGCCAATGCGGAAGCCCTGCGCAATGGCTTCCCGATCGTACCTGGGTTCAATCTCACGTACTTTCGTAATGACGGCGTGACCTTCGGCCTTCTCAGCGGCACACCATGGTGGGTCCTGGCGGCGCTGGCCATTGCCGTCTGCGTCTGGTTCACGTTCATGATGTGTCAAGCTGCCAACAGAGTCGAAGCCGTCGCATACGGCGCGATCATAGGAGGCGCTTTCGGCAACGTAACGGATCGCCTGCGTTTTCAGGGGGTCACGGATTTCCTCGATTTCTATGTGAGCACCGCCCATTGGCCCGCCTTCAACATAGCCGATGTGTTTGTGGTATGTGGCGTCGGATTGCTCCTCGTTGGGCCGAAGATCCAGCAAGCACACCGGACTGGTCCATGAGGTCGCCTTTGCCTTTTTACAGAGGCTGGGTGACTTCCTTGCCGTCTCGCGCCATTGTCGCGACCGCAGCAGGAGCGATGACCGTTCTGTCGCTTCCGCCCTTCTCGATCATTCTGCTCGTGCCCGTATCCTTTTCAGTGCTGCTTCTTCTGCTGCGCGCTGGCTCCGTCGGGGCAGCCGCACTGGTCGGGTGGGCCTTTGGTCTCGGTCAGTTCGGCTTTGGCCTCTCATGGATCTCCGAGAGCTTCTATGTGGACCCCGATAAATTTGGGGCGCTGGCGATCCCGGCCGTTGCGGCACTGGCCGCCGGTCTGGCCACCTTTCCGGCCTTGGCGGCGGCGCTGTTTTCCAGCACTAAGTCCCGCTTTGCGGTCACCGGCGTAACGACCTGCCTGCTATTCGCAACCTCCTGGACGGCGGCAGAGTGGCTGCGCGGGCACGTCTTCACGGGATTTCCCTGGAACCTCACCGCCTACGCCCTTGTCGACTACCCGACACTGAGGCAGCCGGCCGCATGGATCGGCAGCTATGGGCTGGGCTTTCTTTTAGTCCTGGCCGGAACGCTGCCGGCCGCGGCCCTGGTGACGGAGAGACGGCGGCGCTGGGTCCCCGCTAGTCTGTTCGCGGCCGTGATCGCGACGACATGGACCGTAGGCCAAGGCCGACTCGGGTTAGAGCCGAGACCTGCGCCCGGAGTCGATGTGCGCATAGTTCAAGGCAACGTGCCGCAAAGGGAGAAGTGGGCGCCCGAACAGCGAGACGAAACCTTAACGCGCTATCTGGACCTCTCGAGCGGTCCCGGCGAGGTGGATGTGCTCCTGTGGCCGGAAACCGCCTTTCCGGGCTTTCTCGATGAGGATCTGCGGGCGCGATCTCGCATTGCCGCCATCTTGCAGGACGGCGCTTTGCTTCTGACCGGCGTCCCGGACCGCACGCGAAAGGACCAAGAAACGCTCTATTTCAACACCGTCCAAGCTTACAATCAAACCGGAGACATTCTGACCGGCTATGCAAAGCACCATCTCGTTCCATTCGGCGAGTATGTCCCCTTCCGCGGCTGGCTTAAGCTCGACCGGATCACCCAAGGCCTGGGAGACTTTACGCCCGGTGCAGGACCGCGAACGCTGACCCTGCCCGGCGCTCCCCCGCTGGCCGTGGCCATCTGCTACGAGATCATCTTTCCAGGCGACGTCATCGACGATCAGCATCGGCCCGACTGGATATTCAACGCCACCAACGATGCCTGGTTCGGCACCAGTATTGGACCCGAGCAGCACCTTGCTGCGGTCCGCATGCGTGCCGTCGAAGAAGGACTTCCGATTGTGAGGGCCGCGAACACCGGCATCTCAGCGGTAATCGACGCGAAGGGCGAGCTCATTGTGAAGCTTGGCATCGAAGAGACCGGTGTCATCGATGCCGAACTTCCCGGCGCCCTCGAACCCACGCCATATGCACGGTTCGGCGACTGGATGCTCCTAGCGTTAACAGCCGTCACTTGGATCGTGTTTCTTGGCTCACGGTTGTCAGGCATGCATCGGGCAAGAAATCAAAAGGCATCAGCGGAGGCAAAGTCATGTTGACGATCGCGGGTATCCTCGCAGGAGCAATTTGGGGTGGGTATCTGGCGCGTCGCCGTAAGGGAAACCGGCTGGATATCATGCAATATGCGGTCAGCTCGGGTATCGCTTTCGGCCTTCTCGCATTCATCGTGTCGCTGTTCATAATGCGTATTACTTCATAAGAGACCTCCCCTTTCTGATGCGAACTGGAACGTCAGATAAACTTACAGCCACGGGCTTTCCCTGCCATTTTCATATTGGAATTGGCTGTTTCTGGCTTGGCCCAGCAGCCGATAAGCGCGTCGAACTCCGCTGTTGGGGGCTTCAAGGCAGCAGACACAGCGCGACCATTGAATACACTGCCGCGGCGGAGAGCCACATTCAGGGGGCGGTAAGGCGATGCGTTCTTCCAACTCGGTGCCAACCTTTTTCTGTTTGGGTAGCGAGGAACTCCGGCCGATTTGGCAGGCCTAGGGTTGAGAGGGCGGGATGTGCCTACTCAGGTCGGACGCATCTGGCACCAAACCAATGACAAGGAGTGAGCAGTTGTTCAACGGTCTGATCTTTTACGATCCATTCGGCTATATGATTTCGCCGATCTCATTCGCATTCATCGGCCTTGCAACATCTTTGTATCTTCGTGGCCTCAAGACAACCGCTCGCTTTGTCGGAAAGATAACGATCTGGCGTCGTGCTCTCTTCTTTGCCGGCCTTGCCATCGTCCTCGTCGCGACAAATGCGCCTCTTGCCCCTTTGGGACACAGCCAATTTTCGGCACACCAGGTCGAGCATCTTTTGTTGCGCTTAGTGGGACCACTTGTCATCGCAGTGTCCCAGCCGTGGCATGTCTTGAAAGCCGGGTCGAGCAGGCAATGGCGAAAAAGTCTCAGAAAGCTTGGCGGCGGGCACATTGCAAGGTTCATGACGCGCCCTGGTATTGCCACCGCTTGTCTTGTCGGATCGCTCTTCATTTGGCAGGTGCCGCAGCTATTCGCTCTCGCGCAGAAGATTGCGCTCTTAGAGATACTGGCTCATCTGTCGATGACTCTGGCGGGACTTTGGTATTTTTCAATGATGTTCGATCACCGCGACCCGCCGGAAGGAGCCCGGCGCGGGGCGCGGCTAATCTCGGGTTTCGTGGTCATCGTTTCAAACATTTTCCTGGGTTCTTTGACAACGTTCAAGGAGGTTAGCTTATATGTTTTGCGATCTTCGCCATATCATAGTGGCAGACTTGGCTCCCTGGTGGACGAGACGGTCGGCGGATACATGATTTGGATTCCCTCCTCGATGGTCTTGATTGTGGCGATCATTCTCGTGATGAATGGCTGGAACGCAGCGGAAGAGCGGCGTTGGAACTCCCGCGGCGACTTGATGCGTAATTCGAATTCTGCGGCACTGGAGTTTCCAGAAACCGCCGCAGAGTTGCGTTTGAAAGTGAATGGGCCGAACAGAGACATGGGTCGGACGTAACCGACCGATTGGGGCCGCCTGCCTGAGGCTGGGGTTCCGAGGTAAGACACGTGCATAACGACGTCGTTATGCACGTGTCTTATTCGGAGGA
>NZ_QBKN01000034.1 GCF_003054175.1 Allosediminivita pacifica
CCCAAATTCGGTACCAGCGGCCTGCGCGGCCTCGTCACCGAGCTGACACCGGATCTTGTCGCGGACCACACCCGCGCCTTCCTGGCAGCCTGCCCCACGGGCGGCGGGCTCTTCGTGGGGCGCGACCTGCGGGCCTCCTCGCCCGAGATCGCCGAAGTCGTGGTCGCCACGGCCCGGGCCGAGGGGCTGGACGTGACCGACTGCGGAGTTCTGCCGACGCCGGCGTTGGCGCTGGCGGCCATGCGCGAGGGACAGGCCGCCGTCATGGTCACCGGCAGCCACATCCCGGCCGATCGAAACGGGCTCAAGTTCTACCTGCCCACGGGCGAGATCGCCAAGTCCGACGAGGCGGCGATCCTCGACCACCTGGGTCGGCCCGCCGGCACGGGCGAGGGCGCGCTGAAGGACGGCAGCGCGGCGGCTGCGCTCTACCGGGACCGCTACGTCTCGGCCTACGGTGGCAAGGCGCTTTCGGGCCTGCGCGTGGGCGTCTACCAGCACAGCTCGGTGGCCCGCGACGTGATGGTCGAGGTTGTCGAGGCGCTCGGCGGCACGGCGGTGCCGCTGGCGCTCTCCGAGACCTTCATCCCCGTCGATACCGAGGCGCTCGACCCCGAGACCCGGGGCATGCTGGGCGGCTGGTGCGAGGAACACCGGCTCGACGCGGTGATCTCGACCGACGGCGACGCCGACCGGCCCATGGTGGCCGATGCCACCGGCCGCGTGGTGCCGGGCGACGTGCTTGGCGCGCTTACCGCGCGGGCGCTCGGGGCCAAACTGGTCTGCACGCCGGTCTCGTCGAACACGCTGGTGCGCGAGATGCCGGATTTCGACGCGGTCACCCAGACCCGCATCGGATCGCCCTTCGTGATCGCGGCCATGGAAGAGGCGCTTGCCGCCGACACCACCGCGCGCGTGGTGGGCTACGAGGCCAACGGGGGCTTCCTGCTGGGCTTCGAGGCGCGCGGGCCGGCCGGCCCGCTCGCGCCGCTGATGACCCGCGACTGCCTGCTGCCCATCATCGCGCCGCTGGCTGCCGCGAACGCGGCAGGCCAGAGCCTCGCGGATCTCGTGGGGGCGCTGCCGCCGCGCTACACCGCCGCCGACCGCATCCAGGAGGTGCCGACCGAGGCCTCGAAGGCCTTCATCGCGGAGCTGACCGGCGATCCCGGCGCCCGGGCCGCCTTCTTCGAGGGGACCGGCCCCGAGGCGGATACGGACCTGACCGACGGGCTGCGCGTGCGCTTCGAGAGCGGCGACATCGTCCACCTGCGCCCCTCGGGCAACGCGCCCGAGCTGCGCTGCTACGCCGAGGCGGCCAGTTTCGAGGCGGCCGAGGCGCTGGTGGAGCGCCACCTGGACAAGCTTGCCGCGCAGCTGCGCGGCTGAACCCGGGGGCTTGGAGCTGGCATCCGGAGGAGCCGGTTCGGTCGAAGTGTGAACAATGTCTGAATCCGGCTTTCCAAGCTCTTGTTTTTACTGGCCTCGCGGGATGTCCCGGCCCGGGACATCTCCCTGCCTGGAGGGCTGTAAGTGCCGAAAATGTGGGTTTCGGGGCACGTCGATCCTGCCGAAATCGCCCGGGAGAGAGGACGGACGTTTATTATCTCGGGCCAAGGCGTCAAAAGAACAGGCACCGGGCTGGGCCATCAGGAATCACCCAGGTGCCGGAGTGAACACGAAACATAGCCGCTGGCATCCGCGCCGGGGAGCAAGGGGACACATGGAACGGAAGGGGATCCGGCAGGCTTTGCTGTGCAGCACGCTCGGCCTGGCCTGTGCATGGCCGCTTTCCGCCATCCCGCAGGAGGCCCCCTGGCAACGCCCCACCCTGAACTTCCAGGGTGTGCCGGGCCTCGTGGACATGCCCGGCGCGCACCAGATGCCCGACGCCGAAGGCTCGATCACCGTCAACGCCTTCGGCTCGGATGTGCAGCGCAACATCTTTCATTTCCAGATCGGCCCCCGGCTTTCCGGGGTCTTCCGGTATGTCTACGGGGATAACCTTCGCAACACCGGCGCCTATTACGACCGCAGCTTCGACATCCGCTACCAGCTGGTCGAGGAGAGCCTGACATGGCCGGCGCTGGCGGTGGGTCTGCAGGACTTCGGCGGCACCGGCATCTATGCCGGGGAATACATCGTGGCGGGCAAGACCTTTGGTCGACTGCGGGCCACCGCCGGGCTCGGCTGGGGCCGCTTCGGCAGCGAAGGCGGTTTCGAGAACCCCCTGGGTGTCTTCGGAGACCGTTTCAAGAATCGTCCCGAGACCGCGGTGAACGTCACCCAGACGGGCCAGTTCGATGCCGACCAATGGTTCCGCGGGGATGCCGCCTTCTTCGGGGGGCTGCAGTACGAGGTGAGCGACCGGCTGGTGGTGAGCGCGGAGTATTCCTCCGACGCCTACGCACTGGAGGAGGCCAATACCAGCTTCAGCCGGCAGAGCCCGGTGAGCGTCGCGGCCAGCTATCGGTTCGACAATGGTCTCGATCTGACGGCGGCATGGCTCTACGGTGATGCTCTCGGGGTGCAGCTGAGCTACAGCTTCAACCCGAAGACGCCCCCGGGCCCGGCGAGTGGCCGCGAAGGGCAGGGCCCTGTCGTGGCCGCCAGCAGCGCGGTGGCGCTTGGCTGGGGCGGCATGATGGGCGGTGCCGCAAGAGACGCTGGCGCGGGGGAGAGCTTCGAGGCCCGCCTTCGCTCCCGCCTCGGAGCACAGGGACTGCGGCTGATCGCATTGAAACGCAGCGGTGACGTGCTGGAGGTTCACTATCGCAACGATCGTTATCTCGCCGAGGCGGAAGGAATCGGCCGCGCGGCGCGGGTGATCGCGGGGGAGCTTCCCGCCGGAGTGGAGCGGATGATCCTGGTCCCGCGTCAGGGCGAATTGTCCCCCAGTGCCGTTACGCTGGAGCGGGCGGACCTCGTGGCGCTGCAGGATGATCTTGATGGCAGCTGGAAGAGTTTTGCCCGTGCCGAGATTGATGACGGTCGGGCGCACCCGCTATCGCTCCGCACCCCCGGCGCCTACCCCCGGTTCACCTATGGTGTCGATCTCTACGCCGGGCCTACCGTGTCGGACCCCGACAACTTCGTGGCCGAAAGCGGGCTGCGCTTCGACGCACTCTTGGCGCTGGCCCCGGGGCTGACGCTTGATACGGAGTTGCGCCAGCCGCTGCTTGTAAACAGGGTCGAGCCGTTGCCGAACCAGCCCGAAGGAGAAAGCGACTACCCTGTCGTGCGTACGGATGGGGCGCGTTACGATGACGACACGGATCTGGAACTGCGGCGCCTGACCGCCGACTACGTCTTTCGCCCGGGAGAGGATCTTTTCGGTCGTGTTTCCGTGGGCCAGTTCGAGCAGATGTATGGTGGAGCGTCCGCTGAACTTCTTTGGAAACCGGCCGACAGCCGGCTGGGGCTCGGTGCGGAGATCACTTATGCTCGCAAGCGTCAGCCGGACGATCCCTTCGGGTTCGAGGATTTCGACACCACCACCGGCTTCGTGTCGGCCTACTACGAATTCAGCGAAGGCTACCTCGGCCAGATTGACGTCGGTCAGTACCTCGCGGGAGATACCGGGGCCACTGTGTCGTTTGACCGTGAGTTCGACAACGGCTTCCGGATCGGAGCCTATGCCACGATCACGGATATGCCGACCGACGAGTTCGGCGAGGGCTCATTCGACAAGGGGATCCGCTTTTCGGTGCCGGCAAGCTGGCTGTTGGGGTATCCGTCGGGGCGGGAATTCGCGACCACATGGCGCCCGACCACCGGTGACGGCGGGGCTCGTGTGAAACAGGCCAACCGGCTTTACGAGAGGGTGCGTTTGGGCCAGGCACGCGAGTTGCAGGAAGATTGGGGGAGCTTCTGGCGATGAGGCGCATCCTCTCATGCTTGGGTCTTCTGGTCGCCTTGTCCGGGTGTGCGTCCACCGGCGAGCCGCAAAGGCTGGTCCGTGAAGCCACCGTGGGGCTCTTGCCCTTCCTCGAGCGTCACGATGCACGTCATGAGACGCTGGTGCGCCGTGGAGCCCCTTCACGTCGTGCTACGCTTGTTGGCAGCGAAACGATGCTGGACCTTCGCCAAGTCGCGGTTATGCCTGACGGACGATCGCTCTGGTTGGCTCCCGACGGCAGCGGGTTCACCTTCGACGAGGGCCTCTTGGTCGCTACGCGCGGGGTGGGGAACGACTTTATGTCCTCCGACCTCTCCCAACTACGCGCGCTGTTGCGCTCCGGGCGCGACGGCACCGCCGAGCGTTTTCACAGTCTCCTAAACGGAGAAGGGCGGATCGTGCTGAGGAGCTATGTCTGCTCTGTTACGATCAGTGGGCTGACTGCTCGGGAGGACTGCGCTGGCCTGACCGAGAATTTCATCAACATTTACCAAATTTCACCCGGTACGGGGAGGGTGCTGTCCTCCCGCCAGAAAGCCGGAAGAGGCGTTTGGCAATTTGGGCCGATCGCGGCCCAGGGTGCTGCGATGCCGAGAGTGAAGGAGACCCCATGATGCGTGCACTCGTCATCTTGCTGAGCCTGGCGCTCGGCCTCGCCGGTTGCGGTGTAGTCTACAAATCTCCTTCGGTGGATCGCATGGCGGGCGCCGACGGTAAGTTGCGCGTGGTCGACATGACCCCGGAGACAGTTCTTGTAGCCAACCGCTCAGTTTATCAACCAAAGTCGCTTCCGCCGGTGTTCTTCAACACGGCGGGTTACGGTAGCGGCTTGAGGGGGGCGGGACCGACGCCTGAACCAGCGTTTGACCGTCGGCCGCAGGAGGATTTTCTGGAGACGCGCTTGCCTCCCGAGGTCAATCCCGGCCCCTATCGGATTGGGACGGGAGATGTACTGCTGCTCGCTACTCCACAGACAGGATCGACCGTAGAACAACTGTCAGGCCTGCTGGCCGCTACGAACGCACGACAAGGCTACACTGTGCAAGATGATGGTGCGATCGCTATCCCCAATGTGGGGCGAGTGCAGATTGCCGGTTTGACACTGGAAGAAGCCGAAGCTGCGTTGTTTCAACGGCTCGTCGAAAACCAGATTGATCCAACCTTTAGCTTGGAGATTGCGGAATTCAATTCGAAGAAGGTCTCTATCGGCGGGGCCGTTTCTCAGCCAACCGTGGCGCCGATCTCTCTGACGGCTCTCTACCTTGACGAAGCCTTGGCGGCTGCAGGTGGAATTACCGTTGAGGATCAGGATTATGCTACCGTCCGGATTTATAGAGATGGTACGCTTTATCAGATCCCGCTCACTCAACTTTACGCTCGGGACGGATTGAGGCGGATCCAATTGATTGATGGCGACAGTGTTTTTGTCGATACCTCTTACGAATTGGACTTGGCTCAAGCCTACTTCGAAGAGCAGATCCGATTGGCTCAATTCGAACAAAGTGCTCGGAACATTGCGATCAGCACATTGAATACCGAGATTGGCATTCGGCGCGACAATCAACAGGATGAGCGTAACAACTATTTGGAACGCTTGGATCTTGATTCTGTTGTCCGGGACTATGTCTATCTAACTGGCGAAGTTGAAAGCCAGAGGCGCTATGAACTGCCCTTTGGACGCACGGCGGCTCTTGCCGAGGCTCTATATGGCAACGGAGGGGTTCCCCTTAGAACAGGCGACGCCAGCCAGATCTATGTGTTGCGCGGGTCCTCAGACCCACGAGAATTTGGTGCAACCACGGCATGGCGTTTGAACACTACCAATGCTGGTAATATCCTTCTCGCGACTCGCTTCGAGCTTCGTCCCAACGATGTTATCTTCGTGGCCGAACAGCCTGTCACTAAGTGGAACCGTGTAATCCAGCAGATTACCCCTTCGCTGGTCACCACAGCTGCGAATACTGCAGCGCGTGCCTCCAACTAAACTTTGCGGTAGTCGCGACTTCGGCGCGGCTGCCGAGATTGTCCAAGAGCGTTGACGTGCCCCTCGGGGTGGGCAAACACATGTATGCTCTTGCAGCATGAAAGGCGAAGACCATGAAAATCGCGATGATTGGCACCGGTTACGTGGGGCTTGTCTCCGGTGTATGCTTTTCCGACTTCGGGCACGAAGTGGTCTGCGTTGATCGCGATCCGGGAAAGATCGAGATGCTCGAGAGGGGCGAGGTCCCGATTTTCGAGCCTGGTCTGGATCAGCTTATGGCTCGAAACGTGGAAGCTGGCAGGCTTCGGTTCACTCAGGATCTGGCGGCGGCGATCGAAGGTGCACAGGCGGTCTTCATTGCCGTGGGAACACCAACCCGTCGCGGAGATGGGCATGCTGACCTGACCTATGTGATGGCTGCAGCGGAAGAGATCGCCCGTGCAGCACGTGACTATGTGGTAATTGTGACGAAATCGACTGTTCCTGTCGGGACAAACCGACAGGTCGCGCAGGTGGTGGCCGCCGCAAATCCTGAGCTGGACTTCGATGTTGCCTCAAATCCCGAGTTTCTGCGGGAAGGCGCCGCGATTGATGACTTCATGAAACCGGATCGAGTTGTTGTCGGGGTGCAAACTGAGCGCGCGGGAGAGGTCATGGCGGAGATTTATCGCCCTCTCTACCTACGTGAATTCCCGATCGTGACCACTGATCTGGAGTCCGCGGAAATGATCAAGTATGCGGCGAACGCTTTCTTGGCGACCAAGATCACGTTCATCAATGAGATCGCGGCACTCTGTGAAAAGGTCGGCTCTGATGTAAAGCAGGTTGCTAGAGGTATGGGCCTCGACGGGCGCATCGGAAAGACATTCCTGCATGCCGGACCTGGCTACGGTGGATCTTGCTTTCCCAAGGATACGCGAGCGTTGGCTCGGATAGGGCAGGAACATGCGTGCCCGATGTCCATCACCGAGACAGTAATCAAGGTGAACGAGGAAACGAAACGACGCATGACGGACAAGTTGCTTGAGCTTTGCGGCGGCAGCTTCAACGGTAAGACAATTGCGGTGCTTGGGGTGACCTTTAAGCCCAATACGGATGACATGCGCGAAGCCCCCGCACTTACGCTACTCCCGGCAATGGTCGGTGGGGGGGGGCAAGTTCGCGTCACTGATCCTCAAGGCCGCCGCGAAGGCGAAGCCCTTCTACCAGGGGTGACATGGTGGGAAGATGCTTATGCTGCCGCAACGGGGGCGGACTTGCTCGTCGTCCTTACCGAGTGGAACGAGTTCCGTGCTCTCGATTTGGGCCGATTGGCAAAGCTGATGCGTACGCGCCGTATGGCAGATCTTCGTAATATCTATACAGCCGAGGCAGCGCGCGAAGCTGGTTTTTCCGCTTATGATAGTATCGGGCGTGTCGGGTTCTCTGACCTTTGAGATCGTCTAGTCGTAAAGGTCCGTTCAGAGGTACTGGCGTTGCGTACTTCGGAACAGGAGGTCAGGGTGGCTACGCTTTGGCCGATAATAATTGTTATGTATAAATAAACCTATAAGTTAATCGGTATGGCCCGTTCTCCCTAGGCGTGCAACCATTAGCGTCGAAACCACTGGCGCTTTCTTGCGCAATTTCGCACCCATGCTGCGCCGCAGCATTTCGGTTCTTCTGGAGGTGGAGGCGAGATCTAAATCTGTAAGCATCTGTTTTAAAATAAATATTTAGGTCTCTCCCCTTGTGGGTCTTGGCCCGCATCGTTGAAGAATGCTGCCGAAGCCTCTTGTCTTTCTGCGCATGCATATCGACAGGCTAACCTTAACAGAGTATTACCTCGGCAGATCCGGAGCGTGGGCCGTTAGCGTCTGACATGAGCGCTTCATCTTCTCTGACCGTCTTCTTCGAAGGCGAGCAAATTTCAGTTGGGTGGTATGGGGAGACGCAATGAACGGTTTGGATACGGCCTTGGAGACCGAACTGGTCCTCGTCCGGTTGACGGTAACCTGCGCCGGGAACTTTGAGATATTTGCCTCTTGCGCATCCGAT
Source organism: Allosediminivita pacifica (assembly GCF_003054175.1). Classification (GTDB taxonomy): domain Bacteria; phylum Pseudomonadota; class Alphaproteobacteria; order Rhodobacterales; family Rhodobacteraceae; genus Allosediminivita; species Allosediminivita pacifica. The sequence continues at coordinate 7,920 of NZ_QBKN01000034.1, forward strand.
GTGCTTGGAGCTTTCGAAGAACTCTGATGCGACTACTGGTAATATGCATCAACTATGCGCCTGAGATCATTTCAACAGGTCTCTACACCACTGGGTTGGCTGAATACATGCAGCAGGATGGTGTTGAAACTGACGTGATCACTGCCCTACCCTACTATCCGGCGTGGAAAACTTTCGAGGGCTGGCGTCGCCCTTTCTGGAAATCCCGCCTTAGCGAGAACGGTGTTAGGATCGTGCATTGTCCGATCTATGTGCCCCGCAACCCCACCGGTGCGCGCCGCATATTGCACTATATCTCGTTTGCCCTTTCAGCGTTGCCTATCGGGTTGTGGAAAGGGTTGCGTCGTCGTCCTGACGTTGTGGTCATGGTTGCTCCTTCACTGATCGCATTTCCAGTGGCTTTGGGGGCTGCCAGGTTGGCTGGTGGGGCGAGTTGGCTGCACATTCAGGACTACGAAGTGGAAGCGGCCTTCGCCACGGGGCTTCTGAGTGAAAAGGGCCGGGTAGGTCGTGCGGCGAAGGCCTTCGAGAAATGGGTGCTGGGGAGGTTCGACAGGACTAGCTCGATCTCCGAGCCCATGCTCGACAAACTTCGTGACAAAGGCGTGTCTGAGGAGAGCATCTACGAGCTGCGTAATTGGGCCAATCTGGAGAAGGTTACGCCTCTAACAGCCCCCTCTCCGCTCAAGGACGAACTGGGCATTAAGACCCGTTATGTGGCGCTCTATTCAGGTAATCTCGCCAATAAACAAGGACTGGAGCTCTTGCCTCAGATGGCACGGCATCTAAGGCATCGTGAAGATCTCACGATTGCAATTTGTGGAGACGGGCCCATGCGCGCACCTCTACAAGAGATGGCGCGCGATCTGCCGATGATCCGTTTCTTTCCGCTCCAACCGATCGAAAAGCTGAGCGATCTTTTGGGGATGGCCGATGTCCATCTTCTGCCCCAGATTGCGGGGGCCGCGGATCTCGTTTTGCCCTCGAAGTTAACTAACATGCTGGCGTCAGGCCGGCCGATGATTGCCACGACCACTGCAGACACAGCCTTGGGACGCGAGGTGGAAGGAGTTGGCCGGTTGGTTCCTCCGGGGGATCCGACGGCTATGGCAAAAGCCTTGGAAGAGCTTCTCGATGCTCCGGAAGAGCGGAGATGTCTGGGGGCTGCAGCGCGCCAAAGAGCGATCGAAAGATGGGACATGACGGCTATTCTGAGCCGTCTCAGGAACGAGTTTGAAACCCTGTCCGGCATCCCTGCCGAGGCAGAGTGCTCTCTAGACAGTTCGAGGAAGACATAATGAAAAAAGCCCTGATTACCGGCGTTACCGGCCAGGATGGATCCTACTTGGCCGAATTTCTTCTGGAAAAAGGTTACGAGGTTCACGGCATCAAGCGCCGGGCGTCGTTGTTCAACACCCAGCGGGTCGACCACATCTATCAGGACCCCCACGAGCCGAACCCGAAGCTCAAGCTGCACTACGGGGACCTGACCGACACCTCGAACCTGACCCGGATCATTTCCGAGATCGAGCCGGACGAAGTCTACAACCTCGGTGCCCAATCCCATGTCGCGGTCAGCTTCGAGGCCCCTGAGTACACGGCCGATGTCGACGGCACCGGAACGCTGCGCTTGCTCGAGGCGATCCGCTTTCTCGGCCTAGAGAAGAAGACCCGGTTCTACCAAGCGTCGACCTCTGAACTCTACGGGCTCGTCCAGGAGATCCCTCAGCGCGAGACCACGCCTTTCTACCCGCGTTCTCCCTATGCCGTCGCCAAGCTCTACGCCTACTGGATCGCGGTAAACTACCGCGAAGCCTACGGGATGTACGCCTGCAACGGCGTGCTCTTCAATCACGAGAGCCCGCGGCGCGGCGAAACCTTCGTAACCCGCAAGATCACCCGCGGCATGGCCAACATTGCCATGGGACTCGAGGATTGCCTCTACATGGGCAACATCGACAGCCTGCGGGACTGGGGGCACGCAAAGGACTATGTCCGCATGCAGTGGATGATGCTGCAGCAGGACGAGCCTGACGACTTCGTCATTGCCACGGGCAAGCAGTATTCCGTGCGGGAGTTCATCGACTGGAGCGCGCGAGAGCTCTCGATCGAGCTCGAGTTCTCCGGCGAAGGGGTGGAGGAGATCGGCACGGTCAAGTCTGTCGACAACAACGTGGCGCCGGCCGTGAAGACCGGTGACATCCTGGTGCGCATCGATCCTCGTTACTTCCGCCCTGCCGAAGTCGAAACCCTTCTGGGTGATCCGACCAAGGCCAAGGAAAAGCTTGGCTGGGTGCCGGAGATCACGGCACAGGAAATGTGTGCCGAAATGGTGACGGAGGATCTGCATACCGCAAAGCGTCATGCACTTTTGAAGGAGCATGGCTACGCGTTGCCGATCTCGGTTGAAGACCGCTGAGCACAGCGTCAATTCCCTTGCGCAGGAGAGCGATATGACTACTGACCCGGCGCAAACGGCAACGTTTGGCTATCGTACACGTCGCAATTTCAAGGAATTTGTCCAAAGCTTGCCTACCAAACGGGATGCGATTGTGGTGGCCAGTTTTGGCCGCGCAGGTAGTACGCTAGTTTATGATGCTGTGGCTGAAGCAATGGCCCAGCATCGCTATCACGCGGCGGGAGGCCTATCTCTAAAGGTTGCAAAAGACGAAGCCTTCGACCTTGGAGCCCGGAAGTTGCGACCGGGCGTCGTATACAAAACCCATGACTATCCGGATGTCCTGTCCGGGAAAAAAAATGTACGGGCTCTATTCCTGTTCGGATCGGCAGAAGAAGCAGCTCTTTCAGTTCATGCTCAGAAAGCTGCCCGCAGCGAGGACTGGGTCAAGCTGCATTTCGAGCACCTGCGCAGGCCCTACCGCTACGATGACCTTCTGCAGGAAGATGTCCTCGGGTTCCGGGATCAATGCGTGGCGTGGATGAGCTTCGAAGGCGTTCCTGTTCTGTGTCTCCGGTACGAAGGGCTCTGGGACAATATAGATACGATCTCAGAGTTCTGCGGGCTCGACGTGAGGCTGCCCAAGCGCCGGGAGCGTGCCCCCAAGAAGGTCGAGCCGGAGGCCCTCGAGAGGGCCCGGGCCGTCTATGGACCGCTCGATAACGAACTCGCCAAGCTTCCCGACTGCTTCGTGGCTTCTCCGGAATTCGGTTCACGCCTGAAACTGCGAGACGTCGCAGATACCTCCAGCAATACGAAGGAAGCCCAATGACATACGATCTGACTGGTAAGCGCATCTGGGTCGCCGGTCATCGCGGCATGGTTGGCGGTGCGGTGGTCCGGCGGCTTGCCCGGGAGAACTGCGAGGTCATCACGGCGGGGCGTGACGTGGTCGACCTGGTCGACCAGGCTGCGGTGCGTGCATGGATGCTCGACACCCGCCCCGACGTGGTCGTCATGGCCGCGGCCAAGGTCGGCGGCATCAAGGCCAACAACGACTATCCCGTCGATTTCCTCTATCAGAACCTGATGATCGAGGCGAACATTGCACAGGCGGCCCACGAGGCCGACGTGGGGCGTTTCCTCTTCCTTGGGTCCTCCTGCATCTATCCCAAGATGGCACCGCAGCCGATCCCCGAGGACAGCCTTCTGACGGGGCCGTTGGAACCCACCAATGAGTGGTATGCCATCGCCAAGATCGCCGGCATCAAGCTTTGCCAGGCCTACCGCACGCAGTACGGGCGCGACTGGATTTCGGCCATGCCGACCAATCTCTACGGACCCGGCGACAACTACGACCTCCAAAGCAGTCACGTCCTGCCCGCCCTCCTGCGGAAGTTCCACGAGGCCAAGGAAGCGGGAGCGCCCTCGGTGGAACTCTGGGGCTCTGGAACACCTTTGCGCGAGTTTCTGCACTGCGACGACCTCGCCGATGCGCTGGTCTTCCTGCTCAAGAACTATTCCGGCTACGAGCACGTGAACGTGGGAAGCGGCGTCGAGGTGACGATCCGGGAACTCGCCGAGACCATCGCCCGTGTGGTCGGATACCAAGCCGAACTGAGCTTCGATGCGACCAAGCCCGACGGGACGCCGCGCAAGCTCATGGACAGCTCGCGTCTGCATGACATGGGGTGGAACAACGCACGCTCTCTCGAGGATGGCATCGCGAATGCCTACGAAGCGTATCTGGCGGGCAACTAGCGGCCCCGCTCGGTGCCGTCGGGCTCTTTTTTGAGCAGGTTGACCCTGCCGGAAGAAGGCCGCGGAAGCGGGCTCTCCCCCGGATGCCAAGAACGGGATACACGTTATTGGTGAATAGTTAAGAAGTAGTCTCTTTATAGGGGTACCGACCATGGAAAGCTGGCCTCCCGGGGCTCACGACCCCGAACTCGCCGACCTGCAGGAAACCTATCTACCCCGGAAGGGTGCCTATGACATTCCGGGACTGCTACGTGATCGGCGCCTGGGAAACCTGGCGTTGGTTTCATCCTTCGGGGCGGAGAGCATCGTGCTTCTGCATTACGTTTCCCGCATCCTGCCCGAGGTTACGGTCCTGTTCCTCGACACCGGCAAGCACTTCCCCGAAACCTTGAGCTATCGCGACCAGGTGGTGAAGGACCTTGATCTGAACCTCCGGGTGCTCGAACCGGAGGCCTCGAGCCTTCAGGCCGAGGATCCCGACGGTCAGTTGCACAGCCGCGAGCCGAATACCTGCTGCCGCCTTCGCAAGGTTTTCCCGCTGCAGGATACGCTCGACGGGTTCGATAGCTGGATCAGTGGGCGCAAGCGCTACCAGGCCGACAGCCGCAGCCAGATCGGTGTCATCGAACGCGACGGTGAGCGCCTGAAGGTCAACCCGATGGCCTTCTGGACGCGCGAGGAGATCGACGCCTACTTCGCGTTCCACCGCCTGCCGCGCCATCCTTTGGAAGCCCAGAACTACCTGTCGATCGGTTGTGCCCCATGCACGCGCCCCGTGGCCGAGGGGGAAGATGCCCGGGCGGGACGATGGGCGGAAAGCCCCGAGAAGGTGGAATGCGGTATCCATCTCGGACCTGACGGGCGCTTCAGGCGCAGTAGCGCCGGGGCTTCTGACTGAGCGGGGGTCAGGCAGGATGCAATGCAAAGCTTCCCCGGCCACATGAAAGGTAATTGATGTTCATTTTGCATAGCTCCAGGACCATGTTCGTTCACATCCCGAAAGCGGCCGGGATGCATGTGTCCAAGAGCTTTCGGTCGAAGGCGGCACCCGGGGATGTGTTCTTGACGGGGCCGCGGGTCGAGGTTGTCGGAGCCCCGTTGCGCAGCCGGATTCTCAACGAGTTCAGGGCGGCCAAGACGCGCCTCGGTCGGCCGATACCACTCAAGCATTCCTCCGCGGAGGAGCTCCGCGGTTTCTTCCCGGGGATCTTTGATGATTATCGCACTTTCTGCGTCGTGCGTGACCCGGTCGCCCGGGCCATTTCCGCTTATACCTATGCCAAGAATGATGCGAAGACGCCCGCCGTTCCCCGGACCCGCGAAGCATTCGAGGCGATCCGGTCCTGCCAGAGCTTCGACGAATTCGTCCTGGGGGGACTTTCGAGAGGTTCCTGGACATCAATTTCCTGCGCCCCCAATCGGATTTTGTGTTCGCACGAAACGGCGCACGCCTCGTGGATGAGATCGTGCCCGCCAGCGGGCTTGATACGGCACTTCGAGAGGGTTTCGGTGTGGAATCCCCGCCGAAGAAGGAAAACGCGACCCCCGATGCCGTCCGCACGAAGGTAAAGCCTGCCGAAGAGACGGTACAGCGCCTCAGGGTGGCCTACAGCGTAGACTACGAAAGGCTGGGCAAATTCTGACCGGACACGTGCCGAGGGCTGCCTGGCCATGGGAGCATGGCCTTGGTCAGGGCTGCATGATAGATGGTTCTCGGGCTTTCGGGTCCTTGGATGGGACCCTTTCCAGGAGACAGTGCACGTGGCATTCATGAGCGGGTTCGTCGGCGAAACGCGCAGTATGCCGGTGACGCGGGTGGCCGTCGGCGTCCTGCTGGCGTTTGCCCTGCTGGGCTTCTATCTCCAAATATCAGTGGGCCTGCCGTTCTCGCTTTATTACCTGTCGGGACTTCTGCTCTTCGCCACCCTCATACCCAGGGCGAACGACCTGTGGTTTGCGAGCACGATATGCCTGCTGGCCTTGGCGTCGATCTTCTGGTTCATCTTCTCGCCCGCCTTGGCTAGGTACCTGCCCGAACAGCTCACGTCCTATGTCCAGCTTGTTCTGGCTGTCACGTCCAGCATAGGCGTCTTCCGATCTCTACAGATGGCGGGGCGGCTCAACCCGGACGGATTGTCGAGGACCGTACTATGGATCTTCGCCCTGATGAGCCTCGGAATCGCGCTCGAGGTCGCGGGCCCCCTGCGCCCGGTCAGCGATGCAATACGCGGCGCGATCTACGATTTTGGCCTCTATAGCAACGACACGAGGGATATTGGCTCGTATGGGTGGGTCCGGCCGAAACTCTTCACCTCAGAGCCTTCACACTTGGGGAAATTCTACGGCCTCTGCCTTTTCATGGCGGTTGCCTGTCACCCGAAGTTGAAGGCCCAGGTTTGGCTCCTCCTCATATCTCTTCCGTTCATCGTCTTGGTCCGAAGCCCTGCCGTCCTTCCGGGCCTTATGTGCGCCTGCGCATTGGTGACCTTGCGCATCGGTCCCCGGCGGATACTCCTGAACCCGTTCATTCTGGTGATGCTCGTCGTGTTCTGCGGGTTCTTCGTCTACGAGATCGTGGAGACGATACGCACGAGGCTGATCCAGACGGTGGATCCCAGCCTGTATATCCGCCTTGTTCGTCCCTTCCAGCTTGTGCTGCGGACGATCGAGGCACGGCCGCTCCTGGGCTACGGGATCGGAAGCGACCGACAGATTGCGGGATTGTTCGAGGAGGTCTCCACCTCCGCGAATGCCCCGGTCTATCTCCGGCGGGAAATCGGAACGACGAACCGGGCTTGGGGGGCTTCCCATTTCGCGCTGCTCATCCAGCTAGGGGCGATTGGCGGACTGATCTGGATTACCGCGATCGCCCGCTTCGCGCGCTCTGTTCTGGGCGGGTACATGTCGATATTCTGGCTGTTCTTCGTGTCTTTCGGCTTCTTTATCGGGGTGATCAACACCCCCTTCTACTGGGGCCAACTTGCGGTTTTCCTCTCGGGGCTGTGGCTTGCAGACCAGTACCGCAGGGAGCGGCCTGCCTAGGCCGGCACAAGACCAGCCTGAGGCGCAATTCAGAGACCGCCCGCATCCGACTGGAGCCAAAGATTGCCGGTCCATAGGAAGCTCCAGGTGGTCGTGGTGCCCGGCCCCGGGTCGAAGGTCCGTGTCACACGGAAATTCCCGGGCCAGGTTATGCCGCGGTTTCCCGTGGCATCTTGCGTGAGGATCACGGTGATCCGATCCCCGCGGATCATGTGCTCGGGGAGCGAGATCTCGACGTCGCCGCTGCAGATAATATCAAAAATGTTGTTGCGCGACACATCGATGGGAACCGGCAGGCTACCGTTCGCCGTGGTCTGGAATATGCTCTGCCGTTCGGAAAAGCTAACCATGTCCTCTGCGATAGGCGAGTTGAAGGCCACGCGGTGGCGTCGCACGCCTGTCAGAATGAGCCGCCCGCCATTGTCAGACTGGTTACGGACATGCACGGCGTGGGTGAGGTCAGAACTGATGACGACGCCGTCAACGTGGCTTTCGCCTCCGGCTAAAAACAGCGTGACCCCGGTGTCGACGTTGCCATTGTTGCCCAAGACATAGATCCGCGAGAGGTTTGCGCAATTGAGCAGCTTCATTCCCGCCATTGGTGAGCCGCCTCCGTTTACCCACGGGTTCTCGACGTGAATGCCGACGTAACAGCCGCCGATCATGTTCTGCTCAACGACCGCTTCCTGCCCAGCCAGAAGGAACGTGGTCCCGTAGCAGCGGATGTCGGCGTTGTCCCTGCACAGCAGGTTGTGCCGGCCGCCCCGCATGACGCCGCCACGCAGCGTTATCGATGAGACGTTTCCCGAACTCGTGCCGCCGGTATTGTCTTCACAGAGCATGCAGTAGCTGTCGTCGGCGGTGGAGGTGCAGGCGAAATAGGGTTCCGTGATGTTCCCTTCGAAGGCATTGTTGTGCAGCCAAAGGCCGACAGTCGAAAAGCCCTCCAGCTTGGGCGAGACGAGGTTCCAGCCATAGAAGAAGCCGCGGGCCTCGTCGTGGGCATCTCCCCCCTCGATCTCGAGCAAGACGTCCTCGGAGCCTGAGCCACGTATGTTCAGATTGATGAGGTCGACCTTGCGCACGGTCCTGCGCGAAACGATCCGAAACGCGGAACCTTGTCCGGCCGGCACGTTCGACAGCAGCCTTCCCCCCGTCATGTCGATACAGCCGCCCGAGGTGGTGTTGTTCGTGAATTCCACCTCCAGGGGGGTAGAGAAGGTATATTCCCCGCGGATGCGCAGTCGGCAGCTGCGGCCGGCTGCCATTTCCGACTTCCAAAGATCCAAAGCAGCCTGCAGGGGACCGGCGGCATCCGACCCCTTCCGGGCGCCCAAGGCCACAATATCGATTACGCTGGGATCGGCCAGAAACAGCTGGATCCCGCCGGCCGTGACAAGGTTCGCATCCTGGGCGCCTTCAGGAGCGACGCGGTAGGCGAAACCCCCCTCGTTCACCCGCACCAGTTGCCCTGGCAGGATCTGCTCGCGCCCGCGCCCCGGGGCATAGGAAAGGACATGATCCGCAAGCAGCTCGGAAACCGTCTCGAACCCCTTGAAGATCCCGTGTGCCTTTGGGACGTGCACGGGAATGGCGTCCGCATGTGCAATCTCGCGCCCCCGGGGATCAACGACCTGCAGACGGTAGTTTCCGTTCACCACGTAGCACAGGTCGAACTGGCCGTTTTCATCCGCCACAAGGGGATTGGAACAGGAGACCGTGAGATGGGGGTCCTTGTAGAGCGGGGACATCACCTCCGTACCGGCCCAATAAACATAGGCCCTAGCATGGGGCACTGGCTGGGAACCGTAGTTGGGCAGTTGGCTCGCGTCGTTCGGGTTCAATATCCCCATGGGTCTCCGCTCCCTTGATGAGATCCGGCCGGGACCAAGGCCCGCCAGAAGTTCACCGGGAAAATGCAAGGCAATGATTAGGGGAGGCTGTCACCGGCGTCCGCACGATTAACCGGCATCTTTGCGGCGATGCAGCATCCCAGTCCCTGCGTGACGTTGTGGCCTCCTGGAACCTTCTCTATACACTGCGATCAGTGAGTTGCTTGGTGGGTCCGGGGATTCCGGGCACGAGTGGACGCGAGTATTCGTGGCATTTCTGCGCCGCGGCGGAGGGTTTCATGGAGCTACTGATTGCAGGAATCGACGGGGGCACCGCCGAGATATTCGATGCCTTCGACATGCCGTTCTGGCAGAAGCTGCGAGCGTCCGCCAAGCTTCTGGATGTAGAGGAGGACATCGTCCAGCGCGGGTGGGCGCGTATTCTCTCCGGCCAGGGAGCCGAGGAAAACGGCGGCCTCTACATGATGCCGAAGCTCGACGGGACCCGCGACTTCACGCCGAAATTCGGCTACAAGGAGATGAGCTCGGCCCCGGGTTTCGCGCCGATCTGGAAATTCGCGCAGGAGGCCGGCCAGTCCATCGGACTGATGAACATTCCCACCACATCTCCCGCACAAGAGGTGGACGGGTTCTATGTCGCAGGTGGCGGCGGCGGGATCTTTCAGGGCGGTCTTCCCGATGACGCGCTCTACCCCTCCAGCGCCCAGGAGATCCTTGAGCGAAACGGCTATATCTTCGACATCCGGCTCGGGGCCGAGGGCTTCCAGACGATCCCCGAGCTTTGCGACCGCCTCGAGAAGATGATGGTCGCCCGTACGGACAGTTTCATAGAACTGGCCAAGACGCATGGCATCGGCTTCGGCTTCCTAGCCTACCGCGCGACGACCGTCTTGCTCTACCTCGCCATGTCCGAGATCGCCTTCGCGTCCGACGGTCCCCGGGGAAAGACGGACCGGGCCTCGTGGTCTCCGGAGTGGCTTCCCCATCTCGACCGACATTTCCACACGCTCGACCAATGTCTCGAGCGGCTGTTCACCGAACTCTCCCCGAAGCATCACCTGATCGTCTCGGACCACAGCATGGTTCCGTGGACGCACAATGTGGATTTCAACGGGTTCCTCGCGGCCCATGGACTGAGCCGCTATGACCTCGGCGCCAAGGATCGGGCCCGTAATCTCATGCGTGTTGTCGCACGCCCGCGCTTCCGCGCGCGCCTGTCCCGGACCCCCCTCTCGCGTATCCCGGGCATGCTTTCCAGCGACGGTGGGCGGATCCGGCCTGACGCGCCCGCCTTTTCGGCCCCCTACGTGCACGGGTTCTACATCAACGACGCGAAGCGGTTCGGCGGCCCCGTCGCGGAAGAGGACGTCGAAGCCGAGGTGAACCGCCTGGTGGCTCTGTTCAACTGGGAAACCATGCAGGCGCAGATTCCCATGCGGGCGGCCCCCTACCGTGCCAATTACGAGGGGGCCCCGAAGGCCGACCTCATGCCCGACATCAAGATACACCAGTCCGGTTTCGCCTTCCCGATCTGGCTGGGGGAAAACTGGTACGAGCCGAACCCCGATTTTGCTCCTGTCACCTCGATCCTCGGGGTGTCGGGGATGCACTCTGGGCAGAAGGGGGACCGCCCCGTCCTGATGGCCGATCAGGGGCTCGCGGATCTGGTCGAACCAGGAGATCCGATGGATCTGCGACTTGCACACCTCCTGACGAAGCGGCTCTACGCTTCCTCCTCCAGCCAGTGACCGGATGATCGAAATGTCCCAGGACACCGCCGGCGTCTCGCCGCGTACCGCTTATGTCGCCACCCACCACTGGGTCCCAAATTTCGGAGCAAACCTCCAGGCGCTGGCCACGGCGCGGGCTCTCGGGAGGAAGGGGATCGATGTGCAGTTCATCGATTTCCGCCCCGCGGACCTGATCGAGAAGTACGAAGGGATCATCCCGGCCGAGCAACTCGCGGCACACGAGGGCTTCGTGTCCGAGCACCTGCCGCTTTCACCCCGGATCACCACGCAGGCGGAATTCGAGGAGATGATACAGGAGTCTCCCCGGGATCTCTTCGTGACGGGCTCCGACGCGGTCTTCCGCCTGGATCCTTCCAGCCAACGCGCAGACTTGGTCTTTCCCAATCCTTACTGGCTCTGTGGCGCCGAGAAGCTTCCCGGTGCGCGCCTCGCCGCACTCAGCCCGAGCGCCATGGGCGCCGATTTCGGCCGGTTGCCGGAGACCACGCGTTCCGGCATCCGCGCCCAGCTGGAAAACTTCGACCATGTCTCGGTACGCGATGCCTGGAGCGGAAAACAGCTCCGGGCCAGCGGCTTCACCGGTGCCATGACCGAAGTTCCGGATCCCGTCTTCTCGCTCGGAGAGATGGTCTCGAAGATGCGGGAAGAGCGCCCCGGCGGGCGTCCCTATATCCTCGTCTGCCCACCCCGAAAGACGGACGCGGGATGGGCTGCCGCCTTCACCGAACTGGCCGACGCAGCAGGATACGACACGGTTTCCCTGCCACTGCCCGAAGGACACACGCACGCCGGAACCACGCGCCAGCCCGGTTTCCCGTTGCCCCCGCTCGACTGGATGCGGCTGATCGCCGGCGCCGAGGGCTATGTCGGCGTACGCTTCCACCCCGTCGTGGTCTCGCTCCTGGCCGGGATCCCGGTCGTGGCCTTCGACATGTACCATTCGCATCCTCTCCAGCGCCATCGCTCCAAGACCTGGTTGCTCCTGCGCGAGGTCGGCATGCAGCGCCATGCGCACAGCATCCGGACGCATCGCTTCCTGACGCCAAGGCGTGTGCTGCGTCAGCTCGAGCGCCAGCGCGCCGGTCTCGGGGCGCGGAAGGCCCGCGTCGCGGCGTTGCAGCGCCGCTACCAGGATTACGTGGATCTGTTCACGGCACCGACGACCGGGGCGGCATCCTGATCCCGGTACACGCGGAGGTTTCCTGATGCCTGGCAAGGTTCCGGTCAGCTGTGTCATCACCAACTTCAACGGTCGAGGCCTGATCGAGGGGGCCATCGCCTCGGTCCTGCGCCAGAGCGTCGAGATCTCTGAAATCATCGTGGCCGATGACGCCTCCACCGACGGATCGCGGGAATGGCTGCAGGCGGTGGCCGAGAGATACCCGCAGGTGCGCCCCGTCCTGCGTCCTGCCAACGTCGGGGTGGCCGCCAACCGCGACTTGGCCATGCGCAACGCGAACCAGCCCTTCGTCACGCATTTCGACGGAGACGACCTGATCGCTCCCCGCAAGATCGAAGCCGAATGGACTGCCCTCGAAGAACGCGAGGATGCCGTCGCCTTCAGCCGTATCGGCTGGTTGCACCTGGTCCGGCCCTGGCGCTCGTCGATCCTGGATCCCGCACCGACCGTGTCCGGCTCCGCTGCGGACGCAGTCGGTCGCCTGACAGCGCGGCATGGGCCGATCCCTCGCGACATGCTGATGTCGAAATCCCTGTACGAGAAGGCCGGGGGGCTCGAGCACGGCCTGAACCTCTACGAGGACTGGCAGTTCAAGTTGCGGCTGGCGGCCCTCGCTCCGGCCTGGAGCCCTACGCGCGAGATCGGAACGCTCTACATGCAGCGTGGCGAAAGCCTGTCCAAGGTTCGCCGCGAACGCCTGGCCGAAGCCCAGGCCGGGGTGGCCTTGTCGCAGCTCGACATGCTCCTGGACTGTCTGGGAGAAGACCGGTTGGGCCGGATGCTCGCCGCGCGTTTCGGCCCCGGGCTGCAAGGCATCGTTCCGGCCGAACGCCGCCACGCTCTGCTCGAGCGGTTTCCCGGGTTCGCCGATGCGGTTCCGGCCCAGGCCGAGGCGAGCCGGCGCCGACGGAACAAGCTATCCCTACTGGCTGCCCTGCCCCTCATCGCGAAGGGGGCTGCCGCGCGGCAGGCAGCGGCGAAGCTGTTGCCCCCCTGGCCCCGCTGACGAGGTGGGTGACGTTCAGGCGCCTTGGCGCTTGCGCCGCAGCGTCGCGACGAGCCCCTTGAACTCGGTGACCAGCGCATTGCTCAGCAGGAAGAGCGCCAGTCCGTATACCGCAATCCCCGCAGCCGCAGGCAAGGCCAACCGAAGAAGCGCAGTGACCTGGTCGTCCAGAAGCACGAGCACGACTTCCGCCACGACGATCATCGCGAGGGTCGCAAGGACCGGGCCGGCCAGGCGCCGCAGGTAGTCAGCCGGACGTATCCCGAGCAACCGAAGCACGAAGACCAGCGGAACGGGCTCGACGATCACGCCGCGCAGCAGGAAGGCCGCTGCAGCCCAGATCAGGCCCAGGGGCGTGAGAAGGACGAAAAGCAGTGTTCCGACCGTCGCTCGAAGGGCCGAGAAGGTCAGGCGCGCGCCGGGCCGGCCCCGCGAGACCATGGAAGAGGAGTTGAGGTAGTTCAGGGTGGTTAGGATCCCCGCACCGCACAGGAATATGACGAGCGGCGTGATCTCGAGCCAGCGTGCGCCGAGAAGAATCCTGACGAGGGGTTCGCGCAGCACGGCGGTGAGGGCGAAGGCCGGCAGGATAAAAGCCCCCGCAAGCGTCGAGAGCCTGAGGAAGATTTCAGCGAACCGATCCGGTGTTTCCCGGTTCACGCGGGAAAGCACAGGCATAGACACTTTCGAAAGCGTCACTCCCACCACCTGCAACAGCAGATTGAGGATCCGCATGGCCATTGAAAAAAGACCGAGTGCCTCGACACCGAGGAAGATCCCAACGAAGAACTTTGGCCCCTCCCGGGTGTATTGCGTCAACATGTCAGCTCCGCAGATCGGGGCGGAAAAGCGCAGCATCTCGCGGGCGGCAATCCGGTCGAAGGCCAGACGGATTGGCCAGCCCAGAAGCGCGACACTCAGTGCAAAAGTTAGGGCCGATCCAAGTACCACCTGCGTGATAAGCCCCCAGACCCCGAAACCGTAGATGATGAGAGGCGTGGCGATCAGGCCGGAGATGCCGTTTGCCGCCAATGTGCGCCGGGCGAGCGCCTTCATGTTCAATTCGCGGCGCAGGACACCCGTCAATAGAGCTGATGCGGTGTTGAAGACCAAGCCAATGACGAGAAGCGGCACATAGCGAGCAATCTCGGAATTCCCGAACAAAGCCGCCACTTGTGGCGCGAAGACGACCATCAGGAAACCGAGCGGCACGGTCAGACTCATGCTCATCCAGAAAGCGGTACTCAGCGTCCTTGGGCTCAACTCGTGACGCTGTACAATGGTGGTATTCAACCCGAGGATCGCCAGTTGCTGGGCGAAGGTCATCATCAGCAGGGCTGCCGCAAAGATACCGAATTCCGCGGAAGACAGGAACCGGGCGAAGACCAGCATGAAGATCGTGCCGAGACCATGAGCGCCGATCTGTTCGAAGGAGGCCCAGAGAACGGCGGTAAAAGCACGCTGCTTGTGGGCGCCGCCGACCTTCCTATCAGCGTCAGTTGACATAGTACTTGGATCCGTAGGCGGCATAGGCGCCGTACTTGTGGCCGTAGCCATAGCGCTTCATACCCTTCGGATTGATCTGATTGAGGACCGTGCCGTTGATCGGCCGGCCAACACTCTCGAACATGCGCAGTGCTTCCGAAACCTGCCCTTTCTGGGTGGAATCCCAGCGAACCACAAAGAGCACGGCGTCGACATGCTGAGCGATGATCCGGGCGTCAGGCACGACCAGCACCGGCGGCGTGTCGATGATGATCTGGTCATACTGCTCCCGAGCAGCTCGTAGCACCTCTGAGAAACTGTCAGAAGCAAATAGGTCGGCCGCATTGGTCCCGGTTTTTCCCGCTCGGAGCACATCGGCACCGACCTGGGGCATATGGTAAACCACTTCGGACAACGACCGCTCGCCGGTGAGCACAGAGATCAGCCCCGTCTCCGAGTCATTGTCTTGTGTGTACTGGCTGAAAACGCGACGCCGGATGTCACCTTCGATGATCAGGCAACGTTTGCCCATCCCACTGAAGTTCTGAGTCAGCGCCATGGCTAGGGTGGTCTTGCCTTCACCAGGCAATGACGAGGTCGTCATGATGACCTGAGGGGGGGCATCTACATTCGACAGCATGACCGAGGTGCGCAGATTGCGCACGGCTTCGGCGGCCGCCGAGGTTGGCTTTTCCGCCAAGTAGCGAATGGCATCCTTGCGGCGACGGGCTGGCAGGAGCGGCACTTGGCCCATTACAGGGTAACCAGTGCCTTTCTCGAGGCTCTGCGGCTCGCGGTAAACATTATTCCGCGCCTCCCGGAACAACACGAGGACGCTTCCAGCGATCCCGCCCAACAGCAAACATATGGCGAAGATCAAGGCCTTGTTTGGGGCAGAGGCGCCGCCGGGGATCACGGCTTCTGAAAGGCTGCGGCTGTCGGCCTGCTGGATACCTTGCTGTGCCGAGGTTTCCTTGAGGCGTGACAGAAAATATTCATAGAGCAGCCGCACGGCTTCGGCTTCTCGAGTCAACTGTTGCAGCCTAATGAAGTCATCGCTCTGACGATCGATCTGGGTCTCCAGTTCGGTCGCGCTATTGCGCAATGCGTTGAGTTGGTTCTCCGCTCTCTGAAGTTCCTGCCGGGTGCGGATCTCAATCTGCTGGAGGCGCGTCTCGAATGCTTGTGCGATCTGCGGCTCATCCAGCCGCGGCAAATACTGCTCAAGCTGAGAATCGCCAAGTGCCTCGACTTGCTCCTGAGGCGTTCCGGCGCTTTCCAACGTCGCTAGTCGTGCAGCCGCCTCATCGCGCCGGGTCTCGGTCGCCTCTGCGCGATCACGCAAGTCCTTGAGTTG
Source organism: Allosediminivita pacifica (assembly GCF_003054175.1). Taxonomy (GTDB): domain Bacteria; phylum Pseudomonadota; class Alphaproteobacteria; order Rhodobacterales; family Rhodobacteraceae; genus Allosediminivita; species Allosediminivita pacifica. Next base: position 23,753 of record NZ_QBKN01000034.1, read on the forward strand.
GCGCTCAAGCCCGATCAGGGCTTCCCGACTGACGAGATCGATGCTGGAGCGAAACTCCTTGACCGACGCTTCGGCTTCCTCAAGTTCTACCTGGAGCTCGGATACGCGATCTGTCAGCCAGACCGTTGCCTTCTCGGTCGCCTCGAACTTCGCCTCTAGCTGGTCCTGAATGTAGAGATCAACGATCGTATCGGCAATGGCCGCAGACTTCCGCGGATTCGTGGTTTCTACGTTGATCCTGAAAACCAGACTGAGCGGTATGTTGCGCACCTCGGTTGCACCCAGAAGCAGGCTGGTTGCCGTATCGCGAGCAGAACGGTCTTCCGTGGCTCCGAGCACTGCGCCGGAGGCCTGGGTCTGCGGAGGCTGCGACAAGACTGACCGGATCCAGCTTTTCACCTGTCCCGTGATCCGTTGCATTATCGACCTGTCGCGCAGCTGCGGATTGAATTCAGGGTCTGATGTGAGGTCGAGGGTATCCACCACTTTCCCCATCAAATTCCTGCTTCGCAGGACTTCGACCTCCGTGTTGACCACGGAGGAATCCGCCGAAAGGCCGCTCACGACACTGTTCAGATCAACCACCTGCTCCTCGCGGCTGTTCAGCGCGACCACGGCAGAGGCCGTGTAACGTGGCGTAGCAACCTCGTAGGCGTAGTAGATCCCCACCATCAGCATGCCGATAGCGGAAATCAGTATGATCCACTTCCCGCGCCAAAGGGCTCCAAGGATGGCTCCGACATCGAGAGCGCTTGCGCCATCTTCGTATGATGCAGATCGCATGCCCACCGAGGAGGATACCTGCGGATTCGGAAAGGAAGAATTCATGTACGCTGTCCTCGCAGTGTACCCCAAAGCGTCGCGCTTACGTGCTTTCCGCGCAACCCTCTAGACCTCAGGTCTAGCCAGAGGGCATAGAAATTGTTCGTGGCTCCGGGGGGATGGCAAAACTCCGCTCACCGTCTCCTATGTTTCACCCCGACAAAGTTCAAGCAGAGCAGATGCCCGCGGCTCCCAGGAAAAGCGTTCCTGCGCATGCTCCAGAGCCTTCGTGCTCATGGTCTTCAACTCATCTATGTCCCCGACAAGCTCGCTAATGCGTGTCATCGCTTCATCCGGATCATCCACCGCGACGTAGTGGGCCCCGGGGGTCAGTCCGCTGCCGGCCATGGCATGAGGGTAGGCAACGATCGCCAGGCGACTGAAGATGTAATCTAGGATCTTGAGCTTGAAGCCGCCACCCAGGTCTTCGAGCACGAGGGCCATGCGGGCATCCGACACCACGTCCTCGAGAGCCCCGAATTCCCCGGTGAATTCAACATCCGGGTAGGCTGCGCGGTAGGTTTCTACGCGTCCCGGCGCCATCCGGCCCGCGATGCGCAGTCTGAAACCGGCGCCTTGCCCCCCTGCCCGTTCGTAGGCTGAAAGGATCGTGTCGAGGTTGCGCAGTTTCGCGTTCCATTCAAAGGATCCGACAATAACCGCCAGTGCCTCGGTCGTCCCGGCCATGTTCTCCGGCACCTTGGCAGGCTTCCCGCTGTAGCCTGGCGACATCTCTACGACCGGCTTGCCCGGCGCGAGGTCGCGGTACCGGGCGGCGTCCTCCGAGGTGATCGCCGTGATCCCGTCGGCCCGCTCGAGCAGGGCAAGTTCCATGCGCCGGTATTTTTCCGCATCACGGTGCTGAAGCTGGCGCAGGCCGGGACGGGTGACCTCGGATGCGATCCTGGGGCGGATGTCTATGTCGACGTTGTGCGAGACGTAGATGATCGGAAGCCCGCGGCTGGCGACGATCTCCGCTGCGGGAGCGGTGCAGGATTCGCTCAGCACGACCGCATCGAACGACTGCGCGTCCAGCAATTTGCCCAGTTCGCGGCGAGCCTCGGGCGACATTGCTCGCTCGGCCGCGCGCGGCAAGGACCCCAGGATGGATCGCAGGTCGGCCATCCGGCCCTGGGTGCCACCGATGCCGGTCCAGGTCGCCGTCCCTTCCGGCCCGGGGTTTTCAGGCAGCCCGGAACCACAGAAGACCGTGATGTTCACGTCAGTCTGCATGGCCAGGGCACTGATCAGGTCCGCATTGAAACGCAAATCTCCCGCGTAGGGCGGATAGGGGTAGGTGCGCACAACGAAAAGCAGGTTCATCCAAAGCATCCTTCCAGAATCGTCTGGGTGAAGACCTCGGGACTATGTGCCTTCAGGAAAGTGTCATTGCGCTTCCGCGGCGCGGCTTTTTCGATAGCTGACGCAAGAGCTGTCGCGTCTGTAGTATCCACGGCCTCACCCAGACCGTGTTGCTCCACCTGATAACCGATCAGCCCTGTACGCTGCGCGATCAGCGGCTTGCCTGCTGCAGCGGCCCAGAAGACCACTCCCGAGGATCCCACGTGATTTTGGTAGGGCGCCAGCACCACGTCGCAATCCACCACCTCCTGTGCCAGCTCGCTATCCGAGACAAAGCGATCAACAAGTTCGATCGCGACCTCCGGATAGGCGGCTCGGGCGGCTTCCAGTCGTGCTGCGAAGGATTCACGGTCAGGGTTGTCCACGCGCCCCACGAAACGCAGTGCAAGCCGCGACCTCTGTTCCGAAGAAAGGTGAGACAAGGCTTCAAGCAGTACGAAGATGCCTTTGCGCTCCGCCAGCGCACCGAACAACAGCAGCACCCGGCGACCATCCAGGCGCGGGCATGGTGTCCGGTTCTCCAGCAAAGACAGGTCAGGTGACGGATCGGGGAGGAAGGTCAGAAGACCCGCCATGCGGGATACCGCAGAGCGAGGTGCGCGTTCATCAAGCGTGAAGAGCTTCCGCAAGGCCGGGCGCTGTGCTCCGAGATAGCTCCCCCAACGGCGTCCGGTGTCGAGTCCACGTCGCAGTCCCGCCGGATAGTTGTGCCCGTTGGGTGGCCGGAAAATGATCCCTGAGACCTGTCCCGGGACGGGGCGACGGTCCAGCAGTGCTCCGTAGATCGCATGATCGAAAAAGGGGAGAAAGAGCTGTCCACCACTGGTGCCGAGGCAATCCCGGGCGGCTTCCCATTGCGCGCGGCCCCGTTTCAGAAGATCCGGTTGTGTCAGCTCCCTCAATTGATCCGGTGGCAGGACCTCGAGTTCCAGCCCGGTCGCGGCCACGGTTTCTTCCAGCCGCTTGGCCATCTCCGGGCCGGTGACCAGCCGCAGCTGGTCGACCCTGGGGTCAGCAGCGGCCCCTCGAAGAGTCATCTGGGCCCAGAATGCGCAATGGCCGTCGGTCAACGGCTCAAGATAGGTCAGGCAGGTCATGCGGGAAAACTCTCTTCCAACGCAGCCGTCGCCACCGGCCTGATGGCATCCGTCCGGTATGGACAGCCGGGAAAGAGATCCAGTACCATCTGCGCCCGAGCGAGGTCTTCGGGAGAAACCTTTTCGCGCCAGCGCCCCACCAAAGCCTGAGCATCGCCCGCGCGGATCGCCGCGGCACCTTCGCTGTCGCTCAACCCGCGCACCGAATTCGAGGCATTGCCGAACATTGCGCGCATCCGTGGCGTGGGTTCGATGTCGCAGAGTTCCGCCAGACGGTTGAGCGTGCCGTCCGGATCAAGGACCATGTCTTCGTAGAAGATTGACGGCATGCCGGCGGCCAGATCGGGAAAGAGCGGCATGTTCTCGAGACACCAGCAGAGCACATAGCGCTCCAGCTCGGAACCTTCGGCCTGTAGTCTGTCTACCTCGAGACGCAGCTCGGCACTTAGTAGATCCTCGCAGAGCGGCCGGTTGCGGAGGAACAGATCCAGCTTGTCCCCCCACTTGTTGCGCGCGCAGGACAGGGCCTGAGGCACCGGGTGGCGGAAATAGAGGATCGGCATGAAGCCTGCTTCCTCGAGCAACGGCCGCAGATATGAGGCAGCCGTGGTTTTTAGCAACAGCCGATTGCTACGCCAGTGAAAGTCGCCACGCCAAAAACGCCAGGGTTCCTGCACATGCAGGCGCCCTTCGCGCATGTCAGTCATATAGCGTAGAAGACGTGCACGCATGGCCGCGTCAGGCGCGACAAAGATCCCCCCGGCAGGCCACCCGAGATGGCGCATCTGCGCTGCCGTTGCCGTAGGCGGAGCGAAAGGCTGGTCGGAGGACTTGAGGCCCGGTGCATGCCCCAGGACCTGCATCAGCAGGGTGGATCCGCTGCGCCGGGACCCGATCAGGGCAATGTCTGGCTTGTTGCCCGGCCGGTGCGTGTTGAGGGTTTCGCTGATGGCCTGCCGCATGGCCTGCCGCAGCAGAAGGGGTGTGTCGGTCCACATGCCTGGGATCTCCGTCTCAAGCCGGCTCGGCATCAAGGTCGGCGTAGTGGCGCGCCAGCGTCGCACCGGCGCCCTCGGTCACCGCCGCGATCTGCTCGGGCGGAAGGCTGGTGCGCCAGGAAAAGGCGAGCGCCTGCGCGTCTCGGGACATGTTGTGCAACTGCTGTCCCGACATCTCGCCGGTCCCTCCCGAGGTGGATTTCAAGAGAAACTCGCGTGCCGGCCCCGTGACCGGAATATCGAGATGTTCCAGCAGGGCGCTGCCCTCCTCGAGCGGCGAGAGGCAGAGATCCTCGTGGCGCATCAGCAGCAGGTTTCCCGGGGCCCGGGCCAGCTGCTGCGCCACTTCCTCGTAGATAGCGGACCAGAAGCACCCCAGCGCATAGGCGAACTGGAGATCGGGATCCTCGTGGCGCCGGGGCCAGCTCTTGCCGTCCAGCTCGGGCACCGGCCAGACCATGCGGCGCAGCGAATGCACCAGGGCGGCGGGGTGGCGGATCAGGATTGCCGCCTTGGCATCCTGCTGATCGGCGAGATCCGCGCAGAGACGGATGAGGAAGGGATCCTTGAGCAGCACCAGCGGATTGCTGCCTCGCAGCGCCCGCGACAGGACCCGGTCATACTGGCTGCCCAGGATCTGCCGCGCGGTCCCCCTCCACAGCCCGTCGGACGGCCGGCGGCGGCGAAAGCCGCGGCGGCCTGCCATCATCTGGGCGACCAGTGCCGAAGTCTCTTCGGCACTGTCGGGCCCGGGGTACCAGCATGGCACCCCCTTCAGGCCGGACCCCAGGTTGAAGGGCTCGTGCACCACGCACCCCGGCATCGCCACGGATGCGGCCTCCCCCATCCAGGTGGTGCCCGACCGGTGCATCCCGGTCACGATACGCACGACCTTGGGTGCTTCAGCCATGGGAACTCTGCACCGGCGCCAGGCCGCGGACGATCTCAACCGCGGGCATAGAGGTCCTCGTAGCGAACGATGTCATCCTCGCCCACATAGGTTCCGGTTTGCACCTCGATCAGCACCATGGGCACCTTGCCCGGGTTCTCCATCCGGTGGACACAGCCAAGCGGCAGGTAGACGCTCTCGTTCTCGGTCACGAGCTTCACCTCGTCATCGACGGTGACCCGCGCGGTGCCCTCGACCACGATCCAGTGCTCGGAGCGATGGAAGTGGCTCTGCAGGCTCAGCGAGGCGCCGGGATGCACGAGGATGCGCTTCACCTGGAAGCGACCGCCCACGACGAGGCTCTCGAACCAGCCCCAGGGGCGGTGATCCTTGGGGAAGGCCGTGGCCTGCGGCGACTGCTTTTCCTTCAGCGCGGCGACCGCCTTCTTCACGTCCTGGGCACGGCTCATGTCGGCCACGAGCACCGCGTCGTTCATCGCCACGGCCATGATGTTCTCGAGCCCGATGCCCACCACCTCGAGCCGCTCGCTTTCCGAGCGCAGGAGCGTGTTGCGGCAGTCGATCGCCGTGGCGTGCTCGGAGACGACAACCCCGTCGGCGTCCGGGCCGCTCTCGCGCCAGACGGCATCCCAGCCGCCGAGATCCGACCAGCCGGAATCGAAGGGAACGACCGAGAGGTTCGTGGCCTTCTCCATCACCGCGTAGTCGATCGAGATGTCCTCCGCCCCGGACCATGCCCCGGGGGCGAGCCGCAGGAAGCCGAGGTCGGTCTTGGCCTCGTCGAGGCTCGCCTGCACCGGGCCCATGAGCTTGGGGGCATGCGTCTGGAAGGCCTCGATGACCTGCTTGGCGCGGAACAGGAAGATGCCCGCGTTCCACAGGTAGGTTCCGGCTTCGACCATCTCGGCGGCGCGGGCCGCATCGGGCTTCTCGACGAAGCGCGCAAGGGCCACCGGGGCTCCATCCCCCTCGGGCGGGCCTGCAAGTTCCAGATAGCCATAGGCGGTCTCGGGGTGGGTCGGCGTGATACCGAAGGTGACGAGGTCGCCCTTCTCCAGCGCGGTCAGCCCGCGGGCGACCGCCGCATGGAACGCATCAGCATCCGGCACGACGTGGTCGGAGGGCGCGACCAGCAGGATGGCCTCGGGATCGGTGGAGGCCGCATGAAGTGCCGCAGCAAGGATGGCGGGCGCGGTGTTGCGTCCCTCGGGCTCGATCAGGATCGGGCCGGGATCGATGCCGACGGCCTGCAGCTGCTCGGTCACGATGAAACGGAAATCGGCGTTGGTCAGCACCATCGGGCTGGTGAAAGACAGACCCTCTCCCTGCCCCGAGAGCCGCTTCGCCGACGCCTGGAACAGCGTCTCTTCTCCCATGAGGGGTACGAACTGCTTGGGGTAGCTCTTGCGCGAAAGCGGCCAGAGCCGCGTGCCCGACCCGCCACAGAGAAGGACGGGGGTGATCGTCGTCAAAGCCATGGTGCAGTACTCGCCATCTGAAAATCATCTTAGCTTCTGTTAACAGGGATCATCTTCGACTCAAGCTGTTACTGCCCCTCTCGCGGGATGGGTGAGACCGTTATGCCGCAATGCGGCAAAAAACAGCGCATACAACTCAAGGTTGACAAAGCCTGCGCGAATTTCTCCACACAAGAAGCGCCGCTCCGGCCTCCTACCGCTTCGCCCGAACCCGCACGAAGCCCAGGAAAGCCCCGTCGGCCGAGCGCAACCGCGGCCGACCCGAGCCCGCCCAGAAGGCCCGCCATTCGGCCTCGAGCGCATAGATGTCGACGCCGGGCATCAGGCGACGCGCCTCTTCCAGCGCCGCGGGCGAGACCGGGGGCGCATCCGTGCCCGCGTCCTCGGTCTTCCGGCGTCGGGTAAAGCGGATCATGTCCCCCTCTTCCTCGGCCATGTGGTAGTCGGGCAGGTGGTCGCTCGCGATCATGTCGCGCAGCATCTTGCGGAAGACCCGCCGCGGCGAGGCGGACCCGGACTTCTTCAGCAGCGTCTCGACCGAGATCCGCCAGGACGATTGCCGGCCGCAGTGCTTGCGGGCCAGCTCGTAGATCCGCCGCTCCAGCGGCTTGCGCAGGCGGAAGTAGTCCCGGCTGAGCGTCAGCACCGACTTCGCCAGCACCGCGCGGTAGAGCCATTCCGAAAGCGTCACCGAGACCGACATCATCCGCCCGCCCCGCGACCGCCGGGTGATCTCCCAGCGTTCGATCAGGCCGAAGCCGGTGGTGGTCTCGGTCTCGCCGGTGGCGATGTTGGTGGTGATACGGGTGCCGGCCAGCCGCTCGAAAGCCTCTCGCAGGCGCCGGTAAGCATCGCCACTGGTCTCGCGGTTGGTGGCCACCAGCAGGTCGTGCGCGCGCAGGGTCAGCGTGCGGCCCACCTGCCGCCCGGCATTGATCGCCGCCATCAGCTGGCTGATGCAGAAGATCAGGATGTCCTTGTCGTGGATCGTGGCCAGCCCCTTGACCGAGGGGGTGACCTCGACCTGGGCGCCATTGTGCTCGTAGCGCAGGATGCGACGGTCGGGCCGCGTGGCGAGGCTGAAGACCGGGTGCTCCATCGTCGCCATGTCGTCCTTGGGGATCGCGTCGAAGACATCGCAGAGGAAGAAGTCCATCTGCGGATGCCGCTCGGGCAGGAGTTCTCTGCCCGGCTCGCCCGTGCCTGCGCCCATTCTGCCCCGCCCCGCCGTTCCGGCTCTTAACGTGGTTTCGTTGACGGCCAGCCTAGGTATGCCCGGCCCGCCGGTCCAGCCTCGGCATCGGGGGTTCGGAGTCGGATGAGCGTCGGATCAGAGTCACCTTATCGGGGGTTCAGAGTCGCCTTGCCCTCTGCAGACAGTCGAATTCACCTTGAAATACAGGTCTATGGACAGACTCGGCTTTCCCCGTAACACTATAATTAACACAATAATAACACTGGCAGAAAATGCGGAGGGTCTGAAACGAAGCCCTCGCGCCCATGCCAACACCCCTGAATTTGCTATGAAAAGCCGAATCGGATGCGCAACGCATTCCCATGTGCCGGGTTTTCAGGTATGTTTCCCGAAAAGCAGCACATAAGGGGTGAGGGGTATCATGAGCAGCGAGCAGCCTCCCTATTTCAACATCGATCCGGACCGTGCTCTGCGCGATCTCGATGCGCCCGTGGCCACCGCGGGCTTTGCCGAGATTGCCACGGCCTGCAATCGCGGGCGGGCGGATCTGGCCTCACGCGGGATGGACGAAAGCGGGCGCAAGTCGCTCCGGCTCTTCTCCACGTGGGAGATCACGCGCTACCTTATCCCGGTCGCGACGCCGCATTTCCGCCGGGTGCTCAAGGCTCACCCCGAGCTGCCCCAGGGCCGCTCCGAGACGGAGGGCGGCGCCAAGTGGTTCACCCTCGATGAGGTGCTGCGCCTGCGGGCCCATTTCGCCGCGGAAGGATCGAAGACCAAGGAGTACCTCCCCTACCGGCCCAAGGACCTGCCCGCCAAGATGGTGGCCGTCGCCAACTTCAAGGGCGGCGTCGGCAAGACCTCAACCGCCGCGCATCTTGCCATGTCCGCCGCGCTCGACGGCTACCGGGTGCTGGTGGTCGACCTCGACAGCCAGGGCAGCATGACCTCGATCTTCGGCGGAGAGGTCGAGGACGAATGGAAGACCGTCTTTCCCCTGCTCGCCCGCCACTACGCCCGCCACCAACGGCGCGAGAACCAGGGTCGCATGGACCGGGGCGAGGCGCCCCTGCCCCTCGACGACACGCTCTCCGAGGCGCTGGACGTGACCGCAGATAAGCTCATCCAGAAGACCCACTGGCCCAATATCGACCTGATCGGCGCACAGCTGAACCTCTACTGGTCGGAATTCCAGATCCCGGTCTGGCGCATGCAGGGCCGCAGCTGGAAGCTCTGGGACGCGCTGACCGAAAGCCTCGAGGAAGACGGGGTGCTCGACGACTACGACGTGATCTTCCTCGATACCCCGCCTGCCCTGGGATACCTGACGATCAACGGGCTCGCCGCCGCCGACATCCTGCTGGTGCCGCTCGGGGCCTCCTTCCTCGAGTTCGACAGCACCGGGCGTTTCTTCGACATGCTGCATTCCACCTTCGCCAGCATCGAGGAAGGCGAGAACATGGCTGCCCGGGCGCTCGGCCGCGAGGGCGTTGCCTTCGAGTGGGATGCGGTGCGCGCCATCCTGACCCGCTACGACAACGCGCAGCAGGGCGAGCTGGCGGGCCTCATGCAGGCCTATCTCGGCCGCACACTTTCGCCCCAGCGGCAGGACTACACCGCCCTGATCGGGCAGGCCGGCGAACAGGTGGCCGGCATCTACGAAGCCGACTACCGCGACTTCAACCGCGAGACCTACGTCCGCGGCCGCGCCACCTTCGACGAGACCTATGCCGCCTTCAAGAAGCTGCTGATCGGCACCTGGCGGCGCGACGAGATCGCGGCGCGGGAGGCCGCGGAATGACCATGGCCCCTGCCGATGTTTCGCGCGCGAAACATCCCTGTCCCACCGTCCCGAAGTGTTTCGCGCGCGAAACATCGCTCTCCCCTGCCCCGCTGTCCCTGCATTCCAGGAGCTCCCGCCATGGCCAAGCGTAAGCGTCTGACCGCCGCCAATCCCGATTATCTCGGCACAGCCCCCGAGGCCCCTGCCCCGCGCATCGCGCCCGAGCCGAGGTCGTCCTCTCTACCCCCCATCGCGCAGGTCGCGGGCGAGGTCTCGGCCTCGGCCGCGCTCGGAGAACTGTCCCGCGCCATGGAGGAGGCCCGTGCCGAGGGGCGTCTCGTGCAGGCCATCCCGCTCGACCAGATCGACCCGGGCCATCTCGTCCGCGACCGGATCGAGGCCGAGGAAGAAGAGCTGCGGACGCTCATGGAAAGCCTGCGGACCCGGGGGCAGCAGACCCCCATCGAGCTGGTCGACCGAGGCGAGAGCGCCGCGCCCCGCTACGGGCTCATCTCGGGCTGGCGCCGCCTTGCCGCGCTGAAACGTCTTTCGGAAGAGGACGATCGCTTCGGGACCGCGCTTGCCCTCATCCGCGCCCCGAAAACGGCCTCCGACGCCTATGTCGCCATGGTCGAGGAGAACGAGATCCGCGTGGGGCTCAGCTACTACGAGCGTGCCCGTATCGTGGTGAAGGCCGTCGAACAGGGCGTCTTCGAGGATCGGCAGACGGCCCTGCGTACGCTCTTCGCCAACGTTTCGCGCGCGAAACGGTCCAAGATCGGCAGCTTCACCCGCATTGTCGAGGCGCTGGATGGCGCGCTGCGGTTCCCCTCGGCCATCGGTGAGCGCACGGGACTCGATCTGGCCCGCCGGCTCGACGAGAATCCGGGACTGGCAGAACGCCTGAAAGAGGAGCTCCGCCAGACCCCTGCCCCCGATGCCGAGGCGGAACTGGCCCGCCTCGAGGCGCCGGCCCCGGCCGCCCGACCGAAGGCCCCGAAGCAGGAGCGTTCCCCGGCAAGATCGCGGGACGCAGATGGGGAAACCGCCGGAGCGCGGCACATCGAGACGATCTACGATCCTGACCGCGGGGTGCTGACGCTGAAGGGACCGGGCGTTGATGGCGAGCTGCACGCGGCCCTGCAGCGCTGGCTCGAAGACCGCGCCTGACCGTGGCAGGACCGCGAGGAAGAGCGAATTGCTGCCCGGGGTGATGCGTGTCACACACCGAGGGTGAAATTCGGGGCTTTTGCTTCCGCCCTGCCGAGGATCTTAACTTGATGTTACCACCCGCGGTGTGGAGATCGGCCAAGGCGCCCCCGGAAGCCTGCGGGTTTCTGAAAATTTGATTCAAGATCGGAACGAGAGACAGCAATGCCTGCATTCGAGACGACCCCACTTTCCGGGGTCATGGTGATCACGCCGAAACGCTTCGGCGATCACCGTGGGTTCTTCAGCGAAAGCTACAGCGCCCGGGCCTTCGCCGAGCAGGGGATCGAGATCGATTTCGTCCAGGATAACCATTCGCTGTCGCAGGCGGCGGGCACCGTGCGGGGCCTGCATTTCCAGTCGCCGCCGCACGCGCAGGCCAAGCTGGTGCGCTGCGGGCGCGGGCGGCTCTTCGACGTGGCCGTGGACATCCGCAGGGGCAGCCCGACCTGGGGGCAATGGTTCGGCACCGAGCTGAGCTTCGAGAACGGACGACAACTGCTGGTGCCCGAAGGCTTCCTGCACGGGTTCATGACGCTCGAGCCCGAGACCGAGATCGTCTACAAGTGCTCGGACTTCTACGCGCCCGACTGCGACGGCGGGGTGCGCTGGAACGATCCCGACATCGGCATCGACTGGCCCGACCCGGGCAGCGTACCGGTGCTGTCGCCCAAGGACGAGGCCGCGCCGCTGCTGGCCGAGTTCGACAGTCCCTTCACCTGGGAGGGCGCGGCATGAAGCTTCTCGTGACCGGTGGCGCCGGGTTCATCGGCTCGGCCGTGGTGCGGCTGGCGGTGTCCCGTGGCCACGAGGTGGTGAATCTCGACGCGCTGACCTATGCCGCCTGCCTCGACAACGTGGCAGAGGCCGCCCAAAGCTCGCTCTACGCCTTCGAGCAGGCCGACATCCGCGATCGCGACGCGCTGGAGCGTATCTTCGCGAAACATGCGCCCGATGCCGTCATGCACCTGGCCGCCGAATCCCACGTGGACCGGTCGATCGACGGGCCGGGGGATTTCATCGAGACCAACATCACCGGCACCTACAACATGCTGGAAGCCGCCCGGAAATACTGGGCCGGGGCGGGCCGACCCGAGGGCTTCCGCTTCCACCACATCTCGACCGACGAGGTCTTCGGCTCGCTGCCCGCCGACCCCTCCGTGCAGTTCACCGAGGACACGCCCTACGATCCGCGCTCGCCCTACTCGGCCAGCAAGGCCAGTTCCGACCACCTGGTGCGGGCCTGGCACGAAACCTACGGGTTGCCGGTCGTGCTGACCAACTGCTCCAACAACTACGGGCCCTACCATTTCCCCGAGAAGCTGATCCCGGTCATCATCCTGAACGCGCTGGCGGGCAGGCCGCTGCCGATCTACGGCGACGGGTCCAACATCCGCGACTGGCTTTACGTCGAGGATCATGCCGACGCGCTGCTGCTCGTGGTGGAAAAGGGTGCGGTGGGCCGGTCCTACAACATCGGGGGCGAGAACGAGCGCACGAACCTCGAACTGGTCAGGACGCTCTGCGGGATTCTCGACGCGAAACGCCCCAAGGCGCAAGGCAGCTACACCGATCAGATCACCTTCGTCACCGACCGCCCCGGGCATGACGCGCGCTATGCCATCGACCCGTCGCGCATCCGCGCCGAACTCGGCTGGCGGCCGAGCGTGACGGTGGAAGAGGGGCTTGAGCGCACCGTGCAATGGTATCTCGACAACGAGGCCTGGTGGCGGGCGCTGCAGGATCGTCAGGGCGTCGGGCTACGGCTGGGGGTAGGGTCATGAGCGTGCTGGTCTTCGGCAGAACGGGGCAGGTGGCGCGCGAACTGAGCCGCAGGCTGCCCGGCGCGCGGTTCCTTGGCCGCGAGGAGGCAGATCTCTCCGATCCCGACACCTGTGGCGCGGCGATCCGTGCCGCAGCTCCCCCGCTCGTCATCAACGCCGCCGCCTATACCGCCGTGGACAAGGCCGAGGAGCAGGAGACGCTTGCCACCATCATCAACGGCGAGGCGCCGGGCGTGATGGCGCGGGAATGCGCGGCGCAAGGCATCCCCTTCGTGCACATCTCCACCGACTACGTCTTCGACGGCAGCGGCGAGATGCCGTTTCGCCCCGACGCGCCCTGCGCGCCGCTCGGGGCCTACGGGCGCAGCAAGCTCGCCGGTGAGGAGGAGGTGCGTGCGGCCGGCGGGCCGCACGTGATCCTGCGGACAAGCTGGGTCTTCTCCGCCCACGGCAGCAACTTCGTGAAGACCATGCTGCGCCTTTCGGAAAGCCGGGGCCGACTGACCATCGTCGCCGACCAGGTGGGCGGCCCGACCGCGGCGGGTCCCATCGCCTCGGCCTGCGTGGCGGCGGCGGGCGCCCTGGGGCGCTCCCGCGGCGTCACCGGGACCTATCATTTCGCCGGCGCGCCGGACGTGAGCTGGGCCGATTTCGCGCGCGAGATCTTCTCCCGCGCCGGGCGCCAGGTGGAGGTCGAGGACATCCCCTCGGCGGACTATCCGACCCCCGCCAGGCGCCCGGCCAATTCACGCCTGGACTGCAGCAGCCTGCAGCGGCTCGGGATCACCCGGCCCGATTGGCGGGCCGATCTCGACCACGTCCTCAAAGACCTCGGAGCATTGGCATGACGGAACGCAAGGGCATCATCCTCGCAGGGGGTTCGGGCACGCGGCTCTACCCGATCACCATGGGCGTCTCGAAACAGCTCATGCCGGTCTACGACAAGCCCATGGTCTACTACCCGCTCTCGGTGCTGATGCACGCCGGCATCCGCGAGGTGGCCATCATCACCACGCCCCACGATCAGGACCAGTTCCGCCGCCTGCTGCAGGACGGCAGCCAGTGGGGCATGAGCTTCACCTACATCACCCAGCCCTCGCCGGACGGGCTGGCGCAGGCCTACCTGCTGGCCGAGGACTTCCTCGACGGGGCGCCCTCGGCCATGGTGCTGGGCGACAACATCTTCTTCGGCCACGGTCTCCCCGAGGCGCTGCAGTCGGCGGACGCGCAGGAAAAGGGCGGCACCGTCTTCGGCTACCACGTGGTCGATCCCGAGCGTTACGGCGTGGTGGATTTCGACAAGGACGGTACCGCGCGCGAGATCATCGAGAAGCCCGAGGTGCCGCCCTCGAACTTCGCCGTCACCGGGCTCTACTTCCTCGACGCCGAGGCCCCTGCGCGCGCGCGCGCGATCACCCCCTCGGCGCGGGGCGAGCTCGAGATCGTCTCGCTCCTGCAGAGCTACCTCGAGGAGGGCACGCTCAGCGTCCAGACCATGGGGCGCGGCTACGCCTGGCTCGACACCGGCACCCACGCCAGCCTGCTCGATGCCGGCAACTTCGTGCGGACCATGTCGCAGCGGCAGGGCCTGCAGATCGGCTGCCCCGAAGAGATCGCCTGGCACAACGGCTGGATCGGCAAGGAACTGATGGCCCAGCACGCGAAGACCTTTGGCAAGACCGACTACGGCGGCTACCTGGCGGCACTGATCCGCGAGGCGGAGTAGGGGGCTTCGCTCCCCATGTTTCGCGCGCGAAACATCGAAATTGATCTCTCTCCCCTTCGCGTATGCGCTGAAGGTGGCGCTGCGCGCGAGGCTCACGCCCCATTGATCCTGATGCAGGATAGGCGGCCGGCCAGCAGGTAGCCGACTTCTCCGCATCAAGTCAGTCCCGCAGCCTGCCGCAGTGCTTCGTTCATGCGCGTCTGCCAGCCCGGCCCCCCGGCCTTGAACCGGGACACCACTTCGGGATCGAGGCGCAGCGACACAGCCCCCTTCGGGTTCTCCGCCTTCGGACGACCGCCCACATTCTTGCGCATCTTCTCGGCCAGCGCCGGGAACGCCTCAGTGAAGGGCTTCGCCTGGGCAAGCTGCGCGTCAGTGGCTTCCGGAGCATCCGGGTCGCTGGCAATCATCTCCTGAACCTTGGCTTCGCTGAGCGGCGTCTTGGTCATAGCAGTTCCCTTTCCTTGCGGCTGGCGGGGCGCATCGAGATCACCGAGAGGCCTCGGTTCTCAGGACCGCGAAGATAGCCGCGATCTGAGATTGTTCCTGTAGCCATGCCCCGACGGTGCGGTCCACAGTATCTGGTCGTGCCATGTATCACCTCTGATCATTCCATCTCCGTTCCTGCTGGCGGGCAAAGACCAATACCTCGGCCTGTTCGAATTCGGGCGTTCCGCGCATCAGTTTATGCTCATGGTAGGCGAGCATCAGCTCAAGCTCATCAGAGGTGGAGGGCTCTGCAGCCTCAAACACCTCGAAAATCTCGCGCTTGCGGCCGTCATCGACCTTTCCGTAGTACCTCCATGTGACTTCCTCGGAAGCGTGCCCCAGATTCAGTGACCACGCCTTCCGGGCCTCGGCGGTTCTACAGATTTGATCTCCGAGCTGAACCAGCGTGTGGCGTGCGGAGTGCGGAGAATAGGCTGTGGCTCGGTTCTTTGAGGCTATCTTGAAGGCCTCGGAAACTGCCCCAATCGTCTTCATCGGGGCAATCGGATCCTTCTTCCTGCGGCGTGCTGAGGAAAGGCTGGCGAGATCGGGGAACAGAGCATCGTCAGGTTGCAAGCCTAGCGCAGTGCCCTCCTCAAACCATGCAATGAAGACCTGACGGAAGTGTTCGGTGCGGGGAAACCAGTTCACCACGAAACTCTTGCCGTTTTTCGTGCGCATTTCCTCACCGTCATGGGTGATCTGCCGCCGGGCGAGATCCACGTGCCGGCGCCGAACCGTGATCAGCGCGTCCGCCCGCAAACCGCCCAAAAAGGCGAAGGCAAAGATGGCACGCTGCCGGCGATCCTTGAGGGTCTTCGTCGGCATGGCATCCAGTATTTCCTCGGCTTCATCGAGTGTTGGATACTCCCGCGACTTCGAAACCTTCTTCTGATGAAACCGACGCGGCAGCTCGAAGTACGCCGGTACGGGGGCGAGGTGCCGGAACCCGGCCTCCTTTCCAAGCCACTCGAAAAACGCCCTGAGATGTGAGGCCCTGTGCCGAATGGTGGAATGCGAAAGTCCGCCGCCCCCTGAAGAGACGACATCCTCTCGCCAGGCCGCTGCGTCATCTGTTGTCACCTTGGAGAAGGACTTCAGCTGGATGAAGGCCTCGAAAGAGCGGATGGCGGCAAGATGGGCATCCACGGTCTTCTCCGTGTAGCGCCCGGCATAGTCCTGCCAGTCGCGGATGAGCCGATCGTTGGGCGACGGCTGCGTTTGCGCAGGCTTAGCCTGATTTGTCCCAATACAAGCGGGGCGCGCGCCCAGTTCTTCGTCTATCGAGTTCAGGCTCGTATTGGTATCAAGGCAATTGCGGATGCTGTCGTATTCCGTCTTACCTAGACGCTTCATCAAGCTTGCTCCGCAGTCCGGGCAAGTCGCATTCGCGAACATTTCTCCCTTCGAGCTCGTCTGGAAACAGACCGTCGTGGTTTCAGGGAACAACACGGCCTTGCAGCCCAAGCACTTGAACTCACCGGAGCGCAACTTCGGCCTCTCTTGGCGCCGATCGGCATGAAAGCGAGCAAGCTCGGCCCCGCGGAAGAGTTGCGGTTTTTGCTTGTCCACGGGGACAAGCCCGCCCCGAACCCAGTTGCAAACCGTGTTTCGAGAGATGTCATAGAGTGTCAGGACGTCTTGGACGGAGTAGACCCGGTGGGTCTTGGGGCGGACCCCGCGATAGGAACGGCTCACGATGCTCCTCCTGCGCGAGAGGCATCGTTCAGGTTGCGCTCGTATTCTGCGAGAGCATCCACCGCCCAGCGTGTCGTGCCCTGTGCCAGGCGGACCGGCGGCGGGAATCCGGGAGCCGTCTTAACCCAGCGCCAGATAGTCGGGCGGGAGACGGAGTATCTCTCGGCCACTTCTTTGTCGGACAGGAAGAGCTTGCGCGGTTGCTTTTCGGTCCGCAAAGCCGCCGCTTTGCGCGGTGCAGCAGAGCGATCAGCGCGCTCTCTGTTTAGACCAGTACCGTCGCTTGAAGCTTGCGGAATATCGTGCGCGGGCTTGGCGACGACATTGCCGCCAGACTCTTGGTATCCGTCCTCTTTGCGGGCGGATGGCTCCAAAGGAAAAAGATCTAGCTGGTTCTCGCGTAGAAACGTCATACGCCTACCCCTTCTGGGTAGCCGACAACTCCTTCGCCACGCTACTTGTTTTTCGTTAGAACATCGACGGTCATCGCCATATGTTCTCTATATGTTTCTGTATGAGGCAAGTTGCACCAGGTGCCAAGGGAAAATTCGGCGCAGCTTTCGGCTAGGGGCCAGCTTTGAGACGCCGGGGACATACATGCCGCTCAATGAGAGTGAAGCCACCGGCATCCGACATGGCTAAGCCTTTCAACGGTTGAAGCCTCAGGCCCTGGCCGGATAAGTGGGCGCACAACCCTCGTGGTATGCCCACGGCCTTTGTAAGTCTCAGCGAGGACATCGATATGCGCGAGAACGCAGCCGTGCCCCCGGACCCGCAGGAAGGGCTGGACCGGATCGCTCGCGTGCTGCGCATCGAGGCCGAGGCGCTCGTGCAGATGAGCGCCTCGCTCGGGCCCGATCATGCCCGCGCGCTCGAGATATTGCAGGCCGCGCAGGGGCGCGTCGTCGTCAGCGGCATCGGCAAGTCCGGCCACGTGGGCCGCAAGATCGCCGCCACCTTCGCCTCGACCGGCCAGCCCGCGCAGTTCGTGCACCCGACCGAGGCCAGCCACGGCGATCTCGGCATGATCACCGAGAAGGACGTCTGCCTCGTCATCTCCAACTCGGGCGAAACCACCGAGCTGGCCGATCTCGTCACTTACAGCCGCCGTTTCGCCATCCCGCTCATCGCCGTCACCGGCGGCGCGGACAGCACGCTGGCACGGCAGGCCGACGTGACCCTGCTGCTGCCCGACGCGCCCGAGGCCTGCCCGATCGGCGTGGCGCCGACCACCTCGACCACCGCGACGCTCGCGCTCGGTGATGCGCTGGCGGTGGCGCTCATGGAAAAGCGCGGCTTCCGGCGCGAGGATTTCGAGGTGTTCCACCCGGGCGGCAAGCTCGGGGCGCAGCTGCTCAGCGTGGCGCGGCTGATGCATGCCGGGGCAGACCTGCCGCTGGTCGAACCGGCGACGCCCATGTCCGAGGGGCTGGTGCTCATGTCGGCCAAGGGCTTCGGCCTTGCCGGGCTGGTCGAGGACGGGCGGCTCGCCGGGATCGTCACCGATGGCGACCTGCGGCGCAACATGCACCGGCTGCTCGACAGCACCGCGGGCGAGGTTGCGACGCGAAATCCCAAGACCGTGTCCCCCGACACGCTCGCCTCCGAGGCGCTCAAGATCATGAACGAGGCCAAGATCAGCGCGCTTTTCGTGGTGGACGCAGACCACCGCGTGCAGGGGCTGCTGCATATCCACGACCTGCTGCGCGCCGGCGTGGCCTGAAAGGTGACCAAGGTGACAGACGTGAAGACCGTGATCCTGATCCCCGCGCGCTATGCCTCGACCCGCTACCCGGGCAAGCCGCTGGCGACCCTGCGGGGATCCGACGGCGTGGCGAAGCCGCTCCTGCAATGGACCTGGGAGGTGGCCCGCGCCGTGCCCGAGGCCGATGCCGTCTACGTGGCCACCGACGATGACCGCATCGCCGAGGCGGCCCGGGGCTTCGGGGCCGAGGTCATCATGACCGATCCCGACTGCCGCAACGGGACCGAGCGCTGCGCCGACGCGCTGGCGCGTGCGGGGCTTTCCCCCGAGGTGGTGGTGAACCTGCAGGGCGACGCGCCGCTGACGCCCGCCTGGTTCCTGTCGGATCTCATCGGCGCCATGCGCGCCGACGCCACGCTGGACGCGGCGACGCCGGTGTTGCGCTGCGATCCCGCCACGCTCGAGATGTTCCGCCAGGACCGGCGCGCGGGCCGCGTGGGCGGCACCACCGCCGTCTTCGACGGGGCAGGGCGCGGCCTCTATTTCAGCAAGGAGGTCATCCCCTTCACCGGCGATGCGGTCTTTGACGCCGGCGACACGGTGCCCGTCTTCCACCACGTGGGCGTCTACGCCTACCGGCCTGCGGCGCTCGCCGCCTACCTTGGCTGGGCACCCGGCCCGCTCGAAACCCTCGAGGGCCTCGAACAGCTGCGCTTCCTCGAGAACGGCGCCCGCCTGCAATGCGTCGAGGTCGAGGGCCGGGGCCGCGTCTTCTGGGAGCTCAACAACCCCGAGGACGTCGACCGCATCGAAACCATCCTGCGCGCGGAGAGCACATGACCGAGACCGTCCAACCCCGCACCGTGGCCGCCGGCCCGGTCAGCTTCTCCAACGCGGCGCCCTTCGCGCTGATCGCCGGGCCCTGCCAGATGGAGAGCCTCGAGCATTCGCGCATGCTGTGTGCGAAGATCGCCGAGGCCACCGCGCCCTACGGCATCCCCTTCGTCTTCAAGGCGAGCTACGACAAGGCCAACCGCTCCTCGTTGGGCAGCGAACGCGGGCTCGGCATCGAGAAGGGCCTCGAGATCCTCGCCGCCATCCGCGAGGAATTCGGCTGCCCGGTGCTGACCGACGTGCATGACACGGGCCAGGTGGCCCGCGCGGGCGAGGTGGCCGACATCCTGCAGATCCCCGCCTTCCTGTCGCGCCAGACCGACCTGCTGCTCGCCGCTGGCGAAACCGGCCGCGTCATCAACGTCAAGAAGGGCCAGTTCCTCGCGCCCTGGGACATGGCCAACGTCGCCGCCAAGATCGCCTCGACGGGCAACGAGAACATCCTGCTCTGCGAACGCGGCGCGAGCTTCGGCTACAACATGCTGGTAAGCGACTTCCGCGCGCTGCCGATCATGGCCGGGACCGGCTACCCGGTGATTTTTGATGCCACCCACTCGGTGCAACTGCCGGGCGGGCAGGGGGGCACCTCGGGCGGGCAGCGCGAATTCGTCGAACCGCTGGCGCGCGCGGCGCTGGCCGTGGGCGCCGCGGGGCTTTTCGTCGAGACCCACGAGGACCCCGACAACGCCCCCTCGGACGGGCCCAACATGGTGCCCGTGGACCGGCTGCCGGCGCTGCTGGGGCGGCTTGCCGCCATCGACGCGCTCACCAAGGGCTGAGCCGGGCAGGGGGCTTGCGGCTCCCCGTTCCGCGGCCTACCCCGAAAAACAGAGCCCGCCGGAGACCCAGCACCATGTCCGACACCGTCACCATCGACTCCGATACCCTGACCGCCACCGTTGCCGCCCTCGGCGCCGAGACGCAGAGCCTCACGCTGAAGGGCAGGGGAGAGCTGCTCTGGGACGGTGATCCCGCCTGGTGGTCGGGGCGCGCGCCCATCCTCTTTCCCATGGTCGGTGGCGCGCCGGGGGACACGGTGGCCTTCGACGGCGCGACCTACCCCATGGCCAAGCACGGTTTCGCCCGCCGCAGCACCTTTGTGCTGGAAGAGGCCGGGCCGGACTGGTGCCGCCACGTGCTCACCGACAGCGAAGAGACCCGCGCCGCCTATCCCTTTGCCTTCCGCCTTGCCGTCACCCACGCGCTGGAGGGTGCCACCCTGACCGTCACCGCCGAGGTGGAGAACCCCGGCGAGGTGCCGCTGCCCTTCGGCTTCGGCTTCCACCCCGCCTTCCGCTGGCCGCTGCCGGGCGCCGAAGACCAGCCCCACCGTGTCGTGCTGGAAAACGGTGCCGAGCCGCCGCTGGCCCGGCTCGGGGCAGGGGGGCTGCTCGCGCCCGATCGTCTCCCCTCACCCTTTTCCGCAGGCGTGCTGACCCTCGATCCCGGTCTCTTCGAGGAAGACGCCATGATCTTTCCCGAAGGGGCGGGCACTGCGCTGCGCCTCGAGGCGGCGGGGCAGGACGCACCCGCGCTGCGCTTCGCCTTCGAGAACACGCCGCATCTCGGCATCTGGCAGAAACCCGGCGCACCGTACATCTGCATCGAGCCCTGGCACGGCATGGCCGCCGAGGAAGGCGCCGGCCCCGAGATGACCGCCCGTCCCGGCAGTGTGACACTTGCCCCTGGCGGCAGCATGCGCTTCGGGTTTTCCGTCTCTGCTGGCTGAGACCCCGGCCCGGGCTGGCCAAGGGCGGGCAGATGTTTCACAAGACCTCCCGTACTGAGTGCTCTTCTCGCCGGAAGGACCCCGCAGATGGCCACGATCCTCGTCACCGGCGCTGCCGGCTTCATAGGCTACCACGTCAGTCGCCTGCTGCTTGACGAGGGCCATGCGGTCGTCGGGCTCGATGCCATGACGGACTACTACGATGTCACGCTCAAGCAGGCGCGGCTGGACCGTCTGAGCCCCTCCGAGGGGTTTACACCGGTCATCGACCGGGTGGAAACGCCCGGCCTGCTGATGGAGCTCTTCGAGCGGCATCGCCCCGACTTCGTCATCCACCTCGCGGCCCAGGCCGGGGTGCGCTACTCGATCGAGGCGCCACGCGCCTATCTCGAGAGCAACATCACCGGCACCTTCGAACTGCTCGAGGCCGCGCGCGCGCATCCGCCGCGCCACATGCTGCTGGCCTCCACCTCCTCGGTCTACGGCTCCAACACCGAGATGCCCTACCGCGAGACCATGCGCGCCGATCACCAGATGTCCTTCTACGCCGCCACCAAGAAGGCGACCGAGAGCATGGCCCATTCCTATGCCCACCTGTTCGGGCTGCCGGTCACCATGTTCCGCTTCTTCACCGTCTACGGGCCCTGGGGGCGGCCGGACATGGCGCTGTTCAAGTTCACCCGCGCGATCCTCGAGGGCGCGCCGATCGACGTCTACAACCATGGCGACATGAAGCGCGACTTCACCTATATCGACGACCTGGTGGGGGCCATGCGCCGGCTGATGGATGCCGTGCCGGAACGCCCCGCGGCGGGGCAGGCGCCCGAGGGCGACAGCCTCTCACCGGTGGCGCCCTTCCGTGTGGTCAATATCGGCAATTCCGCCCCCGTGGCCCTGACCGAGTTCATCGCCGCCATCGAGGCGGCGACCGGGCGCACCGCGCAGCGCAACATGCTGCCCATGCAGCCCGGGGACGTGCCCGCCACCTGGGCCGATACCACCCTCCTGGAAAGCCTGACGGGAACCGGTCACCATACGCCCGTCACCGAAGGGGTTTCACGCTTCGTGGCATGGTACCGGGAGCATCACGGTCTTTGAGATCAGTATCGTGGCAGGTCGCCGCTTCACACGTCGAAGTTGTGCGGTTTGCCATTGAGGTCGGGCCCCGTTCGGGCGACACCCTCGCCCAGGGAACTTTTCCAGGGAGAGATTTCATGGCCCCCAAATTCGGTACCAGCGGCCTGCGCGGCCTCGTCACCGAGCTGACACCGGATCTTGTCGCGGACCACACCCGCGCCTTCCTGGCAGCCTGCCC
>NZ_QBKN01000035.1 GCF_003054175.1 Allosediminivita pacifica
GGACTAACCGGCGCGACCTGCTGCAATGTCCTATCGGTGCGCCAAACCTGAAGCAGCCATCTGCGCATCCGCAGCGAATGCACCCTTTGTCCCGCGATCCTGCCGCTCGTGATGGCAGCGGCGAAGGTCCCATCAACCCCGCGTGCCGACGTTCATTGTTGATAGCCTTGACGTGCCCGCAGGCGCGTCGCGCCGCGGGATAAGGGCCAAACCGAAGCTGTCACCGGCTTGCGTAAGCCTTTTCTTATTCGTGCCTGTAAGGGTGCAGGATCACCAAGTACCGCTTTCGGTACGCGCCGGTAGATGAGGGTGCCGCCTTTTTTTGTTGTCGGTTATCCCGACCAGGCCCCGCGCGCGGCACCCTCCGCTGGCACTGACGGCGTCTCCACCGACAGGCGCCAGAGCTTGATCGCGAGCTTGCGAGCGACGGCGACAATGGCCTTCTGCCCGATCCCATGCTTCGCGAAATGCTGGTTGTAGATCGCTTTGGCCTCCGGGTCGCGCCAGCTCCACTGCCATGCCGCTTCGACCAAGATGCCACGCAGGCGTTTCTGACCGACAGGCCGCAGCTTTGCGCGGGCCGGGCCGTTGCCGCTCTGGCTGACCACGGGCGCAAGGCCGAGATAGGACGTGACCTCCTCCGGTCTGTCGAACCGTTCCGGGGAGAACACTTCGGCGAGGAAGTGCGCCGCCGCCGTCTCGCCCACTCCGGCAACCGCGGTCAGGCGCTTGAACCGCTCCGAATGCATCCGCCCCGTCGCTTCTCTGATCTCGGCCCGCAGCAGCTTGTCTTCGGACAGCAGGAACAGGTACTCGCGCACCATCGAAGCGAGCGCCGTGCGATGCTCGGGCGGTATCTCGAGGGCGGAAAGGTCCTTGGACGCGGCCAGTGTCCACGAGCGGAGACTGGCAGGTTCCGTGATCCCCGACGCCAGCAGGAAGCCTTTGATCTTCTGCTTGATCTTGGCCCGGCTCTCCGCAATCCGCTTCCGCCGCCGGACAAGCGCGCGATAGCCTTCCTGCTCGACGGTCGGCACCGCGACGGGGCGCAGCAGCCCTCTGGCGAAATAGCTCGCGAGCTTCACCGCATCGAGACGATCCGTCTTTGCGGACGCGGCGTAGCCGCGCGGGATGCGCGAGGCCGCAATCACCGAGACGGCGAAACCTGCCCTTTCCAGAGCGCGGGCCAGAGCGAAGCCGGTCGGCCCGGACTCATAGACGACATGCTCTATCCGGCAGCCGAGACCCGCAAGCTGCGCGGCAAGAGCATCCTCCCCTGCCGGACAGGTCCACGTCTCGACCAGACCGTCTTGCGGCTCAAAGATCGCGACCGAGTAGGTGTTCTTGTGAACGTCGAGCCCGACGAAGACCGGGCGATTATCTACTGCCGCAATGAAGCGCGCGATGCGCGTTGCCTTCTTGACCATGCTGAACCTCCTGAGGCTGAAGAACCCCAGCATCGCAGCCCGCAAGCGCAACGCCGTCCAGCATGGTATTTTTTGTTTGGACGTGTGGGTCAGCTGGCCGTCTGGTTGGCGGGCGCGCCGATCCGTTCGGCAAAGCGCACGATAGCAGATGCAGTCAGCTCAGGCTGCTCGGTCATGACGAAGTGCCCGGCATCGGGAATGATCTCCAGTTCGAAATCTTCGAGCCGTGCACGCATTGCGTCGATCAAGCCGGTGGAACTGCCCGGAGGCAGGGGGCGCCAGCGGAATTGGCTATCGAAAGTGGTGGCCTGGATGACCATCCCGGGGACGCGACAGGCGTCCAGGGTCGCCACCGCGTGGCGGGCGTCCCAGTCAACGGAATCAAGAAAGAAATCCCGTGCCAGCGCGTCGTCGACCGAAAGGGCGCGTTGCACCAGGAAGCGTCGCTGGGTTTCGGTTGTGTGCTCGGTGAACATCCGTTCGAAGAGTGCGGTGCGGAAAGCTTCCATTCCGGGTTCGAGCGCTGCCATGGCGTTGCTCAACATCGTCTCGCGGTCGCTGACATAGAGGCTGCCGTCGATCAGGATCAGCCCGGCAATTCCCTCTGGGTCTTGCCTATAGGCTTCGCGGATGATCTTGCAGCCCAGGCTGTGGCCGATCAGGATCGCGGGCCGGGTGCCGATGGCCTGACGGACGGCATTCACCGCCGCGCCCGCAATTGCCATCGAGGTTTCCTTAGCCGGGGTCTGGCCGTGTCCCGGCAGATCCAGCGCGATGCAGCGAAACCTATCTGAAAGACGTTCGATCAAGGGCGTCCAGTCAGTGTGATCGCAGAGGTATCCGTGAACGAATACCAGGTCAGGCAGGCTGTAGGCCTGACCTGTGATATTGTAGTGTGCAGGGGGCTGCATGATAGGTCCTCCTCCCGGAATCCGGGGCGGATCCAGCGGACCGCGCCCGGTGTTACCGCAATCAGGAAATTGTCAGGCCGGCATCGACCACGATTGTCTGCCCGGTGATTTTCTTTGCCTCGTCCGAAGCCAGGAAAAGTACCGCATAGGCAATTTCGCGCGGCTGGACCGTGCCCAGCAGGCTGCGCGCGGCAGTGGACATGGGACCGGGATTCGATTCCTCTAGGCGCTTGCGGACTCTTTCGGTGGTGGTCACCCCCGGGGCGACGGCATTCACGCGGATGCTGTGTTCGGCATATTCCACCGCCATGGATCGGGTGAGCGAGATGATGCCCCCTTTCGCTGCCGTATAGGCATCGCGTCCCTTGGTCCCCATGATCGCGAGGACCGAGGTAGCATTGATGATCGCCCCGCCGCCCGCAGCGATCAGGTGCGGGATGGCATGATGGCACCCCGCCCAAACACCGAAAAGGTCGGTACCGACCTTCTTCCAGAACTCCTCATAGGGGGTTTCGTGTACCTTGCCGTCCATCAGGGACGATCCACCAGCGTTGTTGTAGATGATGTCCAACCTACCGTAGATCGATACGGCCGCATCCACTGCGGCCTTGACCGCGTCCCCGTCCGAAACATCGGTCTGCACAAAAGTGCAGGCGAACCCTCGTTCGCGCAATGCGGCTTCGGCCGCCTTACCGGTCTCGGCGTCGTATTCGGCGACAATCACCGACGCACCTTCCTCGCAGAACACTTCCGCGCAGGCCTTGCCGATCCCGGCGCCTGCGCCGGTGATCAGGGCTACCTTGCCCTTGAGCCTCATGATGGTCTCTCCCTTGATGGTTCACCGCGGATAAGCCTGACCAGTTCCGCAGGTCATTGCTGCGGGGCGGTCGGTGTCGGTCGCAGGGTGAACGGTCCCCTTATTAATGGTCATACCAAAATGAATTCGTGACATCAAGTGCACGTGGAGCATCACTGTGCCGTGTTGTGGGCCGTAGTGCTTTGCTGGGCCGAAGCGGCTGGCGAATCCGAAACGCGATTGGTGTGGCAAGGCTCTCACGATTTGGTTCAAGCCCCGGAGATTTCTTGCCGAAGGTCGATCATGAACAGGATAAAATCACCTACCAGCAATGACTTGGTGATATTTCTCGTGATCGAAATTAAAGGTCGAACCATTACTTGACAGGATCGGCTTCGCTCCCTGATACTGCCCCCACGGATCGCGGCAAAACTGCCACTTGCCGCCTGGGAGAGCGGCATGATCCACCTAGGGAGGACAATCATGAACAATGCCATCAAAGTTGTGTGCGCATCATTTTTGGGTGCTGCTACCTTTGCCAGCCAAGCACAGGCGGAGACGTTCGTCGTGACGACGAACTTGCCACCGACCCACTGGGGCTCGACCCAGGGCGGGGTGCCCTACATGGACTGCGTGACGGAAGCGACGAATGGTGAAATCACCTTCGACTACTTTCACAGCGGCCAGATCGCGAGCTTCTTCGAATCTCTTTCTGCGGTGAACAACGGACTGGCGCAGATTTCCTACATTGTGCTCAGTGCCCAGACCGACAAGCTGCCCCTGACCGGGGTGACGTTGTTGCCGGGCCTGGGCAGCGGAGCGCTGGACACGACGATGGCGACCCGCCGCGTGCTGGAGGAACCGGGCCCGATCCATGACGAATATGCGGCCAACAAAATCGTCCCGTTGATGATCAATGTTTTTCCGCCCTACCAGATGATTTCGCGCGGGGAGCCCTTCGACAGCCTGGAGGCGCTGCAGGGCAAGCGGATCAGCACAGGTGGCGGTACGCTGATGGTGACGCTGGCCGCGACCGGGGCGACGGCGATCCAATCGCCTGCAGCCGACATCTACCTGTCGCTGCAACAGGGCGCAGTTGATGGCACCATGCTCTCGACTGCAAGTGTCACTCCTTACAGCCTGCAAGAGGTTTCCAAGTCGATCAGCGGCAACGGCAGCTTTGGCGTGGCGACCGGCATCTGGTCGATCGACGCGGATGTCTACGCGGGCCTGTCGGAGGAAAAGCAGGTCGCCATGCGTGATTGCGGCCTCAAGGTGGAGGGTGAGCTGGGCGCCTGGGCCGACAGCTGGACTATCGAACAGCAACAGGAACTGCGTAACGCAGGGATGGAGGTGTTCGATTATTCGGCCGAGGAGCTTGGTAAGATCGAAGAAAAACTGGCCGCCGCCCGAGCGGACTACGTACAGAGGCTCGAAGCGCGCGGCATGCCGGCGCAGCAGGCTCTGGATGACTATCTCGGAGCGATCAAAGAGTGATGTCCGCAGCTGAAATGGAAAGGCCCGGACTATACGGAGTGCTCGACAGAGCACTCCGCGTTCCGGAACTCATCGCCGCCTGTGTCGGCGGCGTGTTCATGGTTGCCGCGATGGTCCTGACTTCGACGGACGCGATCCTGCGATACTTCTTCAATGCTCCTCTGACCTGGAACGCCTATCTGACGACCTACTATCTGATGGTTGGTATGTTCGTAATGCCGATGGCTTGGGGCTATCGGACCGGCGGCTACATCCGGATCGTTTTTCTGGCCAGCCTGCTCCCGCACGGGATGGCATTTTCGCTCCTGCGTCTCGGCAAGATTATCGGCGCAGCGTATTTCGGCACCCTCGGCTGGCTCGCCGGAGAGCACTTCTGGGAAGTCTTCCAAAGGGGCGATGTGGAAATGGGCCTGATCGATTGGCCCGTGTCCTGGTCCTGGGTCTGGATACCCATAGGGCTGGGCCTTCTCAGCCTGCGGATGCTGCTGATGGCCTTCGGTCCGTCGGAAGACCTTCACTATGCCGACTGGCTAGGTGAGAAAGACAAGCCCCAGGAGGGGGAACTATGAGCTTTGCATATGGTGTCGGCGTCCTTTTGCTGCTGATCCTGTTGGCGCTGCCGCTTGGCGTGGCGCTGGGGATGGCAGGGGTGATCAGCCTCTACTTCACGATCCCCGTCGGGTCGATCATGGCGCTGACCTCGAAGGTCGTGCACAGTACCACCGCCAGCACGCTTCTGATGACCATCCCGATGTTTGTGCTGATGTCGGAATTCCTGGCATCAAGCGGCGTCGCACAGGATCTGCTGCTGTCGTGCAACCGCGCGATGCGCAAGCTGCGCGGTGGCTTGGCCATGGCCTGTATCCTGGCCGGCACCGTGCACGCGGCCGCCACCGGATCCAGTACCGCATCGGCAGCCTCTCTGGCGCGCGCCTCCTTCCCGGCCATGACCAAGGCTGGCTATGCGCCCTCCTTCTCGGTGGGCACGATCGCCACGGCCGGGACATTGGCAATCATGGTGCCGCCCTCGGTTGCCTTCATCCTATTCGGGATCATGACGGAAACCTCGATCGGGCGGTTGTTCCTGGCCGGCGTGATCCCAGGCTTATTGACCTGCGTGGGCTACATGATCACCATCTCGATCACCCTCTGGCTGAAGCCCAGCCTGGGCCCCAGCAAAGAGCAGGAGGCGGAAGCGGCCAACTTCACCGTCGAAGAGGGTAGGGGATCGCTCTGGCCGATGCTGGCACTTATCACCGTGGTTCTGGGCGGGCTCTATACCGGGGTTGCCACCCCGACTGAGATCGCCGCCCTCGGGGCCCTGGGGGCCTTCCTGATCGCGCTCTATGGCCGCCGCATGAACACGCGCCGCTTTGCCGATGCCGTGGGCGGAACGATGCGGATCAGCTCGATGATCATCATCATTGTCTTCGGGGCCCATATCTTCGGCTATTTCATCTCATTCTCACGGATCACCGACACGCTGCTGACCTGGATCGGGCAAAGCGGCCTTCCGCCGACGGCGGTGATGCTGGGTGTGGTTTTCCTGTATCTTATCATGGGGATGATCATGGACCAGGCCGCGATCCTGATCCTGACCGCGCCGATCAGTACCGCGCTGATGGTGGGGCTGGGCTACGATCCGATCTGGTGGGGTGTCGTCATCATCAAGTCGGCCGAGATCGGAATGATCACGCCACCTTTGGGGCTGGTGACCTTCGTCACGTCCTCAGCCACGGGGACAGACCTGAAGGAAAGCTTCAAGGGTGTCATGCCTTTCGCCCTGGGGGAGCTTGTGATCCTGTCGCTACTGCTTCTCTTTCCATCGCTCTCGCTCTGGCTTGCCTACATGCAGTGACCGGTTGCGACAAGAAAAGGCGCGCGGACCGGCGAACCGGCCCGCGTTTTCGTGCAAGACAAGAGGCCTCCCGTGCTGAAGATCGATGCGCAGGTCCATATCTGGAAATCCGACCGCCCGAGCCGCCCTTGGGACCCGGAGTATCGCGCGCGCTACCGTGACCGACCTTCGTTCCTGCAACATGCGGGGCAGACCAATACCGTCGAAATGGCGCTGGAAGAGATGCAGGAGGCCGGGGTCGAGGGCGCGGTCCTCGCCACGCTCGGCGTCTACGGCCCACAGGACAATACCGAGGAGCTGGCGGCAGTGGCGCGCTGGCCCGAAAGGTTTCGCCTCACGGGGATTGTCGCGCCCGGGTCGGCGAATCTTTCCGTAGAGCTCGAGGCGCTGCGGCGAGGTGGCCTAATCGGGATCCGACTTCCCGAGCTGCGCTCGTCAGAGGCAATCCGGGCCGGCGCATTCGATCCCGTGCTGGCAGCATGCAATGACCTGGGGCTTGCGGTCATGCTGCCCTCGGTGAATGCCGCGCTGCCCGAGCTTCTGCCGCGTTTCCCGCACGTGACCTTCTTTCTCAATCACCTTGGCCTTGGCTCGGCGCCGCCGATCGTGGGCTATCGTGAAGCACACCCCTTCGCGCCCCTGCGCGAGGTGCTAGAACTGTCCGACCTGCCGAACCTGGCGCTGAAGTTGACCGGCGTTCCCGCCCATTCGACGGAAGCCTTCCCCTTCCGCGACATCTGGGCACCGATCCGTCAGGTCCTGGCCGCCTTCGGTCCGCAACGCCTGACCTGGGGCGGCGATTTTACCCGCACCAACGGTCTGCATAGCTATTGGGAGGCCGCGCATTATCTTGAAGAAATGCCGGGGCTAGGGCAGGAGGAACTGGAGCTTCTCTATGCCGGTGCCCTGTTGTCGCTTGTCGACTGGCCCGGACGCGCCTAACCGCCGCCGCCAGTCAGCGCAGTGACAGACGGCCTATTCCGCCACAGGTGGCACGACGCCGCGCTATGGCAAGCGGAGTTTGACGGAGATTGGCCACAGGCAGGCGGGGCGGCTTAATATTGGCTGAACCATTTGATTCGATGGTGACTTGCCTATAGGCTGCCCTTTCAGCGCGCCTGGGCAGAATGGCGTTGGAAGGCAACCGGAAGAGAGACTGAGACATGACGATTTCCAATGGTCTGGAACCCCTCGGGGAAGAGACGGGCGTGCGGTCTTCGGCACTTGCCCAGGCTCTCAAGGACAAGATCGTCAAAGGAGAGCTGAAGGTCGGGTCCTCTCTACCAAGCGAGCGGGAACTGATGGTTCAGTTCTCGGTCTCCCGGGCCACCATCCGCGAGGCCCTTCGTGCGCTTGGCGCCCAGGGGCTGATCGAGGTCCGCCGGGGCCGGCGCGGGGGCTCGTTCATCTGCGCGCCCAGCCACGCCCAGCTGAGCGATTCCATCGATCTTTTCATTGCCGGGCACGATATCCGCTTCGTAGATCTGCTGGCGGTGCGCGAGGCGATCGAGCCGGTGGCCGCCGCCCAAGCTGCCCTCTGCCGCACCGATGAACAGGTCGAGACCCTCGACCGGATCCACCGAGACTTCGCCGGCAGCATCGATGACCTGGCGATGTTCTCCAGCCTCAATGTCGACTGGCACTTGGCCATCGTCGAGGCGAGTGGCAACCCGCTTTTCTTGACCGTGATGCGGTCGATTTCTTCGGCGCTTTACTCTGCGACCAAGCGGGAGGAATTCGTGCGCCCTGTGCGCGAGATCGTGGTGAAGTCCCACCAAAGGATCAATGACGCGATCAGGGACAGGGACTTGGAAGGCGCGCAGCGGCGGATGTTGCGTCACGTTACCTCCTACAAGGAAAAGCTCGACTTCACCGCCGAGCACCAGCAACTGGGCATTTCCGAGTAGGCCGGGGTGTCCGGGACACCCTGGCTGGGTCCCGACGGAGCAGTCTGCTTGCCCGCAGGCACCGCCGCGCGGGCCACCGCGCGACGGACCGGCCCGCGCTCAGTTGAGGGCTGCTTCGTAGGCCCGAAGCGTTTCGCTGCCCGGCTTGCCGCGCCCGTCGAGGCGCGAGACATATGCCTCGATCACCGACCCGGTGCGCGCCTGTATGGCCGAAAGCATCTCGTTGGGGAATTCGAACAGGGTAATCCCCAATGCGGCGAACTCGGACTTCAGCTCTTCGTTCTCCTTGTCCAAGTACACGGCTGCAGCCGCCTCGATCTCGGAAGCGCAACTGTCGACGGCGGCGCGGTTATCTTCCGACAGGGTCTCGTAAGTGCCCAGATCCATGGTGAGGACCGTGCCGAACGACCCGAATGCCCCATTGGTGCTGACTGAGCGGACCTGTTCCTGCAGCGCGAAGGGCTTGACCGCGGACAGGCCGGAGAGCGCGCCATCCACGGTGCCGTTCTGCATAGCGACGTAGAGGTCGGTGATCGGGATCTCGGCCGCAGCCGCATCGAGGGCATCGATCGTCAGGGTCAGCGCCCCACCTGCCGAACGGATAACCCGGCCCGAAAGGTCCTCCATCGAGGTGATCGGATCGCCCACCAGCAGCAGTTGGTAGACCGAGAACATGCTGATCACTAGCGGATGCACGTCGTGGTCCGTGAACTCGGCCAGCATGGCGCCCTGCTGGTCGAGCACGTTACGGTAGGCGCCGGTCATCTGAACTGAGGAAGTGCCGAGCCCGGGCAACATCGGGATGCCGTTGAGCGGCATTTCGGTCGTATGGTAGCCGATGGCCACCGGAGTGATCGCGGTCAGCCCGTTGTTCAGCGCATCCAGCGCATCGGAATGACCGACAATCGTGCCGCCGGGAAAGTGGTCGAAGGTGATTGCCTTGTCGGTGCGCGTGCCGATGCAGTCCATCATCGGGCCGATAATCTGAGTATACCAGAAGTGGTTTTCGTTGAAGCCATGGGCGAAGGTCAGCGTCGTCGCCTGGGCCACCGGAGAAAGCGTCAGCGCAGAGGCGGCGGTGACTGCCGCAATCATATTTTTCATTCGGGGTCTCCTCCATGGGCCGGGCGGGGCATCCTCCTGCCGCGGGCCGGCCCGTCACGTGGTGGCGCCCGAACTGTCGAGGCAGCGGGCGCCCTGTCGTTTCAATCGTCTTCGCGTCAGTCTTCATTTTTTAAGGTCCGGCCATTTCGTCTGTCAAGCGACATTGCCGCCCGACAGTGCCTGGCCTGGCCGCGATCAGCGGTCGAGAGCCTGAAGGTAATCCTGATAGGCATCCTCGGCAGGCAGGCCGCGGGACGCAAGGCGGGCGACGTAGTTTTCCCGCGCCGCGGCAAGGTGTACGTCGATCTTCTCAAGCTCTTCCTGCGGGAAGGCGTAGACCTCGATACCCATGCCGCTCAGATCCTCCAGGGTCTTGCTGACAAGTTCGTCGACCCAGGCCGCCAGGGCCTCCTCGGTTTCCAGCCCGCAGCCCCTCAGCGCAGAGCGTTGCGACTCGGTCAGTCCGTCCCAGACGCCTTTGTCGATCGACCAGATGCCCGTTGCGATGCCAAAATTCCCGTTGGAACTGACGGATTTGATCACCTCGTGCAGGTTGTAAGGCATGATGCTGACGGTTGAGAGCATCGTGGCATCCACCGTGCCCTGCTGCATCGAGAGGTAGACGTCGCCCGTGGCGGATTCGACCGGCGCGGCGCCCAGTTCGGCCAAGGTAACCAGCAGCGCGCCCCCGCCCGAGCTGATCGGAATGTTCTGCATGGCCGACAGGCTGTCTATCGGCCCGCGCCGCGACAACATCTGATAGGATGGATAGACGTTGATCAACAGCGGGACAATGTCGTTTGCCAGGTATTCGTCGCGGATCGGGCCTTCTTCCTCGAGCACCGCACGCGTGGCCCGGGTCGATTGAACAGTCGTGGTTCCAAGGCCCGCAAGCTGGCTGATCCCGGTCAGCGGCAGCTTGTCGGTCTGGGCGGGCAGCACGATCAGCGCCATCTGGGCCAGCCCATCGTTCACCGCGTTGAGTGATTCAAAAAAGCTGGCGAGTTGGCCGCTGTGGAAATAGTCGAAGGTGATTTCGCCCTCGGTTCGCTCTGTGACGCAGGCCATGAAGGGCTCTGCGCCCATGGTCGTCCCCCAGTGATGAGGGGCGAGGTTGGTGCTGACGATCAGCTTTTCGGCCACGGCCGGCGCCGCGAGGCAAGCCAGCATTGTCGCCGACGTTGCCAAAATTGAACTGCGAAATGAAATACCCATGTAAGCCTCCCTGGGTGCTGATTTGCCGCCGCCAGCTCCTCCACCGACGGGCCACAATGGGCTGACCATTTGTGTGAGACAGGCGTTTGTCAAGATAAGGTCGAACCTTTAAGTGCAGGCCGAGGGGCATTCGGGAGTAGCCCACGCTGCTGCATTTGCCCCGCCGGCGGCAAGAATCTTGCGAAGCGCCAGCACGGCACGAAGATATCGACGGCGCCCACGCAGCTCATTCTGCGGGGTGATATTTTCGCGTGTGCGCCCCTGTCCGCGGTGCCTCACCTCGCAGAGAGGGAGGGCCATCGGGCCGGTGCGGAGAACCCAGAAACAGAGCATCTGCCAACCGAGTTTCGGAAAGTTATTGGTCCATCCATTATTTGATTCACCGTACCATCTGGTCTTGCCGATGATCGAGAGGTCGCCTGAAGGCGGCGGAAAAGGTTGGCGGCCTTTGCTGGAAAATACGGAAGTATCGGAAGGATAATGATTTGATTTCCAATGATTCTTTTGAGTTTCCCAGACTTGATTCCATTTCGCCGCAATCGCTCGCATCAGCGTAGCGATGGCGGGAAGACCCGGCCGGGGGAGGTGACCGTCGACACACTACGAGACGATGGCGGCCTGTAATCTGGCGACGTTGCCGAAACTGCTTGCAGTTTGAGGTCAGAGGAGCCGCCATCGGTTCATTTGCCCACGCGTTCGAAGCCGTAAAGCTCACCGCACCAGGACGATATTCCTCACTGCAGCGTTTTTCAGCGGCTTGATACATGTTCGACGAAGGGTCGAGCGTGGCTACTTTGATTTCGGGCTTCGGCGGCGCCATCGGGATCTGGGCGACCAACCTTGACCGGTGGAACGGCCTCACGCCCGAATAGCATTCCGCCTTGAATAGCTACGGGCGCGAAGTGGAAAAAGGGTCTCGCAGCCACGCCCTCGCGCCGGGCCTCGCCGGATTTCCAGTGCGCATGGGGCAGGTAGATCTGGCGCAGATCCTCCAGGTCACCTAAATCGGAGATCACCGGGATGCGTCCGGCCATCGCCTCAATGGCACCTTAGTCGCAGTGTTTGCTGTCCGACAAGAATTCTTCTCCGTTGCTTCCGTCACGTGAGCGTGGCCACGAAGGGCTACCTTTCGGGCCCGTAAACGATCTCGGGGGGGGCCGCCGCGAGTGCCCGTGTCGACGGCCGAAATTCGCGCCATTTCCGCATTTCTCAGCGAGAAGTCGAAGATCTCTCCATTCTCGCGGATACGGGTAGCGGTCACCGATTGCAAGATGATCGAATGATCCAGTTCGAGGTGCCATAACACGATAACCTGGGTGGCACTATTGCCGTGGGTCCACGCGATATCCAAGATCACCTGCTTCCTAAGCGGATCGCCGGTGAGTGCCCCGTCGCCCCAATAGTGCTGGATGCCGCTGATCGGCGACTAGGCTTAGGTGACGATGCCAAGCGATTCATGCGCCACATCAAGGCGAAAAAGGGATGCAGTTCGGTCTGGTTGACGGCTGGCACGATCTCATTGCCCGTCATTATCAGCCGACGCAGGCTGCTCCGGCGTGAAATTGCAGACTCCTAGGGGCCTGCACGCGGCCGTCACGCAGCAGGCCCTCGCTAACCTTCCAAGCCGCGCAGGTGATCGCGAAATGCAACGGGACGGGCCAGTGTAACGGGTAGAGGTCCAGCACCTGGATCTTAAGCTTGGACATCGACAGCTCGAATGCCGTCAAAGCCGCCTCTGGTCCATAGCTGGCGGGCTCCAGCTTGGTGGTGACGAAGACCTCGCCGCGGTCCAGCCCGCTTTTGCGCAAAGCCAGTCCAACCACTGCCTTGTTGCCATCGCTGCAGGTGGAATCGATGAGCCGGCACCCTTCGTCCAGTGCCGCGCGCACCGGCAACACCGTATCCGAGAGACTGCTCTGGTAGACGCCTAACCCAAATAGAGGCATCCGCACGCCGTTGTTCAGAGTGACATGGGGACCGATCCTTTGCGTGGAATTTTCTTCTCCAGTTGCTGAGGCGCCGTAGGGCTGGTCCGGCCGTTTCGACGGTAAAGGATCGCGGTCCTAACTATTAGGTTACGAGAGCAGGGAGGCGCGAATAATTGTTCGAGCTTTTCGCCCGTACCGCTCTCTGCGGTTGACAGGAAGGCAACGGAAAATTAAAGGTCCGACCAAATATATCAATAAGTCCATGGAGGAGGAAGGCGTGGGAGAGCCACTTGGAAAAATACTTGTGCCTGTGAAGCGCGTGATCGACTACAACGTTAAGGTTCGCGTGAAGGCGGACGGGAGCGGTGTCGATCTTGCCAACGTGAAGATGTCGATGAACCCGTTCGACGAGATCGCCGTGGAAGAAGCGATCCGCCTGAAGGAAGCCGGCAAGGCCGAAAAGGTGATCGCCGTCTCCATCGGCGTGAAACAGGCGCAGGAGACGCTGCGCACGGCGCTGGCCATGGGCGCGGACCGGGCGATCCTGGTGGTCGCCTCCGAGGACGTGCACGAGGATATCGAGCCGCTCGCCGTGGCCAAGATCCTCAAGGCCGTGATCGACGAGGAACAGCCCGGGCTGGTCATCGCCGGCAAGCAGGCGATCGACAACGACATGAACGCCACCGGCCAGATGCTGGCGGCGCTGACCGGCTATGCCCAGGCGACCTTCGCCAACAAGCTGGAGATCGAGGGCGACGCCGCCGTGGTCACCCGCGAGGTCGATGGCGGTTTGCAGACGATCAAGGTCTCCCTGCCCGCGATCGTCACCGCGGACCTGCGCCTGAACGAGCCGCGCTATGCCTCGCTGCCCAACATCATGAAGGCAAAGAAGAAACCGCTCGATGAGAAGACGCCGGCCGATTACGGCGTCGATCCCGCGCCGCGCCTGCAGGTCATCAAGACCTCCGAGCCGGAGACCCGCCAGGCGGGCGAGATGGTGGGCTCGGTCGACGAGCTGATCGCGAAACTGAAAGAAAAGGGGATCGTGTGATGGCCGTTCTTCTGCTTGCCGAGATCACCGATGGCGCGCTGGCGATGGATGCCACCGCCAAGGCCGTGTCCGCCGCCGCCAAGCTGGGCGAGGTGACCGTGCTCTGCGCCGGCGCCTCCGTCGCTGCCGCCGCAGCAGAGGCCGCCACGATCGCCGGCGTCGCCAAGGTGCTGGTCGCCGAGGATGCGCTCTACGGTCACCGCCTGGCCGAGCCCGTCTCCGTGCTGGTCGCGGGCCTGGGGGCCGATTTCGATCACATCGTGGCGCCTGCCACCACCGATGCCAAGAACATCCTGCCGCGCGTTGCCGCGCTGCTGGACGTGATGGTCCTCAGCGACGTGACCGCCGTCGTCGATGCCGACACCTTCGAGCGCCCGATCTACGCGGGCAACGCGATCCAGACGGTGAAGTCGCTGGATCCGAAGAAGGTCATCACCTTCCGGACCTCGACCTTCGAAGCCGCCGGCACCGGAGGCTCCGCCGCCGTGGAGAGCATCTCTGCCGCGGCCGATCCGGCCCTGTCGAGCTGGGTCGAGGACAAGGTGGCCGAGAGCGACCGCCCCGAGCTGACCTCTGCCGGGATCGTCGTGTCCGGCGGCCGTGGCCTGGGCTCCGAGGAGAACTTCGCGCTGATCGAGAAGCTGGCGGACAAGCTGGGCGCCGCCGTGGGTGCCTCCCGTGCCGCGGTCGATTCGGGCTTTGCCCCGAACGACTGGCAGGTGGGTCAGACCGGCAAGGTCGTGGCGCCCGAGCTCTACGTGGCCGTGGGCATCTCCGGTGCGATCCAGCACCTTGCGGGGATGAAGGATTCCAAGGTCATCGTGGCGATCAACAAGGACGAGGAAGCGCCGATCTTCCAGGTTGCCGATTACGGCTTAGTGGCTGACCTCTTCGAGGTCGTTCCCGAGCTGATCGCGAAGCTTTGAGCAGCGCAGAGAGGACATCATGACACCGCATCCCAAGTGGACACCGGCACCGCACATGGCCTCCGGTTCGCAGATAGCGCGTTTCGGCGCCTTTCTAGGCAATCGCCTTCAAGCTGAGGTTCCGGACTCCGATGGGCTTGCTGCCCTCGCGCTGGCTGAGCCTGGTCCCTTCTGGGACGCCATCTGGGACTACTTCGGTGTACTGGGAGACAAGGGAGAGGGACCGGCCATCACGGGCGACGAGATGATGGAGACGCGCTTCCTGCCGGGGACGCGGCTCAATTATGCCGAGAATTTGCTGGGTCTGAGCGGCCCGCGCGCGCCGGACGCGCCAGCGCTACTATTCCGGGGTGAGGACAAGGTGGCACTGCAATGGAGCTGGGCCGAACTCGAAGCACATGTCTCGCGGTTGCAGCAGGCCCTGCGGGCCGAGGGCGTGCAGCAGGGCGACAGGGTGGCAGGCCTACTGCCGAACCGCCCCGAGGCGATCGCCGCCATGCTTGCCACCTTGTCGATCGGTGCGGTCTGGTGCTCGGCTTCGCCCGATTTCGGGGCGCGCGCGATCCTCGACCGCTTCGGTCAGATCCGGCCCAAGGTGCTCTTTGCGACCGACGGCTACTGGTATGCGGGGCGAGCGTTCGATGTCGCGCCCACCCTGAGAGAAGTAGTGCCGCAGCTGGAGGGGCTCTCACGCACCGTGGTTATCGACTATCTCGGCACTGCAGAGGCCGTCGCCGGGACGCTGCCCCGGACGGCAAGCTTCGCCGCCTTCGAAAGCACGGCCGAGAACCGTCCGCTGGAATTCACGCGACTGCCCTTCGATCACCCTGCTTTCATCCTTTTCTCCTCAGGCACGACCGGCGCGCCGAAATGCATCCTTCATCGTGCTGGCGGCGTCCTGCTACAGCACCTGAAGGAACATGCGCTCCATGCCGAGGTCGGCCCGGGCGACCGGCTTTTCTACTTCACCACCTTGGGCTGGATGATGTGGAACTGGCTCTGTTCGGGCCTGGCCCGCGGCGCGACCCTGCTGCTTTACGACGGCTCGCCGTTTCATCCCGGCGCCGATGTGCTGTTCGACTATGCGACCGAGGCGGGCATGACCCATTTCGGCACCTCGGCCAAATACATCGACAGCCTGCGCAAGGCTGAATTCGTTCCGGCTGCGACGCATGACTTAGGCGCCCTGCGGGCCATGTTCTCGACCGGATCGCCACTTCTGGCCGAGAACTATGACTATGTCTACGAGGTGCTCAAGCCCAACCTGCACCTGGCCTCGATCTCGGGGGGGACCGATATCCTTTCCTGCTTCGTGCTGGGCGATCCGACAGCGCCGGTCTACCGGGGCGAGATCCAGCGGGCCGGATTCGGCCTCGCCGTCGAGGTCTGGACCGAAAGCGGGCGGCCCGCCGGCCCGGGCGAGAAGGGCGAACTGGTCTGCACCGCCCCCTTCCCATCGATGCCGTTGGGGTTCTGGGGCGACACAGGAGGAGCTCGCTACCACGAGACCTATTTCTCGCGTTTCCCCGGTATCTGGTGCCAGGGCGACTTCGCCGAACGCACACCTTCGGGGGGGTTCGTCATCCATGGCCGCTCGGACGCGACACTGAACCCCGGCGGGGTACGGATTGGCACTGCCGAAATCTATGCAGAGGTGGCGCGTTTCCCC
This sequence comes from Allosediminivita pacifica, assembly GCF_003054175.1. Taxonomy (GTDB): domain Bacteria; phylum Pseudomonadota; class Alphaproteobacteria; order Rhodobacterales; family Rhodobacteraceae; genus Allosediminivita; species Allosediminivita pacifica. The sequence continues at coordinate 16,290 of NZ_QBKN01000035.1, forward strand.
GAGGTGCTTGATGCAGTGGTCGTCGGGCAGGAGACCGGCGACGACAGCCGCGTGGTGCTTTTCGTCCAGATGGCAGGGGACTTCACCCTGGACGAGACGCTGATCGCTCGGATCAAGAGCGCGGTACGGCGCGGCTCCTCGCCGCGTCATGTCCCCTCGGCGGTGTTGGCAGTGAAGGATATCCCCCGCACCAGGAGCGGCAAGATCTCCGAGCTTGCGGTGCGCGATATCGTGAATGGCATCGAGGTGCGGAATACCGATGCACTGGCGAACCCCGAAGCGCTTGTGTGCTTCCGAGACCGGCCCGAGCTAGCTTTGGAGCCCGCCCGCCCATAGCGTTTGATGCCACGGTTTGATGGTGTGATCCCCCGGCTCGCGTAGCTTTGGGCGCAAAGCGCCAGATTGACCTCAACGCAGAGAGCTTTTGCTACGGCGTTGATGATCCATTTGCCGACACCAACACAGGCCACTACCCGTTTCGCCGGAGAACGTTGCACGATTTCGCACCTCCATCTATCGAAAGTATCCCTCCGGCGGAGGCCGTCTGACGGGATTTCGGCGTCGGTGCTAAGTCCGACCTTATGGCCGACCATAAGTTCAGACCCGAGATCGAAGTCCTCTCCGCCGCGGACGTGTCGCGCCGACGACACTAGGATGATGCGAACAAGCTCCGGATCGTAGAGGAGAGCTTTCTGGGGCACCGCCAGGTCTCGGCGACGGCGCGGCGGCATGGTTTGTCGCGCTCGTTGCTGACGATATGGAGGCGGCAGTATCGGGCAAGCGAACTTGGCGTCGATAGACCACCCGCTTTCATCCCGCTGGCGGTTTCGCCCATGACATCTGCGGCAGTGCCCTCCACCTCACAGGAGGCGCCGCGCGAGACGCCTGATATCCAGCTCGAGATCGTGCTAAGGAACGAACGACGGCTTCTCGCCCCTTCGTCGCTGGACCCGGAGGTTTTGGCGCGGCTGCTTCCGGCCCTGGAAGGCCGATGATCGCCTTCCCGGCGGGGGTGCACGTGTGAATCGCAGGCGGGGTCACCGATATGCGGCGCGGCATGAACACCCTGGCGCTGACGGTGCAGCAGGGGCTCGGGCGCGACCCGCATGCCGGCGAGATCTTCTGCTTCCGAGGGCGCAAGGGCGACCTGGTCAAACTGCTGTGGCACGACGGGGTCGGCATGTCGCTCTATGCGAAGCGGCTGGAGGCGGGGAAGTTCATCTGGCCGACGAGCGGGAGCGGCGAGGCCGTGCAGATCTCCGCAGCCCAGCTCGGGTATCTCCTGGAGGGGATCGACTGGCGCAATCCGCGCTGGACCCAACGCCCTGCAAAGGCAGGATAAATCAACCTCACTGGCCTTATTTGCATGGGCTTTCTGATGGCCGCATGGTAGGTTTCACCCATGTCAGATGCCGCTTCCGAGATCGCCAAGCTCCGGCGCGAGCAATACGGCCACAGCTCGGATCGTCGCGCCCGCCTGATCGACCAGATGGAATTGCAGCTCGAGGAACTCGAGGCCGCGGCCACCGAAGACGAGATCGCCGCCAAGAAGGTGGCGAAGACCACGACCGTCGCCGGGCTCAAACGTCGCCGTCCGGCGCGCAAGCCCTTCCCGGAGCATCTGCCGCGCGAGCGCGTGGTGATCGCGGCGCCCACGGCCTGTTCCTGCTGCGGCTCGGATCGCATCGTGAAGATGGGCGAGGACATCACCGAGGCGCTCGAGGTCATTCCCTGGCAGTGGAAGGTGATCCAGACGGTGCGTGAGAAGTTCACCTGCCGCCATTGCGAGAAGATCAGCCAGCCACCGGCGCCGTTCCACCCTACGCCCCGTGGCTGGGCCGGTCCGAACCTGCTGGCGATGATCCTTTTCGAGAAGTTCGGCCAGCACCAACCCTTGAACCGTCAGGCCGAGCGCTATGCGAAGGAAGGCGTCGAGATCAGCCTTTCGACGCTGGCTGATCAGGTCGGGGCCTGCGCCGCCGCGCTCGCGCCGATCCATGCGCTGATTAGGGCCCATGTTCTTGAGGCCGAGCGGCTGCATGGCACGGGTGTCGCGGCTGGCATTCGCGGCGCACCGATTGCACAAAGCGCAGCGCGGGTGGCACTGACGGGGCAGGGGCGGCTGAGCGTCTTTTCCGACATGACCGATCTGGGCACCGGCAGCTATACCGTTCTGGCGCAGACGGCAGCAGAGATGATGGGCCTGGCGATCGATCAGATCGATGTGCACCTTGCCGATACCGATCACCCCACCTCGACCGGCTCGCTGGGCCAACGGGGGGCGATCAGTTCGGCCTCGGCGGTTTACGCGGCCTGCGACAAGCTGCGGGCGAAGATCGCCGCGCATCTGGGGCTGAACCACGATAAGATGGCCTTCGAGGACGGAGGGATTACCGTCGCAGATCGCCGGATTTCACTTGCGGACCTGCCCGTCGGCCTCGGCGCCGAGGCTGAAATGACTTACGGTGATCTCTCAGAGCAATACGCGCACCAGACCTTTGCGGCGCATTTTGCCGAGATCGCGGTGCATGAGCTGACCGGTGAGATCCGCGTGCGCCGACTCAGCAGCACCTGCGCCTGCGGGCGGATCCTCAATCCCAAGACGGCGCGCAGCCAGATCCTCGGGGCACAGATTCAGGGATTGGGGGCTGCCCTGTTCGAAGGTTTGGATGTCGATACCGGCGCAGGGTTCTTCGTCAATCATGACCTTGCCGGATACGAGGTTCCCACGCATATGGATGCACCCCTTCAGGATGTGGCTTTCATCGAAGAAGAGGATGCGACAGTCTCGGTACTCAAGGCAAAGGGTGTGGGGGAAATCGGGATTTGCGGTGTCCCTGCTGCCATTGCCAATGCGGTTTTCGACGCAACGGGCATACGGTTTCGCAGTTACCCGATCAATGTCGCGGCGGTTACCGATATGCTCTGAACGCCAGGCCGTAGCCCTTTCGCATCTGGGACGGATAGGACAGGACCGCTATGCCGGTCAGCGCGATCCAGCCGGTTCGGCAAGAGCGCCGGTCCAGTCTCGAATGAGGTTGAGCGTATCGCGCTCGGCATCGCAGCGTTGGATGAAGGCGGGCTGCAGGTCCGCATCCGGAGCCAACCTCGCAAGCGTCTCCAATGCGTCGCCCGGTCCGTAACCGCCGTGGGTAATGCAGGGAAAGACGCGTCGCCCTTTCAGATCGGTTTGGGTCAGGAATGTCCGGATCGGGGCCGGTATGTCCTCGCCCCAGATTGGAAACGCCAGGAAAACGGTGCCATAACGGTCCGGGGTCTCGACCTCGGCCGTCAGGCGAGGGGTCGCTTTTGCATCCCGCTGTCGTTGCGCAAGGGCAACGTGCTCTTCGTAATCAGCGGGGTAGGGGGCTGCCGTGCGGATTTCAAATAAGTCTGCCTGAAAGTCCCGCGCAAGGGTTTCGGCCACAACTCGCGTGTTCCCGCTGCGGGTCGTATAGGCGACCAGAATGTCGGCCCCGGCGCCTGCTGTCCGCGCAGCCCGCACCTGACCGGCCACGACTGCAGGTGCAAGCAGCCCCATGAGCGTCTCTCGTCTGTTGAGATCATGGAAGGATGTCATTACCCGTCCTCCATCGGTCGCAACACGCCCTCGGGCAGATGACGCTGCCAGAAGGCCGCGGCCTCGGTGATCCATCCGTCAGCGCGAGTTCCCTGGCCCGCACCGAAGCCGTGCGCCACATCCTGTACGATGTGGAGTTCAACATCCGTTCCCAATGCACGAAGGGCCTCAACCCGTGGGCGCATATTGCCCGGCGGCGCGATCCCGTCTCGGGCGCCGACGATCGCATAGGTGGGCGGCTCTCGGTCGCCGAGGTCGCTGTGCGAGGTGTAGGCCATGACGACCGCTGCCGGGCGCTGCGTGGTCCGGGCGCCGAACCCATCCGGTCCGTGAGAGCCGATGAAGGCGGCCATGCGGGCTCCGGCGGAGCTGCCCCAGACCGAATAGCCTTCGCGCGCCACCTGAAACTCATCGGCGGCGTCCATGATCAGATCTATCGCCCGCGCCATGTCCGTTGTGGCAACGCGGCCGCCTTGCCCCGTGCGATAGGTCACGACGAAAGCATTGAAGCCCTGATCGGCAAGGGCCATCGCATAGGGGAAGCCTTCGTGAACCGAGCCGACATAGGAAAAGCCGCCACCCGGAGCGATCAGCGCGAAGGGCGCGCCCGGTTGCCCCGGAAAAAAGAACAGCCCCGCCTCGTTCAGCGATGGTGTCTCGGTCCGCTCGGCCTCGGTGTAGATCTCATGAAAGACCGGCACACCTGCCTGCTGCGCCGCCAGGATGCGATTGAGCCCCGCCAGCACGACATCGCTGCGCACCTCGCTGTGATAGGGCAGGAGCTGCGCCATCCTGCTTATCGGCATATCCGCATCATAAGCCCGGTCTGCCCAGGGCAACAGGCGGCGCGCATAGCCTGCGAATTCGGGCCGTGTCAGAATATCGCCAACACCATCGCCGAGAGTGAACGGTGCAGCTGCCTGCACGCTCCGCGCGACGGGGGCGCGTTCCGCCAAAGCCGTCGCAGCCTGAGACTGAGCCTCGGCTGCACCCGCCGAAAGGCAGAATGCCAGAGCCGTCAAATTGCGCCACGCGGGACGAGGGCGGGTCGGTACCATATCGGCCTCCGCTGTCAAATGATCAGGTGTCATTGCAGGAAAATAGGGGAACACAGGCCAAATGATTAGCGCGCGCGTCCCGCTAGGCACGATAAGCCTGCCCGAATAATGCACCTGGCGAACGGCTCCACTCATCGATGCAGGTGATAAAGCCAATCGAGACGAGCCACCTAATGGGCGGGGCTGCAAACAGCCACCTTCGTTGCACATATCGCAACAAGGGAAGACACATGACCCTCCACACCCTCCTCCTGACCGCCACTGCAAGCCTCGGGCTGGCTGCGCAAGCGTATGCCTTCGAGCCGTTGACGATCATCGATCAGGGCAGTTTCAGCGCGGGCGGCACGGTTCTGAGCGAACCTGGCACCTTCGACACCAAGAACCCGATGTCGACCGCCGGTCAGACTTTCCACGGCGATCATGCCTATGCGTTCTATCAGGTTCCCGAAGCGCCGCGTTCCCTACCGCTGGTGCTGTGGCACGGCGCCTTCCAGTCGGGCAAGAGCTGGGAGACCACCGCCGATGGCCGCGAAGGGTTCCAGACCCTCATGCTGCGTCGCCATTTCCCGGTCTACACCATCGATCAACCGCGCCGTGGCCGAGCGGGTAACAGCACTGCCCCGGCCGAGGTGTCGCCCACGAACTTCGACCAGCTCTATTTCGACATGTTCCGCATCGGCCAGTGGCCGAACTACTTCGACGGGGTGCAGTTCGATGAGAGCGAGGCAACGCTGGACGAATTCCTGCGCTCCGTGACGCCGAACACAGGTGCCTTCGACGTGGATGTGGTCAGCGATGGTGTCTCGGCGCTGGTGGAGGAGATCGGCCCCTCGATCCTCGTGACCCATTCGCAGGCGGGTGGCCCCGGTTGGCTGACCGCGATCAAGAACCCGAATGTGAAAGCCGTGATCTCCTATGAGCCGGGCAGCGGATATGTCTTCCCCGAGGACGAGATGCCCGAGCCGATGACCGGATCTGCAGGCACTCTGGAGCCTGTCGCGATCGCGGACGAGGATTTTGCGAAGCTGACGCAGATCCCGATCGTGGTCTACTACGGCGACAACATCCCCGAAGAGCCGACGGAGGATTTCGGTCTCGACAACTGGCGCACCCGCCTGGCGATGGCGCGTCTGTGGGTGGATGCCATCAATGATCACGGCGGCGACGCGACGCTGGTGCACCTGCCCCAGATCGGCATCACCGGCAACACCCACTTCATCTTCTCGGATACTAACAATGCGCAGATCGCCGATCTGGCGGCGGAGTGGATCGAGGAGAAGGGGCTTGGCGATCTGGCCGACTAAGCCCGCCGCCTGCGCCGCAGATCAGACCCTGTGGCGCAGGTGATCAATCAGCAGACGGAAGGCCGGGCTCATCTGGCGTCTATTGGGGTAATAAAGGTGATAGCCCTCCCAAATGGGCCACCAGTCTTCCAGAACCGGGACAAGCTGCCCGGCTTTCAGATAGGGCTCGACGCGATCAAAAGGCAGATAGCCGATGCCGATGCCATCGAGCGCCGAGGCAAGCCGCAGCGGCAGATTGTTGAAGGTCGCGGGGCCTTCGACACGCACGCGCGTTTCCTCGCCATCCTTCTCCAACTCCCATGCGAACACCCCGTTATGGGTGGGCAGGCGCGTGTTGATGCAGCGATGATCGGTCAGATCTTCCGGCGCTTTCGGTGTTCCGTGCCTTTCGAGGTAGCCGGGCGTTGCGATCATGCACATGCGGATATCGGCACTGATGCGCACCGCGATCATGTCCTTGGCGACCTGCTGACCCAGCCGCACGCCCGCATCAAAGCTCTCGGCCACGATGTCGATCATCCCGCCATCGACGCCGATTTCCACGGTGATATCGGGGTATGTTTCGAGAAAATCCGCCAGTTTCGGTTGCAGCACCGCGATGGCCGGGTGTTCTCCCGCACTGATGCGGATCGTCCCGCGTGGGGTCTGACGATCTGAATTCAGGGCCTCCAACGCATCTTCCATTTCGTCGAACTGCGGTCCAAGTCGCGACAGCAGCCGTTCGCCGGCCTCGGTCGGCGACACGCTGCGAGTCGAGCGCGTCAAAAGCCGCACGCCCAGATTTTCCTCAAGGTTCTTGACGGTTTGCGACAACGCCGATTGCGACATGCCCAGATGCGCCGCTGCGCGCGTGAAGCTGCGGTGCCGGGCTACCACGGTAAAGGCATAAAGCTCGTTGAAGGTTCGGCGCATTGATTATGCCTTTCCGCTTATGTCGGCATTCGTCTTTATCGACCTAATCGATCAAATGGTGCGGGTCTAGATAAAGCGCAACCCCGGCGAATGGCCGGGCGATCAAATCACGCGCAGATTTCATATCCGGACGCCCATGACACAGATATCCTCCACACACCGAAAGGCCGTGCTCGCACTGATCGTGTTGAGCTACGCCATGATCGTGCTCGACATTTCGATCGTGCTGACGGCCCTGCCGCGCCTCCAGTCGGACCTAGGCTTTACCGACGCAGGACTTTCCTGGGTCTCTTCCATCTACACGCTTTTCTTTGGCGGTTTCCTTCTGCTGGGCGGCAAGCTTGGCGACCTGTTCGGTCGCCGCCGCATGTACATGACGGGCCTTGGCATCTTTGCCGTGGCCTCGCTGGCCATCGGTCTTGCGCAAAGTGCAGGATTCATTGTCGCTGCACGGGCGGTGCAGGGCCTTGGCGCTGCCATTCTCGCGCCCTCCACACTGGCGCTGCTGCAGGTCACTTTTGACGCGGGCGAAGAACGCAACAAGGCCGTCGCCTGGTATTCCGCCGCGGCGGGTGTTTCGGCCAGCTTCGGCATGGTGCTGGGCGGGCTGCTGGCCGATCTGGTATCCTGGCGTGCCGGGTTCTTCCTGAACATTCCGGTTAGCCTTGGCCTGATGATCGTGGCGCTGCGCTTCGTCCAGGAAACGGAGACCTTCAAGGGCAAGGTCGACTTCGGCGGCGCGGTCCTGTCTACGCTGGGTCTGGGCGGGCTGGTCTTTGCCTCCGTGCACGCGGCGGAAACCGGCTGGGGCAACTGGGGCTCCATCGGGGTTCTGGGGGCGGGGGCCACACTTCTTGCGGCCTTTCTGCTGGTCGAAGCTCGGGTTCGCGAACCGCTGCTGCCACTGCGCCTGCTGGCCCATGCCGAACGCAGCGGGGCCTATGGCGCGCGCGTGCTGTTCCTTGGAGCCAATGTCGCCTTCTACTTTTTCGTCGCGCAATACATGCAGGAGGTGCTTGGCCTGTCTGCCGCGATGACCGGTCTTGCCTTCCTGCCCGCCACCTTCGTGAACTTCCTCGCCGCCATGAACGTGACCCGGATGATCGCGCGGATCGGGCGCGGGCCGGTGCTGGTTCTCAGCCTCGTGACCTGCGGCTGTGGCCTTGCATGGCTTTCATTGCTGGGCACGGACAGCAACCTCTGGACGCAAATCATGCTGCCGATGATCTTCGTGGGCTTCGGGCAGGGGGCTGCCATGGCCCCGCTGACCTCCGCCGGTATCGCAGAGGTCGAGCCCCGTGATGTCGGCGCGGCCTCCGGCACCGTCAACGTCGCGCACCAGATGGGATCGTCGCTCGGCCTCGCGCTTCTGGTCGCGCTGGCAACGCTGACCTCGGCCTCTGGCACCTCGGCTGCCGCCGTCGCGGAGCGCACCTCTCATGCGCTTCTGGGCGGGGCCGTTCTTGTCCTGCTGGCGCTGGTCATCTCCAAACTCTTCATCCTCCGGCGCCTCAACTAAACGATCGAATCGAAAGGAACTTTCCAATGCAACATCGTAAACTCGGCACGCTTGACGTATCCGCCATCGGCCTCGGCTGCATGTCCATGACCTCGGTCTACGGGCCCGCAGCCGATCACGGCCAGATGGTCCACCTGATCCGCGGCGCCGTCGACCGCGGCGTGACCCTCTTTGACACGGCCGAAGCCTATGGCCCCTTTGCCAACGAGATCCTTGTGGGCGAGGCGCTGGCGCCGGTCCGGGATCAGGTGAAGATTGCCACCAAGTTCGGCTTCGACATCAATCCCGAAACCGGGGAACGCGGCGCGGGCACCAACAGCCGCCCTGCCCATATCAAGCAGGCCGTCGACGCCATGCTGAAGCGTCTGGGTACCGACCGGATCGACCTGCTCTACCAGCACCGCGTCGACCGCGATGTGCCGATCGAGGACGTGGCCGGCGCCGTCGCCGAGTTGATCGACGAGGGCAAGGTGCTGCATTGGGGCCTGTCCGAAGCGGGCCTTGATACCATCCGCCGCGCCCATGCCGTGAAGCCGCTGAGCGCCGTGCAAAGCGAATACTCGCTCTTCTGGCGTGGGCCAGAGGCCGGGCTTCTGGATCTGCTGGATGAGCTGCACATCGGCTTTGTCCCGTTCAGCCCGCTTGGCGCCGGGTTCCTGACGGGGCAGATCACCATGGATACCGTCTTTGCCGAAGATGACTTCCGCAACTTCGTGCCCCGTTTCGCCCCCGAGGCGCGCGCCGCGAACATGGCGCTGGTCGATCTGGTCCGCACCGTGGCCGAGGAAAAAGGCGCAACGCCCGCGCAGGTCGCGCTGGCCTGGCTTCTGGCTCAGCGCCCCTCCGTCGTCCCGATCCCCGGTACGACCAAGGCACATCGGCTTGAGGAAAACCTCGGAGCGGCCGCGCTTGAACTCACGGCGGATGATCTCGCGCGCATCAAGACCGCTGCCGACGCGATCTCCGTCGAAGGCGATCGCCTGCCCGCGGCTGCGATGGAAATGACCGGTCACTGATCACGATGGCCCGGCCGTTGGTCGGGCCATTTTCGTTGCGATGCGACTTGCGATGCGACCTGCCGGGCATTTCTCACTTAATGTCCCGGAGCGCGGCGCAAGATTCCGCAAAACCCACCGGCACAATCGTCGCTCTCAGGCGCGAACTCTGCGATATGGTTCATCAATCATGCACCGCTGTTCTTTCGAACAGCCGTTTGCATGCAGAGTGACCCAGGAGACTTCCGTTGCCGAAACCAGAGTTTGCGAAGCTCAATGCCTTCATCACCGTCGCGGAGATCGGCAGTTTTCGTGGCGCGGCCAAGCAGTTGGGTCTATCGCCCTCCGCGCTCAGCCACGCGATCCGGACGCTTGAAGAAGATCTCAAACTGCGGCTCTTCAACCGAACGACGCGCTCGGTTGCGCTGACCGAGGCCGGCCAAGAGCTGCTGCAGCGCATCTCTCCGGCTCTGGACGATCTGGGACAGGCGCTGGACGACGCCAGCTCCAATGCGCGGCGTCCGAGAGGGCACATTCGGATCAGCGCGTCCGAGGAATCCGTGCAGATCCTGATGCAGGATGTCATTCCGGCGTTTCTGGCACAGCACCCGGACATCCATCTGGAATTCGCGACGGAAACGCGCATGGTCGACATCGTCAAGGACGGCTTCGATGCGGGCGTCAGGCTGCATGAGGACGTGCCGCTCGACATGGTTGCCGTGCCATTCGGGCCGCCGATGCGCATGGTCGCTGTTGCCACACCAGCCTATCTTGCCGCCGCGGGCACGCCCAAGGGGCCGCAGGATCTGTCTGCACACAGGTGCGTTCGCTATCGGTTTGAAAGCGGTGCGCTGGTCAAATGGGAGATGGTGCAGGGGCCAAGCAGCTATTCGCTGGATGTCACGGGTCCGCTGACGCTCGGCAATACCAACCTCATGCTGTCTGCCGCGCTGCAATCCATCGCAATTGCCTGGGTTCCTTACCTGAGCGCTGCACCGCATCTGGCAGAAGGCCGGCTGATCCACGTCTTGCCGGACTGGGCCCCGACCTACACAAGCGCGGCCTTGTACTACCCAAAGAACCGTCACCCGCCACTGGCCCTGCGGCTGTTTGCCGAAGCTGTGCGACACCGGTCCGATAAGCGCACCGATTGATAAGCCATATCGAACAAGCCGTGCGATATTCGGGATATTGTTCGGAATCATAGCCTGAAATATTTTATGTCCAACACGCCGATCCGCGCTTTTGCCGACCGGCGAGACTTAAAAGGACATGAAATTTGACTGAGGGTATCACCGGCAAAGTGGTCGCAATCACCGGCGCCAGTTCGGGTCTGGGCGCGGAAACGGCGCGGCATTTGGTTGCGGCAGGCGCCAAGGTTGTGCTGGGGGCGCGGCGGGTTGATCGGCTCGAAGCCCTCGCGGATGAACTGGGTCGTGAAAATGCAGCGCCGTTCCAACTGGACGTGACCGATGCGGCGCAGCTTCGGGCCTTCACCGCCTTTGCCGTCGAGACCTTCGGCAAGATCGACGTCATGATCAACAACGCTGGCCTGATGCCGCTGTCTCCGCTGGAGATGGGCCGTGTCGAAGAATGGGACCAGGCGATTGATGTCAACATCAAGGGTGTCCTCTACGGCATCCACGCGGCGCTGCCCTATTTCCGGGAACAGAGGAGCGGCCATTTCATCAATGTCTCGTCTGTCGCAGGCCACGTGATCAGCCCCGGCGGCGCGGTGTATTCCGCAACGAAATACGCCGTTCGCGCCCTGACCGAGGCGTTCCGCAAGGAGGCGAAGCCCTACAACATCCGAAACACCATTCTGTCACCCGGCGCAGTCGATACCGAGCTGCCTCAGTCGGTCAAGGCACCGGGCGTGTCGGAGTTCGTGGCCAAGTTCTACGAAGACGCGGCCATATCCGCCTCCAGCTTTGCGCGTTGCGTGGTCTTCGCCTTGTCGCAGCCGGAAGACATGGATGTGAACGAGATCCTCTTCCGTCCGACCTCTCAGGAACTCTGAGCCATTAGCGGCCTTGCGCCTTCGGCGCAGGGCCGACGCGCCATCCCCAAACAAGGATCTGTTACATGACCAATTCTCCGCTTTCCATCGCCCGCCGCTCAGTGCTCGCTGCGGCTGGCGGGCTGGCCCTGTCGCAACTGGCCCGCCCCACTCAGGCCACCGCTCAGACGCAAAACGTCACGCGTGCAGGGGACTTGCCCAAGCGCAAGCTTGGTCAGCTTGAGGTCTCTGCCATCGGGTTGGGCGTGCAGAACATGCACCGCACCTATACGACCCTCATCCCCAACCGGAACGAGATGGTCGGCCTGATCCGCGAAGCGCATGATCGCGGGGTGACCTTCTTCGATACGGCCGAAGCATACGGCCCGCATGAGTGCGAGCGCATTCTAGGCGAGGCGATCAAGGGTTTCCGAGACGAGGTTGTCATCACCTCGAAGTTCGGCTTCGACATCGATTTCGAGACTGGCGAGCGGCGCGGGGGCCGCAACAGCCGACCCGAGCACATCAAGCGCGCAGTCGAGGGAATGCTGGAACGGCTCGGGACGGATCGCATCGACCTGCTCTATCAGCACCGCGTCGATCCTGAAGTGCCGATCGAAGATGTCGCCGGCGCCGTGAAGGATCTGATGGATGAGGGCAAGGTCCTGCATTGGGGCATGTCGGAAATGGGACTGCAAACGCTTCGCCGCGCCCACGCGGTCCTGCCGGTCACGGCCGTGCAAAGCGAATACTCCATGCTCTGGCGCGGCCCCGAAGGCGATGTCCTGGCCACCTGCGAAGAGCTGGGCATCGGCTTCGTCCCGTGGAGCCCGCTTGCCGTCGGTTTCCTCGCCGGTGCCATCGACGAACAGACCCGCTTTGCCGAAGGGGATTTCCGCGGCAACACCACCCGTTTTTCGCCGGAAAATCTGCCGCAGAACATGGCGCTGGTCGACGTGGTGCGCGACTGGGCGGGCCGCAAAGGGGCCGAGCCCGGCCAGATCGCCCTGGCGTGGCTGATGGCGCAGAAGCCTTGGATCGTTCCGATCCCCGGCACGACGCAGACGAACCATCTGGTGCAGAACATCGGAGCGACCGAGGTCTCTTTTTCAGCCGCCGAACTGGACGAATTGAATGCCGCCGTCCGGCAGATCGAGATGGCCGGCGCACGGTTGCCGAACGCGGTTCAGGTGATGTCCGGCGTTGAGGCGCCTACGAAGATCTAAGCTTTCACCCTGAAGCGGCCCGGTGAAACCACTGGGCCAACGCACCTCGAAATGATGACGAGAAAGTCCCAAATGTCCCAGCACCGCACCCTGACAACCGCCTCGGTGCTTGCGCTGATCCTCTCGATCTCGCCTGCTCTGTCGGATGCCCATACCGAGGACGGCGCCCTGTCAGCCCGCGAGCAGCAGGTTGTCGCCCTACTGAAATCTCTCGAAACCGTAGACGCGGCACCCGTCGCAGTCATCAGCCCGGAGACTTACATCCAACACAATCCCAGCGTGCCGGACGGTGTGGAGTCCTTCCGCGCCCTGCAATCCATCGTCGCCAATGGACTGTCTAAAGTGGACACGGTGAGGGTGTTCGAGGACGGCGATCATGTTTTTGCGCATACCGCCTATACCTTCGATGGCCCCATGGCGGGCTTTGACATCTTCCGTTTCGAGGGCGACCAGATCGTCGAGCACTGGGACAACCTTCAGCCGTTGGCGGACCCCAACCCTTCGGGTTACACGATGGTGGATGGCGCGACCGATCTGGCGGAACGGACCAGCAAAGACGCCAACAAGTCGCTTGTTCGTAGCTTCGTCGAGCAGTTTCTGGTCGACCAGAACTTCGATGCGCTGCTCGGCTTCTTTGACGGTGACACCTACGTCCAGCACAACCCGCAGGTGACCGACGGCCTATCAGGGGTGGAAAGTGCCTTCGCAGCGCTACCCGCTGCTGGCATCGAGCTGTCCTATGACACAGTCCACTACGTGCTGGGTGAAGGGAATTTTGTCTTGGTGGTAAGCGAGGGCAGCATTAACGGGCAGCCGACCGCGTTCTACGACATGTTCCGCACCCAAAATGGCAAGATCGAGGAACATTGGGACACGGTCGCGCCAATCCCGCCAGAAGGCGACTGGCAGAACGAGAACGGCAAGTTCTGAAGCCGCTCTCGCAGCAGGCCGAACACCTTCATTGCATTTTCAAGAACACGCGGCGGGGCGATCCAAAGGCCCTGCCCTTGCTTCGCACGACCAAAAAAAACAAGATAGGATCAAGATATGCGATCAACCAGAACTGCGGCTTTGGCACTGGCCATGGCCATCTTTGCCGCCGCAGCCCAGGCCGAAAACGACACGCTTCTTGCGGGGCCGGGCGTGGCAATTGCCCAAACCGAAAACGGCAAGGTTCAGGGTTTTGTCCGCGACGGGATCTTCACCTATCGCGGCATCCCTTACGCTACGGCCGCGCGTTTTCACGATCCCAAGCCGGTGTCGGACTGGGGCGGCACCCGCCCCGCGATGACCTATGGTGACATCTGTCCGCAAACGGCAGTCAATCCCTTGCGGAACTTCATGTTCTCCGGCCCGCATCTGACCCAGAGCGATGACTGCCTGAACTTGAATGTCTGGACGCCCTCGATTTCCGACGAGCAGAAGCGACCCGTCATGGTCTGGCTGCACGGCGGCGGCTTCTCGGGGGGCTCATCGATTGAAAGCTATGCCTATGATGGCGAGAACCTCAGCCGGACGGGTGATGTCGTCGTCGTGTCGGTCAACCACCGCCTGAACGTCATGGGGCATCTGGACCTATCGGCCTATGGCGAGGAATATGCGCGCTCCGCGAATGCGGGTGTCGAAGATCTGGTGGCCGCGCTTGAATGGGTGGAGGCGAATGCTGCCTCCTTCGGTGGCGACCCTGAGAACGTGACGATCTTCGGTGAATCCGGTGGCGGCGCAAAGGTGCTGACCTTGATGGCCACGCCTGCGGCTGAGGGGCTGTTCGACAAGGCCATTGTCGAAAGCGGCACCGTTGTGGGTATGGGGATGACCCTGCTTCCGCCCGCGGCGACGAAACGGGTCGGTGAGCTGACGCTGGAGAACCTCGAAATCGGGGCGAACAACCTCCAAAAGCTGAACACGTTGCCCTATCAGGCGATCGCGGAGGCCAGTCAGAAGGCGCTCGACCAAACCGCGCAGGAACAGCAGATCCAATCCGTCATGGGAATGGGCATCGGCCTTGCCTGGGCGCCCAGCACTGATGGCAGCTATATTCCTGCCGAACCCGTGGGGGAGGGCTTTCCCGGCCTCGCCAAGGATATCCCCCTGCTGATCGGCAGCAACATGACCGAATGGAACACGGTTTTCTCTCTGTTCGGCGATATCTACGGCGCGCAGACCGACAACCGGAACACATGGTTCGCCGAACAGATCGCCGAGAAACTGCAGGCGCAATACGGAGACGCGACCGGCGCCGTGACGGCCGCATTCGCCTCCGCCTATCCCGATCGCAATCCGGCTGATGCGCTTTATGTCGACAGCTTCCTGCGTGCACCCACGCTGAAGACCGCGAGCCTGAAAGCGGATCAGGGCGGTGTCCCGGTCTATAACTACCTGTTCGCATGGGACACGCCTGTCCTTGGCGGGTTTGCCATGTCCTATCACACCTCGGAAATTCCCTTCGTGATGAACAGCCTCACGCTCACCGAAACGGCCCACGGCAATGGCGACGAGGCACGGGCCCTGGCCAACAAGATGAGCGGCGCATGGGTCGCCTTTGCGCGAACAGGCAATCCGAACGTGTCCGACCTGCCTGACTGGCCCGCCTATACCCGTGCCAATGGGGCGACGATGATCTTCAGCAACCAGCCGGAGGTGAGAGAGCATCATGACGCCGACCTGATGCAGTTGCTGAACCCGGCCACCGAGTTCTGAACATCAGACCGGGGCCCTTCTCGTCTTGACGCAAAGTCCCGGTCCCATTTATCGCCCTGGCTAATGATGGCTATCCCGATTGCAGGTCTAATCGGATGACCGACCATGGCCCATTTTTATCTTTCACCTGCAACTCTCTCGGCCTTCGCCTGAGACCAATGACACCAAGGGATGTTCTCGATGAACAGATCAGCACTCACCCTTTCTGCCGGCCTCGGGCTTGCCGGAGCTTTCGCCATCGCCGCCTGGGCCGAACCCAACGAGGTCCGCTTTCCGACCGATGAGATGATCGCGGAGCTGGAGCACTACACCACCGTCACCCGCGGCAACGTGACCGAATATATGTACACCTCGCCCGAGGCGCTGGCCGCGCTGAACGCCGGCGAAGAGGTGCCCGATGGCACGCAGGTGATCTTGCAGGACTGGCGCGAGGGTGAGGTTTACCGGCTATTCGTCATGGAAAAGGGCGAAGGTTTCGGCGACGCATACACTGACGGCACGCGCACCGGAGACTGGCAGTTCCAATGGTACTGGCCCACCGGAGAGATCAACATGGACGAAGACACCGCCCGCTGCCGCTCCTGCCACATGTCGCGCGAAAGCCGCAGCTACATGTACACCTTCAATGACGCACGCCAGTACGAATGATGCCGTTCCGCTGGATTCGCCCCCTGCCGCGGCTGCTCCTCGATGGTGCGATGCTGATCTGCCTTGTGCTGGCTTTCGCCTACTGGTGGCTGGGCAACGGCGCGCATGAGGCCATCGGGACCGTCTTCCTGCTCGCCGTGCTGCGTCATGTGGCCAACAATCTCTTCTGGTGGAAGGGGTTGCGCCGGGGGCGGATGACGGTCCAGCGGGGGCTAAACGCGGTCCTCGGAGGGATGCTCGCGCTGGCGATCGTGGCGCTGCTGCTCACCAGCGTCGTCGTGTCGCGTACGCTGGCGCAATGGCTGCCTATGCCGCGTATCTTCGTACTGCAGGAAATTCACTGGTTTGCAGCCTACTGGGCTATCGCACTGGCAGCGCTGCACCTCGGCGTGAACTGGAACCGTATCTCGGCGCTGGTCCGCAAACTCTCGGGTCGTGCATTGCCAAAATGGAGCGGTCCGCTGCTCTGGGTCGTCGCGCTGGCCATCGCGGTGCAGGGCATGTTCAGCGGCACCATCCTCGGCTTCTGGCCCCGGCTGCGGTTCAGCTATTCCCTGTCCATGTGGGACTTTAACGCATCCGTGCTGCCGTTCTTCCTGCATTGGGCGGCGTCACTCCTCACGCTCGCAGTCGCAGCGCATGTTCTGTTGTCCATTGCGACCCGAAATCTGCAAATTCTTCCTGAGAAGAACAGTCGCTGATCCTGACAAAATAGACACCCGCAAGCTCTGCTACGGGCGTTTTGGTTCACCCAACTGGCGTGGTCGATAATCCAAAAAGAGTTCGCCTGTTTCTTTCATTGCGACAATCGGTGGTTGAAACCCATCGTCACCCAGATCAACCTCACCCGGTTCCGTCGTCTCCAGCACATGCTGATAATCGTAGGCTGCATTTCGCGCATCTTCCCTGATCCGGCCTGACGTTTCGTTCAGACAGTTCAGGTAGTCTTCGACCTCGCTGAAGTAGCGTCGAAACTCCGTCCGGACCTCGCCTCCGGAAAACCCAGCATCGAGAAGGTATGCAGCCTCTGGCCTGATGGGCTCGATACACAGCTCTTGGGCCGCCCCAGGAACCGTGAGGACCGCCACAATAGCCCCGGCTAAGATGAGTGGTTTCAATGGCGCCTCCTACTCCGCTCGTTCAGCCCGATCAGGCTTCCCATGATGTTCAGAGAACCAGTCCGCTGAGCCGCACCATCCCGCGCAGATAGGCCCCTGCGGAAAGGATGGTGACCTCCGGATCTGCAACCTTTGCATCGGTGATCAGCACGCAAAGCATCGCGGCATCCTCATCCAGCAGGCCTACCGCCTCCTCCCAGGCAGATGGGTGTATGCCCAGCTCAGGCAGACGTTTCTGCCCGGCGATTACGAAGGAATGGAAATCCAGCCTCCCCCGCTTTTGTCGCTCGATGTCGAGCCACATCTTCATCTCTTCGGAACAGAGGCCATATAAGCGATCACTGCCCAGGTTCTGAATGAATTTCGACTTGTGCGCCTCGCTGGCCGCCTCATCCTGTTTTTCCATGCAATGGACGCTGCCGTCAGGCTGCGGCTTATCAGTGATCATACGCGTGGGCTTGCCCACGCTCCGCGTATCGACGGGGTCGTTACAGATTACTTGGTTAGAATCTTGAGTTGTATCTTGTATATGGGACCGCTCGTTTTCGAGCGGTCGATCATGCATTTCATGCAGCAACTGAGACGCCGAAATCGTCAGCGCCTCGGCTTCAGCCTCATGGTTCTGAAGCTCTTCGAGCGACATCCGATGAAGCGCCTGGCCTGACGGCCACTCCACGAACGTCTGATAGATGCGCTCGACCGCTGCTGTCTGGCCCTGACATTCGATCAGCTCGCACAGGATGCCTTTCAGGTGCCGCTTGTGCGAACTGCGTTGGCCCCGGAGGCGGGCATGTGCCCTGCGATCTGCCTCGATCTCGTCGCGCAGAGACAGAAACTCGTCGACGCGCTTGATCGCCACGCCGAAGAAGACGCCGCAGCCGGAAAAGCCGGACCGCGCGCCATTCGCCATCGTCCGCTTCTCGATGAGCCCCGCGCGGACGAGCGCCGCTTCATGCTCTCGGATGCGGCAAGCAGTGACCCCACGCTTGTGCGCGATCTCGTTCTGGCTGAGGTAACAGCAGGGTTCATCCGGACCGCGCTTGAACGCGCTCGGCCTGGTCGCCGCGATCATGGTGCGAAAGGTCATCATCGCGGCAGCACCGATGCCAAGGCTGGACGCAACCGCATCGACAAGCGCAACGAAACCGTCGCGCTCCATGCCTCGTGGAAGCGTTGGCTTGACGGCCTCACACCGTCGGACAGGCAAGGCTTGGGGTACATGCATCTATTCGTTCCTCGTTCGGTTGAAGCGAGGCGGCGGCAGGCAAACGTCGACAGGTCGCACAAATGCGTTTTGACTTGCCTGCAAGGTTGGGAAGCTGATAGGCTAATTCCCGGTTACGGATGATTACGGGCTTGCCGGCCCTAAGTCCCTCAGCCCCCGTGGAAGGTTGCCGCCTTCGCGGGGGTTTTAATTTCTTAAGTCCTTGCTGCTCCTCTTCGTCACGGCTTTCGTGGCCGCATTCTTGTGCCCTTGGCGTACCGGGCATCGGTGATGCCGGTACCTGCGGTGATCAGTAATCCACCTGCTCGAACCCATAGTTGCCCTGGTAGTCGGTCCAATCGATGAAGACGGCCCTCCGGTAGAGGCTCGGGCAACCCTCGCCCCAACCGGCGAGACCTTTGAACGCGTCCGGCAATGATGCCACCGAACTGCCGGACCAGCTGAAGTCGCCCTGCACGCCATAGGTGCCGACACGGACCTTTTCGCTTCGGCGACAGTCGCCATCGCCGCTTTCTCGCTGCCGGGCATACTCGACGTTGTAGACTCGGATGGATCGGACGAAGTCATACTCGGCCCCGCTGATATCGACGTCGGCCACGCCATTGTCATCGGCATAATCCGCGATCAGGGACAGCATCTCATCCTTCTCGGGCCTCGGGATAAGCACCTCCTCCAGGACGGCCGGAAAAGGCCGCGGAACCGTGGGTCTAGGCCTACTGACCGCCTCATACAGGAGCGACAAAGCGTTCTCATCTTCAGGCGGGCGGTAGGTTACGCCCAAGGGGCAATTCCAGATCTGCAAGGGAGGCTCCACCGGCCAGGGCGTGATCCTGCTGATGAAAACGGATCGCGCCTCGTTGCACTCAGTGCTGCCGGGCCAGCCTCCCGCCAGACAGATCAGGATCGCGCAGTCTACTTGGTAGGCTTGGGCAACAGGAGGTGCCGCCAGGAGTAGGCCCGCACAGGTCAGGGCAGTCGCGGCACCGCGCTTCATTGCATGTCCAAAAAATAACATAGCTTCTGACACCCTCGGAACTTCACTCGGCATGTCCCCGCCGGCGCTCCGCTCTCAGGATGGTCACAGCAGGGTGATCATCCTATAGCCGAGGACGACGAGGATAGCGCCAAACTTCCAGAATAAGCGCTATTTGTCAAATGCGCTTGATGTCATCTAGGCGCTTGTATCGGATATAGGCGGGTTTATGTCTTTTGGCGCTTTTTTCAAATTTAGGCTTTAACGTTGAAAAAAGTCGTGATTCAAGGATACGCAGCACCTGTCCAGAAATTCCCAACGACAGGTGTCAGCCAATGTGGAACCCACGCGTGATTACGACTGATGCAGTGCAAAACTTCCTCGAGAAGGGTGGCAAGCTCGACTACCGCCCGATTCACACGCCAAAAGGATGGAACTGGGAGCTCTGGGCTGTTCAGCCGAACGGCGCGGCCAGCCCGGTCATTTCCTCGAAGACTGGTGAAGCCCGCGTTTTCAAGTCTTCCGACGCGCTGGTCAGCTTCCACATGCGCATTTTCCCCGACGCCGAAGGCGTTTGGGTGCCTGCACCGAAATCTGGACAAGACGAAGACACCGAGTGATCACCTCGGCGCTGCGCGCTGTCTGATCCTCCGGCCGCTCTGCGGTCCCCTCCTCTCCCTCTCGATCCTTTCCGCATTCACCGGCGGCTCACCGCGCCTCGCGCAGGCTGAGCCCATGAATGCCTCCGCGTTCCGGGCCGTCGCTGAGAACTGCGCGCCCGGTGTCGCCCCCTCCATCATGGAAAAGCTCGTCGCCGCCGAGAGTGGCTTCAACCCGTTCGCCATCGGCGTGAACGGCCCGGATCGTGCATCCTATGCGCCGCGCTCCGCCAATGAGGCCGCGCAGATCGCCGGCCGCCTGATCGCCGAGGGCAAGTCCATCGACATGGGCCTCGGACAGATCAACAGCGCCAACCTGTCCTGGCTCGGGTTGACGCCTGCCACGGTGTTCGATGCCTGCCGCAATCTTTCGGCGGCGGAAACCGTGCTGCGCGACGGCTATGACCGGGCGCGCGATGCCGGAGCAGACCGGACGCAGGCCCTGCATCAGGCACTTTCCTCCTACAACACCGGCTCTTTCACGCGTGGCTTCCACAACGGCTATGTGGCCCGCGTGCTGGGAGAGGGGTCCGTGACCGCCCCCTCAATAGAAAAGCGGTCATCCTCCCTGAGCGACGACAAGGACAGCGCGAAACGATGGGACGTGTTCGGCGCGACCACCGGATCGAACGCCTTGGTTTTCCAATAGAAGGACGCAACCATGAAGACCTTTCTGACCCGCCACCGGAGCATCGGCGCCCCGATGTTTCTAGCTGCGGTCCTGACCGCAGCGGCACAGCCCGCCGCCGCCGCAGGCTTCACCGACTTCCTGAACAACATCCTCGACGAGTTCGAAAGCGCCAGGCAACCCATTGCCCTGATCGCCCTCATGTTCATCGGCGCGGGCTGGCTCTTCAACTTCGTCGACCTGCGCCGGGCCGCGTGGGCCGTTGGCGGTGTCGTCCTGATCTACGCCTCCTCCGAGGTGCTGAGCATGATCACCGGCTGATCGGTAGGGAGGGCACCGCATGGAAAAGGTGAAGATGAACGAGGACGTGCTGTTCCTCGCCCTCACGCGCCCGGCGATGATCTTCGGCATCCCCGTCGAAGCCTTTGCCATGTGCTGCGGCATCGGCGGTCTGGCGATGATCGCCGCGGACTCGATCTTCTACCTGCCCATTGCGATCCCCCTGCTCGGCGTCTCTCGCCTGATCGTCGAGCACGATCAGAATGCTTTCCAAATCCTGTTTCGCTGGCTGGACACAAATGCCCGGTGCCGAAACCGGAGCCTCTGGGGGGGATCATCGACATCTCCCCTGCGTCTCCGCCGCCTCTACAAGATCGAGGAGGTCGACTGATGGGCCTGCTCGACAAGATCAAGACGGAGAACACGGCCGACCGCTACCTTCCCTTCATCCGCCATTCGGACGCGCACACGATCATCACGCGCAACCGGGGTGCCTTCCAGATGCTGAAGCTGGAGGGCGTCTCCTTTCGCACGGCGGATACCCAGCTCATCAACACGTTGCACAACCAGCTCAGCCATGCCCTGCGCAACATCGCGGACGACACAGTCATGGCCTATGTCCACGTGGTCCGGGCCACCGATGACGACTATCCGCCCGGCACCTTTGTCACCGACCTCGCCCGCTGGATCGACGAGAGCTACCGCCGCCGCATCGAAGCCAAGCGTCTGTTCCGCAACGATCTGTATCTGACCGTCTACATGCAGCCCCGCAGCCTGCCCGGTGGTCGGCTGGCACAGGGCGTCCGTCGCGCCCGCACCAGCCAGATCGAGGTGGACCAGGATCTTCTGGACGATCTCGACGACAAGACCACTCAACTGACCCGCAACCTCAGCCGCTTCCGTCCCCGGAAGCTCTCGATCATCCGGGACCACCGCGACCTGCTGATCTCCGAGCCTGCCAGTGTCCTGAAGCAATTGATCTCTGGCCGGTATGAGCCGGTTCCGCTGGTTCACGGGACCATCGGCAATGCGATCTACACCGACCGGGTGATCTTCGGGCGGGAGGCGCTGGAAATCCGCCATGCCGCCGCCAGCACCTATGGCGCGATGTTCGGCATCAAGGAATACCACGCCCGCACGCGCCCGAACATGTTCGACAACCTGCTGACGGCCCCCTTCCGCTTCGTTCTGACCCAGTCCTTCCGCTGCACGGCGAAGAACGAGGCCATGCGCCAGATGACCCTCAAGGAAGGGCGGCTGCGCAACGCGAATGACCCCGCCCTGTCCCAGGCGGACGGGCTGCGCGACGCCCGCGACGACCTGATGTCGGGCGAGTTCGTGATGGGCGAGCATAACCTGTCCCTGACCGTCCTGACCGAGGACGCCAAGGAGCTGAAAGCCCGCGCCGCCGATGCGCATAACCTGTTGTCGGAATCCGGGGCTGTCGTCGCCCGCGAGGACATGGGGCTTGAGCCGCAATTCTGGGCGCAGCTTCCCGGCAACCATGCGCATCGAGCGCGGGTCGCGATGGTGACCAGCCGCAACTACACGGCCATGTCACCGCTGCACAATTACCCGACCGGCCACCGGCACGGCAACGAATGGGGCGATGCGGTCAGCAAGCTCCAGACCAGCGCCGGAAGCCCCTTCTACTTCAACTTCCATGTCGGCGATCTCGGTCACACCTTCATCTGCGGCCCCTCCGGCTCCGGCAAGACGGTGGTGCAGACCTTCCTGCTGTCTCAGCTGGAAAAGTTCGGGGCGAAGCGCGTCCTCTTCGACAAGGATTACGGGGCCGAGATCTTCGTCCGCGCCTCGGGCGGCTCCTATCTCGATTTCCAGTCCGGTCGCCCGACCGGCTGCGCGCCGTTCATGGCAATCGAGCTTGATGCGGACGGCCAGGCCTTCATGGTCGAACTGGTGAAATCCATGCTGGGCGGCGAACGCGCCACCTTCTCGGCCGAGGATATCCGGCGGATCGAGATGGCCGTCGCGGGTCTCGCCAACCTGCCGCGCACTGGCCGCACCGTCTCTGCCCTGCGCGAGTTGCTGGGGTTCGGCGGTGGTGCCGAAGACATCGGCAACCGGCTGGACCGCTGGCTGAGCAACGAACGGCTCGGCTGGGTCTTTGACAATTCTGAAGACACCATCGCCTTCGATGCCGATCTGGTGGGCTTCGACATCACTGCCTTCCTCGACGATCCGGAAATCCGCAACCCGATCATGATGTATCTCATGCGCCGGGTCGAAAACCTGATCATCGGCCAGCGCATCGCGATCTTCATCGACGAGTTTTGGAAGGCCCTGTCCGACCCCTACTTCTCGGACTTCGTGAAGAACAAGCTCAAGGTCATCCGCAAGCAGAACGGCATCATCGTGGCCGGGACGCAGTCGGCATCCGACGTGGTACACAGCCCCATTGCCCGCACGATCATCGAGCAATGCGCCAGCCAGATCTTCTTTGGCTCCGAACGTGCCAGTCGCAAAGACCTGGTCGACGAGTTCGGCCTGTCCGAGCGCGAGTTCCATATCGTGCGCGACGAGCTGCCCCTCGGCCACTTCCTGATCAAGCAGGCGCAGAACTCGGCGGTCTGCGACCTCGACCTGTCGGGCCTCGATGACGTGCTGACCGTCCTGTCGGGCCGCACCGCCACCAACGCCATCATGCACACGCTGATGCAGGACCACCCTGCCCCGAAAGACTGGCTCCCCCGCCTGTTTCAGAAAAGGAAGGATCTCCGATGACAGAGCTTCTCATGTCCGCCGCTGCGCTGGCGCTGTCCCTTTCCACCACGGCCCATGCCCAAGGCGTGCCCGTGGTAGACACGGCGGCCATCGCCAACGCCAAGGCCGAGTTCGTCAAGGAAATCGCCCAGATGGTCGAAGAGCTGGAACAGGCCAAGGCGCTCTATGCCTCGATCAACGGCCTGACCGACATGGACTCCATCGTCAGCGCTCTGAACTCGCCCGATGTCCGCGAGCTTCTCGGGCCGGATGCCATGCAGATTGCCAGCGACTTCGACATTGATCTCGATGACCTGGGCGATCTGGCAGGCAAGGCGCGGGACGCGGCCGACTTCTCCGCGCTGGATGGGGCCAACATCGACGCTGACGATTTTTACCAGAGCGAACTGGACCGAATCCGCAACCAGTCGGCCCGCGACACCGCTGTCGGGGATCGGATCGTGTCGCTCTCCGATGACCGGCTGGCGGGGCTTGAGCAGCTGCGCAGCAAGATCGGCTCCGTCTCCACCCAGAAGGAGGTGGACGCACTGAACGCCCGGATCGCGGTGGAACAGGCCATGCTCCAGAACGACACCAACCGCATTCAGGGCCTCGCCATGCTCCAGCAGGCCCAGGCCAAGGTGGAAGAGCAGCGTCAGACCGAAGTTGCCGCACAACGCCGCGCCAAGGAAAGCGCGGCCTTCATCAGCATCTACGGCGACGACAGCTTCTGAGGAGACACTATGCACCTGCCCCTTCCCCTGATCATCACCCTTGCGGCTTCCGCGTTTCTCGCGGGCTGCAAGGAAGAGGCCGAGAACCACACGGTCGACTACTTCACCGCCAATCCCGCCGAGCGGGCCGCGATGCTGGAAACCTGCGAGGTGGCCGACCGCGCGATGGATGACGCCAACTGCGTGAACGCCCGCAAATCCGCCCAGAAAACCCAGACGCAGAAGGACCGTGAAGGTTCTTACCGTCTCTTCGGAGACCCGTCCTTCAACTGATCATCGCCGCCACCCGGAAAGGGCCGTCCCATGCTGCAAGCGCTCTACGACAATTTTGCTGACAGTCTCACCGACAAGATGAACGACATCAGCAGCACCATCTCTTCCGAGCTGACTGCACCGCTGACGGCGGCCCTAACGATCTACCTGTTTCTCTATGGCTGGGCGATCATCCGTGGTTCCATCCACGAACCGCTGATGGATTTCACTCTGCGCGGCGTGAAACTGGCGATCATCTGGACCCTCGTGTCCAGCGCCGGCGATTACTCGTCCTGGGTCGGGGACACGATCCTCAACGGCATCC
Source organism: Allosediminivita pacifica (assembly GCF_003054175.1). Classification (GTDB taxonomy): domain Bacteria; phylum Pseudomonadota; class Alphaproteobacteria; order Rhodobacterales; family Rhodobacteraceae; genus Allosediminivita; species Allosediminivita pacifica. The sequence continues at coordinate 41,148 of NZ_QBKN01000035.1, forward strand.
CCGATTTCGTGGAAACGCTGACCGGCGGCTCGACCGACCTGCCCTCCGATCCCGTCATGGCGATGGCGGGCCGGATCAGCGCCGAGGTGCAGGATCAGTACGGCTCGGGCATCGCGGGCTCGATCTATGGCTATGTCCTGTCGATCGTCGTGATCATCGCCGCCGTACCCTTTGCCGCGATTGCCTTCGTGATCAGCCTTCTTGTCCATTTCGGACTGGCGCTCATGGCCGCGATCGGCCCGCTTTTCGTCGCCTTCGCCCTCTTTGATGTCACGCGCGGCTGGTTCTTCGCCTGGCTGGGTCAGGCCCTGAATTTCGCCCTGCTGAAGCTTCTGGTCATCGTCCTCATGCTGGTGGTGACCTCCTTCATCGGTGACGTCTATTCGAGCTTCAGCATCGAGGACGGCGCGGCGGCAGTCTCTGCATTCCTCGTCGCAATGGCCTGCGGCACGATCTTCTTTTTTCTGCTTCCCTCCATTGCGGCGGCGCTGAGCGCCGGGGCCGGTGCCTCGACCGGTGCCGCGCAGCGCTTCGTGGAGCGGAAGCTTCTGGGAAATGCGGCACCCCGGCAGGGAGGCAGCACGCCCCCTTCCGGCGGCTCCGCGACACGACAGAGCTGAGGCGGACAAATCCACCTCTTCCACGATTAGACTCCAAGGTTACGCGATGAAGAAACTTGTCCTCCTGATGGCCGTCCTCAGCATTTCGGCCTGCGCCACGACGACGCCGCTGCCGGATGTGAAGGGCTCGGTCGTCCGGCCCCTGAACCCGACCAAATGGGACTATCAGGCCGCTGTCCTCGAAAAGCAGAAGGAAATCGGCGTCACGCCCCGGATCGCGGACACGCGGGAGGGAGGCGACGCATGACGGTATCGCAGGACAAGGACCTTGCCGCCTATCTGAAGGAGGCCCGCAGCTTCGATTATGACAGCCGCCTCGCCGCCGAACGCTCCAAGCGGACGGCTTGGATCATCGCCGGGGCCGCCAGCGTCATGGCGCTGACCAGCGTGGCCGCTGTTGGCTTCATGGCTCCGCTCAAGGAAGTGGTGCCCTTCGTCATCCGAGTCGATCAGGCCAGCGGTGTGCCCGAGGTCATGACCCGGCTGAGTGACGGCGAAACCACCTATGACGAGGCTGTCACCCGCTATTTCCTCGCCCGCTATGTCCGTGAACGCGAGGGCTACACCTATGCCGAACGGGAGGCGATCTTCCACGAGGTGACGCTGATGTCCTCGCCCGAGGAACAGGCGCGCTTCTCCACCTATTATAACGGCTCCAACCCCAAGAGCCCGCAATACGCCTATGGCACCGACACCAAGGCCGAGATCAAGATCCGTTCGATCTCCTTCTTGAACGACGGACTGGCACAGGTCCGGTTCTACAAGACCGAGATCAACGAGCGGGAAAACCTGACGACGCAAAGCCTCTGGGTCTCGACCATCGGCTTCGATTTCGACGCCGATGCGGAGATCAGCACCGAAGATCGCACGATCAACCCTCTGGGCTTCATCGTCAGCACCTATCGGGCCGACCCGGAGGTGACGGAATGATCCTGCGCACAGCCCTTATCACCTGTCTGGCGCTCAGCGCCGCCGCGCCTGCCTTGGCGCTCGACATCCCGAACCCGTCGCGTTCCGACAGCCGCGTCCGGTCTGTCAGCTACAACGAATGGGACGTGGTCCGTGTCGTCGGCACCCTGCGGACCTCCGTGCAGGTCGTCTTCGCCCAGACCGAGGAAATCATCGACGTGGGCAGCGGCGACACCGTCGCCTGGGAGATCGTGCCACGCGGCAATATCCTCTACCTCAAGCCGCGCGAGGCCAACCCGCCGACCAACCTCCAGATCGCGACTATGCGTGAGGACGGCACCACCCGGACCTATTCTTTCGAACTGATCGTCCGGGACGGCGCGATCACCAACAACTCCAAGGATGTCTATTTCCAGATCAGGTTCGCCTACCCGACCGACGAGGCCAACCGCCGCCGAACTGAGGCCGCAGACCAGAAAGCACGGGCGCAGGAAGAGGCAGCCAAGGCAAGGCTGGCCGAATCCGTGGCAACCTCTGGCTCGAAGAACTGGCGCTATCTGGTCGCCGGATCGCATGACCTCCAGCCGTCGCAAGCCTACGACAACGGGGAAATGACGGTTCTGACCTTCTCGCGCATGAACCGGATGCCATCGGTCTTTGTCGTGGACAGCACCGGCACCGAGCGCATGGCAAACACCACGGTCCGCAAGAACCAGATCATCGTGCATGACGTGGCTCCCGAGATGCGCCTGCGCCTCGGGAACCAGGTCACCGCAATCTACAACATTGGGCTGGGATCTTCGTCTGGTGGCTACACCGGCACCGGCACCACCAGCCGCTCCGTGCAGCGCGAAATCATCGGACAGTGATCATGACGACTGAAGAGCAAGCACCGCAGGACGGTGCACCCGAACCCATTGAGAACGGCATCGAGGGCGAGCGCGGCATCTCCTCGATCACCAGCGCGAAATCCGCCGGGCTGAACGAGAAGAACAAGAAATTCCTCGTCGCTGCTGGCTTGGTCTTTCTTGGCACGATGGCCTTCCTCCAATGGCCGTCCGACGAAGAGCCTGCGCCGCCCGAAGAAACCGAGCGCCAGCAGACCACGATCCGGCCCGGGCAGAATTTCGAGCCTGCGGAACTGCCCCGAGAGCAGGAGCAGCAAGCCGAGCCAGAGGTGGCAGACCCTGAACCCGAAGCGCCGGTTGGCCCGATCGAGCGGGTCCGCCGGGAAGAACAACTGGCCCCTGCGGAACCGAGCGCGGCCGAACAGCTTTACGAGTCCTCAAAACGCGCGCCTGTCATGGCCTATCAGGGGAACCTGACGGGCCTTGCCGGATCGGCGGCCCAGGCAGGCACCGATGCCGGGGCCAATCTCTTCGGCGGCTCGGCCGAGGGCGCGGGCGGCAAGCTGACGGGACTGGCGGCTGAGCTTGTCACCAGCGACCGGCAATCGGAAAAGGCCACCGTTCTCGCCCATCCGAACCTGACCGTGACGCAGGGCACGACCATCCCCTGTTCGCTCGACACGGCGATGGACTCGACGGCCCCCGGCATGGTCCGCTGCACTGTGACCGACGATGTCTATTCGACCACTGGCGCGGTGATCCTGATGGATCGCGGCACCCGCATCGTTGGCGAGTACAAGGGCGGGATGCAGCGGGGCCGCAAGCGCCTCTTCGTGATCTGGACCCGTGCCGAAACACCGAACGGCGTGATCGTGAACCTGGGCTCGCCGGGTGCCGATGCCCTTGGTCGTACCGGTTTCGATGGCGACATCGACACCCAGTTGTGGACCCGTTTCGGCGGCACGATGATGCTGTCGATCATCGACGATGCCCTGATCGTCGCCACCACCTCCGGCGACGACGAGGATGACTCCTATGAAAACTCCCGCGCGGCGGCGCGCAGCCTCGCCCAGACGGAGCTGGAAAACACCATCGACGTGCCCGTGATCCTGCGGAAGAACCAGGGCGAAGAGGTGTCGGTCATGGTGGCCCGCGATCTCGATTTCTCCGGCGTCTACCGGCTGAAATGATGGAGAGGCCCATCCCGCCCCAAGACAGGCCCGTGCCCCCGGCACTGGCCTCTCACATGGCCCCGCTGTCGCCCTTCTTAGAGCGCCACGACGTTCTGGAAATCTGCATCAACCGCCCCGGCGAGGTCTTCGTCGAATATGCCCAAGGGACATGGGAGCGGGTCGAACTGCCCGACCTGACCTACGCCTTCCTGACCGGCCTCGTCGCGACCGTGGGCACCTTCTCCCGACAGAAGGTCAACGAGACGACGCCGCTCCTCTCCGGCTCCCTGCCGCAGGGCGAACGCATCCAGATCGTGCTGCCGCCTGCCGTACCGGCGGGCACAGTCAGCATCACTATCCGCAAACCGGCGCAGCGGACCTTCACGCTCGACGAACTATTGGGTCAGGGCATGTTCGAAGGCGTCACCAACGCCCCCTCTGCCTTGTCTGGCGAGGATGAAGCCCTTCTCGACCATCACCGCAAGGGCGACTGGAAGACCTTCCTGAACGCCGCCGTGCTGGCAAAGAAGAACATCCTTGTCTCTGGCTC
>NZ_QBKN01000036.1 GCF_003054175.1 Allosediminivita pacifica
CGAGGCGGAGGCCAACTTCTACGCGGCTCTGGAAACTGAAGACATGGCCGCGTAACTAATGACAATAAGCCTCCGACAAACTCGGTGCGGTTCATTTTGTCTTGCTTGTGCCCAGTAAGGTCATCGACTTCGACGATCAGAATAATCAGATCAACGGGCATTGGATGGAGTTGCAAGCAATCTTCGAGCAGGCCGACCAATGTCTCGTCATCGATGATCCGCTGAAGGTGGTACTCGACCGCATTCACGACGGCGTCACGCAGATCGGCGCCTCAGCCTATCTCTTGAGCAAGCTGCCACTGGCAGTCGCCGGGGCCGAAGACGACCCCGCCGAGGTGTTGCTTAGCAGGAGCTTTAGTGCCTACCGCGCATTAGTTGCCGCTGATGCCGACTGGCTGAGCACAAGGGTCGCTTCGGCTCTAGCCGCACGAGCCAGTCTTGAACTGCCTGAATCCGACCGCTGGATCGAACAGGTTTCTGGAGCAACTGGACTTTCAGTCGAGTTGCTCCAGCAAATTGTCGAACACCTCGATGCCGGCGCTTTTTCGGGAACGTCTCTCGAGGTAGTCATGGCGTTGCTAGACTGGCTCGACACACATCCGAGCCTGCTGCTCAAATTGGTGCGGCCGGAGAGCCTAGAGGAGATGTTCGGCACGCCCTACAAGAAACTCGCCGACGATGAGGCGCGTGGAAAACATGCGTTGTCGTGGCTGCGCAAGCTTTGGCCGCTTTGGATGTCAGGCGTGCCGCTATGCGAGCTTGAAAAGGTATTTCTCGAACGCACCACGAATCTCAAACAATGCAAGAATGCCCGTGTGTTTTCATTACGGCTCGTACCCGATCTTGCGTTCCTGGCGGGCCTTCCTGGACGCCTGCTCGCCGCGCGGCTGCGCGCGGCTGAAGACGAAACACCTGTCTCGACGGTCTTGGCTACCCTGGGCAGCACCGTGCGCGAAGGCTGCGACAGCCCAGACAATTTGGCGGTGCGGCTTCATTTGACTCGATCAGTATCTCGTGTTGCCGCCCGCCAACATTATGACTCTATCCGACATCATATTCAGCCAGGCAGTCCCAACGAGAGCTTCGACGATACTCTAGAACGCATCCGCAATGCAGACATAATGGCCAGCTTCGACGATATAGATGATCTCAGCGGGGATAGTTGAAAGGTTGCTCGGCGGCGAAAACGCAAGCGCCCCCGGAGAAAACGTTTACAAAGTTGGTTGCGGCGGCATGGTCCGAAGCTACGTACCGTTGCCTATGAGCTTGGTGCCCCCGCATCCTCCAACTGCTCCTGATCGGGAAGATCGCGAAGACTCTCCAAGCCGAAAGCGACGAGGAACTGCTCGGTGGTGACGAAGGTATAGGGCGCCCCGCGTCGAGGCGACCGTGGCCCGGTCCCAATCAGGTCGCGCGCATGTAGCCGACCGATCAGGTCACGGCTGATCTCCTTGCCGAAGATGTCCTTCAGCCCGTCGCGCGTGATCGGCTGGTGATAGGCGATGGCCGCCAGGACCGCGACGTCGAACTCGCTCAGATCCAGCAATTTATTGCCGACATCCGCAGCGGCCCGGATCGCGGGAGCGTAGATAGCCCGCGTCCGGAATATCCAGCCGCCAGCGACCTGCGTAACTTCAAAAGCCCGCCCCTCCAGATCGGCGGCGAGGTCCTCGACCAGAAGGTCGACCGAAGCTCCGTGCCCCACCACTCGTGCCAGGTCGTCACGCGGCACCGGCGAAGCTGAGGCAAAGAGCACAGCCTCGATCCGGCGCATCCATTCCCGCCAGCGCAGCTCGGGCGGCAGGTCGGGCAACTCGCAATCCAGTTCAGGGTCAGAGCGATCCTTCGCCATCGCTACACCCCGTAAAGCCGGAAGGCGTCGCGCCCGGTCAGCTCGCGCACCGCGCCGAGGTCGACCAGCCGGTCGCAGAGCCGCCGCGCGGCGCGATCCGGCAAAGGCAAGGCCGACGGCGCCACCGCCTCCCAGGTCAGGAACATCTCGACCGCGTTCCCTGCCCCTTTGGCGCGAAGCTTCGGGGCGACTGCCTTAAGATGCGCCGCCCGACGCGCGAGGTCCGCGGCCTGCCGAACGGCCTCGATCACCGAAGAGATGAGCGCCCGATGACAGGCCAGACGCAAGTCGCCGCCCTGCTTGCGCAGATCGGCGCGTTTCAGGCCTACGGCCAGCAGCGGCACGAGATGATCCCAGCCGTGCGCATGAGCCAGGGCCGCATCCGCGAGGATCAGTCCTGCTACATCTGCGCGCGGCGCCTCGCGCAGCACCGCCTCGAGCACCATCGCGGCCCGGGTCACCGGGGAGCCCTGCCCCGCATCCAGCCACCTCGCGATCCGGTCCGGTTCGAAAGCCGACAAGCCGCGACTCATCGCCTTGACCGACATCGGCCGCTCCACCGCGCGCCGCCAGGCGAGGCAGATCTCGCCCGCCGGTCCGGGCAGGTCTCCGGGTCGCAGGAGGTTCACCGCGTCGCGCAAATCTCCGGCCCGCTCCGGTCGGCCAGAAAACGCGACACAAGCCTCCGCCGCGCGCAGCGACAAGCGATCCCGTAACAAGGCTTGGGGCACCTCGTCGCGTCCCAACATAAGATGCAGGTGGTTCAACGCCGCACCCGACAAAAACGCAACATCTTCAATAGTTTCGGCACGCGCGGAGATGACCCAGGCGGGTATCCGGGGTAGCCTGGCTGGGTCGTCGATGGGATCGTGCCGAGCGAATGTCATGCTTGAAGCCTAACTCACGGCGGCGCTTTCGTCCACAATATGATGCAAAAACCGCCCCACCTTGCCACTTCCATTTATGTCCAATAAGTTTGCATTATTGGACATTTGAAGTTACGCTTGGAAGCAGTTCAATTTCACCGCCGGGTTCAGTGGAAAGATGCCCTCAGAGACCGAGAAATCGACGTCAACGCCCTCTGTTAAGGCTGACGATGCTCCCGTCGACGAGAGAGGACAAGACGAAAGCGATGGCATAGCTTTGCCGTCCCAGGTCGCGGGGTCCGGTACGCTGGATCGACTAGTGGATACGGCCCGAAATTACGCCCGCGCTGCGGCCTCCGACAACACGCTGAAAGCTTATGCGAAGGACTGGGCGCATTTTACCCGCTGGTGCCGGATGAAAGGTACCGAGCCGCTGCCACCGTCACCAGAGATGATCGGGCTCTACCTCGCGGATCTGGCCACCGGATCAAGTCCCACCCCAGCCCTCTCCGTCTCAACCATCGACCGGCGCCTTTCGGGTCTCGCCTGGAACTACGCACAGCGCGGATCTTCCCTAGATCGAAAGAACCGCCACATCGCTACGGTGCTGGCGGGGATCAAGCGCAAGCATGCGCGGCCGCCCGTGCAGAAGGAAGCGATCCTGGTGGAGGACATCCTCGCAATGGTGGCTACCCTGCCCTATGACCTCCGCGGGCTTCGAGATCGGGCGATCCTTCTCATCGGCTATGCAGGAGGTCTCCGCCGCTCGGAAATTATCAGCCTCGATGTTCACAAGGACGACACCCCGGATTCCGGCGGCTGGATCGAGATTTTCGAGAAAGGGGCCCTGCTCAGTCTCAATGCCAAGACCGGTTGGCGTGAGGTCGAGATCGGCCGTGGCTCAAAGGACCAGACCTGCCCGGTGCATGCACTGGAACAATGGCTACACTTTGCTAAGATCGACTTCGGTCCGGTCTTCGTAGGCACCTCGCGCGATGGCAATCGCGCCTCTGAAACGCGGCTGAACGACAAGCATGTAGCGCGTCTGATCAAGCGCACGGTCCTGGACGCCGGCATCCGAGCCGAGCTGCCCGAAAAAGAACGCCTGGCGCTGTTTTCCGGCCACTCGCTGCGCTCCGGCCTCGCCAGTTCGGCGGAAGTCGACGAACGCCATGTCCAGAAACAGCTTGGACATGCCTCGGCCGAGATGACCCGCCGTTACCAGCGTCGGCGCGATCGGTTCCGGGTGAACCTGACCAAGGCCGCCGGCCTTTGACCCCCTGCCCCATCACGCCGCCTGCCCGCTGAGCCTGCCATAGAAGCTGCGTTCGAGGTGCAGCTCCCCTGCCCCGGCCTTCTCGACCATGCCGCGCAGATAACCGCCCGGGGAGGCAACCTCACCCGCGCTATGTTTTTCGAAGACAAGGGCCAGCGCCGCCGTCGCCACCTGCTTGCCGAGCCGGTCCTGCGCCACGTTCCAGGCGTGTTCAGACACACCGATCATCGGTCTGAGCTGCCCCGCCACCCGATGCAGATCGTTCCAATCCTTCAGGAACCCTCCCATATTGCGCGCCCAGGACGCGAATTCGGGACAGGCCTGCATCACGGTAGGCAGATCCAGCGCCGCCCGCTTCTTGCGGACTTCGGCGACCCATTCTTCCAACTCGCTATCAACCTGTTCCTCGGGCCGAGCATTGGGCGTCGCGCTTACGGTTTCCTCATTTTCTGAGGAATTACTAGTTACAGGATTAAGTTGGTTTGTAATTTGTATGTGGGTGTCAGAAATGACCTCCCTGGGGTTCATTTCTTGAGTCTTCTCGGACACTTGTTCCTTGTTTGCCGACGCGTTTTCCACAGGCTGAACGATCTCGGTAGCCTTAAGATAGGCAGCTTCAACGCGTTCCTGGAGCTCCTTAAACCAGCTCAACAGCCGCGCAAGCTGCTCGGACACTTCATGGCGACGCGGAAGCCGCTCCAGAAGCTCCTCAAAAAGCCGCGTGAACTGCGCCCAGGGGCCGCGCATCGCGCTGCTGACGGCTGCCTCGATCCGCGCGCGGATCATCCGGCGCGCCACGGTGATCTGGCGCTTCAAACGCTGGCAGAGCTCGCGCTCAGCCTGAAGCTCAGCGTGCAGCTCCTCGAACGCATCGACACGCGCCGACAGCGGCGACAGATCGAAGCCATAGGCCTCGACGATGCGCCCCTCGGCGTCCCGACGGCCCCAACGCTTGCCGTTCGGGCTGTCCTTAAAGGAAATCACCCCGGCCTCGGCCAGACGCCGGGCGTGTCGCTTGAGCGCGGAAAGCGAGAACCCCGTCTGCTCCATAAGATAGGCGTTCGACGCCCAGACGATCGGGCGCTGCCTCTCCTCCCAGTCCTGAGCCTGGGTAAAGGCCCCGAGTGTGTCGAGAAGCATCATGTCCCCGGCCTTGAGGCCTAAGTATGCCCCCACCCGCTTCACCGCCACGAAAGCCCGCGATTTGGGTACAGCGGCCCGTTCACCGGCTTGGGCAAGCTGCTCTGCAATGCCAAGACCCGGTGTCGGCTTACGCCAACCTGTATGTTTCATGTCTGTTTCCTACCTCCGGCTATGTGGAGGCAAAAGAAAGCCGTTCGCTCGGAAGCGTTCTTCGTTGACACCGATTCGAGAGAGACTTATCTTCAAGGCGACCAAACCAATTAGATCAGCTCTCAGGCCCTCAGCTTGGGGGCTTTTCTTTTGCCGTTAGATCACATTCTTTCCTTGTTGCTCATATCCTCAACGTGGGCAGATCGGCCGGTGGACAGACTTCAGTCCGCCGGCGAACCTTCCTTGCTCTTGACCAGAAAGTCGGCGATCAGATCGCTCAACTCCTCCAGCTTGTCCTGGCTCAGCGGTACACTGGCCGCCTTGATCGAAAGCGTGCCGTTCTCTGATGTCAGCGAAAGGTTGCGCCCCCCGACCTTGCGCTTGGCGGTCAGCTTCTGCGCGGACTTCTTGACCTGCTTCCTCGGCTTTCCCTCAAGGCTGGCCATGGCTTTCTGCAGGTCTTGGAAACTCATCTCGTAGGCATTCTTGAACGCATTCAAGATCTGATCGCGCGCAGCGAAGACAGCGCGCGCACGCGACACGATACTCTCGTGGACACCGATCCGGGACGCAAATGCCACCGCTGTGGTTTTCTCGCCCGAGGCATGAAGCGTCTCGTACATTTCACCGATGGCCAGCAGACGCTCGAAGGCGCTGAGGTTCTCGCGTTCCTCGTTCTCGCGGAAGCGAAGGAACAGCATCTCGAACTGCGTGTTCTCGGCATCACGCTTGTCCGGTGGGGCCAGGATGGCCCGCAGCTTGAGCCCCAGGGACTTGGCCGCAGCATGACGGCGCCGGCCGGTCAGCATGATGAAGCGCACGCCACTGACATCCGTCGGATTCAGCGGGTCGGGTTTCCAGTTCGGATCCTCGGGCCAGACCAGGATAGGGGTATCCTGCCCGTTGATCTCAATGCTCTTCAAAAGCGTCTGGAAGGCATCCTGCGCCATCCAATCATCACGACGATCCGACCCGATCGGGTCCTCGACCTGCTCGGGTGCGACCTGAAGTTCGTGCCGGCCGTTCAGGATATCATCGACAAGCTGTGCGCGCCCCTGCTCGACCGCGGCCTGCGATTGTGCAAGTGCACCGGCCTTCCACGCGCTTCCCGCACCCTTGAATGCGGCAGCTGCCGAAGCCGGTGCAGCGTCTGCTTTTGCCTCATCGTCATTACCATTCGGCTCAGCCGTCTGGTTCAACGCTTTAGAAACCAAGGACCTCGGGATCGTTCGCTTCATGCTGCGGTCTCCCCGTCATCGTCGTCATAGAACGTGTCCATCCAGGCATTCGCATAACCACGCTCGAGGCCTGGCCACAGGCGGCTGACGATCGCGTCGTTCACCGCGTCAGCGTTCTCGATAAACCTGTTGATGCCCTTGCGTTTGCCGGGCGTGTCAGGCTCATACTCATAAACCGACTGATAGACGTCTGAAGCGTTCGAAATCGCGTCTGACCGAAGATAGAACACGGGCAAAATTTCTGTGGGGCAGTGCTCCAGAAGATTGCCGATGTGGTTGAGATCCTGACCGTTAGAACGCTGCACGATGGTCGGCAGCAACATGTTTGCCCCCGAGCCGATATCGATCCGCTCATGCGCCAGGATATGCTGCAGCATGCCAAGCAAACCCGTGACGAAGGTCGACAGGGTCGCGATATCGAACCCCTTCATGGTCTGCGGAATGACCAAGGACGAAGACGCGATCACGTTGTTCAACTGAAAGAGCGTCAGCGCAGGCTGGTAGTCGATGATGATGCAGTCCAGCGTCTCATTGAGCGCCTGATCCAGGCGGGCAGGGTCCACCTTGCCATCCGTCACCAGTTCGTTCGGTGCGGTCACCGGGGGGTGCGCTTCTTTCCAGCGATCAATCGAGTCTCGCAGATAGCGATAGAAGCTCTTGCCCGCAGGTGCCTCACGCACCAGACGAGCGATCTGGATCTCCCCCTCGGAAGTCTCACCGTGTGCGGGCACCAATCGAAGTCCCGGCCAGGACGTCTTCAAGAAGAAGCTGTCCAGCGTCTCCGCAGAATGGTCTGTATAGGGCGCGTCTTCAGACTGGAAAAGACCGGCAAAGTCCACCATCGATGGCGTTGCCTCGGTCGGCATCTTGGACAATCCCTCGCCGCCGACGAAGTACAAGGTAATTGTGCTTTGCGGGTCCGCATCCATGACGCCAACGCGCATGCCGTAATGCAGGCTGAGATACTGCGCGAAATGCGCGGCACTGAGGCTCTTCGCCGTCCCGCCTTTTTGGCTAGCAAACGAAATCACAGGAAGTGGGTCACCGGGCTTGCGCCAAGCCAGATAATCGAAAGGACGCTTTGCCGATGCCGCCATAAGGACGCGCATATGCATCAACTCATGGAGCGTGAAGACACGTTCGCGGCCGACATATTCGCCCTTCGGAAAATCGTCGTTACCGTTCGCGAACTTGGTCAGGTACTGGATGCTGACGTTCAAGAAGCGAGCGCACTGTCGCATCGACCAGGTACGTTTGATGCGATGGCGCAGCGTCAGCTCTTTGTTGACGGCAACCATCGTGCGCTCCAGACCTCGTGACAGGTCGGTCAAAAACTGCTCTAGACTTCCGCTCATATCACTGCCCCGACGTCGGTTGATTCCGAGTTCGACTCGCTTCAGCTCTGATAGTAGCACCTTTAGGGCTACTATGGGAAGATACCACGCGCCTATCCGATTTTAGGAGCATGGTATAGGGCTGCACGGCTGGGAAACACCCAATCTTGAACGCGTTCAAGATTGCCTGTGAACCCGTTGGGATGAATGGCATCGGACCCAGCTTTCCAGATCGCGAAGTACGGTCGGAAGTGTGGAAGCTGATGGAGCACAAGAAACTCTTATCCCATGCTCGACCTCTCCACGGCTCGCCCCCTTTCCGGTCCGGCGACCAGGCAAAAGGCGGCCCACACCGCATGGCTACCCCTCCTCTCGACCAGACGCTCTATGTCACCGAGGGCTGCGCACTCGTGCAGATCGAACGGCAGGCGGTAGTCGTGACTGGTCCGGGCGCCATCGTCGTGATGCCGTCCACCGTGAAGCGCAGGAAAGGTGCTTCCGCGGCTGGTCCTATGAGCCATCCAGCACTTGCTGAATCCGTCAACGGCTCTGCCGTGCCTCGGATGGGAACCCTGACCGAAGCCGAATATGCCGCCGCCCCCTCAGGGTGCACGCAGGACTGACGGTCTTGTCGGCCCAGTTCTACGGATAGTGGCGGCCGACATTGATGAACTCACAGCATTAGCGCAATGGGATCTCATCACCTATTGGGCAGGGTGTCCCTGTGTTAACTTCTGTCATAGCTCGGCCGTGGCCCCGCGCGGGACGGCATCCGAGCCCCGGCCAGCCGCTCAGACCGGCGCCAAATCTGGCGCCCGGTCCGCCATGGCAGATAGAAGATCCATAAGGAGTGATCCCATGAAAGCGACCATGCTCTATGGCGCAGGCGATGTCCGGTTCGAGGACGTGGCCAAACCGACCATCCAGAAACCGACCGATGCCATCATCCGCCTTGCCGCAAGCTGCGTCTGCGGCTCCGACCTCTGGCCCTATCGCGGCGCGCAGCCAGTCGATGGCCCGCAAGCCATGGGCCACGAGTACTGTGGCGTGGTCGAGGCCGTGGGCGATGCCGTCACCAGCGTGAAGCCCGGGCAATTCGTCGTCGGCTCCTTCGTGCTGTCTGACAACAGCTGCCCACATTGCAAATACGGCTTCCAATCCTCCTGCGAGCAGCGCGAGTTCATGACCGGCGCGCAGGCGCCGCTGGCCCGTGTGCCGCTGGCCGACGGTACGCTGGTCGCGCTTGATCAGCACCCGGACGAAGACCTGATCCCCTCGTTTCTGGCGGTCTCGGATGTTTATGGCACCGGCTACTTCGCCTGTGACGCGGCGGGCGTGAAGCCCGGCATGACCGTGGCCGTGGTGGGGGACGGTGCCGTGGGCCTGATGGCCGTCCTTTCGGCCAAGCAGATGGGCGCGGATCGGATCATTGCTATGTCGCGCCACAAGTCGCGTCAGGACCTTGCCCTCGAATTCGGCGCGACTGACATCGTTGCCGAGCGCGGCGAAGATGGCATCGCCAAGATCCGTGAGCTGACCGGCGGCGTCGGCGCGGATGCGGTGATGGAATGTGTTGGTATGGAAGAGTCGATGAAACAGGCGATCTACGGCGCCCGTCCCGGCGGCTCGATCGGTTACGTCGGCGTGCCGCATGGCGTGACCTTCGACGGGCAGGAGCTGTTCTTTGCACAGCGCCAGATGCTCGGCGGGCCCGCCCCGGTGCGGCGTTTCCTTCCGGACCTGATCGACAGCGTGCTCAAGCGCGAGATCAATCCGGGCAAGGTCTTCGATCTCGAAATCCCGCTCGCCGACGTGGCCGAGGGCTACAAGGCGATGGACGAACGCCGCGCGATCAAGACCCTGCTGCGTGTCTGACGCCAGCGCGCCAAGACTGCGAAAGCGAAGGCCGGCCCGGTTCCCCGGGCCGGCCTTTTTCGTGTCCTGCCTGTCGTGCGATGCGCAAAGGGCGCGCCCCAGAGGCCGCGCCCTTGCGTGGTTGCCGTGAGTGGGCCGGAGGGGCGTGAAACTGCTGATCAAGCAGGCCTGAGCACAGCATACGGGCAACTATGAATACGCCGCCCGTATGCAAGGCCTTATGAACCCGCGGTATTGAACCGGGCCGGGGCGCGCGCCGGGCGAGGGATCAGGGCCCAGGCGATCACCAAAGACAGCACCAGCAGGATCGCTCCGGTGGTCATCGCGGCGTGGTAGCTGGCGGCGAAATCCGCAGGTCCGCCGAAGAGAGCGGCCATGGCGACAAGGAAGGCGAGGCCAAAGGACATGCCCATCTGGTGCGCTACGTTCACAAGCCCCGAGGCCGCGCCTGCGTCTTCCTTGCGGGTGCCCGCGATGCCCGAGGCCGTGAGCGGCCCGAAGCAGAAGCCCTGACCGGCGCCGATCAGCGCCATGGGCAGCGCGATGGAGGTGACATAACCCGCCCCCGCATCGGCCTGCGCCAGCCAGATCATCCCCACAGCGGTGACCGCGAGGCCCGCGAGCATCAGCGTCCGGTTGCCCAGTGTCTCGGTCAGGCGCGGCACCGTCATGGCGACGCCGAAGTTGACCAACGTCATCGGAAGAAAACCGAGGCCTGCCTGCAACGGGCTGAAGCCGTCGACGCCTTGAAGGAACTGTGTTGTGAAGAAGAAGAACCCGACCATGGCGGCAAGGAAGAGGAACCGCGCCCCGTACGCGCCGATCCGCTCTCGGCTGGCGAAGAGACGCAGTGGCATGATCGGCTGGGCGGCGCGGGCCTCATGCAAAACAAAGGCCACGATGATCAGCGCGCCGACCCCGATCGCCGAAAGAGCGGTGCTGTCGCTCCAGCCGCGCTCAGCGGTCGAGAGGACGCCCCAGATCAGCGCCCCGAACCCGAGGGTCGAGCCGATGGCACCGGCAAGGTCGAACTTGCCCGGCGTCGGCGTCGTCTCCTCCACGAAACGTGCGCCGAGGAAGATCATCGCCAGCCCGATGGGCAGGTTGATGAAGAAGCCCACGCGCCAGCTAAGCGTATCGGCCAGCACGCCGCCGAGGACGAGGCCGAAGGCTGCCCCGATCCCGGCGGTGGAGCCGTACCAAGCGGTTGCGCGGGTCCGTTCGCGCCCCTCCGCGAATGAGAAGGAGAGCAGCGCCAGCGTCGAAGGTGCGAGGATCGCCGCGCCGAAGCCCTGGATGCCACGGGCGATGATCAGCATCTCCGCGCTCTGCGCCACGCCGATGGCGAGGGAGGCCAGGGTGAAGATCACCAGCCCAGCCTGAAACGTCTTGCGCCGCCCGAGGATGTCGCCAGCCCGTGCCCCCAGAAGGAGGAAGCCGCCGAAGGTGAGCGTGTAGATGGATTGCACCCAGCTCAGCTCGGCCGTGGTGAACGAGAGCTCCTCGCGGATCTTCGGCAGGCCGGTTATGACGATGGAGACGTCGAGGATGATCATCAGATAGCTGATGAGGATGATGGCGAGGATCGCGCCGGGGTGGCGCGCGGGGGTCTCGCCCTGTTCAGGATGTGACATGGGGAGGGTCCTTGAAAGAGGGTATCAGGCCGACTGCGTCACGCCCATGAGCGAGCGGAGCCTGTCTGCATCGGTATTGGCGCGGAAACCGGGGGCGCCGCGCTGGAAGAGGCGCGCGGTCTCGAGCCCCCCGGTCACAACCGGGTCGCACCCCGTGTCACGCACCAGGCGGGCGGCGAGGGCCATCGCCTCGGCGTCATCGCCCGCCAGTGGCACGCCAAGGGTGGCGCTTTCGCCATAGCCATGGGTGTCTTCAATGCAGGTCGCATCCACCGCACAGAAGCAGCGCACCAGCTTCGCCGCCGGGAAATACCCCTGGCTGAGCGCGCCGACGCCGATACGTGCCCCCTCAATGCCAAGCCTGGAGCTGCCAGAGGGATTTGTGGCGTCGATCACGACCTTGCCCGCGAAGTGCTCGGCAAACCGCGCGCCATAGTCAGGCATTGCGTCATAGGGCGTTGCCATCACGATCACCTCGCAGGCGGCGGCCTCGTCTACCGAGCCCGCCCGGGCGGTTGCCAGCCCTGCCACGTCGCGCTTCAGTCTCTCGGGGTGGCGGGTTGAGAGCACGACCTCGTATCCGGCCCGGGCAAGTGCCCGTCCAACTGTACCGCCCAGCCAACCGGCGCCGATCACGCCGATGGACGGACGGCGCTCTGTCCGTTGTCCGTCAGTCATCTTGGAATGTCCTGTGATGAGGCGCCACTCCTTCATGGGGGCGCTGTCTGACACGTAAGATGGCAGATTTCAGAAATATGATTAGACGCTGAATGCCGCATGGGTTTATGCGGATGCGGCATGTATGGCGCGGTGCCCGCAACGGCAAGCCGTCGACCGAACCCATCCACATCAGCCGAAACACAGTCGCCGACCTGCCCGAGAGTTCTGGCGACGGGACGGCCCCTGTCTTGTGCGGACTACCGGGCCTGTCGCCGGGTGGCGCTTGCAAGCACCAGCCCGATGCCCGCAAAGAGGCCGATCACAGCGCCCCAGTGCAGGAAGAAGGGCCAGACCGCCGCGTTGAAGTCCCACATGGCAAGGCTGTAGCGAAAGCCGAGCCGGGGCCAGAGCCCCAAAAGCCCGCCACTGGCCAGCCCTTGCAGTGCGACGAGGCAAAGCAACGCGCATAGCCCCAGCCGCAGCGCCCGCGGTGTCGCGGGCAGGCCGACCTGTCGCAGCAATCGCCCGATCCGCCCGGTGTTCAGCCCGAGGTGCAGCGCGGCCAGTGGGATCAGCCAGTAGGCCGCGAACCAATGCACTTCGCGCAGGGTGAAGAGGGCAGGGCGGGGCAGTGCTGCCAGAAGGGATTGCGAGATGGCGAGGCTGGTGCCCAGCAGGACCAGCACGTCGAGCGCAACGAGGAGGGTCAGGGCCGTGGTCACGGCCCGCTCTGCCGTCCAGCGACCGGCGCGCAGCTGACGCCACCAGAAACGGTTGTTCAGTATATGCCGCGACAGCGCCAGCAGCATAACGGTGCCGGCGATCTCATGGGCAAGATTGCCCAGCCACCAATAGGCAAAACAGAAGACCAGCAGCGCCAGAGTCAGAAGGGCCAGCCACAACCGCGTGCCGGGTCGCTTCCAGCGGCTCATTCGAAGCGACGCGCGTCGTTGTAGGTGAACATGAAGTTCCGATCCTCGCGCGACATGTGGCAGGAGCGGCATCGACCGGTATTCTCGTCCATGTTGACCGTGCCATCGGGCCAGTACCACTGGAACTGCCAGTCATCGGCGCGGCTGGACTCGTCGTAGTCGGCGCCCCAGTTTTCGCCCTTTTCCATCACAAAGAGGCGATAGACCTCGCCCTCGCGCCAGTCCTGCAGGATCACCTGGGTGCCGTCGGGCACCTGGGTGCCCTCGCGGATGGCAGAGAGTGCCTCTGGCGAGGTGTACATGTACTCGGTGACATTGCCGCGGGTCACGGTCGTGTAGTGTTCCAATTCCGCGATCATCTCGTCGGTCGGAAAGCGGACGCGGTTCGGTTCTGCCAGAACGGCGGTGGCGGTAACGGCGGCGAAGGTGGTCGGCAGCAGGGCCCGAGCGAGCGTCATGGAGTATCCCTAATTGGCGTTCCACTGCCATCGATAAGATTGCTGGGACCGATAGAGCTTATCGGCGACGGGGCATAATCTGCGCTTAGTTCATGAGCATTGAGTGGTGCCCACCTGGCCACCCATGAATTTCCAGCATCAAAGCAATACCGATCCAGCGACTAATCATATCACCAAGGCGGCGTATATCAGTGTCAACGCAACCAAGGAGACGGTCATGAAGATCCTCAGAAATGCAGAACAGCCCTCGGGTGTCGGCCCGGCCAAGACCTTCACCGGCGATGTGCGCGTCGACCAGTATTTCGAGGCAGAGGCCCCCGGTCGCACCGGCTCGGCCATCGTGACCTTCTCTGCCGGGGCGCGGACCGTTTGGCACAGCCATCCTGCGGGGCAGCTGCTCTATATCCTCAGCGGCCGCGGTTGGGTGCAGAAGGCAGGCGAACCCAAGCAGGAGGTGCTGGCTGGGGACACCGTCTGGTTCGCCCCGAATGAACGCCACTGGCATGGCGCCAGCGACACCAAGGCGATGAGCCACGTCGCGATTGCAGAGAGCCTCGACGGGCGCTCGACGGACTGGGCCGAGCATGTCTCGGACGAGGACTACCTCGGCTGACAGTCGGACCGACATGGAACGAACAAGGACAAGACAATGGAAGATCTGAACAACAAAGTCGTCGTCATCACCGGCGCGAGCTCGGGCCTCGGCGCGGAAACCGCGCGCCAACTGGTCGCTCAGGGTGCCAAGGTCGCCCTCGGCGCGCGGCGGATGGACCGGTTGAAGGAACTGGTGGCCGAACTGGGCCCGGAAAACGCTTCCGCCTTTGCGGTCGACGTGACCAGGCAGACCGAGGTCGAGGCCTTTGTCGCCGACGCCAAGTCCAAGTGGGGCAAGATTGACGCCATGCTGCACAACGCGGGGGTCATGCCGCTGGCTCCGCTTGCGATGAAGCGCGTTGACGAGTGGGACCAGTGCATTGACGTGAACCTGAAAGGGGTGCTCTACGGGATCGGGGCGGTGCTACCGATCATGCAGGAGCAGGGCTTTGGCCAGAACCTCTTCGTCTCTTCGGTTGCGGGCCATGTAATCAATCCGGCCGGCGCCGTCTATTGCGCCACCAAGTTCGGCGTGCGTGCGATTGCCGAGGCCCTGCGGCAGGAGGTCAAGCAATACGGCCCCCTGCGCACCACGATCCTGTCGCCAGGTGCCGTGGACACGGAACTGCCCGGTTCGGTCAAGGCCGAGGGCGTGCATGAAGCCATCGCGGGGTTCTACGAAGATCAGGCGATCCCAGCCTCCAGCTTTGGCCGCGCTGTGCTCTTTGCACTGAGCCAGCCTGCTGACGTGGACATCAACGAGATCCTGTTCCGCCCGACCAAGCAGGACATGTAAGATAACAGTTCAGAAGGGGCGTCCTCGGGGCGCCCCTTTCTCTGTTCTGCCGTCAGCCGCCCAACCAATCATCCACGCGGTTCACCACCCGGCGCTCCTGTTCGCCTTCCATGACAAAGGGAGCGGTAACCTCCGCCTCTGGAGCAGCAGCGTGCAGCAGCGCCATCGCCTCGCCCGGGCCATAGCCGCCGTGGCAGATCATGGGCACCAACCGCTTGCCGCCGAGGTCATGGGCGTCGAGGAAGCTGCGAACCGGCGGCGGCAGGCTGCCGCCCCAGATTGGAAAGGCGAGGACAATCGTGTCATATCCTGCGATATCCGCCACGTCTCCGGCGAGTGGCGGGCGATAGTCGGCCTCACGTTCGCGTGTCACTTGCTCCACCGTTTCGAAATAGTCGATCGGGTAGGGGTTTCTGGTGCGGATCTCGAAGAGGTCGCCGCCGGTCCGGCGGCGCACCAATTCCGCCGGGATGCGACTGTTGTGGCTGCGGGTGTAGAGCACGACCAGTACGCGGCCAGAAATGTCCAATGCGGCAGTGCTATCTTGTGCCCTGGTACGGCTCGCCAGCGGTAGCAGCGTGAGCGCCGCAAGCATGAGCCGGCGCGAGAAGGGTAAGGACGGCATGGTGGTCTCCTTTCGGTCGGCAGGGCGTCCATGGCGATCAGCATTGGGTGATCAGGCAGCCTCCATCTTGACCATCATGTAAGTGAACGATTTATTCAGATAAGAAAGATCAGACCGGATACCTTTATGAAGGACATTCATCATTGAAGCGGGACGAACTGGGTGACCTCATGGCCTTTCTGGCGGTCTGCGAAGAGCGGAGCTTCACCCGCGCCGCGGCCCGTCTGGGCACCTCTCAGAGCTCGCTCAGCCACACGGTGAAGCGGCTGGAGGAGCGGCTCGACCTGCGCCTGCTGACGCGGACCACGCGCAACGTCTCGCCCACGCTGGCAGGGGAGCAGCTGGCCGAGACCCTGCGCCCGGCCTTCGACGATATCGAGGCGCGGCTTTCCAGCCTGAACGAGATGCGTGCCAAGCCTGCGGGCCTCGTCCGGCTCACCACCTCGCGCCATGCCGCGACCGAGATCCTCTGGCCTCGGCTGAACCCGGTGCTGGCCGAACATCCGGACGTTGAGCTGGAGATCAACGTTGAGCAGCGTATGGTGGACATCGTCGAAGAACGCTTCGACGCAGGAGTCCGGCTGGGCGAAAGCGTCGAGAAGGACATGATCGCGGTGCGGATCGGCCCTGACCTGCGGATGCTGACCGTGGGAGCGCCGGAGTATTTCGCCGCTCATGGCCGCCCCGAGACGCCCCACGACCTGACCGAGCACAATTGCATCAACCTGCGCCTGCCCACACTCGGCGGGCTCTACGCGTGGGAATACGAGCGGGATGGCAAACCCCTGAACGTGCGGGTCGAGGGCCAGCTGACCAGCAATGACGTGGATGTGATCGTGCAGGCCTGCCTCGACGGGCGGGGGCTATGCTGCCTGCCAGATTACCATTTGAACAGCCACCTGCAGGACGGGCGGCTGGAAGCCGTGCTCAAGGATTTCTCGCCGCCCTTCCCAGGTTACCACATGTACTACCCGTCGCGGCGGCAGGCCTCGCCCGCCTTCCAGCTCATCCTACGCGCACTGAGGTATCGCGATTGACCGCGTAGCGCAGGTGCACCGCCTGATGCTCCAGCGCCTCGACGCTTTTTAGGCTCAGCTTCAGCTCGGTCATCGAACGGCTGGTCTCCACGAGGTTGCGTGCGCCTTCGCGGCCATCAAGCGCGGGGATCATCAGCAGGCTGAACTCATCGATCAACCCGGCCTCCAGGAAGAGGCCGTTGATGACACCGCCGCCCTCGACCAGCATCAGCGTCGCGCCGAAATGCTCGGCCAGCTCTGCCAGAAGCCAGTCCGGGTCGATCCGCTGCGTCGGAGAGACCAGGTAGGAGATGCTGCGCGAAGCAAGCTCGCGGAGGTGGCCGTCCGGCACGTCCGGGCCCAGCACCATGACAAGATGTTCCCCGTCCAGGACACCGCTTTCCCAGTGCAGCTTGCCAGAGGGGTCCAGCACGACCGCCAGCGGCAGATCACGGTTGACGCCCAGGTGCAGGCGGCGGGCCGGGGCAGCGCCGCCGGGATCCTCCGCCATGCCCGTCGCATAGGGGGCCATTGTCACCCGCCCCACGATATAGCCACGGGCGCCGAAACCCCGCATCAGCTCGTAGTAGAGGTCAGTCTGGTCGCTCCGCTCGACGCCTTCCGTGGCGCACCAGCTGGATACGTCGACCCGGGCGTCCAGTCCGGTGACCATGTGGCAGATGACGCGGGGCCTCGAATTCGGGGGCGGAGAGTTGGTGTCAGTTGCCATTTCTCTGCTCCAGGATCTGTTTCAGGACGGGCACCGCGGACATGGCTCGCGGCCAACCGGCGTAGAAGGCCAGGTGGGCCAGGGCGGCACCGGCCTGCTCTTCGGTCAGGCCGTTGTCGAGCGCGCGGTTCATGTGGAACGGAAGCTGTTCGGGTTGGCCGATCATGACCAGCGCGGCAACCGTGGCGAGCGAACGGTCACGCGGGCTCAGGTCCGGGCGGCGCCATAGATCACCGAACAGGGCCTCGTCGGTCAGGTCGGCCAGCAACGGCGCGGTCGGGCGGACGTTCTTGTCCACGATGGCGGCGCGGGCAGCTTCGGCCTCTGCGGGCAGGTCCAGCTTGGGTGACGGGCTCTGCGTCACCTGCGCCACGCCCCTCTCGTCGAAAACCTTGCGCAGTTCCGCGGCGGCGGACATGGCATTCGGCCAGCCCGTGTAGATCGCCAGTTGCAGGGTAATCTCCGCCAGCTCCTCGGGCAGCAGCCCATTGTCCAGACCGCGTGCCGAGTGGCTGCCCAGCTGCGGGACCTTGCCGCCCGCGATCAGCGCCGAGATGGTCAGCAGCGACCGGTCGCGCTGCGTCAGGGCGTCCGATGGCCAGACGCGCCCGAACAGCACCCGGTCCGTAAAGGCCCCGAGGCCGGGCGTGGTGTCGTAGATCATCGCGGGGGCGACGCGCGGAAATTCTTCGGGCATGCGGTTTCCTTAACTTCTGTCTATTTCTGGGGTCGGGGACGCGCCCCGGAGTAGGGCCGGGGCGCATCGGAAGGACAGGGGCTCAGAGACCAGTGGTGGCTTCCAGCGCCTCCGTATAGCGGGTGCCTTCTACCTTGGCGGCCGCAGCGTTGATCGAGCCGAGTTCGTCCGTGCTCAGAACTAGGTTGGCCGCGCCGTTGTTTTCCTTTACACGGGACAGCTTGGTGGTGCCGGGGATCGGAACGATCCAGGGCTTGCGGTCCAGAATCCAGGCAAGGGCAACCTGCGCCGGGGTGGCTTCGTGATCGGCCGCGATGCCTGTCAGCAGATCGACCAGCGCCTGGTTATGCGCCATCGCCTCCGGCTGGTAGCGCGGCAGGGACTTGCGGAAATCACTGTCCTTGATCTCGTCCGCCTTCGGCGCCTTGCCGGTCAGGAAGCCCTTGCCCAGGGGCGAATAGGCGGCCCAGCCGATGCCCAGCTCCTCGCAGACCGGCATGACGGTCTGTTCGTGCTGACGGGTCCAGAGGGAATATTCGCTCTGCAGCACCGTCACCGGCTGCACGGCATGGGCCCGGCGGACTGTGTCAGCGCCCGCTTCGGACAGACCGAAATGCTTCACCTTGCCCTCGGCGATCAGGTCCCTGACGGTGCCCGCAACGTCCTCGATCGGCACATTGGGGTCGACCCTGTGCTGATAGAAGATGTCGATCACATCGGTGCGCAGCCGCGACAGGGAGTTCTCGCAAACCTCGCGTATCCGCTTGGGATCTGAAGAGGCACCCTCCACCGTGCCGTCGTTGGAAATGCGGAAACCGAACTTCGTGGCGATGACAACCTCATTGCGCACCGGAGCGAGAGCCTCACCCACCAGACGTTCGTTGCTGTAGGGGCCGTAAATCTCGGCCGTGTCGAAAAAGGTCACGCCGGCATCATGCGCATCGCGCAGAACCGGGATCATGTCCTTGGGATCGGGAATGTCGCCGTAGGAAAAGCTCATCCCCATGCAGCCGAGACCGATGGCCGAGACCTCCGGGCCCCGCTCGCCGAGTTTGCGCGTCTTCATGGCTATCTCCTTTCATGGAATGCTTAGGGGACCCCTGGGGGTCTCCCGGTCAGAAGGTAGCCATTGCGAGATATCTGATTAGCTGGCGAATACCGCAAGCGCTTATGCAAGTGCCTCATTAATGCGCCACGCGCATGAGCCCTTGCCGCATCATATCTCTAATCGCATGGACCTCACTGCGTTACCTTCTGCGTCAGCAAGAGGAAAAGCCCATGACGAACATTCTGATCATCGGTGCAACCGGCGGGATCGCCCGTGAGGCCATTGGCCTCTTCGAGGACCGGACCGACTGCACCCTCACCCTGTACCAGCGCCGTCCCGCACGAGGCGACATCGAACACCGCGTGATCATAGGCGACGCCACGGATGAAGCTTTGCTGACCCGCGCCATGGCCGGGCAGGACGTAGTCTATGCCAACCTCTCCGGTAACCTGCCGCAGCAGGCCCGGGCGATCACCTCCGCCATGGACGCCGCCGGCGTCAAACGGCTGATCTTCATCCTCTCCATGGGTATCCATGACGAGGTTCCCGGCGAAAGCTACGGATCCATCCTGGACCCCTACCGCCACGCAGCTGAGGTCATCGCGCACAGCGACCTAGATTATACGATCCTGCGTCCCGCCTGGCTGAACGACAAGGCATAGATTTCCTACGGGACGACCACCCGGAACGAGCCGTTCAAGAACCCGGACGCCTATGTCTCTCGCCGCAGCGTGGCCGACATGGTCGTGAAACTGGCCACCAACCCGGGCCTAGCAAGCCGCGAAAGCCTTGGCATTCACAAGAAGTGAACCTGGAGTAAAGACATGCAGACCTTCAAACTGAACACCGGTGCGGACATTCCCGCCATCGGCTTCGGCGTCTACCGCGCCGCTCCGGAAGAGACCGTCGAAGCCGTGAAAGCGGCCTTCGAAGCCAGGTATCGCCACGTGGACACCGCCGCGGCCTACATGAACGAAGAGCAAGTCGGCGAAGCCTTCCGCGCCTCGGGCCTGGCCCGCGAGGACGTCTTCATCGAGAGCAAGCTCTGGATTTCCGACTACACCTATGACGGCGCGATGCACGGCTTCGACCGCTCGCTGCGCAAGCTCGGCATGGACTACGTCGACCGCTACCTGCTGCACCAGCCGGCCACCGAAGAGTTCGAGCGTACTCTGGGCGCCTTCAAGGCCATGACGGAAATCGCTGCCTCTGGCCGTGCCCGCGCCATCGGCGTGTCGAACTTCTCCATCGACCAGATCAAGGCCGTCATCGACGCCACGGGCGTGGTGCCCGCCACCAAACAGGTTGAGCTGCACCCGTTCTTAACCAACGCACCCCTCGCCGCCTTCCACCGCGAACACGACATCCTGACCCAGGCCTGGTCTCCCATCGGTGGCGTGACCCGCTACTTCACCGAGGACCCCAAGCCCGAGGGTGACCCCCTGACGCACCTGACCATCGTCGAGATAGCCTAAGCCCATGGCAAGACCACCGCCCAGGTCATCCTGCGCTGGCAGGTCGAGCTTGGCCACTCTGCCATCCCGAAATCGGACAAGCCGCACCGGATCGCGGAAAACATCGACGTTTTCGACTTCTCCCTGACGGAGAAGGAAGTCGCGCTGATCTCCGCCCTCGATACAGGCAAGCGCGGTGGTCCGGACCCGGATACGATCAGCACCAAGACCTACAGCTTCGCGATCCCAGACTGATCTCTCCGTCTGTGGTTAAAGACCAAGCATCCCAAACCTGCCCCGCCGCATCTCCGGTAGGGCGGGTTACATGATTACTCATGCGCCACCTGACAACCCATGCTGGATTTAGCGGATACTGACACAGGCCACGAAAATCATCGTTAGGTCTATAAGACGGCGGGAGACCGGCGCTGATCATTATTAGGAGCAGGACCCTGATGGATTTCGAACATGACGGCGCCGCACTGCCCTCCATTAATGTGATCGGTCCCGGGTCGCTCGGAGAAACGGTTGGACGGGCGCTGGCCGCTGCCGGCTACCGGGCCATTCTCTCTCCCCCCCGAACGGCTGGAGCACGACGCGGCAGAGATGAAGAGCAAGCTGATCATCGACGCCACCAACCCCTCGGGCCCCTCCGCCCAAGGCCGCCAAGGCGAGAAGATCGGCACGAGTGAGATCTGCCTGCGACGCGGGCCGCATTCTGAACCCGGTGACAGCGCGCACGACTCTCGGCGGCGACGTCGATCTGGGCATCCGCATCGCGCCCCTGCCGGTCAATCCTGCCATCGTTTTCGACGAAAACCTCGCTACCTTCGACCCAAGGTTGACGGCAAAACCTTGCGGTAAGCGCCGCATCTTACTGAAGTTAAAAGATGAAACCATCCAGGCCCTATGCGGTCGTCGCCTAGACAGTATTGGTCCGATCATTTTGTTGACCTGCAAGGCAAAAAGGTAGAACCATTAAGCACCCAAGCAGCGCATTCCAATCTTGGGCGCAGCGCCCTGGAGAGAGGGGCGCAGTACAACGAAGCGGACCGGTGGCAGGGAGGAGAGCTGCCGTCGCGTCCCTATCCGGACGACAATTCATTGGTAGGAGGAGACCAAGATGAGGACGCCGAAAAATGCGACGATGGCAGATGACGGACGGCACGACACGATGGCCGGGCAGGCCCGTTTTCGCCGAAGCGCGGGTGCCGGGGCAACAGCCCTCGCCCTGTTCGCCCTGACGGCCTCGGCAGGCACGGCGGAGAGTCTGACGCTTGCGCATGGCTTCAACCCGAACCATTACTGGTCCACCCAAATCATCGACCCTTGGATGGCCTGCGTCACCGAGGGCACCGGTGGCGACTACACCTTCCAGAACTATCCCAGCGGCCAGATCGTGAAATTCGCGGAATCCATTGACGCCATGCATGGCGGTCTGACGGATGTCTCGACGATTTCGGTCGGTTACGAAACGACCCGGCTGCCGCTGAATGGCGTGTCGATGCTGCCCGACATGGGGGGCACATCGGTCGAGATGGTGGGGGCATACCGTCATATGCTGGACGAGAACACGGTGCTGAAGGCCGAATACACCGACAACGATGTGCATCCGCTGATCGTCAGCCTGCTGCCGGTCTACCAGTTGGTCACCCGATCGGGACCGATCACCAGCCTCGAGGGGCTGCGGGGCAAGGTCATCCGATCCTCTGGCGGCGCGCTGACACTGACGGTCAACACGCTGGGAGCCTCGGCGACCGAGATGCCTTCGTCGGATGTCTATGTGGCCTTCCAGAACGGTGTGGTGGACGGGGCGCTCTCGGCGATTTCGAGCATCAAGCCCTATCACCTGGAGGAGGTCGTGAAAGGGGTCAGCACCAACGGGCAATTCGGCTCTTTCGCGACGCTGCTGGCGATGGAGATGCCGACCTACGAGGCGCTGCCCGACGACGTGCAGCAGGTCTTCGATCAATGCGGCCTGCAGGTGGAGCGCGACGTTGCCGCCTATCTGGATGCAGAAAACGAGACGCTGAAGGAAGAGCTCTCGGGGATGGGGATCGCAGTCTATGAATTCCCGGCCGAGATGCAGCAAGCCATGCTGGAGGCCATGGCACCGGTTGCCGAGGGATTCATTTCGCGGCTGTCCGAACGGGGCCTGCCGGCGCAGGAGACCTATGACGCCTATCGCGCGGCGCTGGCCGAGTAACGCGACAGATCTGGCATTTGGTTGTCCCGGCCGACGGGCCGGGGCCGCCGTTCGGTCGGCTTGCCGCTGGCGGCCGCCATCAGGGGAGGCAGGACATGACGGAATGTGGAATGGCGAACCAGGCAGAGCGGATCCGAATCCGCTCGATCCTGGTGGCGGCTTTCACCACGGGGCTGGTCAGCTTTGCGGTGCTTTACTCTCCTCAGCCACTGCTACACCTGGTGGCGGCGGACTATCGTGTCACACCGGCTGCCAGCGCGCTGACCATCTCCTTGCCCTCGTTGATGCTGGCGGTCTCTTCGATCGCGATGCTCTGGCTGGGGCGGCGGTTTCCGGCGGCGAAGGTGCTGCCGCTGGCAGTGCTGGCGTCCGGTGTGGTGAACATGGGCGTCTGGATGTCGCCCTGGTGGGCGGGCGTAGTGGCGGGGCGGACCGTTTTCGGTCTCTTGGCCGGGGTGATCCCGGCGGCGGTGGTGGGCTACCTGGCGGCCGAGATCCCGGCCGAGCGGATGGGGCGGGCCATGTCCTGGTACATTGCGGGCACCGGTGCGGGCGGGCTACTGGGGCGGTTGATCGCGGGTCTGTTGACCGAACCCTTCGGCTATCGCGCCTCGTTGCTGGGGATTGGCGCGGTGGCGCTGGCCTTCGGGCTGATCCTGCTCGTGGCCTTTCCGAAACCCGTGGTGGGGGATGCGGCGCGGCCTCCAGGGCGGCTCGACCTGGCCGGGCTGGGGCAGGCATTGTGCAATCCGCGTGCCGCCAGCATCTATCTGCTGGGTTTCTTTGCGATGAGCAGCTTCGTCGCCATCTTCAACTACCTGCCGTTTGAGCTATCGTCGCCACGTTTCGGACTGTCGCAATCCAGTCTCACGCTCAGTTTCCTGCCGCTGGCGCTCGGGGTCTTCATGGTGCCGATCTTTGGTATGTTCTATGATCGGCTTGGCCCGCGCGTGATGACCAGCCTGGCCTTTTTCCTGCTGCTGACGGGGTCGTTGGTGACGCTGACGCGCTCCATTCCCGTGCTTTTCCTTGGCATCATGTTGATCGCGCTCGGTGCCTTCGCTGGACACAGTTCGGCGACCGCGACCCTGGGTCGCCAGCGTGAAGTCGACCCGGCCTATGCCGCTTCGCTTTACATGTTCTGCTACTACATGGGCTCGGCCATTTCGGGTTATCTGGCGGGCATGGCCTATGACAGTGGCGGCTGGAGCGCGATCATCACCGCTACCGCGATCCTGTGCGGCCTGGGGGTGGGCGTGGCGCTGGCTGTCTTGCCACGCAATCCGCATTGATCCTTCTTCGCTGCAAACGGATCGCTCCCCCTTTAGGCCGTGATTTCGTGCCCGTGTGCTCTGACGGATGGGCCGATTTGTACTGTAAGCAGTATCCATAACTCACTGTATTATAATAGAAAATATTCTTCTTTCTGGGGCACTGTCGAATTCGGCTTTACAGGGCTGCCCGCATGATGCGAGAAATGGTCAGTCCATATTGGAGTGGCGAGTCTTGGACGGCCGCGCCAGGGATGCGCAGGCGGTCGGAGGAGGTACCGGGCTGACCTGCATCGAGGAGACAAGGGAGGCTCAAGATGCCGCAATCCGCGGATACATTGCCGATGGAGCAGGTCCAGGCGGTGGCCAACAGGCCGTTGGAGGGCGTGACGGTCATCGATCTCGGCCAGATCTATAACGGTCCGTATGCAACGTTCCTGATGGCCATGGCCGGGGCCCGAGTCATCAAGGTTGAACCGGTGGGCGGCGAGAAGATGCGCCGGCGCGGCACCGTTGGCGGGGCCATGCTGCCCTTCGCCATGCTCAATTCCAACAAGGAGTTCATCACCCTCAACCTGAAGTCCGCAGAGGGCGTCGAGTTGCTCAAGAAGATGGTGCAGAAAGCCGACATCCTGCTGGAAAACTTTGCGCCCGGTGCCATGGATCGGCTGGGTCTTGGCTACGATGTTTTGAAAGAGGTGAACCCGGGCCTCGTCTATGCCTCGGGCACCGGTTACGGCAGCTCCGGCCCGAACCGCGACATGCTGGCCATGGATCTGACGATCCAGGCGATGTCGGGTGTGATGGCGTCGACGGGCTTCCCCGATCGTCCGCCGGTCAAGGCGGGACCGGCATTGTGCGATTTCTTCGGTGGCATCCATCTTTACGGCGCCGTGATGACGGCGCTCTACAACAAGGCGGTGACCGGCAAGGGGATGCATGTCGAGGTCTCGATGCTCGAGTCGGTCTACCCTTCGCTCAGCTCCACCCTTGGGCTCTATTATGGCTCGGGTGAGAACCCGCCCAGGACCGGCAACCGCCACGGCGGCATGGCCGAGGCCCCCTACAATGTCTACCCCTGCTCGGACGGGCACGTGGCGCTGCTCTGTGTCAGC
The DNA here is from genome assembly GCF_003054175.1 of Allosediminivita pacifica. GTDB lineage: Bacteria > Pseudomonadota > Alphaproteobacteria > Rhodobacterales > Rhodobacteraceae > Allosediminivita > Allosediminivita pacifica. The sequence goes on from NZ_QBKN01000036.1 coordinate 24,971, forward strand.
GAAAGGCACTGGGAATCGTTGCTTTCGGCCATGCACCGCGAAGACCTGATCGGGGTGGATCGGTTCAGTGACCTGCAGCACCGTGTCGACAATATCGACGAACTCGATGCGCTGATTGGCGGTTGGACATCGGGTTTCACCAAGGCGGCGCTGGTCGAGGTGCTGACCGCGCGGCGTATTCCCTGCGCCCCGGTCCGCGAGATCGACGAGGTCGTCAACGATCCGCACATGCATGCCCGCGGCACGCTCAAGCGGCTTGAACATCCGGAGCTGGGCGAGGTCGTCCTGCCCGCCGGGCCAATGTTTTTCGGCGACAGCGCGCGGGCCGAACTGATCCCCAGCAAGGCCGTCGGTGCCGATAACCGGCACGTCTTCGGCGATTGGCTGGGGCTCGATGAAGAAGAGCTCGCGGCCCTTTCCAGGGGCGGCGCCTTCTGATCGCGGCCCCGCCGCGCCACTGACATCACGCATTCGAGGTAAGAAATGAGTTTCGAGGAAACTGAAGATCACCGCGCTATTCGCGACGCCGTTGCAGCCGTCGTCCAGCAGTTTGATGACCACTACTGGTCGATGAAGGAAGAGAAGGCGGAATTTCCTTTCGAATTCCACCAGGCCATGGCCGATGGCGGCTGGCTGGGCATCACCATGCCCGAGGAATACGGCGGCGCCGGACTAGGTGTGACCGAGGCCGCGATCATGATGAACGAGGCCTGCAAGCACGGTGGCGGTTCGGCGGCGGTGTCGTCGATCCACATCAATCTCTTTGGGCCGCATCCCATCGTGGTCTTTGGCACGGAAGAGCAGAAGAAGCGCTGGATCCCCAAGTTGGTCTCGGGCGAGGACAAGGTCTGCTTTGGGGTGACCGAGCCTGATGCGGGCCTTGACACCACCCGCATCACGACCTTCGCAAAGAAGGTTGAAGGCGGCTACATCGTCAATGGTCGAAAGTTCTGGACCTCGACCGGTCAGGTGGCGAACAAGATCATGCTGCTGGCCCGCACCACGCCCATCGAGGAATGCAAGAAGCCGAGCGACGGCATGTCGATTTTCTATACGGATCTCGACAAGACCAAGATCGAGGTGAAGCGCATTCCCAAGATGGGCCGCGCCGCGGTGGATTCCAACGCGACCTTCATCGACAACTACTTCGTGCCCGACGAGGACCTGATCGGCGAGGAGGGCAAGGGGTTTTCCTATATCCTGCACAGCCTCAATCCCGAGCGGATCCTGGTGGCCGCCGAGGCCATCGCGATCGGCCAGGATGCCTTGTCGCGGGCGGCGAGTTACGCTCAGGACCGTGTCGTTTTCGGGCGCCCCATCGGCCAGAACCAGGGCATCCAGCATCCGCTGGCGGAAAACTGGATCGATCTGGAATCGGCGCTGAACATGACGATGAAGGCGGCCTGGCTCTATGACAACGACAGGCATTGCGGCGCCGAAGCGAATGCGGCCAAGTTCCTGGGTGCGCGTGCGGCGCATCGGGCCTGCGAACAGGCGGTCTTCACCCATGGCGGCCTCGGCTATGCCAAGGAATACCAGGTTGAACGGTTGCTGCGCGAGGTGATCGTCTTCCGCATCGCACCGGTCACCGAACAGCTCATCCTGTCCTACATCGCCGAGCGCGTGCTAGGCCAGAAGAAGAGCTACTGAGGCTGGCCATGAACGTGTCCCTGCGCAAGTTCCCGGACCTAACTGCCAAGGCGCTGGCAAAGGAGATCGTCGGCGCGAAGGAGATCTACGTCTCCGGCTGCGCGGCCGAGATCACCGCGCTGCCCCGGTTGCTGGGTGGCGCCGGGGCCACGGTCACGGCGATCCTCAGCCCGCTGGTCAACACCCGGTCCTATGCCGATCCGGCAACGGGTCGCCGCTGTCGCAGTTTCTTCCTTAACCGCGAGATCAGGGAGCACATGCGCAGCGGGCATGCCGAGCTCTGTCCCTGGAGCTATGGGCGCATCGCGCGCTGGCTGGGGACAGAGGTCGTCATGGACGCGGCCGTCATCATGACCTCCCCGCCGGATGAGGGCGGCCGCGTCTCACTTGGGGTGCAGACGGACTTCCTGCCGCTGTTCCGGCATCGTGTCGGGCGGATGATCGCGGTTGTGAATCCCGAACTGCCCTTTACCGAAGGGCCGACGGTCCTGCCCCTCGGCAGCTTCGACACGGTGTTTTCCGTCGATCAACCCCTGCTTTCGGTCCCGATCGACAGCGGTGCGCTGGACGATGTAACCCGCGCCATTGCCACCCATGTCGCGGGCCTGGTGCCGGACGGGGCGACGATCCAGCTGGGCCTGGGCAAGGTCTCGCAAGCCGTTGCGGGGCTGCTGGGCGCGCACCGGGGGCTGAGCATGGTGTCGGGGCTGGTGGACGACAACGTCCTGCGCCTCGAGGCGGTCGGCGCGATGCGCCGCGACCTGCCCATCGTTACCGGCGCCGCCATCGGCACGGCGGAGCTTTACGCGGCGCTGCACCGCAATCCGCGGTTCAGCTTCCGCCCCACCGACCAGACCCATGCGCCGCGGCTGCTTGCCGACCTGCCGTTGTTTCACTCGATCAATTCCTCGCTGCAGGTAGATCTTTTCGGGCAGATCAACTCCGAGATGGTCAATGGGCGACTGATCTCGACACCCGGAGGCTTTCCGGATTTCCTGCGCGGTGCGGTGCTGAACCCCGAGGGGCGTTCGATCGTGACGGTGCGGGCGCGGGGCGGGGGCAAGGTAGCGCCCGGGATCGTCTCGCAGCTGACAAGCCCCGCCTCGGTCACCGGAACGAAGACAGATGTCGATACTGTGGTTTCGGAATTCGGCATCGCGCAGGTCGCGGGCCTTTCGATGGACGCCCGAGCCCAAGCGCTGATCGCGATCGCAGCGCCCGAAGACCGCGACCGCCTGCAGGCGACATGGGACGACTATCGCATCACCGGGCGAAGCCCTGCCGCGACGGCGATGGACCAGGCGCGCTGAGCGCCGCAATTCAAGACCCCGGCGGGGCCGGGAGGAACGGAAGGAGAGGCCGAGATGGCTGGACTATATTTTGATGAATTCGAAGTCGGTCAGGTGTTCCGGCACGCGACCCGCCGCACTGTGACAGAGGCTGACAACGTCTGGTTTTCAACGGCAACCTGCAACCCCGCGGCGATTCACATCGACGAGGACTACTGCCGCAAGCACACCGAGTTCGGTCAGCGGATCGTCAACAGCGCCTTCACCATGGGGCTGATGGTGGGGCTTTCGGTTGGGGATACCACGCTGGGAACGACTGTCGGCAACCTCGGTTTCGAGGAATGCCGCTTTCCCAAGCCGGTTTTTCACGGTGACACCCTGCGGTCCGAAACCGAAGTGCTGGAGCTGCGGGAGAGCCGCTCGCGCCCAGGGCAGGGCATCGTGACCTTCATGCACCGTGCCTTCAACCAGCATGAGGAACTGGTCGCCCACTGCAAGCGCCCGGCGCTGATGATGAGCAAGCCGACTGGCTGAAGCATCGTCATCGCTTCGGTGCCCGCAGGAAGGCGGGTCCACAGGACGATGATGCCGCAGGAGCGCGGCACCAGAATGAACACGGGCACGCCCCGGAGCGGCCCGACACCCGGTTTCCCGGGACGCAAGGATACCAAGGGAGGAAATCTTGGCACGTAAAGTCATCATCACCTGCGCCGTCACGGGCGCGATCCACACCCCCACGATGTCACCGCATCTGCCGATCACCCCGCAGGAGATCGCCGATGCCGCCGTGGAAGCCGCCGAGGCCGGTGCTGCGATCATTCACCTGCACGCCCGCAACCCCGAAACCGGCCAACCCGACCAGACTCCCGAGGCCTTTGCCGAGTTCCTGCCGATCATCAAGCAGCGCAGCAACGCGGTAATCAATCTGACATCGGGCGGTTCGCCTTGGCTGCCGGTCGAAGATCGGGTGAAGCCCGCCGCCGTCTATCAGCCTGAAGTGGCTTCGATGAACCTCGGGACGATGAACCTTGGTCTCTATCCGATGCTCGACCGCTACAAGGATTGGAAGTTCCCCTGGGAGCCGGAGATGCTCGACAATTCCCGGCGGTTGTTCTTCAAGAATACCTTCGAGGATATCGAATATGCGCTGACCACACTGGGGGAATGCGGCACCCGGTTCGAATTCGAATGCTATGACACGGCGCATCTGTATACGCTGCGCCACTTCATGGACCGGGGCCTGGTGAAGGCGCCGCTGTTCATTCAGACCGTCTTTGGTCTGCTGGGCGGCATCGGCGCCCATCCGGATGACGTCTACCACATGAAACGCACCGCCGACCGACTGTTTGGATCGGATTACACCTGGTCCGTTTTGGGCGCGGGCCGTTACCAGATGCCGGTGGCCGCCATCGCCGCCGCCCAGGGTGGCAACGTTCGGGTCGGGCTCGAGGATTCGCTCTGGGGCGGGCCGGGACGACTGGCAGAGACCAATGCCGAACAGGTCCGTGCCGCGCGGAAGATCATCGAGGGGCTCGGGCTCGAAGTCGCCTCGTCCGACGAGGCGCGCGAGATGCTGGCACTGAAAGGGGGCGACAAGGTGGCCTTCTGAGCCGCTCGTCGCGCAAAGACCGGACGCGGCGCCTTGCAGCGTCCGGTACGACCTGAAGAATGAGAGGACAGGCAATGGCCGTCAGCATAGTGGGTTGGGCACATACGCCCTTCGGGAAACATTCGGATGAAACCGTCGAAAGCCTGATCGTCCAGGTAGCCCGTGGCGCGCTGGATCACGCGGGCCTTGCGGCCGAGGATGTCGATGAGGTCCTGCTGGGCCATTTCAATGCGGGCTTTTGCGACCAGAGCTTTACCGCGTCGCTGGTCTTCCAGGCGGATGACGGGTTCCGTTTCAAGCCTGCGACCAGGGTCGAAAATGCCTGCGCCACGGGATCGGCGGCAGTGCACCAAGGGCTGCGGGCAATTGAATCGGGCCGGGCGCGTTGCGTGCTGGTGGTGGGGGTCGAACAGATGACAACCACCCCGGGCCCCGAGATCGGAATGAACCTGCTGAAGGCATCCTATCTGCCTGAGGATGGCGAGACGCCTGCTGGGTTTGCCGGTGTCTTTGGCAAGATCGCCGAGCTCTATTACCAGCGTCATGGCAATCAGGATGACGCCCTGGCGATGATTGCCGCCAAGAACCATCGCAATGGCGTCGGCAATCCCTATGCGCAGATGCGCAAGGATCTGGGCTATGATTTCTGTCGGTCCGAGGGCGACAAGAATCCCCATGTTGCGGGCCCGCTGAAGCGCACCGATTGTTCGCTGGTTTCCGATGGTGCGGCGGCGTTGGTGCTGATGGAGAGCGCGTCCGCTGCCGAGATGCCGCGCGCGGTCACCTTCCGTTCGACTGCACATGTGCAGGATTTCCTGCCCATGTCGAAACGCGACATCATCCGTTTCGAGGGGTGCAGCCGGGCCTGGACGCAGGCGTTGGAGGCAGGTGGGCTGACGCTGAACGACCTGTCCTTTGTCGAAACACACGACTGCTTCACCATCGCCGAACTGATCGAATACGAGGCCATGGGACTGGTCCCGCCGGGGCAGGGCGCGCGCGCCGTGGCCGAGGGCTGGACACAGCCCGACGGTCGCTTGCCGGTGAACCTGTCGGGCGGGCTGAAGGCCAAGGGCCATCCGATCGGTGCCACCGGCGTGTCGATGCATGTGCTGACCGCGATGCAGCTTTGCGGTGAGGCCGGCGACATCCAGGCCCGTGACCCTGAACTGGGCGGAATCTTCAACATGGGCGGTGCGGCCGTGGCCAATTACGTCAGCATCCTCGAACGGGCGAAGTGAGGGCGGTATGAACAACAGGATCAGAGTGGGCATCGTCGGGCTGAAACCCGGTGTCAGCTGGGCGGCCCGTGCTCATGTCCCGGCGCTGGAATTCCTGAAACAGGATTTCGAGATCGCCGGTGTCGCCAATACCAGCCTCGCCAGTTCCGAGGCCGCCGCGAAAGCCTTCGGCATTCCCCGCGCCTTCGCCGATGTCGAAGCGCTGGCGCGCTCCCCCGAGATCGACCTGGTGGCCGTGACCGTGCGCGTGCCCTACCACCTCGAACTGGTGCGGGCTGCGGTCGATGCGGGCAAGCATGTCTACTGTGAATGGCCGCTTGGGAATGGCCTGGCCGAGGCCGAGGAAATGGCCGGGATGGTGCGCCGCGCAGGCGTCATCGGTGTGGCAGGCACCCAGGCGCGGGTGGCGCCCGAGGTGCTCTATCTGCGCAAGCTGATCGAGGATGGCTACCTGGGCGAGGTGCTCTCGGCCACGATCACTGCGCAGGGGCGCAGCTGGGGACCGACCCATACGGATTTTGCGAACCGTGCCTACCTGCTGGACAACCGCAACGGCGCCTCGATGCTGACGATCCCCTTCGGTCACACCGTCGGTGCCGTGCGTGACGTCCTGGGGGATATCACTGCTCTGACCGCGATGATCGAAAATCGTCGCAAGCAGATCCTGTTGCCCGAAACCGGAGAGATCGTGCCCTTCGATACGCCCGATCAGATCGCTGTTTGCGGTCGCATCGGTCCGCAGGCCGCGCCTATCGTCATGCATTATCGGGGTGGCATGCCGCGCGGTGAAACCGGTCTCGTCTGGGAGATCAACGGTACCGAGGGCGACCTGCGGGTGACCGGGCTGCATGGCGGGTCGCAGCAGGTGCAGTTGACGCTTGAGGGCGGGCAGGGGGCCAAGGCGCCCTTCGCGAAGATCGCGCTGCCGCCCGAGTTCGGCGGCGACTGGCCCGATCATATCTACCCGGCGAACGTGGCCCAGCTCTATGCCCGGATGGCTGCCGATATCCGCAATGGCAGCCAGCTGGCTCCGAGTTTCGACGATGCGGTGGAACTGCATCGGGTGATCGATGCGATGGAGCGTGCCTCTGCGGGACGTATCTGGGAGGATGTGACAGCGCCAAACCGACCGCTGCCCTACGTCTGATCCCGTTGTCGGCGCGGCGACGCGCGGCGACGCGCGGCGGAATTATGAAAGGATCCGAGATGTTCGATTTTTCCGGCAAGGTGGCGGTTGTGACAGGTGCCGCCAGCGGTATCGGCCGCGCCACCACCGAACTGTTCCTGGCTGGCGGGGCCAGCGTGGTGGGGGGCGACATCGATGCCGAAGCGCTGGCCGCCCTGAAGGCAGAGCTGGACCCGGATGGCGCCCGGTTGGAAGTGCAGGCCTACGACGCTGCCAGTTCGGCCAGCGCCGATGCGCTGATCGCACTGGCAATGGATCGCTGCGGGGCGCTGGATCACCTGGCGCTCTGTGCCGGGGTATATCGTCAGCATCCACTTAAGGAAATGACCGATGCGAACTGGCGGCAGACGATTTCGGTCAACCTGGACGGCGCCTTCTACCTGATCCGGGCTGCGGCGCAGGTGATGGCGCCCGGCAGTTCCATCGTTACCCTGGCTTCGGTTGCGGCGCACAAGGGGGGCACTTATGGTTTTGCCCATTACGGTGCCTCCAAGGGCGGCATCCTGGCACTGACACGCAGCGCGGCGCAGGACCTGGCCCCAGATGTCCGGGTCAACTGTGTCTCGCCGGGTCTGATCGAAACCCCGATGACCGTGGACCTGGTGCAGCGGCTGGGCGAGGATATCCGCAAGCAGATCCTGCTGGGCCGCTATGGCAAGCCCTCTGAAATCGCCAGTGTCGTCGGCTTCCTTTGTTCCGATGCGGCCAGCTTCGTCAATGGCGAGGTCATCATCGCCTCGGGCGGGGCCTACATGGGATGAAGGCCAGAGCAGCGAAATGAGCGAGCGGTACGACGAAATCGGCCCGGCGCTGGCACGTTTTGCCCTGGGGGCGGCCCCGGTGGGTGCCTTTCATGTCGCGACCTTCATGAACTGGTATGCCGTGACCCTGGCCGGGGCGCGGCGGGCGCCGGTCGAGACAATGTGTCGGGCACTGGCCGCCGAAGGCGCGCAGGGGGCCTGCCGTCCGCTCGGGCGGGACGAGCGGTTGCCCGCTTCGGCGGCGGTCGGGCTCGATTGCCTGTCTTCGGCGACGCTGGCCTATGACGACATCCATTTCGCCACGACCCTGCACCCGGCAGGTCCGGTTGCAGCGGCGATCTGCGGCGTCGCCCGGCTGCGTCCAGTGACCGGGGCGCAGGCCCTTCAGGCGCTGCGGGTCGGGATGGAGATCGAATGCCGCCTGTCGGCGGCGATGTTCAACTGCGGAACGGGTGCTGCGACGGGCTGGTACCCGACTGGCATGGCTGGAGGTTTCGGCGCTGCCGCCGCCGCTGGCCGGTTGTTGGAACTGGATGCCGCGGGGGTGGAAACGGCGCTGGCCCTGGCGGCCAGTCGCGCTTCGGGGACCCGTGGCAGCCACGGAGCCATGACCGCCTACTGGCCGCCCGCGCTGGCCGCCGAGGCAGGCTTTGCCGCCGCGTTGATGGCGCAGGCGGGCTTTACTGCCGGGATGGGCGCGCTGAGCGGCCCCAACGGATTGCTGCGCCAGATCGCGCCGACGCCCGATCTGGACGCCCTGCTTGGCGGGCTTGGAACCCAGCACCGCAGCGAGGAGACCGCCCCCAAGATCTATCCTTATGGCTTCATCGCCTATGCGCCAATCGATTGCGCTACCCGGGCGGCCGAGGGTGGGGAGATGGCCTCTGCGGTCCTGACCGTCTCGCCGACCTGCGCAGGTTTGGGGGGGCAGGGGCTGCCGTCGAACATGTTCGAGGCCCAGGTGGCGCTGCGGCTGATCGTGGCTCGAACCCTGGCGGATCCTGCCAGCGCCCTGCGACCCGTTCCCGAGGATTTCGCGGTAAGTACGGAAGATGCCGAACGCGCCGCAAGGGTCGACCTGCGCGAGGATCCTGCCCTGGCCAATGACCGGGCGCGTCTGCAGGTGACCTATGCAAATGGCGGCGAAGCTCTGTTTCGTTGTGACGCGGCTCCGGGCAGCGTCGGTAATCCGTTGCCGGCCGGGGCCGTTGCCGAGAAGGCTCACCGCCTGTTGAGTGCCACCTGCGGCGCCGAGGAGGCAGGGCGCCTGATGGACCTGCTGCAGGCGCTGCCGGAGCTCACCGACCTTTCGGAGGTGCTGCCTCAGTAACCGCGATGCTGGCGAAGGATCAGTTCGGCCAGCTTGCGGGCAATGAAGGGCACCTCGGCCTGATCGGCATTGTCCAGCCGGTCACGGGCCTCGGCGATCTCGGGCGCGGTATGGCGGATATTGTCGTGGATCAGTGGCACATGAGACGGGATCATGGCGATGGAGCCGGTATAGCCGTCGTCCCGCCAGGCACGCAGGAAGGCTGCGACGCGCTCGGTGTCCCGGAAGGCGGGAATAAGCGATCCGCCAGTGGCGAAGACGTCATGCTCGGCCGCGGCAGCGGCGATACGGGCGCGGGGCATCTTCATTGCGATACCGCGGAAATCGCTTCCCTCGTCATCAAAGAGGGCACAGCCGACCTCGGAAGCATAATCGGTATAGCCAAAGTGCACCCCCACCACCTCGGGCCGCGACAGGATCGCATCGAGCTGAGAGACCCCGCGCGGGCTTTCCACCATGACATAGATCCTTCGTGCTGGTCCGCCGTGTTGCAGCAGTTGTGCGGTCATCCTGGAGATTTCGTCTTCGTGTTCGATCTTCGGATAGCAGATCATCACCTCGGGAGGGCAGGCGGCCACGGCGGCCAGATCCTGATCCAGCAGTCCGCTCTGATGGCCGTTCACACGGATGAACATGTGTTTCCCGGCGATCAGCGCGGGATCGTTGCAGATCCGGACGGCACGTGTTCGGGCTGCGTCCTTCTGGGCGGCAGGCACGGAATCTTCGAGGTCCAGCATGATTGCATCCGCCGTGCTGCCGGGGATCTTTGGCCAGAAGCGATCGGTCTTCAGGGGGACCTCGAGGATGCTGCGCAGGGTGCCGAAGGTTTCGCGGATTGATGTCATCTGGGCCTCCGAAAGGGTCAGCGGATCGGTGAGAAGTCGGTGGGGATCAGGATGTCGTTTGACATGGCGTCAACCAGGAAGCCGTCTTCCTCGCTTTTCTTGCGGGCGACAGTCCATTCCGGATCCGCGCGGAAGGCCTGCCAGGCGGCCATGCGCTGATCGAGCGAGTCCCAGGCAAGCAGGTAAACCAGCTCGGGCCGGTTCTGGCCGAACTCGGTCACGAAAAAGCCGAGCGGCCGGAAGTCGTGCTTTTCGAAGAGGCGCAGGGTGTCGTTACGGAACCGGTCCAGCAGCGCCGGAAGGCGGTCGGGCAGGCAATGATAGGTGCAGCGTTCGACATACATGGCGGGCTCCGTCACACAACGAGGTAGCCGCCGTCGACGGGCAGGATGGCACCGTTGACATAGGAGGCGTCGGGCGAGGCGAGAAAGGCGATGGCGGCCGCGATTTCCTCGGGGCGACCCAGACGTTTCATCGGGCAGTGAATGTCCATCCAGTCCGAAACGTCGCCCGCGCCGCCTGCCAGCATCGGCGTGTCGATGTAGCCCGGCGCGATGCAGTTGGCGCGGATGCCGAAGGGCGCCAGCTCGCGGGCCAGCTGACGAGTCAGGGCCAGGACGCCCCCTTTCGAGGCGGCATAGCCTGCCTCGGCAAAGCCACTGCGCATCCCCACAACGGAGGAGACGGTGACAATGGCTCCGCCCTTCGTCTTGAGCTGGTCGATGCAGCCTGAAATCACGTTGAAGCTGCCGGTGAGGTTGATCGCGATCTCGCGGTCCCAGCCTTCGGCATTGCCTGTCTCGCCGATGCGCGACACGGCGGCGATGCCTGCGCAGGTGACGACGACCGATATCGGGCCGCGGTCCCGGCCCACTTTGGCCAGGGCGCTAGCACACTGGGCGCGGTCGGTCACGTCCAGCGGCACCGCGAAGGCGGAATGGCCTTGGCTGGTCATTTCGGCCACGGTCTGGTCGAGCAGATCACGGTTGCGGTCGGCCAGGCCCACCGAGAGGCCGCGTGCGGCCAGCGTTTCGGCGGTGGCGCGACCGATGCCGCTGGCGCCGCCGGTGATGAGTGCAATTTTGTCAGTCATTTGGATCTGATCCCTGGAATTTCAGGCCGCGAAGGCTTCGTGAATCTTCAGCACGTGGCGGGCCTGGTTGAGGTGGGGGATGTCCAGCATCTCGCCGTCGATGGCGATGGTCCCGGCGTCACCTGCTTCGTCGAAGGCGGCGATGATGCGTCGGGCCCGATCGACCTCGGCTTCAGCGGGCATGAAGGCCTCGTTGATCGGAGCCACCTGGGCGGGGTGAATGGCGAAGCGACCGGTGAAGCCTTCGCGCCGTGCTTCGAGCGAGCTGCCATAGAGACCTTCGGGGTCGCGGAAATCGACGTAGAGGGTCTCGATGGCGTTGACGCCGCAGGCCTTGGCGGCGAGCAGGCACTGGCTGCGGACCATGCGATAGGTCAGCGCCCATTCACCCTGTGGGGTCTTGTTCGTGGCGGCTCCTATGGCGCTGGAGAGATCCTCGGCGCCCCAGGTCAGGCCCCAGAGCCGAGGCAGGTCGTACTTGTGATATTCGCCGAGCGCGAAGGGGGCGGCTGCGGTTTCGGTCACCACGGCCATGATGCCGATGCCGTCATCGGTCATCCCTGCCTTTGTGGTCAGCGCATCGAGATAGTCCGACGCGGTACGCACATCCCAGGGACCGGTGCACTTGGGCAGCAGAACCCCGGCCAAGTGTGGTGTCACCACCGCGCAGAGGTCCTCCAGTGCCATTCCCGACGGCAGCGGATTGATCCGCACCCAAAGCTGTCCGCCGTAGGCCTGGGGAGAATGCGATAGTAGTTCAGCCAGCTGCTGCCGGGCCTCGCTCTTGCGCGAGGGCATGACCGAGTCCTCGAGGTCAAGCACGATTGCGTCGGCCTCGGTGCCGAAGGCCTTCTCGATCTTGCGGGGACTGTCTGCGGGCACGAAGAGGATGGAGCGAATGGGTTTCGTAGTCCGGCTGGCGGGCATGGGGTAATGTCCTCTGCTGAGGTTTTCGGAAAATGGGCGCGGGCCGGGCGTCAGCCCAGCTTGTACGTCCGGCGTGCGTTCTCGACGAAGATGCGGGACAGCTCGTCGGGGCTGAGGTCGATGAGCATTTTCTTGAAGGCGTTCAGAAGCACGCGGTAGGAGGCCGCCTGGCGGTCCACCGGGAAATTGCTGCCGAAGATCGCCCGCTCGGGCCCGAAAGCGTCGATGCAGGTGCGCACGTAGGGTTTCCAGGCCTCGACCAGCATATCGGAGGTGGCGGTGCCGCCGAACTGCCAGCCCATGCGGGAGATGCCCAGGCCACTGATCTTGACGCTGACGTTTTCCGCTTCGGCCAGGCTGTAGATGCCGCGGGCCCAGTGCCGGAACACCTCCTGCCGCATCGTGGCATAGCGACCGACACCAAGGGGACCGCCGACATGATCCAGAACGATCTGCGTGTCGGGCACCTTAGCGGCGAAGGCCTTGACCGCGTCGAGCTGCGTATGGAAGGCCCACAGGTCGAGCACCAGGTCCATCTCGCCCAGAAGGGCGGTGGCCTGCTGCAGTTCGGGCCGATGCATCACATCCTCGTTGAAGTAACCGGGTTCATGGTAGCCAGCCTCGGGATCCTCGTCGAAGGCAACCCGGTAGCGCACACCGCGGAACCGACCCTGACTGGCTTCGTCCTGGGACGCGAGGATCGGCTCCAGCTCGCGGCCCAGCAACAGGTTGCCCGCGCCCAGGATGCCTTCGGCCAGGCGATGCGGGCTGTCGCCCGCCAGCGCGATCTGGTCCATGACATAGCGCGCTTCGGCGGCGGGTTGCTCGGCCTCGGGCAGGCCGTCATCGTAACCCATGTTGCATTCGACATAGATGCTTGAACGCACGCGATGGCCATCGGCCACATCGGCCAGGAACTGAGGCGCGAAGTAGTCGAAGCCGGTGCGATCCCATAGGTGAATATGGGCATCGATGATCTCGAGATCGGGCAGGACGATCTCTTCTGGGTGCCCCGAAGAGACCGGCTCACTCGCGGTTTGGTTCATGTCTTCCTCCTCCCAAAGGCAATTCGTAGGGGCGGCGCGCCGCGATACAAATTGGTCAGTCCTTTTTAGGGCTCAATTTTAAGTTTGAGAAGTCCCGATGTTGGAAAATCGCCGTCGAAGGAACGGAATAACGCCCGCCTGCAAGATGGGAATTTATAAATTATCTTTTAAAATCCTACTGTTGTTTCTTTTCTTCGGGTCCTGGCCTGCCGTCGCATCACGAGCCGTATTGACGAGTTCGCTTGGCCTATTTAAGGTCTGACCAAATTAGGGAGACCGGTGCTCGCCCCACGGAAAGAGGAGATCCGCGGGGACCAAGGGAACTGGGCTCACAGAGGAGGAGAGGTCATGATTCTTGAACTTTGCGTCTACCGATGTTTGCCGGGGCGGCTGCCGGCGTTGATGAATCGCTTCGAGTCATCCACGCTCGACCTCTTCGCCAAGCACGGCTTCACGCCCCATGGCTTTTTCACCACCATGGTAGGCCGATCGGCCCAAGAGCTGACCTATATGCTGCTGTGGGACTCGCTCGATCAGCGCGAGAAGTGCTGGCACAGCTTTCATCACGACCCCGATTGGATCGCGGCCAGGACGGCCAGCGAAGCCGATGGGATGATCGTGGTGAACGCCAGCAATCAATTGCTTCAGCCCACGCCGTTTTCGCCGCTGCGCTGAGCGGTTCAGTCTGGAGGAAACGCGTGGCTGCGGACGGGGATCCGTCGTCGCATTTCATTTTCTGAGGAGGAATTCATGACTTTACCGACACGCGAACTGGGCCGAAGTGGCCTGAAGGTTTCCGCCCTTGGCCTGGGCTGCATGGGCATGAGTTTTGCCTATGGTCCGACGCCCGAGAAATCCGAGATGATCACGCTGATCCGTCAGGCGGTGGAGCGCGGCGTGACCTTCTTCGACACCGCCGAGGTCTATGGCCCCTACGTGAACGAGGAACTGCTGGGCGAGGCGCTTGAACCCTTCAAGGGTGAGGTGGTGATCGCCACGAAGTTCGGCTTCCAGCTCAAGCAAGATCTCACGCCGGGTTGGGACGGGCTGAATTCGCGTCCCGAGCATATCCGAAAGATGACCGAAGGGTGTTTGAAGCGGCTGCGGGTCGATGCGATCGACCTGATGTACCAGCACCGCACCGATCCCGATGTGCCGCCTGAAGACGTGGCCGGAGCGGTGAAAGACCTGATCGCCGAAGGCAAGATCAAGCACTTCGGCCTGTCCGAGGCCGGTCCGGAGACGATCCGCCGCAGTCATGCCGTGCAGCCTGTCACTGCGCTGCAAAGCGAATATTCGCTGTGGTGGCGCGATCCCGAGACCGAGATCCTACCGTTGCTGGATGAACTGGGTATCGGCTTTGTGCCCTACAGCCCCCTGGGCAAGGGCTTTCTGACCGGCAAGATCGACGAGACGGTCGAGTTCGACAAGACAGATGGCCGTGCCAACAAGCCGCGTTTCACCGTCGAGGCGCGCAAGAACAACCGCGCGCTGGTCGATGTGCTGGGTGGCATCGCGGACGAGAAGGGGGCGACCCCGGGGCAGGTGGCCTTGGCCTGGCTTCTGGCTCAGGCACCCTGGATCGTGCCGATCCCGGGAACCCGCAAGTTGCATCGGCTTGAGGAGAACCTCGGTGGTGCCTCGGTTGAGCTCTCGACTGCCGATCTTGAGCGGATCGAGGCGGGTGCTGCCGGTGTGACCATTCAGGGCGGACGTTATGATGCGGAATCGGCCAAGTTCCTGGACCGCAAGTAAGCGCCGCAAGGTGGGCGGCCCGGGACGGATCCCGGGCCTGCCACGAAGGAGATTGCCTGTGAAGAAAGACGATATGACTCCGCCGATCTGTTCCAAGAAGACGCGGCAAGAATGACCGGTCGCGAGGGCCCGTTGACGGGCATCCGCATCCTTGACGCCGCCTCGCTGCTTGCGGGACCGACGGCGGCGACACTTCTGGCGGAATACGGTGCCGAGGTGATCAAGCTGGAACAGCCCGACAGCGGTGACACGATGCGGCGTTACCCGCCGTTCCATGAGGATGTATCGCTGCTGTGGAAGGTGATTGCCCGCGACCGCAAGAGCGTCACGCTCAATTTGCGGACGGAGGCGGGGCGCGACATGTTCCGCAAGCTGGTCGCCGAATGTGACGTGGTCACCCTCAACAATCGTCCCGAGACGGTGCGCAAATGGGGCATCGATTTCGAGGATCTGAAGAAGGTGAATCCGCGCGTCGTCATGCTGCATGTCACCGCCTACGGGCGGACCGGGCCCTATGCCGAACGTCCCGGATTTGCGCGGGTCGCCGAGGCTTTCTCGGGCCTGACCCATCGTACCGGCTTTGCCGGTGAGGAACCCGCGCAATCCGGCTACCCGATGCTGGGCGACGGTGTAACCGGCCTTTACGGCGCCTTCGCCGTCATGCTGGCCCTGCGCCAGCGCGATCAGACAGGAGAGCCGCAGCTGATCGACCTCGGTCTTTACGAGACCTTCCTGAGGCTGATCGAGGACCAGGTTCCGGCCTATGGTCAGGACGGCACGGTGATGAGCCGGATCGGCAATTCAAATCCGCTGATCTGCCCCAACGGGCTGTTCCCGACCAAGGATGGCCGCTTTGTTTCCATTCCCGCGTCGACCGAGGCGCTCTGGGGGCGGCTGGTCAAGATGATGGATGCGCCCGAATTGGCACAATACGACAGCAACCCGGTGCGTCTGCAGCATCGTGCGCTGATCGAGGGCAAGGTCGAGGCCTGGACCCGCCAATACGATTTCCGCGATTTGCTGGAGATCTGCGCCGCGGGTGGCATCGCTTGCGGCCCGGTCTATTCGGTCGAGGACATCGTGAACGATCCGCATATCCGCCACCGGGGTTCGGTGATGGAGGTCGAGGACGAGGAATGCGGCAAGGTGATGATCGCCTCGCCTGCTGGCCGCTTCTCGGGCTTCGAGGCACGGATCGGCCAGTTGGGGCCCAAATTGGGAGCCCACACCGAGGAAGTCTTGACCGAGATGCTGGGGCTGGACCCCGGCGCTATCAGGAAACTTAGGGAGAACGGCGACATCTGAGCGGCCCGGAGACGTTCGATTGCGCCGCAGGAGGAAAACGATGAGCGAGATTCAGGGAAGTTGGGACCCGAAGTTCGAGAAGGTGCGCGACCTCTTTGCCGAAAAGGTGGCCGATGGCAGCGAAGTAGGCGCCAGCCTCCATGTCACGGTCGACGGCAAGGATGTGATCGACATCTGGGGGGGCTGGCGTGAGCGAGAGCACCTGACACCGTGGGACGAACATACCGTCGTCAATGTTTTTTCGGGCTCTAAGCCGGTCACCAGTCTGGCGCTTTTGATGATGGTGGACCGCGGCCTGCTGGATCTGGACGCTCCGGTGGCAGACTACTGGCCCGAGTTCGCGCAGAACGGCAAGGAGGGTGTGCTGGTACGGCACCTGATGAGCCACACCGCCGGGCTGCCCGCCTGGTTGCCGCCGTTCTCCTTCGAGGAAGCTGCAAATACCGAATTGTCGACGGCACGCCTTGCCGCGCAGGCTCCCTGGTGGGAGCCCGGCACGCGGGGATCCTACCACGCCAGTTCCTTTGGGCATCTGAACGCCGAACTGGCGCGCCGCGTCTGCGGTCGTCCGTTGCGCGAGTTTATCCGGGACGAGATCGCGACGCCGCTACAGGCAGATTTCTTCCTGGGGTTGGAGGATGCGCAGATGGGGCAGGTCGCCACGATTTATCCTGACAGCGATGCCCCCAAATCGGCGCCGAAACCGGCTGGCAAAGTGGCTGTTCCGGCTGGCGAATTCAACGAACCCACCGAAGAGGAAGTGATCGCCAAACGCACCCGCGAGGGCTCTTTCTCGGGCACATTGGGGGACGAGCAGACGGTTTTCAATTCCACCGAATGGCGGCGCACCGATTTCGCCGGCAGCAGCGGCCATGCCAACGGGCGTGGCCTGGGCCGGATCATCTCGGCCCTTGCAAACGGTGGCACCTCGCAGGGGGTCAAGCTGCTGTCGCAGGCAACGATCGACCAGATCTTCCGCGAACAGGCCAGTGGTATCGATGCCTATTACATGAAGCCGATCCACTGGGGCATCGGCTACGCCCTGGCACCCCAGAAGGAGAAGGAGCGCGGCCCGCTGCCCTTCCTGAAACCCGGCCCGCGCACCTGTTACTGGTACGGCACCGGTGGTGCGCTGGTGCTGGCCGACCTCGGGAACCGGTTGTCGATCGGCTATGCGATGAACCAGTGCCAGAGCGGGCGCAGCTCGCTCAACGGCGTCTACTACAATGCCATCTACGATTGCCTGTGAGGCAGCTGAACCACAGGGAGATCCCCATGTATGTTGACAGAGATTTCGCGCTTGGGCTCGACCTCGATCCGATACCGATCGAGGTCGAGCGTGGCCGCCTGCGATTGTTTGCCAAGGCCATCGGCGAAACCAACCCCGTCTACTTCGACCTGGATGCCGCCCGGGCCGCAGGTTATCCGGATCTGCCCGCGCCCCCCTCGTTCCTGGGCAATGCGGTTGAGCTCGAAATTCCTGAACCTCTCTACTGGATGTCGGCCGTGGGTATCGACATCACGTCGACGCTGCATGGCGGGCAGAAGATGGTCTACCACGAGATGGTCTTTGCGGGGGACAGCCTGATGCTGCATCGCTCGATCGTCGACGTTTACGTCAAGAAAGCCGGGGCGCTGGAGTTCGTGGTCAAGAAGACCGAAATCATGCGCGGCGACACGCTTGTGGTCGAAGCCTTCTGCAACATCGCCGTTCTGCACCCGGAGGCCGGAAAATGACCACCACGGAAGTGACACAAGACCTTGCGCCCGGAACCGAGCTGCCACCGCTGGAGATCGGGCCGATCACCCGCCGCACCCTGGCGCTGTTCGCCGGTGGGTCAGGCGATCATCAGCCGGTGCATGTCGACATTGATGCCGCGCGCGAACGGGGCCGGGAAGACGTGATTGCCCATGGCATGATCTCGATGGCCTACCTCGGGCGTTACCTGGCAGGGTTGATTCCGCAGGAACGGCTGCGCAGCTTTGACGTGCGCTTTGCTGCCGTGACGCCCGTTCTGGCCAGGCCGATCTGCTCTGGCTCTGTCCGGTCGATAGAGCAGGGTGTGGCCACGCTGGATCTGAAGGTGGCGCTGGCCGACGGCACGGTGACGGTTACAGGAACAGCCACCGTTGCCGTCTGATCTTCCTTCACCATGATCGCAAGGGCCCCCGATGTATCGGGGGCCTTTCTTATGTGGACGGTCGTCAAGGGAGACGGTCAACGAAGCTGGGCTCAATTCGCCCACAAGAGGCAGAATTGAGCCCGTCAGCGGTCGTTTGGGCAACGGGCAGCGAAGGTCGGGAGCGAGCCCAGACTCACCGATGCTGCGGGGCGCGCGAATGTCGGCTTTCGTCCGGCGCGTCGCACCATGATGGAGTTAGTCAGCTTCCACCAAGTCACTCCG
>NZ_QBKN01000037.1 GCF_003054175.1 Allosediminivita pacifica
GGATCCCAGTAGGTCAGGCTGAAGTAGAAGGAGGCCACCGTCGGAACGATGAACAGCACCACGAAGATCGCCCCGCCGGGGATCAGGAACCAGTACGGATAGGCTGAGTGTCGTCTCATTCGCGACCTTTCGAGAGACATTTCCGCGAAGCCCCCCGCGCAGGGCGCAGGGGGTTGGTGTCAGATCAGCAAAGTGGGCTCACCAGTTGGGCAGACCCAGTTGCTTGGCCTGCTTGGCGACATCCGCGTCGTAGAGCTCGGCCGCGCTTTGTGCGTCCCGGATGCCGGTTCCGACCTCGACGGTCAGCTGTTCGAGGGTGGGCCCCTTCACCGGAGAGAGGTACTCGAGCGCAGGCGCGGTGCGGCCTTCCTCCTGGAAATAGGGCAGCATGTCGGCGACGGGCTGGGGCACGTCGTCGGGCAGGGTGCAGCCCTCGACCAGATACGGGCCTTGAGCCCCGTTCACGCGGGTATTGATGTCGCAGGCTTCCTCGCTCGCCGCGAAGTTCAGGAAGTCCCTTGCGATCTCGGGGTGGTCGGTGGTGCGCGAGATGTAGAGCGCGGCCGGCATCCAGACCGTCAGGCCGTTGCTGTCGGCCTCATTGCCCGGCTGAGCGAAGAAGCCGATGTCGTCCATCCGGTCGGGATAGGCCTGGTTCAGGGCCCCGATGGCGAAGGTCAGGACGGGATAGTGCGCTGCCTCGCCGGTGGCGATCATGCGCAACCCGTCTTCGTAGCTCGCCGCGCCGAAGTCGTCGTTGAAGAAATCGGCTTCGGCAACCTCCTGCAGCCGCTCGAAGCCCTGCCGTGCAGCGGGTGTGTCGGCATATTTCGCCTCGTTGGCCGTGTAAGCCTCGGCGAAGCCGGGCTCCTGCTGCAGGACGTTGAAGAAGTCGCCCAACACAAAGAGCTGCGAGGTCCAGCTGTCGCGGTAGGTCTGTGCGATCGGCACGACGTCGGACTGCTCGGCGATGGTGCGGTTGTTCTCCATGAACTGGTCCCAGGTGAGTGGGACCTCGAGCCCGAGTTCCTCGTAGGTCGGGATGTGGTAGAAGATCCCGCCCCCCATGGCCGCCTCGATGGGCACGCCGTAGACGTTGCCCTCGGCGTCGGAAACCGTGCGGGTGAAGCTGTCGAGCATCGCGTCGAAGTTCTCGATGTCGTTGATCGGCAGCATGGTGCGACCGGGCCGCAGCGCCTGCACCAGCGCACCGGAGTTGTACTGGAAGATGTCCGCCATCTCGCCCGTGGCGAGGCGGGTCTTCACGACGTTGTCGCCCTCGGAGCCGCCCGGTCGCGTTTCGATCGAGAAGGTCACCTCGGGGTGCTTCTCGGTGTAGGCGTCAGTCAGGGCCTCCATGAGGGCCACCGTGTCGGCGCTCGAGTCGCTCAGCAACGTGAGCTCCTGCGCCGTCGCCGCGCCGCCGAACGGCAGCGCAAGCAAAGTTGCAAGCGCGGTTGTTCCTGTCAGTTTGATCGTCATCGTCTTCCTCCCTCGAAAGTCGTCCGGGCCTCCATTCCCGGACGGTCTCGGCATCACGCGTCGTGCGTGAAACCGATCTCGTGCGTGCCGGGGGCGATCTCGAGCCCACTGTCCGGCACGTCGACGGGCGTGCCGTCGAGCGTCAGTCCGCCACGCGGCCCGGGGATGACTCCCGTGCAGCCCTCTGGCAGCGTCAGCGTGTAGACCACGCGGTCCCCCTCGATCCGCCAGGCCGCCTCGATCCGCCCGAGACGGCAGTGGTGCCACATGTGGACGTGGCCCAGCGCGGGCAGGATCTTGGGGGCAATCGAGACGCGATCGAAGCCGGGGCCCTCTGCGGTCGGTGCGACGCCGGCGACCTCTTCGAACAGCCACTGGCACACCGCGCCATAGGCGTAGTGGTTGTAGCTGTTCATCGAGGGTTCGTAGATCGCGCCGTCGGGACCGATGGCATCCCAGCGCTCCCAGATGGTCGTGGCCCCCTGCTCCACCTGGTAGAGCCAGCCGGGCACGTCGCGGTTGAGAAGGACCTTCTCGGCCAGATCCTCCAGTCCCACCTTGGTCAGCGCGGGCAGGAGCGCGGGCGTGCCGATGAACCCGGTCCCGATGCGGTACTCCTCATCCTCGATCACGCGTCGGAAATATCCCTTGGCCGCCTCGCGGTGACGGTCGGGGACGAGGTCGTGCAGGAAGGCCAGCGCATAGGACGTCTGGTCGTTGTGGGCGAGCCTGCCTGTTGCCGAGAAATACTCGCGCTGGAAGGCCTCGCGGATGTCGGCCGCGCGGGAGGCGAGCCTTGCCGCCTCATCCGTATCACCGATCAACCCGGCAATCCTTGCAGTCAGGTCAGTGGAGATGAAGTGATAGAGTGTCGCGGCGCAATCGTCGCCGATCGTGGGCCGCGGCTTGCGGTTGTCACCCGTGGGCTGAAGCCAGTCGCCGAAGGTGAAGCCGGTCTCGCCCCAGCGCCAATGCGGGTGGATGATTGGTCCGTCCGAAAGCGCCCAGAGGTAGTCGACCCAGGCAACCATCGAGGGGAAGCCCTCGCGCAGGACATCCGCGTCGCCGTAATGAAGGTAGAGCTGCCATGGCATGATGGTCACAACGTCGCCCCACCCGGTGGAGCCGGCCCAGTCGCCGTGGGTCTTGTGCTGGTGCAGCCGCGTGGGGTCGGGCGAGAAATGCGGCACCGCACCATCGGGGCGCTGGTCGTGCCGCACATCCCTCAGGTACTTGGCGAGAAAACGCTCGCTGTCCGCGAGCCAACAGGCGGTGCCGGCGAAGACCTGCGCGTCGCCTGTCCAGCCGAGCCGCTCGTCACGCTGGGGGCAATCGGTCGGCACTTCGATGAAGTTGGCCCGTTGCGACCAGATCGTGTTGAGGACAAGTCGGTTCACCGCCGGCTCCGCGCATTCGAAGCCGCCAGCGACCACCGGCACCGAGGAGATCGGGACGGATTCGACCCGCTCGACCTCTGCCGCGCCCTCGACCGAGATCCGCGCGTAGCGGTAGCCCATGAAGCTGAAATGCGGCTGGAATGTCTCGGAACCCTCGCCCCTCAGGATGTAGGTCACCTCGGCGCGCGCCCCGCGGTAGTTGCGGTTGTCGAACTCGCGGTCGGGGCCGAGCACCTCGGCATGTTCGATCCGCACCTTGGCGCCGGCCTCGCCGCTTGCGGTGAAGCGCAGGTAGCCCCCGACATTCTGCCCGAAGTCGTGGATGGTGGCCGGCCCGTCAGACCAGCTTTCGACCGGCGCGAGGGAGGCAAGTTCGCGCACGGGGGCACACTCGTGCGGCACCAGACGCGGCAGGGTGTCCAGCACCTCGACCCCCGCGCTTGTCTCGATCGGAAGGCGCGCGTCGAAGTCCTCGCCGTGGTAGATGCCGGCGCGGGTGATGGGCAGCAGGCCGCTCTCCCAGCCCGGTCCGGTCGCGCAGACCAGCTCTCCTGCGGCCTCGATCTCGGCCAGCGCCGCGACGCGGTCGCCCCAGCAGTTGGTCACCTGAGTGTCGCGCCACATGATCGGGGAGCGATACCACCCGTCGCCGAGCCAGATCTCGATGCGGTTCTCGCCCGCCTCTAGGAGATCCGAGACGTCGTATTCCTGGTAGGCGATCCGGTTGTCGTAGCAGGTCCAGCCGGGGGTCAGCACGTCTTGTCCTACGCGGCGCCCGTTGAGGAAGGCGATGTAGAGCCCCTGCGCCGAGATGCGCAGGAGGGCGCCCTTCGTTTCGGTGCAGCTGAAGGTGGCCGCCACGAAACTCGCGCGGCCGTTCACGCCCGTGTCGGTTTCCGGGGCGATCATTCGGCCGGTCCATGCGTGATCGGAGCGATCACCCTGATGCGCGGCCGTAAGGCCAGTGTCGAGTCCCATGACTTCCTCCCTTGTTACCCTCCGGGACCCACCGCACTCCCCCGCGCGGCAAGTTACGTAGAACAGTATACGTAGACTGTTCTACAGATTCGGTTGTCAATCAAGAGGTCATCTGCGTATTCTTCACATCACAACGATGGGGGCGGCTCTGGAATGACGGAAAAGATCCGCGAGACGGGCGAAAGGGTGACCATCAGGACGGTCGCGGAAGATGCCGGCGTCTCGACGGCGGCGGTTTCGAAGGTGCTTCGAAACGCCTACGGCGTCAGCGACACTCTGCGCTCCAAGGTATTGACTTCAATCGAGAAACTCGGTTACCGCCCGAGCACCGCGGCCCGCGGCATGCGGGGCAAGACCTACAGCATCGGGCTGCTGCTCACGGAAATGGAGAACGCGTTCCTGCCGAAGGTCGTCCGGGGTGCGAAGGAAGTCTTCGGTGCGGCCAACTACCAGGTGATGATCGGGGTTGGTGAGGCGCAGGCCTCGATCGAGCAGTCGCTGATCGATTCGATGATGGACATGAGAATGGATGGCGTGCTGCTGGTCGCGCCGCGGCTCACGGGGACGGTGCTTGCCGGGTATGCCGCGAAGACGCCTCTTGTCGTTATCGGTCACCACGAACCGAGCGCCGAGACCTTCGACACGGTGAACTCCGACGACGTGGCCGGTGCCCGCGAGGCCGTGTGCGCGCTCATCGCCTCGGGGTATCGCGATATTCACATGACGAGCCTGTCGCAGCGCCGCTTCGACATGCCCGCAGGCGAAGGCGAGGTCTTCACCATGCGCGAGACGGGATACCTTGCCGCGATGCAGGAGGCCGGCCTCTCGGACCGCGCGCGCATCTGGCGCCTGCGAGAGCGCGAAGGCTGCGAGGGACCGCCGCTGACGGACCTGCTCAAGGTCGGCCCACGTCCG
Organism: Allosediminivita pacifica; assembly: GCF_003054175.1. Classification (GTDB taxonomy): domain Bacteria; phylum Pseudomonadota; class Alphaproteobacteria; order Rhodobacterales; family Rhodobacteraceae; genus Allosediminivita; species Allosediminivita pacifica. The sequence continues at coordinate 4,773 of NZ_QBKN01000037.1, forward strand.
GAAGCCGTCTTCTGCTGGAGCGACATTCACGCTCTCGAGCTCATCAATCTTGCCTGGAGCCGGGGCGTTCGCGTACCTGAGGATCTGGCCATCGTCGGCTATGACGATACTCCCGCAGCCGGCATGCCGATCGTCGGCCTTTCGAGCGTGAACCAGCAGGGCGCGGACCTCGGACGCCAGGCGGCGCGGGCAATGCTGTCACGAATCGAAGGACGGACCACACCGGAACACATCCTTCTTGAGCCCGCGCTGAAGACGCGCCGCAGCAGCGGAAGCTGACTCCGGGCCAAGCGAGGTGGCAGGCGGTGTCGATTTCCGGCGGTTTGTCCCATGTGACCGGGTCGGGCGTGCTCATCGTGACTTAGAGATGGTGACGCGTACGATCTGTTCGTCCTTGATTCACATGACTTCCGGGGGCGTGCGGCCCGCGACAAGCGTCTCGGTCGCCGTTCGCGCCGTCCTGGTCGAAAAGATCGTCGGCAAGAGACGGCACGTGTGAGTTACGCATGGCGCGCTGGTGTCTCACCTTCATCAGTATAGCTCGGGTTCCCGCATGCCGAGATGGTCCGCGAAACAGCCGCGCTGGTAGTCCTGCCGAAAGCGCCCTTCCTCGGCCAGCGCGGCGGGGATGGTCGAGAGGGCGAGGTCGAGGCAGGGGACCGAACCGCCCGGGAACAGGATGAAGCCGTCCATCGCCCCCGCGTCGGCCCAGTCACGGATGGCATCCATGGCATGTCCCGGTGTGCCGATGACCTGCCAGTGCGCCGATCCCATGACCTCGGGCGCGTCCAGAAGCTCGTCGAGGCTCGGTTCCGACTGCGCGATCTTGCGATGGAGCAGCTCCGCATGGGTGCGGGAGCGGATATCGGGGCCAAGCAGCGGCAGATCGGCCACGGTGATGCGCCGGCTCCCCTCGCGGTCCGAGAAGTCCACGCCGATCACGGCGGCGAGCTTAGCGAGCTTCTGCGCCCGCGTCGTTCCGGCATGGGTGTCGCGATAGAGGTCCCGGGCCTCTGCCTCGGTTTCGGCAAGGAACAGGCTGAGGCCGGGAAGTACCCGGACCGCCTCGGCCGGGCGGCCCTGCGCCACGGCGCGGCGGCGCAGGTCGGCGCGCAGGTCGATGGCCGTGCGTTTGTCCGGGCAGGCGGCGAAGGTGCCGTCGGCGATGCCTGCCGCGAAGTCCCGCCCGGTCTCCGAGGCCCCCGCCTGGAACAGAGGCAGGGGCGCGGGATGGCCCATGGCCCCGAGCGGCCCCTCGACACTGTAGTGGGGACCCTCGTGATTGATCGGCTCCGGGAGAATGGCGCTTTCGTAGAGCCCCGCCGCGCGGTCGATCTCGGCCGAGGCCTTGGGGCAGGTCTCCCACAGCGCGCGGATCACCTGCACGGCCTCTGCGGCCTGATCATAGCGTTCCGCGGCGCCTGGCATCCGCTCAAGCCCGAAATTGCGCTGCCCGTCGAGGCTGGTCACGATGTTCCAGCCGGCGCGGCCATCCGACAGCCAGTGCAGCGTCATCAGCATCCGCGCGAGGATGTAGGGCGGGAAGAAGGTCGTCGACGCGGTCGTCAGCAACCCGATGCGCGAGGTATGCCCGGCAATCAGCGTCATGAGCAGCGTCGGATCCGATCCGCTGCCTCCGGGCCGCCGTGCCATGCCCGGCGGCGGCGCACCGAGGCTGTCGGGGCGGAAGACGAAATCGAGATACGCGTCCTCCGCGCGCCGGGCGAGATCGATGAAGAACGCGGGGTCCGACAGCCGTTCGACCTGGCTGTCCGCGCGCCGCCAAGCGTCACCGGACAGCCAGGTCGGGGCAAGGGTCATGCCGATATGAAGGGGGCTGGGGGAGGGGGCCATGTCGAAACCTCTGAGGTGCACGCCGGACCGGCGTTTCGGGTTGTTGACGGTTTTACTATGAAATATAGGTTCCGCAATCCGAAACGCTGGTGCGACCCTTGCTCAGAACCGAAACCCTCTCCTGCAGGCTCGGACGCTCCCTGATCCTGGGCGATGTCTCCGCGCGGTTCGCGGCGGGCCGCTTCACCGCGCTCGTGGGGGCCAACGGCAGCGGAAAGTCGACACTGCTGCGCTGCCTCATGGGGATTGTCGCGCCGGAAACGGGCCAGGTGCTGCTCGACGACAGGCCGGTCGCGGGGATGCGGCGGCGCGCCCTCGCGCGGCGCATGTCCTACCTGCCGCAGGCGAATGTCTGCCCCGATCACATGACCGTCGGCGAACTGGTGGAGCTTGCGGGCTTCGGTCGGACCGGTCTTTTCGGCTCCGTCTCAGGGGCCGAGCGCGAAACCTTCCGTCATGCCCTGCAAACCGTCGGTCTGGAGGGCGCCGAAAGACAGCGCGTGAGCCAGCTCTCCGGCGGTCAGCGGCAAAGGGCCTTCATCGCGATGGTCCTGGCGCAGGATACGCCGCTCCTGCTGATGGACGAACCGGTGAACCATCTCGACCTGCGCTACCAGTACGCGGTGCTCGACCTCGTCCGGAGCCTCGTGACCGACCATGGCAAGACGCTGATCATGGTGCTGCACGATCTCAACCTCGCGCTGGCCTATGCCGACGACGTGGTCCTGCTGAAGGAAGGGCGGGTGCTGGCCCAAGGGCAGGCGCGCGAGGTGCTCGATGCGCCGCGCGTTGCCGAGGGGTTCGGGATCGAGACGCGGATGCGGGAGATCGAGGGCCGCACGGTCTGCCTGCCACGGGGCGCGCGCATGGTGGACCTGCCGTGAGATACGCGAAGGTGAGCGGCGCGGCCCTGCTCCTGCTACTGGTCGCCGCGCTGGGCAATCTCGGGATCGGCGCCAGCCCCATTCCGCTGCCCGAGGTGCTGCGCGCGCTCTTTTCGTTCGATCTCGACAGCCTCGATCACTACGTGGTGCTCAGCCAGAGGCTGCCCCGTGCCCTGATCGCGATCTACGTGGGGGCGGTGCTGGCCGCAGGCGGTGCGGTGATGCAGGGCGTCACCGGCAACCCGCTTGCCTCGCCCTCGACGCTCGGGGTCAGCGCGGGCGCCATGCTGGGCATGCTGCTCTCGGTCTTCGTCCTCGATGCCGCGCTGCCTATGCAGGGCTTCGGTGCGCTGTCCGGAGGTTTCGCGGGCTTCGCGCTCACGCTCGCGGTCGCACGCCTGACCGGGCTCGGGCCCGACCCGCGCGGTCTGCCGCTGATCCTGTCGGGCGCGCTGACGGGGATGCTGCTGGCGGGGCTCGCGGGGGCGTTGCTGCTCACCGATCCCGAACGCCGGGCCGAGTACCTGGGCTGGCTCGCGGGCAACATCAATCATTACTACGTCGACCGGCTGGCGCTGTTCTGGCCGTTCGGTCTTGTCTCCTTCGCGGTTCTCATGGCGCTTGCACGTCCCCTGACACTGATCGGTCTGGGCCGCGAGCGGGCCGAGACCATGGGTGTCGCCACCCGCCCGGTGATGCGCCTTGCGCTCTCGGCCGTGGTTCTGGGCGCGAGTTCCGCCACGGCGATCTGCGGACCGGTGGGCTTCGTCGGGCTGGTGGTGCCGCATCTCGTGCGTCCCTTCACGGGCGCGCATCTCGGACGTCTGCTGCCGGTCTCGGCCATGGCGGGCGCGGCCCTTCTGCTGCTCTCGGATGTCCTCGCGCGGCGGGCCTTCATGCCGTTCACCCTGCACACCGGCGTGCTGCTGGAGCTCGTGGGCGGGATCTGCTTCGGCGTGCTGGTCTACCGGCTCTACCTGCGCGTCGAGGCGCGGCGCTGATGCGCAGGCTCGACGGATATGCCCTGCTGCATCTCGCCGGTCTCGAGATGCGTCTCGTGGATCTCGTCGCCGGGCTGACCCTGCTTGGCGTGGCGGTTCTCGCCGTCACCGGGTCGCTCACGGTGGGAACCACGCCCGTGCACCTGTCCGATCTGTTCGGAGGCGCTCTGGACGAGGTCCAGCGCTACGCCGTGCTGGGGCTGCGGCTTCCACGGGCGCTGACGGGGCTGCTGGCCGGGGCGGCCATCGCGGTATCCGGGGCCATCCTGCAGTCGCTCACCCGCAACCCGATTGCAGACCCGGGGCTTCTGGGGCTGTCGCAGGGGGCCTTGCTGGCGATCCTCTTCTCGCTAGTTCTGGCGCCCGGTATCCCGCGCGCCTGGGTGCCGCTCATCGGCAGCGCCGGGGGGCTGGCCGTGGCACTGTTCCTGGCCCGGCTGACCGCGCGCGGGGGCGGGGACGCGCTGGCGATCCTGCTCCTGGGGCTGGCGGTCGAGACGACGCTCTCGTCGATCACTTCCATCATAATCCTCTACGCACCGACGGACCTGTCCTTCGCCATCTCGGTCTGGCTCGCGGGATCGCTCTACCAGGTGGGCTGGAGCTCGCTCTTCCAGATGCTGCCCTGGCTCATGCTTTCCCTGCCTCTGCTCTTCGTGGCGGGCCCCATGCTGCGGCTGCTCGAACTCGGCGAGGAGCGCGCCTTTTCCCTCGGGCTTCATCTCGGCCGGGCGCGGCTCGCCGTGCTGGTGGCGACCGTGCTTCTGACCTCGGCCGCGGTGACCGTGACCGGGCCGCTGGCTTTCCTCGGCATCATCGCGCCGCATATCGCGACCTTCCTGCTGCCAAGCTCCGGCCGGGCCCGGCTGATCCTGACCGGCCTCATCGGCGGGATATTCGTGGTTGCCGCCGATTGCCTGTCGCGCGCGCTGGGCACCGAGATCGGCCTGCCGATCGGGCTCTCGCTGACGCTGCTCGGCGTCCCGCTGTTCATCATCATCCTGCGACTGTGGTCGCTGAACCGCCCCCACTGAGGAGACCGCCATGAAACACCTCGCCCTGCTCCCCCTGCTGCTGATCGCCCCGATGGCCATCGCCGAGGGGCGCGACGTGACCGACGGCACCGGCCGCGCCGTGACGGTCCCGGAGGCGCCGGAACGGATCGTGGTCACGCACGACCCGCTGCTTGGCGTGCCGATCCTGGACCTTGGGGGGGAACCTCGTCGGCAGCTACGGCCGGACCAACGATGGCGGGTCGCTCTCGGCGGTGGACTTCATCGACACGGTGCTGGGCGAGGAGGCGGTGCCCGACCGTCCCGTCGGCGTGGGGCCCAGCGGGCAGATGGATTTCGAGAAGCTGCGCGCGCTCGATCCCGACCTCATCATCGGCTCCGAGTACAATGCCGGCATGGTCGACCGGCTGGCCGAGATCGCGCCGACCTACCTTCAGAACACGGGATCGGGGCGCGTCGGCGGGTTCGGCACGCAGGCGCAACTCGCCACCCTTCTGGGGCTGGAAGATGCCTTTGAGGCGCGGCTCGCCGAGTACCGCGACAGGCTGACCGCCACGCGCGACGCACTTCCCGGTTCACCCGAAGGGCAGACCTATCTCGCGGTCATCGCCCACGACGAGCTGCGCCTTGTCGGGGAAATGTCCGGCGTGATCCAGGCGCTCGAGGATCTCGGCTACACCCGCGCCGAGGTCGGCGGGATCGGCGAGGATTCCGGGTTGGGATCGAACTTCGCGGCTCCGCTCAGCGCCGAGCTCTTCATGCGCCTGAACCCCGACGTCCTGATCCTGATGAACTCCTACACCGGCTGGGACCGCGACGAGGCAGGAACCCGCGCCAAGCTCGACCGGATCGTCCCCGGCTGGGACCGCTTCCTCAAGCCCGAGACCGAGGGCCGCACGATCTACATCGACAGCGCCAAGGTCTCGACCCCGTCGATCGCCAGCGCCGAACATGCGCTTGACGCCATCCGGGACTGGGCTGCCGACTAACCGACGCTCGGCGGGACAAACGAAAACGGCCCCTCGCGAGGGGCCGTTTCCTTCTCGGGGTGGGGCGAGGTTCAGAACTGCATCCGCAGCCCGACGCCGATCATCCGGGGATCGGTCACGCGGGCGCTGGTGTTGCCCGTCACGCCACGCACCCAGGTCACCTCGTTCTCGTCGAAGAGATTGTCGACGTAGCCGTAAAGCTCGAAGCGGTCGCCGATATCGTAGCTCGCCGAGATGTTGGTCACCGTGTAGGGATCGACCTCCCAGTCGCCGGTGTTGGCGACGTCCGAGTAGTAGCCCGTCACGTGCCGCACGTCCCCCGCGAGGGTCAGCGCATCGGTCACGTCCCAGCTTGCGCCCAGCGTGAAAGTCCCGTGCGGCGCCCGGTCGAGCTCGTTGCCCTCCAGGTCGGGTTGCGCGTCGAACTCCACGATCTCGGTGCGCAGCAGGCCAAGACCCGCCTTCAGCCGCAGGCTCTCGGTGGCCTGGTAGTCCGCGCCAAGCTCCAGCCCGTAGCTCTCGGCCCGCTCGGCATTGTAGGTGGTCCGGCTGAAGGACACCTGCTGGTCGCGGTAGTCGCTGTAGAACAGGTTCGCCGTGACGAACAGGCGGTCGTTCATCAGCGACGAGCGCAGGTAGGTCTCGTAGGTCCAGACCGTTTCCTCGTCGTACTCGTAGTATTCGCTGGTGACGAAGTTCAGCCCGCTGCCGCCGGGGTTGTAGCCCTTGGCGATGGAGGCCCCGACCGTCGTGCCCTCCGAAAGCTCGTAGGCCAGCCCGACATTGGGCAGGATTTCCTCGAACTCCTCATCGTAGGCGACCGGGTTGTCGGTGCCGAAAAGGTAGCTGCGATAAAGCCCGTCGCGGCTGATCTCGTCGCGCTGCAACCGCAGCCCGCCGGTCAGGGACAAGCGGTCGGTGGCGCGCCACGTTGCCTCGCCGTAGATGCCGAGGCTGGTCTTCTCGTTGTCGAAGGCGCTGTCGCCGCCGTTGCCGTTGAAGACCAGATAGATATCGTCGTCCTGGTCGGTGTGGGAATAGAACAGCCCCGCGACGCCGCTCACGGCATCCAGCTCGTCCCCGATGTTCACGCGAAGCTCGTTGCTCCAGCTTTCGGTCTCCACCTGCGCGGTGCCGTCCTCGTAGTCCTCGAGCACCCGGTCGGAGTCGGAGGTCCCGTAGCTGAGCTGGTTCGACAGGACGATCCCGTGGGCGAAATCGTGGCTGACGTCGGCGATCACGCTGTCCGAGATCACGTGCCACGTGGGCCCGTGGCTGTCGGTCTCGAGGTCGCCGTCATAGGGGAACGTGACATTCTCTCCGGTGGGCTGGTTCGAATCCACGTGGGCGTAGGTCAGCTTCGCCTCGAAGCCGGGCAGGGCGGAGGGCATCCAGAGCAGCTTGGCGCGGTAGGTCTGCGTCTCGTAGTCCCGGTCGGACGCGCCGCCATCGGTCGGGGCGTCGTCGGCATCGACGTAGTTGTCGCGGGTGAAATGGTCGGCCGAGAACCGCAGCGCGATATCCTCGGAAACCGGGCCGCTCAGCGCGATCGAGGCGCGGCGCATGTTGTAGCTGCCCCCCAGAAGCTGGCCCGAGAGCTCAGGCTCGAAGCTCGGGTCCTTCGTGTTGACGATCATCGCGCCGGCGATCGAGTTGGCCCCCTGCTTGGTGGTCTGGGGCCCGCGGTAGACCTCGACCGTGTCGACGTCCCAAAGCCCGGTTCCGCCGTTCACGTACTCGTAGAAGCTCTGGTAGTGGCCATCGACGTTCACCGTGGCGCGCGGCGTGGTCCCAGCGAAGAAGGCCACGGCGCCTTCCTGCGCGCCCTGCGATTCGATCCCGCGGATCGTCGGGGCGACGCCGCTTCCGACCTCCAGAACGTTCGGCACCGTCTCGAGCGTCTGGCTGATATCCCCCTGCTGGGCGGGAACCTCCTCGCCGGTCGTCACCACCACCGAACTCGCGGTGTTCCGGATCGTGCGCGCATCCCTCTCGCCGGTCAGGACGATCGTTCCGAGGTCGTAGGCAAGCTCCTGGGCCAGCACCGGCTGCGCGGCCGGGATCAGCAGCGCGGCATGGGCGATGCCGCCAAGCAACATGGTTCTCGTCTTCATCTCTGTCCCCATTTCTGGATTTTTCGGCGGCTTGGCTGGTGCGGAGCGGCAGGTTCAGAGGTTCGCTCGGTTGCGCTGGCTGGCGGCACCTTTCATTCTTCATTGCATGATATATACTGCACTGCAATATAAATCACACTGATTTACTCGGGTTAAAGCTTGCCTCCCGGCGCGTTGATCGTGCCGGTTGCGCCGCATACTGTCCGGCGGACGTCGGCGTGACTTGCCTTCTTCGACGCCGACGGAGCCGAAAGGATAGCCGATGCAAGATAGCCTGACCTCAGACAGCCGCGACGATGCCGGCGGCCATCGGAAGGCCGGCACGATCCAGTCGGTGTCCACCGCCGCGACCTTCCTGCGTGTCCTTGCCAATGCGTCCGGACCCCTTGCGCTGGGCGTCATCGCCAAGCGGGCAGGGACCTCGGGTTCCATGGCGCACCGCTATCTCCAGAGCCTCGTGCGCGAGGAACTCGCGGTTCAGGACCCCGCCAGCGGGCACTACGACCTCGGCCCGTTGGCGCTCGGTGTCGGCGTGGCGGCGCTCGGGCGCCTCGATCCGGTGGAGCTTGCCGCCGACGCGATGAAGGATTTCGCCGCGCGCACCGCGGCAAGCGCCGGGGTCGCCATCTGGACGGAGCGCGGTCCGACGCTAGTCCGCTGGTATCGCAGCGCGATCTTCTCGATCAGCTCCCTCGGGCTCGGGGACGTGCTTCCCCTCGACAACACCGCCTGCGGCCTGATCTTCCAGGCCTACCTGCCGCAGGATCGCGTCGCTTCAGCGCGCGCGACGCAGCCCGAAAGCTTCCGGGGCTCGCCGCCGACGGAGGATCGGCTGGCCGAGGTGCGGGCCTCGGGGTGGCTTGAACTGCAGGGGCACCTGTTGCCGCATGTCGCGGGACAGGCGGTGCCGGTCTTCGATGCGCAGGGCGAGATCGCCTGCGTGATGACCACGGTCGCGAACCTGGGCGACGCGCTCTCGTCCGAGATCGGGCGGGAACTGAGCGAGGTGGCGATCAACCTCAGCAAGGCGACCGCAGGGCGCGTCGCGATCGGCGGTCGGTCATGAGCCGATGCCGGAGCAAATGAGCTCTCTTTTCGCCCTGCATCGTTGGCTCGTGTCGGGGCGAGGCGAGCCGGGGCACAATCTCGGTCCTGCATACGGATGGCGCGTGCCGGAGTGACTGTGTTGGTCGACGCGTTACATGACCGTATCGCGGAGCGAGCCGCTACGTGACTCGTCTGGCTCTGATGCCTTCGGGGGGCAAAGCCTTTCGGGCGGTATAAAGTCCGGGGGGCACCCCGCGACTGCTCAGTGATTGGTATCGGAGGGCGGTCTAGGACGCGCGTATGGCGACGCAGGCCGCTTTGGCTTCTGCGCGCATCCACTCGCGTTCGGTTTAGTGCGTGGAAATCTCTCCCGGGACAGCGCCAGTGAGAGGTCGGGGGGGGGCAGACTGCCTTGGCCGCTGCAGCGACGTTGGCGCGGGGAGGCCGCAGAAGGTCAGGTAACCTAGAGTGTCGGGAACCGCGGCCTAAGAAAATGGGCCGGTGCGGCGCTGTAGGTGCGCAGGACGCGCTCCAGCATTCGTTCGGCATAGGCCATGCGATCCGCCCGGGGGAGGGTGTCTTCGCCGCTGGCCATCTCCTCGCGAATGAACGCGCGACCGGATTTCGGGGATCGTGTGAAAGTCGCAGCGGGCGAGTCCGGTGATCAGGCTAGTCTCGCCCGCGGCCCAAGGTTGCGCGTCACGACGAAGAAATGGTCGCTCATGGACCATCCTCGGTTGTGAAGGGGGAAGGGCTGCGACGGGATCGACACCCCCGAAGGCGTGGATCCAAGAAGCGCAGATTCTCGTAGGGAAAACAGCACCCGTCTGCGCGGCAGAGGCAAATCCTCTGACGAGAAAGGCAGAACTATCTGGTGCTTTTCAAAGGAAGTTTGGTGGAGCCTAGCGGGATCGAACCGCTGACCTCCTGCATGCCATGCAGGCGCTCTCCCAGCTGAGCTAAGGCCCCATCTTCAGTGGCGTTTCCGCCGCTGTCGGCGTGTGATTACGCAAAGCCACGGGCGGGTTCAAGCGGAAAAATCGCCCGTGGCGGATTCGTTTTTCGACGAGGGTCTCAGCTCTCGTCGTCGTCCTCGCTCACGTCCCGGATCTCTTCGAGAGAGACGTTGTCGTCGTTCTCGTCGTCAAGGACATCATCATCTTCGAGATCGACCTCGACATCATCGTCCTCGATGACATCCGCGTCTTCGGTCTTCGATTCCTTGGCCTTGCGGGTCTGGCCGTCCTCCGCGTCCGCGGTGATCATGCTCCGCTTGCCGGTCTCGAGGTGTACCACCTCGCCGGTGTAGGGGCTGACGATCGGGTCGCGGTTCAGGTCATAGAACCTCTTGCCAGTTGTGGGGCAAACACGCTTCGTGCCCCATTCTTCCTTGGGCATTGGGATCCCTCTGTGCATTGAGTCTGGTCGACAATCCGGTGCCTCTGCCATAACGGTTTCACGCTGTCAAAGCTTTTGGCGCCGGGATTTGAGGTGGATATGGGGCAGATCACGCTTTCTGGCAACCCGCCGGTTGCCGTTGCGTTGCGGCGCTCGGCGCGGGCCCGGCGGTTGTCGCTGCGCCTGTCGGCGCTGGACGGACGCGTGACGCTGACCGTTCCGAAGGGCGTCCCCGAACGTGAAGCGCTGTCCTTCCTGCGCGAGAAGGAGACCTGGCTGCGCGGGCACCTTGATGCCCGAGAGGCGCCGGTCGGTGTGGGGATCGGCGCGCATTTGCCGGTCGAGGGTGTTACCCGGGAAGTCCGGCCCGTGTCCGGCCGGTCGGTGCGGCTGGAGGGCGAGGCGATTCTCGTTCCGGGCGCCGAGGCGCAGGTGCCGGCCCGCTTGCGGGCATGGCTGCGGGAGCGGGCCCGGATGCGGCTTGCCGAGGCCGCGGACCGGCATTCCGGAGCGCTCGGGAGACCCTATTCAAAGCTCACGCTTCGCGATACCCGATCGCGCTGGGGCAGCTGCACCTCGGAAGGCGGGCTCATGTTTTCCTGGCGTCTGGTCATGGCGCCGCCGGAGGTGCTCGATTACGTCGCGGCCCATGAAGTGGCGCACTTGGCCGAGATGAACCACTCGCCGGCTTTCTGGTCGGTGGTGGAGCGTCTCTACGGCGAATGGCGGCCGCAGAGGACCTGGTTGCGCAAGAACGGCGCGGCGCTGCACAGCTATCGCTTCGGAGATTGACGCGCGCGCTGCGTGTGATCACAAGGGGGCATGTTGGCTCCACCCCGTATTTCCGACACCGCCCAATCGGCCCATGATCGCGTCTATCGAGGGCTGCGGACGCGTATCCTGCATGGGCAGATCGCGCCGGGTGAGGCGCTGACGCTGCGCGGGATCGGGGCCGAGTTCGAGGTTTCGATGACCCCCGCGCGCGAGGCGGTGCGGCGTCTGGTGGCGGAGGGGGCACTGCAGATGTCTTCCTCGGGGCGGGTGTCGACACCGGAGCTATCCAACGAGCGGATCGAGGAACTCGCGGCGCTTCGGGCGCTTCTCGAGGTGGAACTTGCGAGCCGCGCCCTGCCGCGCGCGCACATGGCGCTGATCGAGCGGTTGCAGACCATCAACAACGCCATCTCGGACGTGGTGAGCAACCGTGACGCGGTGGGCTATATCCGGACGAACCTAGAGTTTCACCGCACGCTGTACCTGCGGGCGCAGGCCCCTGCGATGCTGGCCATGTGCGAGACGGTGTGGCTTCAGCTGGGGCCGACGATGCGGGCGCTTTACGGGCGGCTGCGCCGGACCGAGGCCCCGCAGTACCACAAGCTCATCATCGCGGCGCTGAAGGCGGGCGACGAGCCGGGGCTGCGGCTGGCCGTGCGGTCGGACGTGACGCAGGGCCTGCGTATGCTGGCGCGCTGATGGCGGTGCTGCGGCCCGTGCCGGCGGTTCTTGCCGTCATGCCGCGGGGGTCCGAGGTGCTGCTGGTGCAGCGGCGCAATCCGCCCGATGCGGGGTTCTGGGGATTTCCCGGCGGCAAGGTGGATTTCGGCGAGACGCTGCACGCGGCGGCGGAGCGTGAACTGCGCGAGGAAACCGGTGTGACGGCGCGGGCGCTGCGTGTCCTGACCGCGCTGGACGTCATCGGGCCGGGGCCCGCGCCCGATCATCACTTCGTGCTGATCGCGGTGCTTTGCGAATGGCAGGCGGGCGCGCCGCTGGCGGCGGACGACGCGCAGGATGCGCGCTGGGTCGCCTTGTCGGACCTGGAAGACCTCACCCTCAGCAAGGACGTGGCCGAGGTGGCGCGTTTGGCCGCGGGCGGGGGGCTTTAGCCGTCGAGCCCGTGGGCGCCCATGCGCAGGAACTTGGAGCGCCGCGTGGCGACGATCTGGTCGCGGGGCACCTCGTCGAGCTCGGCCAGCATGGACGAAATGGTGTTGCCGACGGCCGAGATCGCCTCGGTGGGCGCGCGGTGGGCGCCGCCGCGCGGTTCGGGGATCACCCGGTCGGCCACGCCGAGCCGCAGCAGGTCCTGCGCGGTCAGGCGCAGGGCCTCGGCGGCTTCGCGCATCTTGTTGGAATCCTTCCACAGGATCGAGGCGCAGCCCTCGGGCGAGATCACCGAGTAGACGGAGTGTTCGAGCATCGCCACGCGGTTGGCGGTGGCGAAGGCCACGGCGCCGCCGGAGCCGCCTTCGCCGATGATGATCGACAGCAGTGGCACCTTGATCTGGAGGCACTTCTCGGTGCTGCGTGCGATGGCCTCGGACTGGCCGCGTTCCTCGGCCCCCTTGCCGGGGTAGGCGCCGGGCGTGTCGACGAGGCTGATGACCGGCAGGCCGAAGCGGTCGGCCATCTCCATCAGGCGGATCGCCTTGCGGTAGCCCTCGGGGCGCGCCATGCCGAAGTTGTGGGTGAGGCGCGACTGTGTGTCATGGCCCTTCTCGTGGCCGATCACCATGACCGGGCGGTCGTTGAAGCGGGCAAGTCCGCCCATGACGGCATGGTCGTCGGAGAAGCCGCGGTCGCCGGCGAGCGGCGTCCATTCGTCGAAGAGCGCGTCGATGTAGTCCTTGCAGTGCGGACGCTCGGGGTGGCGCGCCACCTGGCACTTCCGCCAAGGCGTGAGCTTCGAATAGAGCTCGCGCAGCATGTCGGAGGCCTTCTTGTCGAGCGCGGAGGCCTCGGTTTCGACGTCCATGTCCTCGTTCCCGCGGGCCATGGCGCGCAGCTCTTCGGCCTTGCCTTCGATCTCGGCCAGGGGTTTTTCGAAGTCGAGGTAGTGGGTCATCGTCGCCCTTCCTGTTGCACGGCGCCTATATGGAGGCAGTCGCAGGCCGATGCAACAAAGCAAGACTTGTCCTGCCGGTGTCGGCGATCGTGGACCCGCGAGAGCGAAGGAGGGGCCCATGGGCCAGGATTACGAGGGCCGCATCCGGCGGGTTTGCAGCACATCCACGACAACCCCGACGGGGACCTGTCGCTGGACGCGCTGGCCGAGGTTGCGGCGATGTCGCGGTTTCAATGGCACCGGGTGTTCCGGGCCATGACCGGCGAAACCTCGGCCCAGGCGGTGCGGCGCGTGCGGGCATTGCGCGCGGCGCAGTGGCTGGTTTCGACCGACTGGTCGGTGGAGCAGATCGCCGTGCGGGCAGGCTACGGCACCCTGCGCGGCTTCAACCGGAGCTTTCGCGAACTCTACGGCATGACCCCGTCCGCCTATCGCAGGGTGGGCAATCCAGGGGCCGTGCAGGTTTTGCTCAGGAGAGGAGGACGTGATATGCACGATGTGCGTATCGAGGAAAGACCGTCGCTGCGGCTGGCGGCGCTGGGCCATACCGGCCCCTACATCAAGGCCGGACGGACCTTCGAACAGGTCAGCGCGATCTTCACCGCGCGGGATCTCTGGCCGCAGGCGCGCGGCATGGTCGGGGTCTACTACGACGATCCCGGGTCGAAGCCCGAGGGGGAGCTGCGCGCCGACGCGGGCATCGTGGTGGAGCCGGGTTTTCCGATCCCCGATGGGCTGCACGAGGTGTTGCTCGACCGTGGCCCCTGCGCGGTGCTGCGCTTCAAGGGGCCGTATTCGGAGCTGCACACCGCCTATGACTACCTCTACGGCGAATGGCTGCCGCAGTCGGGGCGCGAGCCGGCCGAACGGCCACCCTACGAGGTCTACCTCAACACCCCCAGGGACGTGGCACCGCAGGATCTGCTGACCGAGATCTGCGCCCCGCTGGTGCCTGTCGCCGTGTCAGCCGAGTAGCGCGGGCAGCAGCGAGGCCAGCAGCAGCGTCGCCATGGTGTAGTTGAAGACGCGCAGCCGCGTGCCGTTGGTCAGGAGGCGGCGCAGTTGCTGGCCGGCGACCGTCCAGGCGCTGGTCGAGATGACCGAGGCCGCGATGTAGGTGCCTGCCACCCAGAGGACGGAGGTCAGGTCGCGGCTGGCGGCATAGAGCGTGATCGCCCCAAGCCCCATGGTCCAGGCCTTGGGGTTCACCCATTGGAAGGCCGCTGCCTGGAGAAAGCTCAGCGGTGTGCCGGTGGCCTTCGCCTCGCCCGGGGGCGCGGCGCGGGCCACCTTCCAGGCCAGCCATCCAAGGTAGAGCACCGAGAGCGCCAGGAGGATGGTCCGCAAGAGAGGCCAGGCCTCGAAAAGGCGCATGACCCCGAGCCCGACGAGCAGGATCATGGCCGGGAAGCCGAGCGCGATGCCCAGCATGTGGGGCAGGGTCCGGCGGAAGCCGAAGTTCGCGCCCGAGGCCATGAGCATCACGTTATTCGGGCCCGGCGTGCAGGTGGTCGCGAGGGCAAAGGCCGCGAGGCCGAAGAAGAGATCCGGTGTCATGACGCAATGATTGCCCTGTCCGCGGCGGTGACGGATTGCGAAGTGCGGTCTGTTGTCGCTAAATCTGCAATCAATGGGCAATCTCGACGACATAGACCGCAGAATATTGCGCGTGCTGTCCGGCGATGGGCGGATCAGCAACCTTGCGCTGGCCGAGAAGGTGGGGCTTTCGCCCTCGGCCTGCCTGCGCCGCGTGTCGGCGCTGGAGCGCGAGGGCGTCATCCGGGGATACCGCGCGGTGCTTAGCCCCGAGCGTACCGGTGTGGGCTTCATCGCCTACGTCACGGTGGGGCTGAACCTGCACACCAAGAGCGCGCAGGCGGCGTTCGAGCGGGCCATGCAAGCCGCGCCCGAGGTGCGGGAGTGCCACAACATCACGGGCGCGCTGGAATACATCCTGCGGGTCGAGGCGGCGGACCTTGCCGCCTACAAGCACTTCCATACCGAGGTGCTGGGCACGCTGCCGCAGGTAAACGCGATCACGTCCTATGTCGTCATGGGGTCTCCAAAGGACGAGCGGGCCTGACCGCGCCGGTGCGGGACGGTCAGGTCGTGCTCTTGGCCTTTCGCGCGGCCTTGCGCTTGGCGGACTTTTCCGCCGCGGCGGCCTTGGCGCGTTCTTCGGCATCGCGCTCGAGACGCGCGGCGCGCAGGCGTTCGGTCTTTTCCTGCCGTGCCGAGGTCTCGCGGTCGATGATCTCGGTTGCGGCGGCGTGGGTCTGATCGGCGCGGGTTTCGGCCTTGGACGGGCCCGGCACGGATTTCTTCGCGGTCATGTGGTCTCCTGAAGGACTATCTCCGGCCACAGGCTGCGGCCGGATGCGGGACCGGATCGCGAACGGTCCGGGGAAGGCGGTCTGTGGTGGACGCTTGGGGCCTTGCCGTCGGTCTACGGTGTCGGGCCGAGTCCCCCCTTCTGCCTTTATTTCCTAAAATGGGCGCTGGCGGGCCGGGATGCAATGACCGGCGACGCCGTGGCCCCGGCTACTGCGCCGCGATCATGTCGGCGTTGCGCACGATGACTTCGGCCTGCTTGATCGAGGCGATGTCCACGAGCCGGCCCTTGTAGACGGTGGCACCTTCGCCGCGGGCGCGGGCGTCCTCCATCGCGGCGAGGATCTCGCGCGCTTCGGTCACGGCCTCGTCCGAGGGGGTGAAGACCTCATTGCTGAGCGCGACCTGCTTGGGGTGGATGGCCCATTTGCCGACCATGCCGAGCACCGCCGAGCGGCGGGCCTGCGCGCGGAAGCCGTCGTCATCGGAGAAGTCTCCGAAGGGGCCGTCCACGGGCAGGACGCCATGCGTGCGGCAGGCCGCGACGATGGCCGCCTGCGCCCAGTGCCAGGGGTCGGACCAGTGCTTCTGGCCTTCGTGCAGCATGTAGTAGGGTTCCTGCGTGCCGCCGATGCCGGTGGTCGCCATGCCCATGGAGGCGGCGAAGTCCGCGGCGCCGAGGCTCATGGCCTCGAGCCGGGGGCTGGCGGCGGCGATCTCCTCGACATGGGCGATGCCGGCGGCGGATTCGATGATGACCTCGAACTTCACGGGCTTGGTGCGGCCCGTGGCGCGTTCCACGGCGGTGGCGAGCGCATCGACGGCGTAGATGTCGGCGGCGTTGCCGACCTTGGGGATCATGATGCGGTCGATCCGCTCGGAGGCCTGTTCGAGGATTTCGACCACGTCGCGGTACCAGTAGGGCGTGTCGAGCCCGTTGATGCGCACCGAGAGCGTCTTGCGGCCCCAGTCGACGTCGCCAATGGCCTGGATGATGTTTGCGCGCGCGGCGGGCTTGTCGTCGGGCGAGACCGAATCCTCGAGGTCGAGGTTGATGACATCGGCGGCGCTGGCTGCCATCTTCTCGAAGATGGCGGGGCGCGAGCCCGGGCCGAAGAGCTGGCAGCGGTTCGGGCAGGCGGGGGCCGCGGGCTGGATGCGGAAGCTCATGTGGGCGCCTTTCGGTAACGAAGTTGCGTTATGATCTGCGGTTTGGGTTATTAAATTACCGCGCGCTTCGCAAGCCTGCTTTCGCGCCTGCGGCATGTTTTGGCCCGCCGTCTGCCGCGGTGCAGCGGGTGTTGTGCACGATCCTTCGACACTGGCGGGCACCATGGGCGATTTTCGGGCGTTACACCCGTGAAATCCGCGGGAATTCGGATAACGTCCCGCCGAGACGCTGGCATGATGCCGCGAAAATCAATGACTCCGGGGAGGCCTTCCATGATCGAGACACCCTATCTGCTGTTCCTGGGCGACGCGCCCGACGCCCTTGCCGCCAAGGTGGCGCAGGGTATCAAGGACTGGAGACCCGACAACTGTGTCGGACAATTCCGCATGGAAGGCTGCAAGGCCGACCTCAAGCTGCCCGACATGGACCTTGCCGAAGCCAAGGCAGCCGGCGCCAAGACGCTGGTGATCGGCGTGGCGAACCGCGGCGGCGTGATCTCGAAGGCTTGGAAAAAGGTGCTGATCGCAGCGCTGGAAGAGGGCTTCGACCTCGCCTCGGGGCTGCACAATCTGCTGCGCGACGAGCCCGACCTCGTCGCCGTGGCCGAGGCCACGGGCCGGTCGCTGCACGACGTGCGCGTGCCCGAGGTCGATTATCCGATCGCCAATGGCGAGCCGCGCAAGGGCAAGCGGGTGCTGGCCGTAGGCACCGATTGCTCCGTCGGCAAGATGTACACCGCGCTCGCGCTCGATGCGTCGCTGAAGAAAAAGGGCCTCAAGTCCAGCTTCCGCGCCACCGGCCAGACCGGCATCCTGATCACCGGCGAGGGCGTGCCGCTCGACGCGGTGATCGCCGACTTCATGGCCGGCAGTATCGAATGGCTGACGCCGGACAACGACGAGGACCACTGGGACGTGATCGAGGGACAGGGCAGCCTGTTCCATGTGAGCTACTCCGGCGTGACGCTGGCGCTGATCCATGGGGGCCAGCCCGATGCGCTGATCCTCTGCCACGAACCGACCCGCAGCCACATGCGCGGCCTGCCAGGCTACACGCTGCCCTCGCTCGAGGACCTGCGCGACATGGCGCTGGCGCTGGCCAAGGTCGCCAATCCCGCTTGCAAGGTCGTCGGCATTTCGATCAATACCCAGCACATGAGCGATGCCGAGGCCACGCGCTATTGCGAAGAGGTCGAAGCGCGGCTCGGTTTCCCGACGGTTGACCCGTTCCGCCATGGGGCCGACCGGCTAGCCGACGCGCTGGCCGAGGTCTGAGCGACAACGGGGTGACGCCGGGCCTTGGGCCGGGACAGTCGCCCCGACCGCCCTCGCGCGACGGCGCAGGGCAGACTGGAACTGACAAAAGGCAGAAACAGGCATGAGCATCGAAGTCACGCGGGATGTTTTCCGACTGGCGCAGGCCTTCACCATCAGCCGGGGATCGCGCACCGAGGCGCAGGTCATCCGGGTGCGGATCACCCGCGACGGGGTGACGGGGCAGGGGGAATGTGTACCCTACGCGCGCTACGACGAGACGCTCGACAGCGTGAGTGCCGAGATCGAGAGCTTGCCCGACGACGCGACCCGCGAGGCGCTGCAAGAGCTCCTGCCGGCGGGCGCCGCGCGCAACGCGGTCGACTGCGCGCTCTGGGATCTCGAGGCCAAGCAGTCGGGCAAGCGGGCCTGGCAACTGGCGGGCCTGCCCATGCCGGGACCCGAAATTACCGCCTATACCCTTTCGCTCGACACGCCCGAGGCCATGCGAGCCCAGGCAGAAACGCACGCCGCGCGGCCGCTGCTCAAGGTCAAGCTTGGTACCTCGGACGACCTTGGAAGGCTTGAGGCCGTGCGGGCTGGCGCGCCCGACACGACGATCATCGTCGATGCCAACGAGGGCTGGAGCGCGCAGGACTACGCGGATCTTGCCCCGCATCTGAAACGGCTGGGCGTGGCCATGGTCGAACAACCGCTGCCCGCCGGCGACGACGAGGCACTGCGCGACATGGAGCGCCCGGTGCCGGTCTGCGCCGACGAAAGCTGCCATGACCGCGCAAGCCTGGCCGATCTCGCCGGGAAGTACGACCTCGTGAACATCAAGCTCGACAAGACCGGCGGTCTGACCGAGGCGCTTCTGCTTCGCGAAGAAGCCACGGTTCAGGGCTACGGCATCTTTGTCGGCTGCATGGTGGGGTCGTCTCTGGCCATGGCTCCGGCGGTGCTGCTGGCTCAGGGCGCGGCCTTCACCGATCTTGACGGACCGCTGCTTCTGGCCGAGGACCGCGAGCAACCGCTGATCTATGATGAGCTTGGCGTTCACCCGTCCGAGCCCGAACTCTGGGGCTGAGGCCCCGACGGCCTGTGCCCGGGGTGCAGGCGCCAAATGCAGGAGAACCGAGATGACCCGCACCGTCTATGTGAACGGCGAATACCTTCCCGAGACCGAAGCCAAGGTTTCGATCTTTGATCGCGCCTTCCTGATGGCGGACGGGGTCTACGAGGTAACGAGCGTGCTGGGTGGCAAGCTGATCGACTTCGAGGGGCACGCCGTGCGCCTGGAGCGCAGTCTCGGCGAGCTCGACATGAAGATGCCGATGAGCCGGGAGGCCCTGCTGGAGGTCCATCGTGAGCTGGTGCGCACGAACGAGATCACCGACGGTCTCATCTACCTGCAGGTGACGCGTGGCGCGCCCGGTGATCGCGATTTCCTCTTTCCCGACCCCGAGACCACCGAGCCCACGGTCGTGCTGTTCACCCAGTCGAAGCCGGGCCTTGCAAACTCGCCGGTGGCCAAGACCGGCATTCGGGTGATCTCGATCGACGACCTGCGCTGGGGACGTCGCGACATAAAGACCGTGCAGCTGCTTTACCCCTCCATGGGCAAGATGATGGCGCAGAAGGCCGGCGCGGATGACGCCTGGATGGTCATGGATGGCAAGGTGACCGAGGGTACGAGCAACAACGCCTACATCATCAAGGACGGCAAGATCGTCACCCGCGAACTGTCCACCGACATTCTGCATGGTATCACGAGGGCCGCGGTGCTGCGCTTTGCCCGCGAGGCGCAGATGGAGGTCGAGGAGCGATCCTTTACCATCGAAGAGGCGCAGCAGGCCGAAGAGGCGTTCATTACTTCAGCCTCGTCCTTTGTCATGCCCGTCGTGCAAATCGATGGTACCAAGATCGGCGATGGCAAGCCGGGCGCGCGTACCGCCCGTCTGCGCGAGATCTACCTTGATGAGAGCCTCAAGAAGGCTGTCTAAGCGCCCTTCTCGAGCCAGCCTGCCGCGTGACGACCGGCCCAGAAGCCGGTCGCCAGACAGGCGGTGAGCAGATAGCCCCCGGTCGGGGCCTCCCAGTCCAGCATCTCGCCGGCGCAGAAGGTGCCAGGGCGTGCCCGCAGCATGAGCCCGGTGTCCAGGCTGTCGAAGGGTACGCCGCCGGCGGTCGAAATGGGCTCGTCCATGGGACGAGGCCCGTCGTGCGGGATCGGAAGCGCCTTGAGCAGACGGGCGAGTGCCCCCGGGTCGGTCGGCAGCGGCCGGGCAAACTCCATCATCAGGGCTTGCACCTGCGGTGATAGCTTCAATGTCTTGCGCAGGTGGTTCGAAAGGCTCTGCTTGCCACGAGGCTTCTCGATCCGCTTCGTCAGGCTGGAAGTGTCAAGATCGGGGAATAGGTCGATCGCCAGCGTTGCGCCGTCGCGCAGCGCGGGCGTGAGCGGGTACAGGCCGCCGCCTTCGAGGCCGTGCGCAGAAAGCGTGACTTCGCCACGGCTTGTGAGGGTCCCTGCGCTGAGACGGATATTTTTCAACGGCCTGCCCAGGTGCGGCGTCATGTGACCGGACCAATGGATTGTCAGCCCGGCGTTGGATGGGGCGAATGGGGCCACCGAGAGGCCTGCTGACGCGAAATGGTCGGCCCAGCGGCCATCCGAGCCAAGGCGGGCCCAGCTTGCGCCGCCGAGCGCCAGAACGGTGGCGCGCGGAGTGACGGGCTGCCTTCCCTCGGGCGTGGTGAAGAGAGACGCCTGATTTTCCCACCCTTCCCAGCGCCAGCGCGTGCGCCGCCTGAGACCCATCGCGTCCAGCCGTGCCAGCCAGGCCCGCAACAGGGGTGAGCCTTTCATGGCCACGGGAAAGAGACGCCCGGTTGAGCCGACGAAGGTGTCCTGCCCCAGCCCCTCTGCCCAGTCGCGCACCTCCTCCGGTCCGAAGGTGTCGAGCATGGGGGAGAGCGCTGCGCTACCCGATCCGTAGGCGCTGCGGAATGTTTCGTCCGCCTCGATCTTGGTGAGGTTCAGGCCGGATTTTCCGGCCATCAGGAACTTGCGGGCGGGAGAAGGCTTGGCCTCTGCCAATAGCACGGGATACCCGCGCGAAAGCAGGGCATCGGCTGCCATCAGGCCCGCCGGGCCGGCCCCCACAACGAGAACCTCTTCGGTTTTGTTCTGTTCATCCAACGCGCTAGTCTTGCGCGGTGTCATGCCGCGTGGAGGCGATGCCATGCCCGATCCGATCTGTCCCCTCTACGGCCGGCCCATCCCGCCGGAGGCGCCGCAGAGCCTGCATCACCTGATCCCGAAGCTGAAGGGCGGCAAGGGTGGTCCGGTCGTGTTGCTTCATCAAATCTGTCATAGTGAAATACATGCTACGTTGACAGAGGGGGAGCTCGCCCGGGACTATCATACGGTTGAGGCCCTGAGGTCTCATCCGCACCTTGGCAGGTTCATCGGATGGGTTTCCAAACGTCCCCCGGCCTTCCACAGTAGGACAGCAGGGAAGGGCCGTCGGAAGCGCTAGGGACCATAAGGATGTGCGGCACGGCGGAGTAGCGTGCGGCAATGTTGTCAGCTGGGGTGGGCTCAACTTATCTTCGATGAATGCCGGCATGTCCGGCGCGACGGGTCGATTGTCGGAAGGACCTGGCCGATGAAGTTCGATGAGCTGCTGGATGCGGCGGTTCAGGCGAGGGGCCCGGATGATCTCTGGGACCGCGCAACTCACTATTTCGCGTCGCATGCCGCTGATGCTGTCCTCTATGTCCAGTATGTGCCACAGCCCTGCTCAGTCAGGATCCCCGTCACTGCGCAGTTGGGGAGCCGGTGCGCTGCCCGCAGAGCGCTACGAGAGCCAGGCGCTGTGGCAGTGTGATCCCCTTCCCTATCGTTCGGCGGACTGGATGTCGTCTGCGCCATCTTCGGGCTTCGGGTTGATCTCGGCTCGGCATTCGGCGTTTCTCGACCTTCTCTGGCCCAATCACACGGGCGCGGCAATGATCGTGCCGGTGTTTGGTCCCGGGCTTCGGCACGGCTTTGCCATGGACTTCAATCCGGCTTGTCCTCCTCGGTTTCCTGTGCCCGGAAGCTGCAGGTCGGGGGGCAGATCCTCCACCAGTTTTACGTCAGGCTGCTCCGCGCGCCAGAGACCGACAGGCCCGCCCTCTCGGCACGGGAGCGGGAGGTCCTGAGCTGGCTGGTGCACGGCAAGTCCAACGCCGAGATTGCGACAATCCTCGGGCTCTCGGCCCATACGGTGGATACCCTGATGCGTCGCCTCTACGAGCAGCTCGACTGCAATGACAGGACCACTGCAGCTGTCATGGCGGTCGGCCATGGATTGATTTCCGCCGATGGTCCGACATCGTCCTGACTGACGTTGCATCACCTCGCCTCGACGCTTACGGTCCGCGCGCTGCGGGACGACCGGGGGACAGGGATGAGGCACGTCTTTAGCGTACGCGTGTATTACGAGGACACCGATATGGGCGGCCTCGTGTATCATGCCAACTATCTCAAATACATCGAACGCGCGCGATCTGACTGGGTTCGTGAACAGGGGCTCGACCAGAACGCGATGCGCGAACAGGGCCTGATCTTCGTCGTGCGACGGGTCGAAGCGGATTACCTCGCCCCAGCGCGCTATGATGACCTTCTCGAAGTGCGCACCAGCGTGAAGTCCGTGACCGGCGCGCGGCTCGTTATGACGCAGGAGGTGATGCTCGAGGGCAAGATCCTGTTCCGCGCCGAAGTTACGGCGGTCTGTACGTCGTTGCAGGGGCAGCCTGCACGATTGCCGCCGCAGCTCCGGCAAAAGCTCCACTAGCGCAGACGTCAGAAAAGCGTGACGTCGCTCGCGATCGGCGGTTTGGGCGGTGCGACGATCGGCGCGACTTCGGCCACATCGCCTGCCACGAGCAATTGCTTCGCACGACCCGTCACGGGCGAGAAGCGAACCCTCCTTGCGGAGGTGCCACCAAGGCTTTCGCCGAGTATGGGAATGCTCTCGTTGGCCAGGAATTCATGCGCAAAGCGGGCGTTTGACGTGCCGATGTCGCCTAGGTTCGACATCATCTTGGCGCCCCCGAAAAGCTTGGCCCTTAGTCGGGATCGTTGCGCGCCTTGTTTGAGGAGACCGTTGATGAGCAATTCCATCGAGTAGGCACCGTAGCGCTCGTTGGCGCCGTCCTTGCCCGCGCGGCTTGGCAGAAGAAAGTGGTTCATTCCGCCGATCCGCCGCTCGAGATCGCAAAGGCAGACGGCCACGCAGGAGCCCAGAACCGTCGAGAAGATCACGGCGGGATCGTCAGAGATCCGATATTCTCCCTGGATGACGGTGACGACTTTTTCCGATCCGCTCATGTGTTCATCCTCCGGGAAGCGCCAGCCTCGCTCCGGCAGGCCCGCAAGAGTGCCGGGCCGATTTGCTGAAGAGGCAGGCTCGATTGCGCGGCGCCGAGTTCGCAAGCCGCCCGGGGCATGCCATAGACCACGGAGGTCGCCTCATCCTGGGCCATCGTTATCGCGCCGCGGTCGGACAGCGCCTTCATGCCCTGTGCCCCGTCGCGCCCCATTCCGGTTAGGATTGCGGCTACAACCCGGCGCGCAATCGGTAGAGCCGATTCAAAGAGCGCATCGACCGAGGGCATGTGCCCGTTCACTGGGGCACCGGGTGACAGCCCGGCGGAAGGAGCGCCATTCGCGGCCAGCGTGAGATGCGCCTTGGTCCCTGCGGCGACGACAATTCTGCCGGGAGCAAGAGGGTGGTTCTCCGCCGCCAGCGTGACGTCGGCTGCGCACTGCCGGTCGAGCAGGCGTACGAGACTTATCCCGAAGCCACCGCCGGTGTGCTGGACGATCAGCGTCGGAGGGCAGTTCGCGGGGAAGGCCGAAAGCACGTTCATCAACGCGTCGACGCCGCCGGTCGAGGAGCCAATGAGGATCAGCTTGCCGTTGCTCGGGGCCGATGCGGCTGCAGGTGCGGTGGCAACGGGCCGAGGGCTCGACTGTCGGCTGCTGCGCGTCACCTCGCGGATGCGCTGCGCAAGCTCGCCGGGCGAGCTTTGGGCCGAGACGGCGAAGAGCCCGGATTTCTGCAGGCTGCCCGCCGAGGGACGCGCGGCGCCCGCGCCGCCGGATATGATCAGCCATCTTACGTCTAAGGCTGAGAAGAGCCCACGCATGACCTCGAATTCAGGTTGGGCGGCAAGTCGATCGTCGATCAGAACGGCGGAGGGCGTCCGGGACTCGACCTCATTGTAGGTGTTCATCAGGTCATGCGTCACGGCCAGCACTTGCATGTCCGGCTCGCGCTGGAGGGCCGACGACAACCGTTCGCGCTGGCTGGCATCGGGGACGGCAATCAAAAGGGAAATCCTGTTCACGACCTGCGTACTCCTCGTTCCTTGCCTATGTTCCGAGCGTGCTGTTGGATCACGCTGCGAGGCGGTCATCCCTGATCAGAAGAGTTCGGGAGACCCTCCTTGGGCATGGGGTTGCGACGTGCCCGAAAGGCGCAGCGCCATGTCGCGCAACGGCATCTTGCTCAGCGCCTCGATAGCTGAGAACGTGCGATCTTCCGGCATGTCCTCGGCGACGGCGTCCATGAAGCTCGCGAGGGCGACCGAGGATTGGACAAGGATATCGACCTGTTGAAGTGCTGCCACGGCATTGCCGGCCAGTGCCTTGTCGCCACTTGCACAGATGTCCGAGAGCCCATCCTCGAGCGAATGCAGCCGATCACGCATCAGTCGCAGTTCCTCGGCCACCCGTTGGGTGGCCGTTCGTGCAGTGGTTGAAGCGGCCATGTGGAACCGATCATTCATAGGCGGCCTACCACGCTCTCGATACATTGCTTCATGGAGTCGGAGGTGAAGGGTTTCTTGATCATATTGTTGAGGCCGAGCTTTTTGGCCTCCGCCACAATCTCAGGCGTTGGTTTGCCGGTGACGAGTATGAATCCGATCTTCTGGGTGGCGGGATTGGTTCTAACGGCTTTGAGCAGACCAAGACCGTCCATGCCGGGCATATTGTAGTCAGAGAGAACCAAGTGTACTGGAGTGGCGGCGAGACGGCTGAAAGCCTTTTTGCCATCGTTTTCCGTGACGTAGTTCTTGATGCCGATCTCGTCGAGGGCCTGGGTGATCAGGCCGCGGCTGGTGGCCATGTCGTCCACGACCATGATGCGTAGATTGTCTTTCAAGCCCATCCTGAACTCCTAGTTCTTACCGGTGGCGGCTGCGCCTTGGCACTTTCTGTAGCTGGTTACGCCCGCCGTGCTGAGTATGCCGGCAGCTGGTCCGGACACCCGCTCGGAGTGCCCAATGAAGAGGATTCCCTCTTGCCGAAGCTTTTCGGTTAGCGCTTTCCAAAGTCCCTGTTGGGTTTCCTGATCGAAGTAGATCGCGACGTTGCGGCAGAAGATCGCATCAAACGGACCGTGAAAGGGCCAGGGCGAAATGAGGTTCAATTCGCCGAAAGTGATGAGGTCCTTGGCTTCTTCGATCATCTCGAAATGATCAGGGCCACTGGCGCGGGTCCATTTTCGGCGAAAGCCTTCTGGGATGCCCGCGAGTTCGTCGGCGTGGTAGCGTCCCTCGCGCGCACGGCGGACGATGGCTGGGTCGATGTCGGTGGCAAGGATCCGAACGTTGAGTTTCGATGCTTCCGGCAGACAATCGAGGACGGTCATTGCGATGGAATAGGCTTCCTGCCCGGAGGAGCACGCCGAGGACCAGAGCCGCACCCGGCCTCCGGCGCGGGCGGTCTTCGAGAGCTCGGGCATGAGTTCCTCACGCAGTGTGTGGAAATGGTGGCTTTCCCTGAAGAAGCTGGTGACGTTCGTGGTGAGAGCTGAGATCAATTCGAGCTTCTCGGCATCTTCTCCGGGTTGAGTCAGCAGCTTGAGGTACGCGGAAAAGCCGTCGACATTACGGGCCTTCAAGCGCTTGGAAAGCCGCGAAAAGACAAGGGGTTTCTTGCTTTCGGCAAGACTGAGCCCGAACTCGCTACGCGCGAGCGCGGCGAGTTGGCGGAATTCTGCGTCACTGAATCCCGCAGCCTCGGAAGCCACTTTGTCGGGGGCGGTTGTCACAATACGGTTCCTGTGTCTTCGTCGAGTACTGCGTCGAGATTGACCACGCGTACCATCGCGTCGTCGACGGAGATCACGCCGAGAATGCTGTGCTTAGTTGCTTCGGACTTGATGTCAGGAGTCTCTTGGATCGAGTCTTTCTCGACCGAAAGAATTTCTGAGACGGATTCTACCAGAAGCCCGATTGTGGTCGATCCGGACGCGGCGACGATCACGACGTTCCGCTCGTTCTCGGCTGTGCGGCCGAGACCGAAGCGAGACGCGAGATCGAAGATCGGGATAACTGCGCCGCGCAGATTCATGACCCCAAGTACGTCTGGGGGAGTATGAGGCAGCTTCGTTACCGGAGCCCAGCGACGGATCTCGCGAATTTGGGTGATCTCTAGACAGAAGCTCTGCCCGCCGGCCGAGAAGGTGATAAACTCGAAATGCGTCATCGACGCGGAATCGCCACTGTTATCAAGCATCGAAAAGCTCCATATCTGCCGGGCCCACGGACATCATCGGCGCTGAGGGGGTCAGCCGGACCAGTTCTTCGGGATCTAGAATGAGGGCGATCTTGCCATCGCCGAGGATGGTCGCGGCCGAGACACCGGCGATCGCGCCGTAGTTGCTTTCAAGGCTCTTGATGACCACTTGTCTCTGGTCGTGGATCGCCTCGACCTTGAGTGCGATCAGGCCCTGGGTTTCGGTCGACACCAGCAGCAGGATCCCGTGGCCGCCTTGGTTTTCGTCGGTGGGCAGGCCGAGATTGCTGGCCACGTTGACGATCGGTACATAGGAACCGCGGATCTGGATCACTTTGCTGCGTGTCCCTAGGACATGGATGTCGCGCTCACTGGGTCGGATCGTCTCAAGGATCGACGCGATCGGGATCACCATGGTCTGATCGGCAACGGAAATGACAAAGCCGTCCATGACCGCGAGGGTCAAAGGGAGAATGATCGTGAAGGTCGTGCCCGCCGCTGGTGCGGATGTGATCGAAACGCGTCCGCCGAGTGCCTGAACCGCGTTTTTCACGACATCCATGCCTACGCCGCGCCCCGAGAGGTTGGATACGGTGCTGGCCGTGGAGAAGCCCGGAAGGAACAGAAGATTGTCGATTTCGGGCTCGGAAAGCTCGGTTTCGGGCGCCACGAGTCCCTTTTCGATTGCCTTTGCGAGTATTCTCTCCCGATTGAGGCCTGCGCCATCATCGGCGATCTCGATGAAGACGCTGCCAGAACGGTGCGAGGCTGACAGCCGGATTGTTCCTACGAGATCTTTGCCCTGTGCCTTGCGATCGTCGGGCTTTTCGAGGCCGTGGTCGACGGCGTTTCTCACCATGTGAGTGAGTGGATCTGCGAGACGCTCGATGACTGTCTTGTCGACCTCGGTCGAGTCGCCGACGGTCACGAGTTTCGAGCGCTTGCCAGTTGCCTCGGAGGCCTCGCGGACGATGCGTGACATGCGCTGGAACAGCGGCTTTACCGGCTGCGCACGGATTGCCATGACACCTTCCTGGATATCCCGTGCCAGAAGCTTGTAGGCTTCGAGCTCGTTTGTCAGATGCGCGCCGGTGGGTAGATCGAGTTCCTCGATCCGCTGAGAGATCATCGCCTGGTTGATGATGAGCTCCCCCACCGTGTTGATGAGCCGATCGACTCGATCAAGATCGACGCGCAGCGTCGGTTTCGGGCCGCGCGGCTCTTTTTCGCTTTCGCTGCCCTTGCCTGATGCCAGTTCCGGGTGATTGTCGTCGGAGGCAGGGGCGTCGACCGATGACTGGGGGAGCTCAGGGAGCGTTTCGGGATCACTAACCGGCTCCTGCGCCGGCTCGTCCAAAGGGAGAGAGGCGACGGGCGCCTCCTCGCCATCGACTTCCTCAACTGAAATGTCGATCTCGCAAAGCGCATCCACGAATTCGAAGATCTCGTGCAGCGTTGTCTCGCTCTCGGTCGTATACAGGATAATGGTCCAGCTCATGACGGCGTCGAGGGGATCGAAATCGTCGAAGCCCGGAAGATCGTCGTGATGGGCCGCAACTTCGAGTGGCCCGAGTTCGGCGAGGGCATCGAAGATCAGCAGTGGTTCATGCCCGTTGGCGTACATCTCGCGTGACGGTTTGAAGCTGATCGTGAAGCGTCGTTGCGCGTTTTCGTCGAGCGGTGCAGGCAGGATCTCCTCCGCACCGCCGCCGGCATCTTCGGGGAAATCCAGCGTGAGGGCGTCGAAACTGAAGTCGTCGTCCTTGTCGTTTTCGCCCAGATAAGATTCGAGGTCGCGAAGGACTGCGGTCTCGACCTCGTCGGGCTTTGATGCTGTAACCGCCCCCCGACGGCATCGCTGTGCCAAGGTGGGATCGCAACAATCCTTAATGGGAGGCGGTCATGTCAAAGATTACCA
>NZ_QBKN01000038.1 GCF_003054175.1 Allosediminivita pacifica
GCTCGGGATAGGCGTCGCTGAAGTGGCGCTGCCATTCCGGGAAGGCCTCTTCCGGGCCGGACTTTACGAGCAGTTTCATTGTATCTTGCCTTTCCGTTCGCAGGCTTACGCATCACAGGTCAAGATCTGTACTTCAAGCAACATGACAATCGGGAAGACCGTGTCATTGAGCCAGGACCGCGAGCTCACCCGGCTTGCCAGCTTCGCCAACTGGTCATTCTCCCGACTAGGGAACAAACCTGCATCACTTCGCCAGACCGTCGATGAAGATATCCAAAAGCCGAAGGACGTTCTCGCGCCAGCCCTGCCCCGGCTCGCGGGCATAGCACAGGGCATACATGGTCTGCAGAATATCCTCGGCCGTTACACCCTCTCGCAAACGACCAGTTTCCACACCGCGCGCGATCAGCTTGTTCAGCGCCACATCGATCCGGCTCGCCCTCGCAGCGTAGGATTTCTTGGCTTCGTCGCTCATCACAACCGAGAGGGCCCCGAGCATGCCGCGCTTGGTCTCGACCAGCGCCACGTTGACGTGCAGCCAGGTCCGCAGGGCGTCGAGCGGATCATCGCCTGCGTCGAGACGCTCTGCCATGTCGGCCAATTCGTCGATCTCGCGGGTGAAGACCGCGTGGAACAGGGCCTCGCGGTCGGGAAAATGCCGGTAGAGCGTCCCGATCCCCACCCCCGCACGTTTCGCGACCGCCTCGAGACTTGCGTTCGGGCCGCCGGGGCCAAGAACGTCCTTAGCCGCCTCGATCAGCCGTTCGCGGTTCCTCAGGGCATCGGAACGGGGCTTGCGTTTGGGCGTCGGCATCCGGGCTTCTCTTCTTGTCTTGATAAACGGAGGCTACCTCCGTATATTGATGAGGCGGGATACTACGACGATCCCACTTGCTCCCGCATACTACGGACGTCTCCGCCCGGGCGCGAGTGCCCGAAACCTCAACTTTACCAAAGGACGGGAGGACCGCATGTCACCTTCCATCAGCCTGACCATCAATGGCGAGGCCCGCGCTGTCGCGCTCGACGATCCGCGCGTTACGCTGCTCGACCTCCTCCGCGAACGCTTGGACCTGCCGGGAACCAAGAAAGGCTGCGATCGCGGGCAATGCGGCGCCTGCACTGTCCTTGTCGACGGCCGCAGGGTCAATTCCTGTCTCACGCTCGCCGCCACGCTCGACGGCGCAGAGATCACCACCATCGAAGGGCTCGCACTCGGGGAAGAGCTGCACCCTGTGCAGGCTGCCTTCATCGAGAACGACGCCTTTCAGTGCGGCTACTGCACCCCGGGCCAGATCATGAGCGCGGTCGGCCTCATCTCGGAAGGCAGCGCCGGCGACGATCCCGAACGCATCCGCGAGGGGATGAGCGGAAACATCTGCCGCTGCGCCGCCTACCACGGCATCACCATCGCCGTGCAGGAAGCTACCCGCAACATGATCCGCACCGACAAGGAGGACGCGGCATGAAGCGCTTCGAGTTCATCCAGCCAAGTTCCGTCGAGGAGGCTCTCGCCGCCTGGGAGCCCGGCGCCGCCTGGCTTGGCGGAGGCACGAACCTCCTCGATCTCATGAAGATCGGCGCGATGCAGCCGGATCGCGTAATCGACATCACCCGCCTGCCCGGCCTTTCCGGGATCGAGACGCTCTCCGACGGCTCTATCCGCATCGGCGCGCTCGTGCGCAATTCCGATCTGGCCGTCAATGCCACCGTCGCGCGCGACCTCCCGATGGTTGCGGAGGCGCTTCTGTCCGGGGCCTCGGGGCAGCTACGCAATGCCGCCACGGTCGGCGGCAACCTGATGCAGCACACACGCTGCAACTATTTCCAGGATCCCCATGCGGCCTGCAACCGCCGCGAACCCGGCGCCGGTTGCGATGCGCGCGAGGCCGGGGACCGCATGGCCTTGCTCGGCTGGAGCGACGGCTGTATCGCGACGAACCCCTCTGATTTCTGCGTTCCGCTCGCTGCGCTCGATGCGGTGATCGAGGTGCGAGGACCGCAAGGCGCCCGCGAAATCCATGTTTCGGAGTTTCACCTTCTGCCCGGCGACAATCCGCAGCGCGTGACGGCACTGGAACCCGGCGAACTGATCCTCGCGTTGCGCCTGCCGCCCGAGGCCACGGCCTTCGCGGGCCATGCCCGTTATCTGAAGGTTCGTGACCGTACCTCTTTCGCCTTCGCAATGAGCTCCGCGGCAGCGGCACTGAAGATGGAAGACGGCCGCATTTCCGATGCGCGGCTTGCCCTCGGCGCCGTGGCCGCCAAACCCTGGCGCGCGGCGGAAGCAGAGGCCATGCTCTCGGGCGCGGCACCGGAGGAAGCACTTTTCACGCGCGCGGCCGACGCGGCATTGGCCGAGGCAAAGCCCTCGGGCGACAATGCCTGGAAGATCGACCTAGCCCGCCGTACCGCGGTCCGGGCCCTTCTCATGGCCGCGGCCGGCACGCCCGCACGGATACCCGCCCTGCCCGCCTCTCCCTTCGGAAGCAAAGTCGGAGACCTCGCCCATGCCTGACACGCTCGATCCGCACGTCCGCTTCGGCTCCAACTCCGGTCAGCCGGTCACCCGTCGCGACGGGCTCGCCAAGGTCACCGGCACCGCGACCTTCGCTGCCGACAATACCCCGGACAACATGCTGTACGCCGTCTTCGTCCCAGCGGCGATCGCCCGGGGTCGCGTGACCGGCCTCGACACCGAAGCCGCGGCAGCCCATCCGGGGGTCACCCATGTGCTGACGCCTCAGAATCGTCCTCCGCTTCAGGGCGATCCGTCTGACAAGCCGACCATGTTCTCGTTCCGCTTCGAGGCGCTACAGGATGACAGCGTCCGCTATGCCGGCCAGCCGATCGCTCTGGTCGTGGCCGAAACGCTGGAAGCCGCGAACGAGGGCGCGAGGTTGCTCAACCCGAAGTACGAACGGCTGACCCCGCGCACCGACATCGACGACGCCGAGCCCTACGCCTTCGAGGCTGCCGGCTTCGGGCTACCGGCGAACACGGTCCATGGTAACCCCGAGGCAGGACATGCCTCCGCGGCCCAGGCGATCGATGTCACCTACGAGACCGCACCTCAGTATCACAACGCAATGGAAACCCACGCGGTCGTCGCAAAGTGGGAAGGCGATCACCTGACGCTCGACATGCCGAGCCAGGCCATTTCGATGTCCTGCGCCGGCTTCGCCTACTACTTCGGCATTCCGGCCGAGAACGTGACCGTGCGCAGCCCCTATCTCGGCGGCGGTTTCGGCTCCAAGGCCATTCCTACGGGCCCCTACGTGCTCGCCATCCTCGCGGCGCGGATGACCGGGCGGCCTGTCAAGATGATGCTGACACGCCAGCAGATGTTCGGCCCGGTCGGCCACCGCGGGCAAACCCGCCAGCGTCTGAGGCTGGGCGCGGATGACACCGGCAGGCTGACCGTGATCGACCACGAGGGCATTGCGGCGACCTCGACCTTCGACGATTTCGTCGAGCCCGCGGCCAATGCCTCGCAGGGGATCTACGCGGCGGGCGCGCTTCGCTCCACGCACCGCGCGGTGAAGCTCGATATCGGCACACCCGGTCCCATGCGCGCACCCGGCGAGGCGTCCGGTTCCGCCGTGCTTGAATGCGCGCTGGACGAGCTTGCCGAGAAGCTCGGCTTGGATCCGCTCGAACTCCGGCTCAAGAACTATGCCGAGACCGAGCCGGGCACCGGCAAGCCATACTCCTCGAAAGCGCTCAGGGAATGCTATGCGCAGGGCGCCGAACGCTTTGGCTGGAACTCGCGTCCGAGGGCGCCCGGACAGATGCGCGACGAGGATGGGCTACTTGTCGGCTGGGGCATGGGCACCGCCTTCTTCCCCTGTCCCATGTTCATGGCCGAGGCGAATGCGACTCTGCGCGCCGATTCCACCGCGGTGGTCGAGACCTCCGCCGTCGATATGGGACAGGGGGCCTGGACCGCGCTCGCACAGATCGCGGCCGACAGCCTGGGTCTTCCACTCGACAAGGTGGACTTCCAGGCGGGGCGGTCGGGACTTCCCGACGGCGGTGTCGCCGGTGGGTCGGGCCACACGGCCACGGCCGGGGGCGCGCTTCATGCCGCCGGGGGCGACGTGATCCGCCAGCTCGGAGAAATCGCCGCCGCGGACCCCGACTCGCCGCTCTATGGGGCGGGAAACGCTGGGTTCGTGGCCAGGGACGGCCGGCTCTACGTCGCGGGGGACGAAAGCCGGAGCGAGGCCTATACCGACATCCTGGCACGGTCCGGAGGGGCCGAGATCGCGGGCAACGGCTCGGCATCCCGCGCGCCGGAGACTGCCGAGCAACACGCGATGAACGCGCATGGGGCGGTCTTTGCCGAGGTGAAGATCGACCCCGATCTCTGCCAGATGCGGGTGACACGGCTTGTCGGTGCTTTCGCCGCGGGGCGCATCATCAACCCGCGCCTCGCCGAGAGCCAGCTTTTCGGCGGAATGATCTGGGGCATCTCCTTCGCCCTGCACGAGGAAGCGCGGCATGATCACAAGCGCGGGCACATCGTCAACGCCGACCTCGCGGGTTACCACGTACCGGTCAACGCCGATGTTTCGGGGCTGGACGTGATCACCGTGCACGAGGAGGACCCCTACGTGAATGCCCTCGGCATCAAGGGCGTGGGCGAGATCGGGATCACGGGGACAGTCGGGGCCATCGGCAACGCGATCTGGCACGCGACCGGCAAGCGCGTGCGCCGCTTCCCGATCCGGATCGAGGATCTGCTGACCTCCTGAAGACTGTATGCAAATCTCTAATGACGAGCGGCGGGCCGGGCTATGACGACCGGCCCGTTCTACTGGAACAGGAGCCAGAAAATGAAGACCTTCGTCCTCTCCGGCACCCACTTGCCCGACCGCGACGGCGCCTGGGACATCGCCGTCGCTTCGGGTCGTGTGGCAGGGATCGAACGGCACATCCCCTCCGACGCTCGCGTAGCCGCTGACGGAATGCTGGCCTTCCCCGGCTTTTGCGAGGCGCATATTCACCTCGACAAAGCCCTGATCCTCGATCGTTGCGACATGTGTGCGCCCTCGCTCGCCTCCGCCGTCACCGAGACCGCGCGGGTAAAGGCCGAAGCTTCCGAACAGGACGTCTACGAGCGCGCCGCCCGCGTCATCGAAATGGCTATCCTGCAGGGCACGACCCTCATGCGCAGCTTCGTGGAGCTTGATCCCCGGGCAGGCACGCGTGGCTTCGACGCGCTGATGCGGCTCAAGCGCGACTACGCCTGGGCCGTCGAGATCCAGATCTGCGCCTTCGCCCAGGAAGGTCTCAGCAACGAACCAAAGACCGAGCCGCTTCTGGTCCATGCGCTGGAAAACGGTGCCGACCTCGTCGGGGGTTGTCCTTATCGCGATCCCGACCCGCGCGGACACGTCCGGCGCATCCTCGATCTCGCCGAAAGCTTCGGTACCCACGCGGACTTCCACGTCGATTTCGACCTCGACCCGGATGGTTCCGATCTGCCCGCCATCGCGGCGGAGACCGAACGGCGCGGAATGCAGGGCCGGGTCGTCGTTGGACACGCGACCAAGCTCTCCGCCATGACTCTGAAAGCGGTCGACCGCACAGGCCGGATGCTTGCCGACGCGGGGATCGGCGTCGTCGCGCTGCCCTCGACCGATCTTTTCCTGACCGGTCGCGAGGCGGAGCGGCTTGTTCCCCGGGGCCTCGCCCCTCTGGAACGGCTTGCCGCGGCCGGTGTGCAGACGGCGCTCGCGTCCAACAACATCCAGAACCCTTTTACGCCCTACGGCGATGCCAACGCACTGCGCATGGCGAACCTCTATGCCAACCTCGCGCATCTGGCCTCGGATGCCGAGCTTGCGACGTGCTTCGACCGCGTCGCCGGCGGCGCCGCCGCACTGATCGGCCGGCCGCGTGCGCTCACCGTGGGCGCCCCCGCCGACATCGTTCTGCTGGATGCCTCCGAACCGGCGGCAGCCGTGCGCGGCCTTGCCGAGCCGCGTGCAGGCTGGCGAAATGGGACGCAAACGTTCCGACGTCCTGAAGCCCGACTGATGCGGCCCGGCGGAGCAAGGGATGAGCCCGGCGATCAATACCGCTGACCCGTGGATCGTCACGTGGACCTCGGTCCTGGACACACCATGAAAATGCCGCCCCGATTTGCACCGGGACGGCATTTTCACTGGTCTAGTCAAAAGGTCAGACCTCGGGAAGGCCGCCCAGCAGCTTGTCGAGCGTCACTGGGTACTCACGAACGCGTACGCCGGTCGCGTTGTAGACGGCGTTCGCCACGGCCGCCGCCACCCCGCAGATGCCAAGCTCGCCGACGCCTTTCGCCTTCAGCGGCGTCGAGATCCCGTCGAGCGTGTCGAGGAAGATCACCTCTTGCTCCGGGATATCGGCATGGACCGCGACCTCGTAACCGGCCAGGTCATGGTTGGCGAACATGCCACGACCGGTATCGAGGGCCATTTCCTCGGACAGCGCCGCACCGACCGCCATGGTCATCCCGCCGATCACCTGGCTGCGTGCCGTGATCGGATTCAGGATCCGTCCGGCGTCCGCCGCGGCCACCATGCGCCGCACCCGGATCTCGCCGGTACCCACATGCACGCCGACCTCGACGAAATGCGCACCGAAGGTCGCAAGGACATAGTCCTGCTTGAAGTCCCCCCACTGCATCGTGTCGGTGGCTTCCAGCTCACCCTCGAGGTCGGCAAGCGCAACATCGGTATCGCCCGACACGACGCGGCCCTCGCGGAATTCCGGATCCTCGACACCCAGCTGCCCTGCGATCTGCTGGCGCAGACCGACGCAAGCCGCGTAGACGCCGGCGGTGGAACTTGCCGCACCGAATTGTCCGCCCGAGCCCGATGAGACGGGATAGGCACTGTTGCCCAAACGAACCTCGACCGCGTCAAGCGGCAGGCCGAGGCACTCGGCTGCCGTCTGGCCGATGATCGTGTAGGAGCCCGTACCGATATCGGTCATGTCGGTTTCCACGATCAGGCGACCGCCCGAAAGCCGTACCGTCGCGCCGGAGGGCAGCGTCGGAGCGCCCCGGTACGCGCCGGCCATGCCATGACCGATCAGCCACTGGCCCTCGCGCATGCCACCCGGGGTGGTGTTCCGGTCGGCCCAACCAAAGGCCTCTGCGCCGCGCTCCAGGCATTCGACGAAGTGGCGTTCGGAAAACGCCTGATCGGGGTTGGACGGATTGACCTGGGTATCGTTCACGATGCGCAGTTGCACGGGGTCCATGTCGAGCGCCTCGGCCAGTTCGTCCATGGCGACCTCGAGCGCCATGAGGCCCGAGGCTTCGCCGGGGGCGCGCATGTCGGAGGCTTCGGGCAACGGCATTTCGACGATGTGGTGTTGCACCCGCAGCGATTCAGCGCCGTAGAAGTAGGGCGTCTGCGCGGTCGCGTTCTCACCGCGTCCACCGGGCAGCGAGTGCGAGGCCGCATCGTGCCAGATGCCCGTCAACTTGCCATCCTCGCCAGCGGCAAGGCGGATCCGCTGAACCGTCGCAGAACGGTGCGTCGCATTGTTCATCATCATCGGCCGCGGCATGGCGAGCCGGACCGGACGCCCGACCTCGCGCGACCCGATCGCGGCAAGGACCGCATCGCAACGCAGCCAGAGCTTACCGCCGAAACCGCCGCCGATGTAGGGGCTCTCGACGCGAATTCGGTCAGGATCGATGCCGAAGTTCGTCGCGAGCGCCTGGCGATTCCATTCGATCATCTGGTTCGACGTCCAGACGGTCATGTCCTCGCCGTCCGACCAGTCCACGATGGAGGCAAAGGGCTCCATCATCTGATGGCTCTCGGAGGGAGTGTGATACATCTCGTCGACCACGGCCGCGGCGTTCTCCAGAGCACCCTCGACGTTGCCCACCATGGTGCTCGGCTCACCGGTCCCCTCGAAGCGTTCAAAGGCCGCGTCCAGATCGTAGTCGGCCGGATCGCCCGGGGCATATTCGACCTCGATCAGGGAGGCCGCCGCACGCGCTTCTTCGAAGCTGTCCGCGACCACGACGGCAATGGCCTGATGGTAATGCTGGATCTCGTCACCGCCGAAGAGCCGAGCGACATTGTAGTCCCAGATCCCGAGAGGTTCGATGTCGAGCGTCGTGACAACCGCGTGGACCCCGGGCGCATTGCGCGCGGCCTCGGCGTCCATGCTGGTGATGCGACCGTGCGAGATGCCTGCTGCCACCGGGTAGCCATAGAGCTGCCCCTCGACCACGTCGTGGCGTTCGTAGGCATAAGGCGCGGTGCCGGTAACCTTCAGCGGGCCATCCGTCCGGTGAGTCGGTCGGCCGACGATGGTCGCGTTGTCGAACAGGTTCTGACCTGCGGGTTCGTTGAACTGCATGAGGTTACTCCTCTGCCAGCATTGCGGCGAGCGCGCGCTCGGCCAGGGTAATCTTGAACGCGTTCTCCTCGGTGGGCCGTGCCCCCTCGAGAAGATGAGCCATCACTGCACGCGCACCGTTGGGCAGTTCCGCGTCGGCCTCGTCCGACCGCCACGGCTTGGGCGCGACACCGCCAAGCGCCACGCGTCCGCTACCATCCGGCTGACGGATCAGCGCGACCGAAACCAGCGCGAAGGCGTAGGACGCGCGGTCCCGCGCCTTGTGATACTTCTGGGTCCCACCCACGGGCGCCGGCAGCGTCACATGGGTGATCAACTCGCCCGGCATCAGCGCGTTTTCCTCCTGCGGGGTATCGCCGGGCAGCAGGTGAAACTCTTCGAGGGGAATCCTGCGGGTCATGCCGTTCGGCGTGACTGTCTCGACGGTGGCGTCGAGAACACGCATGGCGACCGCCATGTCGCTGGGATGTGTCGCGATGCAGTTGTCGGACGTCCCGATCACACCCAGCTGACGCGAGAAGGCGCCCTCGGTCAGCGCACCGCAGCCCGACCCGGGCTCGCGCTTGTTGCAGGGCATCGCCGTGTCATAGAAGTAAGGGCACCGCGTGCGTTGCAGCAGGTTCCCACCGGTTGTTGCCTTGTTGCGAAGCTGGCCCGAAGCACCCGCCGCGATGGCCCGCGTGAGCACCGGGTAATCCCTGCGCACGCGTTCGTCTGCCGAAAGCGCCGTGTTGGTGACCAGAGTGCCGATGCGTAACCCGCCGTCCTCGGTCTCGGTGACCTCGTCGAGCCCGAGCCCGTTGACGTCGATCAGATGGACCGGAGTCTCGATCTCGAGCTTCATGAGGTCCAGAAGATTGGTGCCGCCCGCCAGGAACTTTGCCCCTTCGACTTCGGCAGCGCGTGCCGCAGCCGCCGCCGGGTCGGCGACCTTTTCATAGGAAAATGCTCTCATGCCTGGTCCTCCGCGACCTGCGTGATGGCTGCAAGAATGTTCGCGTAGGCGCCGCAGCGGCAGATATTGCCGGACATGCGCTCGCGGATCTCTGCGTCAGTGATGGCGATCTCGGCGTTCAGGTCTCCCGTCACGTGCGACGGGATGCCGGCGCGGATCTCCTCGATGACCTTGCGCGCCGAGCTGATCTGACCCGGTGTGCAATACCCGCACTGGAAGCCGTCGTTCTCGACGAAGGCGGCCTGCATAGGGTCCATTTGCTCGGGCGTCCCGATGCCCTCGATCGTTTCCACCTCGTCACCGTCGTGCATCACCGCAAGGCTGAGACAAGAGTTAATCCGCTCGCCGTTGACCGTGCAGGTGCAGGCGCCACACTGGCCGTGATCGCAGCCCTTCTTGGTGCCGGTAAGTTCCAGATGTTCGCGCAGCGCATCAAGAAGGGTCACACGGTTGTCGACGGTGAGTTCGCGCGGCTCGCCGTTGACGGTGAGCGTGACGGTGGTGGTGCTATCGCCTGCCGGTGTCGAAGCTGCGGCCCCGTCCTGGGCCGAGGCCGGGCGGAGACCGGCACTCATCGCGATCGCTGCGCTACCGGCCAGCAGCGTGCGTCTGCGAATCTCAAATTCGATGGGTGGGGTCATGGGATGTCCTTTCTGCGGGTCGGGCCGCCAATCGGAGCGCCTAGTCACCAACGCCATGCAGGCGCGTGTGGGTTCAGAGGGTTGTCGCAAGACAGAAATTAGCCGGGCTCATCAATTGCCTTGCGACCCCTCATGCGAGGTCGCGACAATCGCGCGGGCCATTAGCGAGACCGTCGCTGCCCCGGTAAGGTTCAGGAGCTGCGACAGTATCCTTTGGGGGCCCCACCGTCCCGCCGGCGGCAGGACCCGGAAAAGCGGATCAGCATGTTCCACCCCGCTGATCCAGTCGATCCGGTTATTCCGGCTGAACGGTCGGGCGGAACAGGATCTCGTTCACGTCCACGTTCTCGGGCTGCGAAACGGCAAAGGAAACCATATCTGCCATCGTGCTTGCCGGAACTGCGATCTGCGGCACGAACTCCCGCAGCTGGTCACCGAGACCAGGTTCCGAAATGTGCTCCGTCAGCTCCGTATCGACCGCACCGGGCGAAATCACGGTGACGCGCACATTGTAATCCTTGACCTCCTGACGCAGCGACTCGGACAGAGCCCGGACCGCGAACTTGGTGGCGCAGTAGACGGCCCCGTTCGGCACGGCCTTGTGTCCGTAGACCGAGGAAACGTTGATGATCTGGCCGGACTTCTGCTCCTTGAAGACCGGCAGTACCGCCGAGATACCGTAGAGCGTGCCCTTCATGTTCACGTCGATCATCTGGTTCCACTCGTCCACGCGCTGGCTTTCCAGCGGAGAAAGCGGCATGAGGCCGGCGTTGTTGAAGATCACGTCCACGCGGCCATACGCGTCTTTCGCGGCCTCGACGAGCTTCTGCACGTCTTCCTGCCTGGTCACATCCGTGGCCACGGCGAGCGCCTCACCCCCGGCGTCCTTGATCTCGTTCACGATGGCGTCGAGCCGGTCCTGTCGGCGCGCGCCAAGTGCGAGCCTGGCGCCCTTGGCAGCGAGATCGCGCGCGGTCGCCTCGCCCATGCCGCTCGAGGCACCCGTGATGACGATGACTTTTCCGCTGATGTTGTCTGCCACTGGTTTTCTCCTTCTCGTTCGTCTACGGGCGTGCCCCGATCTGTCGGCAGGTCCCGCCGGGCTTATTTTGTCGTGTCAGTCGGCGGCTTCGATGCGGACGGGAAACTCTCCGTTCTGCAGAAGAGCGTCGATTGGCCCGTCGAAGGCCCCAAGCCGTAGCAGCCCGGCAGAGGACTGGAACGGCTTGTAGAAGATCGCGAGATTGCCCCAGGGCCGGTACTGCGTGATGTCGCCCGCCTTGGGCTCGTAGGCCCGGGGGGCCTCGCTGTCGTCGAGCTTGCGACCGAGGTCGGCGACCTTTTCGATGCCGTGAAAATCCGACAGCGTCAGATCGAGCGGCAGCATCGACGCAAAATCTCGCGCCGCCGCACTGTCGTCCAGCGTCGCGGAAAGTTCTGTGTCTCCGACTAAGACGCGAATGCGTGTCATGGGATCCTCCTGTGCGGCTGCGGCGAGGGACGAGACGGTAAAAATGCCCGCCGCCAGAAACATGCGTATCGACGCTGCTCGTACGTTCATCGCCGGTCCCTCGCATCTCTTCCAAGCCATGATCTAAGCCGAAGCGTCCCGCAGGGAATAATGCGCGGATTGCTGGCACTCATGAAGGCGCCTCATCAATGGATCGGAAGCCGAAGCTCGCGATCAGGTTAGGCCGCGGTCATGTCGATGACATAGCGGTAGCGCGCCTGCCGGTTCACGACACGCTCGCAGGCCTCGCCTATCTGATCGGGCGTGATCATCTCGTAGGTCGCGGCCACGCCATGATGCGCGGCGAAATCGATCACGCGCTGGGTCTCGGCAATGCCGCCCGTCATCGACCCGGCGAGACTCTGACGACCGAAGCCCATCATCATTCCGTGCGCTCCTTCGACCGGGAAAAGCGCGCCGACGTTCACCAGCGTTTTGTCGAGCTTCAGCATGTTCAGGAACTGCTGCATCGGATAGGCCACCGGTACGGTAGACAGCATCAGGTCGAAGCTCGCCATCTGGCTGCGTAGGCCCTCCTCGTCGGACCAGAGGTAGGCTTCGGAGGCACCGAAGCTGCGCGCGTCCTCAAGCTTGTCCTGCGAGGTGGTGAAGACCACGACCTCGGCCCCCTTGG
Organism: Allosediminivita pacifica; assembly: GCF_003054175.1. GTDB lineage: Bacteria > Pseudomonadota > Alphaproteobacteria > Rhodobacterales > Rhodobacteraceae > Allosediminivita > Allosediminivita pacifica. The sequence goes on from NZ_QBKN01000038.1 coordinate 12,111, forward strand.
CCGCGCCGAGCTTCACCGCGAGGTGTCCTAGCCCACCCATGCCGATGACACCGTAGCGCTGACCTGGCTTGAGATCCCAGTGGTTGATCGGCGAAAAGGTGGTGATCCCCGCGCAGAGCAGTGGCGCGAAACCGGCGAGATCGACGCCGGGCGGGATGCGCAGAACGAAATCCTCGGTCACCACGATGCGCTTTGAATAACCGCCGTAGGTCACGCCACCCGACACCTGGTCGGGGGAATCGTAGGTGAAGGTGGTCCCGTTCAGGCAATTCTGCTCACGGTCGGCGAGACAGTTCACGCATTCACCGCAACTGTCGACCATGGTGCCAACACCCGCGATGTCACCCTCGCGGAACTTCGTCACCTCCGATCCGACACCGACGACGCGGCCCACCATCTCATGCCCCGGCACCAGCGGGAAGTTCGGCATACCCCAGTCGCCCTTGTAGGTATGGATGTCCGAGTGACAGATCGAACTGTACATGATGTCGATGACAACATCCTTGGGACGGGCCTCGCGGCGGGTGATCGTGTAGGGCGCGAAGGTGCCGTCCGTGTCACGCGCCGCCCAGGCCTGTACCTCGCTCTGCGCAAGCGCGTCCGACGGCTGCGCCGCGGCCCGGCTGCCGGAAAACCCAGCCGCCGCCAGGGGGGCCGCAGCCACTGCGGCACCGCCCCGCAGGAAATTGCGCCGGCCCTCGCCGTTGCGGGTCAGGATCTCGACACCGGTTTCACACTTCTCGCACATGGTTCGTCATCCTCTTGCTGAACGGATATCGCCCGACGGGCGGCAGCCGTGGGCATGCTTGAATGCTGAGCCCATGCAGCACCGAAGATAATCCCGATAATCGGCAGAGCGATCATGACAGCGCTTCATCAATCCACTCAAAATGTCTGCGCACGGCTCAGGCGCGAGCAGACGCATTAAATTAATGAAACAAGCTCATGGACGCGTCCCGGCTGTTTCCCATTATCCGCTGGGACCTGCGCCCTAAGTTGATCGTCAGGGCCGGGATAACCCCGGTCAGGCCCCTCGGCCGCCTCTCATTCAAGGAGACGACCTGACATGAAACGCATTCTTGCCCCCACCCTCGTGATCGCGCTTGCCGCGCCGGCCGCCTTTGCACAGTCGATGACCGTAACACCCACCGAAGACCGTCCCGGCCAGATCGGAAGCAGCGACACCTTCTCCGGCACCGCTTACGTGGCACCTGTGTTCCCCCCTGAGATCAACGACGTCAGCGCGGGCGAAGTCACCTTCCTCCCTGGCGCGCGCTCCGCATGGCACACGCATCCTGACGGCCAGATGCTGGTGGTGACCCACGGCACGGGCTGGGTTCAGGAACGCGGCCAAGAGAAACAGGTGATGCAGGCCGGCGATGTCGTCTGGTGCCCGCCGGAAATTGAACACTGGCACGGTGCTACCGAGGAAACCTCGGTCACCCACTACGCGATCCAGACCGGCGTCGAATGGGGCGAACTCGTCACCGACGAGGAATACAGCCAATAATACCATAACGGCAGCCTGCGCCACGCGCGGGCTGCCCTGCCCGGGAATTGCCATGACACTGCGCCTGCTTGCCCTTGCCTTCGCGACCCTCGTTCCCTCCGCGCCGATCGCACAGCCGGCCGTCCAGACGGCACTGGATGGCCTCGAATACCCCTGGGATATCGAGGTCAGCGAGGATGCCTTCTACATCACCGAAAAGTCCGGGACGCTCGGAACTCTTCGGAACGGCGACTTTACGCGCCTCCCGGTCATCACGAGCGAGCCGATACTCGACGACCGGGGCGGAGGACTGCTCGGCTTGGCCCTTCACCCCGACTTTGCCACCAATAGGCTGGTCGTGCTCTACACGCATCATGGCACCCCGAACGAAAGGTGGAACCGGGTGATCGAGGCGCGCCTGAGCGACGGCGCATGGCGAGAAACACGGGTGCTGATCGACGACATCCCCGGCCACCCGCTCTACAATGGCGGACGCGTGGCGTTCGGCCCGGACGGGATGCTCTATATCACGACCGGCTGGACCGAGAACCGCGAACGCCCGCAGGACCTCGACAGCCTTGCCGGCAAGATCCTCCGCGTGCGCGCGGACGGCTCGGTACCCACGGACAATCCGTTCCCCGGATCGCCCGTCTGGTCCCTCGGACACAGGAACCCGCAGGGCCTCGCCTGGGATGACGCAGGGCGCCTGTACGCCGCGGAACATGGCCAGTCCGGCCATGACGAGGTGAACTTGATCGAGCCCGGAGGTAACTACGGCTGGCCTCTCATCCAGGGAGATGAGGAGGCCGAAGGCATGCGCGCTCCACTGGCGCATTCGGGTGGGTCCACGTGGGCCCCCTCCGGACTGGGGTGGGACGGCGACCGACTGCTTGTCGCTGGTCTTCGGGCAGAGGGTCTGCTGGCCCTCGATCCGGTGTCACGCGAAATCGCCAACGGTATTGGCATCGGAGAGCGTATCCGGGACGTCGTGATCACCAGGGACGAGATCCTTGCCATCACGACGAACCGGTCCCCTCGGCGCGAGGGCCCTTCCGAGGATCGACTGATCCGGATACGCCGCTAACATTGTTGCAACATGACGCATGATGCATGGACGGCATGAACCCTAATCATATATGCGTCGCGATAAGTGACCATGGTTCAGCAAAGCAGATCCACCTTCATGCTACGAGAGAACATCAACGACCTCATCGCCCTGGCGGCCGTCGCCGAGGAACGCAGCTTCACCAAGGCGGCCGCCCGGCTCAATGTCTCGCAATCCGCGCTAAGCCATACGATCAAGGGACTTGAAAAGCGGCTCGGGCTGCGTCTGCTCACCCGCACGACCCGCTCGGTCGCACCGACGCTCGAGGGTGAAGACCTGCTCGCCACACTCAATCCCTGCTTCGACAAGATCGAGGCCCGCCTGCAGGCCCTCAACGATTCCCGCGACCATCCCAGCGGTACGGTCCGGATCGTGGCTGTCGAATACGCCATCGAGTCGATCCTCTGGCCCAAGCTCTCGCCCGTCCTCAAGGAGTACCCTGCGGTCAACGTCGAGCTTGTCATGGACTATGGATACACCGACCTCGCCGACAGCCAGTGCGACGCGGGCGTCCGCTATGGCGACCAGGTGAGCGACGGCATGATCTCCATGCGGATCGGCCCGGAGGAACGCATGATCTGCGTCGGCGCGCCCGAATACCTCGATACGGCCGGGATGCCGATCGTGCCGCAGGACGTCGCCGACCATCGCTGCATCAACCTGAGGCTTTCGACCCACGGCGCTCTCTATGCTTGGGAATTCGAGGATGCGGAGGGCCACGAGATCCGCGTGAAGGTGCAGGGGCAGACCTGCTTCAACACCATAAACCCAGTCCTGCGTGCGGCCTGCGACGGGCACGGACTCGCCCTGGTCCCCGAGCGTCTCGCCAAGGACAAGCTGGAGGCCGGCGAGCTTCAGACATGCCTCGACGACTACTGCCCCTATTTCCCCGGTTTTCACCTTTACTATCCCAGCCGCCAACGTCCCTCGTCGGCATTCCAGGTGGTGCTGGATGCCCTGCGCGAACGTGGGCCGCATTGATGAAGCTGGATCATGAGCGGCTTGAGGGTCATGGTCATTAAGATGCAGAATGATCGATCCAAATGAACGTTGTAGGCACAACGCTTTCATAAGGAGATCTCGATGAAGACCCGTATTGCAGCCTCTGCCCTCGCACTAATGTCGACCGCCGCCGCAGCGCAAGATGCCGCAAGCACCCTGCCCGACGCCGTCGCGCGCGTGGCACCGGCGCTCGAGGCCTATTCCACCGAAGATCTCGTCGGTTCCGTCTGGAACGGCGAAGAGCTTTCCATGCGTGACCGCGCGCTCGTGACCTTCGCGGCATTGATGACCCGACACGAGACCGAAAACCTCGGCAGCTACGTGGAACTGGCACTCGATGCCGGAGTGAGCCCTGCAGAGCTTTCCGAGACCATCACTCACCTCGCCTTCTACACCGGCTGGGGCAACGCAACGGCTGCCGCCGAGGCGATGGCACCTATTTACGAAGAGCGCGGCATCGCCGCCGAGGATCTGCCCGCCGTCGACCCCGAGTTGCTGCCGCTGAACGAAGAAGCCGAAGCCGCCCGCCAGGAAAACGTGCAGGGCAATTACGGTGACGTCAGCCAAGGCGTGGTGGACAACACGGAGCAGCTGCTCTTCCTCGACCTCTGGCTGCGCCCCGCGCTCGAGCCGCGCGACCGAAGCCTTGTGACGGTGGCAGCTCTGATTGCGGCAGGCCAGCCCGAGCAGATGACCTTCCACCTCAACCGTGCCATGGACAACGGCCTGACCCAGGAAGAAGCGGGCGCGATGCTGTCCCACCTCGCCTTCTACGCCGGCTGGCCCAAGGTCTTCTCGGCGATGCCGGTGGCCAAGGAAGTCTTCGAGAGCCGCAGCCAATAAAGGAACAGGAACAGTGGCGGGGCACCGGTCCCGCCACATCATGCAAGACCAAGAAGGGCTGGAACAGGACATGAAGATCGGAATTCTCGGTTCCGGGCTGATGGGCGGAAAACTAGGTCGCAACTGGGCCGCTTGTGGCCACGACGTCACCTTCGCGTACTCCCGAAGCACCTCGAAGCTCGAACGCTTGGCGCGCGATGCCGGCGCCAGCTACGGCAGCGTCGCCGAAGCAGTAGACGGGGCCGACGCGCTCCTCCTGTCGGTGCATTGGTCGCGCGTCGATGACGTTCTGGAGCAGGCGACCGCCAGTCTCGGCGGCAAGTTGGTTCTCAACTGCTGCGTGCCGCTCGACGAGGGTAACAGCAATCTGGTGATCGGCCCCAACGACTCCGGTGCGGAAGAACTCGCCCGCAGGCGCCCCGATGTCCGCTGGGTTTCGTGCTTCAACACCATCCCCTCCGAGGCCTTCGCGCCCGTATTCGCCCGCAAGGGACAGACACCCGCGCCGCAGGTATTCACCTACTCCGACGACGACGCCGCGAAAGAGATCGCTGGCGGTCTCATCCGAGACGTCGGGTTCGAGCCCCTCGACACAGGCGGCCTTCGCAACGGACGCTACGTGGAACCCTTTGCCCTCGCCACCGTAGAGCTCGCCTACATGCAGCCCGGCGGCCCCGCCCTGACATACCGTTTCGAGAAGTTGCGCTGAACGCGCGAAGAAAGGAAGAAGACCATGAAGATCACCCGTTCCGGCGAGAACCCGTCCAACCCCGGCCCCGAGGATTACTTCACCGGCACGGTCCGTATCGACCCCATGTTCCAGGCTGAGGAACCCGGCCGCACGAGCGGATCGCACGTCACGTTCGAACCGGGCGCCCGCACCGCCTGGCACACCCACCCGGCGGGCCAGACGCTGATTGTCACATTCGGCCGCGGCCGGGTGCAGCGCGAGGGCGGGCCGGTCGAAGAAATCAGCCAAGGCGATGTCGTCTGGTTTCCCGCCGGTGAAAAGCACTGGCATGGTGCCTCGCCCGAAACCGCGATGAGCCACATCGCGATTCAGGAAAGCATCGACGGTACCCCGGTCACCTGGATGGAGAAGGTTTCGGACGAGGACTACAAGGGCTGAACCCGGTCCTCATCAGAGAGGACGGCCCTTGGCTGCCACGACAGGTTGCGACCGCCGGATCTCCCGGCGGTCCTTCTTTTTTGAGAGCGCGTGGTTCATGAGATCCGCTCATGACTGATTGCCGCGGGCCCGGCATGCCGGCACCCCGCTCGCAGCCTATATTCCCTAGCGCATCCACCCCCCGGAGTCCCCGCATGTCCCGTCCCGACATCATCTGCCACATGATTACCTCTTTGGACGGAAAGCTCCTCCCGGAACGCTGGCCCACGGAGATGGACGATATCGAGCGCTGCTACGAGACCGCCGAAACCCGGCTCGAGGCAAACGGATGGATCGTCGGGCGTGCCACGATGGCACACTACTTGACCGAGGGCGGCCCGGCGGTGGGCCCAACGCGCGGGCCACGCGAGGACCGTCTGCAAGAGGCGGACGGACGCGACATCGCGCTGTGCTTCGACCGTGAGGGGCGGCTGCGTCCCGAAACCGGAGACCTCGGTGGCGATCACCTGGTTCTCGCGATGTCGGAACAGGTGTCGGACGACCACGTGAACGAGCTCGCGGCCCGCGGCGTGTCGGTGGTCTTCGCGGGACCTTCGGGTAGCGATATCGCCGGGGTTCTCGAAAAGGTCGGCGCAGCATTCGGCGTCACCCGGATGCTGCTCGAAGGTGGTGGTCGGATGAACGGAGCCTTCCTTGCCGCCGGCCTGATCGACGGCACGAGCACCTTGGTGCACCCTGTCATCGACGGAGGCGCGAACCTTCCCTCGATCTACGAGGGACCCTCGAACAATCGCGGAATGAAGCTGTCGCTCGTCTCTGCGGAGAGCCTGCAGGACGGGACGGTCTGGCTTCGCCACGAGGTTACAAATGACTGAAGCGACGGGTCGGAAGGCCTCTCCAACAGTGACCCTGGACCCATTGGCGCCGCTCGTCGTCATCGCCACCGCGACGATGCTCGCACTGGTGGTCTTCACGGCACCGCTGACAACTCTTGAGGCCATGACCGATGCGCTCGCGCTTTCCGCCGGTGAGCAGGCCTGGACCATGAGCGGCATGCCCCTCGGCGCCGCGGCCGGATTGCTTTTCGCGGGCGCGCTCGGCGATACGACCGGGCGCCGTCGCACGTTGCTCGGCGGGCTGTGGCTTACGGCTCTGTCCTCGGCGCTTGCCGCCCTCGCCTGGAGCGGGCCGGTGCTGATTGCCGCGCGCATCCTTCAAGGCCTGGGCAGTGCCGGGATCATGGCCTGCGGCCTCGGCATCGTCGGCACTGTCTACCGCGGAGCCGCGCAGCGCCGGGCCGCAGGCATCTGGGCTGCCGCGCTCGGCGCCGGAGTCGCGGTCGGCCCGATCCTGGCCTCACTGATGCTGGGACTTGCGGGTTGGGCTGCTATCCACTGGGTGCTGGCCATCTTTGCTGCAGGGCTCGCCGTGGTCGGCGTTGTCCACCTTCCGGAAAGCCCCCGGGCGCGAGCCCGCGTGGATGTCGCAGGTGGCCTGTTGCTAATGATCGCCATGGGCTGCGCGCTCGGAGCCATGACAGAACTGCGCGTCGGCAGCCCGGTACGCGTGGCGATACTCGCAGCCCTGGCAGCAGTGGCGCTGCTGATCTTTCTGACCGTCGAACGGCGCAGCGGCAATCCGGTTCTCCAGATCGGTCTGTTCCTGCGTCCCGATTTCGCCGGCGCGACCCTTGCCGCTCTCGCCTCGGGCGCCGGTGTGCTCGCTCTCATGTCACTCGTTCCCACCGTGCTCGTGAGAGGGTTCGGGGTGGGACCGCTCTCCGCCGCCGTGATCCTCCTCGCCTGGTCGGGCCTCACCGTCGTCGCAGCCCTTTACACCGGGTGGCTTCCCGAGCGGCTGTCCTCGCGCGACCGCGTCGTGATCGCCCTGCTGGGCTGCATGGTCGGGCAACTGCTGCTCTGGGGTGCGCACGAGGGGGCGACTTGGCGGATCGTCTTACCGGGGCTGCTGGTTGCAGGGATCTCCAACGGGATCCTGAACGCGGCACTGGGACATGCAGCGGTGCAGAGCGTGCCTTCCGAACGCTCGGCCATGGGATCAGCCGCGAACAACACGGCCCGTTACCTCGGCTCGGCCATGGGGATCGCCGTGATCTCGTTGCTGATCGCAGCGCCTGGACCGTCGGGCTTCTTCACGGGATGGCACCGGGCCGTCGCGCTCTCCGCTCTCGTCAGCCTGGGCGGTGCCATCGCCGTCCTTGCTCTCAGCCGCCGCCACGCCTGATCGGCCAACAGGCCCGAACCACGCCAGACCACCTGAGCCGAAAGGCAAGGGGCGGCCCGACGGCCGCCCCTATTCCGTTGACAAGTCTCGATCACTCCGCCGGTGCGGCCTGTCCCGAGCGTCCGATGCTTACTGGCGCGTCGTAGCCGTAAGCGCTGAGGTCCGCGACTTGGCGTTCGTTGTCGATCCAGTCCTTCTGCTCGGCCTCGTCCGCCTTGGGCGAGAAAATCCCGAACCACGCGTAGCTGATGCCGATGATCGGCGTGATCCAGCAGGCGAAGGCCAGCGGGATATACAGCAGGTTCTGGAGGTTGCCGTCCCCGATGCCGAGCCCCAGCGCGCTGATGACAAAAGCGCCGCCCGCGTTCCACGGGATCAGCGGCGACATGAGCGTGCCGCCCTCCTCGATGCCGCGCGACAGGTTGAGCGTGGAATAGCCCATGCCCCGGTAGACCGGCGCGTACATCCGCCCCGGCAGCGCGATGGAGAGGTAGGGATCGCCCGCCACAAGGTTGGTCGCGGTCGAGGTGGCGATGGCCGCCGTCTGGACGCCGGCAAAGCTGTGCACCTTCTCGAGGATCGCCTCGATGATGGCCTGAAGGCAGCCGGTGCGTTCCAGCGCGCCGCCGAAGCCCAGCGCGATGAGGATGAGCGAGATCGTCCACATCATCGACTGGATGCCGCCGCGGTTCAGCAGGCTGTCGATCTCCTCCACGCCGGTGTCGATGCTGTAGCCGCTGTTTGCGTAGCTGAACACGTTGTCGAGCGTCGCGCCCTGCGCAAGCATCGCGGTCAGGCCGCCCACGACCACGCCCGCGAAAAGCGAGGGGATCGGCGGTTTCTTCGCGACGGCGAGCGCAATGACGAGTGCGGCGGGCACCAGCAGCCAGGGCGAGATCAGGAAGTTCTCCTGCAGGGCGCTGGTGATGGCGTCGATCCGCTCGAAGGCGGCCCCGTCCCCGTCCACGAGGCTGTAGCCCGCCCAGACGTAGATCGCGAGCGCGATCAGCATGGCCGGGATCGTCGTCGGCATCATGTTCCGGATGTGGTCGAAGACGTTCTGTGCCGTCACCGCCGGGGCGAGGTTCGTGGTGTCCGACAGCGGCGAGATCTTGTCGCCGAAGAAGGCGCCCGAGACCACGGCCCCCGCCGTCCAGTAGACCGGCACGTCGAAGCCCGCGCCGATGCCCATGAGCGCGAGGCCCACAGTGCCGACGGTCCCCCACGAGGTGCCGAGCGAGACCGAGACCACGGCGCACATCACCATCGAGGCGGCGAGAAAGATCGAGGGCGAGAGGATCACCAGCCCGTAGTAGATCAGCGTGGGCACGGTGCCCGAGGCGATCCAGACGCCGATGATCATGCCCACCACGATCAGCACCGAGACCGAGGGCAGCGACACGTTGATGACGCGGAAGACCCCGTTCTCGAGGCTCGGCCATTCGTGGCCGAGGTAGATGCCGACGATGCCGGTGATGGCAAGGCCGATGGCGAGCGGGATGTGCGGGGTAAAGTCACCGAAATAGAAAAGCTGAAGCGCCAGGATCAGGAGCGTCAGCAGAACGGGCACGAGCGCCAGCCCGAGCGATGGCGCCCGTGGCTGCGGTTTGTCGTCTGCCATGGAAGTGTCCTCCGTTGCGTGCGGTTTTGACCGGTATCGTCCGCGCGCGGCGCCCCCACCGGCAGTTGGGTCCGGCCCCCGCGGGGGCCGGGCCGGAGGACCGCCTCAGGAGGTGGCGGCCAGGAGGCTGGCGTTGCCGCCTGCTGCAGTGGTGTCGATGCAGAGGTGGCGTTCAGCCACGTAGCGTTCGGGGCCGATCACCTCGGTCACCAGCGGCACGATGGCGCCGCCGCGTTCGGCAAGCGCGAGCCGCAGCTCGCGGGTCCAGTCCGAGGCGCCCGCTGCCGCGACGGCGACCACGTCCTTGAGCTTGGTCAGCGTCTCGGCCGCCACGGTGCCGTCGAAGACGGCGACCGGCGCGCCGGCGTCCTTCAGCTTTTCGCCGGCCTCCTTCACGCCCGGGGCCACCAGCGCGACGGCGCAGCCCGCGCCCAGCGCCTGGATCGCCTGCGCCAGTGCCTGGTCGGCAGTCGGGCCAAGGCAGAGCACCGTGCCGCGCGGCGCGAACCGCAGGCGGTTGCTTTCACCCGTGGGCCCCGGCAGCGTCAGCGGCGACATGTCGAAGGCCGCCGTTTCGGTGAGCGCCTTGCGCACCAGGCCCTTGGAGCCCGGCAGCGCGCTGCGCAGCGCCTGCACCTTGTCGGGGCGCGCGGCCCAGTTGCGGGCGTCGAGCGCGCTCACGGCCTTCTGCAGCGGCTCGGTGGCGATGGTGTCGCCCTCGGGGGCCGCGGCCTCGACCGGCTTGCCGGTGCGGCGGAACCGCGTGAGGTAGAGCGGCCCGCCCGCCTTCGGCCCGGTGCCCGACAGCCCCTCGCCGCCGAAGGGCTGGGAGCCCACGATGGCGCCGATCTGGTTGCGGTTCACGTAGGTGTTGCCGACCTTGATGCGTTCCACGATCTGCTGCACGCGGTCGTCGATCCGGGTGTGCAGGCCGAAGGTCAGGCCGTAGCCCTTGGCGTTGATGTCATCGACGGTCTTGTCGATGTCCTTGGCCTTGAAGGTGGCCACGTGCAGGATCGGCCCGAAGACCTCGCGCTCCAGATCGCCGATGCCCGAGACCTCGATGACCGCGGGGCCGACGTAGGTGCCGCCCTCGGGCGCGGGCAGGGTTTTGAGCAGCTTGCCCGCCTTGTCCTTGTCGGCGACGTAGCCAGAGATGTCCTTCTGCGCCTCGGCGTCGATCACGGGCGAGACGTCCACGTCGGTGCGCCAGGGATCGCCCACGGTGAGCGCGTCCATCGCCCCGTAGAGCATGTGGATCAGCCGGTCGCGCGCCTCTTCCTGGACGTAGAGCATCCGCAGCGCCGAGCAGCGCTGGCCCGCCGACTGGAACGACGAGATCAGGATGTCGCGCACGGCCTGTTCGGTGAGCGCGGTGGAATCCACGATCATGGCGTTGAGACCGCCGGTTTCGGCGATGAGCACCGCCTCGGGGCCGGCGTTCTTGGCGAGCGTCTTGTGGATGATCTGCGCCACCTCGGTGGAGCCGGTGAAGCAGACGCCCGCGATGCGCGGGTCCGAGGTGAGCGGCCCGCCCACGGTCGGCCCGTCGCCCGGGAGAAGCTGCAGCGCCGCCTCGGGCATGCCCGCCTCGCGCATGAGCGCGACCGCCTTGGCGGCGATCAGGGGCGTCTGCTCGGCAGGCTTGGCGACCACGGCGTTGCCGACGGCCAGCGCGGCCGAAAGCTGCCCGGTGAAGATCGCCAGCGGGAAGTTCCAGGGGCTGATGCAGACGAAGACGCCGCAGGGGGTGCCGGGTTCCTCGTCCTCGAGCCGCTCGGCCTCGGAGGCGTAGTAGCGCAAGAAGTCCACGGCCTCGCGCACCTCGGCGATGCCGTCGGAGAGCATCTTGCCCGCCTCGCGGGTGGCGATGGCGCAAAGCTCGGCGGTGTTTTCCTCGTAGAGGTCGGCGACCTTGCGCAGGATGGCGGCGCGTTCGGCCACCGGCGTCGCGGACCAGTCCTTGAAGCCCTGCTCGGCGGCGTCGAGCGCGGCGGTGACCTCTTCCGAGGTGGCGTTGGTCACCTGCCCCACCACGCGCGACGGATCTGCGGGGGAATGGACGTCGTAGGCCTGCCCCTTGGGCGCGGGATCACCGGCCATGATGGGCGCGGCGGTCCAGGTGGTGTCGGCGAAGCGCTCGCGGTCGGCCAGCAGCGGCAGGACCGAGGCGGGTTCGTTGATGCGGAAGCCCTTGGAGTTGGCGCGCTCGGGCTGGAACAGCTCGGGCGGCTGCTTGATGCCGGGGTTGTGCACCGTGTCGAGCGCCTTGACGTCCTTGACCGGGTCGCGGGCGATGGTGTCGGAGGAGATCGAGGTGTCGACGATCTGGTTCACGAAGGAGGAGTTCGCGCCGTTTTCCAGCAGGCGCCGCACGAGGTAGGCGAGCAGGTCGCGGTGCGCGCCCACGGGGGCGTAGATGCGGCAGCGCGTGCCCTCGCTGCCCTTGACGATGGCGTGCAGGCTTTCGCCCATGCCGTGCAGGCGCTGGAATTCGAAGCTGTCCTTGTCGTTGCCCGCCATGGCGATCACGGCGGCACAGGTGTGCGCGTTGTGCGTGGCAAACTGCGGGTAGATCCGGTCGCGCCGGTCCATGAGCATCTGCGCGCAGGCCATGTAGCTCACGTCGGTGTTCACCTTGCGGGTGAAGACCGGGAAGGTGTTGACCCCCAGCTCCTGCGCCAGCTTGATCTCGGTGTCCCAGTAGGCGCCCTTCACCAGCCGGACCATGATCTTGCGGTCATAGCGCTCGGCCATGTCGTAAAGCGCCTCGATCACGGGGCCCGCGCGGCGGCCGTAGGCCTGCACCACGATGCCGAAGCCGTCCCAGTTGTCGAGTGCCGGGTCGGCCATGATCGCCTCGATGATCTCGAGCGAGATATCCAGCCGGTCCTGTTCCTCGGCGTCGATGTTGAAGCCGATGTTGGCCTTGGCGGCCTGCTTCACCAGTTCCAGCGCGCGCGGCAGCAGCACCTTCATCACCGTGTCGCGGTGGGTGTATTCGTAGCGCGGGTGCAGCGCCGACAGCTTGACCGAGATGCCGGGGCTGGAGCGCACGTCACCCTTGGCCGCATTGGAAATGGCCGAGATCGCCTTGGCGTAGGCGTCCTTGTAGCGGATCGCGTCCTCGTCGGTGCGCGCCGCCTCGCCCAGCATGTCGTAGCTGTAGGTATAGCCCTTCTTCTCAAGCGGGCGGGCATTCTTCATGCCCTCTTCGATGGTCTGGCCCAGCACGAACTGCTTGCCGAGGATCTTCATCGACTGGCCCACCGCGGTCCGCACCACCGGTTCGCCCATGCGGCGGACAAGCCCGCGCAGCGCCTTGGCGGGGCCCTTGGGATCGTCCTCGATCACGCGGCCGGTCAGCAGCAGCGCCCAGGTCGAGGCGTTGACCATCGACGACGAGGAATGCCCGAGGTGCGCGCCCCAGTCGGACGGCGCGATCTTGTCCTCGATGAGCTCGTCGATGGTTTCGGCGTCCGGCACCCGCAGCAGCGCCTCGGCAAGGCACATGAGGCCCACGCCCTCTTCCGTCGAAAGCCCGTATTCCGCGAGGAAGGCCTCCATCATCGAGGGCGAGGTTTCCTTGCGCACGCGGTCCACGTATTTCGCGCCGATCTCGGACACCCGGGCGCGCTCCTCCTCGGAGAAGCGGATCTTCTCGAGCAGCGTGGCGATGACCTCGGCCTCGGAGGTGGAATAGGTCTCGCGGATGCGCTCGCGGATTTCTGGGATGGCTGTGTCGCCCTTGGGTGCGATGTTCATCTTGCTCCCCCGGTTTGGGTGTGACGGTGATGGGCCCGGCCTGCGGGCAGGCACGGACGGACATGGTCTGGCCGGTCTGGATCCGGCCATGGTGGGACCGGGCGGCGGGTCGCGTCGTGGCGGCGGCGGGGTCCCGGTCCTTCGGTAACCGTCACCCTGCCCGTTTCCTTCAGGAAAAAGAAGGGGACAGCCACATCAAGCCCGCCACGCAAGTTAGCTAGCGCGGCGGCGTGATCCGTGAAGGCTGCACAGATTTGTGGCAGGAAAACAGGCCCCGTTGCGGGGTGGCGGCACCGGGAGGGGCCCGGTACGGTCATCCGCGAGGGCCCTTTCGCGGGTAGGCCCGCATCGCGTGGACGCCCGCAAAGATGGAAAAGCCGCACATGATTCCCCCTCAACCTGTGTTCAGGTCTGGCCGATCATGTCAGCCGCGTAAAGGGTGGGTGCGTCATCCGCACCCGCCAGCCGTGTCCGGGAGCCGGGGCTTTGGGGCGAGGCGCGGGGCGCGGGGCGCGCGATGGCGCGCCCCGCCCTGTCTCAGGAGGGCTGCGCCGCGGTGTCCGCCTCGCGCTCGGCCTTCCGCGCGCCGGGGAACATCATGTAGTAGAAGACCGGCGCCGCGATCAGCGTGAGGATCGAGGCAAAGCCCAAGCCCCCCATGATCGTCACCGCCATGGAGGCGAAGAACGCGTCCCAGAGCAGCGGGATCATCCCGAGGATGGTCGTCGCCGCCGCCAGCACCACCGGCCGCAGGCGCGAGGTCGAGGCCTCGACCACGGCGCGGGTGAAGGGCACGCCCTCGGCCCGGGTGAGGTCGATCTCCTCGACCAGCACGATGCCGTTCTTGAGCAGCATCCCCGACAGCGACAGCAGCCCCAGCAGCGCCGTGAAGGAGAACGGCAGCCCCGAGCCCAGCAGGCCGATGGCCACGCCGTTCACCGCCATGGGCACCAGCAGCCAGACGATCAGCGGCTGGCGCAGCGTGCCGAACAGCAGGATCGAGATCAGCACCATGGTGATGAGCGAGATCGGAAGCTGCTTGCCCAGCGTCTCCTGCGCCTCGGTCGAGCTTTCGTATTCGCCGCCCCATTCGAGCGCGTAGCCCTCGGGCAATTCCATGGACTCCAGCGGCCCGCGCACCTCCATGAAGACAGAGTTCGCGTTGACCCCCGCCGGCACCCCGGCCTCGACCGTAATCGTCGGGAGACGGTTGCGCCGCTGGATCAGCGTGTCCTCGACCGAATAGCCAAAACCGTCGATCAGCTGCTCGAGCGGGATGTAAGTCTGTGCGGCACTGGAGTAGACGGGCTGGTCGACCAGATGTTCGCCCCCCTCTGTCGCGGCACCAGGCATCCGGATCAGGATCGGGATCAGACGGCTATCCTCGCGGAACGTCCCCGCCTGGACGCCCTCGGTGGCGATCTGTAGCGACTGTGCCATGTCCTCGCGCGCGACACCTGCCGTCTGGGCACGCCCGGCGTTGTACGCAGGCGTAGTGACCAATTCGCGTTCGCGCCAGTCGGTGCGCAGGTCCATGACCCGGTCCGAGGCCTCGCGCATCCGCTCCTCGGCCTCGGCCGCCAGTTGGCGCAGCACGTCGGGGTCCGACCCCGAGAAGCGCACCGCGACGGGCGCGCCGCCGCCCGGGCCGAAGGCCAGCCGCTCGGTCCGGAATTCGCCCTGCGGCAGGTGGCTGCGCCCGAAGGCCTCCAGATCCGCGCGCAGCGGCGGGATCGCCTCGAGGCTCTCGGTCCGGATGATGAGGTGGCCGTAGGTCGGCAGGCTTTCCTCGGGCGAATAGGTGAGCATGAAGCGCGAGGCCCCGCCCCCCACGAAGGTGGATACCGAGGTCACCTCGTCCCGCTCCAGAAGCCAGTCCTCGACCACCGCCATGTCGGCCGAGGTGGCCTGCACGTCGGCGCCCTGCGGCAGCTTGTAGTGCACGTAGAAGAGCGGCGTGTTGCTGTCGGGGAAGAACTGCTGCTGCACCTGCCCGAAGCCCCAGTAGCAGACCACTGTGATGCCGAGGAGCGCCGCCACCACCAGCCAGCGCAGCTTCAGCGCCAGCCGCAGCGTCGCGGCATAGGCGCGGAACACCGGCCCGTTGTAGGCATCGCCCGCCTCGCCCGTGCCGCGCTTGAAGAAGTAGTGCGCGAGCAGCGGCGTCGCGGTGATCGCCAGCACCCAGCTCAGCAGGAGCGAGATGCCGATGACCGCGAAGAGCGAGAACAGGAATTCGCCCGTGGCGTCCGGCGACAGCCCGATCCCGGCAAAGGCCATGATGCCGATGACGGTCGCGCCCAGCAGCGGGATCTGCGTCTTCGAGGCCACGTCCTCGGCCGCGTCGCGCGACGACTTGCCGTGGGCCATGTCGCCCTGCATCCCCTCGGCCACCACGATGGCGTTGTCGACCAGCATCCCCATGGCGATGATGAGCGCCCCGAGCGAGATCCGCTCCATCTCGATCCCGAAGATCGCCATGAAGAAGACGGTGCCCACCACCGTCAGAAGCAGAGTCGCCCCCACCACCACCGCCGAGCGCCACCCCATGAAGAGCGCCAGCACGATGACCACGATGGCCACCGACATGGCGAGGTTGAGCAGGAAGGCGTTGGAGGCCTCGTCCACCACCTCGTGCTGCTCGTAGATCGGATCGAGCGTGACACCCACCGGGATATCGGCCATGAGGCGATCGAGCTTCTCGTCCACGCGGCGACCCACATCCACGATATTCAGGCCTTTCTTGCCCGAAACCCCGATGGTGAAGGCCTCGACCCCATCCTGCCGGATGATCATCGAGGGGTCCTCGACCCGGCCGCGCGACACCGTGGCAAAGTCGGTCATGTCCACGATCTCGCCGCCGACGCCGATGGTCAGGTTGCGGATTTCGTCAAGGTTCTCGGACCCTTCCGGCGCGTCGATCCGGACCGATCGTCCGTTCTGGTCTATGGTCCCGGCCGGGTTGACCGAGTTGCTGTCAGCGATGGCTTGCGCGATCGCACCGGGCGCCACGCCGAGATTGGTCACGATGGCGGGGTCGGTCTCGACGAAGATCGCCTCCTCGGGCAAGCCCGAGAGGACGACGTCCGCCACACCCTCGACGGCGAGGATCTCGCGCCGCAGGTAATCGCCGATGTCGTGCACCTCTGCGTCCGAAAAGCCCGGCGCCGTCACCGCGTAGAAGATGCCGTAAACGTCACCGAACCCGTCGTTGACATAGGGCGTCCCCGCGCCCCCGGGCAGGTCTCCGCGGGCGTTGTTAACCCGGTTCCGAAGGTCATCCCAGATCTGTGGCAGCTCGGTCCCATCGTAGATGGATTCAACCTCGACGTTGATCCGGCTGACACCCGGCTTGTTGGACGAGGTGATGGTGTCGACCTCGTCCATCTGCTGGATCGCCGATTCCAGCGGCTCGGTGACCTCGCGGGCCACTTCATCGGCGCTGGCACCAGGATACTGGGTAATGACGATGGCGTTCTTGATCGTGAAGGCGGGATCTTCCAGCCTACCGATGGTCGCAAACCCCCAGATCCCGCCCAGCAGACAGGACAGCATCAGCAGCCAGGTCAGCAGAGCCTTGTTGATCGATCCTCTTGCGATGGACATCTCTCTACTCCCCCAGGCCGGTGAAGCGGCGCACTTCCTGGCCATCGCGAAGCTGCGAAGCGCCCGCGGCGACGATCACGGTGCCGGGCTCGATACCCCCGGTCACGCGCACGTGGGCATCTTCCCGCATGGCTATCTCGACCGGCGTGCGCGCCACGGTGCCGCGGTCCGCGCCGTCACCCTCGGGCACGAAGACCATCACGCCGGGCTGCCTGTCGGGAGAGAAAACCAGGGCAGTCTCGGGAACCACAATGTCGCCATTGCCGGGATCCTCGATCGCGGTGGCGGTCACAGTAACCGAAGCACCCGGCAACAACCGTGGCGGAACCTCGTTCGTGAAGGCCAGCGTGATCCTGAACGTCTGCGCCACGTCGGCAGTCTCTGCCTCCAGTTCTCGCAGTTCGAGCTCGTAGGTTTCTTCCAGACTGGGAAAGCTGGCGTGGAACTGGACCGTGTCCTCTGCCGTCGCGCGGCGGAACAGCACCTCGGGCACATCGATGTCGACGCGCAATTCGGACATGTCGTGCAGGCGCACCACGGGGGTGCCCGCATTCACCGTCGTGTAGTTGGCCACCTCGCGCCGCGCCACGAGCGCGTCGAAATTCGCCTCTAGTGTCGCGTCGTCAAGCGCGTTCTCCGCCTCTTCGACACTCACCTGCGCCAGTTCGTACTCGGTGCGGGCATTCTGGATCTGTACTTCCGACGCGCTGGAGCTCGAAAGCTCCTCAAGTCGTTCGAGGTCGCGCCGCGCCTTGTCCAGATTGATCTCCGCCTGCCGAAGCTGGCGCTCGAAGCGCGTCAGGTCAAGCTGCGCGACCAGTTCACCCGCGGCCAGCTGTGCCCCTTCCTGCACCGGGAACTTCACGATCTGCCCCGAAACCTGGAAGGCAAGATCCACCGTCTCGCGTGCCTGAAGCCGCCCGAAGAACTGCCGCTGAAGTCGGTTCTCTCCGGCATCCAGGGTAATCAGCTTGACCGGGCGCGGGGGTGTCTCCTGCGAAGCGCCCTCCTCCTGGGCAAAGGACGGAAGGGCGAAGGCGGCAAGCGCCGCAGCAAGAACAAGGCAGCGTTTCATGTTTCACTCCTGAAGCAGGGATGATCGCCCTGCGCTCCGTTACGGACGAGCCCGGCGAAGGCTTCGCCCAGCTCGTCAGCGGTCATTTCGGTCTTGCGCGAGACCCAGAGCCGCACCAGACCCACGAAGGCACCGGTGAAGAAATGCGCACGCAGCTGACGCGCCGCTGGGGACAGGCCCGTCTGGAGCGCCGGGACGTTATTTTCCATCATCTCCTGGACCATCGCGGCAAAACGCAGTTCGGGCGAAAGGCCCGGCACCCCGTCGAGGATGGCCTGCAAGCGCGGATCGAGAGGATCCAGGTCCCGAAGCGCCCCGGCGATCGAGGCGCCAAGGCTATCAAGCGGCGGGAAGTCCCCTTCCGAAGAGGCAATGTCGCGACAGCGCCGGCGCGACATCTCGTTCAGCAGATGGTCGAGATATTCGCCAAGCATTTCAGGGACGTCGGTGAAATGCGCATAGAAAGTCGGCCGCGTCACCCCCGCCTGCCGCACCAGCGCCTCGACCGAGATGTCGCGCAGCGGCATCTGCCCCAGCATCTGGCGCAGGGCTGCATGCAGGCGCAGGCGGGATTTGAGGCGGCGCGGATCCATGAGCGGCAGCTAGGCCTCTATTTTACACTTGTCAACGAAATCGATGTGAATTGGTGAACATCTTGTGTGCCGGGCGTTTTCTTGACGGCGCATGGCCCTCCGCCCCCCTAAGAGGCGCGCAGAACAGCTCGAACGGGCACCCCGGTGGGTCACCCCCGGGTGTTGCTGCATGTATTACGATTGCCGAAGCTCAGCGGATCACCGGGCCCTCAGGCCGCCGCAACCGCCTCTGCCAGATGATCCTGGCCGAGCGTTTTCAACGCGCTCCGGAGGCTGTCGCGCTCCGTGGCGGCGTAGATCTCCATCTCGTCGGCGACCTGCGCGCCCAGCGCCTCTTCAAAGGCTTCGCGATTGGCGCGCTCGGAATAGGCGCTGGCCGCGTCGGTGCCGAGGTTCGACTGGAAGATTCCCGCGGCCGAGACCGGCAGGAAATCCTCGTAAACCTGCGGATCGGCCACAAGCGCGCCCGAGGCCAGCAGCGCCTCGATGCTCTCGGCCCGCGCGCCCACCTCCGCTTCCGCACCCATGCGGTACCGGAAAAAGGCCAGCCCTTCACGACGCAGCGCGTTCAGATCATCGGGAAATACCTCGGCGAAACGGGCATCAAGCTCTTGGCGGTAGGCGTCGGCCCCCTGCCCCTGCGCACCGATGGGGGCGGCCGCACGCACTGCCGCAAGCGTCTCGTCGTAGAGCGCGCGGCCCTTGGGCGTCAGCGCCACGCCACGCTGCTCGATCTCACCGAAACGCGCGGTATGCGTGCCCTCCGTTCCGCCATTCTCGCCGGCAAAGAGGATCGGCTCTTCGAGCGCCTTGAACGAGGTCTGCCGCAGCAGGATGTCCGCCCCCCGCCGCGGCGGCCCTTCGATCACCGCCTTCGGCGTGATGCCGCGTTCGGGCATCAATTCCTGTACCCGGTCGATATCGAGCGTGCGGGGCGTCAGGTGATTGATGTGCGGGCCGCGGAAACTCACCACATCAGCGATCAGCCGGTGGGTCTCGTGCAGGTCGCTATAGGTCTGCGCCGTCACCGTCGCGTCCGAGCGCCAGCGGAAGGTCTCGATGGCCTCGGCCACGAATTCCTCCGCCTGATCCTCGGTCAGCCCGCCCCGAACTTCGCACAGCGCGATCAACTCCTGCGCCCGTTCCGTAAGGATCGACCGCTCCGACAGGATCGCGGCGGCACGCTCGGCCAGGGCGCGGTCCTCGATCAGTTCCAGGCGCAGCAGCGAGGTGAAAACCCGGAAGGGATTGCGCGACAGCGCCTCGGTCGCGACGGGCCGAAACGCCGTCGAGTGTACCGGCAGCCCGGCTACCGAGAGATCGTAGTAGCCCACCGGTCCCATGCCCATGACCGCGAACATGCGGCGGATCTGCGCCAGCTCCCCGGGCGTGCCGAGCCGGATCGCACCGTGGCGTTCCACGTCGAGCCGGTCCAGCTCATCCGCGTCCGCCAGCCGTTCGCGCAACGCCGGGTCACGCTCAAGCACCTCGGCGTTCACATCGGAGACCAGCTCGATCAGCGTCCCGTACTGGGGCACCTCGGCGCGGTACATCTCGGACATTGCGCGGGAAAAGCGCGCGCGGATCTCGTCGGGGTGCAGGTGGGCCAAGTCAGCCTCCCTCTTCAGCCTTGCCGCGTAAAGGGCGGCGGTGTCGTCGCGTGGGTCACGGCGGCGCCGAATTCGTACCAGGCAGCCCGCAACCCCTTGTGATGTTCAATGTAATGGTCGACCGGCGCAACCGGGATCCCGGCCTTGTCTCCGGAAAGCAAGGCCCGCGCGCAGACGCGCCCGAAGACGGAGCCCGGCCCGATGCCGCGCCCGGAATAGCCGAAGGGGGCCAGCGCGCGGGGGCCGAATTCGACCACCTTGTTGGAGTGGACGGCCCCCGAACGGCATCGAGATGTGCCAAATTGAGTCGTCGAAGAACTCAAACGAAGGAGCCGCCCGTGGACAAGA
>NZ_QBKN01000039.1 GCF_003054175.1 Allosediminivita pacifica
GACCGTGGTAATCTTTGACATGACCGCCTCCCATTAAGGATTGTTGCGATCCCACCTTGGCACAGCGATGCCGTCGGGGGGCGGTTACAGCATCAGAGCCAGTCAGATACGTTCTCGCTGCTATTTCGCCTCGACTTGCCACGGTATCGCAACAAGCTCGAGCGGCTCTGTCGTCCCACTTGCGTTAAGGAGCTGCACTGTCTGTCCCACTTTCATTCCGAGCAAGGTGACCCCGAGGAATGTCTTGATCGGGATACCTCCCTGATCATGTGCAAAACCATGGTCAAAGAGTGTCCTCGATTGTGGTGCCGTCCCCCTGATAGAGTAGGTCACACGTGAGCCCAGGGTGGCGACGTTTCCGGCCTCTTCTTTGGGATTCAGAATATATGCATCCTGAAGCTTTGCCCGGATCAGGTGGGACAGCAGAGGAAAGACACCGCCTTCGATAGCTGCGCATTCCCTCCGCAGTTCTTGCAGGTGCCAGAAGTCCCGCTTGGAAAGGAACGATTGGAGCGGTCGCATGGTCTCGACGCTTGCGAACGCCCGGCTATCAATCGCGGCAGCCTCGTTGCCTGATCTTCCAGCGAAAATCGCCATTTCATTTGATGTTCGCATATCTTCTCCTCGGCCTGCTCGACGCAAGCCTCAAGAATCCAAAGTTGTTGGTGAAGAAGATCCCCGAGCGTGGAGGTCAGCGCATGCGGCCCCCTGCTCGGGGCAGGGAGCGGTTCAGCAGAGATCCCGGAAACGACCGGCCTCTGATTTTGCATGAGAACACAAACATCGAGCCACGCTATGAAGTTTCCGGCGCCAAGTCAAACTTTGCCGGGTCCTCGGAACAGCAGATGCCACCACCACCCGCCGCGCTGACTCTTTCAGGCCGAGGCGGGAAACCTTTCCGAGAGTCGGAAAATGAAGACCAGTGAGGCCGTCCCGCCTCCAGGCAAGCCGTTGATGCCGATAGTCCCCGCTTCGGATGCTCCAGCGCCCGCATTAGTTGCAACCCGTCACTACACGGTAAAAGGCGCCCCCACCTGGGTTACCACCAATGACCGGGTGGTGCCGTCTTCGGACAGCAGCTTGGTGCGTTGCCCGGTCGACATTCCGATGAGCGTGGCCCCCAGGAGAGAGTGAATCGGGATTTCTCCGGCACGCGTCACCAGGCCGAAACTGAGAACCCCACTTTCGATATCTTTCCCATCCACCACGCAGGAAATGTAGCTGCCAAATGTGGCAACATCGGACGGTGCCGCACCCTCTATGGCAACGGCGACCTGCAGTTTCTGGTATAGAAGATCCAGCATGAGCTGGGAGTAGGCGACACTGCTGTTGCCGGCGAAGCTCAGAAATCTCTCGATTCCCAGCCGATCGGCTTTTGTCAGGCGGCACTTGCAATCCCCGCTACCCGCTTCCGGCTTTCCGTGTCGCGGTATCGTTGATCCCGTAACGTCAGGTATGGCCATGTTTCCCCCTGGAGTTGCCTCCGACAATCTCTGAACTTTTCTCGAGATGTCCCCGGGAGATCGCTGCGCATAGAACGCCCGCGAACCGCCCGGGGCTAAGGGCGGTTCAGCAGAAGAAACCGGAACTTGATCTGATACCTGACCATGGATTGATCGTTGCTTGCCGCCCGTCGAGTGTC
Source organism: Allosediminivita pacifica (assembly GCF_003054175.1). Lineage (GTDB taxonomy): Bacteria > Pseudomonadota > Alphaproteobacteria > Rhodobacterales > Rhodobacteraceae > Allosediminivita > Allosediminivita pacifica. The sequence goes on from NZ_QBKN01000039.1 coordinate 1,643, forward strand.
AATCCCGGCGCACTGACCGCGATCGCGGAGTGACGGGAAAGCTTCCCCGCGACAGCACCTCTCCCTCTGCGTCGACAACGAGACGGAACGCGCGGTCTGCACGGTAGAAGGTCATGCGCCAACGTCCTTCGTCTTCGCCCGCTCCGCTCTCGGAGCGGCTGCTGATGAGTCCGTTCCGCATCTCTTCCCGGACCTGCTCTTCCGTGATCTTGAAGGCCCGCGCGATGGCGGCTGCTTCCACAACGAACCCGCTGTCGGTTTTGGATACTTCACTCATCCCAGCGTCTCCCATGCCCTGATCCCGCGCCGATCTCCGCCAGTCAAGCTCTGCGCGGTTTCGCGCGATTGCGCTCGACCACAATAGGTATTTACAATACCACTTGGGAGACGTACCCCGTCAATACAACTGCGACCAAGGTGCCACACCGATGACCTCCATCCAGCCTTATTCATCGCGCAGCCCCTCCGCGCGCCCGGAGATCACCGCCGATCTCGAGGCACGGACCGGACTCGATGACGCGGTGCTGCGCGAGCTGGTCCATGCATTCTATGGCAAGGTCCGCAAGGATCCTGTTCTTGGCCCTATCTTCGCGGCGCGCATCGATGACTGGCCACCGCATCTGGAGCGGATGACTGCATTCTGGTCCTCCGTTGCCCTTATGACAGGCCGCTATCATGGCGCCCCGGTACCCAAGCACGTCGGTCTGCCGATTGACTGGGGCCATTTCGAGCGGTGGCTCACCATCTTTCGCGAGACCGCGAAGGAGATCTGCACACCCGCAGGCGCCTCCCATGTCATCGAGCGGGCAGAACGCATCGCCCGGTCGCTCAACTTCGCGGTCGAGGATGCCAAAGGCACCGGCATCCCGAAACTGGTTTGACCCTCGCATGGCGAAGCAATTCGATATCGATATTGCCCGCGTTCACGACGAGACGTCCGGCACGGACCGCGCGAGGCTGCTCGTGGATCGGATCTGGCCGCGAGGTATTTCGAAGACCTGTCTCGGGCACGATGACTGGATCAAGGACATCGCGCCGACCACCGAGCTCAGGAAATGGTTCGACCACGACCCGGACAAATGGGGAGAATTCCGCAACCGCTACCTGCAAGAACTGGCTGACAACACGGACGCTGTCGAGCACTGCCTCGCATGGTGCCGAGCTGGCCCCGTTACTCTGCTCTTCGCCGCGAAGGACCGGGACCACAACCAAGCTGTGGTCCTGCGGGACTACCTGAAGCAGCGACTCAAGGGGAGCAAGTCATGACGCTTGAACCCGGGTCCCTTCGCACCCCCCTCTGCGATCTGCTGGGATGTGAGTATCCCATCATCCTGGCCGGTATGGGAGGCGTCGCGCGCGCCGAACTGGCCGCCGCGGTCGCCAATGCCGGCGGTTTCCCGACGCTGGGGATGGTGCGCGAAGCGCCTTCACTGATCGCCTCGGAGATCAGGGCCTATCGTCGGCTGTCAAACCGCCCTTTTGCCGTCAACCTCATCCCCGCAGCCACCGACCCAGGCCTGCTGGACCAGCAAATCGAAACTTGCCTTGCGATGGAGGTCGAGGTGTTCTCGTTCTTCTGGGACGTGGTGCCCGAGGCAGTTGCCCGGGTGAAGACGGCAGGCGCTCTCCTGCTGCACCAGGTGGGCACGCTGCGCGCGGCACGGGAGGCCGAAGCCGCCGGGGCGGATGTGTTGATCGCACAGGGGCAGGATGCTGGCGGCCACGTTCACGGGCGCACCCCGACATTCGACCTGCTTCGGGCCGTGCTGGAAACAACGGCTCTCTCGGTTGTCGCCTCGGGCGGCATCAGCAACGGCAAGGGGCTGGCCCGGGCGCTCTCGTTCGGGGCGCAGGGCGTCCAGTGCGGCACCGCCTTCCTGGCCACGGCCGAATCCTTCGCCCACGACTACCACAAGCAACGGGTCGTGACCGCCCAGGGAGAGGATACCGTCCTGACCGACGGCTTCGTGCTGAACTGGCCCAAGGGATCGGTCGTGCGCGTCCTCCGCAACAGCGTCACCGAGACCTTTGGCCCGGCCCTGATGGGACATGACCCCGAGAGGATCGCACATGAGGTGATCGCCCGCGACGGCCTCATCCCGCGGCTGCGCCAGAGCACGGACTCGCCCCTGCGCACCACGACCGGAGATCTTGAACAGATGCCGCTTTATTGCGGCACCGGAGCGGGTGAGATCGACGAGATTGTCCCGGCGGCGCAGCGCCTGAACACCCTGTGTGCCGAGGCTCAAGCTCGCCTCGCATCAGGCCGGCAAACGCCGGTGGGGCGGACATGAACATCCTTCTACTGCTGATACCCGTGACGCTGATGATGGGTGCAATCGGCCTCGGAGCATTTTTCTGGGCGATGAAGACCGACCAGTTCGACGACCCGGAAGGCGATGCCCGCCGGATACTCCAGACGGAGGACCGTCCGCTGCCACCAAGACATAGAACTGACCGGGAGGTTGCCAGATGATGGAGCGGTTGACAGGTGCCGAACGCCAGATCGCATTGATGATTTGTGTCGTCATGGCGACTGTCGGGTTGGTGATGGCCGCAGCGGGTCGAGGCGATCCGATGGGGAGCCACGGCGCGATCGTGCTGATTGCAGCCGGTATCACGACCTTCTTCGTCCTGCGTGCGATTGGCGAGCCCGAACCGGCCGAGGATCGCACGGTCAACTACTATGACGACCCGACCAAGGCCGGGCTGGTAATTGCCCTATTCTGGGCCGTCGTCGGTATGGGCATGGGCGTCTGGGTCGCGGCGCAACTGGCCTGGCCGGACCTGCGCTTCGATGCGGCGTGGTCGAGCTTTGGCCGCATTCGCCCCGTTCATACGTCGGGGGTGATCTTCGGCTTCGGTGGCAACGCCCTCATCGCGACGTCCTATCATGTCATGCAACGCACCAGCCGGGCCCGGCTGGCGGGACATGTCTCACCGTGGTTCGTGCTGCTGGGCTTCAACCTGTTCTGCATCGTCGCCGCCTCGGGCTACCTGATGGGCGTCACCCAATCCAAGGAATACGCCGAGCCCGAATGGTATGCCGACATCTGGCTGGTGATCGTCTGGGTGGTCTACTTCGTGCTCTACATCCGCACGTTGGCGCGCCGGAACGAGCCGCATATCTACGTGGCGAACTGGTATTACATGGCGTTCATCCTGGTGGTGGCGATCCTTCATATCGTCAACAACCTCGCCGTCCCCGCCAGCCTGACAGGAGCAAAGAGCTACTCGGCATTCGCGGGCGTGCAGGACGCGATGACGCAATGGTGGTATGGCCATAACGCGGTCGCCTTCTTCCTGACCGCCGGGTTCCTCGGCATGCTCTATTACTTCCTGCCCAAGCGGGCGGAGCGGCCGATCTATTCCTACCGCCTGTCGATCCTGTCGTTCTGGGGCATCGTGTTCTTCTACATCTGGGCCGGCTCGCATCATTTGCATTACACCGCCCTGCCGCAATGGGTGCAGACGCTGGGCATGACCTTTTCGGTCATGCTGCTGGTGCCCTCCTGGGCCAGCGCGGGGAACGCGCTGATGACGCTGAACGGCGCCTGGCACAAGGTGCGCGACGACGCCACGCTGCGCTTCATGATGGTGGCGGCGGTGTTCTACGGGCTGTCCACCTTCGAAGGCTCGTTCATGGCTGTGCGTGCGGTGAACTCGCTGTCGCATTACACCGACTGGACGGTAGGGCATGTCCATGCCGGCGCGATGGGCTGGGTGGCGTTGATCACCTTTGGCTCGATCTACTCCGTCGTCCCACTGCTGTGGAAGCGCGAGACGATGTATTCCTGGAAGCTGGTGGAATGGCACTTCTGGCTCGCGCTGGCCGGCACGGTGATCTACGTCTTCGCGATGTGGAACAGCGGCATCATCCAGGGGCTGATGTGGCGCACCTACACCGACAGCGGCACGCTGGCCTATTCCTTCACCGACACGCTGGTGGCCATGCATCCCTATTACGTCGCGCGGGCCTGCGGTGGTGCCCTGTTCCTGACCGGCGCGATCCTGGCGGCCTACAACGTCTACATGACGATCCGGCATGCCCCCGAAAAACACCCGGAACGCGACTACCCCACCTCGTCCGAAGCGGCCGAGCCTGCCGTTCCGGCAGCGGAGTGACCTGATGTTTCGCAAGATCCTCTCCCCCTTCGCCCGACTGTTCGAGTTCCACGCCCGGACCCATTACCGCACCGAGCGGCACTCGATGGCCCTGACCCTCGGGATCATCGTCGCCGCCGGTGTGGGCGGTTTCGTCGAGATCGCGCCGCTCTTCACCATCGACGAAACGGTCGAGGCCGCACCGGACATGCGGCTCTACACACCTCTGGAACAGGCCGGGCGCGACATCTACATCCGCGAGGGGTGCTATGCCTGTCACAGCCAGATGATCCGCACGCTTCAGGACGAGGTGGACCGCTACGGGCCCTACTCGCTGGCTGTGGAATCCCAATACGACCACCCGATGCTCTGGGGCTCCAAGCGGACCGGGCCGGACCTTGCCCGGCTGGGCAACAAGTATTCCGACGACTGGCACGTGCGACACCTCGTCGATCCACGCGCCGTGGTGCCGGAATCGGTCATGCCGCAATATGCATTCCTGCTGGAAAGGACGCTCGAGACAGAGAGCCTGCCGGATCGCCTTGCGGCCCTGCGGGCGGTGGGCGTGCCCTACAGCGACGAACAGATCGCCAATGCCGATGCCGACGCCCGCGGCCAGGCGCGGCCCGGCACCGACGCAGCCGACGTGGTAAGCGAGCGATATGGCGACGCGACCAGCGTCCGCCACTTCGACGGACAGCGGGACCGCGTCACGGAGATGGATGCCCTGGTGGCCTACCTCCAGATCCTCGGCGGGCTCACGGACGCCGCCTTCGCAAATCAGCCACTCGGGGAGGAGTGACAGGATGGATCTTACCCATGACCTGACCTCTTTGATCGCCAAGTCCTTCGGGCTGTTCTACCTCATCGCCCTGTCCGTGGGGATCACCGTCTACGCCTACTGGCCGTCGCTCGGCAAACGCTTCGACAAAGCCGCCAACAGCATCCTGGATGACGAGGATGGGCCATGTCGGTAAAGGAGCGCGATCCCCTCACCGGGCACCAGACCACGGGTCACGAATGGAACGGGATCACCGAGCTGAACACCCGCGTGCCGCGGGCGGTCTGGTTCTTCATCATCGTCACGCACGTCTGGGCGCTGGTCTACTGGGTGCTCATGCCGGCGTGGCCTCTGGTGAACACCTATACCCGCGGGCTGCTGGGCATTGATCAGCAGGAACAGGTAGAAGAGCGCGTGGCAGCCGCAGATGCCGCCCGTGGCGTCTGGGCGGACCGGATCGCCGCGCTCCCGCTGGACAGAATCCGTGACGACACCCTGCTCATGGCCCACGTCGACCGGACAGCACCCGCACTCTTCGGTGACAATTGCGTGGCCTGCCACGGAAGCCGCGCCGAAGGCGGCCCCGGTTATCCCTCCCTGATCGATGACGCCTGGCTTTGGGGCGGCGACGACGAAACGATCCTCGAAACCCTGCGTGTCGGCATCAACGCTCCGCATCCCGACACACGCTATGCCGAGATGCTGGCGTTCGGCCGCGACGGCATGCTCGACCGGGACCAGATCCGCATCACAGCGGACTACGTGCAGTCGCTGGCGGGCCTCGACAGCGGCGCCTCGCCCGAGCGGCTGGAGGAAGGCGCCACGCTCTTTGCCGACAATTGCGCAAGCTGCCACGGCGAGGATGGTGCGGGCATGCAGGACCTCGGTGCCCCGAACCTCACGGACACCCACTGGATCTACGGCGGCTCGGATGAAGCGCTGTTCGAGACGATCTATGGTGGCCGACAGGGCTGGATGCCCGCATGGGAAAACCGTCTGACCGAGGCGCAGCGCAAGATGCTTGCCATCTACATCACCTCGCTGGCTGACGGGGACCCGGAATGACCATTGAGCGGCCTCGTGTTCTGGCGATCTCCGCCGCATTGCTGGTGGTGGCCGTCTTTGTGGCCGCCAATATCCATCTCGTCTCGGTCTCGCTGTCGTCGCAACCGAGCTGCGTTGAAACCGCCAAGGAAGGCGCCGGCACCCACCGCCCGGCGAAACCGTCATGCTGAGCCAGAACAACACCCCGCCGCCGCCCGACAATCCGCACGCCGGCGGCGTCATTCCGAAGGTGGTCCCACCCTTGGCGCGCCCGAGCCCGCACGCCCGCGATCTGCCGTGGCGCACCGCCTTCACATGGCTGCGTACCGGGTGGCGCGATCTCTGGACCCACGCGCTTCCGAGTCTGGTCTACGGCCTCGGCGTTTTCCTCGTCTCGGTCGCCGTGGTCTGGTTCCTGTTTCGTCTGGAGTTCGACTATGCGCTGTTCCCGGCGCTGGCGGGTTTCATGGTGGTCGGGCCGCTGATCGCCGGCGGGCTTTATGAAAAAAGTCGGCGACTGGAGGCAGGCGAACCCGTCGGCCTCGCGCCGATGCTCTTCGTCCGGCTTCGGTCCGGCCGGGCCGGCGTTTTTATGGGGGTCATGCTTCTGGGGCTTTTCCTGCTGTGGATGCGCGCGGCGGTTCTGATCTATGCGCTGTTCTTCGGCATGGTGGCCTTTCCCGGCACCGAGGAGATCGTGCCGATGCTTCTCCTGACTCCCACTGGCTGGGCCCTGCTGCTGGTCGGCTCTGCCGTCGGTGCGCTCTTCGCCGCCTTCTCCTTCGCCATCAGCGTCTTCGCCTTTCCGATGCTGCTGACGGAACGGACCGACGCGCTCTCCGCGCTCGGGATCAGCATGGCGATGGTCTGGAACAACCTCGGGGTGATGATCGCCTGGGGTGCCATCGTAGTGGTGCTGTTTGTCCTATGCCTACTCACGGCCGGACTGGGGCTGATCCTGGTGTTCCCGTTGCTGGGACATGCGACGTGGCATTGCTACCGCGCCATCCGCTCAGACGACGCTGCCGCGCATGAGGATGACCGCATGTTCATTCGTCCGGCCTGACCCGGAAACGGCGGGGCTGCAGAAGCCTGCAACCCGATGTGTGTCTGGTCGCGGCAAGGCAAATGTCTGGGTCATCGGCGGGACACATCCGGAACAAGACCCAATATTGCACAACCTCGGAAACGAAGGCTTCGAAGAAAAGCAGACGCTCACCGGCACATCTCGAAGGTTGCCCACGTGTAGCTCCGCCAGCCTTGATCAGCTTGTCGTCGCTTTTTGAAGCAAGTGAGTGGTCTGCATATCCTCGGCGGCGAAGTCGATAAGGGCTCGTATCTTTCGAGGCAGGGTCCGACCTTCGAGATAGACGGCGCTGACCGGTCCCATGTCCATGTCGAAATCCTCCAGCAGGGGAACGAGGCGGCCCGTCTCAAGCATGTCCGCAATGGCGAACCGGGGCGGAAAGGCGATCCCCATGCCGGCCGCGGCCAGCTCGATTGCTGCCCTGGCCGAGTTGACATGAAACCGGCCCCGCACTTGGGTGACAATCTCGGTGTCGTTCTTTTTGAACACCCACCGATGCGGTTGGCGACGGTTCATGTCGACGATGCAGGCGTGATGCACGAGTTCGTCAGGTGATTGCGGAGCTCCTTGGGATTTCACGTAGTCGGGATGGACCACCAGGCAGCTATGGAAGACACCAAGCTTGCGGGTCTTGAGCGAAAGTGTCTCTGACACGCCTATCCGGAACGCCAGGTCTATGCCGTCGGCGGCCAGGTCGACGTAGCGATCATCCAGCCTCAGGTCGAAGGTCAGATTCGAGTGCGCTTCGGCGAACCGGGCCAGCATGCCGGCCACGTAGACTTCGCCGAAGGTCACGGGCGCCGAGACCCGGACGATCCCGCTCAGGCCGCGCGATCCTTCCGAGACATTGCTCAGGAGAGCATCAAGCTCGTCGAGGACGGCCGGCGCCCGCGCAAGGAGATCCTCCCCGGCCGGTGTCAACCCGACCTTCCGGGTCGTCCGCTGGAGCAACCGCGTGCCGAGGCGCGCCTCCAGTTCGGCCACGTATTTCGAAGTCAGGCGGTTCGAGACCCCCAGTTGCTCGGCTCCGGCAGTGAAGGAGCCGGTCCGCGCGGTGGCCACGAAAGCCTTGAGTTCGTCCACGATATCCATATCGCCCCCTTTAAGAACAAAATCGCGATAGTCATTCAATAACATCGTCATTTTATGGAAGATGGGGAAGCCTTACTTTGACTTCAGTGAACAACAGGCCGCCCGAGGGCGGGAAACTGAAGGAGAATGCAATGCGTATCGCAGTTATCGGAAACGGAAACGTCGGCTCCGGTCTCGCCAAGGTGCTGAGCCAGGCCGGCCATGAGGTAACCACCATCGGCCGCAACGACGATCTCTCTGCCGCCGTCTCCCAGGCGGAACTGGTGGTCCTGGCCACGCCCTATGGGGCCGTGGCGGATCTTGCCGGCAAGGCGAACTTCAGCGGCAAGACTGTCATCGATGTCTCGAACCCGGTGACCGAGGACTTTTCGGGTCTCCAGGTCGGTCATAAGACTTCGGCTGCCGAAGAGATCGCCTCCCGGCTGCCTGGCGCGACGGTGGTGAAGGCGTTCAACACGGTCTTCGCCCAGCACTACGGCACGGGCCTCAAGGTGAATGGCCGGCTTATCCAGACCTTCGTCGCAGCCGATGACGAGGCCGCACGCGAGAGGGTCAAGGCCCTGGCCGCCGAGATCGGCCTCGAGCCGGTCGATGCCGGCCCGCTCGCCAACGCCCGCTACCTGGAGCCCATCGGTTTCCTCAACATCCAGTTCGGCTACGTTTTCGGTCACGGCACCGGGATCGCGCCGCGCTGGCAGTTTTCCTGAACCTTCTGAGCGGAGCAAATGACATGACGACCCGAACCAATGCAGACTATGCTGCTTTCGTCCTTCGCGTTACGAGTGGCGTGGCCTTTCTCGCCCATGGCTGGATGAAGGTGAGCCTCTTCACCATCCCCGGCACCGTGGCCTTCTTCGAAAGCCTCGGCCTGCCCGGCTTCTTTGCCTATCTGACCATTCTCGGAGAACTCGGCGGCGGGCTCGCGCTGATCCTTGGCGTCGGTGTGCGCGCCGTTTCGATCCCGCTCGTCGCGATTCTGCTCGGCTCTGTCTGGGCCCATTCAGGCTTCGGCTGGAGCTTCTCGAACGAAGGGGGCGGCTGGGAATACCCGCTCTTCTGGACGGTGGTGCAAGGCGTCGTTGCTGTCCTGGGACGCGGCGCTTTCGCCCTCCGTATCCCGGAACCCGACCGCCGTCTCGGCCAGTTCGCCTGACCTTCCCCGTCGGCCGCCGGGATCCTCCCGCGGCCGCACTCTATCCCAAGGAGACCTTGCCATGACCACCGCCACCCACTTCTTCGACATGACGACCGCGCCGATGCGCATAGGCGCGGTCCGGCTCAAGGTGCGTGACCTCGATGCGGTCTCCGCCTTCTACCAGAGAGTGCTCGGGCTCGTCCCGGTTGCGACCGACGGTGATCGCATCACCTTCGGCACCGGCGACGTGCCGCTTCTGGAGCTTCAGGGTGACCCGGACCTTTCCCCGCTCGATCCGCGGCAGGCCGGGCTCTTTCACACCGCCTTCCTGATGCCGACGCGGTCCGACCTGGCCCGTTGGGTCGGGCATGCCGCCGAGGCGCGCGTGCCGCTCCAGGGCGCGTCGGATCACCTCGTCAGCGAGGCGCTCTACCTCGTCGATCCCGAGGGCAACGGAATCGAGGTCTATGCGGACCGCCCGGTCTCGGCTTGGCACGGCGACGACGGCGAGATCCGGATGAGCACCGATCCGCTGGACCTGCAGGACTTGCTGCAAAGCGCCGAAGGCACTGAATGGTCAGGCTTCCCCGAGGATGGCAGCATCGGCCATGTCCACCTGCAGGTGGGCGACACGGGCGAGGCCGACCGCTTCTACCGCGACGTGCTCGGCCTCGATATCTCCGCGAGTTATCCCGGCGCCAGCTTCTACGGCAGCGGCGGCTACCACCACCAGCTTGCCGGCAATATTTGGAACAGCCGCCGGGCCGGCAAACGCCCCGAGGGAATGGCGGGTCTCGATTCCGTCGAGATTATTGTCCAGAACGCCGGGGACATCACGGGCATTGCCGCCCGCGCCGAAAGCGCCGACATTGCCAGCACCCGCACCGCGGATGGACTGACCCTGAACGACCCCTGGGGCACCGGCATCACGCTCAGGAACTAAGGAGACGATCATGCTTCGAGACGGAGAATGGGTTGCGGACTGGCAGCCGGTCCAGGCCAAGGACGACAAGGGCGGCTTCGTCCGCCAGACATCGAGCTTCCGCAACTGGGTCACGCCTGACGGCGCGCCAGGGCCGACCGGCGAGGGCGGCTTCAAAGCCGAGCCGGGCCGCTACCACCTCTATGTCGCGTTGATCTGCCCATGGGCATCCCGCACGCTTATCGGGCGCAAGCTGAAGGGACTGGAGGACGTGATCTCTGTTTCTGTGGTCGAGCCGGAACTGTCCGACCAAGGCTGGCGCTTTGGCGATCCGACCGAAGCCGAGGGCGCTTCCTACATGCACGAGATCTACACCCGGGCCGATCCCGGCATCTCCGGCCGGGCAACGGTGCCGGTGCTCTGGGACAAGGCTCGCGGGACCATCGTAAACAACGAGTCCGCCGATATCCTAAGGATGCTGAACTCCGGCTTCGGAGAGTTGGCAGACGACTGCGTCGATCTCTATCCGGCAGACCTGCGTGAGGAGATCGACGCGCTCAACGACCGCATTTATCCGGCCCTGAACAACGGCGTCTACCGCACGGGCTTTGCCACCACGCAGGTCGCCTACGAGGAGGCATTCCGCGAGGTCTTCGCGATGCTTGATGAACTTGAAGATCGTCTCGCTGACGGCCGAGACTTCCTTTCGGGAGATCGCTTCACCGAGGCCGATGTGCGGCTGTTCGTGACGCTGGTGCGCTTCGACGTGGCCTATCACGGCCTCTTCAAGTGCAACCTGCGCCGCATCGCGGACTACCCCGCCCTGAGCCGCTACCAGGAACGGATCCTGGCGATCCCCGGCGTGCGCGATACGGTCAACGTCGACCACATCAAGCGCGGTTACTACTCGATCAAGGCGCTGAACCCCACCGGCATCGTTCCTCTCGGGCCGGAATGTTCCCTGGGCTGACGGTGCCGGTGGCCCTCAGAATCAAGACCCTGGCGCGCGCGGGGCGCGCCAGCCCCGCCAGACACTGATCACCCGAAACCCGAAGGCCGCCACGACACCGGCGACGGCGATCCAGACCTCCGAGAGACCGAGCGCAGTCCCGGCCACCACGATTGTTGCGCCGACCGTCGCGGCAAGCGCATAAACTTCTTCGCGCAGGACACGCGGGATCTCGACAACAAGAAGATCCCGCGTCGCGCCACCGCCCACAGCCGTCAGAACCCCGAGCAGGATCGCGGGCAACGGATCGAGACCGAACAGGAGTGATTTCTGGCAGCCGCTGACCGCGAAGACCCCGAGCCCGAGCGCGTCCAGCACCATCACGGGCTTGTTCAAGCGTTCCAGCAGCCGATGCCCGAAGAACACGCAGACACCCGCAGCGAGCGCCGTGAGAAGGTAACGCGGATCCTCCAACGCTGTTGGCGGCGTCGCACCCAGAAGCATATCCCTGATCATGCCACCCGCGAGGCCGGCTGCGACCGAGAGGACCAAAATCCCAAATATGTCGAGGCCGCGGCGGACCGCCACCAGCGCGCCACTGATGGCGAACACGAAGGTTCCGAGAAAATCCAGCCAGAGACCCAAAGGTAGCACGTCCATATCGTCACCGAGGCAATGAGATAGGTGTGCACCTTCGCTCAGTTACGGGAAGTCGTCCATTCAACTCAGACCCGCCTGCGAGGAATACCGCGAAAGAAGGGCTGCCAGCGACCGATCACGCGATACGAAGCTTCGCCAGTGCCACACGAAATCCTGAAAGCAGTAAGTGAAGAGGAGGCGGACCTGATCGTGATGTCGACGCATGGTCGAAGCGGACTTGCCAAAATGCTCATCGGCAGCGTGACCGAGCAGGTGCTCAGAACCGCGCAAACCGACGTGCTCGCAATTCCCCCGAAACGTGGAGAGTGAGCCAGGCGTCGGCGTTGCCAACGCAGAAGGCTGGCCCACCGGTTAGTCCTCGAGACCCAGCCAGATCTCGCGCGCTACATCCTGCGGTCCCCGCAGCGCCTCGCGCAAGGCCAGAAAACGCTGTTCAACGGTCTGCGACACGCCCGCCTTTCCGACCTCGTGAGCCTCGAAGAGAATCTTGCGTTCTCCGTCTGCCTCCACAAGGGACCACGTCTCGTGTCTCGATCCACCGTCTGTTGGAGTCCACCCTGCGCGAGAACGGTTTGCACAACGGTCGAGGATCAAATAGCTGATGAGCAAATGGGCGCTCGTGGTGCTGATGCACACATTTTCCGCACCCGACCAACACCCCCCTTTGATGCGACGAGGCACATGAACAATATCGACGAAAAGCTACAACCGATCCTTACCGAAGTAGCGCGGCGCAATGCCGGCGAGCCGGAATTCCACCAGGCCGTGCACGAGGTGATGGAAAGCCTCGGGCGAGTGGTGGCAAAGCACCCTGATTATCTCGAACAAGCGCTCATCGAACGGATCTGCGAACCCGAACGCCAGATTATCTTTCGCATCCCTTGGGTTGACGACCAGGGGAATGTCCAGATCAATCGAGGATTTCGCGTCCAGTTCAACTCGTCCCTCGGTCCCTACAAGGGAGGGATGCGCTTCCACCCGTCTGTCAATCTGGGAATCATCAAGTTCCTGGGCTTCGAGCAGACCTTCAAGAATGCCCTGACCGGCCTGCCGATCGGTGGTGGAAAAGGCGGAACGGATTTCGACCCCAAGAACAAATCCGACGGCGAGATTATGCGCTTCTGTCAATCTCTCATGATCGAACTGCACCGCCACCTGGGCGAGCAGACGGATGTGCCTGCCGGCGATATCGGTGTTGGCGGGCGTGAAATCGGATACATGTTCGGACAATACAAGCGCCTGACCAACCGTTATGAATCAGGCGTGTTTACCGGCAAGGCCATCGCCTACGGCGGATCCCGCGCCCGGACCGAGGCAACTGGTTTCGGCAACGCCTATTTTACCAGGGCCATGCTTGCAACGCGCCAGAGCGACTTCGACGGGAAGCGCGTCGTGGTATCGGGCGCGGGCAATGTCGCCATCCATACCATCGAAAAGGTGCAATCCTTTGGGGGCACGGTCATCGCCTGTTCGGATTCCAGCGGTTACGTCATAGACGAAGCCGGGATTGATCTTGCCCTGCTCCAGGAGATCAAGATCGTGCGCCGAAAGCGCATTTCGGAATATGCCCGGTTGCGTGGGGACGGGGTTCATTTTGTGCCTGTCGGGAAAGGCTCTGTCTGGGATCTACCCTGTGACGTGGCAATGCCCTCGGCCACCCAGAACGAACTGACGGGCAAGGACGCGAAATCACTGGTCAAGAACGGCGTTCTGGCTGTCGGCGAAGGCGCGAACATGCCCTGCACCCCCGAGGCGATCCGCATCCTGCGCGAGGCCGGGATCCTGTTCGCGCCTGGCAAGGCGGCGAATGCCGGGGGCGTTGCGACGTCGGCGCTCGAAATGCAGCAGAACGCCAGCCGTGACCGCTGGAGCTTTGAGCAGACTGAACAGCGGTTGGCTCAAATCATGAAGAGCATCCACGACAGATGCGCCGAAACTGCCGATGAGTATGGCGCCCCCGGTGACTACGTCCTCGGCGCGAACATCGCCGGTTTCGAGCGGGTTGCGAAAGCCATGCGGATGCTGGGAGTGATCTGAGCCGATCCCCTCGGTCATCGAAAGACGAGGGCGGTCTCTTCCTCGCTCAGCAGATTCCATCGACCGGGAGCCAAGTTCTCGTGCAGGCAGAGATCGCCCAGGCGTTCACGTCGCAGAGCTTCGACGAAATTGCCGGTGGCGCCGAACATGCGGCGAACTTGGTGGTATCGGCCCTCGGTGACGGTGATCAGGGCTTCGGTTTCCGAGATTATGTCCAGCACTGCCGGCGCCAGGGGTTTGTCATCGCCTCTGAGCGTGAGTCTGCCAGACGCAAACAGTGCGGTTTCCGTGCCATCGAGTGGACGGGCAAGCGTGACACGGTAGGTTTTTCTGAGCCGGCTTCTGGGGCTGCTGATACGATGCAGAAGGTCTCCGTCGTCGGTCAGAAGCAAAAGGCCAGAGGTCTGTTTGTCCAAACGCCCAATGGTTGAAATTGCGGGCTTGCGGCGTCGCCAGCGAGCAGGCAGCCTGTCATAGACAAGCTCGCCTGCCTCCTTGTGCGAACAGGTCACGCCCGAGGGTTTGTTCATCATGACGACCAGGCCAGCAAGCGGATCAAGCGAACTGCCCGCGACCGTCATGCGGCGGGGCAGGTCCGCGCTGACAGGGATGCGGACGGAGGCGTCCAGGATCTCAGCCTGATCGAAGACAATGCCACCAGACCGCGCCAGCCGCGCGATGTCCTTGCGGGCACCATATCCCATCGAGGACAAGAGCCTGTCTACACGTGTGAATGAACTGCTGGACAAGTCCGGTGATCCTCGTAAGCGAAATCCACCACGCCGGGCTACTTGCGGCTCTATCGCAATGATCGGCCCTACCCCGAAAGTCCAGTTTGTATGCTGGAGAACAGTCAGCTTTCGGTCCATCGGGGCGATAGTTTCGGGAGCCGGAGGGTGATCGCCCAGAGCGCCATGGGGTCGCTTGGTGTTGTGGTGTTTCCGACTTCGCTCGATCGGAGCCAGCGCTTGGCTGGGGCTACAGAAGATTTCTCCGTTGAATAGTTTGTCGCGGAACCGGGCATTGAAGCTCTCGCAGCATCCGTTTTCCCAAGGTAAGCTTGGTTCGGTGTAGGCTGTCCCGGTCACCGTTCAACCAGCATCCTGATACGAGCGACCGCGCGGGGAGGCGGTCCGCTATTTCTACAGCCGCGGGCCATTTTTCGAGGATCGGATCGCCGAAGATCAAGCGGGTAGTGTAGTAATCCGCCCTCTCAGAACATGCAGTGAGAGCGCCTCGATACTCCCCTCAACCGCCAATCGCGCGCCGCAACCTCTTGCGCTCTTCAAAGTCCTCGGTGACGTCGCGCATGATCGCCGCGACCGCCTGCAAGTCGCCGTCCTCGCCGCGCAACGGAACGATGGAAAACTGGATCGAGATCTGTGCTCCGTCCTTACGGATTGCTGGAACTGACAGAAGATCGCCTGCGCCATATTTGGTTTGGCCGGTCCGCATGGTGGCCTCGTAGCCGATCCAGTGTCGCTCACGCAGTCGCTCCGGCGTGATGATGTCCAATGACTGGCCAAGCGCCTCCCCCTCTGCAAAGCCGAATATCCGCTCCGCACCCCCGTTCCAGACGCGGATGATGCCTTCGCGGTCCGCGACCACCAGCGCATCGGGCATGCCCTCGAACAGTTTTCGCGCCATCTGGTTTCTGTCCATCGTTAGCCTCCGACTTCGATCCCACGCTCGGTGAGTATGACATCCATCGGAATATCGTGGGATTGCGGATAGATCGTGGGCAGCTGCGCCGCGGCGAGACCCACGCCGATGCTGAAGGGTCGCGGCGACAGCGCCGCCAGGGTTCGATCGAAATACCCTCCACCATAGCCAAGGCGATAGCCCTCACTGTCCCAGCCCATGAGAGGCGCGAGAACGACATCCGGCATCACCTCCGGCGCGTCCCGTGGCGGCACAGGGATATTCCAGTGTCCGCGCTCCATCCGGGTCTCCGGAGTCCACAGGCGGAACACCAATGGCGCCGCCCGCGTCTCCACGAGAGGCAGGGCAATGCGGCGGCCAGACGCCTGCATCTCGGTCATCAGAGATCGCAGGTCCGGCTCGTCCTTGATCGGCCAATAGAAGGCAACGATCCCGTCGCCCGCCCCGGCAGAGTTCGCTGCAAACAGTCTCTCCAGTCCTGTCATCAGCGCTTCACCTGTTGCTTTCCTCCGGGGTGAGGAAAGCGTCCGACGCGCCTCACGAAGCCGCTTGCGTTCCGCCGTGCGCCACCGGGCCACGTCGCGCGCTTGTTCGGGATCTACGGCCAAGGGATCGAAATACCCAGGATCGACCTCTGCCGCCATGCAGGGCGGGGAGGCAAAGCCTCCCTCACTCTTGAAGCTGTTGGACCCATTGCCCATGGCCGAACTCCGAAATGCAGGTGTAGTCTTTCTCGCGGTAAGAGCCATTTATCCGCGCCGGGACTGTTCACTCTTCTGGATAAGCGCCATAATAGGCACTGTAAATACCACTTCCACTTCATGGATGGCAGATGCGCCTTACCTCATTCACCGACTACGGACTCCGCATGCTGATGCGCCTTGCCAGCGCGCCGGACCGAGCATTTTCCACGGCTGATCTCGCCAAGGAATTCCAGCTTTCCCGCAACCATCTCATCAAGATCATGCAGAAACTCGGTCGGGCCGGGTTGGTGCAGACACGCCGTGGAGGCGGTGGCGGTGCAACCCTGGCCTGCGCCCCGAAGGAGATCCGGTTGGGGGACGTGGTTCGGGTGCTGGAAGAGGGCCAAGCGCTTGTCGAATGCTTCCAACCGAATGGTGGGGATTGCACGATCGACGGATGCTGTCGCCTGAAGGCTCGGCTTCGGGTGGCCGAAATGGCCTTTATCGAGAACCTCAACCGCTCGACCCTTGCCGATGTCGCCCTCCCCGCACCAGAACCCGCCTGACACGGCGATCGTGGCGCTACCGGCGCAGATTAACCGAGGCAGCAAGTCACTCGCGATGCCTTGCCGCAGATCGGTCTGCTACTCGGCGCGTTAGACCGGTTCCACCGTTTCGATCTTCAAAACGCCGACAATGACAGTGCGACCGTCCTCTTTCTTCAGGGGCTCTTCCTGGTATCTTGACATGCCCAAGAGAGTTGCGCCCAGCAGAGATCCCACGGGAATATGGCCCGGCCGTTCTACTACGCTCATTGTCAAAATGCCCTTCTGTATAGGGCCATTGTTTTCAGCATATGTAATGCGTTTCAAAGGCAATGCGATTTGGTCGATGCCTTTGCCAGCCGCTTTCCCGGCCGTTCGCATCTTGTAGCGCAGGATCCCTTCTACAAGACGCGGCATATTCCGTGCCGCGGGGTCATCTCGGGAAAGCAGCCAGTCGATGTCGGTGCGGTCAGAAGGCCGAAGAAAAAACTCTACATCGTTGAGGCGGTTTTCTGGGGTGGTGTCGTAAGCAAAGCTATTCGGCACCCGCGCATATTGTGCGTTGGTCATGTTCGTCTCCCAGGGGCTGATCTCAGCAGACCCGATGTCTCTATCCAAATGTTCGAGAAATCCCCGGGTGGCCGTGAACGCGTTTACGCGCTCGCCCCCCGGGCAGGGAGGCGGTTCAGAAGCAGAAACCGGAAGAGGCTTTCGTTCGTAACCATGTACACAGGCTATGCAACAAATGGATTCTGTCAACCGTCACGGCCGCGGTGCGGCGAAGTGACAACACTATAAGAGTTTGTTCTCACTGCTGCGCGACAATAAAACCGAGGTCTGCGATTTCCTTTGGCGGAGCATCATCCATGAGCCTCGTCCGCCTCTCATGGCGGCAGTGCCAGAAGGTCGCAGGCCACGCCGTGCTCTTGATATACGCACGCGGAATGCCGATATCTCAGTCATGACCATGTTCAGTCTTCATACGAGGTTCCTGCTCAACGCAGGAAACACACTGAACCGCCGGTAGCCCCGGGCGGGATCAGGCCGCGTGCCGGTCCGCGCCTCGGGGTCTTCTCGATCTCTTACAGATCAGTCGAAGTGACAAACGCGCCAATCTGGCCGGAAGACCACGCCTGTGCGGGTCGCCCAGCTGACGTGGTGCGTGCGTCTCGGTTCAGTTTCTTCGTCATGGAGCATGACATGCACCCCCACGTCTTCAAATCCAATAACCATCACTTCCCACCCCCTCGAGCGGCCAGTCCGCGCAACCGCAAGCCCGGAGCGTTTCGACATTGGCTCCAGACCGCATTCCACCGCTGGCAACGCGGGAAAATGATCGAAACTCTTCGAGGCATGGACGATCGCCTGCTGCGCGACATCGGGATTGATCGCAGTGATATCCCGCGCGTCGTCGATGGTCTCACGGATCGCGAACTGAGCATGCGTCCAGTTTCTTCGGATGTGCAGGTCGATGCGCGGTGGCGCGGCGGCCGAACGGCATAAGCCGGTCCCATTCTCGAGAACCCGCACCACTGGACTGCAGTGGTGCGCAGCCTTCGCCGTGCAGTGGCTCCCTATGGAGCGATGGAAAGGAGTGACAAAATGATGCTTTGCAAGGCAGATTTCGACGAGCTGTTTCCGGAACTTTTCCGGCCGAGTGACATGGAGAGGTCGGTCGCTGAGCCGAGCGCCAAGTGCCTGGCGCGTTGGGAAGATGATGGTGGTCGCACGACTTCGGCAAACATCATCCCGCTGCCACACCGCCGGCCGATCCAGGAAGCTCGACGTGACTCAATCTTCGAGGTGCGCCGTCGGTGACCCCCCCGTCGTCGAAGTCCGCCTCGTGGACCTCGTCATCAATTCGCCGTCTCGAGATCTGTGCATCCTTGACCGTTCCAGAACTGGCCCGGTCTCCAAGATTGACAGGTTGCGCCCAAAGACTAAGGTCTCATCATGGTCACGCACGAGAACCTTTTCCGGTTTCTGCTTCTAAACCGCCCGGGTCCCCGGGCGGTCTGCGCATAAGCGCGTCTTCGACCACCCGGGGCTTTCTCACACCCTTGCATCTGAGAACGCGGGCTTCACCGCTCCGGGAGACACATCATGACCATTACCAGGATCCCCCACCTGCCTGCCGGCAGTGACTTTCGATCGCTCTTCGAACGCTCCGCTGTCGGGAGCGGCTTTCTTCTCACTGTCGACGACCGGCTCGGCATCGAGCACCTGCTTCGCTATCGCGGAACCAGGAATTCGCCCAATCCCGCTCTACTAAACGGGCTGCTGCGCCACAAGCTGCGGATCTCGCGCGGAACTCCCGAGCCGGCCTCGCCAGATCTTGTCGTGGCCGGATGCCACGTCACCTACATGATCAGCGGTGAGGGCGCTCGCAGCGGCGTGCTCTCCATGAACCCCGCGCCGGTCCCGGGACATATTCTCGTTGCTTCATTGCTTGGGGCGACCCTGATCGGGATGCGAAAGCTGCAGAAGGTTCCGCTCCTGCGGGACGACGGTCAGATCGAAGTCGTCGTGGTACTGGACGTGCATCCGTCGCCGGACCACGCCGCGGCCTGATGCTTTGATCCGTTCGTGGCGGGTCAGGGATTATGGCCACCCATAATTCACTCACACCACCAGATGGTGGAAAGGAAACTACGATGAACAAACAACTCTCTACGTCACGCGGCACCGGCCGGCGGCCCAGGGTCGTCATAGGTGCGGACTGCCTGGAAAGGCTCGAGGCACTTGCGGAGGGCGCGATCCAGCGCAACCCGGACCTTGCCGACCGGCTGCTCGGCGAAATCGGCCGGGCCCGTATCGTTCCGGCGGCGAAACTCCCGCAGAACGTCGTGGCCATCGGTCGCGCGGTCACCTATCGGGATGAATCGACCGGCCAGGAAAAGACGGTAACGCCCGTCTATCCCGAGGACGCCGACATCGCACGCGGTCGGATCTCGATCCTGACACCGATCGGGGTTGCCCTGATCGGACTGGCAGAGGGCGCATCGCTCCACTGGGACACCAGGGACGGAGAGCGGCGGGTTCTGACCGTGCTCCACGTCGCGTCCCAGGATGCCCCCGAAAGCCTGGAGGCACAATGAACCGACATTCCCGGGACCCTGCCGAAGCCCATGCTCTGCCCGGAAGGAGCCGCTCGATGCGCTGACGAAGCCACGACGCTCCTTCCGGGATATCGGCAATCGCCGCTTCGGCGTCTTCCCTTCCCGTTGAAAGAGGGTCCCATGAATCGTCACCTTCCGCTTGCCTGCCCCTCCTGCAAGACATCGCTTCCCCGCGCGGCCGCTCATCGCTGTCCCAGCTGTCGGCACATTCTCGGGGGCAATACCCCCATTATCCGAATTTCCTGTCGTCGTTGTGGCTCTGCCGTCGAGCGACATGCCGGCGCCGCCGTGACCTGCCTCCAGTGCCGGTCTCGCCGACCATCGCGGCATCAGCAACAGGGCTGCTGACATGAGACTTCTCTCACATCTCCGTCGGCTGATCTGGCCTTCGGTCCTGCTTCTTGTCGCCGCCGGCCTGGTAATCTTCGACCAGGATGTCGAGCGGCGGACTGGATTACCTCTCCGCATGCTTGGCGGCGTTGTCGGTTGCCTTGCTGCGGCCTGGCTCGGTAGCCGGCTGTTCGGCCTGTTCGCGGATCGCCGGAGACGCGACAAGCGCCCATACCCGCGTCTGTTTCGGGATCTCGTGGCGGTTCTACTGTTCTTCGCCGCCATCGTTGCCTCTGCCTCGCTCCTGCTGGAACAAGGTCTCCTTGGCGCGCTTGCGGGATCGAGCTTGATACTCGCGGTGCTGGGTTTCGCGATCCGGAACGTCGTAGCGGACACGTTGTCCGGCATCGCACTGGGCGTCGAGGCACCCTACCGGATCGGGGACTGGGTCGATATCGAGCAGGTCGCACGAGGCAAGGTCATCGAGATCGGCTGGCGCACGACACGGGTGCTGACGTTGGACTCGACCTACTTGATCCTGCCGAACAGCCAGATCGCGCGCCGACGCATCATCAACTACTCGGCACCGAAACCACAGTATCGCGCGCAGCTGTCTCTGAAGCTATCGCGTGAGGTTTCCGTGGACGCCGCCAAGGAAATAATCCTGAAGGCCGTGGGCGAGGCGCGCCTGATCCAGAGCGAGCCGGCACCGGATGTCCGCGTGCAGGAGCTGGGAAGCGAAGGCAATTCCTATGCGGTCCGGTTCTGGCTGTCGCGCTTCGAACGGGACGTTGACTGCCGCGACGAGCTGCTGTCTCTGATCGACCGCGCGATGCGGCAGGCGAAAGTCCCGACCCCACGCATGCAGATCGAGCTGAATAGGCCCCGCGGGGAAACCATGCTCCCCGTCGATCATGAAACGGAGGTCGCACGGATATTCGCTGCGCCGCCCAAGACGGAGCGCATCGGGGCGTGAGGAGCGGCTGACAACATGGAGAGACATCCGATGACAAACGGCCATGGAGGCCAGCACGTGGTCCTTTCCGGCTGCTCGGGAGGCAGGAAGTCGACGTTGCTGGCCGAACTCGCTTCCCGAGGCTTCGAAACTGTCGAGGAGCCCGGCAGGAAGATCGTGCAGGAGGAGTTGAACGGCGCAGGTGTGGCACTTCCCTGGGTCGATCTCGAAGCCTTCGCAAGGCGCGCCATCGACATAGCGACCGGGGACCGCAACCGCGTCGCGTCTTCGCAGGGTTGGGTGTTCTTCGATCGCGGGCTGCTGGATGCGGCCATCGCGCTGGAACATGCAAGCGGATTGGCGGCGTCCGTCACCCTCTCGGGACACGCCCGCTTCCATCACCAGGTGTTTCTAACTCCACCTTGGCCAGAGATCCACCACAGGGACAGTGAACGCCAGCAAGATCTGAAGGACGGCATCGCCGAGCATCATCGGCTGATCGAGGCTTTCGATTGGCTCGGATATGATCCGTCATTCTGCCAAGGCTCAAAGTCGAAGCGCGAGCCGGTTTCATTCTGAGCGCTCTTGCCTGACGTCACTGGCCTTGCCGAGCAATAAGCCAGAGAGCTACCTGCTCTCCGGATTGGACAAGTCCTTTGAAGACCCCTATATCCGCGTTGCAAGGCAGCATGCGATGGCGTCGCGCGTCCGCTGCCCCGCCCCGATACTTTCAACCGATGTCCTGAACGCCCGGACTTGCTTCCGCACATATCGTGCGGAGCCTGAAGTTATGAGGTGTCCTATGACTCTTGCCTTGCTCGACAGGTCGCAGACCATGTGGACTGGATCTTTCGCAGGAATGACCTGCATGGCCGCGGCAATGCTCCTGCTACCACTGGGCGACACGTTGTCGAAGCTTCTGACAGAGAAACTGAATCCGATCGACGTCGCGACCGCGCGCGTTCTCGCCCAGGGGGCCTTCCTCCTGCCGGCGGCGGTGGTGCTGCGGAAACGTCTCAGGGGCGCCATGTTCTCGCCGGTTGTCGCGCTGTCCGGTCTGCTGGTGATGATCACCCTCATCTGCCTGATAGGCGCCTTCGCGGTCATGCCGATTGCCACCGCGATCGCCATCTTTTTCGTTGAGCCTTTGATCCGTACTGTGCTGGCAGGTCCACTCCTCGGCGAGACAGTCGGACCGCGACGCCTCGCAGCAGTTGGCGCAGGGCTCGCGGGCGCGCTTATCGTAATCCGGCCGGGGCCCGAGTTCGAGGTCGCTGCGCTGCTGCCGCTCCTCGCGGCCGTCTCCTATGCGCTCAACATGATTGTCCTCCGCCGTGCCTCGCGCACCCGCTCCGGGCTGACCATTCAGTGCGGCGCCACAACCTATGCCTGCCTCGGCATGGTAGCGCTTTCTTCCGGTCTTCACGCAGCGGGAATTGTGACTCCGGACCCGAGCGCCCTTTCGACTTGGGCCACGGTCCTCATCCTGGGAAGCGGCCTCCTCGCCGCTGCAAGTTATGTCCTGATCGCCGAAGCCTTTCGCCACGCTGAAGCCGGTCTCCTGGCACCATTCCAGTATCTCGAGATTATCGGCGCCACCGCCGCCGGGTTCGTGGTCTTCGGAGACTTTCCCGATCGGATGACCTGGCTGGGGATCGCAGTCATCCTCACCTCGGGCCTTTACGTCGTCTATCGGGAGAGATCACGCGCGCCGGCCTCCATGCTGCCGACCGCTCACAAGAGCCGGAGGATCCGACCTCGCTGACAGAGGCATCATCAGCATGACGGCACTGGGTTGAGGACGCCCATATCGATGCTGACAGCCTCGAGATGATGGGCCATGGCACGATGCGCGGCCGGCCCGTCGCCGGCGGCAATTGCGTCGACGACCTGTTCGTGATGATCGCCATGCACCCGGGTGAACTCTTCCACGCCGACTCGGCGATAGGTGCGATCCCATTCCCTCTGCCAAACCGCGCGGCATCGGGCGCTCGAGAAATGACGCAGGAGGGCAATCAAGAGAGGGTTGCGCGCGACTTGCGCGATCGACTGGTGGAAGGCGTCATCAGCCCGCTCGCATTCCGCGCGATTTCGAGCGGCACGTCCGTTGGCGACGCGCTGTCGCAGCAGGGAAATGTCCTCCGTTACACGCCGCAACGCGGCAGCCGTTGCGACCTGCGGTTCAAGTAGGCGGCGTGCGTCCATCAGGTCCGCGGGTGTTGTCGCCTCGAGCAGGAGCGTATCCTTCACCGGACGGCCCAGGGGCGCTCGGCCGCGAAAGGTCCCCTGACCGACATGGCGCCAGATCTCGCCGCGCGCCTCGAGGGTGGCGAGCGCCCCACGAAGCGTCTCACGACTGCATCCGACGAGATCCTTCAGCACCCTCTCTGGCGGTAAACGATCTCCCGAGGCCGGCGCACGTTCCTCGAGAACCTGCCAGAGTCGCGCCCGTGCCGCATCCTTGCCTGTTCGCATGCCATTCCCCCATTCAGGCCAATATTCAGACCATTTACCGCTGAAAACAAGCGGGAGCCTGCGTGCGATCGGTCGTTTCGATCCTGACGTCTACGCGGGACCACGATCCCCCCATTCAATTGGAGATAGGACCAATGTCCTTTTCGTCGGATGCATCTGTTCACATTCTGCCATCATCTAAGGCATAGGAGGCGGAAGTTGCTCTCTTTTCGGGCAGCGAAGGAGGCCTTCGTATGCGGGCATGGTATCATCTCTACCCGGCGCTGCCGGCATTTCACGGCCGCGAGCAGTTGCGCGCCGGGCTCGGCGCAGTTCTCGGGATCAGCCTGTGCGCTCTCGTAGTGAGCTTGGCCGCCAGGCTGGGGGAATCGACATTCTTTTTGATGGCTCCGCTTGGAGCGACGGCAGTGCTCGTATTCTGCGTTCCGAACTCGCCCCTCGCCCAACCGTGGTCGGCCATCGTCGGCAATGTGACGGCAGCACTCGTCACTCTCCTGGTTCTCCGGATCGTGCCCGCTCCCTGGTCTGTTGGCGTCGCCGTCGGCGCAGCGATCACCGCCATGATGTTCGTTCGGGCGCTCCACCCGCCGGGAGGGGCAGTGGCATTGCTCACCGCCCTCGATCCGGGCGTGGCCCGGGAAGCGGGACTGCTTTTCGCCTTGATGCCGGTCGGGCTGACCACCGCCGTACTGGTCCTTGCCGCCATCGTCTACAACAGGGCAACGGGCCGGGTATATCCGTTCCGCCAGCCTGAGACGGACGAGACGGGAAATCCCGCGCTGCGCCTGGGTTTGACGACCGAGCAACTCGGTGAGCTTCTCCACCGGTTCAACCAGTCGACCAACCTTGGTGTGGCAGACCTCGGCCGGTTGCTGGCCGCTGCCGAAGCAGAGGCGGCCCAGCACCGTTTTGACGGAACAACCTGTGCTGACGTCATGACCACCGGTCTGATCACGGTCCGACCCGCCACGCCGCTCTCGGATGCGGCACGGCTTTTCCGCAGCCATTCTATCAAGAGCCTCCCGGTCGTAGACGAAGATATGATACTGCGCGGCCTCGTGCTCCAGGCCGATCTTCTGCACGTCGTCGCGGCGCAGGACCGCCCGGCGGCCTGGCGGCAGAGATCTCCGCGTCGCACCATATCAGACGTGATGCGACCCGCCGACCGTGCGGTGCCGGACGATATGCCCGTTGGCGTGCTCCTCAACAGGCTGGCGGCGCAGGGAAGCGAGGTTGTTCCGGTGACCCGGGAGCAGCGACTGGTCGGGATCCTGACCCGATCTGATATCATGCGACTACTGCTTGCTGGGGCAGAGGAACGTCCTGCGGCATGAAGGCCGCTTGCATCGATAAGCGAGGACGGCCTCGCCCAGCCAGATGGTCAACACGCGGGACGGCCCGAACAACAATCGGAGCCATCATGCGCAGCACCGCAGACCGAATTCGCCAAGCTCTCAGTTTCGAGTTCATCGGCATTGTTATCGTCACGCCGCTCTTCGCCTGGGTCTTCGATCACCCCATAGGCGACATGGGAGCACTGGTCGTGCTTGGTGCCACCGCCGCGACGATGTGGAACTACATCTTCAACCTGGTATTCGACCACGTTCTGAATTGGCGGCGACGCGATGTCCGCAAGACGATGCCGCTTCGGATTGTTCATGCCGTGCTCTTCGAGGCGACGCTTCTGGTCCTCCTGTTGCCACTCTTCGCCTGGTGGCTCGGTGTCCCACTGATCGCCTCACTGGTAATGGAGATCTCCTTTGCGGTTTTCTATATGGGCTACGCCTTTGTCTTCACTTGGGGTTACGATACCCTTTTCCCGCCTCAACGGACCGCACGGACAGCGTGACAAGGGACGATGAGGCCGGCAGAGGCGCCGCTCCCTGATTAGCTCACTTTCTTGCCGACGGGCATCCGGTCGACCCTAAGACGGCACGGGCCGTCGGCCGGTCCAGCGCGCAGAGCGGGCCCCACTCCTCGCGGCGAGCGCTGCGTCGTCGGAAGAGCGCGCGAAGGCGACAGCGGCAGTTGTCGGGGTCACGGATCATCGGTGCGGGATCCTACAGTTGGCCTCTTGGCGCCCATCGACTTCATGCCCTGGCGCGTCCCGATGACGGAGGTTTTTCTCTCCGACGGAGCGCACCTGGAACGTTAGTTCCACGCTGAGTCTCGACAGTCAGATTGCGAAGAATACCAGCGTCATCGATGCACCAACACCGACGATCAAAGCCCGCAGATACTCGGTGTGTTGAATCCGCCGCGCCTGTTGGGCGCCGATGTATCCTCCAATCGTTGTCGAGATCGCCAGGATCGTAGCGGACTCCCAGGCGATCAGGCCAGCGGTCACATACGTCGTGACAGATACCAGGGAAAGCACGGCTGAAAGCAGGTTCTTCAGACCATTCATCCCGTGCAGGTTCTGGAAGCCAATCAGGCTGAACACCGCCAGCAACATGATGCCAAGACCTCCATTGAAATAGCCGCCGTAGCCAGCAACGAGGAAGATCGCGAAAGCCGAGAGACTCGGTCCGATCGTCAGTCCCTTCGCGCGAACCAGAGCTACGAGACGCGGACCGATTGCAAAGAGCAGCGTGGCGGAGAGCAAGAGCCAAGGCACGATTCCGACAAAAGCATCGCCCGGCGTAAGCAATAGCAGCCCCGCCCCCGCCAGGCCGCCAAGCGCGGCGATCACGATGATGCTCCTTAGCCCGTGGCTTCCCTCTGCGGATATATCGTGCCTGTAGGCCCATGCACTGCCAATATAACCTGGCAAGGCAGTCAGCGTCGCCGTGGCGTTGGCCATGATCGGCGGCACTCCCAGCCAGACCAGGGCAGGAAAGCTAATGAGTGTCCCGCCACCGGCAATGGCGTTGACCATCCCGGCGAGCAGGCCCACCACGACCAATATGATGATGGAAAGCATTCGCGCATCCTCGACCTGAGTCCTCGCGTATCTGCCCCTTTGCCACATTGGTCTGCAAATTGGTCTTCCGCATGGCGTGCCGCTCCGAGGTGAGCGAAGATCGCCCCGCCACCGGCCATTGGTGAAGATCGTCGGAGTTTCAAAACCCTGCGTCCGATCGAACAGATAGCACCGAATGAAGGTGGTCACTGCCCCGGAAACTGTCGATCAGCAGAGCCTACTGCTGCGCGCCGCAACAGGCTTCACATCTCGACCCTCCCGAGACAGCAACCTTCTCAACTCCCGCGCAATAAGGGCGAGAGCCTTTGCTCGCACGTCTGCGAGCCAGCGCCGGACCGATCTCGCCAAGTCCTGCTCCAGCCATAGACCCTACTGCGCGCCGCAGAGCCTCGTCTGTTTCAGTCGGTAGTGCCCCGGGAGATGGTGTAGGAACTGGCGTCCACCTGCTTCTTCATAGCTGGTGTCGCTCGTTCACTGAGCGGCAATCATCGTCGCCTCG
>NZ_QBKN01000040.1 GCF_003054175.1 Allosediminivita pacifica
TGGTAATCTTTGACATGACCGCCTCCCATTAAGGATTGTTGCGATCCCACCTTGGCACAGCGATGCCGTCGGGGGGCGGTTACAGCATCAAAGCCCCGTACGGGCTTAATCGGTCGCGAGGGGAGCCTGCGAGTGTCTTGTCCAACTGTACCACGGCGGAAAACCGGGCTTTCATGCTCGGTTCTCGTCGTGGCCGGATATCGTCGTGTTCTGAACTTTCACATACCGCATTCTGACCGGAGTATGATTTTCGAGGCGTCGGCACGCCCGCGACAAATGCAGGATGTGCCCGGTTGCCGCGATTGACGCACGGGGCGTCGGCACCGTTTCGGGTTGGGCAATCACCTTTGGCTTCGGCGCGGATTTCAATCGTTTGCGATAGGACAATCCCGTCCCTGGAAGCCGAGGTTTGCATAGACGCCTCGCTTGCCGAAATTCAGGGACGCACCGCGCGGTCCAATCGTTGTCGATACGCCCGATTTCGACAGGTTTATCCGCACCCCCGGTGCAATTCTGACCGAACGCCGAAAACTGAAGGCCAACCTGATCTCTCCCTTGAGCCTGTCGCCAAAGTGCGGCAGTTTGAAAAGAAGGGCAAGGAATTGGTTATTTGGATGGAAGGATTCAGGTTTTGATCGCCGGGCCGCTCCGGCAATGGTTGAAATTCGGACAGTTGACGCGTTTGGATCTGCGTCCTGTGTTCACCTTTCTGATTCCCGGTTTTGCCGCGGCAGCTATCTCGATTCTGGCAGTTTTCAATCCCGTTTCAAGCCCGGAGTGGCTTGCGCTTCTCGCGGCGACAACCGGGATTGCAGGCTTGCTTTCAGTGCTGATCTTTTGGCTTCGTCGTCAATTGGCTCGACGTTCCTACCACGATGAGATCATCGGTTTTGCGGCCTTCACACGGACGCTTGGCGCAGCGGAGCGTGGAATTTTCGCCGCGTCGCAGGCGGGTTGGGTGGCTGCCTTTCTTGGTCTTGCGGCAGGTGCGGCACTTGCGATGCCGGGATACCCGATACTCGCAGCCATTCTGTGCGCTTTCTTGATCCCTGCGGTCTCGGCATTGCCTGTCGCTTTGGTGCGACGTGCATCGTCCGATGCCGGTATTCTATCCTTCGTTTCTCCCGGCGCGATCACGGCGCAGAATGCGTCTGCAGTGGACACTGTCCATTTTGCCCGAGGCTGGCGTTTCAATCCACGCGTTCGCGCCGCGGGATTCGCCGTCGCTGCACACGGCAATGGCATAACGCCTGATGCTCTGGATTTCCTTGCGGCCATGGACAGCGGAGGACTTCTCAGGCCTCCGCTTCGCAATACCATCCGAGACCCGCGTGGATATCTTGTCCTGAGGCTTCGTGGCCTGAGACCTCTCGGCCCAGCTGTGTTTGCAATGGCCCTGCTGGCGTGGGCGTTTGCGCTGATCCTTCCCGACGGAGTCCTGCCCCACATTCCGGGCCCAACCGCCTTGTATGACAACTTTCTCGGCCCCGACGCCCAGGAACAGGAACACCCCGATCCACAGAACGTTGCAAATGAAAATCACGACCCAAATGGGTCGAACGAGGGCAACTCGACGACTGGAAATCAGGACGACGCAGCGTCTGCGTCCGAAGATTCCGGTGAGCCGTCCAGCGAGGCACAAGGAAACGGCGCAGGAAACGACAATTCCGCTACGCAAGACGGGACCAGGAACAACGCGCCACAGGACGAAAGTGGCGCAGGCGCAACGGACAGCTCTGACAGCGGGGCTGGTGCGGAGAACAACCGAAACACCGAAAGCGGCACCACTCCCGGATCCACGGAGCAAGGTCAATCGGGCGATGCGCAATCCGGGGATGAAGCCGGCGGAGCGAGCGATGGCTCCGGATCGGAAAGCACGGCATCTGATGCAGGCCAACCCTCTCCGGCAGACGGGGCGGGCCAGACTGGCCCCCAAGGGCAAGACGCAGGGCCTGACGCAGGCGAAGCCGATGACGGCACTCCGGGCGCCGACGACGGACAGAAGGCGACGTCCGGCAATCAATCAGGCAAGCCGGAAACCCCGTCCGAAGGGGCGGACCAAAATGGCGACCCGTCCGACGGGCCACAGCCGTCTGGAGTGACCGGAGGGTCCGAAGGTTCCGACGGCGGGACAAACCGCCCAGAGGCTGCATTGGACGATACTGGGCAGGGCACCCAAACGCGGTCCGATGCGAGTCAGGAGCGTGCCGAAAGCACCAATCAAGGGGCGTCCCAGGACGTGGGAGCCAACGTTGACGGCAGGTCTCGCGAGGACTTGCAGCCAAGGTCTGATGAGGGTCTCTCAGAGGGCTCGGCTGACGGGTTCGAACCGGGCGGACATGCGCTGCAACCGGACCCGGCACCGCCGGAGAACGGTCCAAGGCCGGCGCCATCGGAAATCCGCGACACGCCTGGCGACACCGAATCCGACTCTGTCGTTGGCGATCCTGCGGTCACCCAAGAGGATGCACCGGAACGCGATGTCCGCGTACCGATCGAGACGCTCTTGCCATCGGAAGATGAACTGGAGGTTCGGCAGGAAGGCGCGCTTTTTGCGGAACCGGGCCAATCGCCGCCGTTGATCTCGGACCGGATCGCGGCACCGCGCGACACACCTTCGGATGGTGCCCAGCCGCCACCGGTTCACCAGAGTATTCCCGCATGGATCGCGGACATACTCGACTGAAAATGGAGACATGAGGATGAGCAGGGAATTGACGGCCGATGATATCGGCTATCTTAGGTCCATCCCCCAAAGAGTGAACGACTTTGGCATGCATGGTCTGGATGATATCGTCCGGTTCCTCGTCGTGGCCTTGTTAGCTGACGGGCACGTCCTGCTGGAGGGCAACCCGGGGCTCGGCAAGACGGCTTTGGTGAAAGCCCTGTCCCGGGCGCTGGGTCTGGGGCCGCAGGCGGTGGGACGGATTCAGTTCACGCCGGATCTCATGCCTGCGGATATCACCGGGTCGTTGATGCCAGCTCAAGACGGGTCCAACCGTCTCGAATTCCAGCCGGGGCCGATTTTTCACGAACTGCTGCTGGCCGACGAAATCAACCGCGCCACGCCGAAGACTCAAGCTGCCATGCTCGAAGCGATGGCGGAAGCGCAGGTTACGGTCCTTGGACAACGGAAACGGCTGACCCGGCAGGAACCGGGGCTTACTGCTGTCGAGACGCCGTTCATGGTTATGGCGACGCAGAACCCAATCGACCAGGACGGAACCTTCAATCTGCCCGAAGCACAGCTTGACCGGTTTCTGTTCAAGATCCGGATGGCCATGCCCGACGCAGAGGTGATCGGTGCGATCATCGGCAAAGAACTGGGACTGTTGGCGATGCCTGAAACCGGCAACGACGCGCCCCATGATCGCAAGACTGCGCTGCGCAACCTTGACCGAGCGCGCCGCGCCGCCTTGTCGACCCCGATCCCGCCCTCGATCCACACGCATATCGTCAACATCGTTCAGGCCAGCAATGGCGCATTCGATCAGGTCAGGGGCGTGTCTTCGAAACGGCTAAAAAACCTGGAGGAGCTCTGCGCCAGGATCGAATATCCATTCGGGCCAAGGGCAGCGACGGCGCTGGCCAAGGCCGTGCTCGGCTGGGCGGCCTGTGTCCTGACCCCGCCCGAGACGGCAATGGAAAGCGGCGTTCATACAAGGCCCGCTTTGGCTCAGGTGCTGCTGCCGACGCTGCGCCATCGTGTCCGACTGCACCATGCCTACGATCAGGTCGACCTGTCCGAAGCGGATACAACGGATGCGTTCATTCGCGCGCTGGCCATCGTCACGGCTCCGGACCAGCGGATGGGAGAAGACCCGGGAGGCTACGACGAACGGTTCGAGCAAGATCTCTCTGTCGCGCGCGGTCTGAAGGCCTGACGATGGGAATGACGGATCCCCCCCTGTCTCCGGATCACCTGTCGCGCGCGCGCCTGCGGCTGCGCAAGACGGTCCCGATGCGCGGCGTAGGCAGCCATCTCCGGCGTCGGGCCGGTCAATCGTTGGAGTTCCGCGACTATCGCGACTATCAACTCGGGGATGATATTCGCCGGGTCGATTGGCGCGCCTCGGCCCGGAAAGGCCCGGCCCGCGACTGGGTTCTGAAGCTGTTCGAAGCCGAGGAACAGGCCAATCTGATGATCCTCGTGGACGACCGGGCGGCCATGCGCCTGCCGGACCCGGCCGAGAAACTGCTGTTTGCGCTCTGGGCGCTGCGGGCGCTGGCGCATGTCGCGGGTGAGGCCGGAGATTCGATCGTCCTTGCGCGCATGTTTACGTCCAACTCCCGTATCGTCTCTGTCTCGGGCCGGGCCTGCGCGTCGGCCGCCGAGGCATTTGCCGAGGACCTGTGGTCCTCATCCGCGGCATCGCTCGACGCGACACCGGTGTTCGAGCCCAACCGTCTCCGGCGACACCTGTTCCCTGCAAGCGTCGTGGTCGTTCTGTCCGACCTGCTTTTCGCGGACGAGGACGGCAGCGTCGGCGCATTCCTAAAGGACGCTCAGAAATCGTGGCGTCAGGTCATCATTCAGCCGTTGGATACGGTCGATGCCGAACTGGCCAGCCTGACTACGACCGGTGGGGTCAAGGTGTCGGACACCGAAGGCCGCAGCTTTGGCGATGCGGTCTTTACGCCTGACTCGCAGCTCGTGCGCGACCTTCGCATGCGCCTGGATGCCCTGCGCGCCGCGCATGAAAACCGGTGGCGCGGCCCCGGGATCTTGTATGAGCGTCCCTTCGTCTGGCCCTTGTCCCCCGACCGAACCACGCTCGCAGATCATTTTCGCGCGACTTTCCTGACCAGCGATCTGTTCCGGGCGGTCTCGGCGCGTGGAGGTGTGGTGTGATCGCCGTCGCAATTTCAGCCGCCCTGGGGCTTGCGGCATTGGCCTGGTACATGCAGCGCCGCCCCCCGGCCCGGGTGCGCCTGTCCTTCGCCCGATTGCTGCCCGATCCACCGGACGAGCCGTCGCCGAAACCCCGGTTCGCGCCGATCCCGCCGGTCCGGTCCCTGCCATTCTGGTTGCATCTTCTGCTGGTCGCGCTGTGCCTTGCGGCGCTGTTGACGGATGTCCGCGTGTCCACGAGCAACGCGCCACAAGACATCGGGCTTCGCCTCGTCGTCGATGTGTCGCACAGCATGGGGGTTCAGGACGAAATGGGAACGCGTCTCGACAGCGCGCTTGGTCTGGCCCAAACGATCCTCGAGGCAGCGACCGAGGCCGCCCAAGGGGGTACGGTGTGTGTCGACGCATTTCAGGTCGGCGCGGACGTGAGCCGGATGCAGCCGGATCACCTCGACGCGGCCCGGGTGCGGCCCGAAGCAGGCGACATCCCGGCCTTGTTGCAAGCGGCCCGGGCCGATCCTGACCTGTGCGTCATCACGCATGTCGCCGTGCTCACGGACCTGCCCCGGCCCGCCGTTGACCGGCCGACCGATGCGCCGCAGCTGATCTGGGCGCAGGTGGGCTCGCCCCAGCCCAACGCAGGCATTGTCGGTGTCGCCTACAGTCCGCCTCAGCTGGGCGGCAGGCCCGCCGGTGTCGTCCTGACGCTGGAGACCTACGGTGACATGCCGCCCCCCGTCGTGACGGTCCAGGGCCCGGGCGGCATGACCCGGCCCATGGTTATGCAGGCCATTGATCGCGCCGGTCGATACCTGGCCAGTTTCGACGTCCGCCGGGGTGGAACATTCGAGGTCGCTTTGGACAAGGGAGGCGCCTACGTCGGGGACGATCACCTCCGGTTCTCGCTGAATACCCCTGACAAGATCGGGATCGACTGGCGCATCTCCGGCCTGCCCGCCGTGTCCGCCGGGTCCCGCAAAGCTGAGGACGATATTGTCGTGATGGAGCTGACCTCCGTTGATCCGGTTCCGCAGGGCAATGCCGTTCTGCTGGCCTATCAGGGATGGCCCAACGAGGCGGTGGAACCTCGGATCGGAGCCTTCGTCGAAGACCCGGCCCTGTTCGATCCGCTCAATTTCGACGTTCTGGAACGGCACCTGCCCAAAGGTTTGACGGCCCCGTTGCCGACCGGGTTCATCCCGCAGCTGACCTCGGATGATGGCGCAGTCATCGTCGCCCGACGGGACAATCCGCCGGGTCTAATCCTGCCATTGCCCGTCCTGACGAGGGATCCCGACGTGCAGGCGCTTTCCCAGACCCTGTTCTACACCGGCCTTCAAAGGCTGACGCAGCGCGGGGATCATCAGCTGACCCCCATCTGGAAAACCCCGGACGGCACCGACATCGAAACCGCCTGGAAGGAAAGCGACACCGCAAGGCCGCTTTCCGCGCCGTCCGAGGTGCGTTTCTCGATGCAGTCGGCCGAGATCACCCGCGACACGCCAATCTGGCCGTGGCTCTTGCTCTTCGCCTTGGTTTCCATCCTGGCCGAACGCCTTTGGCTTCTGTCACGGAGCTTGACCAGAAAGCCGGTACGATGATCTGCGGGTTTTTCTACGGTATGAAAGTCGCTGGCGGAGAGATCCTCTGCGCGGCCGGGGTGACCGCTTGGGGTGACTGGCTGACGTTGGCCATTCTCGTGGTTTCGGTCATTTTGACGGCCCGCGCGATGCAGCAGCACCGTCTGCGCGAGGCGGTGTCCGCGCTGGCCATGGCCGCAACCGCCGCCCTGCTGGCGGTCTCGGCGAACGGCCCCGTTTGGCAAACGTCGGAACCCACCGACAACGACACCAGCGGGCTTGTGGTCGCGCTGGTCGATCAGTCCGAAAGCGTGTGGCGAGACTTGGCCAGCGCGCGACTGGCGCTTGAGACACTGGCGGTCCGGGTGCAGGCCCTCGACGACGAATTGCAGGACGCAACATGGTCCGGGATGGTCATCGGCTTTTCCGAAGCGGCCAGCATTCTTGCGCGTCAGCAGCCGTTGTCCCGCCTGCCCGACATGGTCCGCTCGGTTCAGGTCGCGGCCCCCGGCACGCAAAGTCGGGGTGAACTTGGCATCGACAGGGCGCTGGACGAGATCCGCAAAGCCGGTGGACGCGGACAGGTTCTTTTGGTGACGGACGGGCTGTTCGACGAACCGGCGTTCGACGAAGCCCTTGTCCGGGCAGCCGCGTCGGGCATCCCGATCTCGGTCCTTCCGGTCGGCTCGGGGGCTCCGGGCCTCGGGCTGATCTCGGCCGATCTGGCCCCCGAGCAACACATCAATCGAGACGCCACCGTCCGCGGAACGGTGCTGGGCGGCGGGACCCTGCGCGTCACCGATCCCGATCTCGGGCAGGCCGAGGTCGATATCGTAGGGCAGGAGCGCGCACAGCCCGTGCATGTCTCCAAACGCTTCGCCGCGCGCGGATTGCAGCACCTGAAAATTGCCTTCGACACAGGAGACACCCGGCAGGAGCGCGTCCTCTACACGCTCGTGCGCGGACCGGCGCAGGTTCTGCTGTTCGGCGATGGGCGGGGGTTCGATGCGCTGGACCCGACGGCATGGTCAATCCACCGCGCCCAACCCGACGCGGCCCCTGATCCGGATGCTTTCGATCTGGTGGTTATCGACGCCCTGCCGCCGTCATCCTTCCCCGGCGACTACTCCGAAAAGCTGCTGAATTCCGCAAGTCGGACGGGTATTCTGCTGATCAACGGCGGCTTGAGAGGCTCTGTCGAAGACCCGCAGGTGATCGGAGACTGGAAAGGGACGGCCCTTTCCCCGATCTTGCCGGTGGACAGTGATCCGCGCAGTTTCATCCTCGATCCGCCGGGACGCGACATCGTCATCCTGATCGATGTGTCCGGGTCGATGGAAAGCTCCCTTGGCGTGGCCAAGACCGGGGCTTTTGCCGTGCTGGAGCAATTGCGCCCGCAGGATTCGATCGCCGTTCTGGCGTTTTCCGACATCACCGAAAGGACCTTTGACCAACGCCCGGCGACGCGGGAAAACCTTGATGCCGCCCGATTGCTTGTCAATGGTCTCACGGCCGGGGGCGGCACTGCACCGGGGTCCACATTGGAGCGCGCGGCCCGGATGCGATCGAACTATTGCGCCTATTTCTTCATATCGGACGGTGTCTTCGACGTGCCAAAGGTCAGCCCGCAGTGTTACACGACGGCGCTTTCGACGGAAGGCGCACACTTTCCCAAGGGGGTCGCAGACTGGGGCGAAGAGATCATGCTGAACGCAGGCCAAGGTGTCGGGCAGATAAAGATGGACTATTTCGAGCCGGAACAGCGCAAGGCTTACTTCCGACCCGATTGGTTTCGGCCGATTGCAGCACGCACCAGCGCTCCACTGACCGGGTATCAATTGCCCGGTATCGCCATCGCCTACCCGCGTATCGACGCCGAAGTCCTGAGCCTGCACGATACTCCCCCGCCAGACCCCGTCCTTGTGTATCGACGCGACCCGGACCAGCCGGGCACGGCAACCGGCGTTTTCCTGTCAGCGCTTCCCGATGCCGTGTCACCCTCTGATTTGCAGGACGTGCTGGCGCGGCTTCTCGGTTGGAGCCGACCGAACCGGTTCGACATCCGGGCGAAACAGACCGGTAACCAGATCACGGTTTCTGTCCTGACCCTCGCCCAGCCGGACGATCAGAGCCTGCCGGAAAGCGTATCGGGAACGTTGCGAATTGCAGGCCAGGGACAACAACCGCTGTCCTTCAGACCCTCGGGCCCGCCGGGACGGTTCGAAACCTCCCTGACCCTTCGCATGTCGGACGAGCCGCTCGATGCAGAGCTGATCCTGTCGGAACCCGGACGAGACGACCAGATCATCCCTGCCACCATACCTGCGCGCAGCCCCAGACAGGCTATGGCCGGAGGAGACGAACGGTTCGACTCCGGCATCGACGCCGAGGCGCTGTCTCGGATGATCACGATCACAGGTGGTCGCGATCTGCGAGTAGCGGCACCGCGTGTCGCAGAAGTTGCCAGCCCGCCGAGCAAAGTCCCGCTGCACGCATTAACAATCTGTCTGGCGCTCTTCTCACTGGGTCTTGCATTGTGGGTGAAAGGCAGGCCGAATTGAAACCATACCAATTCAATGGAATCGGAAACGCGCATTCATCCATCACCTATTTCCCCTTCGGCGGAGAGCAGTTTCGGCCCTCCATCGCAGCTCTGCAATTCCTGGGAACACGGGCCCTTGCCAGCCTTTTGCTGATCGCCGAGACCACAGACCCGGTTGACCTGATGCCCCTTCGATCGGCGGTGATGTACGACAACCGTCCCGGGTTGGTCGTGCGGCATGGCGAAGTCGTCCTGAACGAGGCATTTCCGTTTCACGCCCATCACCCTTCCGACCCTTTCAATCGGTCGCTCCTGGCGACGCCCATCGCACCGCGACGCCGCGATGTCGCGTGGGACGGTTTGCGCCGTTTCTGGCGTCGGACGGTGCGCCGGAAACCCGCGGAGGCCGGCAGTTCCGCGATGGGTAGCCTGTTACACCCGCTTGCTTTTTCGGCTTTCCACTCTGCCGACTATCACCGCACTGTTCGGCGGGGCATTTTCGAGGCGCTGCGTGATCGGGTGCTGATCGACTTTGACGATATGCTATCCGTCAAGGTGGCTTGGCAGACGATCTTCGTGCTCGCGCTTGGCTTTGAACGGCCGAATGACCTGCCATCGATCGGCTGGGACCGGCTGGCCGAGACGGCACGGAACGCCGCATCCGAGCCGTCCTGGGCCGGGTTCTGGGATATCTGGCTATTGCGAAAGGCAATTGCCGATAGCAGATTTTCCTTAGGGCCGCTCCTACAAGGCGACACGATCAAGCAATTCCTTGCGAATCCGCTCGATTCCGAACAAAGCATATCCGACATAGTCCGTGCGGATTGGCGAAACGAATGCCCGGCCTTCGCCGAGGTCTTCCTTTCGTTGCAGTCGGCAGCGTAATTCAAGTGGATGATCCAGAAAAATGTTCAATACAGACGGCTTGAACGCGCTCCGCGAAAAACACCACGAGACCCTAACGCTCATGAACCGACTGGAAGACACGCTCTCCGCCCGGTTCTATCGCATGGACAAGAGCATCGAGTGCATGATGCTGGCCACCCTCACCGGCGAGCCCATGGTCCTTCTTGGCCCGCCGGGGACGGCAAAATCGCGTCTGATCCGGGCGTTCTGCAACGTGCTCGGGCTCGTCCCCGCTGACGCCCTGCACACGCGCTCCGACCCGGAAAAAACGGTACTGGACAAGAAAGAAGCGTATTTCGAATACCTCCTGACGCAGTTCACCGAACCATCCGAGCTGTTTGGCTATTACGATTTGGCGAAGCTCTTTGGCGAGGAAAAGCAGTTCGAGCGGGACACTTCCGGCATGATGCAACGGGCTCAGGTCGTCTTTCTGGATGAGGTCTTCAATGCCTCCAGCGCGATCCTGAACGCCCTTCTGACATTCATGAACGAACGCAAATTCCATGACCGAGGCAAACTCCACGCCGTCCCGATGCGGCTGTTGTTCGGGGCGTCCAACCACACGCCGCGCGAAGACGGGCTTCAGGCGTTCTATGACCGGTTCCTGCTGCGCTGCCGTCTGGATCACGTCCCGGCGACCCCGGAGGAAATCTCGGCGCTGGTTCGATCCGCGTGGGGCGAAACCCATGCGACGCCCGTCGAAGACGGGACGGACTTTGCGGGCCTGCTGGAAAAGGTCGATGGCTTCCGCGCCGATGTCGACGCAATGACGAAGGCGAACGCGCTCAGCATCAATCCCGCCGATCCGATCTTCAACCGCTTCACCGACCTGACCGCCGAGCTGCGCCGCAAGGAATTGTCGCAGATGTCGAACCGTCGCATGGTGAAATTCAGCAATGCCCTTTTGGCGAAATGCCTGCTGCGGGCAACGCAGAGCGGTACGTCCGCGCGCATCGAACCCGCTGATCTTGGCATCATTCTGGATTTCGGGCTGGATCAACAAGATGACAGCGCCGTCGCAAAGCTGCGCGCTCATCTGGAGTAATCTGGCATGGCGGTGACGCTTTGGATCGAAGACGGCCGAAATACGCCTCTGGTCAATTCAGGCGGTCGTCCGCACGCCCTTATTGCGGCATTTGCCGAACGCCATGTCGCGCTGACGCTCGACATGGCCGAGGCACTGGCAGAACTGGAAGGCGCCGACGCGCCTGCCGAGGTTCGGCTTTGGGGCGCGGGTTTTCGATTGGCGGGCGAAGCCGTGGGACAGGCCCGGACCCTGGGAGCAACCCGGTTCTGGCAAGCATCAGTGCCGAGCTTCATGACCACGGTCGCCGAACCGCTTCTGCGCAAGGCCATGCAACGCTGTGGAGCGGTCGCCCTGCCCGGTCAGACCCCTTTGGGTGCGTCCCCAACGGGCAACTGGCAGACCAGCTACCGGGCGCAGCTTGACGCATTGTTGCTGGATATGGACGGCATGGGTCAGGGTTTCTGGGCCGAGGCCGCGCTCAGGCTCTATGGATCCGCCTTGCACACTGTACAGGCGCGCCGGACCGGACCAACCCATTTCGAACCCGAACCGCTTCTCGTCCGTCTCCTTTTCGAAAACGAACCGATCCTGCCGGAAGCGGCTCGTCTGTCACGGCGTTTGAAACGGGTGCGCAACAAGTCGCAGCGCAAACGGTCCGGCGCGCGTCCCAAGGAAGGCGGCGTGACCGGCCTCCGGAGCTCGACCAGTCTCGAAGATCTGAACGACGCCTTGATGTCGGAACTGGTTCTCCCGCCGCCAATGCTGGCCGACCGCATCTTACACGAAGGGTTGCTGGTGCGTCACCGTCCGCCCTATCGGCAACCCCGCCGCGATGTGCTGATGATCACGCTGGCCGACCGACGCGAGGCCAGGGACCGCGACGCCGCAGCGATCATCAAGGCCGCATGGGCCGATGCAGCGCTACGCCTGCAAATCCTTCTGGCCCAGATCGGCCTCGAGAAAAGCGATCTGGTTTGGTCCGAAATCGGGAAAGCCGGCCATTCGGCTGCCGTTCTACGGGTGGAAACGCAGGACTTTCCCTCTGGTCTCGATCCTCTCCTGATGGAGGGCGCCGTCCGCCGCATGCGCCTTTTCCGATCCGACCTGATGCCCGGACTCGTCGATACGCTGTCCTCCGTTCAGGGCGATGTGCCCGATGCCGAGGAACCGGCGGCTGTCGTCTGGAGTGGCATGGCCAAGGCCGCCCTTCGTCAGATCGCCATGACCGGACATCGCGAGCCCCGCTCCTCCCTGCACGCCACGCAGGCCCCGAGGCCGATGGACTATGCGCGCCGCATCGCCCTGGTCACGTTTCCGTCGTCGGGTCCGCTCGCGGATCAAGCCCGCGGCGACGCCGCCTCCGTTCGATCCAATCTGAGCGCGGCGCTCCGCACAACGTTGGAAGAGGATTTCGATATAATTGGCTTCATCCCGCCCGAAGGCGCCATGTCCCGCGGAGCGGTTTTTTCTTTGGCAGGCTCCTTGATCCCCGGCGGTTCGGTCGATCTTGCGATCGACGACGATCTACCTGCGGGCGAAGCGGTCGGCCGTCTCGTCGGTGCGATGTCGGCGGAAATCATCTCTGCCGTTCTGGAGGCGATCAATGCCCGATAGAGCGAAATACGGGTTTTCCCAGGGCTTCCCGCTGCCGTGGGTGACGGCCGAGGACCTGACCGAATGGATGGGCAAGCTGGCGCCTCTTGCGGCGGATTTCCAACGCGGCGGGTTGCGCTTCGTCGCCGAGGACGACCTTTCCGTGCGCCCGTTTCTGCCCCATTGGAACAGCAAGCCCATGATGCCGCGCGAAACGGTAACGGGCTTGCGCGAGACCCTTGCCGGTTTCTACCGCACCAGCCACGACCCATCACGTCAGGCCGCGCAGCCGATGGACATGAGCACCACGATCGACCTGCCCGGAGCCATGATCCTTGGCATCGTGGCAGCGGGTGTCCCGGCCAATCCCGACATCGCCTTGCGGCATGAGGACCATCTGGCCGTTTTCCTTGGACGCATCCCGGATCTGGCGCATCCCGTCAGTCAGGCAATGCGCCGATCCCGCAGCCCGTCCCTGTCGGTTTTCGATCTTGAGAACGAAACGGTGTTCGCCGCGGTCCACCTGTCGGACGACCCTGACGATGGCGCGACACTGGAGGGGCTACGTGCAGGACAGCCGAGCGATTTCGATTTGCTGGCCCCGGTCCAGACCTCCTCCGGGACAGTCTGGATCGACGGGCGCCGATCCATCCCCGGCGAGGCCCGGCCCAATGTCGGCGCCCTTCTCGCCGCCATGCGAACGCTGGGCCTTTTGCCCGACGATCATGATCTGATCATCGTGGCGCAGGGTGATCGCGACTATCGCTTCGCGGCAATTCCGGAAAAACCGGCGGCAACGCCGGTCGAGGAGATCGCACGGCAGACGTCGTCCGAAACCCTGCTGTCGGTCACCCCTTTGCGGCCCATCCCGTCCGAGCAGGCGCAACGCGATCTGCAAGCGCACATCACCTCGGCGCATTTCCCGTTGGGCTATCGGGTCTCGCTCGAAACCATACCCGATGCCATGCGGGGCGAGCCTGACATCGAAGGGCTGCGTGAGGAAATCGCAGAACGGGAAGCGCAGATCGCCTTGCTCCGCGCTCTCGCCGCGCCGCAGATGCGTCTGTTGCGGTTCACCGACGCGCAGCTTCCGGCGCTTGTCGATGCGTTGCGGAAACTGCCGACCGATATCCTGCACAATTCCGATCTGCGCTACGCGGCCGGTCACGCCGCAGGACGCGCCGAGCCCGCACATTTCCTGCTTTACGATCCTGCCATTCTGGCCCTCGAAGGCCTGCTCAGGGAACACTTCTGGAGAGGTCAGACGGACAATCACCCGATCCGTTATTGGCTCGATCCGCACGCGGCGCAGGCATTGGGACGCGCCGGAAAGACCCAGACGTGGGTTTTCACGCCGGTCCATCAGCGGCTCATACCGGCCATCGACAGCTTTGGAGGCACGCTCGACGAGACTTTGCGCCTATTGCTGGGGAACCTGTTTGCGGATGCGTCGGCGGTTCTCGACGCGGACGGCGCACAACCGGTATTTCTTTTTTCGCCGCCCGGACAGAGCGGCGCAGACATGGAGATCGAACTTCTCGATGCGCGTTGGTTCCAGCCCGTACATCTGACCCTGCGTTGGATCAACGACTACATGGTCGTGCGCTCGCCGCGCATTGCCGATCGCAAGACATTGTCCCGGCTCGCCGAGGACCTCTATGAAGGCCAGACCGCCGAGGTTCTTCGCGCCGAGGCGCAGGCGCGCAGCGATGATCTGCGCGCGGCGTGGACCGATGCACAGTCGACCGTCCAGGCCCAGATCGACGAGGTCCTGGCGCATATCGTCTCCGAGATCCAGACCGCGACGCAGCGTCTCAGACTGGGGCGGCGATATCTGACCGAGGTCAAGACGCGCATTGCGGAAATGGACACACGGATCGCAACCGTCCGCGACATGGCCACAGAGGCCAATGAGGACGGGGAGGCTCTGACGAATCTCGCTCCGGATTTCATGGACGAACGGTTCGCGATGGTCGCCTCGCTGATTGC
The DNA here is from genome assembly GCF_003054175.1 of Allosediminivita pacifica. GTDB lineage: Bacteria > Pseudomonadota > Alphaproteobacteria > Rhodobacterales > Rhodobacteraceae > Allosediminivita > Allosediminivita pacifica. Next base: position 14,490 of record NZ_QBKN01000040.1, read on the forward strand.
GGAACTGGAACTCGGGGATCAGGCGATGGCACAGGCCGAAGAGAAAGTCCGCGCCGAGCTCGAAAAGATAGAGACGCTTGAACAAAAGCTCAGGTCGCTTTGAGGATGGCAAACACGGACATCATCCCCCTGCCCGAACTGTTCGACGCATCGCTTCAGGAGTTGCAGGCAGAACTGGCGGATCCGCTTCCCCCGATACCGGACAGGCGGTCCTACCGCGTGCGGGATTTGCGTGAGACGCTGAGCAGCCGCCTGCCCTATGCGCAAGCGATCGCCGCCGCTCAACTCGTGAGGGGCGAAGTCGCGCTGCGCCTGCAACCGATCCTGGACAAGCACCGGCAGCATCGACGGCTCCTGCGTCGGATATACCTCTGGCGGCGGTTCAAACCCGTCGTGCTCAGCCTGGTCATACTTCTGTTCTTCGCGGCTCTGAGCTGGCTCATGTGGGAATATCAAGATCCAATTCGACGCTTCATACAAGGTTTGGCCAAGTCCGCCTCATCGACGTTCGGCACCCAAATACCCGGAAGCACGCCGTGAGCAGCGGTCAGCACAGACCCGGCTCGATGGGCAGGTCCACCTTGCTTCGCGCCGGATACGTCCGCCACACGCGGCGACGCAATTGGATCGCCCGGAATCTGGCGCTTGGCTCTGTCCTTGGGATTCTTTATCTGATCGTGAAGGGAATCCAGACCGACTGGTTCAATCCCGACGGACCGGCCCGGCTGCTGTACATCCTGCACGATACCGTGTGGTTGCCGGTGAAGGGGGCTCTCTGGACAGCCCTGTTTCCGGACGCCCTGATCTGGGCCACGGCCCTGACCTGCATTGCAGCCTTGGCCATTGTGGAATTCGTCGGTTGGAAAAGCCCGGTGCGGACCGGGCAACTTGCGCTTCTGCGTCTTCTGGTCTTTCGGGCACCTGGCGTGATCGTGGCGTGGCACGATTTTCTGGGCTGGACCGGCCTTCGCATGGGGCTGGCCGAAACTCTGATCGGCGACCTGCGTCAGGACGCGCTTTTCGCTCTGACGCGCGACCTTACGCCGGGGTCTGACCCGACGCTCTACGCCCGCCTTTGCCACCTGACAGAGCTGCGCCTGCGGATCGGGATACCGCGGCCGCGCGATCTTGTTGCGGTGATCGACACCCTCGGGCTGGCGGCTTTCGATCCGCAACATAGGATTGACCACGCCGAGCGTATGGCCGACAGGATAGAAAAGATCGCCCCGGACCGCCTGAAGCCTTTTCGGCGGTTCACCGAGGCCAGGCCCGACTTGCCGGGCATCCGTGAGGCGTTGCGTTGGGCGGCGGACTTGAGGACCGCCGGTGAAACCGGTGACGTGATAGAGCTGGCGGGCCGGATCGTCTTGACCACGCGTGCAACGATTGCCACTGGCAACGGCGCGTTCTTGGCATTCTTCGACGATTGGGCGCGCGAACGCCTTTGCGGCAGGGCCGAGACCGTGGCCGTTTTGGCCAAAGCGGAAGATCTTTGCGCCTTCGCGTTCTGGGCGGCTTCGGCAGAGGCTGCGGCCAATGTCTCGGCCCCGGCAGCTTTGTTTCAGGAAGCATTCGACGGCCTGCGCTCGGAACGGGACCGCGGCGAAGGATTCGCCCATGGCGACTTTTACACGGGAGACGCCGTATGAGCACCGGTCCTGGGTCACGCTCTTTGAAAGACCACGCGCAGGCGGCGCGCACCGCGCAGGCCAAGGCAAGGCTTCGGATCAGCCGCGTGCGCGAACGCATGGACCCCGGTCTGGGGCTCTTCCTTGTGGCGGCCATTCTGGCCTTTGGTACAGGCGGTTGGGTGCTTGCCCGCATTGTCGACACGCGCGGCTATTTCGATCCTCCGGTCCTGACCGAGATCGACGACCCAAGGAAGCTCGCGGACTATCGCACACCGGATGCGCCCATCGTCGACATGGTCCGGAGCGGACAGACCGCCGTGGTTGGTCGGGCGGACGGCGCGATTCAGACCTACGACATGGAGACCAGTTTGTTCACCGAAGAAACCCTGCCCCGATCAGGCGGTCTCTCGGGCGGACTGTCTTTCCTGTCGACTGACTGTTCTAATGTCTCGGACTGCCAGACGCCTTCGACGCTTTTCGCTGTCACCGATCAGGGCGGTTTGGCACGGCGAAGCGGCGGCCGTTGGGATGTTGTCCTGTCCGACAGCCGGTGGGAACGCCAGAATGGCACGCCCGTCGAGCAGGACGCAATCTCGGTCTGGGCCGTGTCCGACGACGGGCGCTGGGTTCTGGCCATGACCGAAGACGACGCCGTCGGTCTGTTCGATCAGACCGACGGCACGTGGTCTTCGGTCGCGCAGACCGGGGCTGTCACGCGCCCCGAGCATCTGGTTTTCGCGGCCGATCTATTCTGGATCGGCGGCAGCGGTGGTCTGGAGGTGATCGACCCCAGGCATCCCAGCACCCGTCGTCCGGTTGGAGGCGTCGAAGGCGACGTCCTGGATCTGGAGGTCGATACACTGGGCAAGGTGCTTATCCTGACGTCCAAACCCTGCGACCGCGGCGCGTCATGCCTGACGATCCAATCCGCGCGCGGACCCGCCTCTGTCCAAACGCTCGTCGGAGAGGACAACGTCAGTCCGGACCTGTCCGACACGGCGGTGGAGCACGCTGCCTTGCAGAACGGCAAATTCGTTGTGCTCGGGAAAGCGGGTATCCACGTCTACGATCCGAAGCAGCGCCACTGGTCAATGCTTGTGGACGCGGCCGTGGACACGTTTCATGCCGGGGCAAACGGGAGCACAATCCTGTATTCCGCAGGATCCGAAGTCGGAAAGGTTCAGGGCGGTTCGGTCATCTGGCGCAAGGAGGCTCCCGCGAAGGTCCGTCAGATCCTTCCCGGATCCGGCGCGACCGTGTTTGGCTTGCTGGCAAACGGGACCGTGGTGGATCTGGCCTCATCGGGGTCCGAGCCCCTGTTTCCTTCGGATCCGGCTCTTCCGGGTCTGGATGGCATAACCGCAGCCACTTTCTGGAAAGACACGCTCATCGGGTTGCGAAACGACGAGGTGATCCTGCATGACCCTGCTCAGCGGCGTTTCCAGACCATCGCTTTGGACCTGCCACCGAACGTGTCCCGTTCCCGGCTTGAACTACGGGCTTCGGACCGCACCCTTTGGCTGATCGATTTTGCGACCGGGCGGATTTTCGAAGGCGGCATGCAAGGCGAATGGCCGACCCACACCTTGACTTTCGAAGAACGCACATCGCCCGGTCCGGACATCGGCGATGTGTCTGCCGATGGTCCAAACCTGTGGATTACAGATCGGCGTGGAAGGCCGTGGCGGCTTGAAAGCGGTGGTGGACGTGCTCCTGTCGCCCTGACCGGTCAGGAGGCTCCGAGCGGGTTCATCCCCAGTACGGCCGCAAGCGCGGGCGGCGTGTTGACCTTTTCGGACGGTCGTAACATAGCCCGATACGATCCACGCGCGCGCAGCTGGTCAGACTTGTACGCAGGCCCGGATGAAGGGATCGCCGATCTCGCCTTGGGCGGAAGGTCGGTGATCGCCTTGTCTCCGGATGGGATCGTTACGGCGGTGAAGGATGACCAGGGGTGGCAACCGGTCACCGGAAGCGTCGCGGGCGCCGATTTGTCCAGCGACACAATCGAAGACGCCTATGCCCATGGCGATCGCGTGTATTTCGGCGGCAACGGCAAGGTCATGACCTACCTGCCGCAAGACAGGCGCATGGGGCCGACCTTTGCCAATGGGCGCGGGTCCGTCCGCATTCTGGGTGCTGGCAGCAGCGATCCGATGTGGCTTTCCAACGACCGCCTGATGCTGGGAGACACCCTTTTTTCGGGAAAGGGCGAGCGTGTCCTCTCTGCCGGAATGACCGGCAACGGATTGGTCTACATGGCCGAAGAGGACGGGCGCCGTTATGCTGTGTCGCGCGAAGGCAATGTCGAGTGTCGCTTCCGCGGAAGGGAAGCTCCGGGAGGAACACTGGTCGATGCGCTGCTCTTACCGGATGAACGGGTGTTCGTCGCCACGACCGACCGGCTGGCAATCTACAATCCCCGGTTCCGCCGCTGGGTGGCGCTTACGGAACGCGGGGTTTCTGACACGGCCCAGCTGGCGATCCTGCACGGCAATCTGGTGTTGATCGATGACGGCCTGATGCAAGCGATCCCGCTCGAGGCCATTCCAACCCCTCACAGCTGTGACGCCTCCCCGCAGGATCTTGACTGGGGCATAACGCTGAAGGCCGCCAAGATCACGCTGGACCGGACCGGCGGGCAGGTTCTCTTGCTCGAGACCGGCGGGCGCCTGCGCCGATGGGACGGGGTGGAGGCCACGCTTCAGCCCGCACGAAATGCGACGCCTCAAAGCATCGAGCTCAGGCGAGCATTCAGTCGGGACAACGGGTTTACCATGCTCGCCCCCGACGCGGTCTGGCACTATGATCTGCGCAGCCGCCTCTGGAGCACGACTACTCTCAAAGGCCGGCCGTCCCATGCTGCAGAGATCGACCTCACGTCAGATGCAGTGGACACCTTGGGCGTAACCGTCTGGGATGACAGCGGCATTGGCTATGGCGGCTTTCTGGACGGTGACGCGATCCCCTTGCGCCGTTTGGATTTGCCGGTCTTGCCAAGGCCACAGCAGGACCCCAAAGCCCTTGTGGACATGGCCATGGCTCCGGCGTTCATCGCGTTTCTGGGCCGCCGCGATCTCGAACTTTTCTCTCCCACCGGGCGCGACCCCATCGCCCGGATTGCTTTGCCCGAACCGCAAGAGGACCGAACCCTCGGTTTCGTCCGCAAGGCAAATGATCTGGTTCTGATCGAAGGACCGCGCGCGCAACCGACCCGCATTCACGTCATCGACAGGACACTTGCTCAGAGGCAAAGGCAGGCTCCCCTCGAAAGCGTGTCATGGAGCTACAGTCCCGCCAAAGACAAAAGCTGGCACCTTGCGTCTGATCGCCTCTGGCGCATCGACGAAGCTCTGGTGCTTTACGAATGCAGGATCGAGCCGGGCCTTGATGCCACGCAAACCTGTGACCCCAGGACACGGCCTCCGTTTCGCGTCGAACCCGATGCGCTGCGCGCAGCCGCAGGCATCCGTCAAAGCGACCGGTTCCTGCTTTTGCCCGACCGCCTCGTCCGGATCGACGGCGAGAACCGGCAATCGGACATGGCCTTCGATGCAGAGATGACCGACAAGAGCCGACTGTTCTCCTTCGCCAGACAAACGTATTTCTGGGAAGCGCCGGGGCGTGGGCTGTTTCGCGAAACGAAGGGCGTCTGGCAGCAGATTGCCGCGTCGGCTTTTGACATTGTACGCAGCAGCACCCACATGGGCGTCACCACGCCGGACGGACTTCTGGTGCTTGGGACCGACAACACCACGTTGCAGAATCCGAAAAAGGCCGAGGCCGACCTGCACGCGGCAACCATGACCACCGACGGCGGGATATGGGGATTGGCGCCCGACGGGCGGGTCGTCACGATCAATGGGACACCATCTGCCCCCGTGACCGAAGCCTTTGTCCCGGATCCGGTCAAGATCGCCCCCGGAAAATTCGAACGGCAGGGCAGATCGACTGTTTCGGTGCTCTGGTCGCAGGCGGCCGATGGGCAAATCACCGCGGAATGGGACGCGCCCTGCGCGCCGTTAGACAGGGCGCTGACATTGGCCAAACGCTGGGGGCTTGGCAAAACGTGGAAAGCGCCGGAATGCAGGCATTATCTGCAAACCGATCTTGCGCTGGCACGCGACGAGGTCTTGCTTGCCGATGCATCCAATGGCCAGACCACGCGGATTTTGACGACCAAGGCGATTTATGAGGTCGATCCCGCCAGCGGCAAGACGTCGAAAGCAGACCCTTGGTCCGACCGTCTGAGAGTGTCCACAACCGATCAAGCCACACTCGAAGACCTCACGCGGCTCGTCACCCGGATAGACGGGCAATTCTGGCTGGCCCCGCCCTCGCTCGACCTCGAACCGGACGACGCGTTTTCCGTCAGAACCGGCGATGAAAAACCCGGCCAAACCATCAGCGGAGGCCGTCCTCTCCCGATCCCGCCGTATGAAACCCCCTGGGTGTCGTGGGACAGAGAGCGTTCGCAGGTCTTGTTTGGTCAGGACCACGCCATGTCCCCCGGACAGGCGATCGCGAAGGGGTCCTTCCTGCCAGATGCTCCGGGTCGGACGGCCTTGGTAGGCCGGGACCGTATTGCCCTGATCAACGCGCACGGGCTTTGGCATTTCGTGCAAGGCGCGGGCTTGCAACCGGTCAGCATCGCCCCATTGCCCGAGGCTGTGGGGTTGGCCCACCGTCGTTTCCTGTTTGCCGAGGGCGGGATGGATGCCGTCACCGGGCAGCGGTCCTCCGACACGAATGTCCTCGGTCTCTCCCACGGAGCGCTGGGCCTGACAGAGACCCTTCGCGGCGGCGGGCTGGAGGCAACCTATCAAGTGTCCGGTCGTCCGATGCCGGATTTCGCCGCGCGGGGCTTCCTTCACGATATCCGCAACGATGTCACGGTGGCGACAGGCCGTGTCGCAACCCTGGGGCCGCTGGGTCTGGTGCCTGCTCTTGTGTTCGAGGACGGGCAGTCCGTTCCCGATGGCACAAGCGCCGTCGATCTGGACGGACCCGTCGTCAAGGCCGCGACGCCCTCTGGCTGGCAGAGCCTGAGCGGCGTCGGCTGGCAAGCCTCCGATCCGCCGCGGTTCACCGAAACGCTGGCGACAGAAAACGGCAGGCTCTGGCTTCGCAGGACCGGCGTGACCACGATCGCCCCTGAGACGTCCGAGGACGCCTGGAAGACGGCCCGGCGCGGTCTGGCCTTCGACGCCGACCGGCTGGTGGCACTTGCCGCGAACGAAGCCGGGCCGGTGGTGATCACCGCTGCGGGAACCCACGCGGGTCTTCCGACACTTGCCTCGCTGATCGACGGCGCGCCGCCGGTCGCCGCCGATCCCGGAACGACACGGCTCGACTCGCTCGGGGTTTCCCCGGGCCGGTCCGTGATTTGGGCGGAAACGGATGGCGGTCGCGTGGTGTGGGACAGAGGCGCCCGCCTGTGGCGCGCGCCTGCGGCGGACGAGACCCCGTGGCAGAACCGGACAGCCGTCGATACCGGTGCATTGCGGGTGTCGTTTGCCGGAGCGGACGGGAAGTTCGAGGCGAAAGCAAGAGACCGCGACGGTCGGGATCGATACAAGACCTTTTCGTGGCGGCGCGGCAGACAGATGCCCTTCGATACCGTCAGAGGCATGGCCGCCGAAGGAGACGTTCTGCTGCTGGCCACGGATTTCGGATTGCGCAGGCTCCAGTCCGGCCCCGGAGCCTTCCGCAATGATGTGCTCTACAGCGGGACCGATGCGTCTGGCTCTCCTTTGCCATTCAGCCGGGTTGGCAGGCCCGACAGCAACCCCGATCGGTTGATCGCCGAAGCTGGCGCGGCATGTTTCGAGCTCGCCTCTGGCACGGCGGACCCGGTCCCATGTGCCGACGCCCCCCTGTCGCTCGAACGCCGTGCCCTTATGCATTCCTCTCTGTGGCACTGGTGGAAGACCGACGGCGCGGTCGACGGCACCTATCTGGACGCGTCCGGTAGCCGTTTGATGGCGGTCCCCAAGATCAGCGACGGTTCCTTCCCGCATGACCAGATCCACGCCCGGATCAGCTGCTTTGGGACCCAAGCCGAGTTGTGGTCCGGCCACGACATCGTGTCCCTCGTGACAAACGGCATCCCCACCCAGCTGACACCGGTCACCGGAGCAACAGGGCTTCATTGCCAGTCGGACACCGCACAGCTTGGGCGCGGCGATACCTTGGCTTCGGGGCTGTACGTCGGGGGCGACCGGGCTTGGCGCTGGAACGGCGGGACCTGGGAACCGGAGCCTGAGGCCGAGGCCGTCGCCGCGCGTATGGCCGGAGCCGTTCCGTGGGAAGCCAAACGCCTGCGCATGACACTTCACCAAAGGCGGCTCCAGCTTGATTATCGATGGCAGGACGATCTCTGGCGTGAGGTCCGCGCACGCAACGGGCGCTTTGCCATTGATAACGCCATGGCCATCGGCAACCGTGAGGACGGTTTGCAGATCTACACCCCGGCTGGCGTCTTTTCGTGGGACACCGGTGTGCGCAGGCTCGATCCGGATGCGATAATCCTGCGCACACCGGTTGATCGGGACGGCTTCGCGGCCTGCCATGCCCGCCTCGTCGAAGCGCATGACGGCACCATCCAGTCCGTCCCGGAAGAGCCGGGCAAGCCGGTAACGCTGTTCTGCGAGGACGGAAAGGCGTATAAGGGTAACCCGATTGCGATGACTGACGCCGGAGCCTTCAAAGCCACGACTGCGCATGTGAACGACAACCGGGTCCTCATTGATACGCCGATCTGGCAATGGGAAAGACAGGCCGCCGGGCCGACCGCCGCAAAGTTGGCGATCACCTTCAAGGACGAAGACGTGGTCCTGTCCGGAGGCCGTCTGTCGGTGGATGACTACGCCGGGTTGGCCGCGCCATTTGACGGCATGATCGAGCTCGTGACGCAGGCGGATGGCTGGTGGCGGCACTCGGCCGACGCGCTGGACGTGGACAGCGCAACCCGCGCCGCCCCCGAGGCAAACCCAAGGCAGGCAACCGCGCTGCGGCATGATTTCATCGACGGCGCGCCGGTCCTCTGTGCCGAAGGCACTCCGACAGTTGCCATGACCAATGGCGGAGCAATCACCCGCCAATCCCGCTGCCGGGACTGGCGCGGCGCGGATCGCGTCTGGAACTGGTATGTCAGCCGGACCGGTGCCGAAGCAAACGGGCTGTCGCGGAACGGCATTCCGATGAACCGCCACCTGTCCGAAGGGCGCTTTGACGATCTGTTCGTGCTGGCTGCTCCGATGCGACATCCCGAAGATGGTCGCCTGTACGCACCTACCCGCACCGGCGTTCTCGTGTCAGGGCCATCCGGGCCGGAAGACATCCATGCGAGCGCCGAACCGGGTTTCCTTGCTCGCGACGGTCGGGGCAACCCGGTTCTGTTGACCAGGGCGGGGCCGGTTGCGGTTGGCGAAGCCAGCGATCCTTCCTGTGCCGCCCTTGCGGACCTGCCGGTGCGCCTGGCTGATGGAGGCGATATCCTGCGTGTCGATGCCGTGACGGGGAATGCGGTTCAGACCACCGTACAGATGGGCGAGGACCGCGTGCAATTCCTTGTTCCCTGCGACGCGTTGGACGACACCCTTGTCTCGACCATCCCCGTCGATATCCGCAATCGCGGCCGCTTTCGCGCGTCCGAGCCCGCATCCATCGCGCCACAACTGCTGATCACGGCCACCGGCGACACCGTGCAGATCCGGGATCAGGACGGTCATGGACTGACCGCGCCGTCCGGATCCGCATTGCCGTCCAGAGGCATGATCGCGTCGACCGCGGGCCGAGAGGTCATCCTTGCAGGCGCGCGCGCGCTTTTCCGGATCGACGTAGATCGTGCGATCAGCAAAACCGCCGGTCAGTCTGCATCTCTGCCTCCGCTCCTCGGGCCGTTCCTTGACGCAAACCGCGCGGAGCCCCACCGTCCGCAGACCGTGACCAACCCACTCCGTCCGAAGAGCCGGCCGCCGGTGGCTGAGCCTGCGGTTCTCGCCCCGTCGTCCCCTGCTACCCTGATGCCCACGCCGCCCACGCCGCCCACGAATGTGTTGGCGGGTCTGGATAACACGACCCCCCTTCAGCTGGCGCAGGACGAGTTGAAGACCGTCCAGAAAGCCCTGGCCGATCTTGGTCACTACAGGGCCAAAATCGACGGGATCACTGGCCCGAGAACCCGTGCCGCCATCAGCGCATGGCAGGCCCAGACCGGCTATACGGAAACCGGAGACCTGACCGAACGGCAAAAGCGGCAATTGTTGATGGGCCAGCCATGATCACTCTCGCAGACTTCTCCAATCCAGAGCAAACCCTGTCCTTGCCGCCCAACACGCCGGTCCGCACACGACCGCCATCAGGCGAGGACCGCGAAAACTGGTCGCGTCTTGTCTCGTCCGCCTGGATCCAGAACCTCAGGCCCCGGACGGTTCACGTGTCACAGAGCGACGGGGATGAAATAGGCAAACTCCGTTTTGAGCCCATCGCGCGGGCTTTCCAGATCGAAACGGGTGCGGCGTGGATCTGGGACACGAACGAAGCGGCGAAATTGCAAGCCGAAATCTTGACGTTCATTGCCGACAGCCTCGAGTCGTCGGTGCCGGTTCTACCGCCGCACATAAAAACGCGGAATTCGGTCATTCCGACGCTGGACTGGCGCCCCGGCAGCCTTGATCAGAACACTGACCTCACCCGGTCGCTCAATCTCGCGCGTATGGCAGGGCTGCGCAAAGTCATGGCTGAATTCGAAACGACGCAAACCGACCAACCTTTAAGGCTCGAAAATCCCACGATCGCGCGGCTCAGGCAGGGTCTCGCAACGCTCCCAAATCCATCACGAGCCACTGTGGATATCAAAATCGACCACAGCCTCCAGAGGCTGCACCTTCATTGGGCCCAAAAGAGCGACTGCGACATCATCTGGGGAGCCAGAGTTCTTACGCTTTCGGAAAAGGACCATCGCATCATCACCCAGCGTCTCGACGACGACGCCGCGCAGGCAAAACGGGATCTGGCCGCCCGGGTCATGGCTCATGCCATGGCGCATTCCTTTGCCCAGACGTTCGGCGGCGCGGCGATGGACGTGATCTTCACATTCGCGGCGGACTATCGTCACCTCCAGTGCGAGGCCGAGCTGCACGTCGGGCCATCGGACTGGGGGTTCCAATTGGCGCGAACGACCATGGACCTGATCTGACCCATCCGGGTAGTCTTGGCACCGCCGCCCTCAAGTTGTTGCGAAGGCCATGTCGAAACCAAACCGCACCACGCCCGCTTCGCCTCTTACATGATTTTCCGGATGACGATTAGGCTCAGGACTTCGGTAACGGATCTTCGTCCGTCAGTATCCACGCCAACGCGCCGGAAAACGATGATGATGTCCCTACTGATGGTGTAGCTCACGACGGGCCTCGCGCTGACCGGCGGGCCGAGCTCGTCAGTCGCGCTGCGCTGCAGGCAGGCTGACCACGGGCTTTGATGCTGTAACCGCCCCCCGACGGCATCGCTGTGCCAAGGTGGGATCGCAACAATCCTTAATGGGAGGCGGTCATGTCAAAGATTACCA
>NZ_QBKN01000041.1 GCF_003054175.1 Allosediminivita pacifica
GAGATTTCGAGCGCGTTCTGTTGCGCCTCGCTCGGGATCGTCCCGACTGTGCGCCACGCCGATTACATCGGCTCCTGGCTGGAGGTGATGCGCGAGGATTCTCGCGCGATCGTCCGCGCCGCCTCGCAGGCCAGCAAGGCGGCCGACTGGCTGCTGGCCCATCTGCCCGGCGACAGCACCGATGTTGAGCGGCAGATCCCGACGGAAGGGAGGGCCGTGGCATGATCCTCCTGACCGATACACAGCGTGACCGATTGCTGGCGAATGGCCGCGATCGCGATCAGGATCACATTCCGATCGTGAAGTTCTTCAATCCCTTTGGCGCCGGTGTCTGGCTTGCGACCGAGCTCGACGAGGACGGTGACATCATGTTCGGCCTGGCCGATATCGGCTACCCCGAGCTTGGCTCATGGAGCCTCAACGAACTGCGTTCCATTCGGCTGCCCTTCGGCATGGGTATCGAGCGGGATCTGCTGTTCACGGGGGCCTTCCCGATCTCGGTTTGGGCCGAGGCCGCCCGGGATGCCGGCAGCATTCGCGATGCCGAGCGCCTGCTTTATCGCTCGGGCCGTCTGCCAGGCGGAACACGCCCCGATGCGGAGCCCCCGAGTTCCTGAGGGGTTCTGCAGCTTCGGCGCCGCTCTCTCCGCAGGAAGAGGGCGGCGCTTCTCCTCGTGACGCGGTGAAAGTTCGGCGCCCGGCCGGCTGCCCGTCGGAGAACAGCACCATGACACGAAACATGAGAATATCCGCCAGCGAACCGCAGCCGTTCCGGTTCTCCGCCCAGGAGCAGGCCGTGGTCTATGAGGCCCGGCAGATCCTGCTGCGCCATCTCAACCAGAACCCTGTCCTGTCGTCCTGGCAGGCGGTGCTTGACTATTGCGCCCTCACCATCAGGGGCGATGTGGAGCGCTTCCATGTCCTCTATCTCGATCGCAGGAACCGGCTGATCTCCGACGAGTGCCTCGCCATCGGCACGGTCGATCATGTCCCGGTCTATCCCCGGGAGGTGCTGCGGCGCGGCCTGGCGCTCAATGCCTCGGCGCTGATCATCGTGCACAACCATCCGGCCGGAGATCCCGAGCCCTCGGCCGCCGACCTCGCGATGACCAAGGAAATCCGAAACGCCTGTGCGTCCCTTGGGGTAGTGCTGCACGACCACATCATCACCGGTGCTGGCCGGGAGACCAGCCTGCGTGCCCGCGGCGAGCTCTGATGGGTCTGCGCGTTCATCCCCGGCTCGGCCACGAGAGGGAAAGGAGGGTGGGGGTTTCGTGACGGGCTGGTTGCCGGAGAGAGAGGCTCCCCGGCGTCCGTCATGGAGACCCTGACATGGTCATTGCCACTCAGAAGATCACCCTGTCGTCCTCGCGCGACATCCCGTTCAACAAGCTGGTGCTCAGCCAGTCCAACGTCCGGCGGGTGAAGGCCGGAATCTCGGTCGAAGAACTGGCCGAGTCCATCGCCCGCCGCGGGCTGATCCAGTCCCTGCATGTCCGGCCCGAGCTCGACGCCGAGGGTAAGGAAACCGGCATGTTCGAGGTTCCCGCCGGCGGTCGCCGCTTCCGCGCGCTGGAACTGCTGGTCAAGCAGAAGCGCCTCAACAAGACCGCGCCGGTACCCTGTACCGTCTCGGAGGCCGGAGACGATATCCTGATCGACGAGGTTTCGCTCGCCGAGAATATCGAGCGCGCGCCCCTGCATCCGCTCGATCAGTTCCGCGCCTTCCAGGCCATGCGGGAAAAGGGCATGAGCGAGGAAGCCATTGCCGCCGCCTTCTTCGTGGATGCCAAGGTGGTGAAGCAGCGCTTGCGTCTTGTTTCCGTCTCACCGGCATTGCTCGACCTCTATGCCGAGGACGGCATGACGCTGGAACAGCTCATGGCCTTCAGCGTCAGTTCTGACCATGCCCGTCAGGAGCAGGTCTGGGAAGCGATCAAGGATGGCTGGCAGAAGGAACCGTACCACATCCGCCGCCTGCTGACCGAAACCACAGTCCGAGCCTCCGACAAGCGAGCGGTGTTTGTCGGCATCGCAGCCTATGAAGAGGCTGGCGGCTGCGTGCTGCGCGATCTCTTTCAGCAGGACGATGGCGGCTGGCTGCAAGATCCCGTGTTGCTCGACCGGCTGGTGGGCGAAAAGCTGAAGGCCGAGGCCGAAGCCATCGCCGCCGAGGGCTGGAAATGGGTCGAGGTCGCCATCACCTTTCCCTATGGTCACGACAATGGCCTTCGCCAGCTTGTCGGCACCACGGTCGATCTGAGCGAAGAGGAACGCGCTACCCGCGAGGCATTGCGCGATGAATATGACCGGCTTGAAGCCGAATATGGTGAGGCTGACGAACTGCCGGACGAGATCGATGCTCGCTTGGGCGAGATCGAACAGGCGCTGGAAGCGTTCGAGCGCCGCCCGATGACCTTCGAGCCGGACCAGATCGGCATGGCCGGTGTCTTCATCAGCATCGATGCCGATGGCGCATTGCTGATCGAACGCGGCTATGTTCGCGCCGAGGATGAAACGCCTGCGGAACCAGATGCTGAGATCATTGACCCGGAAACCGGCGAGGTGATCCAGCGGGCAGAACCGACAAGCAGCCATCAGCGTGCTGTCATTACGCTGGGCGGCCAGGCAGTCGAAACCGAGGAGGAAGACGAGGCCGACACTATCAAGCCGCTGCCCGATCGCCTGGTCAGCGAACTGACCGCGCATCGCACGCTGGCGCTGCGGGATGCGGTGGCCGTGAACCCGCATGTCGCCATGACGGCACTGCTGCACAGGCTGGTCATGGATTGCTTCATGCCGCATTCCAGTCGCGGATGCCTGGAAGCACAGGTCCGGGAGGTTCATCTGCCCGCACAGGCCGAGGATCTGCGCGATAGCGCGTCGGCCAAGGCCATCGCTGACCGCCACGAACGCTGGGGCGATCATGTCCCGGCAGACGATGCCGCCCTCTGGGATTGGCTGACCGATCTGGACGATGGTTCGCGCATGGATCTGCTCGCCCATTGCGTCAGCTACGGTATCAACGCGCTCTATGAGAAACCGAACCCTTACAGCGGCACGGGCGTTAGTCAGCACGGGCTGGACATCCGCCTGTCGCAGGCTGACCGGCTGGCTCGTTCAACTGGCCTCGACATGGTGGCCGTGGGCTGGCGGCCGACGGTTGGCAATTATCTCGGCCGCGTGACCAAGCCGCGTATCCTTGAGGCTGTGCGTGAAGGGGCCGGAGATCGGGCTGCCGATCTGATCGGGCACTTGAAGAAGGGTGATATGGCCAAGGAGGCCGAACGCCTGCTGGCCGATTCCGGTTGGCTGCCTGAACCGCTGCGCATGGTGGATGACGGGATCGAAGTCGATCCGGCATCGGGCGCTGCGGCGGAAGCCGACGATCTGCCCGATTTCCTCTCCGGCGATGGTGAGGACGACCTGGCTGACGACGAGGAAGAACAGCATAGGGTCGCTGCTGAATAGCACGCATGCGGGGCGGCTTCGGTCGTCCCGTTCCAACCGCTCCGCTTCCGCAACTCGCCCGGTCCTCATGATCGGGCTTTTTCTTTGGGATCTGTGCCGGATATTCCTGCGGTTCAGGCCGACGGAGCCTGATCCTCGTGCGCCCTTCCGAAACGCGGAAAGACGCGAATGTAGATCAATTCGGCGATTAGTTCCACCAAGGTCTGCGTCACGATCACAGCCGGAAGCACGGGTATCGCACCTGGAACAGCAAGGGCTAGCGGCAGCACAACGAGGGAATTTCGGGTTGCAGACGAGAAGGACACGGCCCGCCCCGCAGCAGGTTTAAGACCGAAGGCGCGAGCGATGCCCCAGCCGCAGAACGGGGCGGTGACGGCAAAAGCGATGTAGATCGGCAGGGCGGATAGCGCATGGCGGCTGGCGGCCCCCAGAACGGGAACAGTGGCGGCTACAACGAGGAAAAGGACCAGGGCCGTTGCAGGGATCGGAAGAAACCCCAAAACGTCACTGACACGCTGCCCTGTCGTATGCCGCGCAGCCCAAAGCTGGACTGCGCCAGCGCAGATCAGCGGCACGGCGATCAGCCAAACGAACGCATGCACGAACGGGCCGACACGCACGAGGTTGGCGGCTTCGTCACCAAGGAACAGGCCAAGGTAAATCGGCAGCAGCGCCATCTGCACCAGCAGCAAGATCGGCGTCGATGACAGCAGCAGCCTCGCATCAGCCCGCCCCAGATGGGCAAAGGTGATCACGTAGTCGATGCAGGGCGTCAGCAGCACCATAAGGATACCAAGACGCAGCAGAGCGTCGTCTATGGCAAATTGCGATAGCAGGAAGGCAAGGATCGGAACGGCGATGAAGTTGCTGACCAGAAGGGCACCCAGAAAGCGCGTTTCGCGGAATCCTCGGCCAATCTCCGGCAACGGCACCTGGAGGAAGGTGACAAATAACATGAAGGCCAGTGCGGAATTAATCCCGCCTTCCAATTCGCCTGTGCCTGACAGGGCAAATCCCAGGATCGCGGCAAGAGCGACAGTCGCGAAGTAGATCCACACCTGTTGCCGCTCCAGAGTGTCACGCATGTTGATCCTTATTTGCAAACACACATCTTGGCATATGCCTATACCATTCATGCGGTAGCTGCGAGCGACCGGTCTGGGCTCCTTTTCGGCGATCCACTGATACAACTCCAGCTTCACCATAAACCCGGTTATCCTGCACATGGGCAAGCGGCAGCCATCTCTGGCCTGAAGGGAACACGATCCTGATGCCAGCATGGCTGCAAGGCTGGCGCGGCAGAGCATCTGCGACGGGTATCCGGCATCCTGTCAGATGCGAAAAACCACCCCCGCTTCCATTCGCAAACCTTGGTCCGATCCGTCTCTTTGACATTCAACCCCAAAGGGGTCGGCTTGACGCTTCGCGTGCCGCCCTCGGGGATTCGGGAAAAGTCCGAACGCCCTCGGGTGATTGCAGATCCGGTCAGACACTTCGGGCGCTTGGTCAGCGCGGGGGATGGTCCCCCGCCTCCAAAGACAGGAGCCGGAACCCATGTCCTATGCAGATGCCACCGCCTTCGCCGCCAGCCTTGCCGCCACGCTGATGGTTTCGATCGTTGTGTTCCAGGCCGGAGACGGCACCCACGCCGCTTGCCCCGCCGCCGAGTTCGACGGCGACGACGATATGGTGAAGCTGGAGCTGGACCCGTGGGAGTAAGGCGCGAAAGCGCCTCATCCCCGCCGGCCCGAGCGCGGAGACCCGCGCTTCGGGCCTTCAGCGCCTCACGATGGTCCCCCATCGTCGGCGGCGGAACCGGGACCAAGTCCGGTCAGAGAGGAAGAGTGCGGGCCGTTCGGCCGTGACGGGTTGAGGGTCGGAGAGAGAGGCTCACCGGCGCCCGTCATGGAGTGCTTCCGATGACCTTTGCCCGTTCCGAAACCTTCCGTTACATCGGTCATATTCTGGCTGCCGATGTTCTGCCCGCGCTTTATCGGTCGCAAAAGCTGCCGCTGCGCATCTCGTGCCTCGGCGTGGCCAGCTATGACGCCAGTGACGCGGCGAACAGCTTTGACCGCGTGATCCCACTTGGCGAATGCCCGTCACCGGAAGAGGCCATACAGGCCGCGGCCTTGCGCGTGGCGCGCGGTGATATTTGCACGGGGCCAGACAGCTTCCCGTATTTTCAGCCGCGCATCATGCTCATTCAGGACCGAGATCAGCGCCTGGTCCTCGCCGGTGAAATCCGCGCCGGCATTATCCTCTGGCAACAGCCAGTCGCCTCCGATGCCGAGGCACGCAGGATTGTGACCGAGGCCAGCCGCCTGCGCGGCATGGCGTTTCGGACATCAGATCCAGCCGAGGCGCGACAGTTGCGTTACCGCGCCGCGGCGCTGGAGGCACGGTTGGTCGATCCCTTCTGGCGCGAGACCGCGGCCGATCTGCTCCGCCTGTCACAGGCCGCATGAGCTTCACCCTTTCCATCCCATTCGGCTCGGTTTCACGCCGAGCCATGTCATGCCCGGAGACCATCATGGCCGACTATTTCACGCACTTTTCTTGCCTGCTTGACGTGGGCACCCCCGAAAACGCTGCCCGCGCACTCGATCTCTACAACGCTCTGGCGGATGACAATGCCGCCGAAGATCCGCCATCGGACGGCTTCCTGCTCTCCATCCAGCCAGAACATGGTGGCACTCAGCTCTGGATACGTGATGACGTCACCGGCGATTCCGAGCATGTCATCCAGTTCGTCAAACGCTGCGCCACCGAGTTCGGTCTGACGGGTCTATGGGGCCTTCAATATGCAAACAGTTGTTCCAGGCCGAGAATCGATGGCTTCGGAGGTGGTGCGCATGTCCTCGATCTTGCCACCGGCGAAACGGTGGACTGGATTTACACCGATGGTTGGCTTTCCTCGGTGCTCGAAGGGAGAGAGCCCTATGCCTGAGATCATCGAAACCACCGTCTATCGCTCGGGCGAATTGTCCGATGCGGCGAGGGAGAAGGCTCGCGCCTGGTATCGCGAGGGCGGCTTCGATTATGACTGGTACGATGCCGTCTACGAGGATTTCCAGCACATCGCCGAAATCCTCGGGCTGAACCTCAAGACCCGAACCGTCCGGTTGATGGGCGGCGGCACACGGCAAGACCCCTGCATCTGGTTCCGGGGCTTTTCCTCGCAGGGGGACGGTGCCTGCTTTGAATCTTGGTATTCCTACCCGAAGGATGCTCCGCGCCGTATTCGGGAGCACGCACCACAGGACACCGAATTGCATCGCATCGCCGATGCCCTGCAGACGGTCCAGCGGCGCAATTTCTACCAGCTTCGCGCCGAAGCCACCCATCGCGGCCATTATTACCACGAATACTGCATGTCGATCTCGGTCGAGCGCGACAGCCCGACCGGGCAGGACATGAACGCCGATGCCGAGGAGACGATCATCGAGGCGCTGCGCGATCTGGCCCGCTGGCTCTACCGCCAGCTTGAGCGCGAATATGATTATCTGTCCTCGGACGAAGTGGTCGATGAATCCATCGCCGCCAATGAATACACCTTTACCGAAGCCGGTCGCCGCTTCGGATGATCCCGGGAAGACACTGCCAAGCGCCCCGCCGTCCGGTCGGGGCGCTTTTTTTATGCTGCGCTTTGAGAGTGAGAGGTGGGCCGGAAGTGGTCAGGTCAGGGCGGTCGAGAGAGAGCGCCGTCCGGGCTTGTCCTTCCCACTCTCCTGAGGTTCCCGACATGAACATGGTTTTCCCCGTGGCCGATCCGGTCACGCCGCTGGCGGCTGCGCCAGCGATCCTGGCTGCGGCCAATCATCTGCTCCCCCATCTCGAACGCGGTCAGCGCGTCGATGCCGTGACATTGCGCGGTGCGATGGAAACGGCTTTCGGCGCGTCGGACGCTACCGGCGCCTGGGACTGGAAGCTCGCCTATGAGGCCGGCGAGGTCGCTACCGTCCTTTTCTTACGCAAATACGGAAAGGCGCTTTTCCGTAAAGCCGCGTCTCCGGCTGCACGGATTTCCGTGCTTGCAAAGATCGCCGGACTATTGCCGACGCAGACCCGCCGCTCCGAGGAAAGCCAGAACTTCCAGCAGTTTTCGACGCCGATCCCGCTCGGCCTTGCCGCTCTGACGGCTGCCGCCATCACGCCTGATGATAGGGTGATGGAGCCCTCGGCTGGCACCGGCCTGATGGCGATCCTGGCACAGGCTGCCGGCGGTTCGCTGATCCTCAATGAACTCGCCGAGATCCGCGCCGATCTTCTCTCGTCCCTCTTTCCGGCCTGTCCCGTCACCCGGTTCGACGCCGCCCAGATCGACGATCATCTGACCCCGGAGGCTGTGCCGTCCGTGGTGCTGATGAACCCGCCTTTCTCGGTCATGGCCAATGTCGAAGGGCGGATGGCGGATGCTTCCCTTCGCCATGTTGCCTCGGCGCTGGCCCGTCTTGCTCCGGGCGGTCGGCTGGTGACGATCACCGGCGCTGGCTTTGGCCCCGAAGCTCCGGCCTGGCGGGAGGCTTTCATCCGCTTGCAGGCGCGTGGCCGTGTGGTGTTCAGCGCCGCCGTCGATGGTGCGGTCTTCGCCAGACATGGCACCCGCATCGACACGCGGCTGACGGTGATCGACAAGCTGCCCGCCGACGATCCGCTCCGTTTCCCGGCCTCACCGGGGATCGCCCCCGATGTTGCCACGCTGATCGGATGGATCGAGGCGCATGTCCCGCAGCGTTCGCCGGTATCATTGCCGAAAATCGTGGTGCCCGCTTCGACCGCCACGCCGAAAACCGTGCGAGGCTATCTGTCCCGCGCGACAGCTGCGCGGCCTGCCGCTGCTCCTGCCAACGACCCCGAGGGCGTCGAACTCGCCTATGAGACCGTGGACTGGGCGCCACCGGACGGCGCTCGCCTGTCCGATGCCATCTATGAGGAATATGAGCTGCAATCGTTGCGCATCCCCGGCGCCGCGCCGCACCCGACCAGGCTGGTGCAATCCGCTGCCATGGCCTCGGTCGCGCCGCCAAAGCCGTCCTACCGGCCCATGCTGCCGTCCGACATCCGCAGTCGGCTCTCCGACGCCCAGCTTGAAACGGTGATCTATGCCGGTGAAGCCCATGCCGATCACCTCGCCGGTGCCTGGACCGTGGATGAGCATTTCGACAAGGTGAGCGCCGCGCCCGAGGATGCTGCCGGATCGATCCGGTTCCGCCGGGGCTTCATGCTCGGAGATGGAACCGGCGCTGGCAAGGGGCGCCAGTCGGCCGGCGTTATCCTCGACAACTGGCTGCGCGGGCGCCGCAAGGCGGTCTGGATCTCAAAATCCGACAAGCTGATCGAGGACGCGCAACGCGACTGGTCGGCGCTTGGAATGGAACGCCTGCTCGTCACACCGCTCTCGCGCTTCTCTCAAGGCGCAAAGATCTCGCTGTCGGAAGGCATCCTGTTCACCACCTATGCCACGCTACGCTCCGATGACCGCGGCGAGAAGGTTTCGCGCGTCAAGCAGATCGTCGAATGGTTGGGCAGGGACTTCGATGGGGTCATCATCTTCGACGAAAGCCATGCCATGCAGAATGCCGGAGGCGGCAAAGGAGACCGCGGTGATATTGCCGCCTCGCAGCAGGGACGGGCGGGCCTGCGGCTCCAGCACGCGCTGCCCGACGCCCGCGTGGTTTATGTCTCAGCGACCGGCGCCACCACAGTTCACAACCTTGCCTATGCGCAGCGCCTCGGACTCTGGGGCGGCGAGGACTTTCCATTCCAGACGCGCGCTGAGTTCGTCGAAGCAATTGAAGCGGGCGGCGTGGCAGCCATGGAAGTGCTGGCTCGCGATTTGCGTTCTCTCGGCCTCTATACCGCGCGCTCGCTCTCCTATGATGGGGTGGAATACGAGCTGGTCGAGCATCAGCTCACGGATGAACAGCGGCGCATTTATGATGCCTATGCCGGTGCTTTCGCCGTCATTCACAATAACCTCGATGCCGCAATGCAAGCCGCCAACATCACCGGCAGCGAGGGCACGCTGAATCGGCAGGCGAAATCCGCCGCCAGATCGGCCTTCGAGAGCACGAAGCAGCGTTTTTTCGGCCATCTGCTGACCTCGATGAAAACCCCGACGCTGATCCGTTCGATCGAGGCCGATCTGGAGGCGGGCCATGCAGCCGTCATCCAGATCGTCTCCACCGGTGAGGCGTTGATGGAACGGCGGCTGGCGGAAATCCCGACCGACGAATGGAACGACATCTCCGTCGACGTCACGCCACGAGAATATGTCGGCTCGTACTTGCAGCATTCCTTCCCGGTGCAGCTCTACGAACCCTTCACCGACAGCGAGGGCAACCTCTCCTCGCGGCCGGTTTTCCGGGACGGTCAGAAGGTCGAGAGCCGAGAAGCCGTCGCCCGGCGAGACGAGATGCTCGAACAGCTCGGCTCGTTGCCGCCGGTTCCAGGCGCGCTCGACCAGATCGTGCAGCGCTTTGGCACCGATCTGGTGGCGGAGGTGACGGGCCGTTCGCGCCGGATCGTGCGCAAGGGCGAAGGCGCATCGGCCCGCCTGGCCGTCGAGAACCGTGCGCCCTCCGCGAACCTTGCGGAGACATCGGCCTTCATGGATGACCAGAAGCGCATTCTGGTCTTCTCGGATGCGGGGGGCACCGGGCGCAGCTATCACGCGGACCTTTTGGCGCGGAACCAGCGCCTGCGGGTGCACTACCTGCTGGAGCCGGGCTGGAAGGCCGATGCCGCCATTCAGGGGCTCGGGCGCACCAACCGCACCAACCAGGCGCAGCCGCCGCTCTTCCGACCCATCGCCACGGATGTGAAAGCCGAGAAGCGGTTCCTCAGCACGATCGCCCGTCGTCTCGACACGCTGGGCGCAATCACCCGCGGGCAGCGCCAGACCGGCGGTCAAGGGCTTTTCCGTCCCGAGGATAATTTGGAATCCGCCTATGCCCGCGATGCGTTGCGCCAGCTCTATCTGCTGATCGTTCGCGGCAAGGTCGAGGGCTGCACGCTTGAACGGTTTGAATCCGCCACCGGCCTGAATCTGATGGACGCGAATGGCATCAAGGACGACCTGCCGCCGATCACCACCTTCCTGAACCGGCTGCTGGCGCTGACCATCGAGTTGCAGGGCGTCCTGTTCTCGGCCTTCGAGCAGCTTCTGCAGGCCCGGATCGACGGGGCAATTGCATCCGGCACCTATGACATGGGGCTGGAGACGCTGCGTGCCGAAAGCTTCATTGTCACCGACCGGCAGGTGATCCACACCCATCCGGGAACCGGTGCGGAGACCCGGCTGCTGACCCTGACCGAGCGCAGGCGCAATCAGCCGGTGCCGCTGGATGCGGCGCTGGCGGAACTCGACGATCCGCGGGGGAAGCTGCTCATCAACGAGCGGTCCGGACGGGCGGCGGTGCAGATCCCGACCACCAGCGTCATGCTGGATGATGGCGAGATCGAACGGCGCGTGCGGCTGATCCGGCCGATGGAGGCGATGAACATTCCGGTGCGGGCGATGGGCGAGACCCATTGGCTTGAGGCCGACCGTGCCGCCTTCACCGTGGCCTGGAAGGCGGAGCTGGCCGAGGTGCCGGAGTTCACCGACAGCATCCTGCATATGGTGACAGGGTTGCTTCTGCCGATCTGGAAACGCCTGCCGCAGGACTCCTCCCGCGTCTATCGGCTCCAGACCGACGAGGGCGAACGCATCATCGGTCGCCGTGTCTCACCCGCATGGGCGGTGAATGCAGCCACCAGCGGGGTTGCGACCAGCATCACGCCGGACGTGGCCTATGCCGCGCTGATCGAGGGCCGCACGATCTTCGATCTGGCCGAGGGGCTGCAATTGCGCCGCGTCCGGGTCATGGGCGCGAACCGGATCGAGCTGACCGGCTTCACCGACGCGATGCGAGAGCGTCTGCGAACCTATGGTCTCTTCAGCGAGATCATCTCCTGGAAGCTGCGCTTCTTTGTGCCGGTGGGGGCATCGGGGCCGGCGATCATCGGCAAACTGCTCGGCCGTTTCCCGATCGAGCGCATTTCCGAGCGGGAGGCCGCGTGATGGTACGTCTCAACGCTTCCGAACTGGCGCAGCGTCTCGGCCGAGAGGCCGAGGCGGTATGCCGCTACTATCTCTCGAACGGGCGCAAGCAGGGCAATTACTGGCAGGTCGGGGATGTACGGAACACGCCCGGCCGCTCCATGTTCGTTCGCCTGAGCGGGAGGGAATCCGGGAAAGGGGCTGCCGGCAAATGGACCGACGCCCAGAGCGGGCAACATGGCGATCTGCTCGACGTGATCGGCGAAAGCCTCGGCCTCATCGATTTTGCCGACGTTGCCGAGGAAGCGCGCCGCTTCCTCAGCCTGCCATATCCTGAACCGGAGCCGCAGTCCCGCCGATCCCGAACACAGCCAGCACCATCGGGATCGTCCGAGGCGGCCCGACGGCTCTGGCGCATGACACAGCCGCTCACCGGCAGCCTCGCGGAGACGTATTTGCGGACACGCGGCATTACGGATTTACGCGGAACCGAGAATCTGCGTTCCCATCCGACCTGCTACTGGCGGCCGGAGGGCGGCGGCCCAACCGAAACCTGGCCCGCCATGATCGCCGCCGTCACTGACCTCGACGGCAGGATCACCGGTGCGCATCGCACCTGGCTTCAACGTGACGGCTCCGGGAAAGCGCCGATCGATCCACCGAGAAAGGCGATGGGAGACCTGCTCGGAAGCGCTGTCCGGTTTGGCGAGGTGCAGGATGTCATGGCAGCGGGCGAGGGGATCGAAACCATCCTTTCGCTGCGCCAGGCATTGCCCAAGATGCCGATGGCCTCCGCACTTTCGGCCGGGCATCTCTCCGCCATCCAGTTCTCCCCGCATCTTCGCAGACTCTATATCGTGCGCGACAACGATCCTGCCGGCGACGCCGCGCGGGACAGTCTGGTGGACCGGGCCATCGGGGCCGGGATCGAGGCGATCACGCTTTCGCCCGTGCGGGGGGATTTCAACGACGATCTCGTCAGCTACGGACTGGAGGCGCTTCGGGCGCAGATCCGGGTGCAGATCGCCCCCGAGGACGTCAGCCGCTTCATGGCGCTTGCGTCATAGCCAGAGAGGGCCGTGATCGGGGATAACCGATCCCGCCATGGGCAAGGGGTTGCGGCACCTCGGCAAGGGGGCCGCGCCTTGGCCTTCTTGAGAGGGCGAGCGGCCCACAAACGCTCCGGCCCGGCAATGGCGGCGCCCGACTGATTTCCGTCGGCGGCAGAGCCGCCTTTACAGCGCGAAACAAATCAGCCGGGCTTTGCCATCAAGGCCCTCGCAAAGAGCTCGGGCTGTCAGACCGGAGCGCCCGTGGGCTTGTCGTCGCCATGAAGGCCGCGACGGTCGCGGTCCAGCCGAAGGACACATCCCATGTATGCCCATGACGAATTCGAACCCGATCACAGCACGTCTCCCACCGGCCATGTCATTGAAGCGCTCGAACTCTATGGCTACCGTCCCGCCGAGGGCGAGGCCGATCCCCGGATCACCCCCGAGGACACCGCCATCCAGGGCGCGGTTGCCGACATCTTCGACGCCCTGATCTCCACCATGGCCGATACCAGCCTCGATTTCGATCTCGACGAAATCATGTGGTCCACCGTCAACACCTTCCACCGCGCCGTGGAACGGATCGAACGCAAACTCGACGATAACGAGCAGGCTCAGAAGCGCCTTCAGCGCGAACAGGACGGAAGCGAGGTGAAATCCGTCCAGCTGGAGACCCTGATCGGCGTCGGTCACAGCCTGATCGAGCGCCGCGACAGCATGGAGGTCTTCCGCGACACCGCTGCCGACATTTACCTGCGCACCACCGGCACGCCCTGGTCGCCGCGCTCCGGCTCGCGGGTCAACCATCGCCAGATGACCTCGGCCATGATCGACAGCCGAGATTTTCTCGCCGCAAAACGCCGGGCCGATAATGAAGTGCTCTTGCCCGCCGGGCCGAAGATTGCTTTCTCGGGCGGGGATACCACCGATCACCGACTGATCTGGGACAGGCTCGATCAGGTTCATGCCAAGCACCCCGATATGGTCCTTCTGCACGGCGGATCACCGAAAGGTGCCGAACGCATCGCGGCCAGTTGGGCCGACAATCGCAAGGTGCCGCAGGTCGCCTTCAATCCGGACTGGACGAAACACGCCAAGGCTGCGCCGTTCAAGCGCAACGACCGGATGCTCGATACCATGCCGATCGGGGTCATCGTCTTCCCCGGCACCGGCATTCAGGAAAACCTCGCCGACAAGGCCCGCAAGATGGGCATCCCGGTCTACCGCCTCGCGGATGGCAGCGCGTGAGCGCTGCACCTATTCAAAATGACCGCGCAGCTTCCTGCATCCGTTGCGGTGGGCGGAGAGTTGCCTGACGGCAGCGCGCGGCGTGGCACCTGCAGCAAACCCGGGACAGCGGCCATCCGTACGCGGCGCAGCGATCCCTTTGCCCTAGCCCCGTGTCGGGGCGGTGGGCCGACCTTCGCTGCGCCCCGGACGAACGGCAGCGATGCGCAATAGCGGACCCGAACGCTCGCAGCATGAGCGATCTCCAGACAATAGTTTTTCGTTACCAGATCCACTTCATTGACGCTTCTTGTCAGCCAGCGTCGCGCGAAGTATCGCATTTACTATGACAATCGCTATCATCGGCCCTGAAAAATTTGCTTTTCAAGATCTTGTATGTGTGGATCTGGCACTCGCAGCTCTGGAAGACGGTCCCATTTCGATGGTCCCGGAGCAGAAGGGCAGTGAAGATGCAACACTTTCTTGGCCGACGACTGGAGACCTGCCAGCAGCGACGGTCGAGGTTCAGGTCAAGGGTGCGACCGGATCGGTCAGCATGGCGATGCTCGCGGACTATCTGCTTCATTATCCGGATCGCAACGCAAAAGGCTCACTGCTCGAGCGCTTGATGGATATGGAAAACCGAGCCGCATTGTTTGTCATGACGGCCCGCTGTGACGACATCCTCGCGCCACTCCTCCTAGACCGCACGCCGCGCGCGCTGGTCGATGGGCGGCCGACATCCGACGCGCTTGCCGAAGCGTTGCGTGCGGCAGTGAAGACGGTCGGCGAGAAGGCACTGCCCAAAAAGCCCACCAAACTCCAAGAGGAGCGCCGTGCCGATGCGCAGAAGCTCGCCGAGCGGCCGCTTGCCCAACATGCGCGCGCGCTCACGCATCTAGCCATCGTCGAGCGTGAGACCGCAGAGACAGTCGAGGTACGCCTCCATCGAACATTGCAGCACCGCCGCTTCGATACGCTGTCGATCCGCGGTATTCTCGCTAGCCTAACTGACCACCTTGGAGCCGCTAAGCGCAGCCAAGAGGATGTCGTTCCTGCGCTTCAGCACGAATTGGATCACCGCGCTCCCCGGGCGGTGCGACCAGCCGATTATCTTGATCGTGGAATTGAAGCTGAGCTTGTCGAGCTTCTCGAACATCAAGGAACTTTACTGCTTACCGGACCGCCTCGTGCCGGCAAGTCGTGGACGGCTCGGCGCATCGGCGGAGAATTGCAACATCACGGGTTCGAGGTTGGGGTCGGCAGCCATATCGACGAGGCTGAGCGTTTTCTCACCGACACAATTGGCGCCGCGCGGCTTTATATTCTCGATGACCCGCTCGGCGCACGTGAGCCACTTGCCGATGCCAGTGCCCGCCTAGGCGCATTGCGACAACTTATCGAGCGTCTGCCGCCCAACCGGAGACTCATCGTTGCGCAAACTGATTCAGTCCTGCTCCAGTCACGTGCCGCCGCAACAATTGAAGCGTGTGCGGTGGGTGCTTGGTCGTGGCTAAGGATTGCCCCGCTATCACCCGACCGAGCCATTGCAATCTGGCGGGCGATAGCTGAATCCCTAGACATCGAGCCAGCCGCGATTGAACGGATTGTAACGCTCATCGAACGAGATGATCAGCTTCGCGACCCAGGCGCTCTAACGTATCTGGCTCAGACGTTCGATTACCTGCCTCCCCACGCGGGCGCCGCCGAAATTTTGTTTCAGGCTCGCAGCGATGCTGTGGATTTCGCGCGTGGTCTTGCGGGCGCCTCGCCGGGTTACCGTGCCATGCTCTCTGCAGTGGCATTTGCGACTGCGCCTGGCCAAGCGGCTGCCATCTCGGAGCTTGCATTCATCGCCAATGGTGGGGCGGCGCGTTCGGGCTTCAAACCCGATTTCAATGTGATTGTTTTCGGCGGAGATCCGCGTCCGCCCCCGGCCTACACGGAGCCTCCGCTGCTCTCTGAGACCCAGCAGCATGCCATTGATAATCTTCAGCGCCGACGCGTTCTTGATATTGGCGAGAGAGGCTTTAACTTCACTCATCCCTATCTGCGCGCAGGCGCTCAAGCGCTTCAGCGTCCTGACATTCCGAGAGACCGTGATCAGCTATTAGAACAGGCTGAACGCAGCCTAGCCTGCGTCGAAGCTGTAACTTCGCTAGCAGCCGCGCGCAATTTGAGATGGCTCCGTGCGGTGGTGGCGCCTGATGACCGATCATCTATCCTCGCGATCGCGAGTAAAGGGTTGCGTTCACTTTTCCCGGCAACCCGCGACGCCTGCTTTTCGCTCCTCATCGACATGGCGGACGAATTGACGCCGGATCAGCGCGACCGCCTACCGGACTGGGCGGATCAGGTGTTGATCGAGCTCGAAGATATCGACGTCAGCAATGGGGCCGGGTTTATCGCTGATCAGAGGCAGATGTTCATCACGGCCTCACCTATCGACGAGATTCAGCCCTATCTTGACGCAATCGATGCCGACGAGCCGCTCGGTCTCGACTTGGCACTCGGACGACGTATCTTGCTCGCTCTTGAACTCCATCCCGAAGCGATGAGCGCCGCTGTCTGCCGTCGCTTCCTTCGTGCTGACGAAGCCGTCATCCGCGGCGCGGCGGCTGGCGTTTGGTTCGCAATACCCCGCGAAGACGATGAAGACATAATTGAATGGCTTGCACACGACCGCGCTCCTTCGATTAGCATTGCCGTTCTTCAAAATGTCGCGTCCAGCTGGGCGACACTCGAAGGGCGCCGGCGCCGGGCACTGATCGGAATGTTGCAAGCACAGGCACAATCGACCGGCTGTGCCAGCGTCCTTTTCAACCGGCTAGTCCTATTTAATCGAGTAGAATATTTTGGCGAGGCGCCACCTTGGACTTTGTTCGCCGAACTTCTACCAACAGTAATTGAGCATCTTCCGGTATCAGTTTCATTTCGGAACGGCCGCCTGAACGCGGTGCTGGACGATGCGATTGAGGCGCTGCCCGCAGATGCGCTTGGCTCGGCGATAGAAGCTTGGGCGCATCGCCTACAGAGGCGGCTCGCATATCGCACACTGGATGAGTATGAGCTTGCGATCGTCGAACCGCTGCTCGCCGTTTTGGAGCCGAAACGACGCCTCTCCCTACTGCGCGATCTAATCAATGTCCCCGACACGGGGGCGCGTATCGTCACAATGAAATGGTTGGTCAAATATTGGGATGACCTCAACCCTGAGGAACATGCACTACTGTCCGGGGCGCTTGCGGAAGACAGATCAGACAAGTGTTGGCTCGCCGCCACGGTTCTGACAAGCGCCAGCCCTCCTGAGCCGCTCGTCGAACAACTGACCGGTGCTGCCAAGCTTTTGAACGGTACCGCCGAAGAGATCGATAGTGCGCTCGGCGCAGAGTTGTTTGCCGCCTGCATCCGGATGTACCGCGGCGATCCGCAACCACTCTGGTGGTATGCGACCCATCATTCAGAAAACCCTGCTTGGCCAAGGATCGTGAGCGCGATTGCGAGGAACCCGGATCATCCCTTATTCGGTGAATGCTTTGTTGAAATCGCGAGTTTTGGAAAAAAAGGGGATCTTCTTAAGCTTGTCGATACACTGCCTGAGGCCGCGTTGATGCAGGCCTTCGAGCTGCTGCTCCAGTATAAACTCGGATGTACCGGATTTTGGCGTGACAAGAGTTGGACTCGCCTGCTTGAGCGAGCCGAGAGTGCCGGTTTGCTTGACGCTATGTTCGAGCGGATCGATTCGGTGTCGGACGGTATTCTCGAAGAACTAACGGACTTACGCGATTGGCTGGGCGATGGGAGATTTTCCGAGCGGCTATTGTCTCTTTATCCGTGCGATCTTAAGGCCTTGGTGGAGCTCCGGCGCTTCGAACGAGCTGCCAACGGTCTGGTGGATAGCATGGCGAGCGACAGATCTGTAGATCCGGACAATCTCGCTGCCGTCATGCGGATATTTATTGGCCACAAGGTCGAACTACTCGAAGCAGAATCCTGCAGACTTTTCGGGACGTGGGACGCCCTTTCCCAGGCCCTGAGGCGTCAGGGTGATGACGCCGCACTCGAGGCGCGCATTTCTGCGGGCCGGGAGGCTGCACTCGAACGCCACAACTTATTGCGTGATAGTCATAGTGATGTAACAAAGGACATCCAACTCGACGGCTGGGTGTTCCAGATAGCTGGACCCTCCCAAGCATAGCATGACCGGCCTGACTAAAGCCGGCCGAGAAGGGCGAGGCCGGAGGAAAGCTCGAACGACAACTGTAAGCGGCGGCTATGGGCTGACCGGTCTTCCTCTGCATCTGGCACGAAGGTCCGCAATGGGTCTAGGCTGTGTCAAAACTCGGCCGAGATTTCCGGTGACAGCGTTGTTCCAGGGCCGGAACGTCTAAGACGTGGCCCCGGTCCAGCCGAACCCGCTTCCCCCATCGGTCAGGGCGCAATGAGCTTGAGCCGCTTTAGAAGCTCGGCAAGATCGGGCTCAACCCCGGCTGCCCGCGACACGTGATCGAGCCCGATCCTTCTCTGAAGCTCCGCAGCCGACATGTTCTTGTGGTAGCCAACCCAGAGGGCGGAAAGCGCGGCCAGTGACCTGCCACGAGGCGGGTCATCATGTTCGTGACCGGCGAAATGGCGAAGCAAGAGGCCTTCGAAATCCGGGCGCTGCCAGATCGCGATCATTCCGCTCCGGGCCAGGATCGCTCTCGCCTCTAGGCCGCCGTCCGGTAGCTCCGGCAACCGGTCGGTATCCAGCATGACCGCCTGTGCCGCGAATGGGCCGCCCCGCCTGATCTCTTCTGCCAGCTTGCGCTCCGCCTTCTTCGCCAACTCCAGCGGATCACCGGCCGGCTGGAGGTTAACAGGAACCACGTGAATCTTGGCTCCGCTCGCGTCAACCAGCCGCTGAAGCAGGGCGCCATAGCCTTGCTCGCTCTCTCCTTCACAACCCAAGAATACCCTTGCCCGTCGCTCTATGACCCGACGCCCCCTCATCCGATGCTCGGAACCCCGCCATAGACCCCGCCGAGATAGTTCTGCAGGAAGTTCTCGTCGCGCCGAATCCCCTTGATGTCGCCGAGGCCATAGATCTGGGTTGCCCCGTCCGGCGCCTTCTCACAGAAAAGGACCTCTTCCTTCAGGAAACCGTCGAGCAGGGACACAGCGTGGCAGCTCATCCAAAGCTGCGCACCATAAGGATTTCGCTCCGGGTCGGCGAACCATCGAAGGATCTCCGGGAGGACGGACGGGTGAATCGCCACGTCCAGTTCGTCGATCACCGCCACCCCCCCGAGCGCGAGCGCCCGGTGGATGGTCGGGTAGACCCGGAAAAACTGCTGGGTCCCATGGCTTTCGAAGATCATCCGGATTGGCTGATCGAGCCCGGCGTGCGTGAAGCTTGCGACCGGCCCGCCGTTCTCCGCGAGGATCTGGACCTGGTCGACCCCGAGATCGATGCGCCGGATGTCACGGTTCAGCGCGCTCAGTAGCTCCGGGTTCCGCGCATAGCCAGTCAGCAGGTCGAAGTCGTTCCGCTCAAACCGGGTCAGCAAGATGTTCGTATCGATCGCGTTGGCGGCCTGCACGAAGCTCAGCGCCAGCCGGTTGTTGAGCTGGCCCAGCGTGGCGATGACGCTCGCGTCAGGCCGCAAAATGCTTTCGAGAACGGTGAGCTCCCGTCCAAGCCCGAGCCAGGGCGCGACCTTCACCGCTCCCGCCCCGTCGCGCTCGAACACACGAACCAACCTGGCCGAGCCGCTCGGACGATAGTGCAGGCTCTCGTGAAGAACCCGGTCTTCCCCGCCGCTTCGGGTGCCGAGCTCAAGTGAATAGACGTACGGGCAGGTTCTCGTCGCCCCATCGGTGAGAGGGTCCTCAAGCCCCGCGAAGGTGATCGACAGCTTGGTAGGCATTGAGCCCTGGGCCTCGGTCAGAAACTTCTGGTAGGGTAGAAGGGTCCGCGCCTTGTGCTCGAAGCTGAACTGCACGAACCAGCTGAGGAAGGCGATAGCCCGCAGGACGTTCGACTTGCCCGAGGCGTTTGCCCCGTAAATGGCGATCACCCGGGGCGCACGATCCTCTGACCCGTCGTGGATCTTGACGAGCCGTCCGGCCTCCTCAGGAACCTTTCGTCCGACGGTCAGGTCAATCACCTGCGGCTCCCGAACAGAGTAGAAGTTCGCGATTTCGAGCTTGTAAATCATCTGGGCCTCCAAGGCTACATGTAGCCAACCAGAAAGACGTTTTCAACGATATTTCCGCAAAATAACCTCTCAGTTAGCGACTTCTGTCGATCCAAGGCGCGGATGCTACCACGCGCTTCTATCCGAAAGACTTCTGCCCAACTGGTGAATCATGCTGTAATGCAACTAATCCTGATGCCAGGGGCGAACGGCTGCTAGGTCAGCTATGGCTGTCTTGCGCAGATTTCGCTGCGCTCGGGCTGAGCGACGGCATTGGAGAATGCTGCTGCGCAGCATTGGGAGGGTCTGATCGACCGCTCTGGGCCGGAAGTGTAGGGGCGCGGCGCGGATCAAGCACGACCACCTGCCGCGCTTCCGCACGTCGCCCTCGAACCCTAGCCCGACTTTTCGAACGGGATGGTTCGGAGGTGGTGTAAGCTCCCATTCTCAAGCTTAAGCACCTCCAGCGCCCGGATGGTTCCCAAGAGCGGGAAGCCTCCGAGGGAAGACGTCTCTAAACGCTCGACAAGCGTTCGATCAGGGTTCGTCGCGACCGTCATGTGTGGACGATAGGGGATATCTTCCTTTTGCTCCGCCCTCTGAGCGCCTTCGTAGAGTTGCTCATGCAGTGCCGCCAACTGGGAACTTCCGCTCGAGCTTACGAGTAGCAGTTTATAGGTCTGTTCAAAGGGATCGTGTGCAATCTCTTCAGAAACGAAAGACACCTCAAACTGCGATGACCTGCTGGCCACTGCCTCGCAGTGTTCCTGGAACTCATGAGGGTTGATATTCATCAGCCTGAACACGAGAGTTACGTGTGGGAGGACGAGCTTGGCTCTGGCCGGCTCGTTCTCGGTCCGAAACCGACGAATGCGTTCGGCGACACTCGGCTCAAACTGTGGATATGCCAGGACGTAGATCATCACGACACAGTGGGAAAATCTGCACCACGGGTCAACGATCGGCTGGTTCCCTCAGAGGGGGCGGGTCACCTCGTGTCTCGCCCAAAGAAAAGAACTCTGCTAACTTTTGGGTTGCGCCATGGTGGTCGTGGCAGGCGCGACCGTTCCACGTCAAACGGGAGACACCACCATGTTCGTTCTCGGAATCCTTTCATCTTTTGCCGCCGTCGCAGCCATGTGCTGGTTGCTGTTCAACCTTGCCGTCTTCGCCCTGCCGTTCTTCGTCGGACTTCATGCCGGTATTTGGGTCTATGGCACCGGTGCAGGCTGGCTCGGAGCAATCCTCGTCGGTGGCTTTGCCGCCGGCCTGACTCTGGCCATCGGCCAGGCGCTGATCATACTCGTCCGGCCGCTCTGGGCGCGCTTTGTCATCACCCTGATCTTCGTGGTGCCGGCTTCCACGCCACCCTAGGGATCGCCAGGGCCATGATGCCCTCGGAGACCTGGCAGATGATCTTCGCTGTTATCGGCGCTGGCGCTGTAGGCGTTTCCGCCTTTCTCCGCATTGCCGGTTCGGCAGCCGAGCCTTCGGACAGCTCTCCCGTGAGAGCCTGACACTGCAGGCGATCCGATGAGGCGGGGCCTGATCAGTGCTGGACTGCCATCCCAATCGTCAGATTGCCGGTATGGGGCGGTGTGCGGATCGGCATGAGACCCGCGTCGCTGCCCTTGGCCGTGCGGCGGGAATGGCGGACCGTTCGAGCGGCAGACTGCACCTGCGATCGCGGGGGGGGGCACGTCGGGCCGGGCGCCTGGAGAGTGATGCGCATGGCCTGTCGCGGGTGAGCCAATCCGCCGGTGAAAAGCCGGTCAGGTTGACGGGCATCCGCGATCGCCATCGTCTCCGTTCTGACCCGTCCATGTCCGCTCCATACGGCCCTTTCAATGGCCTGATCTGGCCGAAGACCGGCTGTGCCTCGACCGGCTTGGCGCAACAGCGCCGCCATAACTTT
>NZ_QBKN01000042.1 GCF_003054175.1 Allosediminivita pacifica
ACGAAGAAGTGCGGTGGCCGCCAGACAGGCCGCGCGCTGCGCTACGCCGAATGGCTCCGCGCGCGGCCTCCTACACCACCCCGTGGGGCACTACCGATAGCGGACCGAGAAGGCGCCGTGCTCCAAGCGAACGGGTGCGCTTGCGGATAGCGGAGCCAGCAAAGGTCCACACCGACTTCAACCTTGGCCGCCCACCGCCCGTATGGTTTCGCGGACGCCTCGCGGACCGTGACTTGAGCCGGCAGGCCTGCAGCGAACGAGGGTCACGGACGAACAGATCATCGGCACTATGGACGCGCACGCGGCGGGCGCAAAGTGCCCTGCCCCGTGCGGCAAGCACGGCATATCGGCGCGGATCGTGAGCGCCACCTGGGCGGTCGACTGGGATACGGAACGCACGCATTTCACCCTAGCCCCTGCGCGCACCAGCGCAAACATCTACTGGCTCCGGTCGCGGCTGCATGAAAGTTCAGTGGCAAGTCAGCATCTGGCCCTGGCCCCCGCGCGTCCGCGTTCATGCTTCAGACGTCGTTCTTGAAGGGATCGTCCTTCGGCAGTTTCTCACGGATGTAGTCACGCCGCTTCCACTCGGGCGGTGGCGGCGAACGACCTTCGCCGGGGACGTTGGGCGAAGCTTCGCCCTGGGCGAGATCGGGCAGGTAGCGGGGACAGTTCGGGTAGATCTCGTGGCAATCGACCGAGACGATCAGCCCTTGGTGGCCCTTGACCTCACGCAGCGCGGCATCTTCGCGCACCGAGGCGCGGCCACTGATCCGGATGCGGCGGCTCTGCCCGTCGAACCTCACGAAGAGCAACCCCACCTCGGGGTTTGCCCGGATGTTGCCGAGCGTACGGTACATCGAGTTGCCGTCGTATTCCGGCCACTCGAGCGTCCGCGGCCCGGTCACCTTCACGAAGCCGGGATCGCCGGACCGGATGCTGCAGTCTACGTAGGGCGTCGCCGCCGTCGCGATGAAGAAGAAGGGCGATGTCTCGATCATCTCGCGCTCGTCCTCCCATAAGGCCTCGTGCAGGCGGCGCTCCTCGAGCGCGTCGGCCACGCGACGCCCGTCGTAACGGTCCTGCAGGGCGCGCATGTCCTCGTGGTAGAATGGGCGATCAGTCATTTGAAAATCTCCGGCCGGCCGAAGGCAGCGTGCTGGCCCGCGTGGCGGGCGGGCGCGGCGTGTCGTCGACGCTCAGGTGGAATACGTCCGGCCGGGCATAGTGACCCGCGACGTCGAAGTCGAACTTGCCACGGTTGATCTGGTCGGTGTCGAGATCGGCATAGAGGATCGTCTCGGCGTCGAAGACCGGCCCGGCAAGCACCTGCCCCAGCGGGTCGATGATCATGCTGCCGCCACGCATCAGCACGCGGTCATCCTCGGACCCGAGCACGTTGCCCATGCCTTGCGGGAAATCGGCCCCCGTCAGGTACTGGCAGGCCGACAACACGAAGCAGCGCCCCTCGAGCGCGACGTGGCGCATGGTGGCGGCCCATGAATCGCGGTCGTCGGCGGTGGGCGCGCAGTAGAACGAGATGTCCTGGTCGTACATCGCCATGCGCATCATGGGCATGTAGTTCTCCCAGCAGATCACCGCGCCCATGCGCCCCCAGGGGGTTTCCACCGTGTCGAGCGTCGAGCCGTCGCCGAAACCCCAGCACAGCCGCTCAGAGGCCGTGGGCATGAGCTTGCGGTGCTTGCCGAGAAGCGCGCCCTCCGGCCCGAAGTAGAGCGCGGTGCAGTAAATCGTGCCGCCGTCCCGCTCGATCACGCCGATGGTGACGAAGCAGCCAGCGGCCTGCGCCGCCTCGGAGATGGCCCGCGTTTCCGCCCCCGGCACCTCGATCGCCGCCTTAGCATAAAGATTGAATTCCTCACGCCCCTCGGGGGTGCGGTGGCCGATCGCCACCTTGAAGTCTGCCCCCTTGGGATACCCCCCGAGGTAGGCCTCGGGGAAGACGACGAGCTTCGCGCCTTCGGACCCGCATTCCGCGATGGTCGCCAGCGCCTCTTCCAGGGTTGCCCCGGTGTCGGAGCCGCGTGCGCCCTTCTGGACAACGGCCGCTTTGATGACCGGCATGTGTTCTTCCTCTTCCAGGTCTTGGTCTTTGCGCGGCATTCAGATGCCGAGATAGGTCTTCTTGACGAAGGGATCGTCCGCCAGTTCGCCGGCGGTCCCCTCGAGCGTGATCCGGCCGTGGTCGAGCACGTAGCCGCGGCTCGCCACGCGCAGCGCGCTCGACACGTTCTGCTCGACCAGAAGCACGGCGATGCCGCGGCTGTTCACGTCGTTGATCGCGCTGTGGACCTCCTCGACCATCATGGGCGCCAGCCCGTGGCTCGGCTCGTCCATCAGCAGCAGCTTCGGGCGGGCCATCATGGCCCGGCAGAACGACACCATCTGCTGTTCGCCGCCCGACAGCGTGCCCGCCATCTGCCGGCGCCGTTCCTTCAGGCGGGGAAACAGGGTGAAGGCCGCCTCGAGGTCCTCGTCCAGCGCCGAGGATCGCCGGTGGTAGGCGCCCACCATGAGGTTCTCCACGACGCTCATCTGCGGAAAGATGTGCCGCCCCTCGGGCACGCAGGCCAACCCCGAGGACACCCGCGCATGCGGCGGGTCGTCCGAGATGTCGCGCCCCTCGAAGCGGATGTGCCCCTTCTGGTGCGGCAGCGCGCCGGAGATGGCCCGGATCAGGGTGGTCTTGCCGGCGGTGTTCACGCCGAGGATCGCGACGGTCTCGCCCTCTGCCACCAACAGGTCGATGCCCTCGATGATCGTGCGGTGACCGTAGCCGCCGGTGACGTTTTCGAGTTCAATCATCATGGCCGGCTCCGAGGTAGGCTTCGATCACGGCGGGATTGCTGGAAATCTCGTCCGGCGTGCCGCTGGCGATGAGCTCGCCGAAGTTCAGGACGAGGATGCGCTCGGACAGCTTCATGATGGCCTTCATGTGGTGCTCCACCACGACGAAGGCGATGCCGTGGCTGTCGCGCAGGCGCAGGATGGTGGCGATGACCTCGTCCATCTCGGCGGGCGTCAGCGCCGCCATCACCTCGTCCAGCAGCAGAAGCTTGGGCGAGGTCGCAAGTGCCCGCGCGACTTCGCCCAGCGCGCGCTGCGGAAAGGTCATGTCCTCGACCGCGAGGTCGCCCGCCTCCTCCATGTGGAGATCGCGCAGGCAGCGGGTGGCCGTTTCGCGGGCCTGCGCCAGCGGCTCGTGGCCAAGGGCCGCGGTCAGCACGTTGTCGTAAAGCGTCATGCCCGGGAAAAGCGCGGTGTTCTGGAAGGTCTTGGTCATGCCCGCCCGCGCCACGCGATGCGGCTTGGATCCGACCATTTCCTGTCCCTGGAAGCGGATCGACCCGCTCTTGGGCCGATTCAGGCCGACGAGCGTGCTGAAGCAGGTGGTCTTGCCCGCCCCGTTGGGGCCGATCAGGCCGATCACCTCGCCCTCGCCCACCGTGAAGGCGACCTCGTTCAGCGCCTTGAGACCGCCGAACCGGACCGTGACGTCCGAGACGGAAAGAAGTGGCTCGCTCATGCCTCTTTTCCTTTCTTGCCAAACCGGTCCGTGACCAGGTGTCGGAAGGAAACCAGCCCCTCGGGCCGCGCGATCACGATGACCACCAGCGCCACGCCGAACAGGAACGGCGAGATGCCGGGCAAGGCGTCCGACAGCGTGCTGTTGAGGAACTCCTCCACCAGAACCACGAAGAGCGCGCCGACGATGGGACCCCAGAGCAGCCCCACCCCGCCGACGATCGCGATCAGTGCGGCGCGGATCGAGATCTCGGTCGTGCTGAAGACGGTGTCGGGGTCGATGAAGAAGGTGAACTGCGCGAAGAGCCCGCCGACGAGCGCCGTGCAGGCGGCCGAGATGATCGCCCCCGTCAGCTTGATGCGCACTGTGTCGATGCCGGTAACCTCGGCCGCTTCCTCGTTCTCGCGGACCGCCCGCAGCATGTAGCCCAGTCGCCCGTGGCTCATGACCGCGAAGACGGCCGAGACGAGGAAGAAGAGCGCGGCGAAGAGCGGCACGTAGGCGCCCGGCTGGCGGAACTGCATCATGGCCAGCGAGTCGCCGTAGAACGGCACCGAAAGCCCCTGCGGACCACCCGTCACGCCCGACATGGCTTGTGCACCGATCCGGCAGATTTCACCGAAGGCCAGCGTGGCAAGGGCGAAGTACGGCCCCTTGAGCCTCATGGTCGGAAGCGCGATGGCCCCCGCCGCTACGGCGGCAAGCACCGCGCCGATGGGCATGCCGATCCACGGCGTCAGCTCGAACTGCACCTGCAGCACCGTGCTGGTGTAGGCGCCGATGCCGAAGAAGGCCGCGTGGCCGAGCGAGATCTGGTTGGCGAGCCCGCCGACGATGTTCCAGGCCTGCCCGAGGGCGGCGGCCATGAGAATGAGGCAGAGCACCCGCACGCCGTAGCTGCGCGGATCGAGGGCGAGCCCGAGGAGAATGGCGGCAATGGCGATCACCGCGAGGATCAGGAGGGATCGTTTCATTTCGCCGCCTTTCCGAGCAGCCCCTCCGGACGCAGGGCCAGCACCGCGATGAAGATCACGAAGAGCGCGAGGTTCTGCAGCTGGATCGGCAGCACGAGCGTCGAGGCCGACTGAACGATCCCCACGAGCAGCCCGCCCAGAAGCGCGCCCATGACGCTGCCCAGCCCGCCGAGAACCACGACGGTGAACATCAGCACAACGTAGTTGGCCCCGATGGTCGGATAGGCCGGCGCGAAGCTCAGGACGATCCCGCCACCAAAGGCGGTCAGCGCAGCGCCGAGCCCGAAGGCGATGCCGTAGATCCAGCGCGTGTTGATCCCGAAGAGCTGCGCCGCCGGCGCGTCCTGCGCGGTGGCGCGGATCGCCCGGCCCAGCCACGTCCGGTTGAGAAGCGCCCAAAGCGCCACCGAGATCGCCACGGCGGCTACGAAGGCCTTGAGGTAGACCGCAGAGATGAAGAAGGGGCCAAGCCGGTAGGAAATCATCTGCGCGTCGGTCTGAACCGACCGGAAGTCCGGCCCGAAGATCATAAGCGCGCCGTTTTCCATCACCGCGAGCAGCCCGACGGTCAGGAAGATCTGCGCGACGTGATCGCTCGACATCACGCGCTGCACGAGTAGGCGCTGGATCACGTAGCCCAGCATGAATCCCGCGGCGAGCGCGAGCACGGCGCCCAGCATCGGGTCGAGCCCGAGGAAGCTCCAGGCGAACCAGGCCACGTACATGCCGAGCATCAGGAACTCGGCCTGCGCGAAGTTGACGATGCCAAGGACGCCGAAGACGAGCGAGAGCCCGACCGCGACGACGCCGTAGACACCACCGACGAGGAGACCATCGAGGATGGCCTGAACGAGAGGGGTCATTTCAGTTTTCCGCTTCTGAATGCGCGGCGGAGGCCGGTCGCCTCCGCCGGAAGGATCAGTCGGCCGTGGCCCAGATCGGTTCTTCGCGTGCCGACTCGGGCGGGTAGACCGTCACGATGTCGTCTCCGCGCCACTGCACGAAGATCGGAAAGCCGGTGGTGGTCGCGCCGGTCTCGTCGAAGGCGATGCATTCGCCCGGCAGCCCCGAGGCGAAGCCGTCGCAGTATTCCAGCGCCGAGATCGCGTCGCGGATTTCCACGGGGTCGGTCGAGTCGGCCTCCTCGATCGCCGTGATCATGTGCTGGAGCGCCGCCCCGTACATGAGCGCCTCGTGCGGCATGAAGGTGCCGTGGGCCTCCTCGTAGTCCGCGTTGATCTCGGGGACGTAGTCGTAGTTGGCGGGCGCGACCGAGAACACGTTCTCGGTGAACTCGCCCAGCCCGTCCTTGAAGGCCGGGATGATGTAGCCCGCCGCGCCGCCGACGACCGGCGTGCTCAGCCCCTGCTGGCGCATGGTCCGCACGATCAGCAGGCTGTCGTTGAGGTAGGACACCGGGAAGACGATGTCCGGCTCCGCACGCCGCACCGAGTTGATGAGCGGCGACACGTCCGAGATGCCCAGCGGGTAGCCCTGGTCGACCGCCACTTCGATGCCAGCCTCGGCGGCCGCGTCGCGGATGCCCGCGGCCTGCGCGGTCCCGTAGGAGGTGTCCTCGTAGAGGATCGCGATGCTGGACACGTCGACACCCTCGGCCTCGGCGATCTCGACCGCGTGGTTGAGCTGCGCCGCGCCGATGGCGCTGCCCTTGGAGGAGATCTGGAAGATGTACTCGTAGCCGCGCTCGGTGATCTGGTCCGCGAAGGAGTGGCTGATCATCGGCACCTGCGCGCGCTCGGTGATCTCCGAGGCGGCCAGCGTGATCGAGCTCGAGAAGGACCCGATCAGCCCCACCACCCCGTCGTTGTTGATGAGCCGCTGCGTGGCGGCGGGCGCGTCGCCCGGCGCGGGCACATCGGTCACGACCAACTCGACCCGGTCGGCGATGCCGTCGGTCTCTTCCTGCATGCGTTCGAGCGCGAGCCGCATGCCGTTGACGCTGCTGTTGCCGAACTGCGCGTTGGGGCCGCTCAACGGAAAGATTGCCCCGATCTTGATGGTGTCTTGCGCCATGGCCGGAAGCGCGCCAAGCGCCAGGGCCGAGCCGAGGAGAATTGCCTTGGTGGTCATGTGGTCCGTCTCCGAGGTTGCTGTTTCGACGAACCCTGCCGCCGGGGCGCTGGCAGTGTCCACAAATCTCGACTTCATGTTCAGATACTTCGAAAATCAGGCCATAAAATCATTGATAGCAGAGCATCTTGCACAGTAATTTGGTGTCGAATGAATTTGACACACCGATAAAGGGGCGCACGATGGACGAGGGGCTCGAAGCACTGGGGCTGAACGAGAAGGAGATTCTCTTCTACCGGACGGCGCTCATGCTCGGCACCGCGACGGTGTCCGAGATCTCGACCGCCGCCGGCGTCACCCGCACCAACGGCTACGACCTGCTGTCCCGCCTGAAGCGCAAGGGCCTACTCACCTTCGTCGAAACCGGCGGCTCGCGGGTCGTCTCGGCCGAGGACCCAAGACAGCTTCTCGACATCATGGAACGCCGGAAGGCGCTTGTCCGCGATGCCGTACCGGAGCTCATGTCGCTCTACGGCGGCAGCCGGTCGCGCCCCCGGATGCGCATCTACGATGGCGTCGAGGAGATCAAACGCGCCATGACCGAAGCGCTCGACTGCCATTCGGGGCTCCTGCTGGGCTTCCTCGCGATGAAGTCACTGATGGAGATCCCGGGCGAGGACTGGATGCGCAGCTTCATCGATACGCGCGTGGCCCGTGGCATCACGCTGCGGGTGATCCGTGCCCGCAGCAGCGAGACCGACATGGTCTGGCCGGACTCCGACGACGAGCTGCGCCGCCTGCGCTACGCGCCAGCCCACATGGACCTGCGCACAACGATGTTCATCAGCGACGACAAGCTTGTCTACGTGTCATCCCAAGCGGAACACTACGCCATGGTGGTCACGAGCCAGGAGCTTGCCAGCTTTCACCGCTCGATGTTCGACTTCCTCTGGCCGCACTGCGAGACCGCCTGATCCCAAGCTCCATGACGGCCCAACACCGCCCTTCAAGACCATGGGCCGTATCACGGACGCACCAAGCCGAACCTCCGGTCTGGCCCCATCGTTTTGGTTGGGCGAGCGTGCTTCACCGTTCGCAAATGAGCGGTGAACACGTCAGATCTCTACTGGTTGAGCGATGCGCAGATGGCGCGTCTGACGCCTTGCTTCTTCACGTCGCATGGCAAGCCGAGGGTTGATGACCGGCGTGTCCTGAGCGGGATTATCTTAATCAATCGCAATGGCTTGCGATGGCGAGATGCGCCAGGCGGGATCAGATTGCCCCAGAAGACGCCTGCGTCAGCCAAACCCGACACGAGAAGCGAGGTAACGACGGGTGTGGCCAAAGGCGGCTCCAATCACGGCCGAAGCTAAGCGAGCGAGCGTCAGCCTCCACCGCTTAGCCGATTGGGCTGGGAAACCCGCGCCGAAGAGTCACGACCGCGCAAGCATCCATGAGGCCCCGAATACCGACCCACGGTCGGGGTGTAATCTTTTCTAGTCAGATACTTATTCAGGAATTTTCGAGACACGTGCCGATATCGGGTGCCGATCTTTAAGAGACATGATGCAGCCGCGCCGCCTGACGCGTCCAGGCACGCCCTGACCAGCGTCCTGCGGCGGCGTCTGCTGCTGGCTCTAGCGCGACAAAGAACGAGACCTCGAGCAGACCTCTGTGCGAACGAACCGGATACTCACCAAAACCAGAACGAGAAGCCCGCAAGAAGCGACGCCCACCCAGCCAAGATGAGCGAGCACCCAACTTCCCGTTGCCGAACCAACCGCCCCCGCGAGCGTGAAACTGGCCATGAAGATCCCGTTGAGCCGGGCCCGGGCGCCGGGATCTATTCCGAATATGGCCCGCTGACCGATCACGAAACTGAAGGTCACCGCCGCGTTGATCAGGCTCGCCGCGACAACGATTCCCGCAGCGGCCCAGAGCGTACCGTCGGGAAAAAGCAGGGTCAGGACGAAGCCGACTGACGCCATGGCGAGCGCCGCGGCGGTCACCT
Source organism: Allosediminivita pacifica (assembly GCF_003054175.1). Taxonomy (GTDB): domain Bacteria; phylum Pseudomonadota; class Alphaproteobacteria; order Rhodobacterales; family Rhodobacteraceae; genus Allosediminivita; species Allosediminivita pacifica. The sequence goes on from NZ_QBKN01000042.1 coordinate 8,564, forward strand.
GCTTGCCAAGCCCCTTGTCCGCCAAGGCCCCGGCCAGCGGGGCGGCCAGCGCACCGCTGGCCGCGGTCAGGGCGAAGATCCCGACATCCCCCTCGCTCCAGCCCCAGGCCGGCTGCATCAGCCAGAGCGGCACGGCGGTCCAGAACAGCGAAAAGCCCCCGAAGAGCCCGGACTGGTAGGCGATACGCTGGCGCAGCAGCGGATATCGGAAGGGGGCCCTGACCATCGACCTGAGCACCGACGCGGTGTTTTCCGTCTCGGTTGGTTGAAGCGGCGGCAGGCGCCAGAACAGAACCACGAAGAGGACCACCATCATCACGGCGAAGAGGCGGAAGACATCGGGCCAACTGAGAACCTCCGCTATCAGCCCCGCCACGGGACGGGCCACCATGATCCCCAGCATCAGTCCTGCTGTCACCAGCCCTACAACTCGGCCCCTTCTGACTTCGGGGGCAAGATGGGCCGCGTAGGGGACGAGCACCTGGACGCAGACCGACCCAAGGCCGATGGCAAGGCAGGCTGCGAGAAAGACACCGGCCGCCGGCGGCAAACCGGCGACCAGTAGCCCTGCGCCCGCAAGCGCCACGAGCCAAAGGATCAGCTTCCGGTTCTCGACGCGGTCCGCGAGCAGCACGATCAGCAGCAGCCCCAGCCCGTACCCAAGCTGCGTCATCGTCACGACGGTTCCCGCCGCCTGCCGCGACAACCCAAGGGTTGCCGCGATCGGGCCCGCAAGGGGCTGGGCAAGGTAGACATTGGCCGCCAGCGCCCTGCATGCGACCGAGAGCAGCGCCACCGAACGGCCGTGACCCGGATCGTCCATCTGCGTCGTCTGCGCCAATCAGATCCCCGTCTGCATGAGGATCTGCTTCCAGACGGACGTTTCGTCGAAAAGCGTCCACTCCCGCCGCACCTTCGGTTCCGCCGTGCCCAAGAGACCGAACTCGGCGTGCGAGATGCCAAGGACATGCACCTGCGTGCCGGTCGGCGCCCCGAAGATGCCCCAGCCGTCATGCGTCCCCGTCAGGCTCCAGCGAACGGCTGCACGCGGCGGCATCATGGCGTCCTCGCGACCGATCTGATGATGGATGGTGAAACGCGCATTGGGGAACGAGGCCCGCAATCCCATCCAGAAGCGATCCACCGACCCGAAGGAATACCCCGTGACACCGCCCGGGTACTCGGCCTGCACGGCGCGGTCATAACACTCAGGGATCGCCCGCATGTCGGCCCCCATGATCCGGGTCAGTATCTCGCCATACCGCTGCCCCCAGGGGTCGTCGTTGCCCTGCCCCTTGTAGGGCCCCTCGGGATCGTTCTCGGGCGTGAGCGGACGCACGCAGGCCTCGACCCCGCCCTCACGCGCGATGAGGTCGGCGGCGTAGGCGCGCGGCTCCCAGCCCATCTGGCGGACGATGGCCCCTTGGTCGCGGATCAGCCATTCGTCGTCGATCATGTTGTCGCGCGCGTGGCAGTCCGCAAGGATGCGGTAGGCGAGCTTCCGGCCCGTGGCCGCCCCATAGACCCCGTCGCCCAGGTGGGTAGCCGTCGAGAGGATGCGGTGCGAGCTCAGCATCCCCTCTTCCGGTGTGCCAGACCAGATCACGTCCTCGCCCAGCAGGGTCCGATCGGGGAACTCGGCAAGCGTCGCCATTGTGGCCCCGATGACGTTGTCGTTGCCGATCACCACGGAAGCTGGCGACCGCACCACGACCTTCGGCGCGTAATAGTCGTGCAGCGTGGCGATGCCGCGATCTTCCCAGATTTCCTTGGTGATGCCGATGATGTAGTCGGGGAAATCGCGGAACTTGGGGTCGAAACCTTTCATGTCTTCCATCCTTCGGGCACGCGGGCCGAGGCGCGCAGGATCAGCGGCGCCTCGATCGCCTCGTGCGTTGGGTTTGCCGCCTGCGGAGTTTCGATCGCGCTCAGCAGGGCCGCCACGGTCCGTTCGACCATGAGAGCCGCCTGCTGGCGTACGGTGGTAAGCTGGTAGGAGAGCCACGAGGCGCTCGGCACATCGTCGAAGCCCACGACCGAGACGTCGCCCGGCACCGACAGCCCCAGTTCGAACCGCAGGACGTCCATGGCGAAGAGCGCCATCTGGTCGCCCGCGACGAACACGGCGTCGGGGCGGTCGCCCTCCTGGCCGGCAAAGAGCTCGCGCACCGCCCCGGCGGTGGGCTCGCGCTCGAAGTTTCCGCAGGCCCGCGCAAAGAGCGTGCGCCCGCCTTCGGCAAGCGCCGCGCGGAAGCCTGCCTCGCGGTCGCGCTGGGTCGATGCCCCTTCCCAACCGGCGATGTAAGCGATCCGCTCGTGTCCGCCCGCGATGAGGAATTGCCCCACGCGTCGCGCCCCGCCCGCGTTGTCCGAGGTCACAGCCGACAGGCCGTCGATGTCCTGGAACCGGTTGAACATGACCACCGGCACACCGGCGGCCTGGCAGCGCGAGGCGAGATCGGAGGACAGCGATACCGAGGCCAGCACGATCCCGTCGACCTGGTAGTCGAGGATCTGCTCCACCACCTCGTCGATCTCTCCGGTCTCGGACGAGGCCATGAAGACGAGGATGTGGTAGCCTTGGGCCTGCAACGCGTTGGACAGCTTCTCCAGCACCTCGGGGTAGAACTGGTTTTCGAGGTAGGCGATCACCAGCCCGATGATCCGGCTGCGGCCCGAGACCATGGCACGGGCAAGCACATTGGGCCGGTAGCCCAGCTCGGCCACTGCCTTGCGCACCTTTTCCTCAGTCTTGGGCGAAACTGACGCGCCGGGCGTGAAGACCCGGCTGACCGCCGAGGGGCTTACGCCCGCCCGCTCGGCCACCATCGATGCCGTTACCCTCTCAGCCATGCTCTCCCCTGCAGACGACCATGCAGTCGTCGGCAAGGTCTTCGGTGACCGCGGCGAAGATGTCGCCGATTTCGTCCTGGGTTTTGGGTTTCGCCAGGCTCGTCGCGTTGCGCACGAAGACTGCGCGCCGGTACCCATCCCGGAACGTCAGCCGCAAGTCGAAGCGATGGGTGCGCACCTTGCGCTTCTGCCGGCTGTAGAAGCTGAGCGGAGGAAGCTGCACTTCCAGCCCATAGAGTTCAGGGCTGCGAAGGGCGTCCAGGGCGACGGCGTATTCGGACTCGCCATCGAAATGGTAAACCTGCCGGACACCGCTGGTCATTGGTGTCGCGATTGCAACCGACACCCGCTTGACCGTGTCGCTCCGTGTCAGCGGATTCCGGTCACCTGCATAGGGCAGAACGCCGTGGATGGACGCCACTTTCAAGGCAGGCTGCTTCTTGGTTGGGGCCGGCTGATCCTGCAACCAGTCTTCGTAGTTCGACATACCGTCTCCGTTCCCGGAAACGCGGCATTTCCGGGGTACTCATCTTTTCATCCTGGATCTCGGACCGCGCTTGCCCGGACCGTTTTCGACTTCTAGCGTGGCAAGCAATACACGGGCGATCTCTGCCCCAACTTCCAGGCGCGCACCCGAGGGTGCGCGTTTTTCTTTGCCCAGAGAGAGACCGCGATGGGCCCCTCTTCCTGCGCCTGATCAGGGTCGACGAAACCGGTGAAAATCCAAAAAGAAAAAAGCGTCGTCTCTTGAAGACGAGACCGGGATCGCCCGCAACCCCATTGAAAATGCGACAAACTAAAAACTCACTTTCTTCTCCTGACTGTGTGAAGAAGGCGATTTCCCAAAGCCACTGGCCCTCGACGACCACGCCACTCGGGCTTTTCGCGTTGGGCGAGGCAGAGCGAGCCGGGGAAATTTCCAAGCGCTGCGTGGCGGTAGGGTCACGCCCCCTGGTTCGCCAGGCGGGAGCAGGTTGCCCTGGAAGAAACCTGCGTCAGCCAAACCTGACAGGAGAGGCGAGGTGACGACGGGTTTGGCCAAGGGCGGCTCCAATCACGCCCTAAGCGATCGAGCGTCAGCCTCCACCGCTTAGCCGATTGGTCTGGGAAACCCGCGCCAAACACCTACGTCCGCGCAAGCATCCATGAGGCCCCAAATGCCGATCCGCGGTCGGAGTATTATGTAAATTAATCAGATACTTATTAAGGAATATTCGAGACATGTGCCGATATCGGGTGCCGATCTTTAAGAGACATGATGCAGCAGCGTCGCCTGACGTGTCCCCCACGCCCTCACCAGCGTCCTGCGCCGGCGCCTGCTGCTGGCTCTAGCGGGACAGAGAACGAGAACTCGAGCAGTCCTCTGTTCGAGCGAACCGGGCCCTCCCTCGCGGCGACCGCAGCCAGAAACTCCAGCGGGAGCGTTCCAAGATTGAGAGGAGTACAAGATAGCCGAAAACCCCCGATCTCGTCGGTCCGACGTTGGGGAACGGAGCACTGAGCGCCGGGCTTCGGCTTCAGGTGGAAGAAGATCAAGACGGCCCTGCTACCTTGCCAACCCTCGCCCGGTTCCAACTTTTCTCACCGGATTGCCGGGCGAGCGGCACCCGCTATGACAGATAGCGCCACCGTCCTGTCTCTGGGCCAAGCACCTGCAGCATGTGGTTGATGCACTTGTGTCGGCGCGAGGGGCCTAGAAGCTTCACGGTGCCGCCTCGCTCGACATCATTTGCCGGGGGCCAGGTCGGAGACGACCCACCTAAGCCGCTGGTTCTCTGCCCAGAGTTCCTTGCGCTGCTTCAGCTGATCGCGGCTCATGCCGCCATACTTCCTGCGCTACGGGGAATAGATGGGCTGCGTGATGCTTACTTGACGCACCGCATCGCCGACCGACAGCCCCTGACGTTGCAGCACCTTAAACTCCTGCGGCTTCAGTACGATGTCGTCCGGCTTCTCTCGCTTCCCAGCCGTTCTCTGGCTTCTCCATCTGTGGGACACAATCCTAACCCGCTAAGTGGATCGCGTCAGTGTCGGCAGTCCACAAGTATCCGGTAGCGTTCCCCAGCCGCCCGGCGGCGGCACGGCTTTACAGAAGTGACATCAAACCGTCGGGCGAGTGTTATCGAAAGGTGGGAGACGTCGGCATGCACACGTGTGCAATGCCTTTGCAACGACAAGCCTCCTGGGATTGCTCTCCATGACCTTTCACATGAAATCTGCGGCTCTTGCCGCGCTTCTGGGCTCGGTGGCCTTCGCTGCCGCAGCCGAAGACTACACCATCACCGTCTGGTCCGGCGGGACGGGCGACAGCTCGAACTACCGTATCGACGCCATCAGCATCGCCGCCGAACAGATGATGCGCGAAGCCAAAGTCCGCGGTGAAGACCTCAACATCACCGTCGAGGGCCAGGCCTGGTCTGGCTGGGACGACTTCAAGCAGGCCGTCACGCTGGCCTCCGAGGCCGAGAACGCGCCCGACATCATCGTTTCCGGCCACGAGGACATCGGCCCCTGGTCCGAGGCTGGCCTGATCCGTCCGATCGAGGACTACGTCTACTTCGACACCTGGCCGCTCAACACCATCTATCCGAACCTGATCCAGACCGCCTCGTTCAACGGTCAAATCTGGGGTGTGCCACAGGACGCGGAGGCCCGGGTCATGTTCTGGTCGATCCCCGCGCTCGAGGCAATCGGCTGGTCGCGCGACGAGATCGAGAGCCTTGCCGACCGCGTGCAATCGGGTGAGTTCACCCTTGCCGACATGGTGGACACCGTGAAGCAGATGCAGGACGAAGGCGTGATCGAGCCGGGCATGGGCTTTGGTCCGCGCGTCTCGAACGGCCCCGATTACTGGCAGTTCTACCAGAGCTTCGGCGGCGAGATGGCCGACCCCGAGACCGGCAAGCTCATCGTCGACACCGCCGCGCTGGAAGGCATGTACGGCTTCTTCGCCGACGCGGTCGAGCAGGACGTGGTTTCGCAGACGCACCTCGGCACCGAATGGGACGTCTGGCACCAGAATGCCGCCGCCGGCAACTACGGCGCATGGCATGGCGGAACCTGGCACAAGGCCCAGTGGCAGAACCAGTTCGGGCTCGAGGATTTCTTCGGCGAAGTCCAGTACACGCTGATCCCCGCGGGCAACGAGGCCGGTCGCGCCAACTCGATCACCCATCCGCTGGTCTACCTGCTGAGCGCCACCAGCACCGAGGACGAATCCGCAATTGCCGCCGAACTGATCGCCATGGCCTCGGCCCCCGACATCAACGCGCTGCACGCGGTGAAGTCGGCGCACCTCGGCATTTCCGAGGACGAGACGCAGGTGCCTCTCTATGCCGGCGACGAATGGCTGGCGGCCGCGTCGGAACGCCTTGCGCCGCACACCAACGCGATCCCGAACAACTCGGACTTCGGCACCTTCTGGACAGCCATGTACCAGGGGCTGGAGTCGAGCTGGACGGGGGCAACTGATCCTGCGGAAGCCGCGCAGAACGTGGCCGACAGCGTCAAGAAATCGCTGGGCGACAATGTCGTCGTTCGCTGATCCGACACTCGAAGGGGCGCGCTCGTCGCGCCCCTCTCGCGCCCGCCGCGCGCCGGTATCGCGGCTGGGGCTGATCCTGATGGCGCCAGCCATGCTCCTGCTTACGCTGTTCTTCTTCCTGCCGGTGGCGCTGACAGGTGTCTTTGCCTTTACTGACCTGTCGACCTCGACCGGCATCGGGCGAGGCGACTATGTCGTGACGCCGAACCTCCTGCGTGAACTCGGCGACCGCGGGATGTCCTCGGCCGATCTCGAGGCGGTGAGCCGCGCCAGCGTGACCGTCGACGCCGAAACCATCGAACGGGCCCGTGCCGCGGGTGTCGACGGCCGTTTTCTGGACGATATCGAGGGCGATTTCCTTGGACGCAGCTTCGACGCCCCCTCCGACTTCGAGAGGGACCTGCGCCGGCTTCGCACGGCGCCGCGCCGCGCACGCGACCTGAAATCCGCCGCCGCCCTGTTCGAGACCTCGGTCCTCAACCAGCGTTTCACCACCTCCGATGGCCTCTCCGCAAAGCTCGAGACCTTGGCACCGGAGGTGACACCCGCAGCCCGCGCGCAAATCGTCGACGCCAGTTACACCGGGGCCCGTTTCACCACCGAGAACTTCGAACGGCTCGCCACGCAGAAGGAAACCGCGCGGCTGGTGGCCAATACCTTCCTCTATGTCGGCGCGACGCTTTCGCTGTTCAATGTCGGGCTCGGGCTCTTCCTTGCCGTGGTGCTGTTTTACACGCCCAAGGGCATGAGCAGCCTGTTCTCGACGCTGTGGCTCCTGCCGCGCATCACGCCGGTCGTGCTCTATGCCGTCATGTGGAAGTGGTTCACCTGGGAGGGGGGCTTCCTGCCGATCCTCGCCGAGCAGGTAGGCCTGCCATCATTCAACTACATGAAGGGGTCGGTGGTCACCGCCTGGGCCACCATGATCACGCTGAATGGTTTCATCGGCGCCTCGTTCGGGCTGATCCTGTTTTCCGGCGCGCTGCGCGCGATCCCGGTGCAGCAGCTCTGGGCGTCGGAGGTCGACGGTGCATCCCGTTGGCAGCAGGTGCGCAGGATTATCCTGCCGCAGATGCGCTGGCCCATCCTGTTCGTCACCGCCTACCAGACGCTGTCGCTGCTCTCCTCCTACGAGCAGATCTGGCTGACCACCAACGGAGGACCGGGGCGGACCACGACCGTCTGGGCGCTCGAGGCCTTCAAGACGGCCCTGTCGAACTACACCGGCAATCTCGAATACGGGATGGGCGCGGCCATGGCGCTGGTGCTGGTCGTCGTGGGGCTGGTTCTGTCGCTGATCTACCTGCGCCTGTTCAAGTTCAACGAACTCGTCGGCCGACCGAAAATCGAGATCTGACATGACGAGAAACTTCGCGCTTTTCCCCCTGATGGTCGTCATCATCCTCGTCAGCCTGCCGCTGATGACGATGTACGGCTTCCTGATCCTCGACACCTTCACCGATGCGCCGCCCGGAGAGCTTTGGCCGGACGAGTTCACGCTGCGCCACTGGCGGTTCCTGTGGGACATGTCGGCGGCGGGCAACGTCTGGATGGCCACGCTCAACACAGCCGTGCTGGCGCTGTCGATGGTCGCGGTGGTGGTGCCGGTCTCGTCTCTGGCGGGCTATGCAATCTCCAGGCTGAACCTCCCCTACCGCCGCTTCTTCCTCGCCGGCATCCTGGTGATGCATGCCTTTCCGGCGGTGACACTGCTGATCGGCGTCTTCTTCGTGCTGAAGTTCACCGGGCTCTACAACACCATGATCGGGGTGATCCTGGTGAAGGGCGCTCTGATGCTGCCCTTCGGGATCTGGATCATGAAGGGCTTTTACGATGCTGTTCCGTGGGAAATCGAAATGGCCGGCGTGCAGGACGGGGCGTCACGGCTGACGGTTTTCTGGCGGCTGATCGTGCCGCAGGTGAAACCTGGGCTGGTGGCGCTTTCGGTCTTTGCCTTCCTCGACGGCTGGGGCGAATACCTGCTGCCGCGCGTGCTGGCGCCGGGATCCGAAATGACCGTCATGTCGGTGCTTCTGAACCAGCTGATCGCGGGCGACGACATCGGCTTCGACTTCAATCTCTTCAAGACAGTGGGTGTGTTCTACACCCTGCCGGTGATCGCTCTGTTCGTGATTTTCCAGAACCGGCTGATGACCATCTTCGGCGGAGGCACCAAGGGCTGATGCGACTACATCTCGACAACTTCACCAAGTGCTTCGACGGGACACCCGTGATCGAGGGGCTGAACCTCACCGTCGAGGACGGGGAAATGCTGGCGCTACTGGGCCCCTCGGGCTGCGGCAAGTCGACGACGCTGCTGTCGATCTGCGGGATCTACCGCGCCGACGGCGGGCGCATCCTGTTCGGCGACCGGGACGTGTCGGCCCTGCCCTCGCAGCGGCGCAACGTGGGCGTGGTCTTCCAGAACTACGCGCTCTATCCCCACCTGACGGTCGAGGAAAACATCGCCTTCCCTCTGACCGTGCAGAAGAAGCGCACCGACAAGGCCGAGGTCGCGCGGCAGGTCCGCGAGATCGCCGAGCTGATTCACATCGAGGCGCTGCTGAGCCGCAGGCCCGCGCAGTTGTCGGGCGGCCAGCAGCAGCGCGTGGCGCTTGCCCGGGCGCTGGTGCGCAAGCCCGACGTGCTGTTGCTGGACGAGCCGCTGGCGAACCTCGATGCCAAGCTGCGCCTCGAGATGCGATCGGAGATCCGTCGCCTGCAGCTTGAGACCGGGATCACAGCAATCCTCGTCACCCATGACCAGGTAGAGGCCATGTCCATGTGCGACCGGGTCGCGATCATGGACAAGGGTGAGATCCTGCAGATCGACAGTCCCACCGAAATGTACCGCGCGCCGGCCAATCGCTTCGTCGCAGGCTTCCTCGGCAACCCGCCGATCACCTTCCTCGACGGGCAGACGGCGCAGGAGGGGCGGTTCGCCATGGCCGAGGGGCTGACCCTGCCCTTGCCCGCGCATCTGCGTAACATGCCCGCCGGGAGGCCCATCGCGCTGGGTCTGCGGCCAGAACACTTCGGCCACGGCGGTGCCGGGCAGGCCTCGGGCCGAGTGACCTTCGTCGAACCTCAGGGGCGCGAGATGCTCTTCGACGTGCAGGCGGCGCCCGGCGTGACCCTGCGGTCGATCCAGCCCACCCGGGATGACGTGGCCATAGGCGACGAGGTGACCTGGAGCATCGACGCGGACCGGATGCTCGCGTTCGACGCGGACGGGAGGCGGCTGTGAGGGCCGGCCTGCAGTACCCCTTCCCCACCCGCACCGATGCGCGGCCTCTTTGCATCGCGCACAGGGGCGCGCCCCTCTACGCGCCCGAGGCCTCCGCACAGGGCTATGCGTTCGCGGCCGATCTCGGGTCCGAGATGTGGGAGGTGGACATCCACCTGACCGGCGACCGCGTGCCGGTGGCTTGCCATGACGCGGTGGTCGGCGATCTCCGTATCGCCGACTGCGCGCGCGCGGATCTCGTCGGCTTCATGGATCTCGATCAGCTCGTCCGACATGCTCGGGCGCGAGGACAGGGGCTTTACCTCGACCTCAAGGCACAGGGCAGCGGGTTGCCCTGCCTCGAGATACTCTCGAAACACGGCTTCGAACCCGCGGTTCTCGGCGCTTTCGACGATGACGAGGCGCGCGCGCTGATCGCGGCGCAAAGCCCCTGGCCGGTTTCCGTGCTGGTGCGTCCGGGGGAAGATCCCTTCGCACGGGCCGAGGCCACCCAGGCCGATATCATCCATCTTTGCTGGGAGCATGCCTCGGCGAGGCCGCAGGATCTCGTGACACCCGAGCTGATCGCCGAAGCGCAGCGGCGTGGCCTGGGACTCGCGCTCTGGCACGAGGAACGGCCCGAGGTTCTGCGCGATCTTCTGAGCCTCCCGGCACTCGGCATCTGCACCAATCAGCCGGAACTGATCGGCGGCTTCGAGAGCCTTGGCGATCACGGCATCGAGGTGGTCTGCCATCGCGGCATCAACCACATCGCGCCTGAAAACACGCTGGCGGGCGCGCGGCTGACCTACGATATGGGCTGCGATTGGCTGGAACTGGACGTCCGGACGACCCGCGACGGCGAGATCGTGGTCCTGCACGATGCGACGCTCGACCGGACGACCAACGGCAATGGTCCGATCCTAGCAAAAGACTGGGCCGACATCGCCGATCTGGATGCCGGAAGCTGGAAGTCAGCGCATTGGCAGGACGAGCGCCTGCCCCGGCTGGCGGAGATGATCGACCTCGCCAAGGCGCGCGGCCGCCGGATCTACATCGAGAACAAGGCCGTTCCTGCGAGGCAACTTCTGGAATTCGTCGAGGCGCGGGATTTCCTGCAGGACTGCTTCTTCTGGTCGCCCGATCCGACGCTGCTGCGCGAGATGCGGCAGCTTTCACCTCAGGCCAACATCAAGTCGAACATCATCCATCACGTCAGCTTCAATACCATGGTTGACGAGCTTTCCCCGCAGATCTGCGAGATCCAGGTCGCCGACTGGGAGGTAGAGGCCCCTCTCTGCCGCGCGCACGGCATCCGGCCCATGCTGCAGTTTTTCGGCGAGGATCCGGCGGTCTTTGCGCGCATCGCCGAGTGGCGGCCCGAGATGGTGAACCTGGACCGGGCCGACCTGCTGCTGGCCGCGCTGAAGGCCGCATTGTGAACCGACCGCCCCGTGCATCGGATGTCGCGGCGCTTGCCGGCGTGTCGCGTTCGGCGGTGAGCCGCGCCTTCACCGACGGTGCCTCGGTCGCGCCGGAGACCCGCGACCGGATCATGGCCGCGGCCGAGGAACTGGGCTACCGCGTCAACCACCTCGCCCGCAGCCTGAAAGAGGCGGCGCCGTCGAAGCTGGTCGCCCTTGTGGTTTCGGACATGGACCATTCCTTGCGGGCACGACTGGTTGATCTTCTCGCCCGTGGTCTCGTGGCCGGCGGCTTCCGCCCGTTCCTGCTTCCTTGGTCGCAGGGGGACGATCCGCGCCAGCTCATCGACATGATGCTGAATTACAATGTTTCTGGCGCGATCGTGACATCGGACACGCCACCGGAAGAGATCAGCCACCAATGCGCCCGCTTCGGCGTGCCACTGGTGCTGGTGAACAAGGCGCCGGTCGATGCGCGCGCCGCGCGTGTCGTTCAGGATACCGATGCGGCGGGGCGCATGGCAGCGCACCTGCTGCGCGAGGCGGGTTGCCGCAGGGTGCTTTATGCGGGACAGGCGCGCGCCTCCTTCACCATCGATGAACGGCGACGCGCCTTTGAGGCGGAACTCGGAGCTCTGGGAATGACCCTCGCAGGGCAAGTGACCGGCCCCAGCCAGAACCACGCCGGGGGCCTTATTGCGGCAGAGCAGTATCTGGCCGCGCGCCATGATGTCGACGGCGTGCATTGCGCCAACGATTTCCTGGCGCTCGGTTTCATCGACGGGCTACGCCGCGCCGGGCTGCCAGCGCACGACTGGCCCGCCCTCGTCGGCTGTGACGACATCGCCGAAGCCGCCTGGCCCGCCTTTGACCTCACCACGATCCGCCAAGACCCGGGGCTGCTGGCCAACGCCTGTCTCGATGGGCTTGCGGACCGCATCGCGCACCCGGCCAACCAGCCGGAGCTGCAAGTTCTTCCCGTCGCCGCAGTGCGGCGGGCCACGACAAGGAAGACGAACATTGACTGAAGGACTGGCGGCGCGCGTGACGGCCGCGGAAGAGATGATCGCCGAGGCATCCGAGCGCGCCATGGCATTTTTCGAACGGCGCTCGGACCTGTCGGTCGAATGCAAGACGGACCCTCAGGACCTGGTGAGCGAAGCCGACCGCGATGTGGAAGCGCTGATCCGCGAAAGGCTGGCCCACAGCTTTCCCCGCGATGGTTTCCTGGGCGAGGAACTTGGCGTGTCGCAGGGTGACGGCCGCTGGACATGGATCGTCGACCCGATCGACGGCACCGCATCCTTTCTGCACGGCTTGCAGGGCTGGTCGATCTCGGTAGCGCTCTGCCACGACGGGGAGACCCTGGCCGGATGGGTCGCCCACCCCTGCAGCGGCCGCGTCTATAGCGCCCTGCGTGGCCAGGGCGCTTGGTGCCGATCCGCTCACCTGTCGGTCTCGAAAGGCTGCAGCCTCGCCGACGGTCTGATCGCAATGGGCTCTGGCAACCCCGATCTGATCGCCGCGATGGTCCGGGACCTGCTAACCTCCGGCGGGAGTTTCCAGCGCAACGGATCGGCGGCGCTCAGCCTCGCCCATGTGGCGGCCGGTCACTACCTGGGCTTCATCGAGCCGCAACTCGCGCCCTGGGACTGTGCCGCCGGCCTGCTTCTCGTCGAGGAAGCCGGCGGTTGGCACGCGCCTCATCCGATGGACCGGTCCGCCCCGGTTATCGCCGGCGCGCCCGGTCCGCGAGCGCAAATCGAGCACCTGAGCCGCAGCTTTCAAAAAGCAAAAGAAGACAGCTATGCGAAGCTAGGTTGAAAACCTCGGGAATGGGGCCGTGTCGGTTAACCCTTTTGAGCCACGACACGCTACGCGACAAGCTCGGCGACATACGCACCCTGACCATCGACGCCTTTTTCGAAAGGTTCGTCTGATCACCTGTCGCGCCTGCAACGCAAATCCGCAAACGAGCCTCGCGGCCTAAGGTCAACCCCATGCAGGTGACACGCCCCCGAAAGGCACTGGCCCCATCAAGCCTTGAGGGGTTCAAAAGACCTTCACTTGACCCGGGGACTTCGCCATGCGGAATGGCGCAAACGCTTGACGGACAGGAGATGCGTCTTGGCCCTGACTTTGA
>NZ_QBKN01000043.1 GCF_003054175.1 Allosediminivita pacifica
TCCTCCGAATAAGACACGTGCATAACGACGTCGTTATGCACGTGTCTTACCTCGGAACCCCAGCCTCAGGCAGGCGGCCCCAATCGGTCGGTTACTCTGGACCGCCTCGTCGATGACGAACAGCGGCACTAGGAACCACTCTCGGGGCGTCACTGGACGGCCGAACCGATCCGGAATTTCGATGTCGAGCTGTGCAGTCCCGAAAATCGGTGGATCAGGTTTTCAAGCCGAGTCTGGTTGATGTTGTAGAGCTCATAGGTCGCCACGACCTCGACCGGCGCCATCAGGAAGGTCGGTTGAAGATGCGCGCCGGCAATCCTCTTCTCGACACCCAATGTGGTCACGCCAATCTTGTGCACGAGGTCCCTGTTCTCAGACACCATTGGATGATCCGACTTGCTGCGCAGGACATAGATCGTGCCGGTGGTGCTATCGCCCTCTTCGGGTGCGTCCGCGAACAACGGCCCCGCGACGGGGCTTTGATGATGTGACCGCCCCCCCGACGGTGAAGCGTCCCGAAGAAAGCTCATTATTCAGATAAAGCCTGCGCAGATACTCGGCATGCATCCGATAGGGCATCCGGGTGCTGTCGGCATTCCAGGCCATGAGATCATTCATCGCCGTCCGCTCGCCCATCATGTAATCGCGCACCATCCGGGACCAGATGAGGTCATTCGAGCGCAAAAGCTGAAACGCCCCCGCCATCTGATCGGCAGAGAGATAGCCGCGGTTCCACATCATGCTTTCAAGAAGATGCAGCTGGCTTGGGTCGATGAACAACGCAAGCTCGCCCGGTTCGGCGAAATCGACCTGCGCGGCAAGCAGCGTCAGCGAGGCGAGACGCGCGTCCCCCTTCCCCGCCATGGCAGCCGCCGCGATCGACAGCAAAGTGCCACCCAGACAATAGCCGGTGGCGTGGATTTTCTGATCGGGCATTAGACGGGTGATCTCATCCAACGCGGCCATCACGCCCAGCCGGCGATAATCCTCCAGCGTCAGATCACGATCCTCTGCACCCGGATTGCGCCAGGAAATGGCGAAAACCGTGTGGCCCTGCGCCACCAGCCAGCGGATCAGGGAATTCTCCGGGCTGAGGTCGAGGATATAGTATTTCATGATCCAGGCCGGAACGATCAGCACCGGCTCGGGGTGCACGGTTTCTGTCGTGGGCGTATACTGGATCAGTTCGATCAGGTGGTTGCGGAAGATTACCTTGCCCGGCGTCACCGCCACATCGCGACCCGGTGTAAAGGCCTCGACACCCTCTGCCGGATCTGGCGGACGACGTCCTGCAGCCAGTTCTGCCAGCCCTTCACAAGGTTCATGCCTCCGGTAGCCCAGGTCCGTGCCACAACCTCGGGATTGGTAAAAGGGTTGTTCGAAGGCGCACAGACATCAAGGATCTGTTTCGCGGCAAAAGACACCACATCCTCGTGGTGCTTCGTCACGCCCGGAACCTCATGGGTGACGTTATGCAGCCATTGCTGCTGCAGCAGGAAAGCCTGCGACATCCAGCTGAAGGGCGGTTTCGCCCAGGCTTCACCGGCGAAACGGCGGTCGCCCGGCAAGGGCGTGATGACCGGCGCGGCCTGCGGATCCATCGCCGAGGCCATCAGATGCGCCATGAGACGCTGCCATTTGCGGCCCGCCTTGACGCCCAGTTCCATCTGCTTGCCCGGTGCCTGCGCCAGATGAAAGGCCCAGTCGACATAGGCCATCATCAGCGAGCCGGGCGAGACCCCGCCGCTGAGCTGTCCCGAGAGCGCCTCTCGTATGCGGTCAACGGCCTGAAAAGCCTCGATGCCAAGGCTTTCATCGCCGGTTGCACCCGAGCCATCTGATTTGGGAGTAAGGGCAATGTCGCGTCTCCAATTTACCGGCGGAAGTTAGCACAGAACTATCAACGAGTGTTGATCGAAATCAAAGAGTTCAAGATTTTTCTTGAACATAGGCATTGCGCCCAAGGCCCGATGCCGACGACATGTCGTAAAGCGCCGTCAAACCGCCGAAACAGCCGCCCCCGGACTGAACAGGCAAAGCATCGGCGTCCGGCGGCGGACACGGAATCCCCTGTCCCTGCCCTGATCATCATGGACGATTACCGGCAAAACGGCGCGACGTCGAGGCCATGACCCGGCCAATGCCGCTGGCACCAACGCCGGGCCAAGGCCGCGGCCTCAATCCGCCAGCACATCACCGATGCCAGTGAAGACACCACCGATCTGATTGAAGACAAAGGCCCCAGCCAAGCGTACCTCACCGAAAAGGGTGTTTTCAACCACAGCCCCGGCCTCGCCGGAAAGCAGGCCGACATAGCGGCTGTGGGCGGGATCATCGGTCGGAATATCGGTAATATCCACGATCCGTATTCCGGTCGCGACCGCCAGGCGCTGGACCGCCGGATCACGCACATCGACAAGCCCAAGCCGTATCCGACGTACCGAAAGCTGCGACGACAGTTTCAGCGCCAGATCGTCCGAGGAGACGAGCACCGTGATGGGATGCTTCATCGGCCCAAGGCTGACCATCTGGGCGCGGAAAAGATCGATATCAATATCCGGGGCGGCAAGGATGACCTCGATCCGGTCCAGCACATCGTCCCGCCCGGCAAGACGCAGTTGCACCAGCGTCTCCATCGTCAGCCGCGCGCCCATGCTGTGAGCCAGCACCGGCACCGCGTCGGAAGCGGACCGACCCTTTGTCAAAAGCCGCAGCAGATCGGCAAGCGCCGCGCGGGAAAAGTCAGACGCGTCACGATCAGCCAGATAGGCGCCCGGATAGCCTGCCGAGGGCCATGTAAAAAGGACGGGCTTTTCCTCGATATGCGCATCGACCGAAAGCTGCGCGGTACGGAACAAGGCCTCATGAAAGCGGGTGTTGAAGCCGTGGACATAAAGCCCGACCCCCTCGCGCGAGAGACGCTTTGCAAAGGCGTCACGGCTAAGCGTCTGCCGGCTGCGCATCACGAAATTCCGGTCGGCGCTGCTGCCATTGCGATCCGGCCATTCAATCTTTCCCGGCCGATGGCCAGGCGGCACCGAGACCTCGTATTCCAGCCAGCTTGGCCGGATGGAGCGAGAGTCGCCAAAGGCCCCCGGCAGATTTGCCTCGGGCGCGCGGGTGGTCATGGTCAGCACCCGGACAAGGCGGGCGCCCTCGGGCAGGGCACCGGCATCGGGGGCCAGAACTTCCGGCCCCGGACGCGCAGCGCAGCCTGCAAGCGCAAGCGTCAGGATCAGAAGCAGGCGGCCCAACATATGCCTTACCGCAGGAATTTCTTGAATCGTATCAGTGCCAGCCAGAACAGCGCCACCCCGATCGCCGCCAGCGCCGCGAACTGGGGCCAGACCACGTCAAGCCCCGCACCTCGGAACAAGATGCCCTGCGAGAGGATGATGAAATGCGTGTTGGGGGCTGCAAGCATGATGGTCTGGATGATCTCTGGCATGGATTCCCGCGGCGTCATCGCGCCTGACAGCACCTGCAGCGGCAAAAGCGCCATCATCAGCAAAAGCGCGAATTGCGGCATCGACCCGGCGATGGTGGCAAGGAAAATTCCAAGCCCCGTCATGGCGAAAACCATCAGCACCGCGCCCGCAAGAAACAGCACGACCGAGCCCTGCACCGGAACCGCCATCAGCGCCTGCACCACAACACTTAGCGAAAAGATCGACCCCAGCAGCACCACCAGCCCCATCGACCAGATCTTGGAAAACATGATCTCGGTCGTGGTGACGGGCATGACCAGCAGGTGCTCGACCGTGCCATGTTCCTTTTCGCGGATCAGCGCCGCGCCGGTCAGCACCAGCGACAGCATGGTGATCGACTGGATCACGGCGGAAATCGCGCCGAACCACTTCGGATCCAGCGAGGGATTATACCGCGCGCGGAGCGCCAGATCGACCGGCAGCGCGGTCTCGGCCCGGTAGCCCGCCACATATTCCGAAACCTCGGAGGACACGATCTGCTGGATATAGCCGCCGCCGGTGAAGGCCTGGCTCATCCTTGTCGCGTCGATATTCAGCTGGATCGCCGGGTTTTTTCCGGCCAGCACATCGCGCGCGAAATCCGGTGGGATGTTCAGCGCAAAAGTATCCAGCCCCTGATCCATCCGCCGATCCATCTCGGCCGTCGTGGTCATCTGCGGCTCGACAAAATAGGGCGGATAAAAGGCCGAGGTGATGCGGGCGGAGAGATGCGACTGATCCTCATCCACGATCGAGATCGCGGCATTCGTCAGCGCCTCGGGCGAGGCGTTCGCAGAGGTCCAGATCGAGAGCGAAAAGGAATAGACGATCAGCACCAGCATCACCGGATCGCGCCAGAGCCCGCGCAATTCCTTGACGCCCAGATTGAAGGTGTTGCGCAGGTTCATCCGCCCCTCACTTCGCCTGTTTTTTCAGGAAGGCCGCCGCCAGCCCGATAATCACCGGAATGGCGATGCCCATGGCCAGCATCGGCCCGGCCAGTTCCGCCATTCCGAAGGCCTTGGAGAAAGCCCCCCGCGCGGCGGTGATAAACCAGGTCGAGGGGTAGATCTCGCCCAGAACCCGACCAAAACCCGACAGCGAAGAGACCGGGTCGATCAAACCCGAATAGCTGACCGCCGGGATCATCGTCAGCATGGCGGTCGCGAACAGCGCCGCGACCTGACTTGCGATGAAGACCGACACCAGAAAACCAAGCGCCGTGGTCGCGGTGACATAGATCAGCGCCGAAAGGGTAAAGCCCAGAAAACTGCCGTTGAAGGGCACTGCGAAGAATGTGACCGCCATGGCCATCATCAGGAAGAAATTCAGCATGGCCAGCGCGATATAGGGCAGCTGTTTGCCAAGCAGAAATTCCAGCCGCGTCACCGGCGTGACGTAGAAATTGATGATCGAGCCCAGTTCGCGTTCACGCGCGACCGAAAGCGTGGTCAGGATCGCCGGGATCATCAGCAAAAGCAGCGGGATGATCGCCGGGACCATCGCATTCAGGCTGCGCACGTCGGGGTTGTAGCGGTATCGGGTCACCAGTTCGAAACTGCCGCCGCTCGCCTTGTCACCGTAAAGCTGACGCGCCTGACGTGTGATCCAGTCGGCATGCATGCCCTGCACATAGCCCTGCACCGTATTGGCGCGGCTGGGGTTGGCGCCGTCGAACCAGGCCCCGACCTGCACATCCCTGCCTGCCGCGATATCGGCGGCAAAGCCGGGCGGGATCTCGATCGCCAGCGCCAGCTCGCCCGAGCGCATTCTTGCGTCGATCTCGTCGTAACTTGTCAGGGCCGGCTGTTCGATGAAATAGCGCGATCCCGCAATATCGGCGATATAATTGCGGCTGGTGGTGGTCTGGTCGCGGTCAAGGGCGGCGAAGGTCAGATCCTCGACATCCATGTTGATGCCCAGCCCCACCACGATCATCAGAAGAAGGCTGCCGACCAACGCCATGGTCAGCCGGATCGGATCGCGCTGCAATTGCAGGCTTTCCAGCTGCGAATAGCTAAGCAGTCGCCGCAGGCTGAAGCCGGATTGCTGCGCGTGATGGGTCACCCCGGCTGCGGGGGCCTCGGGCGCGGCCTCGGGCGCAGCGGCGGGGGCGGGTGCCGTCTCGCCAATCGCCTCTTCAAGATAGGCGATGAACGCGTCTTCCAGCGTGGCGCAACCTTTGGCTTTCGTGATCCCCTCGGCGGTGTCCGAGACCAGCACCTTGCCCGCATGCATCAGGCTGATGCGGTCGCACCATTCCGCCTCGTTCATGAAATGGGTCGAGACAAAGATCGTCACGCCATCCTTGCGCGAAAGTTCCGCCAGAATGCGCCAGAAGCCGTTGCGCGCCACCGGGTCCACCCCCGAGGTCGGCTCGTCAAGGATCAGGATCTCGGGCGCATGGATCATCGCCACCGCCAGCGAAAGCCGCTGGCGGATACCCAGCGGCAACGCCTCGGGCAGGCTGTCGGTCACGTCGCCCAGATCGAACCGGGCGATCATCTCGTCAACCCTGGCGGGGATCTTCTCGGCCGCCATATCGAAAAGCCGCGCGTGCAGATCAAGGTTCTGACGCACCGTCAGCTCGGAATAGAGCGAGAAGGCCTGCGACATGAACCCGACCCGGCGGCGCACCGACAGATCGCTTGCATCGACCTCATGGCCGAAAAGCTTTGCCCGGCCCTCACTCGGCTCCAGAAGCCCGGTGAGCATCTTCATCGTCGTCGTCTTGCCGCAGCCGTTCGAACCCAGAAAGCCGAAAATCTCACCCCTGGGGATGCGGAAGGAAACATTGTCGACCGCCACGAAATCGCCAAAGCGCTGCGTCAGCCCCTCGGCCTCGATGGCGATATCGCTGTCATCGGTGGTCCGCGGCGGGATCACCACGGCACTGTCTTCGCCCCGGTCTTCTTCGGGCAAAAGCGCGATGAAGGCTGCATCAAGCGTGTCGGCCCCGGTCCGCGACAGCAGATCGCTGGTGGTGCCGGTGGCCAGCACCCGGCCCGCATTCATCGCAACCAGCCAGTCGAAGCGCGCGGCCTCTTCCATATAGGCGGTGGCGGTGATCACGCTCATCCCCGGCCGTGTCGCGCGGATGCGGTCGATCAGATCCCAGAACTGGCGGCGCGACAGCGGATCGACGCCGGTGGTCGGCTCGTCAAGAATCAGGAAATCGGGATCATGGATCAGCGCGCAGCACAGACCCAGCTTTTGCTTCATGCCGCCCGACAGCTTTGACGCCGGGCGCGACCGGAACGGCGTCATGCCGGTCGCAGCCAGCAGATCGGTGATCCGCCGCTCGCGTTCGGCCTTGTCATGACCGAAAAGCGAGCCGAAGAAATCAAGGTTCTCTTCGACCGAAAGCGTCGGGTAGAGGTTCTTGCCCAGACCCTGCGGCATATAGGCGGTGCGGGGGCAGACGCGGTTGCGATGCGCCACATCGCGCATATCGCCGCCCAGAACCTCGACCTTGCCCTGCTGGATCACACGTGCCCCGGCCAGCAGCGACAGAAGGCTGGACTTTCCGACCCCGTCTGGCCCGATCAGCCCGACCATGCGCCCCTCAGGGATCTCCAGCGTCACATTGTCAAGCGCCGTGACCTTGCCATAGCGCAGCGTCAGGCCGGAGACCCCGGCAACTGAGCCGGTCATTTCACGACATTGGAAAGAAAGTCAGGCCAGGCGGCATCCGGATCAAGCCGCAGATAGGCCATGCCCGGCAGGCCGGTTTTGACATATTCGATATGCCGCGACAGCAGCTCGGGGTCGATGCGGGCACGGACGCGGAACATCAGCTTTTCGCGCTCATCGGCGGTCTCGACCGTCTTTGGCGTGAACTGCGCCACATCGGCAACATAGGAAACCGTGGCCGGGATCACGAATTCCCGCGCCGCATCCATGACAAGGCGCACCTCTGATCCGACCTGCACCCGGCCGACCTGCGATGTCGGCAGAAAAACCGTCATATAGACATCGCCCAGATCGACAAGGCTGAGGATCCGCCCGCCAGAGCCGACAATCTCGCCCTCTTGTGCGATGCGATACTGGATCCGGCCCGTGCGCGGCGCTTTCAGCATGGCGTCGTCCAGAGAGGCCTGGATCGCATCAATCGACGCCTTTGCCGCCTCGACGGCCGCACTTGCATCGACCACCTGCGCCTGCGCGCTGCTGACCCCCGCCAGCGCTGCCGCATGGCTGGCTTCGGCCGAGGCCACACCGGCGCGGGCCTGGGCGTCCCGGGCGCGGTCATCATCCAGCACCTGCTGCGAGATCGCACTGGTCTTTGCAAGCTGCTCAGAGCGTTCAAGCCTGCGCGACGCGGCATCGGCAACCGAGCCTGCCTGATCAACCGCGGCCCGGGCCGCGCGCTCTTGTGCCTCGGCCTGAGCGACCAGCGCCCTTGCTGTCTCGACGCCGATTTCGGCGCGGGCAAGCTGCGCTTCGGCCTGACGTTTTTGTGCGTTCAGCTGCACCACGTCCATCTGCACCAGCACATCGCCTGCGCTGACCATGTCACCTTCGGCAGCGGTGATTTCGGCGATTCGGCCGCCGGTGAGCGCCGCGATATCCACCTCGGTCGCCTCGATCCGGCCATTGGCGCTGGCAAAACCCGCCGGCAGACCGGCGGGTTGCAGCCGGCCCCAGGCCAGCCAGCCAAGCACGGCGACAACGGCCAGGCCGCCCAGAATAATGGTGTTTCTGCCGGGCTTTGCCATGATCTGCCTCTGATTGCTGTGCTGATGGATGCTTCGCGCATGTCCCGATGCGGTTTTCGCGGAATTGTCACGTTAACACGGGTCCGTTGGCAGCGTTGGATATTTTTCGTAGTTGCTACGCATGAGTACGACTGTCAACTACAAGCGCCACCGTTTTCCGCCAGAGATCATCACGCACGCGGTTTGGCTTTATGTGCGTTTCAACCTCTCCCTACGCGAGGTCGAGGAAATGCTCCTGAACCGTGGCGTCGACGTTTCCTATGAGACGATCCGGCGTTGGGCGGCGAAATTTGCCCCTCAAATTGCCCGGAATTTGCGTCGACGCCAGGCCCGTCCCGGCGATATCTGGCATCTCGATGAGGTTGTGGTAACGATATCGGGGCGGAAGTTCTGGCTCTGGCGCGCGGTCGATCAGAACGGGCTTGTTCTGGAGGAAATCCTGCAATTCAGACGCGACAAGCGTGCCGCAAAGCGTCTTTTGAAGGCGCTGATCAAGCGGTTTGGCTTGCCCAAACGGATCGTCACAGACAAGCTGCGATCCTACGGAGCGGCCAAACGTGAAGTCGCATCCGGTCTCGAACATCGTTCCCACAAGGGCTTGAACAACAGGGCGGAAAACAGCCATCTACCGTTTCGAAAACGAGAGCGTTGCATGCAAGGATTTCGCTCTCCGGGCGGGTTGCAACGGTTTGTAGCCTGCCACACTGCCGTCCGAAACCGTTTCTCAGTTCCCGCCAGCCGCCGTTCCGCAAACGCAACACGCTATCATCGAATCGAAGCCTTCGACGCTTGGAAGGGCGCCGCGAGCATCTGACGCTCCAAAACAGGCCATTTCCTCGGCGCCAGCGAGTTAAGTTGACAACGCCTCACCGCCAGGTACTCGGGCCGCCGCTGGTCGCCCGCACGCACGTCGAGCCGATGCAGCTCGTAGGGCAGCCCGGCCTCTTCCAGGATCATGCGGATCCCCAGCGAGCACGAGCCCGGGGCGTGAAAGAGCTTCATGGCGATGTCTCCCGTCAGGGGCGGAACCGGACCGGGGCCGGTCCCGCCGGGGCCTCAGTGATCGTGACCGCAGTAGTCGCAATGTACCTTGGGCTTGCCAAGGCTCTTGCGCATGTCCTTCATCATCTCGAAGTAGGGGATTGGCACATGCACCGGCCGCTCGGGCGCGTTCTCGAAGTCCTCGTAGAGCGTCTGCAGGGTGACCACCACGCGCTCGGCGTCGTTCCAGTCGCGGTAGTCGCCGAGGTCGATCTTGTAGGCCGCATCCAGGAAGTCGACGCCCTGCTCGTACATCGGCCGGGCCATCTCGGTGACATCCATCAGGTAGTCCCGCATCTTGCGCACGTCCTCCTTGGTCGAGATCGGCCCGTGACCGGCAACGATCACCTCGACATCCATGTCGAGCACCATGTTGCAGACGTTGATCCAGCGCGCGATCGGACCGTACCAGGCAATCGGCGTCCCGGCCGAGAACAGGATGTCGCCGGTATAGAGCACCTTGTCCTCGGGCACGTAGATCAGCGCATCGCCCAGCGAATGCGCCGGGCCGACCTCGATCAACTCGACGGTCTTGTCGCCGACCTTGAGGGTCATCCGGTCCTTGAAGGTCTCGGTCGGCGGCGTCAGTTCGATGCCCGAGAAGTCGAAGGGACGGAAGCATTCGGCCATGAACTCGCCCGCGCGGCCGAACTGCGAGGGATCGTTCTGCACCGACAGCAGGACCTTGGGATCGAAACGGGCGAAGTCGCTCACCGTGCCCTCGGTGCCGATGATCCGCGCGCCCTCGACCAGCTGGTTGCCGAAGGTGTGGTCGCCGTCGGCATGGGTGTTGACCAGCACGCCGATCTTCTCGGAGGCGGGCACGGCGTTGCGCATCTCGGCCAGCATCTCGCCGGTGCACTTCAGGTCGAAGAGCGTGTCGACCAGCAGGGTCGCCTCTCCGTCGGCGATCAGGCCGGCATTCGACCAGCCCCAGGACCCGTCAGGCACGAGGTACCCCCAGCATCCGTTGCCGAGGTCGTGCAGCCCCTTGGTATAGTTCCACTTGGTCATGAGGGATCCTCCTAGAGTAGGGCCGTGGTGATGGCCGGGAAGAAGAAGACGAGCGCCAGCACCAGCACCATCATCAGCGCGAAGGGTGCCGCCCCCCGGAAGATGTGGCCGAGGGTGATGTCGCTCTCGGCGCCCAGTGTCGACTTGATGACGTAGACGGCGATGCCGAAGGGCGGGGTGAGCAGGCCGATCTCGACCGCGAGGATCGCGATCACCCCCAGCCAGATCAGGTCGACCCCGAGCCCGTTGAGGATCGGCACCGCGATCGGCAGCACCAGCAGCAGGATCGACGAGCTGTCGAGGATGGTACCCAGCAGGACCATGACGGCGATCATCGCCAGCACCACGCCATCGGCCGAGAGACCGGCCTCGAGCACGGTGGTGCCCAGCCAGCCGGGCATCCCGGTGAAGGCCAGCATCCGCGAGTAGAGGCTGGCGCCGATGATCAGGAAGCAGATCGAGGCGGTGGTATGGCCGGTCTGCACCAGCACCTGCCAGAAGGCGCGCCAGTCGAGGCGCCGCTTGACCAGCGCGATCACCAGGGCACCGGCGGCCCCCGCGCCACCGGCCTCGGTGGGGGTGAACAGGCCGCCGTAGATGCCGCCCAGCACCAGCGCCACCAGGGCGGCAATGGGCAGCAGCTTGGCCGCGATCTCGCCCCAGCCCATGAGGCGCTCGTCGGCGCCGGGCGCGGCCTCGGCCTGCTGGCCGCCGACGAAGCCCGGTGTCAGATAGGCCATGGCCACGATGCCGACACCGTAGGTCACTGCCAGCAGCAGCCCCGGCAGCACGCCGGCGATGAACAGAGAGCCGACGGACTGCTCGGTCAGGATGCCGTAGAGGATGAACAGCAGCGAGGGCGGGATCAGCATCCCCAGCACCGAGGACCCCGCCACCACGCCGACCGAGAACTGGCGGGTGTAGCCGCGCCGCCGCATCTCGGGCACCGCGACCTTGGTGAAGACCGCCGCCGAGGCGATGGAGATCCCGGTGATCGCCGCGAAGACAGCATTGGCCGCCACCGTGGCCACGCCAAGCCCGCCGCGGATCCGGCGGAACGCCTGCTGGGCCACGTCGAAGGTATCGCGCCCCATGCCCGAGATCGACACCACCAGCCCCATCAGGACAAAGAGCGGCACGACACCGAACAGCTGGTCGGTGATCGAATCCTTGAAGGCGACCACCAGCATGTTTGCCGCCAGGTCGAAATTGTCGCGCAGCACCCAGACGCCGAGGAAGCTGACAAGGATCAGCGACACCGCGACATGCAGACCGGCATAGATCAGCACCAGCATCAGCGCGATGGAGCCCATGGCCACCTCGACGCCGCTCATGCCTCTTCCCCCCGCAGGGCGGCGACGGCGCCGGCAAGGAACTGCAGCACCGTGGCCGCCATGCCGATGCTCATCAGCGCATAGAGCGGCCAGGTCGGAAGCTGGAAGAACCCCGGGTTGCCCATGAAATGCCGCTCGGGCCGGGTCCAGGCCTGGCTCAGCGAGGGCAGGAAATGCCAGAGCGCCACCGCCAGCAGGGCCGCTCCGATCAGGTTGTAGACGGCCAGCATTGCCGCCTTCAGGCGCGGGCTGCGGCTGCCGGCGAGGCCGATCAGCAGGTCCGAGCGGGTCAGCGAGCCGCTGCGCAGCGTATGGGCCAGTTGCAGGAAGACGATGCCCACGATCGAGAAGGCGACCATCTCGGCCACGCCCGCGATCGGAGCGTTGAACAGTCCGCGCATGGTGATGTCGGCGCAGATCAGCAGCATCAGTCCCAGGATCCAGACCGAGCCAAGGGCGTTCAGCCCGGCCACCATCGGTCCCAGCAGCTGATCGGGCCAGCTGCGGCGGTCGGTTGTCGTCATGGTGTCACTCCCCCCAAGTTGGGTCACGGCAGGACCCGGCGGCGGCGGGCCGCCGGGCCTCTCCTTTTCCTGTCGTGGCAGGCCCGGCCTCAGTCGGCGAGGTAGTCGCGCGGGAAGGTGAAACCTTCCTCGGCCAGGGTGTCGCGGTAGATGGTCAGCATCTGGTCCACCGGCTCACCCCGGGCCAGCGCGGACTCGCGCCAGGCGGTCAGCGGGTTGGCAACCTCGTCGATCCAGGCCTGACGCTCGGCCGGTTCCATCGTCACCACCTCGCCGCCGTTCTCCAGCATGGTCTGCTCGGCGGCTTCGTACTTCGCCGACTGCTCTTCGAAGAAGGCGGCCGCATAGGCTTCGGCCCCCTTGCGGAAGGCGTCACGGGTTTCTTCCGAGAAGTCTTCCCAGACCCGCTCCGCGATGCCGAGACCGCCGATGTACATGGCGCCGAAGTCGGTGCGGTTCCAATAGGGCGCGACCTCGTAGAGGCGGGCGGGAACATTGGCGGTCATCCAGCCGATGTTGCCGTCATAGACCCCCGTCGAGATGTCGTTGTAGAAGGACACGTAGCTGCCCTGCACGCCGACCGCGCCGGTCCCGTCGAGCCAGGCCAGGTTCGGGCCGGCGCCGCCGATCCTCATGCCCTGCATGTCGGCGCGGGTGCTGATCGGCCGGGTCGCGGCGATGTTGTAGCCGTCGATGGCCACGCCGCCGCCGATGTAGACCACACCGGTCTCCTCGGTGATCTGGTCGACGAGGCCCTCGGTCCCATAGAGCGCCTTTTCCACCGCGCCGGTCACCTTCTCGGGGTCGATGGGACCGAAGGGCATGGCATAGGTAATGTTCAGGATCCCCATCCCCGCCGGGTCGAAGACCCCCGAAGCCATGGCGATATCCGCGATGCCGGTCTCCAGCGCCTCGGCCTCGGACCCCAGCTTCACCAGCGTGCCGCCGTAGGCTTCGGTCCATTCGACCTGCAGGTCGCCGGTCTCGGCCAGGGCCGCGTTCACCGTCGGGATGAAGGTCTCGTGCATGTGCTTGACCCAGAGAAACACCTCCGGGTGCCCCGAGGCGATGGTCAGCCGCAGCGTTTCCTGGGCGGTCGCCACACCGGCAGCCGACACCGCCAGCCCCCCGGAAAGCGCAAGGGTTGCGATGAGTTTATTCATGATTTCCTCCCTGATTCACCACCGTTTCCGGGGTTACTCTCCAAAGTGGTAATAGCACTTGAACATCTGTTCAAGTTTTTTATTATCCCGTTCAATATCAGACAGGAAGACACCGTGAGTCAGTCAAGAGCCCCTGAAAAACAAGGTGAAACCTCGAAAGAGAAGATTCTCGCGTCGGGGGAGAGGATGTTCGGCCGCTTCGGTTTCGACGCCACGACCTCGCGCAAGATCGCGACGGACGCGGGGGTGCCGGTGGCCCTGATCAACTATCACTTCGGCTCGAAGGAAGGGCTCTACCGTGCGATCTTCGAGAAGCGCTCGCCGGCGATTCGCGATCAGCGGGTGGTCGGTCTGCAGCTGGCGCGCTCGGAAGCGGACTGGGACAAGCGGGTCGAGCTGGTGGTGAAGGCGCTGATCGTGCCGATGTTCGGGCTGCGCAACGACGGCAACGATGGCGCCTTCGGCCGGATCCTGGCGCGGGAGCTCTCCGATCCCAGCTCCGAGGGGCGCGGCATCTTCCGCGAGATGTTCGATCCGGTCGCCGAGATGATGCTGGATGCCCTCGCCGAGTGCTTCCCCGACTGGACCCGGGCCGAGGTGAACTGGGCCTACCAGACCATGCTGGGCGCGATGATGATCGTGATGATGGACAACGGGCGCATCGCCCGCCTGTCGGACGGCACCGCCGATTCCGAGGATCCCGAAACCGCCGCGATCCATATCGCCGCGATCCTGACCGCCGGGCTGAAGCATCGCGACCGCGGCCAGACCAGCGGCAGCTAGAGAGAGATTTCCAAGGGAGGAGATACTATGAAACTGGTCACTTTCGACACCGGCGACGGCGCCGGTCGCCCCGGCGCGATGCTGGGCGACGGCAGCCGCATCCTCGATCTTGCCAGGGCGACGGAGGGGGCGATCGCCTCGATCCAGGCCCTGATCGAGGGCGGCGACAGCGCGCTGGAGCAGGCCCAGGCCGCCGAGGCCGCCGCGCGCAACGCCCATATCCTCAACCGCTCCGACATCCGCCTGATGGCCCCCATCGAGCCGCCGATCCAGATGCGCGACTGCCTCTGCTTCGAAACCCATCTCAAGCAGGCATTCCAGCAGGCCCGCAAGCTGCGCGCCAGCCAGTTCGACGACCCCGAGGCCGCCGAGGCCGAGATGGCCGCGAAGGGCATCCTCTCGGTGCCGCAAACCTTCTACGAGCAGCCGATCTACTACAAGGCCAACCGCTTCTCGGTGGTCGGCCACGAGACCGACGTGATCTGGCCCGCCTATTCGAAGTTCATGGATTTCGAGCTGGAATTCGGCGTCTACATCGGCCGCGCCGCCAAGGATGTGAAGGCCGCCGACGCGCGCCCCTACATCTTCGGCTACACGATCTTCAACGACTTCACCGCCCGTGACGCCCAGACCGCCGAGATGGGTGGCCAGCTCGGCCCGGCGAAGGGCAAGGACTTCGACACGGCCAATCCCATGGGGCCCTGCCTCGTCACCGCCGACGAATTCGGCGATCCCTACGACAAGACCATGATCTGCCGGGTCAACGGCGAGGAATGGGGCCGCGGCTCGACCTCGACGATGCACTGGTCCTTCGAGCAGCTGATCGAACATGTCTCGGCGTCGGAAACCATCCGCCCGGGCGAATTCCTCGGCTCGGGCACGGTCGGCAACGGCTGCGGGCTGGAGCACATGCGGTTTCTGTCGGCCGGCGATACCGTCGAGCTGGAGGTCGAGGGCATCGGCATCCTGCGCAACACCCTCGTCAAGCCGGGAGCCTGAACATGGTGCGGATCATCGGCTGGGGACACACCCGCTTCGGGCGGCTCTCGGAGTCGCTCGAGGAACTGATCGTGGCGGCGGGCCGGGAGGCCCTCGCCCATTCCGGCCTGGACGGCGCCGCGATTGGTGGCGTCTGGCTGGGGCATTTCAACTCGGGCATGGTCGGCGATGCCTTCGCCGCGTCGATGGCGCTCGGCATCGACGAGGGGCTGCGCTTCAAGCCGGCGACCCGGCTGGAGAATGCCTGTGCCTCCGGCTCGGCCGCCCTCTGGGGCGCGATCGACGCGGTGCAGGCGGGGCGCGTCGACTCGGCGCTGGTGATCGGGGTCGAGAAGATGACCCACCTGAGCACTGCCGAGGTGACCACCGGACTCGCCGGGGCCTCGTCCCAGAGCGAGGAGGCCGGGGTCTCCTTCCCCGAGATCTTCGCCCGCTTCGCCCGCGCCTATGGCGCCGCATATGGCGACCAGACCGACACCCTGGCCCGCATCGCGGTGAAGAACCACGCCAACGCCATGGCCAACCCGCTGGCCCAGATGCACAAGCCGCTGGACTTCGAGTTCTGCCGCACGGTGTCCGAGCGCAACCCGATGATCGCCGAGCCGCTCAAGGTCTCGGACTGTTCGCTGATCTCGGACGGGGCGGCGGCGCTGGTGATCACCCGCGACGAGCTGGCCCGGGGCGCGCCCCGCGCCGTGGCGATCCGGGGCCGGGCGCAGGTGAACGACTACCTGCCGATGTCGCGCAAGTCGCAGACCGCGCTGACCGGCGCTGCCATGGCCATCGGCCAGGCGCTGAGCGAGGCCGGCGCGACCATCGGCGACATCCACCTGGCCGAGGTGCACGACTGTTTCACCATCGCCGAGCTGATGCTCTACGAGGCCATGGGCCTCGCCGCCCC
Source organism: Allosediminivita pacifica (assembly GCF_003054175.1). GTDB lineage: Bacteria > Pseudomonadota > Alphaproteobacteria > Rhodobacterales > Rhodobacteraceae > Allosediminivita > Allosediminivita pacifica. Next base: position 15,945 of record NZ_QBKN01000043.1, read on the forward strand.
CGGCGAGGGGCACCGGGTGCTGGCCGAGGGCATCGTCGCCCCCGGCGGCGCGTTGCCGGTGAACCTCTCCGGCGGGCTGAAGGCCAAGGGGCACCCGGTCGGCGCCACCGGCGTCTCGATGCATGTCATGGCCGCCCGGCAGGTGCTGGGCGAGGCCGGAGAGATGCAGCGCCCCGGCGCCGAGCTGGGACTGGTGGTCAACATGGGGGGCTCGGGCGTGGCCAATTACGCCTCGGTGCTGGAGGCCGCTGCCACATGAACATCGCCCATTGGCTCGACCGCGCCGCGCGCCGCTGGCCCGGCGCTGCCGCCCTGCTCTCCGGCACCGAGGTTCTGACGGATTACGCCGGCTTCCAGGCCCGCGCCGGCGGTTTCGCCCGCTGGCTGGCGGAGGAGGCCGGCATCGCCCCCGGGGACCGCGTCGCGATCTTCATGAAGAACTGCCCCGAGTACCTGGTGGCGCTCTTCGGGATCTGGAAGGCCGGGGCCGTCGCTGTGCCGGTCAATGCCAAGCTGCATCCCAGGGAAGCCAGCTGGATCATCGAGGCCGCCGGCGCCCGGCTGGTGCTGCTCTCCGAGAGCCTGGCCGAAGGGGTCGTGGCGCCGCACCGCCTGGTGGCCCCCGGCGCGGTCTTCGCCCGCGCCCAGGAGCTGCCCGCGCTGCCGACCTGGCCCGCCGGCCCGCAGGACCTGGCCTGGCTCTTCTACACCTCCGGCACGACGGGGCGACCGAAGGGGGTGATGATCACCCATGCCATGCTGGCCGAGATGTCGCTGTGCTACCTCGCCGATGTCGACGAGGTCGCACAGCGGGATGCCGCCCTCTACGCCGCGCCGATGAGCCACGGCGCCGGGCTCTACGCCCTCGTGCATGTGCTGAAGGGGGCGGGGCACATCTGTCCGCCCTCGGGCGGCTTCGACACCGCCGAGTTCCTGCAGATCGCCACCGAGCATGGCTCGGTCAGCGCCTTCCTCGCGCCGACGATGGTGCACCGGCTGACCCATGCGGCCCGCGCCGCGGGCAGCCGGGGCGAGGGGCTGCGCACCGTGGTCTATGGCGGCGGCCCGATGTACCGCGCCGACATCGAGGCGGCGCTGGATCACTTCGGCCCGAAGTTCGTGCAGATCTACGGCCAGGGGGAATGCCCCATGGGCATCACCGCCCTGTCGCGCGACGAGATCGCGCAGCGCGACCACCCCGACTGGGCGGCGCGCATCACCTCGGTCGGCCGGGCCCAGTCGGCGGTCGAGGTGCGCATCCTGCGCGAGGACGGCAGCCCCGCCGACCCCGGCGAGATCGGCGAGATAGCCGTGCAGGGCAGCCTGGTGATGCCGGGCTACTGGCAGGCCCCCGAAGCCACCGCCGAGACCCTGGCCGAGGGCTGGCTGCACACCGGCGACCGGGGCGCGATGACCTCCGATGGCTATGTCACGCTGCATGACCGCTCCAAGGACGTGATCATCTCGGGGGGCACCAACATCTACCCCCGCGAGGTCGAGGAGGCGCTGCTGAGTCACCCACTGGTCGACGAGGTGGCGGTGATCGGTCGGGTCTCGGCGGAATGGGGAGAGGACGTCGTCGCCTGCGTCGTGCTGGCCCCGGGCGCCGACTGCACCGAGGCCGAGCTCGACGCCCATTGCCTTGCCTCCATCGCCCGCTTCAAGCGCCCGAAAGCCTACCGCTTCCTGCCCGCCCTGCCGAAGAACGCCTACGGCAAGGTGCTGAAGACGGAGCTGCGCGCGAAGGAGGGCGACGAAACGGCGGGCGCGGCGGTCTGACCCCGCCCCCCTGCGGCGACACTGACGGGTCTGCCAGCGGGCCCGTCAGATAGGGTATCGCGATACCGATCCCGATATCTCCGGCCCGTTGCGATAACCCGATAGGGGGCATTGCCAAGTTGTTTGGGCGGCGTGACTTTGCTACGAGCTGAGGCATGAAATTACCGACGTCCATGCCGCGCCTGAAAGGCTTTCGGTTCCCCCGCGAGATCGTGGCCTACGCTGTCTGGGCGTACCATCGCTTTGCTCTGAGCACGGCGGATGTCGAGGATCTGCTTGCCGAGCGTGGCGTCATCGTGAGCCGTGAAACGATCCGTCTCTGGGTCAATCGGTTTGGCGCGCATTTTGCCGCCTGCATCCGTCAGGACCGTCCCCGCCCGAATGACAAATGGCATCTGGATGAGGTTGTGATCCCGATCAACGGGGTGAAGCACTGGCTCTGGCGGGCGGTGGATGCCAATGGCGATACGCTCGATATTCTCGTCCAGAAGCACCGCAATGCGAAGGCCGCACGACGCTTTCTGCGTCGGCTGATCGCGCAGTTTGGCCAGCCAAGGGTGCTGATCACGGACAAACTGCGCAGCTATGGCAAGCCGATTGCCCGCCTTGCGCCCCAGGCGGACCATCGCGCCCACAAGGGGCTCAACAACCGGATCGAGGGCAGTCACAGGCCGACCCGAAGGCGCGAGAAGATCATGGGGCGGTTCAAGTCCCCAAGGCAGGCACAGCGGGTTCTGGCCGCACATGACCAGATCAACACCATCTTCGGCCCTCGGCGCTACAAACTGACCGCCATCTCATATCGCCACGCCCGGGCAGATGCTTTCTGTCTCTGGACCGACTATGCCGCACAAATGACTGCTTGATATCTCCAGCCAGGACCTTTCAAATCCACGGATCAACAACTTGGCAATGCCGATGAAGCCCTTCTCGACCATCACCGCAAGGGCGACTGGAAGACCTTCCTGAACGCCGCCGTGCTGGCAAAGAAGAACATCCTTGTCTCTGGCTC
>NZ_QBKN01000044.1 GCF_003054175.1 Allosediminivita pacifica
ATGCGCTTGAAACACATTCTTCGCCAGATCGAGCCCAACCGTGATAATCTCCGACATGACCGTCCTCCTTTGTGGATCACTACAGACCCACCTTGGCACATCGATGCCGTCGGGGGGCGGTCACATCATCAAAGCCATAGCCGACCCTCCCGTCTTCGCAGGCGAGGGTGACGACACTGTCAGTGCCGGTCTGGACCGAGCGGCACCTATCCGGAAGCGACAACGCCGCATCGCGCGTGGACAGTGTGGTGTCTGGATCCGCGCACTGCAGCAAGGCCGTCCCGCAACCGGCCAGCGCAAGAAGGGCGACCAAGGCAAGTTTCGGACGCAGTCCGCAACCCGTTGCCGCCTTGTCAGCGCGCGGCATCGACTTGGACGACCGCCGTCGATTCCCGATCCTGTTCGGGGTCCTCCTCGCGGGTCTCCGCTGCGCTCTCGTGGCAGGATTTGCCCATCATGCGATGCATCACGACATGAGTGGCGAGGCACAGCGCCAGCGGGACCAAAAGCCCAAGATTGCTCGCAAGCCCGCCGAGCGTTCCGTTCGCCAAAAGAAAGGCGCCGAGCGGAACAAGCATCACGGCACAACAGGCCAGCATGCCGAGCTTCATGCCTGTACCGCCTGACAACAGGGTTCGTGGTTTCCAGGTCATCTTCCTCACCGCCTCGCTCAACTGACCGAACGATAGCTGCCTATTCCGGACAAACGTCAAGGATACATTCGAATACAAAAAACACGGGCTTGTCAGGTTGCAGGGTCGACGCGAGCCAGTACTAAACGCTTGAATTATCGAGCGGTCTGAAACCACAGCGCCATGCCAGCGGGTGCCGCTTTCGATGGGAACAGATCACAAGCTAGGAAGGGGCAACGAACGTGGACAAGCTCGGGCTTCTGATCGGTGGTGTCTTTGTTGCCGGGCTTGGTGTGGCGATCTGGCAATTCATGCAACCGACCGAGCAAACGGCGGGGTCCATGGTTCATCCGGAACCAACAGCATTGAGCGACCTGGCCCAAGGCGCGCCTATCGTCGAAGTTCGACTTCCCGCGCAGTTGTCGCCCGAAGCGACGATCGGCAAGCGCGCTTTCGAGGCCAAGTGCGCAGCTTGCCATGGCGCGAACGCAGCCGGTCAGAATGGCGTCGCACCACCGCTGATCCACCGCACATACGAACCGAACCATCATTCCGACGAAGCTTTTCAGAGGGCGGTTCAAAACGGTGTGCGCGCGCATCACTGGCCCTTTGGCAACATGCCCCCGGTCGAGGGGCTAACCCGCGCCGACGTTCAGTATATTGTGCGCTACGTCCGTCAGCTGCAGCGCGAGAACGGGATCAATTGATGCGGGTGCTGTCCTTTCTCGCCGAGCGCGGGGGTCTTGTCGCGATGCTCATGATCGCGCTCGCGGTCCTCGCCGCTCCGACGCCCGGACTTGCCGACACGCCAGATGCTCATTCCGAGAGCGCCGTGGTCGCGGACAACCACCGCGCGCCCGCCGGGCACGCGGCGCACGAGGGTGAGGTCAACCGCTCCTGCCACCCCGACCCGACTTGTTCCCCGGCCGCCATTCTCATGACCCGACCGATATTCGGGGCACAAGGTTTCCCGGCCGCGCGACAGGCGCTCGCGAAAACAACAATCCGCGGGAGAAATGCGCCTGTTGATCTTCCTCCTCCGCGACCCTGCGCCGTGTCACGACTGAATTCCCTGATCGACACCCAGACATGAGAGCCCAAGACATGATCAAGACACTTCTGACCGGCACCGCCCTTGCGGCAAGCCTTACCGCCTCCCTCGCAGTTGCCGGCCCTGGACACGGAGACGGCATCGGCGAACCTGGCGATGCCGCGCAAGTCGACCGTACTATCACCATCGAAATGGATGAAATGAACTACAGCCCCGAGACCGTCGAGGTCGCTCCTGGCGAGACAATCCGCTTCGAGGTGGTCAATGTTGGCCGCGCCGTGCACGAATTCAACATCGGCACGAGCGAGACCTGGAATGGCCACCGTGACGAAATGCAGACGATGATGCGCGAAGGCATGATGACCGTACGCAGCATCAATCATGACCGGATGAGGGAAGCCGGTATGATGCATGACGACGCCAACAGCGTCCTTCTGGAGCCGGGAGATACGGACGAAGTCATCTGGACGTTCTCCGAAGGCGGTGAGATCGGGTTCGCCTGCAACGTGCCCGGCCACCGCAACGCCGGCATGGTCGGCGATTTCCGGATGAGCCACGACTCCTGAAGCTCAAATAACTGGTGGCGGGCGAGATATTCGCCCGCCCCGACGCCTTTCTGGAGATATTGGCCATGCCGACACGACGCGCCTTCATCGGACAGACCGCCGCCGTTATGGGTCTGGCGGTGAGCGGCCGGCAGGTGTCTGCCGCCTCTCACGCGCCTGCGACCCTGACAGCGCGTGACGCCACGGCGCAACTTGCTCCCGACGGCTATGCGCCGACATCCATCTGGGGTTACGAGGGCCGGGCGCCCGGTCCGGCGATCCGGGTGCACCAAGGCGAAAGGGTGCGGCGGCGGCTGGTCAACGGCCTTCTCGAGCCGACCTCGGTCCACTGGCACGGGATCCGCATCGACAACGCGATGGATGGCGTCTCGGGCCTGACGCAAGAGGCCGTCGCACCGGGTCAGGCGTTTGTCTACGATTTCGTGGCACCCGATGCCGGGACCTACTGGTACCATGCGCATAACCGGTCCTGGGTGCAGGTCGCCCGCGGTCTGCACGGGCCGCTGATCGTGGAAGAGGCCGAACCGCCCGAGGTGGATCGCGAGGAGACCCTCGTGCTCGATGACTGGTTGCTCGATCCCGAAACGGCGATGATCGAGGACAGCTTCGACCAACCGATGAGAATGAGTCATGGCGGCCGGATCGGGAACCTGATCACCACCAATGGGCGGTTCGACCTGTCCATACCGGTCGCGCGGCACATGCGTTTGCGCCTGCGGCTTATCAACGCGTCGAATGCACGGATCTTTCCGTTGCAGCTTACCGGAATGCGGGGCTGGACGGTCGCACTCGACGGCATGCCGCTTGCCGCGCCCGAACCGCTGGAGGACGTTCTTGTTCTCGCCCCAGCGCAACGCGCCGATCTGATCGTCGATGTGACGACCGAAGCGGGCGAGATCGCGCATCTCGTCCGGATCGGCAATAACGACCAACCCGCCTCGCAGGTGGCGTTCCCCGTCTCGGGCAGCACCGCGCAGACGCCGCGCACGATACCGGCGGCCCTGCCACCCAATCCCGGCGACGACCTCGGGGCGCTCGCCGATGCTCAGCCTTTGCGGCTCGTGATGTCGGGCGGCGCTATGGGCCGGATGGACAGCGCCTTCCTGGGCGGAGAGCGCCTGGGCTTTCGCGAGCTTGCGGCGCGGGGACGGTTCTGGGCCTTCAACGAGATGGCCGAGATGACGCAGGCCCCGCTGGCTGATCTTTCTCTTGGTGAGCCGGTGCGGCTGGAGATCGTCAACGAGACCGCCTTTCCCCACGCGATGCACCTGCACGGGATGCACTTCCGCGAAATCCGCGACGGTGAACCCGTTGGCCCCATGCGCGACACGCTTATGGTGGCCGTTCAAGAGACGCGCGAGATTGGCTTTATCGCGGACAATGCGGGCGACTGGCTATTTCATTGCCACATGCTCAGCCATGCGGAAAGCGGGATGATGACATGGGTGCGGGTGACATGATGCGGTGGGGTCTCATTATCGGCCCAGCAGCACTCCTGCTTGTTGGCACGGGGGCGTGGCTGACGCTGCAGGACGCGCCGCAGGCCACGATGGCTCCCACCATGCCGGTGATGCCGACCGCGGTGGATATCGCGCAAGGAAAGGCGCTTTATGCCGAAAGCTGTGCGTCTTGCCACGGCGCCAATCTCGAAGGGCAGCCGGATTGGCGAACGCCGGGTCCGGATGGACGGCTACCCGCGCCGCCTCACGATGAAACCGGGCACACCTGGCACCACCCCGATCGTGTTCTGTTTCAATACACGAAGCTCGGTGGACGGGAAGCCCTGGCGCTGCAAGGCGTGGAGTTCGACAGCGGCATGCCCGCATTCAGCGATGTTCTGACGGATCGCGAGATCTGGAACATTCTCGCCTACATCCAATCAACCTGGCCCGAGCGCGCCCGCGCCATGCAGGCCGAACGCACGGCCGCCGATCTGGCGAATGGAGGGAGCTGACATGAAGAAACTCATCTCGATGATCGTGGTGGCGCTTTCGTTGGCGCTGCCACTGCAGGCGGCGGCCGAGGGCTTGTCCGAGGACAGGGTGCGCGAACTGGTCCTCGAGACCATCCGCGAGAACCCCGATATCGTCATGGAGGCCGTCGCGATCCTGGATTCCCGCCAAGCCGAGGCGCAGGCGGCGTCGCAGGCCGAGGTTCTCGACGAGGAACGCGAAACGCTGGAACGCGATCCCAATGCGCCGGTTCTGGGCAACCCTGAGGGCGATGTCACGGTGGTAGAATTCTTCGACTACAACTGCCCCTATTGCCGTCGTGCCAAGCCGGAGATCGAGGCTCTGCTCGCGGCCGATCCGAATGTTCGCCTTGTCTATCGCGAATGGCCGATCCTCGGCGAGGGGTCGGTTTTTGCCGCCCGTGCCGCACTGGCGGCACGCGAACAGGGCCTCTACGAGGACTTCCATTGGGCGATGATGGGCATGAACGGCCGCGCGGAAGAATCCGCTGTCCTTCGGATCGCGGAAGAAATCGGGCTCGACATCGTGCAGTTGCGCCGCGACATGGAAGCACAGGAGATCGACGCGCACATCCAGACCTCGATGCGTCTCGCGCGGGCCCTCGGCATCACGGGCACGCCATCTTTCGTGATCGGCGACGCCCTCGTTCCCGGTGTCGTGGACGTAGAACGATTGCAGACGCTTGTCTCCGATGCGCGGGAGCCGGAACAATGAAGACAACTGGGAAAACGGGCCTGACACGTCGCCATTTCATCGTGACCGTATCCGCGCTGTTCTCGCCACCCATCTCGGGGACGCTTCTGGCCGATACCTGGCCGAGTGAGGCGCAGAAAAGTGCATGGGATGCCGAAGTGACTCCGCCCTTCTTCGACCTCGAGACGTCCAATCCTTGGGGCCTCGATGCGCGTTTTCTTCCGCAACGGGTCGAGGCCCGTGCGAGCCTTGTTCCGGGGAACATCCATGTGGATGCAATTGCCCGCTACCTCTATCACATCGAGGAAGGCGGGACGGCTATGCGCTATGGCGTGGCCATCGCACGCGGCGATCTCTACGAACCCGGGACCTACACGATCCAGCGCAAGGTCCGGTGGCCACACTGGACGCCGACGCGCTCCATGATCGAACGCGATCCAGAGCTGTACTCGGATTTTGAAGACGGTATGGAGCCGGGTCCTGACAATCCGCTCGGCTCGCGTGCACTGTATCTCTTCGTGGGCGATCGCGACACCTATCTGCGCATCCATGGCTCGCCGGAGCCCCGCTCCATCGGGGGCCGCGCGAGTTCAGGCTGTGTGCGGATGGTCAATGCCCATATGATCGCGCTGTACCCGCAGGTTGAAACCGGCGTGACAGCTTACTTGCATCCGCCCGAAGACTACGTCGGCGCACAGAGTTGAGCACCAAATTCGAGGCACCCGGGAGAAGCCGGTAAACTCACTGCGCGAAAGGACCGGACTTGGGACGAAAATTTTCTAGCAGCCTCGTGTTGCCGGCCATTCTGAGCGGATGCACCGCTGTCGTTGGCACCGGGGACACGGACCCCGAGCTCATCCCCGAGCAGGTTGCTGCCCTGGCAGCCCCCTATCAGGATGTCTCTACGGCGCGCCTTTTGCCACGTGACGAATGTTACTGGTATCTTCACGAGGGGCCCGTCGAAACAACCCTTTTGCCGCTCAGAACCGTCGACGGGCGACCGATTTGCGCTGCGAGAGATTAGAAGGCGGCGTCATGGTTGGCGTCAAATTTCCCGGGTCGACGCTCAACCTACAGTTCGAGCGGCGCGGCGTTGCGACAGCTCGCGATAGAGCGCTTCCCTCGTGACGCCCAATTCGGCGGTCAGGCCGAGCGACAAGTGATGGGTGAAGTGCAAGACGCAATTCTAGAATAAATGAAAACAATGACTTAGGATGAAGAACGTTGGAGCAGCATTTCAACGAGGTCGACGTCGAACATCTTCAGTTGGCGGGCGCCACGATCAAGGATCGTCACCTGGGCTCCCGCGCGCGCCGCGATATGCGCGAACTCGAAGGAGATTTAGCCGTCGCCCACGAACACAATCCGGCGAGGCAGCTCGGCGAGGTTCAGGAAGTCGGTGCTGTCGATCAGCCCTTCGGCCCCGGGAAAATCAAGCGGCCGCGGCTTCGCCCCTGTGGCGATCAGCGCGTGGCTGAAAACAATCTCTCCATGGCCGTCGATCTCGACCCGATCATCGGCGGTGAAGCGGGCGCGGCCGTGCAGCGCTCGCACCCCGGCCTCCGTCAGCCCACTTTCCATGCTCTGGGGCACCGGGTCGGTGAAGTTCTCCTTGTGCTTCATCAGCGCAGGCCAGTCGATCCGAGTCTCCCCTCTGGCGCCCTTGCCTTCGAGTCGTCTGGCGGCCTCCACCGCCTCAGCACCGGCGCGCAGCATCTTCTTCGGGTCGCAGTCCCTGAGCGCGCAAGTGCCGCCGTAGGGCAGCTCGTCGACGTTAGCGACGGACCAGCCGGCACGGGCGCATTTCTTTGCGGCGGTGATCCCGGCCATGCCGGCGCCGATGACGATCAGGTCGAGCGCGTCGGTCATCTCTGCTGCTCTCTCGATCATTTTGGAACTGGTGATTTCAGACCGGCGCCCGGGGGCCTGCGATGATGGTGAAGGCACCCAGCAGGCACAGGCCGACCCCGATCACGTCCCACCGATCCGGTCGCACCCCTTCGACGGCCCAGAGCCAGAACAGCGAGGCTGCGATGTAGATGCCGCCATAGGCCGCGTAGGCCCGTCCAGCGGCAGCGCTGTCGGCCAGCGTCAGCAGGTAGGCGAACAGCGCCAGCAAGGCCATGCCCGGCCCGATCCACCAGATCGGCTTGTCGAGCCGGAGCCAGGCCCAGAAGGCGAAGCATCCGGCGATTTCGGCGAGGGCGGCCCCGATATAGGCGGCAAGGGTCGGCATCGAGTGCTCCGTGTCCTATGGCGATGAAGAACGCTACCCCGCGCAGCAGCTGAGCGCGGCCACGTCCTTCTCGAAGGTCTGGGCAGCAAGCTTTAGTCCCTCGACGGTCGTGAGATAGGGCATGATCGTGTCCCCCAGGTCCTCGTAGGTCAGCCCGGCCTTCAGGGCCATGGCCGCTGTCTGGATGCTGTCGGCGCCCTCGGGGGCGAGGATCTGCGCGCCCAGCAGCCGCTTGCTCCCCGCCTCTGCCACCAGCTTGATCAGCCCACGCGTGTCGCGGGCGGCGAGTGCGCGCGGCACGGCATCGAGCGGCAGGACCGCGGTAATCACCTCTCGCCCGTCGGCCCGCGCCCGGGCCTCGCTCAGGCCAACGCCCGCCACCTGGGGATCGGAGAAAACCACCCAGGGCATCGTCCCATTGTCGTAGGCACGCGCCTCGCCCGCCACCGCGTTCCGGGCGGCAAGCTTGGCACCGTAGGCCGCCATGTAGACGAACTGATCGCGCCCGGTGACATCTCCCGCAGCCCAGACGTTCGGGTTGACGGTGCGCATCTGCGCATCGACCACGATCCCGCCCCGCGCATCGGTCTCGATCCCGGCGGCACCGAGGTTCAGGTCGTCGCTGTTCGGCACTCGTCCAGTGGCGAGCAGCAGCCGCTCGGCGCCGAAGCTTTCACCCCCGGTGCCCGTCAGGCGCACGGTGCTTCCGTCGCGTGCCACGCTTTCATATCCGGTGATCCGGGCCAGACGGATGCCCTCATCAGCGAGGTAGCGCTCCAAGGCCTCGGAGATTTCCGGCTCGGCCTCCGGCAGCACGCCGCGGCGGCTGACCAGCGTCACGATGACACCGGCGCGGGCGAAGAGCTGCGCCAGCTCCACGCCGATGTAGCCCGCGCCGAGGACCAGCAGGGAAGCGGGCAGCGCCGTCAGTTCCAGGGCCGATGTGCTGTCGAGGGCGTCGATCTCCTCGATGCCGGGGATCGCGGGCACATGGGGGCGCGATCCGGTGGCGATGACGATCTTCGCCGCCGGAAACGTCGCGCCGTCTACGGTGAGCCGGCCCTGCTCGTCAAACCGGGCACAACCCTCGATGTAGTCCACATTCTCGTGCCGAGGCAGCACGTCGGCGTATTTTGCCGCGCGCAACTCATCCACGAGCGCCTGTTTCTGTGCCACAGTCGCAGCCCAGTCGGTGACGCGACCCTCGGCCTCGACGCCGTCGAACCGCTTCACGGCGCGGGCGTGGTGCAGGCCCTCCACGGCGCGGATCAGAGCCTTGGAGGGCACGCAGCCCAAATTGACGCAGGTGCCTCCGATGGTGCCGTCGCCGATCAGGGCTACACGTGCCCCGGCCTCTGCGGCGGTTATCGCAGCCGAAAATCCGGCCGAACCAGCGCCGATCACGGCAAGGTCGTAGGCGCCGCCCTCGGGTGTGCCGCAATCTTTCATGTCAATCTCTCTTCAGTTGGTGCGCTGGCGCCGCCAGAGCGCGTAGAGGGTGATTCCAATGAACACCGCGAGCGCAGGCAGGAGCACCATGTCGAGCCAGCCCAACAGGGCGGAGAGCCCGACTGCGCCCAGGAGGATCACCAGGATCGGGGTGAAGCAGCACAGCGCTACGACTACGGTGCCGATCAGCCCGCATTTCACGAGGCGGTCGTTCCCGTCGGAGCGCCTCTCGCGGCCCATTACGAGCCGCTTTCGTCGGCCAGGGAGGCGCCGTAGCCGACACCCATGACGACGGCGATCAGTTCCTCTGGATTGGTGACGTCATCATCGTAGCGCAAGGCATAGAAACCGTCTTCCGCCTCGCCCTCGACAAACTCTGCGATCTCCACCGTCTCCACGCGCTGAAGGGCCGTGGCGACGATGTAGCTGCATGATGGGCACGTCAGTCCGGTGACGTGCACGCGGGTCTCGGCTTCGGCTGCGAGGATCGCGGTCGGGATGACCGAAAGGATCGCGACCAGCAACAGGTGGCTCAGCTGTCTCATGATGGGCTCCGTTTCAAAAAGTCAGGATGCGCGGTGCGGCGTAGGGAAAGATCAGGGCCAGCAGGACCACGGCCAGCGCGCTCCAGAGCACCCCATGCATGAAGCCGCGATCCACCGGGCGGGCGCAGGTACCGGTTCCGCAATCCTCGGCAGGCACCTTACGGTAAGCCTTCCAGAAGCCATAACCGAGGGCGACAGCCGCGAGAGAGAAGGTCACCCACTTGTAGGCGTAGAGCGCCGTAAGCTGGCCGATGAAGACCCCCGTGACACCAAGGCTCACCAGAACCAGCGGCAGGATGCAGCAGGAGGTCATCGCCAAGGCGCCAAGCACCCCGACCCCGGTCGCAGCCCATCCCGCCTTGTCCGTCCGGCCCCCATCCTGCCGTTCTGTTTCGATCGGCTTGGCCGTCATCGCGTCACCTTGTTGTCGTTCCTTGAATGGCAAGGTAGGGTCTGTAGTAGCTACAGGATCAAGGAATAATCCGATGCCTGACATTCACGCCTCCGCGAGCGACCTAAAGCGCTCCGACCTGGCCAGGCTCACCGGCTGCAATCTGGAGACCATCCGTTACTACGAGGGCATCGGCCTGATGCCTGATCCGCCCCGGACGGCATCGGGCCACCGCCGCTACGGCACGGCCCATGTGGAGCGGCTAAGTTTCGTGATGCGGGCTCGAGACCTCGGCTTCACCATGGAAGAGATCCGCGGCTTGCTGTCCCTGGTCGATCGCGGCAGTCACACCTGCGCCGAGGTCGAGCGGATGGGGCGCCACCATCTCGATGTGGTCCGCGCCAAGATCCGGGGTCTCCACGCGATCGAGACCGTGCTCGCCGGAACCATCGCACGCTGCACCGGGGCCGACACTCCCGACTGCCCGCTGCTCGACGTCCTCAATGATGGCCAGAGGAAGCCAGCACCGATAGAAAGAGCGTCCGAATAGCTGCCATCCAGTTGGAGTGTAGCGAAAGTCCGGTATCCACCGTACCTTCGGTAGCGTTCGCGAACGCAGCGGATATCGAGCACGCGCAGCGAACGGCAGGCAGGTTCCCCCGGCGCGGTCGCTGCTCCCGAGGATTTCGCTGCGCTCAGTTCGAACGACCGGATCCACAGCTGCGATGCGACATGAAGATTTGCTGCGCCGCAACAGAAATGCCGCTGCGAGCGCACGCAGCGGGAATTTGCTTCTTCCGCAACGGGCTCACTGCCGACCTTCGCTGCAGATGCACCCCGAAAAATATTGTGCGTTGGCCCCGAGCGGCCGCTTTGATCAGCTTGTCAATTTTGGTTTGCGGGCGCAGCGAACGGCCGCAATCCGCCCTTCGCTCCGGGGGCAACATAGGGCCTCGTCCGGCGCGGCTGGTACAAAGTCAAGGCTCTTCACACGAAACCCGGAACAGAAAAGGGCCCCGATCGCTCACGGCGTCCAAGGCCTGGTACTCATTCAGCGGCTACGCGGACCCCATCGTCCTCTTCGGTTTCGGCAGCGTCTTCCTCGTCCTCTCCGCTGAGAGTTACGGGAAACGCCTCTTCCCCTTGCTCGGGTTCTACCGCTGCGGCGGCTCCGTCACTGTCGTCCACCATCCGTAGCGGCTCAGGCAGCCAACCGGTATCGGCGAGCAGGCGCTCGACCTCCCTGGCCATATCGGGCTTCTTCAGATGGTCGATGAGCTGCGCTGCCTGTTCGCCGGCGCCTTCGCGGACTGCTTCGAGAATGCGAGATTTCGTGACGCGACCGAGATAGTTTTCGACCGTCGGCCGCCAGCCGGCCGCCACCATGTCGAGTCCTGTCGCCCGCGCCAACCGGTCGGCCTGCGTGAGGCGAATATGCAGCCCGTGTTGGCTGACACCATTGCCGCCATAGGGATTGGGTTTCTCGTGGAGCGCATTGACGCCGTTGCTGACGCAGTGGGCGAGCAAGTCCATGCGCTCGCCGTCGTCGAGCTCCGTCAGCCAGTCCCAGAGCGCCGCGTCATCGGCAGGGATATGGTCGCCCCAGCGTTCGTGGCGGTCATCTACCGCTTTCGCGGCGACACTGTCCTTCAGATCCTCCGCCTGCGCCGGGAAGTAGATCTGGCGGACACTGGCCTCGAGCGCACCCGTGGACGATTGGTGGAGGAAGGCGTCGCTGACGAGCTTGTGGAGCAGCGCCGTCATGGCGACGTCGGGATTTCGCGCCACCGCATCGCGCAACGCCAGCGTCCGATGCGCGGTCAGCTCGGTGACGAGCCGGTCGGGCAAAGGCTTGACGCCATCATCCTCGTCTTCCTCCGCTTGGGTTGCGCCCCCGGTGGCAGTGACAGCGTGATGTGCGACAGAAGCGTCGGACCGACTCTTTCCATCAGCCGCATCATCGTCGCCGGGCGCAGCCTGGACTTCATCCTCGGGCCGGACAAAGCCGCGCTCGACGGCAAGGTGACCATCGTGGCGGATGCTGACGAAAGCACCCGCGCGCGCCATCTGGTCGGCGTCATAGCGCATGGGCCGGGTCTCGAAGACCTCCAACGCCTCCTCGATCTCCCCAAGCCGCCGGTCGACATCGTCAGGGAACTCGTCTGCGTCGGCATACTGCGCTTCCAGATCATCGAACTCGTCGCGCAGCCGCTCACGCTCCGCCCGTTCCTGGTCGGTCAGGTCGATGGTCGTCCCGCTCAGCCGGCGCAGACCCTGCGTGTGGCCATAGGGGAAGTCCGTCGCGACCTCGATCCATTTCCAGCCCTCAGCCGCGATGGTCTCGCCTTCCACCTTCAGCTTTTCCGTCACGAGGTTTTCGAGCAGAGGCACGTTCTCGACCCAGCCGCCGTCGTCATCCTGGAACAGGTCGCGCATGACTGTGCCGCCGGCCTCGACATAGGCGTCGAGTCCGACGAAACGCACGCGGCGATCCGACGCCCGAACCGTGTGCTCGGTCAGCATGCGGCGAATCTGGTAGGGCTCCTTGTTCCAGCTGTTCTTCACCGCATCCCAGACCTGCTGCTGCCGGTCGTGATCGTCGGTGACGGAGAACGCCATGAGTTGCTCCAGCGTCATCTCGTCCTCGGCATAAATGTCCAGCAATTCGGGCGCGACCGAGGTTAGCCGCAACCGCTGCTTCACCACCTGGGCGGTGACGAAGAATGCGGCGGCGATTTCCTCCTCGCTCATGCCCTTCTCGCGCAGGGCGAGGAAAGCGCGGAATTGATCGAGCGGATGCAGCGGCGCGCGCTCGATATTCTCGGCAAGCGACACCTCGTCGACGAGGATTCCAGCGCCGGCCTCGGAGACCACACAGGGCACCGGAGCGGTCTTGTTCAACCATTTCTGCTTGACCAGAAGTTCCAGCGCCCGAAAGCGGCGGCCGCCGGCGGGAACCTCGAAGTGGCCGGTTTCCTTCCCTTCCGCATCGAGTTCCGGTCGGACATGCAGGGACTGGATCAGGCCCCGCCGGGCAATGGACTCCGCCAGTTCCTCGATGGAGATCCCGGCCTTCACCCGCCGGACGTTCGACTGGCTGAGGGTCAGCTTGTTGAAGGGGATGTCGCGCGAGGACGCGAGGGTGATCTTCTTCTGGGCTGCATTCGCCATGGTTTTTCACTCCGCGACGGGCGCCGAGAGCCATTCTCTCGAACCACCAAACCCGTCACGCGGCGAAGCGCCGCCCTCTGACTCTCAGGAGGGCGGCGTGGAATAGGTGGAGTAACGAAGGACGCGGGCGCTATGCGCCGGAAAACGGTGTCTCCTCGAGATGCGCGACGCGTTCCGCCGCGGCGATACTGCCCGTTTCGCCCGCGAGTTCCGCCCAGACCGAGATAGGCAGGGCGGTGCGGAAGTGAATGTCGCGCTCGATCCCGAGGCCAAAGGGCAGACGGACGCCCTGCAATTCCCTGAGGCTGAAGCTACCCAGTTCAGGAAAACCCAGATCCGCCAGACCGAAGAGGACGTCGCCATTTGCGTCGAGTTCGGTGGCGAGCCAGGTACCCTGCCCAACGGGATTGAAAAACTTCACGACGGGAACATGGTCGGCATCGCATTGTAGGCCATTGGTCAGAAGACGACTCTTTAGGTCGGGGGTCAGAAGGATCATCGGCCGCTCTCCGCGACGGGCGCCGGGAGCCTCTCTCCCGAACTCCAACCCGTCACCAAGCGAGGCGCAGCCCTCGAACTCTCAGGGGCGCGCGCCATCGGCAACTTCGCGTCCACGTAGGTGGAAAGCGGAACGCCGGAGCAGTGCTTCCAGGCCCGTCCGGCGCTCCGGCCGTTAGGCCACGCGATCCAGGAGTTTCTTCGCCTTCCCCTCCATTTCGAGCCTTGCGTCCTGATGCGGCTTGTCGCGCGCGGCAGCGGTGATGCCCTGCACAAAGTCGAAGATGCTTTCGGGCGGACGTCCCTCCTCCGCAAGCACGGTATCGATGATCTTTCCGGTCTCGGCCCTGGTGAAACCCCGCTTGCGCAGAAAGTCGGCGCGATCCTCGTCGGTCCTCGCCACGACCCGCTCGCGCGCGGCCTTGATGCCGTTGAAGAAAGGTACCGGCGAGGAGTCCGCGAAGTTCCGCAGCGCCGGTGCCGCTTCATGGGCGAAGCGGGAAGCGGCGTATTTGGAATGCCGGATCTTGATCTCCTGAAAATCCTCGACACCCCAGAGGTTGCGGTTCTGGCACACGGCGCGCAGGTAAAAGCTGGCGATGCCGAGCGTTTTCGCCCCGACCTCGCTGTTCCAGCAGTAGAACCCCCGGAAAAACAGATCGGGCGACCCATCGGGCAGCTTGCCCGCTTCGATCGGGTTCCTGTCGTCGACGAGAAACAGAAAGACATCGCGGTCCGAGGCGTAGAGCGTCGTCGAGTCCCTGGTGATCTCCGCGCCGGGATCGTAGACGCCCGTCGACCAGTCGAGCACGCCCGGCACCTTCCAGCGCGTGTCGCCGACACCATTTCCGGCAATCCTCTGCACCGCCTCGACCAGCTCGTAATCGAAGATCCGACCGTAATCCGGCCCGGTTACGGCGCGCAGCTCAAGGCGACCACCATCGGTTTCCAGCGTCTTGACTTGTTCCGCCCGATGCGAGGTCAGACCGTACTGCAGGTTGATGCCCGCGAGCGCGGCCGGAATCTGGCGCAGATAGGCCGCGGGCGCTCCGACCTGGCTGGCAAGCTGGCCGAAACTCCAATGGGTGGGCGCGACGGGCGCGTCAGCGCCGGGCAGCATCAGGTTCAGACGCTCGGGATTGTCGCGGCTGGCCTCGACCTGGATCGAAGCGCTCTCCACCACGCGTGTCCGGCTGCGCTCGGCGCGGGCGCGTACGGAATTGGCCAGATCGTCGAGCGACAGGTAGCGCTCGTCATCGGGGCGCGAGAACCATTCGGACGAAACGCGCCCAACCCGTTCTCCGCGACTGATATCCACCTTGTAGCCGCCGTTCATGTCGCGGCTTGCATCGAGTGCTTGCAGGGTCATGGGAAAATCTCCGCGACGGGCGCCGGAAGCCTCTCTCCCAGCCCTCAACCCGCCATGACCTCCCCAGCCCGGCTCTCACTCTCTGGCGGCGATGATTAGCGGGCACACGATCCTCGGTTCGCCCGGTCAAGCATCGCTCATGGCTCGCTGTCCCGCACGGGGTTGATGAGTTGGATTCCCGCGAAGTCCTTTTCGTTGTCGGTTACGACCACGCATTCGTTCGCTCCGGCAACCGCGGCGATGATCATGTCGAGCGCGCTTCGCGGCCGGCCAGCGGATTTGCCCTCCGCCATCAAACGCGCCCAGATCAAGGCCGCCTTGTCGTCGAATGGCAGGACCCGACCGTCGAACAATACCTGGGGCCCCTCCGCCCCCGTGAACCACGCCTCAAGGGCGTCGCGCTTCTTTCCACGCGGCTTGTCCAAGATACCGCGACGGATCTCCGCAAGCGTCAGCGAGGCGATGAACAGGTCCTTGTCGTTACGCTCAGCCATCCAGCGAAGCAGAGAGTCCGAGGGCTCCGGCTTGACAATGTTGCTGATAATGTTGGTGTCGAGGAGAAAGCGCGTCACAGATCGACCTGACGCCCCTCTTCGTGCGAGCGGGACAGATCGAGATCGGCGCCGACCAGAGGCGAGCGACGGAGCGCCGACAGGATGCCGCCGGATTTCGGCGGTTCGCCTGAGACGGCCTCCTTGACCGCCGACCGCAGCTGATCCGCTTCAGGGCTGTCTTCCGAGAGACGGCGCGCAAGGGAACGGATCAGTTCGCGATCCGTTTCGAGCGCCATGACCTCGAAACGCTTGATGCCGCGCTGCGTCAGGCGCGCGCGGTAGTTCTCGATCGCTCTTTTTTGCGCGGCGTTGCTCATGACATGCTCCTATGCTATATCCAGCTATATAGCCTCGATGACTCGGTCCTGCAAGGATCGGAGATCGCGCTTGCCAGACGCGACCCGGGCGAAGCAGGCTGACAGGGACTCACCCTCCCGGGGCGATACCGGACGCGGAACCAGCGTATGAGCGATATGCGCAGCAAGATGGACCAGATTGCAGGAGTTTCCGCCGCCGTTGTTCACGACGATGGGCTATCCGCCTCTGCGACTGCATGCGATCCGGTGCGCTCCTACCCCCTGCAACGCGCTGTTATTACGGCTGAATTTCCCTTGCGAATTGGCGCCGGGAAGTCATCCTTCTCCTTGCGCGGTTCTGCGCAAACGGAAGGGATGGCTCACTCTTGGCGCGGCGAAGGCAAACCACAGCGGAGGCCCTGCATCTCGCCGTCGAGGCGACGGAAGCCGACCCCGCGCGTGTCACGACAGCTGAACCCGATCCCCGACTGGTCGATCTGGTTCGCCTCCTGGCTCGGCAGGCCGCGCGGGACTTCGTCAACGCCGAGACGGCGCGCCATGAGCGGGACCGCCTCCCCGAGTAAGGAGGTCGCCTCATGAAGGTTGCGCTTTACGCCCGCTATTCTTCCGACAATCAGCGCGACGCATCGATCGCCGACCAGTTCCGGATGTGCCGGCTTCATGCCGAGAAGCAGGGCTGGCAGGTCGTTGAGGAATATTCGGATCACGCGATTTCGGGCGCGTCTCTGCTCCGTCCCGGCATTCAGGCCCTGATCTCCGACGCCGCGCGCGGGCGGTTCAACCTGATCCTCGCGGAAGCGATGGACAGGCTGTCGCGCGATCAGGAGGACATCGCCGGGATTTTCAAGCGCATGTCCTATTCGGACGTGAAGATGTTCACCCTCTCGGAAGGCGAGGTGACGCATCTGCATGTTGGGCTCAAGGGCACGATGAACGCGCTGTTCCTGAAGGATCTTGCCGACAAGACCCGGCGCGGCCTGCGCGGCCGGGTCGAGAACGGTAAATCCGGCGGCGGGCTCTGCTACGGCTATAACGTGGTTCGCACCGCCGACCCCGACGACCGCGGCAACCGCGAAATCAACGCGGCCGAGGCCAGGATCGTGCGGCGCATCTTTCAGGACTATCTTGACGGTCAGTCCTCACGCACCATCGCGATGACGCTGAACCGCGAGGGTGTTCCCGGTCCCCAGGGCAAGGAATGGGGCCCCTCCACCATCCACGGAAACCCCAAGCGCGGCACGGGCATTCTGAACAACGAGCTCTACATCGGGAAGCTGGTCTGGAACCGGCTGCGCTACATGAAGGACCCGGACACCGGCAGGCGCGTCTCGCGCCCGAACCCGGAAAGCGAATTGGTGATCCAGGAGGTTCCCGAACTCAGGATTGTCGATCAGACCATCTGGGACGCCGTGAAGGAACGACAAGCGCGCCTCGCCTTCGACAAGTCCGAGACCAGCAGCAACCCGATGAACCATCGACGGCGCCCAAAGCACCTGTTCGGGGGCTTGGTGAAGTGCGGTTGCTGCGGCGGGGGCTATTCGATGATCTCGAAGGACCTCATGGGCTGTTCCACGGCTCGCAACAAGGGCACCTGCGACAACCGGGTAAACATCCGGCGCGATGCGCTGGAAGCCTCGATCCTGAACGGGCTCAGGAAGCACCTGATGGAGCCGGAACTGTTCAAGGAGTTCTGCGCCGAGTTCACCAGGGAGGTGAACCGGCTCCGCATCGAGCGCGGCGCCGACCTGGAAGGGTGGAAGAGCGAGTTGGAGCGCACGGACCGCGAATTGGACAAGATGGTCGATGCCATCCTTCAGGGGTTCCCGCCCGCCAAGCTGAAGGACAAGGCTGAAAAGCTCGAAGCCCGCAAGGCGGAGCTGACTGAGCTCCTGGCCAATGCCGACGAGCCGCCGCCCCTGCTGCATCCCAATATGGCGCAGATCTATCAGGATCGGATCGGCCAGCTCTACGAGAACCTGCAGCACGAGGATGAGCGGGCGCAGGCGGCCGAGGTGTTCCGGACCCTGGTCGATCAGGTGACACTGGTTCCGGAGAACGGCGAACTGGCGATCGTCCTGCGCGGTGATCTCGGCGCAATCCTGCGCTTTGCCGCAGGAAAGAAAAACCCCGACTTCCTTGCGGAGGCCGAGGCTCTGGACAACCTACTATCGCAGGAATCGTTGGTTGCGGGAGTAGGATTTGAACCTACGACCTTCAGGTTATGAGCCTGACGAGCTACCGGACTGCTCCATCCCGCGCCATTTGCGGCCCTTTTG
>NZ_QBKN01000045.1 GCF_003054175.1 Allosediminivita pacifica
CTCGCGCACTTCGGGAGAAAACTTGTTCGTCGTCTTGCTCATGATGCTCCATCCTACTCAGGACTTGGAGCCTCCGGCAAACCCGGCGCGGTTCACAGAGGAGGCAGAGCCTCCTCCTTTCCCATTGGCGCCGCCGCAGGCGGCAACTGAGAAGCAGGGCAGGGGGCTGCGATGCACATTCCACTGAGCTACGCCCGGCGCATGGCCGATCCGGCCATGAAACAGCACTATGCCGCCCGGTTGACGAGAGCGCAGAAGGATGCGCCGTTCAGCTCCGGCACCCTGTTCCTGGAGGCGGCTTTTCAGCTCCGTGATGAGCTGGACGCCGGAGAGGCCCCATCGCCCCGCGTCTGGGGCCGCGCGTGGCAGGCCGAGTGTCTGGCAGAGAAGCGGAGGAGGGCACAGACATGAGCGAGAAAGCCCCGCCCCCGTTTACAGCCGCATGGCACATGCAGCGCCCGCCCGAACGGCTGGCACGGATTGCGCGGCGGTTCGAGCGCAAGGCCGAGGGGATGACCCCCGCCCAGAGGCGTATCATCGAGAAACACGGCCACATGATGCCGCTGGAGGTGGCCGAGCAGCTAGACCGCGACCTTGCACGGCTCTTGCCGACCTACGGCACGGCGCAGGTTACGGGGTCGCAATGGCGCTGCCTTGAGGACTTGGCCGAGGACGCGAAGCGGCTGGCCGCCACGTATGAGGGCGAGGTACTGGCCGCAGCTTTGGCCGACAGCGCCGCCCGCTTCCGTCAGAAATGGCATGAGAACCGATGAACGCCGCCGAGATCACCGCCGACCTTGCGAAGCTGGCAGAGCTTGCACAAAGCAGCGCCGAGGAATGGGGCGAAATCACCCCTG
Source organism: Allosediminivita pacifica (assembly GCF_003054175.1). GTDB lineage: Bacteria > Pseudomonadota > Alphaproteobacteria > Rhodobacterales > Rhodobacteraceae > Allosediminivita > Allosediminivita pacifica. The sequence goes on from NZ_QBKN01000045.1 coordinate 858, forward strand.
CCAAAAAGGCGGCTTGGGGTTATGACCCCTTAGCGGCTTCACTCAGGATGCAGCGCGATTTGATGCGCCAAGCATGGCATCAGCAGAAGACGGCGGGGTAAGGCATGGCTGGCAAGCGTCCCCCGTCCTATGGCCAAGCGGAGCCGAAGCTATATTCCCATGAGTGGTTTATCTTGCAGCCGCCCTTGAGCATTGCCGAACAGGTGCGGCGGTTCGAGGGACGGAAAGAGCGCCTTGCGTGGTATGTCCGCGAGCATCTTGAGAAGACCTTGCCTCCGCTCGATGTGGCTGAGGAAATGGACGCGGAACTTAGGCGGCTCTTGCCGACCTATGGCGACTACGTGCCGCCGGATTGAGAAGGTTTTTCGCTTCCAGCTCGCCTCAAGACAGGCACCCCGTGCCAGGTCAATCGGGAGCGCCATCGCTGCGGTGATGCCTGAGCCAGCCGGGAACCCGCATCAAGGGCAAGCAGGCTGCGCCTGTGCTGCGCACCCTTGACGCAGAACCCCGCCCGTCTCTTTCCGGCATCAGCAACGGCGACCCGACGGACAGGCACTAAGGGCCCGGCCAGCGGGACAGCATCGAGATGCCCGACTAGCGCTCATCATCCGACTTGTGCGGCATGCGCGAGGCAGGGGGTGGCTGCTTAGTCTGCAAATGGGAAAGCTTCTTTCTGAGCGCCCATAGAGCCAGCAAAGGAAAAGCCGAGAGAACCCCCCACGTGTAGAGCAGGTCGAGCAGCGTGCCCCCGTTCGGGTTATCCCGTTCAATGTAGGCTGCGAGCACGAAGCATACGATCAGTACCGGGATGGATAACCAGAACGCAATTTCAGCCGTACTGCGGCTTTGTCCGGCCAGTTTGAATATTGCTGCGGTTCCGAACCAGCCCCCGGCACCGCAGACAACAGCCACGGCGTAGATGAACAGGGGCGTCATGCCCCATCCGAAGGACATGCCGCCGATGAAGGCCAGAACGCCGCCCCCCATGACGAGCGCGACCAGTTCCTCAAAGTGTCCGCCTGTTGCTTCGTCCGCAAACTGAGCGACCTGGTGGCGGAGTTGACCCGTCTCGAACGGCGCAGCTTGGCGCTCCTGTGGTTCGTCCCGGTAAGGGTTCGGGTCCGTGGCGTTGAGCATGGCTTGATCGGTGAAGAACGGCTTCACAAAGGCACGGATCGGGGGCACGGAGCCGCGTGCCAGGATGACCTGTTCCTGTTCGGGCATGTTCAGAAGGTCTTGCGCCCGGATGAGCGGCACACCCATCTCGCTGGTGTTCACCGATCCGCCTTGCAGGAGGTTATCAGGCGTCGAGGTACTACGGCTTTCCGCGGTGAAGGTGCCGACCGTGGCCTCGATCAGCCGTGCCGTCTCAATATCATCGACCCCGAAGAACTGGCGCACCGCGCACAAATTCACGATCTCCTGCATCCCATCACGGCCATACAGGCGTGTGAGCTGGTGCGGGTTCTGGATGACCAGGTGCGCGCGCAGGCCCGCCTCGCGGTATTCAGCCATCGCCCGCGAGATCGTTGGCATGTATCCGAGGTTGGCGAACTCCTCCGCCAGCAGCGTGACAGGCACCGCCTTGCCTGCGCGCCCGACCGCTTCCGCACACAACGCCATGACGAGCGCCAGCCATGCCTTGTTCGCTTCCCGGCGGTTCGACGGGATCACGAGATAGACCGTCACGCGCTCGCTCTTGAGGATCGCCGGATCGAAGTCGCCGCTGGAGACGTGGGCGGCGAGGGGCTTTTGCGGGTTATAGATGGCCGTGGCGTTCTGCATGGCCTGCTCGATGCCCGCCCATTGGCGCGGACTCTCCAGGGGCGAGAGGATTTCGGCGGCGTAGTCGGAGAGGTCGAAGCTTTCGACTTCGAGCATCTTCGCAGCCAGGTCGCGCCAGCCCTGAGCGGTGTCTCTCACCAGCGAATAGAGGCGGGGCAGGGTGGCGGTCTCACCTGGCGCATGGGTCAGGTACAGCAGGCAGGCGGTCAGCACAGAGGCGCCGCGCTGCGTCCAGGAGGGATCGTTCACGTTGGGCGGCGTGGGGCAGAGCGCGGTCGCGATCATTTCGGCATTGTCGATCACAGCCGGATCGCCTGCCCGCAGGACAGAGAGCGGGTTAAAGCCTGCATCCCCGAGATCGCGACCAAGCCCTTGCGTCAGCTCCTCGCGCCAGGGGTTCAGGACGATCACCCTTTGGCCCATGGCGCGGCGAGCCTTGGCCGTCTGGGCGGTGAGCGCGCCCTTGGGGTCTGTGACCACCATGGAGGAGGGGTTTTGCAGAAGGTTCGGAACGGCGACCGCTGCCGTCTTGCCGGAACCGGGGGGCGCGACTGTCAGGACGTGTCCGTCACCGTGATAGTAGATTCCTTGGTCAGGATTCTCGTAGGTGCCGCCAAGGTAGACGCCGCCGGGATCGAGCATTCCCGTTTTGCGAAGATCGGAAGTGGACGCCCAGCGGGCGGCCCCGTGGTTCGACATGAGCTGTCCCCCTGCAAGGACGGGAGTCTAGTCACTCCCGTCATCAAGGCCGAGCGTTTTGCGCTGGTCTGGCTTTGTTACAGCCCGGTTAAGAATGTCCCAGAGGTCGCGTCCCCATTCGGGATTGCGCTCGGCATGTTCCAGAACGACAGCCCCGACAATGATCTTCTGCCGCGTCCTGATCTTCTCTTCTTCCCGGCGCCGCTTGGCTTCCGTGGCCTTGATCTCCCGTTCCAGCTTGCCGAGCTTATCGTCAAACTGTGCCCGCAAGGCCGCCTTCTTGGCCTTTAGCTCTTCCAGTGATTCGGCGGGGTCTTTCTTGCGGTAGGCCATGGGTTCGCGGGTTTCGGGGTTAAATCTCAATTGTCAGGGTATGGGAATTTTGTCACACTGGCAATGTGCAGTTCGCACACTTTTCGAGACCAAGAGTGATGACAGGTGCAACGGGAAAATCCCTGAATGTAGATGAAGGGCGCAATTATACAAAATCTTCGATTTTGTTTGCGTCCTCATGCGCCGGAAGCTGGAAGCCTGCGGGAGCGCAGGCTGGACACTCCAAAGCCGTTAGGGCTTCCCACTCCGTAGCCGTGGGGGGCTATCTTTTCCCGTTCCTGGAGGCGGCCTTCTAGTGGCGGGGTCGCGGCCACGCTTCCAGATCGCATCCCGCAGCGCCGGGAAGTCTGCATGTGCGATGGCCGCCTACCGCGCGGGACAGGAGATCGAGGACGAGGCTTACGGCAAGGTGCATGACTACAGCCGCCGCAGCGGTGTCCTGCACAGCGAAGTCCTGGCCCCCGATCATGCCCCGCACTGGACGCGCGACCGGGCCGCCTTGTGGAACGCCGTCGAAGCCTCGGAGCTGACCAAGGGCGGCGATCTCAAGGTGAAGGCCCAGCTTGCCCGCGAGATCGTCGTCCCCCTGCCGCATGAACTCGGCTTTGAGCAAAACCGCGAGATGCTGCGGGAGTGGATCAGCGAGCAGTTTGTCAGCCGGGGCATGGTGGCCGACTACGCCATGCACGCCCCCGACAGGGAGGGAGATCACCGCAATCAGCATGCTCATGTCATGCTGACCGTGCGGGAAATCACCTCCGAGGGTTTTCACGAGAAGAAGGCCACCCCGACCGCGCGAAGCTGGAACCAGACCGAGATGCTGGAGCAGGCGGTTGACCGATGGGCGGCCATCCAGAACCGGGAGCTTGAGCGGGCCGGACTGGATGTGCGCGTTGACTTCCGCAGCTTCGAGGCGCGCGGGATCGACCGTGAGCCGGAGCAGCACGAAGGTGTCGCGGTCACGTCCATGAAGCGTAAGGGGCAGCAGACCCGCGTCGGGGAGGCGAACCAGGAGCGCCGCGACCGGAATCGCGAGCGCGCCAGCCGCCACATGAAGGCGTTGCACGAGCTGGCCAGTCTCGAAGAACAGCGCGCAAAGTTCGAGGACTGGAAAGCCCGCCAGATCGAAGCCCAGGAGTCCGAGCGCACCTTTGACATGCTCGACCTGGAACGGGAGCAGACCCGCGAGGCCCTGGAGCACGAGGAACGCTTGCAGGCGTTCTATGCCCCGGCGCTTGCGACCGTGCAGGCCGAGCACGACCATCTGAAAACCAAGGTGGACGGACGCGGCTTCACCCTGTCCCTGCGCCGCCTGTGGCGCGGCCAGAAAGACCGCGACGAGTTGGCAAACCTGCGTCAGACCATCGAGGGCACGAAGGCCCGGATTGCCGATGCGCGGCAGAAGGTGGACACCGCGCATGCACTCGCCCGCGAGGAGCTGGCCGAGCTGCACCGTCAGCGTGATGAACAATACCGCCGCAAGCTGGACGAAGCCCAGAAGCGCAAGGAGGAAGCCTTGCGCGCCAAGGCAGAAGCCGCCGCCCGCGAAGCCTACGAGACCCGCCAACGCCAGAAGGCCGAAAGAGAAGAGGCCGAACGCGCGGAATATGAGCAGCACCAAAAGGCCGAGCAACAGTCCAGAGACCGTCAGAAAGCGCGCGAGGAAAACCAGGACACCCGGCGTCACACGGAGCAGCAGGACAACGCTGCGAACGACAATGGCCAAGGCTGGCTGTCCCGCGTCATGGCAAATGCGCTCGACAATTCAAGCGCTAGCGACAGCGAAAAGCGCCAGATCGCGGAGAAGCTGGACACAGTGCGGGATGCACGCCAGCAATGGCGCGACGAGCGCCGCGCCAGGCTGATGAAAGAGGCCGAGAAGTCGCCCGACCGGGACAAGCCGAAGGACCGGGGGCCCGACTTTGAGCCGTAGGGCGCTCCTGCCTGTGAACACCCGCCGTAGGGCGGCAGCCTGATCGCCCGGAGGGGTTGGCCGTTCCTGCCTGTCTCCTGATCGGCGGTTTTCTCATGTTCGCCTGATCCTGATCGAGCGCGCTGCACCCGCAAGACCCGGCCCGCACCACCCAGGCAAGCTGGCCGTGTTGGGTCTGTGCGCGCGGCAGCTCAGGCCGCCCGATCATTCGTCTCCATCGAAGAAAACCTCAACGATAGGAGACCGATATGAAACTTTTGACCAAAACCATCCGCGACAAGATGATCGCCAACGGCAAAGCCCAGGACGCGGTACGCGGCACCGAGGACGAGATCGACTTCGAGCCCGTGGTGAAACTCTTCAACCCGTGCGGCGCGGCAACTTGGCTTCTCACGGAGCTGGACAGCGAAGACCCCGACATTGCCTTCGGTCTCTGCGACCTCGGCATGGGCTGCGCGGAGCTTGGCAGCGTGCGGATTTCCGAGCTGGAGAGCGTGCGTGGGCCGTTTGGCATCGGGATCGAGCGCGACATCCATTGGAGGCCGAAGAAGACGCTTCTCGCCTACGCCCGCGAAGCCTGGAAGGCCGGGAGGATTGTCGCATAGCGTGGAAGCCCCTCATTCCTTGACGACTGAGGGGCTTACATGCGTCAGTGGACGATAATCGCGATCTATGCAACCATTAGGAATTAACGCGCAGTACAGAGTATGATTTTAGATAAGCCCTTCACAGAAAAAGACGCCATGCTGGAGATTTTGAGATGGTCTCAAAATCGTCCAAATTGGCAAAGAGATGCCCTTCGCCGGATAGTTCAATATGGCAGCCTAGGCGCGAAGGATATCGAGCAACTCACAAACCTATGCGTGGATTCCAGTCTGCCTCACGCGCCTCTTTCAGAGGCACACATCTCAGGGCGCGCTTCTGAAGAAGCGTCGATATCTCTCAAAGGCATCTCGAGACCAGTAAACGTCAATGCACTTGCTCCGGGTCAATCTATATCCTTCCAGCGTGAGGGGATGACGATAGTATACGGAGATAATGGATCGGGAAAGTCTGGGTATGTTCGCATACTTAAATATGCTTGCCGATCGCGCGATAAAAACCAAAAGATATTGAGAGATATCGAATCTCGATCAGACGAGCCGCAAAGCGCAGATATAGAATTCTTTTGTGGTAGTGATGAACGATCTTGGGGCTGGACTCCGGACAGTCCATCGCACTCGGAGCTGCCGTTCGTAAGCATATTTGACTCCAGAAGCGCAAGTACGCATGTGGAAAAAACCAATGAACTTGCGTATTCTCCGTTACCCATGCAGGTACTTGAGACACTTCGAGACGCATGTGATCTTATAGCTGAAGAAGTCAATAAAAAGATCAAAAGCATTAATACGCAAACGCCAGATGCTCTCCTTAATCCGAAAATCAACGCAAATACAGTGGGGGGAAAATTCATAAATGGTCTGTCGGAGAAATCTGATATAGCAAAACTTGAGGCGTTGATAAATCTTACCCCCGATGACGAGGCGGAGATGAAGTCGCTCGCCGCCGATCTTGAGGGAGATTCTGCGAAAGCTATTGCAAAGCTAAGCGCGGTTAAGGTGGCGTTTGGTCAAGAGGCCAAGAAGCTAAAGGAACTTGTCGAAGTCACATCTGAGGAAAAGGTTCAAGAGCTAGCTTCGGCTCGCGAAGACCACACTAAGAAGGTAGAAATCGCGAAGACCGCGTCAGATAGATTATTCTCAGCGGCACCGCTCCCGAATATAGGATCGGAGTTGTGGCGCGAGTTATGGGAAGCGGCCCGACGTTACTCTGACCATGCGGCATATCCTGACAAGACGTTTCCGGAAGCAACCGCGGATCATGATTTATGCGTACTATGTCAGCAGCCGCTCAGCGAGGAGGCGGTAGAGCGCAGAAATACGTTCGAACAGTTCGTGAAAGGGGAGACGAAGGCAGCGGAGGCGAAGGCGAAGAGACGAGCTGAGGACGCTCTACGATCAATTGAGAGTAAACAACAAAACCATGACTTCGTAAGGGAGCTTACTAGGATCATCGGACTGGAGCTGGATGACCCTGAGCTTTCCATGTCTATGAGACGTGCCGCAGTCGTGGCGCGTTGGAGGTTGCGTGCGATCCGGCGCGGTCACGTTCCTCGCCTGCCGTCTGTTCCGTTCCCCGCAGAGAATGCAAAAGTAACATGGGAGAAGCTAACGCGCAGGATCGAGCAGCTTAAAGGAGATGAGGCTAGCCCACAGAGGAAGGAGATGAGGGCTCGCTTGGAGGACCTTCGAAGCAGAAAGTATCTGAAGAACTTTGAAAGTGATATTCGGCTAGAAATAGAACGGCGGCGGCGGATAGCCGCTCTGAAGGAGTCCGGGAAGACGGCGGCCAAGAGAGCCGTGACGGAACTGAACAAGTCGCTTTCTGACAAGTTGGTCACTGACGCACTTAGGGGGCGGTTCGCCCGTGAAGTGCAGAAGCTTGATATTGGCTGCATGCCGCTTGAGTTGCAGAAGAGCGATAGGAACGCTGTCTCGCTCTTCAGGGTGTGCTTCGTGGAGCGCCCGAAGGAGCCCGTTGGCGATGTACTGAGCGAGGGGGAACATAGGTGCGTTGCTCTGGCAGCCTTCCTGGCGGAACTTGTGACGTCACGTGAGTACTCCGGCATCGTTTTTGATGACCCCATGTCCTCTCTGGACCATCTGCATAGAAGGAGTGTTGCGAGGCGGCTTGTCGAAGAGGCGGAGCACCGACAAGTTGTAGTATTTACGCATGACTTGGCATTCATGTTCGAGTTAAAGCGAGAGGCTGAGGCACAGGGACAAAGCGTCCATTATCAACATGTTCACCGCAGGCAGAAGCAGCCGGGCCATGTGAAGGGCGATCTCCCGCTCAAGGCAAAGCCTGGGCTGGAACTTGCGAATGCGATTCGTGGAGAATTGAAGGCGGTAAAGAGCGAATTCGACTCTTTCCCGGAGGCGCGAAGGTCGATCATGGCGAAAGGATTCATTGAGCAGATCAGAGAGGGATGGGACCAGGGCGTCGCTGACTTCATCATGCCGGTTCTAGGTCGGTTTGATAACCGGATTGCGACAGGCAGCATCTTCAAGCTGGCCGTTCTAAATGATGTTGACGTGAGCACTGTGATCGCCGCACGCAAACGCCTCTCTGAAGAGCTGCACCTCTACTCCGAAGCGCTTAACCCCAGCGATGTGTCGCACGCAGGCTTAGTGGCGGAGGTGGCGGCGCTAGAGGATTGGCTCAGAGATATGAAGGAACGGCAAGGCAAGGCATCATTGCCAGCACGTTCAAGTGCCTGAGCAAAAGCGGCGTCCTTCTCCTCGCGACAAAAACGGTCGTTTTTGTCCATATCCCCTACCCCACACGAAACCAACGACTTGAGCGGGACAAAACCCTACACCCAAAACCTTTGGAGTTTTGGGACGTTTATGGCACCATGAAAGCATGATCTTCGGATATGCCCGCGTCTCGACAGACGACCAGCTCCTCGATGCACAGACCGACGCCCTTGAAGCAGCAGGCGCGGAGCGCGTCTTCGCGGACAAGATCAGCGGTTCGACCAGGAAGCGCCCGCAGCTCGACCAGCTCCTCGACCAGCTCCGCCCAGGGGACGTGATCGTCGTCACCAAGTACGACCGCCTTGCACGGTCGCTGCGCGACCTTCTCGACATCGTGGAGGCCATCAAGGAGCGAGGCGGCGGGTTTCGGTCGCTGGCCGAGGACATCGACACCACCACGCCCGCAGGTCGTCTGATCTTCCACGTCTTCGCCTCTATCGCGCAGTTCGAGCGTGAGCGCATCTCAGAGCGCACAAGGGAGGGGCTGGAGGCCGCGAAGAAACGCGGCAGGGTCGGAGGCCGCCCCCCTGCCCTCTCAGCCGCTCAGCGCGACGAGGTGCGTCGTATGAGGGACGACGAGGGGCGCAGGCTGTCGGAGATTGCTCAGCTCTTCCGCGTCAGTATAAAAACCATAAGACGCGCTTGAGGCGCACGTGGCAAATCGCGGCGGTATGTATGACGGAAAAACAGAGAGAAGCTGAACAAAAAGCGTTTGAGCGCGGCCAAGAGGATTGGCGCGCGAACCGCTATGATAATCCATATCCCGCTCAATCGCCGTATCACGATCTCTGGCAGCAGGGGCAGGATAAAGAGCGGGAAACCGAGCAAGGATGACAAAACAGGACATTCAACCGTGCTCGGCTTAATTTTTTAGGGTTTTAGATACTCAGGAAGTTTTGTCTTCCAATCACTCATAAGGATTAACGTACCTTCGACGGTTTCACCATTGTTTTTGACAAGCTCCAACTCTCCCGCTGGCGTTGCGTCGTCCCATGCAAAATGGCCTGACAGGAAATCCAGTACGTCTCGCTTGTATGCGGTATCGAGGTTGTCGAGCTGGTCGCCCTTGGTTTCCAGAACCGTGATCTTCTTGGCTTCTCCCGTGGTCTGCACCGCGAAGATAAAGTCGGGATAGATTTTTGCCTTCTTCCATCCCTGAATGCCATACTGGCTGCGCGCTACGTTGCGGTGCCACCATGAGAGCGCCCCTTCACCGTCGAGATAGACGGCCACGTCACGCTCGTCTTTGTTCAGCTCGGCTTCATATACAGGTGCGAAGAGGCTCTTTTCGAGCGGGCCGCCCGCCTTGTTTACAAGCTGTCGCGCGTCCTCTGGCTCGGTTGTCTCCATGGTTGCGGGCATCCGCCAGTTGCGCCCATCCAGGCGCAAGCGGAACTGGATCCGCCCCGCTGCGACCTCGGTCTTGAAGAGTGCCTCGGCGCGTTCTGTGCGGGCGCTGTCGAGCCCGCGCCGCAGCTCGGCGCTGATCAGGCTCGCAAAGCGGCCAAGCTTATTTTCATCAAATCCGCGAACGCGCAAGGCGTCGAGAAGCTGGCCGACCACCTCCCGAGCAACGAACGGATTGGGCAGAATGTCGGAGACCATACGGACGGTATGCGCGGGGTCGAAGACTAGGATTTCATGGTTCTGCGCAACCGTCTCTCCGACGAACAGCTCTTCCCCTTCATCGGACAAGGTGATCCGCTGTAGCTGGCTTTCCGCCGCTTGTGCATTGTCGGGGATTTTGGCGGCAATAGGCGCGGGGTCGAAGCCGCGCCAGTCGATGCTGGCGAGAATATCGGTCTCATAGTCCAGCTCGCGGGGCGCGCCGTCCTCAATGATCATGACTTTGGGCAGGTAGATTTCGGTCGAAGCGAACGCGGGACGGCGCTTAATTGTCCGCGCCGTGCGTGTCTTGCCGCCCGCGTCATCCTGATTGACGCGCAGCACCAGATCGCCAAGCCCGTCCTGCTCCAGGCCCTTCTTGATGGCCCCGACCACAGTAGCGGTATCGGCATGGTGGGTAATTACATGGCATTCATCGAGTGCTTCGACACCCGTCTTCATCGCGCCTGGCTGGCGTAGGATGCGCCCGACAAGCTGCGTCATGGCCTTTTCGTTGCTGCTCGCAGCCAGAGCGCAGAGCACATAGGCGAAGGGACAATCCCAGCCTTCTTGAAGCGCCTGCTTGGTAATGATCACGCGCACGCGGTTCGTGGGGGACAGAAGGTCCTGGTTTTCAGGCTGTGACAGATCGTTCTGCTCGGCGGTCTTGATGGCGATTTCAGCGTCATCGAATCCCGCCGTCTTGAGCCAGTCCTTCACATCCTCGGCGTGGATATGATTGCTCTCGCGCTGATCCGCCCCCGTCCGCTCGACCTGCACCAGCATGATCGGGCGGATATAGCGATCGGTCTCGGCGCGCAGTGTCTTTGCTGAGGCGTCGAGCGCGCGAAGCTTCTCAAGCGCCGCGTTGAGCGTCGCCTTCCAGTCATTGCCCTGCTTCGGATCAAGATTGAGCGGCATCTTGATCATGCCTTCGCGGTCCAGCTCGCGGCCCGTCACTTCAACCAGGACATTGGCATAGCGCCCATCGCGGGGGTTTCTGCCGCCGCGTGGCTGCACGTCCTGCGGCGTGGCGGTCAGTTCCAACACGAAACACGGGTTGAAGCCGTACAGCGTCCTGAACGCCAGATCGGAGATGGCACGATGCCCTTCGTCCAGCACCACGACGGGGCGGATGATCCGCAACGCGTTGCCAAGGGAATCTTTTACCATCAGGAACATGTCGTCATAGGCGGCAAGGTTCGGCGTGGCATCGAGCGCAGCCTTGTGCGCCTGCTGTTCGCCCTCGGGCGGGAAGAAACCATGCACGTCGCCCCGATCCTGAAACATCTTCAGGGAATCCTGGGTTTCTCGGTTCGCCGATTGCAGCATGAGAAGCATGACGCAGAGATTGCTATCTACGTCGCGCGCATCGAGGCGGTCGGTCTTCTCCATGATCTTCACACGCCCTGCGGCGGCACGGTCGAGCGCCTGGCGATAAGGGTGCTGACGGTTTTTGAGGTGCTTCAAGGTCTGGGAGTAGATCGCCTCGTTCGGCACGATCCACAGCACAAAGCCCGTGTTGCGATCGAGATAGCGCCCCATGATCCGCGACACGGACGAGATCGCGAGCCATGTCTTCCCACCTGCCGTAGGGACCTTGAGTACGGCGTTCGGGACGGGACGATTGCAGCCATCGATCCTGGGTGAAAAAGGGATAGTCGCTCGGGATGCAGGCAACTTTCCTGCCGCGCCAAGTGTATCCCATGCCTCCTTGGCGAAGTCGGGGATGGTGAGTCCAAGATCAGGGTCGGCAGCGGCAAGGCTCGCGATCTTGTCCGCTCTGCCCTTCTTCTCCTTGAGGGCGTCGAGATAGCCTTCAAGCGCCGTGAGAGCGCGGTCCTGATAGTCGAGTTGTCGGAAGCTGGTGCTCATGGCCTCAGCTCCGATCAATTCGGTAGAGAGCGAAGGGCAGCGGCACGAACTCCACAGGGATATTCTGCTCGGCTAGCATTTTCTGGCTGACATAACGGGCGGGCGCGAAGACCAGGTGCCGTGCCTCTGGATCGGTCGCGGCGAACTCTTTCGCCCGCTTGAGTGTCAGGGCCGCCTCGGGGGATTTGAGCCAGTCAAGATCGGGCTTATAGATCAGCCAGACATGCTGGCCTTCGGTGGCACCTAGGTAAAAACCATCCTCGCGCATGGCGCTTGGATCGAAGGCACGGGCGGTTGCCATGTGGAAAAGGACGGAGCCAATCCCGTCGAAAGACGGCAGCGTCTCGCCGCTCAGCACCTTGTCTAGCTCGACTGGATCGCCGAGATCGCAAAAGGTGAATTCTCCACCCAAGCCAAGAGTGTCTGCTTTCAGACCATCAACGCCTTCAATAACCTTTCGCAGCCGCTCGGCTGTTGTATGGTCAGCATTTGCCTTTCCTTCTCCCTCATCCATCTGAACGAGGATGAACTTCCGCTCCCCTCCATCCAAACTGTTCGCAAGAAGCGCAGCATGTCCTATTGTTCCAGACCCAGCAAAACTGTCTAAGATCACATCCTGCGGAAGCGTAATCCATCTTAGAACATCGCTTATAAATCTATGGGGCTTAGCGTTCTCGAAGTTAATTTCTAGCGAAGCAAGAAGCTCGTCGTCGCTTCCACCAAATCTAAGTATAGATGGGATATTCTCATTACCATGATCCTTGAGGAGGTATTTTCGCTGTGGCTGTACCGACTCGTCCCTGCCGAATACTATCTCACCTTTGCGGATGTATCCAAGTGGCTCCTCTACCACCTCCTCTGATCCCAGCATTTCTATTATGGTATCAGACGGGTACCGCCAGCCTCTCTCTGGGGTGGGGCACTCCTTTCCCGTGACCGGATGCTCTATAGGTTTAAAATAATCATCCGGCGCTTTCTTCTTGTTTGGCCAGCCCATGTGGACCAAACGATAAACATTACCATCAGAATCAAGCTTGTTATAAGGCCGCTCTCCTCCACTAATATCGGCTTGCCTACTTACCCACGCCGCATATTCTTCTGCCGCCGCATCTCTATCATAAATTTTCCGAAGGTGTTCAATATCTATATCTAAATCATACTTCTTTAAAACCTCTGCGAGGTCACTTGGTACGTCGGAACTATCAACTTTCTTGAAGAATCGCGCACCAGCCTCAATCATTTTTTCTGCGTTAAGCTTAGTTCGCACCAGCGGTCGTCTTTTGAGTGCTAGTGATCTGTTTTTTGCGGCTACGATTATGAATTCATGCTGGTAAGAGATGCCTTGCGCGTCGCCCTTGGGGTTACGCTTGTCCCAAACTAAGCTTCCGAGTCGATTCGTCTTTCCAGGGTTATCCGGGTCTCTAGAAAATATTTCATCCAGCATACTCGAAGCACGCTCAAGCTCGTTTTCATCAATGTGCATTAAGAATATGCCGTCGTCGGCTAAAAGCTCGTATAGCAAACGGAGTCGCGGCCACATCATGGCGCACCACTTGTCATGGCGGAGACCGTCCTCGACCCCTACGGGGTTGGACTCCAGCCATTCTCTGATCATTGGAGCATTGACGCTATCGTTGTAGCACCATCCCTCGTTGCCCGTATTGTAGGGCGGATCGATGAAAATACAGTCGATCTTGCCTGCATAAAGCGGAAGGAGCGCTTTCAAGGCATGTAGATTATCCCCCTGTATGATCAGATTGCCATCGAGCGCAACGGGGCCGATCCCCCTATCCGCGTTTGGCACCAACGGGCGGAATGGCACCGCCAGATGGTGGTTGTAGACGAATTCTTTACCTTTGAAATTCAGCTCGGTCACGCTGCCCCTCATTTTCGTTTTTTGTTATGTTATCAGAGCACTCCGTTACGAGCACTCCCAAATTTTGGCAGGGCGGGAGCTATCCACAGGCGAGTTGTGTGATAACGCCTTCTACGAAAAACCCACATTTGTGCAAAAGCTTATTTGTTGGTTTTCGCTTCCAGTTCGGCGGTGCGCTGCTCGATGAAGGCTGTCAGCTCGGTTGCCATCTTCCGTCCCGTGGCCGCGCAGGCGACTTTGAAGCGTCGGTGCGCTTCTTCCGGCAGGTCGATGCTCAGACGCTTCATGGGGACGTCTTTTGCCTTCTCCTGCGGCTCAGGCACGCTCTTGGAGGTGGTGTCGTGCCCTGCCCCGCCTTGAACATAGGCGTCTATGGTTTCAGGCGCGAGCGGCTTGGGTCGCGGCGCTGTCGCGAAGCTCTTCTTGGACATGCTGGATAATCTCGTCGGTTAGGGTTGTGATCTCCTTCGCTGCGGCTCCTGTGGGGGACCACTCGAAGATGGTCTTTCCCATCGTCAGGCTTTCCGCGTAAGCGACCCGCTGCTCGATCTCAGCGTTTAGGAGCGGGATACCAGCTTCCGAAGCCATCGACCGGATTTCACGGCCAATGACCGTGTTCCCTATTTTGCGGGAAACCACAAACCCACATTTAATGGACTCTTTGAATGCCTGGGCCTCTCCTACTTGACGAACGGTCAGATCGGACGCCCATGTCGAAAGCCCGGACGGCTCGATAGGAAGCGCCACAAAATCAGAGGCGATGATACAAGCACGCGCGATCCCCTCAGCATGGGGCGGGCCGTCGATCACGGTCGCTTCATAGTCCGCTGCTAGCTTGAGCACGTCTTTCGCGAGATTGTCACGCGCCATGGAGACAACCTGGAACGGCGTCTCCTCACGCAGGCTCGCCCAGGTCGAGGCCGAGCCTTGCTTGTCCGCATCGACCAGAAGAACCTTCTGACCCTGCGCTGCGAGACGTGCGGCCACGTTCACCGAGAGGGTGGTTTTACCGACGCCGCCTTTTTGGTTGAGGAAGGAGATAATCATCATTTCCACATTACCTGATTCACACGTATGTGCAAACCCACATTTTATGTTGGTATGAGGCTATGTGGGTTTGTGGTTTGGCCGTTTACTTATTCGCGGCGAGACGCTGCTCGTTCTCCGTCTGCCTCTTATTGGCCGCTTTCACGTCCGAAACGAAGGTTCCGGTCGGCGTCAGCTCGTAAAGCGCGTCGCGGGCATTCTGAGCGCTCTTACCCGTCTTGTAATACAACACGACATCTTGGGCTTTCAGCTCTTCCAGAGCGTCACGGACCGTCTCCCGGTTGCGGTCTTCTCGGCTGTGAACAAGCAAGCCGCTGTCACGCTTAATGGTCGAATACCTTATTTGATAGGGCTGCGTGAGGCTCGCGTTCGTGTACCTTCGCGAGAGGAGCTTGTGCAGCCAGCGGGCCAGCTGCGAAGACATCGACATCAACACTTCGTAGTTGAACTGACGAAATTGCAGGCTGTTGACGGCCTGTGAGTACACGAAGGGAAGCTTAACGCGCCACTTGGCCTTTGGATCAGCAAGATACTCCGCCCGGCTGACCTCGATAGTTTCAGGAATGATCGCACCGCGATAAGCCGCCTTCTTGTCGTTGCCCTGAAAAAAGAGGGCGAGGCGACATTCGTTCATGACCAGGAGCGAGTGTTTGATTTGTTCCAGAGAGCGGGAGTGCCCCCGAGCGCGAAGCTCCCTCGCAATCATCGCCAAGGAGAAGTCAACGTAACTCTCTTCCTGTGCAGCATAGTGATGGCCATGCTTCTGGTCCGCGAAAATCTTCCTCAGAACCTCTTCGATAAGCTCTTCATTGGCGGAGGGCAGGAAGTCCTTCTCGACACCATCGACCCGCAGTCGCGCTGGCTTGAGCTGCATCTTGGCCGGGATTTTCTCGCCGGTCTCAGGCCGCTTATACACAAACCCACATTCCCACATTGGAAGGTAGCCCGACTCGTCGCGAAGGGCTACCTGCTTCCGTGCAGAGCAGGAATACTTCGGGATCGCATCCCATAGATCGATCGTATTCGAGAGCTTGTTCGGATCGCCGTAGAAGGCCGCAAACATGTCGAACTGCGGCGACGGGGCAGGGGCCGGCAAGTCTTTCATCTTATGCCCTCTTCTTCCGACTGCTTGATTCACCTTCATCGCAAACGATGGTAACCGGGTTCAAGTCACGACACTATATCTTGTTGCCCTCGCATCCAAGTTATCCACAGGTGAGGTTGTAGACGGAGGGTGCAGGTTAGAGACGGAGGGTGCAAAAGGTTGGAGATGGAGAGTGCAGAAGGTTGGAGACGGAGGGTGCAGGTTAGAGATGGAGGGTGCAGGTTTATGTGAAGTATCCGTCTTTCACGCCCGATTCGGGTTGTAGACGGAGCGTGCAGTAGCCCGATTCAGGTTAGAGACGGAGGGTGCAAACTGCTCCGACGCCTGCTCGAACATTCCATAAAAGTTAGAGATGGAGGGTGCACAGCCGTCCTAGGTTAGAGACGGAGGGTGCACAGGCATTCTTATATCTATCTGATATAATGCAATAAAACGACGTTTCCAAACTGCTATCCTCTTAACCTTTTCTTATCCCTTATCTAACCGTTCACTTGAGGCGTCCATCCGACCAGCTTCGAGCTCGCAGGTTCTCGGCAGGGGGAGCTTGTATTGAGCGCAGCGAGTTATGAAAAACGCCCCTCTCCTTGGCAGGTGAAGGGCGCTTCCGGATATCTCCGTTCACGGTCATCGGCGTCCCCGCCTGTACCGTGCTAAGATCATAGCATGGGATATCTTTGTTCTCCAAATATCCCGGAGGTGAATGTCCCAACAGGGGCAGTGAACCGCACCGAGTTTGTCGGAGGCTTATTGTCATTAGTTACGCGGCCATGTCTTCAGTTTCCAGAGCCGCGTAGAAGTTGGCCTCCGCCTCGG
>NZ_QBKN01000046.1 GCF_003054175.1 Allosediminivita pacifica
AAAACCAACCGAGATGCGCCCTAACTTACCGGCGCGCCCCGCCTCGTCTGCCCCTAATGTTCGTTGCCGCGAAGACCGCCAGAACCTCGTCCCGTTCGCCTCCGTGGCGCCCCGTAGCGCCTCAGCGCCGCCGGTGAAGGGGGATTTACGGATTCATTCCGCAGCCTGCAACAGGAAAATGAAAGAAAATCAGAAAATCTGCTCCGGGACCGCCGAGAGCCAACGATACAAGGGCTCCAGCGATGCCTTCCGCCTCACTCCAAGGTCCATCGCCCCCGGCTCCGAGGGCAGGAGGACGCCTCTACGCCGTAATTTGACGCTCCAAGACGATTCTGTGGCCCCGAATCCATGGGGCCGCCCGACGGTGAGCGGCCGGAGTCGACAAACGGACCGCGCAGAGCCTCCGGTGTCAGCACGTTTCGGGGGGATCCCCCCAACACCAAACAGGAGTCGGATCGATGTGCGAAGCCCATGCCCCGAAGCACGTGGGGGAAGGATGCACCCCCGATCTTCGATCTTGCGCGCGAGGACGCAATGTGCCCCGGCTTCCGCCCCCGGACCACGTCCGCACCCGCACTTAATCCCCTGCCCCTCCCCATCTACTTTCTGACGCCAGCCTTGCCGGGCCTGGGCGTCGGGCAACCTGCTCGGGCATGCCCGCGACAGGCCAGGTATTCGCAAAACACCCAACTCCCGGAGGATCAGGCAAGGATACCGCCGTAATGGTCTATCTGCCTGTCGAAAGCGTGGAATATCTAAAGGTCAACGCCGACGCAGACGTCGACGCCTGACAGAGATAGGACACACGATGGAACTCACGCAGGACTGGGACAAGACTTTCCCGAAAAGCGACAAGGTGGACCACGGAAAGGTCACCTTCACCAACCGCTACGGCATTGAATTGGCCGGCGACCTCTACACGCCCAAGGGCGAAGGCCCTTTCGCGGCTATTGCCGTCAGCGGTCCCTTCGGTGCGGTGAAAGAGCAATCCTCCGGCCTCCACGCACAGACGCTTGCCGAGCGCGGCTTCGTCACGCTGGCCTTCGACCCCTCGTACACCGGTGAAAGCGGTGGCGCGCCCCGCAACCTCGCGTCGCCCGAGATCAACACCGAGGATTTCAGCGCTGCCGTCGACTACCTGGGCCTTCTGACCAACGTCGACCGTGAGCGGATCGGCATCCTGGGCGTCTGCGGCTTCGGCGGCATGGGCCTGAACGCGGCCGCCGCAGACAAGCGCATCAAGGCCGTCGCCGCCACCACGATGTACGACATCAGCCGGATGATGGCGAAGGGCTACTTCGACAGCACCACACCAGAACAGCGCGCCGATCAGCTCGACCAGCTCAGTCGCCAGCGGTGGGAAGACGCCGCCGCCGGCAAACCGTCCTACCCGCCGACCGCACTGCAGAACGTGACGGACGACATGCCCCGGTTCGTCAAGGAATACGCGGACTACTACACCCGCGAAGAGAGCGGCTTCCATCCCCGCTCGGTCAACTCCAACGCCGCCTGGACGACGACGACCCCGCTGTCGTTCATGAACATGCCCCTTCTGTCCTATATCGACGAGATCGCGCCCCGCCCGACCCTGCTGGTGCACGGCTCCGAAGCGCACTCGCGCTACTTCAGCGAAACCGCCTACGAAAACGCGGCCGAGCCGAAGGAGCTATTCATCGTCGAGGATGCGACCCACACCGACCTCTACGACCAGATGGACAAGATCCCCTTCGACAAGTTCACCAGCTTCTTCTCCGAGAACCTGTGATAGAACGGCGGAGCCACCTCCGGGTGGTTCCGCGACACGACTTGGAACCAGGCAGATGACTGACCACGAGACGAGCCACGGACACGCCCCGCACGACAAGCTGGCGACTATGATCCAGGCGTGGTCCGGCACTTCGGAAAACGTCTCCACCGCGATCGAGGGGCTGAGCTTCTTCCGACGCACCCGGCCGACCGAGCCCGATCTCTGCCTGGTCGAGCCTGCCCTGCTGGTGGTGGCGCAGGGCGCGAAGCAGATGTTCGTGGGCGGCGCCCCGCATCGTTACGATCCGTCGGGTTTTCTCATCACGTCGCTGGAGATTCCCGGGCAGACGCAGATCATCGAGGCCAGCCCCGACAAGCCCTGCCTTGGCCTCGTCATGAGGCTCGATCAACGCATGCTTGCCGAGATGGTGGCCCGCAACGTGACGCCTCCGCGTCATCGTGCCGAACGCAGCAGCGTCGCAGTGGGCGCGGTCACGCCAGAGCTGATTTCGCCGCTCGAACGACTTGTCGCACTTCTGGACGAACCCGGCGCCATCCCGGTTCTCGCCCCATTGATCCTGCAGGAGATTCACTATCGTCTGCTGCTGAGCGATCAGGGAGCCAGGCTGTGGTCCTTCGTGGCGGCGGGCAACCCGAACCAGAGGATCCTCGCGCTGCTCAACTGGATGAAACTGAACTACGCCGCGCCGCTGCGCGTCGAGGAGCTGGCCGAGCGGGCACAGATGAGCCCATCGACCTTCCACCAGCATTTCCGCGACCTGACGACGATGAGTCCGTTGAAGTACCAGAAATGGCTCCGCCTCAACGAAGCACGGCAGCTGATGCTGAACGACCATCTCGATGCGGCAAGCGCGTCCTACCGCGTGGGCTACGAGAGCCCGTCTCAGTTCAGCCGTGAATACTCCCGCCTCTTCGGTAATCCGCCCAAGCGGGATATCGACCAGCTGCGGCTGGAAGTTGCTCACTAGAGCACAGCTCCATCTGCGCCCCGCAACCTGCCTGAGGGAGCTGGCATTGCCCCCTGGCGAACGAAGGTGTCCCCCACAGGCGGGCTGCCGAACGCACCGGCAATCTTCGCCCCGAGGCCTTGCAGCACTTCGACCTGCTGCTCATGCAGATTCATTTCGTTGTTCCCAGTCCGAGCCTGGCACGGCCGCGAGAAGCTGCTTCGTGTAGTCCTTCTGCGGTTTGAGGAAGATGTCGTGCACCGGGCCGATCTCCACGAGCTTGCCGCGCTGCATGACCGCGATCCGGTCGCACAACTGGGCCGCAACGCGCAGATCATGGGTGATGAACAGGATCGACAGCCCCATCCGTTCGCGCAAATCGCGCAAGAGGTCGAGCACCTGCGCCTGGATCGATACGTCCAGCGCCGAAACCGCCTCATCGGCGATGATCAGTTCGGGGTCCATGGCAAGCGCCCGGGCGATGCCGATACGCTGGCGCTGGCCGCCCGAGAACTCGTGCGGGAAACGACTGGCAGCATCGGCCCCGAGGCCGACCACCTCGAGCAGTTCCTTCGCCCGCTCCTCGGCCTCGCGACGTGGCGTGCCGCGGGCGATGGGGCCATCGGTGATCGCACCAAGGATGCGCTGGCGCGGATTGAGCGAGGCGTAGGGATCCTGAAAGATCATCTGCACCTTGTGACGCTGGGTGCGCAGCTCTTCCTCGGGCAGCGCCGCCAGGTCGACGCCTCCGACCAGAACCTGCCCGCCGTCGGGGGTCACCAGACGCACCGCGGTGCGGCCCAGCGTCGACTTGCCCGAGCCGCTTTCGCCCACCAGCCCCAGCACCTCGCCCCGCGCCACGGTGAGCGAGACGTCGTCGACCGCCCGCACCTCGCGCGCCTCGCGGAAAAAGCCGCCGCCGGTGCGATAGATCTTGCGCAGCCCCTTGATCTCGAGCGCGGGGGTCTCGGACAGGGCGCGCTGCTCGGGCAGCATGCCGGTCGGGATCGCGTCAAGCAGGCGCCTGGTGTAGTCGTGTTGCGGATACTTCAGCACCGCGGCGGCGGTCCCGCGTTCGACCACCCGCCCCTCGCGCATGACGATGACCTCGTCGGCGATCTCGGCCACCACGCCGAAATCATGGGTGATGAACATCACCGCCATGCCCCGGCGGTCGCGCAGGTCGAGGATCAGCTTGAGGATCTGCGCCTGCGTCGTCACGTCGAGCGCGGTGGTCGGCTCGTCCGCGATCAGCAGCTTGGGTTCCAGCGCAAGCGCCATGGCGATCATCGCCCGCTGCCGCTGTCCACCGGAAAGTTGGAAGGGATAGGCACGGATGATCTTCTCGGGATCGGGCAGCTGAACCTCGCGGATCAGGTCGAGCGCTTTCTTGCGGCGTTCGGCCTGCGTGAAGCGGTCATGCGCGGCGAAGACCTCGGCGATCTGGTCGCCGATGCGCATCAGCGGGTTGAGCGCGGTCATCGGCTCCTGAAAGATCATCGCCACCTGCGCGCCGCGCAGGGCCATCTTTTCGGCCTCGGGCAAGCGCAGCACGTCGCGCCCCTCGAACATGGCGTGCCCCGCCTTGACGGTGACGCCTCGCGGCAAAAGCCCCATCAACGCGTTGGCCGTCATCGACTTGCCGGACCCGCTCTCGCCCACGACGCAGAGGATCTGCCCCTTGTCGATAGTCATGCTGACATCCTCGACCGCGAAGGGCCGGTCGGCGCCCTCGGGCAGGCCGATGGTCAGGTGCTCGATCGCAAGCGTGCTCATGCGCGACCCTTTCGTCTCGACAGGTGCGGATTGAGCGCATCGTTGAGCCCCTCCCCGATCAGGTTCAGCGCCAGGACGGTGATGATGATAGCGACGCCGGGAAAGAAGCTGAGCCACCAGGCCGAGCGGATGACGGTGCGCGCGGCGCCGATCATGTAGCCCCAGCTCATGGCGTTGGGATCACCGAGACCGAGGAAGCTGAGCGAGCTTTCCAGCAGGATCGCCGTGGCCACCATCAGCGAGGCCATGACGATGATCGGCGAGAGGGTGTTGGGCAGTACCTGCCGCACCAGGATCCGGCGCTTGGTGAGCCCCGCCAGCATAGCGGCATCGACGAATTCGCGCTTGCGCACCGACATGACCTCGGCTCGCACGAGCCGCGCCACCGGCGGCCAGCTGACGATGGCGATGGCCAGCGTGATCGAGGACAGCGTCGGCTCGAAGATCGCCACCAGTACGATGGCGAGGGCGAAGTTGGGGATGGTCTGGAAGAACTCGGTGAAGCGCATTGCGCCTTCGTCCACCAGACCGCCGTAGAACCCGGCAAGCGCGCCGAGCGGCACGCCGATCAGCAGTGCCACCAGCGTCGAGACAAGCCCCACCAGCAGCGAGACGCGCGCGCCGTAGGCCAGCTGTGCAGCAACGTCGCGGCCAAGCGTGTCGGTGCCCAGCAGCAAATCTTCCCTGCTGAACGGAGGCAGGAAAGGCCGCTGGACCATCTGCCAAGGATCATTTGCAAAGATCAGCGGCGCGAAGACGGCAATCGCGATGACGGCGATCAGCAGGACGACACCGACCATGGCGCCGATATTGGTGCGGAACCGGGTCCAGAAACTCATGCGCGGGCTCCGATGCGGGGGTCCACGAGACGGTAGACGATGTCGGTGACGATGTTGAACAGGATGACCATCGCGGCGGAGACGAGGAAGACCCCGAGGATGGTGTTGTAGTCACGCGCGGCGAGGCTCTCGAACATCAGCCGCCCGATGCCGGGCCAGGCAAAGACCGTCTCGGTCAGCACCGCGCCGCCGATCAGCTGGCCCGCCTGCAGACCGGCAAGCGTCACCACCGGCAGGATGGCGTTGCGCAGGATATGGCGACGACGGATGACCTTGTCCGACAGGCCCTTGGCCCGCCCGGTCTTGACGAAATCGGCGTTCGAGACCTCGAGCATCGAGGCCCGCGTCATGCGCATGTAAACCGCCATGAAGAACAGGCCCAAGGTCAGCGCCGGCAGCACGAGGTGCTTGGCGATATCGATGACCCGTGCCCATCCGGTGTAGCCCGCGCCGACGGTCTCGTAGCCAAATCCCGGCAGCCAGCCCAGCCAGACCGAGAACACCAGAACCGCCATCAGCGCCGCCCAGTAGAGCGGCGTCGCGTAGAACAGCAGTGCGAAGGTGGTCAGCAGGCTGTCCTGAGGCTTGCCCACGCGGGCCGCGGCGGCCACCCCCAGCGCAATGCCACAGACCAGCGAGATCACGAAGGCCACCCCGGTCAGCAGCAGCGTCGCCGGCAGCCGGTCGGCGATCAGGTCGATGACCGGCGCCCCCTGCCGGAAGCTGTACCCGAGGTCGAGCATGGCCACCCCCGAGACGTATTTCCACAGCTGCACGCCAAAGGGCTGGTCGAGCCCGAAGCGTTCACGCAGCTGCGCGATCATCTGTTCGTCGGCGGCGCCCGCCTCGCCGGCCAGCACCACCGCCGGGTCGCCGGGGGCCGCGTGGAGCAGGCAGAAGTTCAGCACCGCGATGGCGAGCAAGGTCAAGGCGGCCTTCGCCAGGCGCGAGACGATGATGGCAAGGACGGACATGCCGGGTCGCTCCCTCTTCTGGAACAGGTTTCCGGGAGCGCCCCGCCGAAACGGAGCGCCAGAAGATCCTCAGAAGAAAATCTTCTTTCCCGTGGAGAGGGTTACTCTTCGATCCACGCGTTGCGCGGGCCGTCGTTCACGCCGATCCCGGTGGTCACCAGGTCCTTGACGTTGCAGCGGTAGAGCGTCGGGAATTCCAGCTCGAGCATCCAGGCCACGGGCACGTCGTCGACGATCTCCTTCTGGATCTCGGCGTAGGCCTGCTCGCGCGCCTCGGTGTCGGCCATGGTCGCGGCGGCGAACCATTTCTCGTCAAGCTCGGGGTTCTCGTAGCCCTCGACGTTGTTCCAGGGGCTGCCCTTCTCGATACGATCCGCGGTGTAGTTCCGCGACACACCCAGCGCCGGGTCGCCGTACTGGTAGAGATAGGTGAAGGCCATGTCATAGTCCCACTGGGACGTCTTCTCGTTCCAGCCGGCCACGTCGGCGCTGTCGATCTCGACCTCGATGCCGACCTCGGACAGGTTCTGGCGTACGGCTTCGGCCCAGCGTTGCCATGTTTCGCCGTATGGCAGCGGCAGGATGCGCACCGGCTCGCCGTCATAGCCCATTTCCTCGAGCAGCGCCTCGGCCTTCTCGGGATCGTAGTCGTAGATCGTCACCTCGTCCGAATAGAAGTTGGTCTTTGACGACACCGGCCCCGTCGGCACCTTGCCAAAACCGTTCCAGACCACGTCCCGCATGAATTCGCGGTCCATGGCGTACATCACCGCCTGGCGGAAGCGCACGTCGCTGGTGGGCCCCTCGCGGTTGTTCAGCCACATCCAGGCGAGAGGGGCAAAGAACTCCCAGCCCTCCGTGGTGGAACACACGCCCTCCATCTCGCTCAGGCGCTTGATGTCCCAGTTCTCGACAGATCCGCCGGGCAGCACGTCGACCTCGCCGGTCTCGAAAGCCACCGCGCGGCTGGCGGCGTCGGGGATCACGCGGTAATAGACCTCGTCGAGATAGGGCAGCCCGTCGATGTAGTAGTCCTCGTTCTTCACGAGGTGGATGTAGCTGCCCTTCACCCATTCCTCGAACTGGAAGGGCCCGGTGCCGATGGGCGTGTTGTTGGCCTCGTTGGTGGCGAAATCGGTGCCCTCGTAGATATGCTGCGGGATCATCGGCATGGTCGCCGCCTCGAAGACCGAGATGAACGGGCCGAAGGGTTCCTTCAGCTTGAACACCACCGTCAGCGGGTCGGGCGCGGTAACGCTGTCGACATAGGCCAGCGAGGCGCGCAGGCGGGCGTGGGTCTCGGGCAGGAAGGTGGAGGCCGAAAACACCACGTCGTCAGCGGTGAAATCCTCGCCATCGTGCCATTTCACACCCTCGTGCAGCTTGAAGGTGTAGGTCAGCCCGTCGTCCGAGATCTCCCAGCTTTCAGCCAGCCCCGGCATCGGCTGAAGCTCGGTGTCGTAGCGCAGAAGGCCCTCGTAGATGTCGCCGGCGACAAGCTGCGTTGGCCCGTTCTGCACGAGGCCGAGCATCAGCCCCGGTGGCTCTGGCTGCACCACGATGTCGAGGCGTCCGCCCTCCTGCTGCGCGGCAAGCGGCGCAGCAAGTGCGGCGGCGATGAGGAAGGTCGTCGCTTTGAGATGTTTCATGAGCTTTCCCTGTTCTCCGTTTTTTCGGATGACCGCGGCCCGTCTTGTTGCGGACTCGCGGAAAGCCCCGGCGATCGCCCGGGGATCGTGTTACCCGGCCCAGCCGGGTGTCTGGCTGTCGAGCTGGCGCAGCATGGCGTCCCATTCCGGGTCGCGGCCGCCCTGCTCTTCCATCTTGTCATAGGCGCGGGCGTATTGTCCCGCTGTATGCGCCGCGACGTCATCGGGCAGCACCACCGGCGTCAGCCCCATGCCAAGCGCCGCGACCTGCGCCTTGCACGAGCGTTCGAGGTTCAGCGCGTATTTCACCGCCTCGGCCACCGACCGCCCGAGCAGCAACGTGCCGTGGTTGCGCAGCAGCATCACCCGCTTGTCGCCAAGGTCCGAGACGATGCGCGCGCGCTCTTCGAGGTTCAGCGCGATGCCCTCGTAGTCATGAAAAGCGATCTGGCCAAAGAACTGCGCCGACCATTGGTTGAGCGGCAACAGCCCCTCCTGCACCGAGGAGACGGCGACGCCTGCCACCGTATGGGTGTGCAGCACGCAGACCGCGTCGTGCCGGGCCATGTGCACCGCCGAGTGGATGGTGAAGCCCGCCGCGTTCACCCCGGCGCCGTAGGGGTCGTCGATCACCGCCCCGGTCTCGTCGATGGTTACGAGATTGTCGGGCGTCACTTCTTCGAACCGCAGTCCGTAGGGGTTGAGCAGGAACCGCTTCTCTCCCTCCGGCCCCTCAGGTAGCCGCGCGGAGATATGGGTGTAGATCCCGTCGTCCATCCCGTGCAGCGCGATCAGGCGATAGGCTGCGGCAAGATCGCGGCGCAGATCATTGGTGGTGGCAGTGGTGGTCGTTCCGTCCGGCATCTGAGCGCTCCATTGAGGAGGTGTTAAGCAAAGGAAGGTCATTCGCGCACCTTCCGTCAAGCCAATTGTCGACAATCCTGCAATTGGCTCCTACCGTGGATGAAAAATGGGGCCTCGATCCGCGACATGGAAAAGCTTCACCAACCCGACGGTTTTGCCCCCCTCGACCGCGAAGGGCTGGTCGACCGCGTCGCCCGGCTGCTGAGCCAGGCCATCGTCTCGGGGCGCCTCGCCCCCGGCGAGCGGCTGAGCGAGTCGGTGGTGGCCAAGCAGCTCGGCACCTCGCGTGCGCCAGTGCGCGAAGCGGCGCGGCTGCTCGAGAGTTCGGGACTGATCACCTACACGCCGAACCGGGGTTTCTTTGTCCGGCGGCACAGCGCCACCGAGATCGACAACCTTTACGAATTCCGCATCACCATCGAGATCGCCGCCGTCCGGCGCCTGATGCGCGAGGGGCTGGGCGCGACCGCCGCCGCGCTTGGCGCCCAGATCGAAGAGCTGCGCCGGCTGGCCGAACCGGGCCACAACATGCTTACCCAGGTCGAGGCGGACATGCAGTTCCATCGGCTGATCTGCCAAGGCTCCGGCAATCCGCGCTACCTGCGCAGCTTCGAGCGGATCGCGCAGGAAACCGAACTGACCATCATGCTGATCGGCAGGCTCTACGACGATGCACACCGGCTTGCCGAAACGCATGTGCCGATCCTCGACGCCTTGCTATCGGGCAGCGAGGATCAGGCCGTGGATGCCATGTTCTACCATCTCGACGTCGCCCGCACGCTGGTGACGGAACAATTCCGCAAACTTGAAGAGAGCACGCCCTGATGCAATGCTTCGACGCGCCCGAGACCGACCTCCACGATCCGGTCTTCCGACTGACCAACGGCAAGATCCAGCGCAACGCCGAGCGCGCCGAGCGGGCGCGGCTGCTGCGGGCGGGGCTGGACCAGCTGAACCTTTGCACCGAGACACCGCCAGAGGCGCCGCGCAGCGCGCTCGAGGCGGTCCACACCGACCAATTCCTCGACTTTCTCGAAACCGCCTGGGAGGAATGGCAGAAGCTGCCGGACTGCGGGCCGGAGGTCGTCCCCAACGTCTTCGCGAACCGCGCGATCGCGACCTATCCCGAAAGCATCCTCGCCCGCGCAGGCTGGCATTTCGGGGACACCTCGGCCCCGATGGGGCAGTACAGCTGGACGGCGTCGCGCCGCGCCGCCGATTGCGCCATTGCCGCCGCCGACGCGGTGCTGGGCGGCGCACCGGGCGCCTATGCGCTTTGCCGACCTGCCGGGCATCACACCAGCACCGACATCGCCGCCGGGCATTGCCTGATGAACAATTCCGCCATCGCCGCCGCACGGCTGCGGGAAGGTCACGCGCGCGTCGCGACGCTGGACATCGACGTGCATCACGGCAACGGAACGCAGGACATCTTCTACGACCGCGCCGACGTGATGACCTGCTCCGTCCACGCCGATCCCTCGGACTACTACCCGTTCTACGTCGGTCATGCCCACGAAACGGGTCGTAACGAGGGCCTTGGCTTCAACCTAAACATCCCCCTGCCACGCACCACCACCGACGAGGTCTGGCTCAAGGCCATCGAAACCTCCCTCGAGGCCATCGCGACCTTCCGGCCCGGCGCGCTGATGGTGAGCCTCGGGCTCGACGCGCATGAGAACGACCCGCTGCTGGGCATGAAGGTCAGCTTCGACGGGTTCCGCCGCGCCGGCAAGATGATCGCCGAGGCCGGCTATCCCACGGTCCTGGTACAGGAAGGCGGCTACCTGTCGTCGGATCTCACCACGTCGCTGGTCAGCTTCCTGTCCGGCTTCCTCGACCGCGAGGCATGAGACGCTTTTTCAGTCAGGGCATTATGCCCTGCCAATATGATCAAATTCTTGCGTGACCTTGGGGCGCCCGAGCCACTAGAGTCCGCCGCAACGGGGCGTCTGCCCCCTCTCGTCCACAGGAGACCGTGATGAACCAGCGCCCCAATTCGCTCCATGCGTCCGACATGGCGCATTCGATGCACCCCTACACCAACATGCGCCTGCACGAGGAAAAGGGCCCGATGATCATCACCCACGGCAACGGTGCGCGGGTGTATGACGATCAGGGCAAGGAATACATCGAGGCGCTGGCGGGGCTGTGGTCCGTTGCCGTCGGCTTTTCGGAAACGCGGCTGGCCGACGCGGCCTACGAGCAGCTCAAGAAGCTGCCCTATTACCACAGCTTCGCGCACAAGGCGCATGAACCCTCGATCCGCTTGGCCGAGAAGCTGGTCGAGATGACGCCCGAGGGTCTCAACCGGGTCTTCTTCACCAACTCGGGCTCCGAGGCGAACGACACCGTGGTCAAGATGGCCTGGTTTCTCAACAACGGCCTTGGCCGCCCCGAGAAGAAGAAGTTCCTGGCGCGTCAAAAGGGCTATCACGGCATCACCATCGCGTCGGGCTCGCTGACCGGCCTCGCGGGCAACCACAAGGATTTCGACCTCCCCGCGATCCCGGTGACGCATCTGACCACGCCCTCCTTCTGGCGCTATGCCGAGGAGGGCGAGACCGAGGCGCAATTCACCGACCGCCTGCTCAAGGAGCTCGAGGACACCATCCTTGCCGAGGGCCCCGAGACCATCGCCGGCTTCATCGGCGAGCCCGTCATGGGCGCCGGCGGCGTGATGACCCCGCCCGAGGGCTACTGGCCGGGCGTGGCCGAGATCTGCGCCAAGTACGACATCCTGCTGGTCTCCGACGAGGTGATCAACGGCTTCGGCCGCACCGGCGCACCCTTCGGCTGCGAGAAATACGGCTTCACGCCCGATATCCTTGTGACCTCCAAGCAGCTCACCTCATCTTACATGCCGCTCGCCGCGATCGTGGTGAACGACAAGGTCTACGATGCCATCGCCGACAACACTGCCAAGCTGGGTACGTTCGGCCACGGCTTCACCGGCTCGGGGCACCCGGTCGCCTGCGCGGTCGGCCTCGAGAACCTCGCGATCATCGAAGAACAGGATCTGATGGGCAACGCCGCGCGGCTGGAGCCGATGTTCCAGGACGGTCTGCGCAAGTTCGCCGATCACCCGCTGGTCGGTGAGGTGCGCGGCACCGGGCTCATCGCGGGGGTCGAGATGGCGAAGGACCGCGCCACGAAGACCTCCTTCGAGCCGGCCGGCAAGATGGCTCCCAAGGTCGTGGAGTTCTGCGCCGAAGAGGGGCTGATCGTGCGCGCGGTCTACGAGACGGTCGCCTTCTGTCCGCCGCTGATTGTCACCGAGGACGACGTCTCCGAGATCCTCGCCCGCTTTGGCCGCGCGCTCGACAAGGCACTGGACTGGGCGCAGGCCGAAGGCATGCTCTGACCCACACGCTGTTCATCGAGAAGGCCCGGGCATTGCGCTCCGGGCCTTTCTGCCGTCGAGCGCAGTTTCGCATCCGGCGCCAAGGCGCGCCTTGGCGCCTGCGACAGCATCATTCTAGCTGCCCCGTTTCCGGTTCACGTGATCTGCTTCGACGGCACTCGGGGCAAATCTAGCTCGGGTCGTGTTGCACTGAGGACGCTTTGCTTGTGACGCGGTTTTTCTTTCACCAAACGCAAGAAGGCCGCTTCCCATTCGGGAGCGGCTTTTTCGGGGATATTGGTTGCGGGAGGGCGCAACAGACGATTTCTGCGGAACGGGTCTGGAAATGCAAAAACCTCCGCGGCGGGGCCTGCGGAGGTTTCGCAATTATCGTTGGTTGCGGGGGCGTGCAACCAACGATACTTGCGATTGGTCGAACGCCAAATCCCCAAACTCGCCGCTTAATATAACTTATTGGCATCGTTTGGGAAACCCTGCTTTCGAGGTATTCATGCATCGCACTTAGCCGTAGAGACCGGTCAGTCTCCGAACGGAGCGACAGCGGCGGTGGTGACTACCTGAACAGCGCTTCCAGCGCTGATCTGTGCTCCGCATGCTTGGCCAGGTTATCCCTCTTCAGCTTCTCCAGATTGATCAGCTTCCAACGAACCGCAGGAAGGTCAGCCGCCCGCGGCCGCTCGATAGCGTCGAAGTCTGGCGTGCCGTCATGCAGGCTCAGGAGAAACATCCTGGCCTTTTCGTCGAGACGAGACCGGATGTCCGCGACCAGCCGCTCTCGGGTTTCGAGAAGGTCGTCGAGATTGACACGCGCCTTCGTCATACCCTCGAACTCTTTCGTAAAGGGCTGGTCTAGGTCGATGAAGTTCGGGTTCAGAAGTTCATGGGCCGGACGGGATGAGCAGGCGATGTAGATCAGGAAGGTCCGGAATAGATCCTCTGTCAGGCCTTCATTTTCATAGAGCAGCTTGATGTCATACAGGTCACGCGGATGCTGGCGATCCACTGCCGCATGCAACTTGCCACCGAACAGATCCTCGAAGGAAACGACCTGCATCTCCGCATAACCGAATTCATCCTCCACCGCATCTGACACCGGACGCATCTCAGGATCCTGCACGACGCCGCGCATGACAGGCGAGGTCTCGATCTTGATCTCGGCGCCGCCCAGACGAGCGAGAGTGCGGGTGGCGCCCCCTCCTCCACCCCGGATGCGCTGCGTCTGCACGCCGGCTATGCCGCCTTCGATGGTGGCTGCGATGCGATCCATCGCTTCGTTGATCTCAGCGAGGCTTTCGCCGCGATCCTTGATCGGCAGATAGGTCAGATCGATGTCGACCGACAGGCGGGGCAGATCGCGGTAGAACAGGTTGATTGCCGTGCCGCCCTTGAGCGCGAACACCTTTTCCTTGGCAACATGCGGGAGCAGGCGCACGAGCAGCGCGACCTGAGCTTCATAGTCCTCACGCGCCATCGCCAGCCCCGGTCGCTACGAATTCCTCCGGTACCACGATGCGGTAGCGCGGGTGTATCCTGCCGCCACTGACCAGAGCGCGGTCGCCTCTGCCGAGATTGAATTCCTTGGGTTCGAGGCGTTTGCGCCAGGCATGATCGTGGCGATCGGCAAAAACGAAGAACAGCCGCTTCACCTTGATCTTCCTGCAACTGTGAAGCAGCGCCGACAGTGTTTTCGGGCGCAGCGTCGTCAGGCTCTCGAACACCATGTCGAGGTTGTGGAAGCTTTCATGGTCGGGCAACTCGTCCATGGCTTCCAGGATCGCCCGTTCGGGAGACGACATCCTGAGTTGCCAGTCCCAGGGAAGGGGTTGCCCTGCATCCGTGCTGTCATCGTGGAGACCAAGCTGCGGATCGTCAAAGAGGGACCTGTTGCGCGTCTCGATCGGCGCGTTCAGCGGCAACCTCGAAAGCCATTTTGGTATGGCTTCACCATAGACCCATACCGTGGCGTTGCCGCCCAGACGCAAATAGTGGCCGTGACCCTGCTGGGTGAGCGCCGTCATGCCGCCGACATGGACATCGTAGCGCATGATGTGCTGGACCGAGAGCAAGCAGATCCTCCAGTCGATCGTATCCGACGCAGAAGCGCCCGGAGACGGGCGACGGAAAACGCCGCGGGTCAGACGCTCGAGCCAGCCCCGTTTGACGTAGTCACGAAAGGTCTCATAGGCGATGCCATGCGCCGTGAGCCATGCCGCATCGACCAGATACCCGGAGGGCACTGCATCAAGGACTTTCTTCAGGTTTTGTGCTCGTTCGGCGACCATGGCGCCTATAATGGCACTTTTCCAAAGCGTGCGCCATATAGCTCTTTAAGAAACGCCTAGATTCAGCGCTCCAAGCACTCTAACCAGGGATTTTTCAAGGAAAGCTCGGAGATTACGACAGCCTCTGCAGACCGGGACATATCGAGCTGGATCGAAAAGATCGACACATGTCGCCGATATCTCGCCGCCCCGCCGACCGGATGACCAAAGCCGACGATACGCTGTGTGCTGCGATGCCATGACGCTCACGGTTCATAGTATCCGTCTTGATCAAGCGGTTTTTCGGGCCCAGAAGCGATCAGCCTTGACCAGCGCGTTCGCCGTTTCGATGAGTTTGCGCATGACGGTGACGATTGCGACCTTCGCGGGTTTTCCGGCCGCACGAAGGGCGTCATATTTGGCCTTGAGATCCGGGTTATAGCGCATGGCCACCAAGGCGGGCATGTAGAGAGCGTCGCGCAGTGGCTTGCGCCCGCCCGCGATGAATGCCTTGCCTTGCCATTGCCCGGACTGGCGGGTGACGGGCGCAAGACCCGCGAGACTGGCCACCTGTTTGCGCGCAAGCGTGCCGATCTCCGGCAGCAGAGTCAGCAGGGCTGCGGCCGTGACAGGGCCGATCCCGGGCAGGGAGCAGAGAATGTCACGGTTGCGCGCGGTGGACCGGCGTGCCTCGATCAGCGCTGCGATCTCGGCGTCCAGCTCGGCAATCTGACGGTCCAGCTGGGCGAGCCGCACCTTGTTCTGGCGTTTCAGGACCGCGATATCGTGGGTTTGGGCGCGGTTGCGCAATCTCGTGCGATCCTTGATCAACCCGGTGCGCGCGACGTGCAAGTCCTTGAGAACGCGCGCCTCCCTGGAACATGGCGCTTGGGACGCGAGGCCGAATGTGGCGCCCATCCGTGCCAGCATCTGCGCGTCCACCGCGTCGGTTTTGGCTCGGGTGCCATGCGCTTCGGCGAACCGGCGCGCCTGGAGAGGGTTCACCTTGACCAGAGGAAAGGTCTCGCCAAGCGCCGCCTCGAACGCCTTGTGATACGGTCCCGTGGGTTCGAACACGATCCGGGCGACCGGGGCCTTACCCAGCCACTCTCGCAAAGCGCGAAAGCCGGCGGCCGAGTTCTCAAAACGCTGCGCTGCTTGGTCTTCCAGCCGGAATACATCCAGACAGGATTTCGAAATGTCCACGCCAATGGTATGGTCCATCATCTTCGCCATGTCCTATGCTTGTCATGCGTGATTTATCACACGCGTATCCGTTCAGGCCCTTGGTGAAGACGGGATCGTCAAGTTATTGCCCTCCGCAGGGCAGTTATGTAGCTCCGTGCGATGATCAGTCAGATTTCCGCACCGCGCCTGAAAGGCCACCGCTTTCCGCGCTCCATCATTTCCTACGCGGTCTGGGCGTATTATCGCTTCTCGCTTAGCCTGCGTGATGTCGAGGATCTGCTGGCCGAACGCGGTATCGTGGTGAGCTATGAGGCGATCCGGGCATGGGTGGGGAAATTCGGGCCGCATATCGCGAAACGGGTCCGCGCTACGCGCCCGCGGCCCACCGACAAATGGCACCTGGACGAGGTGGTGATCATGATCAACGGCGTGCAACACTGGCTGTGGCGCGCCGTGGACAGCAACGGCGAAGTTCTCGACATCCTCGTGCAAACGCGCCGCAATGCGCGGGCGGCGAAGCGTTTCATTTCACGGCTGATCGCCCGCTGGGGTGAGCCCCGCGTCATCGTGACGGATAAACTGCGCAGCTACTGCGCGGCCCTGCGGCAGCTCGGGCTGAACGTGGATCACCGGGCGCACAAGGGACTGAACAATCGTATTGAGGGATCGCACAGACCCACGCGAAAGCGCGAGAAAATCCAGGGCCGATTCAAATCGGCAAGGCAGGCGCAAAGGTTCCTCTGCGCCCACGATGAAACCGCGAACCTGTTCCGCCCTCGCCGCCACAAAATGACTGCCTCCAGATACCGTCAGAGCCTCGTCGCCGCGTTCGAGCGCTGGAACGACTGTGCGAAAAGCATGGCCGCGTGACAGAAGGTAGCGCACCCCCACTTTCGATCCCGGGAAACAACTGTAAGCGGCGTCTACGCCCCATCGGAGTTCAGCTCGACGGCTTGAAGTTCCAGGGTAGCAACTCGTCGATCCGGTTCGCGGGATGCCCTGCCGCG
>NZ_QBKN01000047.1 GCF_003054175.1 Allosediminivita pacifica
CCGTATCCACGATCACAAGATCAACCGCCTCGACGAACTGCTCCCGTGGAACTGGAAGTCGTAGGATCAGGCGACGGTATCAACCGGTCGGTTACGGTCGGACTCTCGCTCTGTGCGCTTTTGCGATGTTCACGATCGTAATGGCCACAGTGGTGACGATCGTCTATGCATTCTAAGCATTGCGCACCGAGTGTCTTCACAGGTCCAGGTTTTGACGGAGAGGAACCACCTGATCGGCGCAGTTCTCGGCGAGCAGACCGATCCGAAGATGCAGACGGCTCGCTACTTGACGTCTTGAAGCTCTTTGGTGAAATGCACCGGCAAACTGACGCGGATTTCCAGCCCGCCCACATCTCGGTTGGAGAGCCGTATTTGGCCACCGTGAGACTCTACAATTCTCTTCGCTATTGCCAGTCCCAACCCCAGGCCTCCGGTCTCTCGATTGCGTGAAGCATCCAGTCGATGAAACGGAAGGAATACTCGCTCCAAGTCTTTGGCCGGGATACCGGGGCCGCTGTCGGCAATGACAATTTCGGCTGCCTGGGCATCGGACCGAACATCGACAACTGCGCAAGTGCCATAACGTATCGCGTTCTCAATCAGGTTCGTCAGAGCACGCTTCAAGGCTACGGGCCTGCAAGGCAAAATAATACCGTCCGGAATCGCCGCCGTCACATCATACTCCAACTCTGCCAAATCATCGCAAATCGCTTCAACAAGGGCACCAAGGTTCGTCATGCTAGTCGATTCGCTTTCGGTTCCCTCGCGAGCGAAGGCGAGAGTGGTCTGTAGCATCTGGTCCATTTCGGCAAGCGAACTGACGATCCGCTCCCGGACATCAGATTCGTCAATTGTCTCGGCCCTCAGCCGAGCGACCGTAAGCGGCGTTCGCAGATCATGCGAGATGGCGGCAAGCATTTGTGTGCGTTGTTCGAATTGTGAACGGATACGGAGTTGCATCTCATTGAATGCTCCTATCGCCTCACGAAGTTCGTACGGTCCGGTCAGAGGCAGGGACGGCGCCTGAACGTCTTGAGAGAATGAAGTTGCCGCGTCGGCAAAGACCCGCACCGGCAAGAGCAGCCGTCTGACTGTCCAGACGGAAAGCAGAAGGACAGCGAAAAGAAAGATTCCCGTCGTTGCGACCACTTTTGGCCATCCGGGAGCCGCCGCTAGGGGTAGCATGGTTGTGAAATCAATCCGTTCACCCGTCGGTAGCGGCACCGAAACAAGGAGCGCAGTATCCTGATCATGTCCCGTAGCCATGCGCAGCAATCGCGTTTGAAGCCATTCAATGATCGTTGCGTTGACTGACAGTTCATCCCGTGGCTTGGCCTCGCCGATTTCCACTTGGATTGGCTCATCCACGGCCGTTTGTATCCGACGCTTGAGCAGTTCGCCAAGGCGGGCAGACTGCGGGTCGTCCACCACATTAACCGAAGAAGGGGTGATAGGCACCAAGGAGACTCGAAAGCTATGACTTTCGGAGGCGCGCGCGACCAACTCGCGATCATCATCAGGTACACTTAGAATGATGTCGGAAATCGCCGCGACGAGTTGTGCGATATGTTGTTGCTCGGTCTCGTTTAGGACGACCCTGCGATGTTCCTCGAAAATTATGATTGTCAGCAAATGGGTAGCGATCAGCCCGAGTATTAACACGGCAGCTGTTTGACCGACGAGACTCTTCGGCAAGAGGCGCCTCATCCCCGGACCACCTCAGCTGAAAAGATGTATCCGCCGCCCCATACGGTCTTGATGATTTCGGGATTTTGAGGGTCTAGCTCAATCTTCCGGCGCAGGCGGCTGATTCTCGTGTCTATGCTCCGGTCAACAAAGTCGGCATCTCGACCGCGGGTCAGATCGAGCAACTGTTCCCGGGTCAGCACCGTTCCCGGTCTTTCGATAAAGACTCTCAGGAGATTGAATTCAGACGTGCTCAGGGGCACGACCACATCGGAAACGGACCTTAGCCTCCTTGCGGAAAGATCAAAGATCCAACGGTCGAAACGCCACGCTGCGACGGAAGATTTGCTTTCGCCCACGGGAAGTGCTCGTGCCCGCCTTAGAACGGCGCGGATCCGTGCGATCAGTTCCCGGCCGCCAAAGGGCTTGGCCAGGTAATCGTCCGCTCCCATTTCAAGCCCGAGCACCCGGTCGAACTCCTCTCCCCTTGCGGTAAGCATGATCACGGGCACCTCGGATTTGGCGCGAAGATCCCGGCAGAGCGTCAGCCCGTCATCGCCGGGAAGCATGAGGTCGAGAACGACAAGGTCAATCTGTTGGACTTTGAGAAGACGGCGCATCTGGACGCCGTCCGCGACGCTGCTCACACTGTATCCGGCCCGAGACAAAAGTCCGGCAACCAGCTCGCGGATCTCGTGGTGGTCATCGACGACTAGAATGTGTGCCTGATGCTCTGTCATGACCTCCTGATACCCGCGACACGACGAGGCGTCCCGAAAAAAGATGTGTCAAGGTTTTACAACTGGGCAGTTCGATAACGTTCGTCAGAAAATCCTACCCTAGCGACAAAGGAGTGAAACAACCTTCTCCTAAAGGGACTGTCAGCGCGAATGGAAACCTCACCGATGTTCAGTGCGCCATTCGTCTATCAAAGCCGGTCAAGGAAACGAGAGAGAGGTCTTCCGAACGATGGACCGCAAGGAACGCACAGTACTCATCACGGCCGTGATCAACGTTCTGCTGATCTTGTTCAAGTTCTGGCTTTCGGTCGTATCCGGAAGCATTGCTTTGCGATCCAGCGCCCTGCATTCGCTGACGGACCTGGCTATCGGCCTTTTTGTCCTTGCCGGGCTGTACCTCAGCCGCCGGATCCGCGGCTCTGATCCGGTGCGGCAGGGCGTAGGCGCCTTGGAAAACCTCATAGCCCTGATCGTTTCCGGAGCGATCTTCTATGTCGGCATCGAGATCGTTATCGACGTCCTGGCCGGGACAAGCGCGGAACTTCGGAACCTGGTCCCGATCACGCTGGCCTCGCTCGTCACCGTCGCAGTGGCCTATGTGATCGCCCGCTATAAACTTTACGTTGGCCGCCAGACGGGGTCGCCGGCCCTGATCGCGAGCGGCTACCACTCTCAGGTCGACATTTATGCCTCCATCGTTGTCGTCGTTGGACTGGCCGGCTCCGCTT
The DNA here is from genome assembly GCF_003054175.1 of Allosediminivita pacifica. Classification (GTDB taxonomy): domain Bacteria; phylum Pseudomonadota; class Alphaproteobacteria; order Rhodobacterales; family Rhodobacteraceae; genus Allosediminivita; species Allosediminivita pacifica. The sequence continues at coordinate 3,155 of NZ_QBKN01000047.1, forward strand.
TGGGGTTGTCGAAACTCGATCTAGCGGCGGCGGCGATCGTTGCCGTGATGGTCTTCCTGTCGGGGTTCCAGATCGCCGCCTCGGCCATCGCGGCTCTGCGACAGCGGCGCCTCCTGGATCTGGAGGGCGAGACCGGGGTGACCGCCCCGAAGCATGTCAATCTTCGGGCGGTCGTTCTCGCCGGTGCGTTTCTCATTGCGGGGCTGTTTCTCGTTAGCGGCTTTTACACCGTGCAGCCAGGCGAGACGGCGGTCGTCCGACGGTTCGGCGCGGTCGTCGCCCGGACCGGACCCGGCCTGCACTACCGTTGGCCAGCGCCTGTCGAGCGCGTCGATGTTGTCGCCTCCGATCAGGTGCGCCGGATCGAGACACCGCCAACCCAGATGCTGACCGGCGACGAGAACCTGATTTCGGTGCGGGCAAGCGTTCATTACACGGTACAGGATCCTGCCGCCTATCTTCTCAATGTCGCGGATCCCGAGGAGTTGGTGATGGAGACGTCGATCGCCGCTTTCCGCGGCGTCGTCGCCGGCGAATCCGTGGACGCGCTGCTGACTGTCGACAAGACCGAAATCGAGCAGAAAGCGATGGCCACCGCGCAGGCCGCGCTTGACCGGAACGAAAGCGGGCTGCGCGTCTCGGGCGTACAGCTCCTCGAGAGCGCGCCTCCGCGCGAAGTCGCCGAGGCGTTCCGCGATGTTGCAAGCGCACGCGAGGATCGCAACACTTTCGTCAACGAGGCGACCGCCTACCGAAACGAAGTGTTGCCCGTGGCCCGCGGCGATGCGGATCGAATGCGTCAGTCCGCGCAGGCCTACGCAGCCGAGAGGCTCGCGCGGGCGTCCGGGGAAGCCGCGAGTTTCGTTGCGCGTCAGACCGCTTACTCGAAGGCACCAGAGATCACGCGTCAGCGACTGTATCTGGAAGCTGTCGAGCGGTCTCTGAACGGCGTTCGCAAACTGATCGTCGATCCGGCCACCACGCCGGACACAACCGATCTCTGGCTCCCGCAGCCATCCAGCCGGCGCTTGCAGCCCTGATCAATCAGAAAACACGTGGGGTACCCCAAAAATGAAAATCCTTCGCTTTCTTGGCTTCGGGGCTTTGGCGCTTGCGTTCCTGGCCGTCAGCCTGGTCTACTTTCAGGTCGATACCACCGAGGATGCCATCGTTACCCAGTTCGGCAACCCCGTGAGGATCATTAACGAACCCGGGCTTTATGCAAAGCTGCCCGATCCGGTGCAGAGCGTCGTCAAGATCAGCAATCAGTTACAGGTCTACACACTGCCACGAACCGAGTTTCTCAGCGGCGACAAAAAGAACATCGTCGCGGAAGCCTACGCGACATGGCGCGTGACCGATGCGCTCGCCTTCGTCAAGAACGTCCGCGACTTGCGCGGCGCGGACTTGCGGCTGAATGATATCGTGCGCTCCGAACTGGGTGCGGCGCTGGGGCAGGTCGAGCTGGGTCAACTCGTTACAGTAGATACCTCCAACGTCAAACTTCCCGATACCCTGGCGGCGGTGCGCGAGCGCGCCGCGGCCCGGACGGAGCCTTACGGGTTCACCGTAACGGACGTGCAGCTCAAGGAACTGACCTTCCCGCCCGCTAACCTTTCGAGCGTATTCCAGAGGATGCGGTCCGAGCGCGAAGCCATAGCGCGGCAGTTTCGCTCCGAAGGGACCGAGGAAGCAGCCCGGATCAGGGCAGAGGCCGATACGGAAAAGGCGGCGATCCTGGCTGCGGCAAGCCAGGACGCCACCGAGACGCGCGGCCGCGCCGACGCGGATGCGGTATCCATCTACGCAGGGGCGTTCGGCAAGGACATGGAGTTCTACCAGTTTTCCCGGACGCTGGAATCCTACGACAAGTTCATCGACGACGGCACGACCCTTATCCTGCCGTCCGACTCTGAGCTGTTACGCTATCTCGATCCGCGCAGCGTGCTGCAACCGCCCCCCTCCGCAGGTCCGAGCAACGTTGCCGATGCCGAAGCGGATACAGGCCGGAGCACTGCGCCGGGGGTCCGGCCATGAGCGACGACACCCCTCTCTCGCATGACGACCCGGCGTCCAGGCCGGCTGGCAGGTGGAAGAGCCGCGCCCGACGGGTTCGGAACGCCGCGGCGGAAGCAGCCCGCGGCCTTGCCACCGGCGCCGAGTCGCCCGTCGCAGACATGCGGGTCGCGCTTGGCCACTTCCGGCCGGCCTATCTGGTCTGGGGGCTGCTCGCATCGGGTCTGGCCGTCTATCTCGCCACGGGCGTCTACTCGGTGGAACCGGGAGAGGCCGCTGTGGTCCGGCGTTTCGGCGCCGTCGTCGCGCCACGTGTGCAGCCGGGGCTTCACTACCGGCTGCCCTGGCCCATCGACCGCGTGGATGTCGTCAACGTCAGCACGGTGCGCCGCGAACAGGTCGGCATCGACTCGAAGGAGGAAGATCACAGCCACCCCGAGCCCCCGTCGAAACTTCAGGCGCTGTCGGGCGACACCAATGTCGTGGATATCGAAGTGATCGCGCAGTATCAGGTTCGGGATCCGGCGGACTATCTGCTGAACATCGGCAATGCACCCTATCTTACCGTGCGCGACGCGCTTCGCGGCGCGGTGACGCAACTCGTGACCGGACTGCCCGTGGACGCGCTTCTCACCAGCGGCCGCCAGTCGCTTCAGCAGTCGATCCGCGACGAGGCCCAGCGGCGCCTCGATGCCTACGGCAGCGGGCTGGCGATCGTGGGCATCGACCTGCAGAAGGCCTTCCCGCCACAGGACGTCGCCGATGCCTTTTCGGGCGTGAACACGGCCAGAGAGGAAAAGGCCAGGATGATAAACGAAGCGCGCGGCTACGCGAACAGCCTGATCCCCGAAGCCCGTGGCGAGGCGCAGCAACTGGCGGCCGAGGCGCAGGCCTACAGGTCCGGCGTCCTGGCGTCTGCCACCGGCGCGGCCCAGGCCTTCGAGTATCTTCTGGCCGAGTATCGCAGCAACTCGGTCGCCTTCGGCGAAGACGTGACCCGGTATCGCATGTTTCTCGATACGATCGAGAAGATCCTTCCCCGGGTCCGCGTCTATGCCCTTGATACAGAACGGGGAGGACGCTTCAACCTCAAGCTCTTCGGCCAGGAGTCCTCTGGCCCGATCCTTTCGCCGGCCGGGCTTCGGTAGCATGGCCGGGGGCTGGAAACAAAATTGGCAGGACGTGATCGCCAGCTTGCGCGGCCGGGCGGATTCGGAGCCGGAGACAGAAGCCGCCTCGGAGGAACCGGAAACCCACGGTTCCGGAATCACGCGGCCATCGGCTGACGGCACCGCCGGCGCGGATCGGGAAACCACGCGCGACACATCCGGCGACAGCGCCAGACCCGCGCCCGAAACCCGGCCATCGCGCGGCTCTGGGAAACGCCACTGGCGGATGGGCGGACTTGCCGGGGCCATCGGCATCGTTACCGTGATGGTCTGGTACTATGCATCCGGAGATCAGGTGGCCGAGACTCCGCCGGCACCGGATGTGGTCGCGACATATGACGGGGGAAGGATCACGCTGGACGACATCGCGGCGCACATGAAGATGATGTCAAGCGAGGACGCCGATGTGTTGATGCGATCGCCGAACGCCATCATCGGCGTGGTCGAGGACCTGATCTCGGACCGGATCGTCCTGCGATGGGCCGCCGAACGCAAACCGCAAGGCGACGAATCGTTCCGTCATGCCGCGAAGCACATCGACGAAGAGTTGTCGCTTGCCGCATTGTCCGACCAGATTCATGAAGAAGAGCTTACGGTCAGCGAGAGCGACCTTCGCGCCTATTATGACGCGAACCGGGCCGCCCTTGCCGGCCAGACCTTCGAGGAAGCGCGGGAAGGTATCAGCCGGACGCTGAAGGCCCGGCGCGAACCTGACTACGTCGCATCCTATGTCGAGCGCCTCAGGTCAAACGCCTCGATCACGAGGAACTACGACCTTCTGCAAGTGCCATCGCCCACGGACGACGAACTGCGACGATACTACGATGAGAACCGGGACAGCTTCAAACTGACCCGGAGCGTGATCGTCGATGAACTTGCGTTTCCGATTGCCTCGTTCGGGGACGCGGCGCGCCAGAAAGCCGCCGACGCCCTCTTGCGGATTCGCGGAGGAGCGACATTCACCGAAGCCGCTGCCGACAAGGAGGGAACCAGGAAGACGTCGGGCCGCGAGGTCGCGGAGGGCACCGAGGCGCCTGAATGGGAGACGGCCGTGTTCGCGCTGGTGCCGGGCGAACTCGCCAGCGTCTTCCAGACGGAAGACGCGTTTTATGTCGTGCGCCTCGTCGAGTCCAGGCCGGCCCGGACACGGGAGCTCTCCGAGGTCCGTGCGGAGGTCGCCGAAGCCGTCGCGCAGCGGAAGGAGGAGGCCTGGTTCGCGGCGAACGGCGACAAGACGCTGTTCACGATCAAGAGCGAGCGTTACAGCCTCGGACAGTTTTACAACGAGTTCCGGGAACTGCCCCGCGGGTCAAGGCTTGAATACAGTGCCCCTGACGGTATGAAGCGCCTCGCGGACGACCTGATCGACAGAATGCTGCTGGTCAGCGACACCTACGATCAGCTTCTCGATGTGAAGACGCGGCCGCAGGCCGACGAATCCAGGTTGCGACTGATGGCACAAATGATGGAGCAGGAAGAGGTTGACGACCAGGTCGTGGTGAGCGACGCGGATATCCAGGACTACTACAGCCGAAACAGCGACCTGATTGCCTACCCGCCAAAAGCCAGAGTCCGTTATGTCCGCATCGGTTTGGGCAGTACCGCGGACGAAAAAGCTCGCGCGCGCGAACGGGCGGACGAAGCCTACGCGAAGCTGGTCCCCGGCTTCCTGGGCAAAGCCGAGGAATTCGCAATCGTCGCGCGAGACTACTCCGAGGATTCCGACAGTGCGGGAACGGGCGGAGAACTGAGCGGCTGGGTCGGTGAGGGTGCTGACCCGCTGTCAGAGATGTTCGATCACCCATTCCATCAGGCGGTCATGGCACTTGATCCGGGCGAGATCGGCAAGCCTTTCGAACTCGGCGACAGTCTCTACATCGTCGAGGTTCTGGAACGCACCGAAGCCCAGCCGGTATCGCTCGAAGAAGCGCGGCCATACATTGAAGACCTTTTGCGCGAAAGGAGACATGACGAACTCGCAGCGAGCCTTCAAGCCCGCCTCCTCGATGAGGCAGCCGTTACTGTCTATCCATCTGTTCTGGATAGCTATTTAGGAATGCAACCGAGATCGGCTGACCGATGATGGCACCTGAAGGTCAGCGTCCCGAACGCACATCAGAACCGTCCCGGAGGACCGCATGAACGAAGCCGCCAACCCAGGCACGGCAAAACAACTTCGCGCACTGAAGAAACGTGAAAACCGCAATATGCTCCTCATCCTCTCCGCCGTCGGCTGCCTGTTCCTGGGCGGTGCGTTCGCAGTTGCGCTTGTTGTCGTCTATGCCCCGTTCTGAACGGCTTGCGACCCGCCGGGACATCCTCCGCCTGGCCTTGGCCGGGGCACTGTTGCCCCTGTCGGCCTGTGACGATGGCGGCTGGTACGGCAAGGATGTCACCGGCCTGTTGCCCGAGATGGCCTTTGCGATGACCCGCGCCCGAGACGGCGCGGCCGTGACCGAAGCGGACTATCGCGGGCAGGTTGTCGCAATGTTCTTCGGGTTCACCTTCTGCCCTGACATATGCCCGATGACGCTGGCAAACCTGAGCGCCGTCCTGGACAGGCTCGGGGACGATGCGGAGGCGATCACCGTGCTTTTCGTCACGGTCGATCCCCTGCGGGACACGCTCCCCGCGATGGCGGACTATGTTTCGGCCTTCACGCCACGGGCGCAGGGGCTGCGCGGAACGGACAATCAGCTCGCGCGCCTCGCGAGGCGTCTGAAGGTGACGTACAGGGTCGACAGGCCGGGTCCGGACAAGCCCGACTATGCCGTCTCTCACGGAAAATCGGTCTACATCTTCGACGCCACCGGCGCCGCACGGGTCATGTGGCCGCAATTCGACACGACCGATGCGGATATCGACGCCGCCACGCGCGATCTGAGACGTCTCCTCAGCGGCTGAGATGCTTTGCGTCCTGTTCTCGCATCATGTTTCTGACGACGATCAGCAGAGCAATCACGCTCATCATTGCCGGCGGGATCCAGATCACGATTCCGCCTATCTGCTGATCGGCAACCGCGCCGATCGAAGGAAAGTAACGGCCGCAGAAGGCGTAATACGGAAAAAGATCCCGTTCCGCGAAGGTGATGAGCGCGCCCAGAACGATCTGCGGGAACATGACGCCGATCGCCAGTGCGGCGCGAACGCCGTAGCTGACCCGCGCGACACCTGTGGGCCTGGGGTCGACCACCAGCGTCCAGAACAGGATACCGTCGACCACCATCGACCAGTTCATCACCTGATACAGGACCGGATCCAGCATCGCGCGGAAGTGCACGGGCGGTATCAGCCAAAAATAGAACAGGCCAACGAAGAGAAGCACCGCGACGGCCGGATGCTGCACCACGGACACCGTCGAGCGCAGGTATCGGTTCCCGACGATCCGTCTCAGCCAGTCCGGCCCGCCGGCCAGGATGGCGGGGCCGGCCCATCCAAGCGCGACGAGCATCGCGCCGACGTGGTGCATGGCGACGTGCTGAAGCCGGTTGGTGAAGAACATCCTCTGCGCGAGAAATTCGAACTGGGTCTGCGTCACCGTCCAGAGCAGCGCCAGACCCGCGAAGAACGCGGCTCGGCGCCAGACCGGCGGCCGGTCATCGGCCGGCATCCTGCGCAACCCTCTGAGGAACCAGTATCCCGACACGCTGATGGCAAGGTAAATGAGCCATGAGAACTCGTATGGCAGAAAGAATGGCAGGCTGGTCGGCACGAATGTGCTGCCAGCCCACAAGGCTGCGCCAAGGACGGCGATAAGCCCCGGGGCCAGGACGTCGCCGCGGCTGACGGCCGCGGCGGTTCTTCCGTCAGAGGTTTTCATCCCTCTGCCGCGCGCCGGGAAGATCCTGCCAGAAACACTTCCGGCGGTCAGTCGAACAATTCATGCAGCCAGGATTTGCGACGGTAGCCGCGCTGCTTGTGACTGCCGTGCCCGCCGTAGTCCCTGGGCATTGTGTTGTCATATCCGGGGGCGTTGCCGACCGCGAACTCGCGCGAGCTGCGCTCGACGATCTTGTCCAGTTCGCCGCGGTCCAGCCAGACCCCACGGCATTCCATGCAAAAGTCTACCTCGACTCCCTGCCGTTCCGACATGCTCAGCGGCACGTCACAGACCGGGCACCTCATTCCGCCTCTGGCGTTCATTCCGTTCTCTTTCGCTTCCTTCTGACGCCGTTCAGGCTCCCGCCCCGGCTCTTTCAGTTCAATGACCATGTGCCAACCCTACCTTTCCGGTGCCATTGACAGCCGCACCGCCGCTGTGGGGAGACGATTCTTCCCTCATCTTCCAAAACCGCAGCGCGTTGCTAACGACCAGCAACGACGCGCCGACGCCGGACGCGATGGCACCCAACATCGTAGCCGTGCCGAACGCGGTAAAGCCGCCGGACGCGTTAGTGCCCGCGAAAAAGCGCGGCTCCTTCAGCGTCGTCGAAGCCGTGCACCAGGAAACTGTGGCCTTTGCCAGAAGGCGCCGGTGGCTTAGTCCCCGCATCGACGCTGTGGCACGCTTGATCTTAATCATTGACGGACCCGAGGTCGTGGATGTGGTATCCGATGCGCCCGCCACAGTGTTGGGCGCGGCTGTCATGCTCGTCGTTGGAATTCGGCTGGCTGGACATGGAGAATCCCTCTAGGTCTCGTCTGTCCTGCACATACTTCCTCTAGTGGCTGTAGATTCAAGGGAGTTTCTGGAGTTTTCTTTCCTGAGGACTTCAATAATGGTGCTAGTTACTCCCGGAAGACCGGACGGCGAGGGAATCAAGTATCTCACCTCTGCGGCCACCCAAGAAGCAGAGATCGGGACACCTCCAAACGCAGGAACCGTGAAGCAGGCTTTCAGGTTCCATTGGCGCTGGAGACCGTGAAGGGTGAGCTCACCGTGACGCATGTGCCGCGGAGTACCGTATGCATCCGACGATGATCCATCATCGTAAGAAGGCACTGCTCGGGACCAGCTTCTGTGTCGGAGCACCACACAAGGCGTTCCGCCGCTTCCATCCATCTGAGATCATGAACAGCGATCAGGGTAAGCAGTTTGCGTCTTACGCCGAATGGACCGGGTGAAGCGGATCGGCCCCAGGATCTAGATAGAGGGCAAACGGGGGCTGCCGCCACAACATCTTGATCGATCGCCTGACACAGCTTATAAAACACTGAGGGTATAGAATTAACTCGGATGCCTTATGTCAGTCTATGGCCAGGAGCGGTGCAGTTGGAGCTATTTGTCCATCACCTACCAAGTAACACCTTCGCCGGGCTGCGATGCCGCAGTTCGCAGACAGGGAGGCGTCGCGTCTCACAATAGTCCGGAAAACTTGATTGACCTCAGCCAGAGTTGCCGTAAAGATAGACAAAATCTATAGATACTAGAGCTATAGATTCTCACGAAACATGCATCCAATCGATGCGAGCGCAGTGAACAGCGCCTTGACCTGGCAACATACCAAGCCGCGCGCAAACGAGGCAAGAGAGGCAGCCATGCAAACAAAGTACAGAAACTGTTCCCTGGTGATTATCGCCTCCGCTCTGCTTGCCAGCTGCGGGATCACAAACACGGAAGGCCAGAACGATCGATATGAAATCGGCAATATTCCAGAGAATGTTGTTGCCATGGCCGCTCCCGATCAGGATTTGTCGACGGCTCGCCTGCAAAGCGAAGACGATTGTTACTGGTATATGCATGCCGGCCCAGTGGAAACCACTCTCGTGCCGCTTCGCGCAACTGGCGGCCGCCCGATATGCGTGGTGCAGCAGCCGGTATCTTAAGCGATTTCCGGCCTTCCACGCCTCAGGTGGAAGGCCAGAGGTCACCCCGGCCTCACGAGGCTGTCTTCTGCTGAGTAAAGATAAGCTGTCGAGCCGATCTCAACATTTTCGAACAGATCGTTGATATGAGCCATCACCATTCGAACGCAGCCTGAGCTTGCCCGCCCGCCAATGCTTTCGGGATACGGCGTGCCATGAATCCGCAGATATGTATCCCTGTCGCCGACGTACAGGTAAAGAGCTCTTGAACCGAGCGCATTGGCGGGGCCGGGCTCCACGCCATCTGCATACTGAGCATTCTGGGGATCCCGTTCGATCATGTTCTGTGTCGGCCGCCAGTGGGGCCATTCGACCTTGCGCTTGATCGTGTACGTACCTGGCTCGTAGAGATCCCCCTGGGCAATGGCTACACCATAACGCATGGCGGTACCGCCTTCCTCTATGTGGTAGAGGTACCTTGCCACGGCATCGACATGGATATCTCCGGGACGCAGTTCGTCGTTCGCCAATACCCGTTGAGGAAGGAACCTGGGATGCAGCCCCCAAGGGTTCGTGGTCGCGGGATCATAGCCAAATGGGGTGACCTCTGCGTCCCAAGCGGCTTTCTGTTGTTCGCTGGGCCAGTTATTGGCAAACGAAAGCGTCGGGACCGACGACGGGAGCAGCGCTGCAGTTGTCTGGATAAAGTGTCGTCTCGTCAGCATCTCAAGTTTCCCAAATGCACAGTGAACCGGTTCGATCGCTTGTACGCGATGGATGCGGTATAAAACCTCCAGCCCCTATAGCATCAAGGGGTGTCCCGGATTTTGTTGCGGAAAGCATCCCATCCGCCAGAAGTGAATCTCCTGCAGCTCTGGTCGCGACAGAACCCGATCAGCTAGGCGAAGACTCCCAATAGATTGCAGCCGTTCGCTGATACCGACATCGATCAGAGAACAATGTGGGCGAAGCAATCGTCGCAGCAACGAAAAGGACTTGAAGCTACAGTTACTATAGCCTGTAAGAACCGACTCGGTCAAAGATAGCCCCGGCCAGTTGCCGGGCCAGGAGCAAAGAAAATGAGTGGAGCCGAGCGCCGAGACTGGACTGTCAGCGGCATGGATTGTGCCGCCTGCACGTTAAAAGTGACGAAGGCCGTCGAGCGCCTTCCGGGTGTCAGCGGCGTAAAGGTAGCGCTGATGAGTGAGCGCCTTTCGCTGGATCTGGAGCCTGCCAGTACGGACCCTGCCGAGATCGAGGCCATCGTGAAGCGCCTCGGATACGGGATTGCGCAGCGTGGCGCGTCGTCGCCGGAGAATACGCTCGACGCCCCGAAAAAGGCTCACACTCATGGCGCTGACTGCGAAGGCTACGATCACGATCACGCCGACCACGGCCATGACCACGCCAAAGGCGGTGACAAAGGGCCGTCGTCTGCAAAGGCCGATGCCGGGCATGGCAGCCCCGGTCATGTGCATGATGACCCCGCCGATCGCGGCAAGGCGTGGTATCAGACCAACAAGGGACGGCTGGTGATCTTCACGGGGGCATTGCTTGTCCTTGCATGGGGTTTCGAGCTTCTGACCTCGGCGGACTACGGTTACTGGGCCTTTACCTTCGCCTGCGTGATCGGCGTCGCCCCGGTGGCGAAGCGCGCCTTCGAGGCCGTTCGCCTCGGGCAGCCCTTCACCATCGAAAGCCTGATGACCATCGCCGCCATCGGCGCCCTGTTCATCGGTGCAGCCGAGGAAGCGGCGCTTGTGGTGTTCCTCTTTGCTGTGGGCGAGGTGCTTGAAGGTGTGGCCGCCGGCAAGGCGCGCGACGGCATCAGGGCGCTGGCCAATCTGGTGCCCAAGACCGCACTTCTGGAAATCGACGGCAAGACCCGCGAAGTCCCGGCCGACCAGCTCGAGGTCGGCCAGCGCGTTCTGGTGCGCCCCGGGGACCGCATCCCGGCCGATGGCGAGATTGCCGAGGGCACCAGCGGTATCGACGAAAGTCCCGTGACCGGTGAAAGCGTCCCGGTTACCCGGGGGCCGGGAGAATCGGTTTTCGCGGGATCGATCAATACCGAGGCCGCGCTTCGCGTGACGGTGACGAAAACCGCAGCGGACAACACGATTGCGCGCATCATTCAGCTGGTCGAGGAGGCCGAGGACGCCCGCGCGCCGACTGAGCGGTTCATCGACCGGTTCAGCCGCTGGTACATGCCCGCCATCGTCTTGCTGGCGGCGCTGGTCATCTTGATCCCGCCGCTCGCTACCGGGGCCGACTGGAACACCTGGATCTATCGCGGCCTCGCGCTGCTGCTGATCGGCTGCCCCTGCGCCCTGGTGATCTCGGTTCCGGCTTCGATCGCCTCAACCCTCTCCTCGGGCGCCCGGAAGGGCCTTCTGATGAAGGGCGGCGCGGTCATCGAGGCCGCCGCCAAGGTTTTGGCGATCGCTTTCGACAAGACCGGCACACTGACCCACGGCAAACCGAAGGTGACCGACATCGTGCCCGCGCCCGGCGTGTCTGAAAGCGACCTGCTGGCCGTCGCGGCCGGGGTCGAGACCGGATCGTCGCACCCGCTGGCCCATGCCATCCTGCGTCGGGCGGAGGAGGCGGGGATCGAGGCCCTGCCGGCGACCGACGCACGCGCCATCGTCGGCAAGGGCGTCGAGGCACTGGTGGGCGGCGCGAAGGCCTGGGTGTCCTCGCCTCGCCACGCCGAGGAGTCCGGGGGCATCGCCGACGACCAGTCCGAGATCGCGGCGCGGCTGGAGACCGAGGGCAAGACGGTGGTCGCGGTGTTCCGCACAGGCCAGTCCCTTGGCCTCGTCGCCCTGCGCGACGAGCCGCGCAACGACGCCGCCGAGGCCATGGCCCAGCTGCGGGCGATGGACATCGCGCCGGTGATCCTGACCGGCGATAATCCCCGCACGGCCGAAGCCATCGCCGGGCAGCTCGGCATGGAATTCCACGCCAGCATGATGCCCGAGGACAAGCTGAGGCTGATCCGCGAGATGGGCGCAACCGGCGGCGTCATGATGATTGGTGACGGCATCAACGACGCACCGGCGCTAAAGCAGGCGAACGTGGGTGTGGCGATGGGCTCGGGCACCGACGTGGCACTGGAAACCGCCGATGCGGCGATCCTGCGCGACAGGGTGGTGGACGTACCGGCCCTGATCCGGCTTGCACGGGCCGCCATGGCCAATATCCGTCAGAACGTGGCCCTGGCGCTGGGTCTTAAAGCCGTGTTCCTGGTGACGTCCGTGCTGGGGCTGACCGGGCTCTGGATCGCCATCCTGGCCGATACCGGGGCCACGGTGCTGGTCACGCTCAATGCCCTGCGACTGTTGCGCTTCAATCCGTCTGACAATCGCTAGCATTTCCACGCAGAGCATACGCCGCCTTGAAACAAGGTTTGAAGACTTGGATTGAGGTTCGGCTCGTCAGTGTAGGGCTCCACAGAAAAAGACCTGAACACGAGGTGCGAGAGGATGTCGGACAGTGGAAAGGAGAAAACGTGAAATTGAGATTCGACACCTTCGATGCTTCGTCAACGCTGCTGATCATGGCAGTTTCCGAAAGGCTGGTAGCGTTATGCGTATCCGACAGTCCTCAGTCAGCCGTTGCATTCGCGACCTTGAGGATCGGCTCGGAACATCATTGTTTCACCGTCATCGAAGCGGCGTGAGCCTAAACCGCGCCGGTCACCAGTTTCTACCTCGAGCACGTCAGACAATTCGCGGGTTAGATGAGAGCCTGAATGCAATTGCATTACTTGGCAGATCAGAAAATGGCCGTATAAAAATCGGTATTTATTCATCGATTGCGTCGGGCTTTCTAGCCGAACTGCTCCGCTCCTTCGGGGATCAGCACAATGACGTACAGATCCAACTGATCGATGGAAACCCTGAAGAACACCTCGCTGCCATCCGTCAGTTGGAACTCGACGTCGCTTTCCTAACCGGAACCAGAGCGTGGCAAGATTGCGATAGCGCTTTTATGTGGTCAGAAGGTGTTTTCGTTGTCCTGCCTGAACGTCATGAGTTAGCCATCCTGACAGCAGTCGACTGGCACGAGCTAAGTTGTGAGGCCTTCATGGTCAGCGAAACTGCCCCGGGCCAAGAAATCTACGACTACCTGGTACGGAAGCTGGCAGACCTCAGTTGTCACCCTGACATACATGTGCAATCCGTAAGTCGAGATAACCTGCTGTCATTGGTTGCCATTGGGCGAGGTTTGACCGTAGTCAGCGAGGCGATGACGGCGACGAACTATCCTGGACTTGTTTTTCGACCGATCAAGGGCGAGCGCCTTCCATTTTCTGCAATCTGGTCGCCGAATAACGACAACCCCGCGTTCAGGCGTCTTCTGAGCATGGCGAG
>NZ_QBKN01000048.1 GCF_003054175.1 Allosediminivita pacifica
TAATCTTTGACATGACCGCCTCCCATTAAGGATTGTTGCGATCCCACCTTGGCACAGCGATGCCGTCGGGGGGCGGTTACAGCATCAAAGCCGCCGAGCTCCTATACATTTTGACCGCATGACCCACCATGGGGACGAAACGTCTCGACGACCTATTCCCTTGCCTTTACGCTTCCAAGGCGGCGTGAAAACCGTGGGCGACGCACAGAATGGGAATTAAACGAATGAAAATGGCGGGCCTGATCCTTTTCCTAGCTGGGTTTGCGCAAGCTGCAGTCGCGCAGGACGAGAAAATCCGTAGAATTGATTCAGTCCAGGACTGGTCTGTATTCATTAACAAAGACGGAGCACCGTCCTGCTGGGTGGCGACCAAGCCCCTCAGAAGCCCGGGGTTCATCATCCACAACCTGGTCATTTACGTTACCCATGAACGCGAATTTTCGGTTCAAGACCGCGCCAAGGGAATTACCAGGCGCAGCACGGCTGTCCTCAATGCTTCCGGCAACCAATTTCCAATGACCGTTTCCGAGAATTCTGTGTTTATCAATGACCCATCTCGGAACGCCGCCATAGTACAATCGCTCGCGAGCGATTGGCGTCCGCGAGTCGTATTTGACAGGGGGCGCCATGTCGCCTTCTCGACCCAAGGTTTTGCGAAAGCATTCTCGAAAGCCGTCGAGGCTTGCGAAGACTGAAGCGCCGCGGCCCTTTGGGCAGACGCGGGACCAGTCATACCTTTGTCGAACGCCGGCTTCGTCCCACACCCCGGACTACCCGGGGTTGACGGGCATTCCCAAATTAAAACACCTGTCACGCCCCATCCCGGGAACGTGATCCCCCCCGGATCGTTGGCCCGGCGATGGATCACAGTCCCCATATCACCCCGCGCACCGCCCTGCCCTGGATCTGCGGCGCGATCCTGGTCATCCTCGCGGCCACGGCGCTGCGGGCGGCGGCGCCGGTGGTGGTGCCCTTGGTCTTCGGCATCTTCATCACCCTGCTGCTCGGGCCGCTCGACCGGTTGCTGACCGGCGTGCTGCCGCGCGGGCTGAAGTGGCTCGGGCGGGTGGCGGTGCTCGTCCTCATGCTCGGCCTTCTCGCCCTCTTCTTCGGCGGCATGATCTTCGCCGCGCAGCAGGTGGTGACCCAGATGCCGCAGATCAGCGAGAACTGGACCAGCTGGCTCAGCTCCGAGGTGGCGCCCTCGGATCTGCTGGAAACCCTGCCCGAACAGATGCGAGAGCCCGTACGCTCGGCGGTGGACCGCGCCGGCAGCCGGGTCGCCGAGAGCACCATGGGCATGGCCCAGATGGTGGCTGGGGCGACGGGAAGCTTCATCACCGCGCTGGTCATCGTCTTCTTCCTCGTGCTTCTGGCGCTCGGCGAGGGCCCGGTCTGGCGCAACAAGATCGATGCAATGTGCCGCGCCAATGCGCAGGCCGAGGACTTCCACAGCGTCGCGGACACTTTGTCCCGCAAGCTGCGCTTCTTTCTGGTCGTGCGCACCGTCATGGGCCTGCTGCAGGGCGCGCTCTACGTGGCCTGGATCGCGATCTTCGGCGTCGGGCTGCTGCCCGTCTGGTTCGTGCTGACCTTCCTGATGAGCTTCATTCCCAACCTCGGCTCGGTCATTTCGGCCGCGCTGCCGGTGATCTACGCGCTCTTCACGCAGGACCTGCAGACGGCGCTGCTGCTGGGCGCGGGGCTCTTCGCCATCGAGCAGGTGGTGGGCAACTGGATCGACCCCAAGCTGCAGGGCCAGCAGATCGCGGTGTCGCCCGTCGTCATCCTCGTCTCGATCCTGGTCTGGGCCTGGATCTGGGGCATCGCGGGCGCCCTGCTCGCCGTGCCGATGACCATCGCCATCATGGTGACCTGCGCCCACATCCGACCCCTGCGCCCGCTGTCGCTGATGCTCAGCGACCGCAACGATTTCGAAAGCCTCGACGCCGCGCTCCAAGAATAGCCGTGGCCCAACCCCTCTGAAAGGAGGCCGAAGATGTCCGATTCCGACAAGGCACCCGCCTGGACCGTGCCCGCCATGCGCACGGGCTACGCCGCACGCGGCGCCGTCTACACCGTGGTGGGCGTGCTTGCGCTCATGGCCGCGATCTACGGCGGCAACGCGCAGGGCACCCAGAACGCCCTCTCCGACCTCAAGTCGCAAAGCTGGGGCACCGCGGCGCTGGTGCTGATCGCGCTGGGCCTGATCTGCTACGCCGCCTGGCGCGTGATCGACGCCTGGATGGATCTCGACCGCCACGGCAGCAAGATGAAGGGTCTGGCGGCGCGCACCGGGCTGGTCATCACCGGTCTGATCCACGGCGCGCTCGGCATTTCCGTGGGCACCATGGCCATCGGCAACGGCGGCGGCTCGGGCGGCGGCGGCGTCGGCTCGTTCACGGGCAAGATCATGCAGATGCCCGGCGGGCAGGTGATCGTCGGCGTGATCGGGCTCGGCGTGATCGGCGCGGGGGTTTACTACGTCTTGAAGGGCGTGCAGGAGAAGTACCGCCGCGACATCCGCACCACGCAGGTGACGCTGAAGCTCGACCCCGCCATGAAGGCCGGGTTCATCGCCGAGGGCATCGTGGTGGGCATCATCGGCGTGCTGATCGTCATGGCGGCGCTGACGCACGATCCCTCGCAGGCCGGTGGCGTGGGCGCGGCGCTCGACCGCATCCGCAGCGCGGCCTTCGGGCGTATCCTGCTGGCGGCCATCGCGGTGGGCCTGATCGGCTTTGCCATCGAGAACTTCGTCGAGGCGGTCTATCGCATCGTGCCGGCCCGCGCGGGCGACGACGTGCAGACGCTGGCGCGGCGCGCCAAGCAGAAGGCCGAAGCCGCCGCCACCTGACGGCTGGACGATCCACCACCGGGCGGTTATCCACCGCCCCTGACAAGCCCCGCGCCCCCTGCGCGGGGCCAGTGACGTGGTGAGACAATGCCGGACCTTCTGATCGAGCTCTTCTCCGAGGAAATCCCCGCCCGCATGCAGGGCAAGGCGGCCGAGGATCTGCGCCGTCTGGTGACGGACGGTCTGGTCGAGGCGGGTCTCACCTACGAAAGCGCCGGAGCCTTCTCCACGCCGCGGCGGCTGGCACTGACGCTGCACGGGCTGACACCCGAAAGCCCCACCCAGCGCGAGGAACGGCGCGGGCCCAAGGTGGGCGCGCCCGACAAGGCCATCGAGGGCTTCCTGCGCGGCGCGGGCGTGGCGCGCGAGGATCTCGAAGAGCGCGAAGAGAAGAAGGGCACCTTCTACTACGCCACCGTTGTGACGCCGGGCCGCCCGGCCGACGCCATCGTGGCCGAGGTGCTGGAACGCACTATCCGCAATTTCCCCTGGCCCAAGTCCATGCGCTGGGGCGCGGGCAGCCTGCGTTGGGTGCGCCCGCTGCACCGCATCCTGTGCCTTCTGACCGACGAGGCGGGCGCGCATGTCGTCGACCTCGACGTGGACGGCATCAAGGCCGGTGACGTGACCGAGGGGCACCGCTTCCACGCCCCTATCCCCTTCACCGTCACCTCCTTCGAGGACTACGAGGCCAAGCTGAAGCGCGCGCGGGTGATCCTGTCGCCGCAGGAGCGCGAGGAGGCGATCTGGCACGAGGCCACCAACGCGGCCTTCGCCAGCGGACTGGAGGTGGTCGAGGACGCGGGCCTCCGGCGCGAGGTCGCGGGGCTGGTGGAATGGCCGGTGGTGCTGATGGGGTCGATCGCAGAGGATTTCCTCGGCCTGCCGCCCGAGGTGCTGATGACCTCGATGAAGGAACACCAGAAGTTCTTTTCGGTGCGCAATCCCGGCAGTGGCCGGATCGAGAAATTCGTGACCGTGGCCAACATCGAGGCGCCCGACAACGGCGCGGCGATCCTCGCGGGCAACCAGAAGGTGCTGGCGGCGCGGCTGTCAGATGCCAAGTTCTTCTGGGAGAACGACCTGCGCGTGGCGAAGGACCAGGGCATGACTGCCTGGACCGAGAAGCTGGGCGCGGTGACCTTCCACGGCAAGCTGGGGACCGAGAAGGACCGGGTAGAGCGCATCGCGGCGCTGGCCCGTGAGCTGGCGCCCAAGGTGGGCGCGGATGCCGATCTGTCGATGCAGGCGGCACGGGTAGCCAAGGCCGACCTCGTGTCAGAGATGGTCTACGAGTTCCCCGAGCTGCAGGGCCTGATGGGGCGCTACTATGCCGAGGCCGCAGGCCTGCCCGCCGAGGTGGCCGCGGCCTGCGAGGAGCATTACGCGCCGCTGGGGCCGTCCGACGCGGTGCCGACGGCGCCGGTGTCGGTGGCCGTGTCGCTGGCCGAGAAGATCGACAAGCTGACCGGCTTCTGGGCCATCGACGAGAAGCCCACCGGCAGCAAGGACCCCTTCGCCCTGCGCCGTGCGGCGCTTGGGGTGATCCGGCTGGTGCTGGAGAACGGGGTGCGCGTGAAGCTGATCGACGAGGCTCTTGCGCCCGCGGACACGGTGCTGGGCAAGGCCGTTCCGGTCGCGGAGGGCAACAAGGGCGACCTGATGGCCGACCTCCTCTCCTTCATCCACGATCGCCTCAAGGTGCACCTGCGCGACGAGGGTATCCGGCATGACGTGATCGACGCCTGCCTTGCCATGGAGGGCAATGACGACCTCTACCTTCTGGTCAGCCGGGCGCGGGCGCTGAGCGATGTGCTCAGGACCGAGGATGGCGAGAACCTGCTGCAAGGCTTCAAGCGGGCGAACAACATCCTGTCCCAAGCCGAAGAAAAGGACGGGGTCGAATATGCCTTTGGCGCCGACCGCAAGTTCGCCGAGGAACCGCAGGAAAACGCCCTCTTCAACGCGCTGGACTCGGCCGAGCAGAAGATCGTGCCCGCCATGAAGGACGAGGATTTCGTCACCGCCATGGAGGCCATGGCCGGTCTGCGCGCGCCCATCGACGCCTTTTTCGAAGCGGTGCAAGTCAATTCCGACAACCAGGTGGTGCGGCGCAACCGGCTCAACCTGCTGTCGCGCATCCGCGATATCTGCCTCCAGGTGGCCGATCTGCGGCGCATCGAAGGCTGATCCCTGCCGACGGGTACGGGCCCGTCGGCGGGATGACGCGGGCGACACAAGGTCAACCGCATTGATTCATAATTGATTAAGTCTTTCCGGCAACTTCTTCTTCCATGCTTCGACTTGTCTGCTCTTCCATCCCGCGTGTGCCCGCCGAAAGGTGCCTTCTCGACATCGCCCGCGAGGCCGAGAAGCACCATGCGGACGAGGGCTGTTGCAGCCTTCTCTACTTCCACGATTTCCGCTTCGTGCACGTGGTCGAGGGCCCGGCGATACCGGTGACCCGCTATGCGACGCGGCTGCGGATGGACGACCGCCAGATTCCCGATTGGGAGAAAATCATCCCGATCCGGGAGCGCGCCATCCTGCCCGCGCTGCGTGTCGGCATGCTGACCCTGCCCGACCTGCCGGTCAGTGCGGTCGACCGGCCGGAATGTCACGCCGATGCGGTTCTGGAGGATCTGCTGGTTGCGGCGCAGGTAAAATATCCCGGCGGAATCGAAGCGGGTACCGCCATCGTGTCGCCGCTGGAGACGGGAACGCCGGGTCACGGAACAACAGGACGCTTGCCAGACTCGGCATGAGCCGTATTCTCCGGACATGACCTATGCCGCAGCGCAGCAAACGCAGGGCGACGATCCGGACATCACGCTGATCACGCCCACCGCCCCCCTGGCGACCCCGACCCACGGCGGCCGGGCCAAATGCCTGCAACGTCTTGTTCGGCTTGATCTTCCCGTTCCGCGCACCGTCGCGCTGAGCTTTGCGACGGTGCACGACATCGCAGCCGGGCGGATGCCCGACCTCGACGCGCTCTGCGCCCGATTCGATCCAGATGCGCTGCTTTGCGTGCGCCCGTCGAGCCAGGACCCCGACTGGGGCGGGCCCGGGGCGATCCTGAACATCGGCATGAACAACGCCCGCCATGCCACGCTGTCGCAGCGGATCGGGACGCAGGCGGCCACCGCGCTCTACCTGAGGTTCGTGCAGGCCTACGCGGTGCATGTGGCGCGGCTGGACCCGGATGTCTTCGAGGACATCGAGGCGGACGAGCCCGGCGGGCTCTCGGCGGCGCTGTCCGCCTACGAGGAGGCGGCCGAGGCGCCCTTCCCGCAGGACCCGGCGCGCCAGTTGTCGGAAGTCCTGCGGTCGATGGCGCGCGCCTGGGAGGGCACCACCGCGCGGCTGCTGCGGCAGGGCAAGGGTGCGCCGATGGACGCGGGCCTTGGCCTTGTCGTGCAGGAGATGGCGCTGGGGCTGGGCCGCGGCGAGTGCGGGTCGGGCGTGGTGCAGATGGTGAGCCCCGAGACCGGGCTGCCGCAGATCACCGGGCGCTACCTGAGCCAGAGCCAGGGGCGCGAGGCGCTGAAGCAGCGCAACGCGGCGCTGTACCTGACGCGCGATCCACGGGGGCCCTCGCTCGAGGATAAGGCGCCGCAGGCGTTTTCCGATCTCAAGCGGCACGCGTCCCGGATGCGCGTGGCGCTGCGCGAGGAGATGCAGATCGAGTTCACCATCGAGAACGGCGCGCTGCACATCCTCGACGGCATCCGCGCCGAGCGCAGTGCGCGGGCAGCGCTGCGGATCGCGGTGGAACTGGCCGAGGACGGGGTGATCCCGCGTGACGAGGCGGTGCTGCGGATCGAACCGAGGGCGGTGTCGGAACTTCTCCACCGCCAGATCGCGCCGGGGGCGCGGCGCGACATCCTCGGGGGTGGCGTGGCGGCGAGCCCGGGTGCTGCCACGGGGCGGATCGTCTTCACCTCGGCCGACGCGCAGGCCTGCGCCGCGCGGGACGAGCCCTGCATCCTTGTGCGGCGCGAGACCTCGCCCGAGGACGTGCGGGGGATGCACGCCGCTGCGGGGGTGCTGACCGAACGTGGCGGCATGACCAGCCACGCGGCGGTGATCGGGCGCGGCATCGGGTTGCCCTGCGTGGTGGGCGCGGCGCGGATGCGGTTCCAGACGCGGCTGCGGCAGATCGTGTCCGAGGACGGGCGCGTCTTCCGCGAGGGTGACACGATCACGGTGGACGGCACCTCGGGCGAGGTGCTGGCGGGCAAGGTCGAGACGGTGGAGGCGGCGCTGGACGATGCCTTCCGGACGCTGATGGCCTGGGCCGACGAACGGCGCGACATCCGCATACGCGCCAACGCCGACACGCCTGCCGACGCGCAGACCGCCTGCAACTTCAAGGCGGACGGGATCGGGCTCTGCCGGACCGAGCACATGTTCTTCGAGGCCGACCGCCTGACGCCCATGCGCGAGATGATCTTCGCCGACTCGCCCGAGGGCCGCGCCGGCGCCATCGCCCTGCTGCTTCCCATGCAACGGGCGGATTTCACGGCGCTTTTCCGGATCATGGAAGGCATGCCCGTCTGCATCCGCCTGTTCGATCCGCCGCTGCACGAGTTCCTGCCGAGCGACCGCGCGGGGCTTTTGGAGCTGGCCGAGGCGCTGGATCTGCCTTTGTCGGACGTGACGCGGCGGGTGGAGGCCATGGGCGAATACAACCCCATGCTGGGCCTTCGCGGCGTGCGGCTGGGGATCACGGTGCCCGAAATCTACGACATGCAGGTGCGGGCGATCTTCGAGGCGACACTGGATGCCTCGCGCGAGGGCGAGCCGGTGGTGCCCGAGATCATGCTCCCGCTGGTCTCGGCCAAGCGCGAGGTGGAGCTGCTGCGCAACCGCATCGACGCGGTGGCGGCCGAGGTGCGCAACGAGCGCGGGCGGAATTTCACCTATCGGCTGGGTGTGATGGTCGAGACGCCGCGCGCCTGCCTGCGCGCCGACGAGATCGCGCAGTACGCGCATTTCCTGTCATTCGGGACCAACGACCTCACCCAGATGACCTACGGACTGTCGCGCGACGACGCCGGGCGGTTCATGTCGGACTACGTGGCGCAGGGGGTCTTTGCCGAGGACCCGTTCCACGTTCTCGACACCGGCGGGGTCGGCGAGCTGATCCAGCTTGGCGTCGAAAGGGGCCGCGCGGCGCGGCCCGGTGTGACGGTGTCGATCTGCGGAGAGCACGGCGGCAACCCCGAATCGATAGCCTTCTGCAGGGCCGTGGGAATGGACTACGTAAGCTGTTCTCCCTTCCGCGTACCGGTCGCGCGTCTTGCGGCGGCACACCTCTCCCTTAAGGAGAAACTCCAGCACTGACGGGGGGAAAGCCAACGTAAAGCGGGCGCCTGAAGCTGCCGTAAAGCAGTTTCGGGTGCTTGCCTTTACGGCAGCGGACGATTTGTCTAAAAGTCGCGCGAAATCGCACCCCATGCATATGTCGGGTGCACGCTGCCAAAACCGAAAAATGGTGACGACATGATCCGCTGCCTGAGCCGCTGCGTTCTGCTCGCTTTGCTTGTGCTGCCCGCTGTTTCCCGGGCCGATGTCACGACCGCCGACCGCCGCCTGTTCACCGTCGAACAGGATGGGTTGGGACAGACCCGTGGCGACGATATTCCCGGCCTGACACAGGTTTCCCTTCGCGCGCCGCAGGTGCCGAGCGTCGACGCCTCCTGGCTGTCGCAACAACCCGCCGCAGAGGGCGGGCCGCAATGGGAATGCCTGGCCGAGGCGCTCTACTTCGAGGCGCGCGGAGAAACCGTCGAGGGCATGGTCGCCGTGGCCGAGGTCATCCTCAATCGCGTCGACAGCGGACGCTATCCCGACACCGTCTGCGGCGTGGTCAACCAGGGCACCGGGCAGCTTCACGCCTGCCAGTTCAGCTACACCTGCGACGGTCGCCCCGAGACCATCGCCGAGCCGCGCGCCTTCCGCCGCGTGGGCAAGGTTGCGCGTGCCATGCTCGACGGAGCGCCGCGCGAACTGACCGACGGCGCCACGCACTATCACACCGCCGCCGTCAGCCCCTCGTGGGCGGATGTCTTCAAGCGCACCGGCCGGATCGGGGTCCACCTGTTCTACCGCGAAGAGTGGCGCACCAGCAGCCGCTGACCCCGCAAGCCCCCTTCCCGCGGGAAGGGGTTGCGTGCGGGCCGCGCAACCTGTCCTATCCGGCGGACCCGAGAACAGGAGTCGCGCCTTGGCCAGTGAAACCCGCCTCGCCTTTTCCCACCCGTCCGAGCGCGCCATCGCGACGGCCGGGGACACACCGCGCGACCGCATCAGCCTGCGCGAACACGTCCGCGAGGTCGAGATCGGCGCCTTCCAGGCCGAGCGCGGCATCACCCAGCGCGTGCGCTTCGATGTCGTGGTCGAGGTCCTGCCCTTTCCCGGCACGCTCGACGACGACGTGGACCGCATCCTGAGCTACGACCGCGTGACCGAGGCCATCGGCGCCGAGCTGGCCGCGCGCCGCGTGAACCTGCTCGAGACGCTGGCCGAAGGCATCGCCGAGCGTATCCTGCGAGAGCCGCAGGCGCTGCGGACCTTCGTGCGGATCGAAAAGCTGGACCGCGGCCCCGGTGCGCACGGTGTCGAGATCGTCCGCTCGCGCCCGACGCTGGCCGAGGCCCCCGACCGCCCCGCCGAGGAGCGTCCGCATCCGCGCGTCGTTTTCCTGTCCAACGCGATCATCGAGGATGCCGGACTCTCGGAGATGCTCGACACGCTTGCGGCCATGCCCGCACCGCTGATCCTCTGCCTCGGCGCGGCGGAGGTGCCCGCCCCGCAGGCCGATCACCCGCTGGCGCAGCGCCGGATCGACCTGCTTGCCATCGAGCAGAACGCCTGGCGATTGGCGGCGCGCGATCCGCGCGCCAAGGTGGTGGGCACGCGCACCGAGCTCGACTGGGCGATGAAGAACGGCCAGGTCTGCATCTGGGCCCCGTCGAAGATCGTGCTCGACGCGGTGGAGCGTCCGACCGCGCCGCCCGACGACGGCCTGGCGCTGGCCGCCTGGTTCGCCGAGGAGATCGAGGCCTGCGAACTGCTGGTGATCGGCGGAGAGCCGCCGGCAGAGAGCGCCGTTCCGGCGCGTTCGGCGGCCCCGGGCAGCCTGCCCGGCTGAGGCGCTTGCCCGGCCTCCCGCGCAAGGATACTCAGCCCGCATGTCCGATTACGTCCAGCCCCTGCCCCGGCACGAAAGCCCGAGGCCCGATCACGCCCTGCCCCTTGCCGGGGGACGGGCCTGGTTCACCGAGGCCCTGCGCCATCGGCGCGGCGCCGCACCCGAGCGCATCGGGCTGGAGGAAATCCCCGAAGAGACCTGCGCCCGGCTGAGCGCGCCGCGCGCGCCGCTTTACGGCATGGCGATGGACCGTCCGCGCCTGATGGGGATCGTGAACGTCACGCCCGACAGCTTTTCGGATGGGGGCGCGCATGGCACGGCCCAGAAGGCCTTTCGTCATGCGCAGGAGCTGATCTGCCAGGGGGCCGACATCATCGACATCGGCGGCGAGAGCACGCGCCCCGGCGCGCAGGCCGTCCCCCCCGAGGCCGAGATCGCGCGGATAGAACCCGTCGTCTCGGCACTGGCGGGCGCAAGCGAGGTGCCGATCTCCATCGACACGCGCAAGGTCGACGTGGCCGAGGCCGCGGTGCGCGCCGGGGCGCGGCTGGTCAATGACGTCTCGGGCTTTACTTACGACCGGATGCTGGGCCCCTTCTGCGCGCGCGAGGGCCTGCCGGTCTGCGTGATGCATGCCCGCGGCGACCCCGAGACCATGCAGGACAATCCGCGCTACGACGATGTGCTGCTGGACGTCTACGATTTCCTCGCGGCGCAGGTGATCATGCTGGCCGAAGTCGGCATCCCGCGGGAAAAGATCCTCATCGATCCGGGCATCGGCTTCGGCAAGAAGATCGAACACAACCTCGCCCTGCTGAACGGCATCGCGCTGTTCCACTCGCTGGGCTGCCCGATCCTGCTCGGGGCCTCGCGCAAGGGGTTCATCGGCAAGCTGTCGGGCGGCGTGCCGCCCGCGGGCCGCGCGCCGGGGTCGGCGGCGATCTCGCAATGGGCGGCGTCGCAGGGCGTGCAGGTCCTGCGCATCCACGACGTGGCGGACACGGCGCAGGCGCTGGCGCTCTGGCACGCGATCACCTTCAACGACGCGGGAGGCCACGAATGAGCCGCACCCTTTTCGGCACCGACGGCGTGCGCGGCACGGCCAACACCCATCCCATGACCGCCGAGATGGCGCTGGCCATCGGCGCGGCGGCGGGACGCTATTTCCGACGCGAGGGCCAGGGCGTGCACCGCGTGGTCATCGGCAAGGACACGCGCCTGTCGGGCTACATGTTCGAGACCGCGCTGACGGCAGGGCTGACCTCGACCGGCATGAACGTACTGCTGCTGGGCCCGGTGCCGACGCCCGCCGTGGGGCTGCTCACGCCCTCGATGCGGGCGGACCTGGGCATCATGATCTCGGCCAGTCACAACCCGGCGCATGACAACGGGATCAAGTTCTTTGGCCCCGACGGGTTCAAGCTGTCCGACACGGTGGAGAGCGAGATCGAGGCGCTGGTCGCCGCGGGCGTGCCGCTGGCCGAGGCGGGCGAGATCGGGCGCGCCAAGCGGATCGACGACGGGCGCTTCCGCTACCAGGAGCGGGTGAAATCGACCTTCCCTGCGGGCATGCGGCTCGACGGGATCAAGGTCGTCGTGGACTGCGCCAACGGCGCCGCCTACCGAACCGCGCCCGAGGTCCTGTGGGAGCTCGGCGCCGACGTGGTGCGCGTGGGTACCTCGCCCGACGGGCTGAACATCAACCACGAGTGCGGCTCGACCCACCCGCGCGTGGCGGCGGAAACGGTGGTGGCGCATGGCGCCGACCTCGGCATCTGCCTCGACGGCGATGCCGACAGGCTGATCCTGATCGACGAGACCGGCCGCGTGGCCGACGGCGACCAGATCATGGCGCTGATGGCGGGCCGCTGGGCGGCCGAGCAGCGGCTGTCGGACGGCACGCTGGTGGCGACGGTCATGTCGAACCTCGGGCTTGAGCGTTACCTCGGCGCGCGGGGGCTGCGGCTGGAGCGGACCAAGGTGGGCGACCGCTACGTGGTCGAGGCCATGCGGCGCGGCGGCTGGAACCTTGGCGGCGAGCAGTCGGGCCATATCGTGATGACCGACTATGCCACCACGGGCGACGGGCTGATGGCGGCGATCCAGTTCCTGGCCGAGATGGTGCGCACGGGGCAACCCGCCTCGGAGCTGGCCTACAACTTCGAGCCGGTGCCGCAGTTGCTGAAGAACGTGCGCTATGCCGCGGGGGAAAAGCCGCTCGAGGCCGCGCCGGTCAAGGCGGCGATCGCCGATGCCGAGGCGCGGCTGACGGGCAAGGGGCGGCTGCTGATCCGCAAGTCCGGGACCGAGCCGCTGATCCGCGTCATGGCCGAGTGCGAGGACGAGGGCCTGCTGGGCGAGGTGGTCGACGGCATCGTGGCGGAGGTCACGGCGGTCGCGGGCTAGGGCCTCAGCCAGCCGAAGGCATTCTCGACGGCGGCCTGCGCGCCTTCGCGCAGGGGGGTGCCGTGGGCGAGCAGCAGGCGCTGCGCGGGCCAGTCGAGGATCTGCCGCACGCCGTCGCGCGCCGCCGCGCGGTCGCGGAAGCCCATGCGGAACTTACGCGGGACGGCGGGTTTCGGCCCGACCATGCGGTCGAGCCGCGCGACGACGCCGCGCCAGCCGGTGAAGCGGCCCGGGGCCATGTTCTGCAGCAGGTCGGTGAAGATCACCGTGGCGCTGGGGCGGTGGAAGAAGACCACCTCGGTCGCGATGCGGTTTTCCATCAGGACCTGGTCGACCTCCTGCGCCCAGCGGGGGTCGGGCGTGGCTTCGAGTTCGGCCGAAATGTCGAGATCGGGCCGCCTGGCCGACACCCCCGGCGCGGCGTGTACCTCGACGCCCGGAAAGGCCGCCTGCCAGTCGGCCACGTGCAGGTGGTGCAGCGCGTTCGGGGCGAGGATGAAGCGCGGCGTGCCGAGTGCCGCCACAGCCTCCCGGACCTGATCGGTCAGCGCGACCGGCGACCAGAGCATCAGCCCGCCCGAGGCCAACCGGATCACCACCATGCGTGTCGGGAAGACGAAGCCCGCCATGCCGGCCACGTCGCCGCCCTCGGTCACCCAGAGTTCCGGTCCGAAAGGGTCCGTCATGGTGGCCTCCCCCTGCCTCGGGAAAGCCTGCGCCCCGGCGGCCCCGAAGGCAAGCTTGCTCAGCCTCGGCGCACCGTCCCGACGACACCCCGCCCGACGCCGCGCAGGGCGGCGAGCACGAAGCCCAGCACGGCCCAGCCCGCGAGGAATCCGGTCCCGGCGAAGACCGCGCCCTCGAAGGTCAGCGGCATGGCGGGCTTGTAGGCATCAAAGGCGCGGGTGGCGATCTGGCGGTCGCCAAGGTGCGTGGCGAGTTTGGCGCGCATGAAGGGCCCCGCCCCTTCCAGCGCCCGCAGGTCCGCGCGCAGCCGGTCGTATCGGGCAAGATCGGCGCGCAGGTTGCCCGCCTGCTTCGCGGCGAGATCGCCCTCGCCGCTCAGCGCCGCGAGATACTCGGCCGGGGTCAGCCCCACGCGGCGCGCGTCGCTTTCCAGCCTCTGCACGCTGCGGCCGAGCTCGTCCACCGCGCCGCCGAGGCGCTGCATGTATTGCTGGGAATACTCGGGAAACTGGGACAGCCCCGCCGCCCCCGTCAGCCCGCCGACCAATGCCAGCACCCGAACGATCATGTCCTGCTCTCTGCCTGCCCGGCCCCTGTTCCGGGGCCCTTTGGCAGGCAGTCTAGCAGGAAACGACGCGCGGGGCGATCACTCCGAGGTCAGGCCGTAGATCGCGGCGATGCGCTTGACCGCCTGCTCGGGGGGCAGTTCCTCGCTCTCGCCGGTGCGGCGCGAGGTGAGTTCCACCACGCCGTTCTTGAGGCCCCGCGGCCCCACGGTGATCCGCCACGGCAGACCGATGAGGTCCATGGTGGCGAACTTGGCACCGGCGCGTTCGTCGGTGTCGTCGTAGAGCGGCTCGAGCCCCAGCGCGGTGAGCGCGGCGTAGATCGTCTCGCAGGCGGCGTCGGCCTCGGCATCGCCGGTCTTGAGGTTGACGATCCCGCAGTGGAAGGGCGTCACGCCCTCGGGCCAGATGATGCCTTTGTCATCGTGGCTCGCCTCGATGATGGCGCCCAGCAGGCGCGAGACGCCGATGCCGTGGCTGCCCATGTGGACCGGCACGTGGTTGCCCTGGTCGTCCACGACCGTGGCGCCCATGGGTTCGGAGTACTTGGTGCCGAAGTAGAAGATCTGGCCGACCTCGATACCGCGGGCGGTGCGGCGGCGGTCCTCGGGGATCTTCTCGAAGAGCGCCTCGTCGTGGGTCTCGTCGGTGCGGGCGTAGCGCGAGGTGAACTCCTCGAGCACGGCCTGGCACTGCTCCTTGCTGTCGTAGTCGATCTCGCGCGATCCGAACTTCAGCTCGGTGATCTCGCTGTCGTAGAAGACCTCGCTCTCGCCGGTCTCGGCCAGCACGAGGAATTCGTGCGTGTCGTCGCCGCCGATGGGGCCGCTGTCCGCCCGCATCGGGATCGCCTGCAGGCCCATCCGCTCGTAGGTGCGCAGGTAGCTCACCAGGTGGCGGTTGTAGGCGTGCATCGCGTCCTCGTAGGTGAGGTCGAAGTTGTAGCCGTCCTTCATGTAGAACTCGCGGCCGCGCATGACGCCGAAGCGGGGGCGGACCTCGTCGCGGAACTTCCACTGGATCTGGTAGAGCGTCAGCGGCAGGTCGCGGTAGCTGCTGACATGGGCGCGGAAGATGTCGGTGATGAGCTCTTCGGCCGTGGGGGTGAAGAGCATGTCGCGCTCGTGGCGGTCCTTCATGCGGAGCATCTCGGCCCCGTAGTCGTCGTAGCGGCCGCTTTCGCGCCACAGGTCCGCCGACTGGAGCGTGGGCATCAGCATGGGGATGTGGCCGGCGCGGGCCTGTTCCTCGTGGATGATGTTTTCGATGTTGCGCAGCACCCGGTAGCCCAGCGGCAGCCAGGAATAGATCCCGGCGCTGGCCTGCTTGATCATGCCCGCGCGCAGCATGTAGCGGTGCGAGACGATCTGCGCCTCGGAGGGCGTCTCCTTGAGGACGGGCAGGAAGTAGCGGCTGAGGCGCATCTGTGAGGTCTCCTTCGGGCGTCGCGTCGCGATGGGGTTGTGGGCCAATCGCAGCCCCGGCGCAAGGGTGCGTGGGGCAGGCCGTGGCCCGGGCGTCGGTGTCGGGGACGGAAGGCGGCCGCAGGCGTGTCCCGGGCCGGGACATTTTCGGGGACATGGAATTTCAATGGGTTAGCCTCTGGGGTTAACCATCTTTTAGGGTTTTGGGGGATTTTCGGGGTTTGCGGAGGCGCTCGAGTTCGCCAGCATGGGGCGGGTTTTGAGGGGAAAAGGCATTGAATCCAGGAGATTTCGTTACGCTACCGATCACCCGTCAGATGGCCGGGGCCATTGCGCTGGCGCTGGTGTTCTGCGCCGCCTCGGTCGTGGTCTATGTCGCGATACCTGCCGCAATGGGCAAGCCACGCCCGCGACGGTTCGACAGCCTTGAAGCGCTGCGCGCGGCGGCGATCCTGTTCGCCCCGGTCTGGGTCCTGCTGGTGGGCCATGTCCTCTGGGCGCTCTGGGGCCTCGCGTCCGAGTTCAACCCCAGCGTTCAGGACGGCGATCTGCGTTGGCATGCGCTGGCCTTTGTCGGGCTCATCACCTCGCTTGGCGCGCTGATCTCGGCGCCGCTGGCGCTGATCCGGGTTTGGACCACCGAACGGCAGACCCGCACCGCAGAACAGGGCCACATGACCGACCGGATTTCCAAGGCGGTGGAGCAGCTCGGGACGGAAAAGACGGTGAAGGTCATCGAGGAGGGCGAAAGCGTCGAAAAGACCCTGCCCAATATCGAGGTGCGGATCGGCGGGCTGCTGTCGCTGGAACGCATCGCGCAGGATTCAGTGACCTACGACAGGGGGCGCGACCATGTGCGGGTGATGGAGATCCTTTGCGCCTATGTTCGGGAGAATGCACCGGCCAGCACCGCGCGCGATGACAACCCGAGGTATGTCTGGGAAGCCGCGCTGGCCAAGGCGGAAGAAGAACTGAGCAAAGATATCGAAGACAAGGTACAGCGCCATTCCGAAGCGCTTGAGTTGGCTCACCAGAGAACTGGCCTGAAACCAAGTGATCTCGAGTGGGGCGGCGCGGCCACAGATTGGGCTGCCTCGCTACCAAAGCCGCGGCAGGACATACAAATTTCTGTTTCGATCCTAGGCCGTGTTGACAAAAGGGTTTCACGCCGACCGGAAGGCGTGATTCAAGCTGGTATCTGCGATGGAGACCAGCTTGGCACGAGACCTGATGT
>NZ_QBKN01000049.1 GCF_003054175.1 Allosediminivita pacifica
TGTTCGAGCGCACCAACAGGCCGGACATATGAACGCAAGCGATCCGATCAAAATCGTCAGAGTATTCTTGCGGGGAGGAGGCCGTCCACATATGGGCACATGGTCCTTCGTCATGGCGATGCGCCCCTGCCAGGCGTGCTCGATCGGCAGGTCGCCCAGCGCGGGAAAGAGCGCGCGCAGCTTGCGCCGCGCCCAGCCGTCGTGGATCGCCCCCGCCGGCCCGTCGAGATCGCCGATCCCGCCGAAGATCATGCGCCCCGCCGCATCGAGCCGGAACGAGTTCATCACCATCGCCGTGTCCCAGCAGCCCTCGCCGCCGGGCAGGATCGTATCGCGCAGATGCCCGGGGATCGGCGCGGTCGCGAACTGCGAGAAATGCACTGGCACCGTCTCGGGCGCGAAGGGCCCGGTGATCCCGGCGTGATAGGCGTTGGTGGCCAGCAGCAGCGCGCCCGCGCGGACGGTGTGCCCGTTGGCCACGACCTCCCACCCGGTGCCGTCGTGGCGGATGGCCGAGACCGGGGAGCCCGCGTGGAGGCGCGCGCCCTGTTCGGCGGCCGCGCGCGCCAGTCCCACGGCATAGGCG
The DNA here is from genome assembly GCF_003054175.1 of Allosediminivita pacifica. GTDB lineage: Bacteria > Pseudomonadota > Alphaproteobacteria > Rhodobacterales > Rhodobacteraceae > Allosediminivita > Allosediminivita pacifica. The sequence continues at coordinate 587 of NZ_QBKN01000049.1, forward strand.
CGGGGCTGCACCGTGCCCGCACGCGGATCGAACAGCGCGCCGTGCACGCCGGTGGCCCCGGTGCGGCGCGTGGCTTTCTCGGCATCGAGCAGTTGCAGCGGTGCGCCGTGGCGGTTGCCCTGCCGGAACCGGTCCTTAAGATCGGCAAAGCCCGAGGGCGCGTGCGCGCAGTGCAGCGTGCCGCTGCGAACCGGTTCGCAGTCGATGTCGTGCCGGGCGATCAGGTCGAAGACCATGTCGGGGGCGGCGCCCAGCGCCTCGATCAGCCGGGTGCCGGCCTCTTCACCCATGATCTCGATCAGCCCGTCCGGCGGCACCCAGAGCCCCGCGTTCACGAGGCCCACGTTGCGGCCAGATCCGCCGAAGCCGATCTCCTCGGCCTCGAGCAGCACGACCGAGGCCCCCGACCCGGCGGCCTCGAGCGCGGCGGCGCTGCCGGTGAAGCCCCCGCCGATGATGACGAGATCCGCGTCGGTGTCGGCGGCAAGCGGCGGCGCTGCCACGCATTCGGCGCAGCTTGTCTGCCATAGGATGCCGCGGGGGGCGCTCATGCCTGCCACCATGCGGCAGCCTGCGGGGACACGAAGAATCTCATGCGGGGAAGCATATTGGAAGCGACGGCGGGTTACACGACCCTCGCGCGCTTCACCGGGTGCGGCCTGTCGCAGCGGGACGGGCAGCCCTTGAAACAACGGCGCCCCCGCCATTCTGGCGGGGGCGATCCGGGCACGCTGCAGTGCAGCGAATATCGGCTATGCGACAGGCGCAGATTAGGCTTCGTCGGCGGCGCGGCGAGCGATCATCGGGATGTCGTAGCGGCTCAGGCCGAGGTCCGCCAGCTCGCGGTCGTTGAGCACGTTGAGCTCTTCGTAGGTGCGGCGGTAGATGGCGCGGCGCTGAGCAAAATCACGGTACTCTGCGCGCAGGCGTGCGAAGAAACCGGGGCGGCCAAGGTTCAGTGCGGTAACGGTCATGTCTGTGTCTCCGTTCTCGGGTAGCGTCTGATATGTTCGTCGTTCGCGCTAACAAATACGCTCTTTCTGCACCCGCACAATCCCGGCAAACAGCAATGCCGCTATGCAGCAAATACAGGGCGGGATGGGAGGCAGCCTTGCGCCCCGCGCATGTCTTTCGCGCTGCACATCCTGTGGTCAGAACACACGGACCGCGCGCACTTCCGCGCCACCTTCTGTCCCGGAGCTTTACATGAGGGGGCTGGCGTATCTCCTGACGCCCAGCACAGGCAGCGCGGGACGAGTTCATGGCCATCACGGCAAGCATCTACCACCTGACCCATTACATGTATGACCGGCCGGTCATGCTCAGCCCGCAGATCGTGCGGCTGCGCCCGGCCCCGCATTCCCGCACCCGGGTCATCTCGCACTCGCTGCGCGTCACCCCGACCGAGCATTTCGTGAACCACCAGCAGGACCCCTACGGCAACTGGCTGACGCGGCTGGTCTTTCCCGAGCCGGTGACCGAGCTGAAGCTCGAGGTCGACCTCGTCGCGGACATGACGGTCTACAATCCCTTCGACTTCTTCGTCGAGGACCGCGCGCAGGAATGGCCCTTCGAGTATCCTGACGAGGTCAAGCAGGACCTGTCGATCTACCGCAAGACGGGCCGCGCAGGAAAGCTGCTCAAGGAATACGTGGCCGGCATCCCGCGCGACACCACCGGCACCGTCGATTTCCTCGTCGGGCTCAACGCGCAGCTGTCGCGCGACATCGGCTACGTCATCCGGATGGAGCCGGGCGTGCAGACGCCGGAGGAGACGCTGAAGAAGGCCCGCGGATCGTGCCGCGACAGCTCGTGGCTGCTTGTGCACATCCTGCGCCACCTCGGTTTCGCGGCGCGCTTCGTCTCGGGATACCTGATCCAGCTGAAGCCCGATCTCGTCTCGCTCGACGGGCCGGCGGGCACCGACCACGACTTCACCGACCTGCACGCCTGGTGCGAGGTCTACCTGCCCGGCGCGGGCTGGATCGGGCTCGACCCCACCTCGGGGCTGCTGACCGGGGAAAGCCACATCCCGCTCGCGGCCAGCCGCACTTCCAGAACGCCGCGCCCATCGTCGGCGGCTACAGCGGGCACAAGGACACCAAGACCGACTTCGCCTTCGACATGAACGTCAAGCGCGTGGCCGAGCATCCGCGCATCACCAAGCCCTTCTCGGAAGAGGCGTGGGAGGCGCTCGACACGCTGGGCCGCAAGGTCGACCAGCGGATGCAGGCGCAGGACATCCGCCTGACCATGGGCGGTGAGCCGACCTTCGTGTCGATCGACGATTTCGAAAGCCCCGAGTGGAACACCGCCGCCGTCGGTCCGATGAAGCGTGGCATGGCCGACACGCTGATCCGGCGCCTGCGCGACCGCTTCGCGCCCGGCGGCTTCCTGCACTACGGGCAGGGAAAGTGGTACCCGGGCGAGACGCTGCCGCGCTGGACCTTCTCGCTGTTCTGGCGGCAGGACGGCAAGCCGGTCTGGAAGGACGCCTCGCTGGTGGCCCCCGAAAGCGAAAAGGCCCCCGCCAGCCCCGACAAGGCCGCGGCCTTCATGGAGAGCTTCGCCGAGAGCATCGGCCTCGACCCCGCCTACGTGCGCCCCGCCTACGAGGATCCCGCCGTCTGGGTCCTGAAGGAAGCGGAACTGCCCGAGAACGTCACCCCCGAGGACCCCAAGCTGAAAGACCCCGAGATGCGCGCCCGCATCGCGCGGGTGTTCGAGCGCGGGCTCGACACGCCGGCGGGCTTTGTCCTGCCGATCCAGAAATGGCAGGCGCGCGCCAAGGACCACAAGCGCTGGCAGTCCGAGCATTGGCAGACCCGGCGCGGGCACCTGTTCCTGGTACCCGGCGACAGCCCCGTGGGCTTCCGCCTGCCGCTGGGCGCCCTGCCCTACGTGCCGCCCTCGGCCTATCCCTACATCTACCCCACCGACCCCACCGTGGATCGGGGCGAGCTACCCGACTTCCACGAACGCCGCCAGGCGGTGGTCGAGGAGATCGACCGCATCGCCCGCGAGGCGCGCGAGGCCGAGGACACCCTGCCCGAGACCACGCCCGGCCACAGCCAGCCGGTCAGCGCCACCAAGGAGCATCCCGAGCAGCAGCCCATCATGCCTCAGCAGGCCACCGACCCCGAGGGCAGCGCCGTGCGCACCGCCATCGCGGTGGAGCCGCGCGACGGGCGGCTTTGCGTCTTCATGCCCCCGGTCGAGGATCTCGAGGATTACCTCGAGCTGCTCTCGGCGGTCGAGGACACGGCGGCGAAGCTCGACCTGCCGCTGCACATCGAGGGCTACACGCCCCCGCACGACCCGCGCATGAACGTCATCCGCGTCGCCCCCGACCCCGGCGTGATCGAGGTGAACGTGCATCCCGCGGAAAGCTGGGAGGACTGCGTGGCCATCACCCAGGGCGTCTACGAGGAGGCCCGCCAGTGCCGCCTCGGCGCCGACAAGTACATGATCGACGGCAAGCACACCGGCACGGGCGGCGGCAATCACGTGGTGGTCGGCGGCGCCACGCCCAACGACAGCCCCTTCCTGCGGCGGCCCGACCTGCTGCGGTCCGTGGTGCTCTACTGGCAGCGGCACCCGTCGCTGTCCTACCTTTTCTCGGGCACCTTCATCGGCCCCACCAGCCAGGCGCCCCGCATCGACGAGGCCCGGCACGACAGCCTGTATGAACTGGAAATCGCGCTCAGCCAGATCCCCTCGCCCGAGGAAGGCACCCCGCCGCAGCCCTGGCTGCTGGACCGGCTCATGCGCAACATCCTGATCGACGTGACCGGCAACACGCACCGGGCCGAGATCTGCATCGACAAGCTCTATTCCCCCGACGGCCCCACCGGGCGGCTGGGTCTCGTGGAATTCCGCGGCTTCGAGATGCCGCCCGACGCCAAGATGAGCCTCGCCCAGCAGGTGCTCATCCGCGCGTTGCTGTCGCGCTTCTGGCAGGCGCCGGTGCGCGGCAAGCCGGTGCGCTGGGGCACCACGCTGCACGACCGCTTCATGCTCGAACACCACGTCTGGGAAGACTTCATGGACGTGCTGCGCGACCTCGGCGACCACGGCTTCAACTTCCGCCCCGAATGGTACGAGGCCCAGCGCGAGTTCCGCTTCCCCTTCCTGGGCGAGGTCGAGTACGAGGGCGTGCACCTCGAGCTGCGGCAGGCGCTGGAGCCCTGGCACGTGCTGGGCGAACGCGGCGCCATCGGCGGCACCGTGCGCTACACCGACAGCTCGGTCGAACGCATCCAGGCGCGGCTCACCACCAGCGACCCCGACCGCTACATCGTGACCTGCAACACCCGCGCGCTGCCCATGACGGGTGCGGGCAGCGGCACCTCGGTGGGCGCGGTGCGCTTCAAGGCCTGGCAACCGGCCGAGGCGCTGCACCCGGTGCTGCCGGTCAACGCGCCCTTGGTCTTCGACGTCTTCGACACCTGGACCGGCAAGGCCATCGGCGGCTGCACCTACCACGTCGCCCATCCCGGCGGGCGCAACTATGAAACCTTCCCCGTGAACGGCTACGAGGCCGACGCGCGCCGTCTGGCACGTTTCGAGAAGATGGGGCATACGCCGGGCAGCTACTGGCCCGCGCCGGAACGCACCCACCCCGATTTCCCCATGACGCTCGACCTTCGCCGCGCCCCGGGGATCTGACAACCGAAGGACCGTTATGACCGAGGAGAGGGGCGATCTGGACATCCCCGACGCGGTCGCCGACCTGCTGAAAGGCTACGCCCCCCACAAGGGCGTGGCCGACGAGCTCATGCGCCGCGACGGCACGCTGCGCGAGGTCTGGAAACCGCTGATGGAGCTTCTGGCCCGCCAGAGCCCCGACGCGCTCGCCGCGCGCTTCGCCAGCGGCGACCAGTACCTGCACGACACCGGCGTCTATTTCCGACAGCTTCAGGGACAAAGCTCGGCGGAACGCGACTGGCCGCTGAGCCACATCCCGGTGATGATCGACGCCAAGGAGTGGGAGACCCTCAGCGAGGGCATCGCCCAGCGCGCCGATCTGCTCGAAAAGATCATGGCCGACCTCTACGGCGAGGGCACGCTGGTAAAAAACCGCGTGCTGCCCGCCGACCTCGTGGCGCGCAATCCCGAATGGCTGCGGCCGCTGGTGGGCACCAAGCCACGGTCGGGCCATTTCCTGCACTTCCTCGCCTTCGAGATCGGCCGCTCCCCGGACGGAAGCTGGTTCGTGCTCGGCGACCGCACGCAGGCGCCGTCGGGCGCGGGCTTCGCACTGGAAAACCGCATGGCAAGCGGCCGGGTCTTCAAGGAACTCTACCAGGACGCCAACGTCGAACGGCTCGCCACCTTCTTCCGCCGCTTCCGCGACGCGCTGCACGGGCTGCGCGGCTCGGAGGAGGAAGGCCGCGTCGGCATCCTGACGCCCGGCCAGCACACCGACACCTACTACGAGCACGCCTACATCGCCCGCTACCTCGGCTACATGCTGTTGGAAACGGGCGACCTGAAGGTCGAGAACGACCAGCTCATGGTGCGCACGATCAAGGGCCCGGTGCCGGTAAGCGTGCTGTGGCGGCGGCTCGATTCCCGCTTCGCCGACCCGCTCGAGCTTGACGAAAGCTCCGCGCTCGGCACGCCGGGCATGGTCTCGGCGGTGCGCTCGGGCGCGATAGACATGGTGAACTGCCTCGGCTCGGGCGTGCTCGAGGCGCGCGCGCTCATGGCCTTCATGCCGCGCATCAGCCAGGCGCTCACGGGCGAACGGCTCAAGCTGCCCAACATCGCTACCTGGTGGTGCGGCCAGAAGGCGGAGCGCGCCTACGTCACCCAGAACCTCGACCGCATGCTGATCGGTCCGGCGCTCGCCACCAAGCTGCCCTTCGACATCGAGGCCACCACCGCCCGCGGCGGCAAGTTCCGCGAAGGCGCCCGCCAGTCGGTGAACGAATGGCTCGAACGCGAGGGCGCGAGCCTCGTCGGACAGGAGGCGGTGACGCTTTCCACCACGCCCGCCATGATCGACGGCCATCTCGTGCCGCGGCCCATGGTGGTGCGCGTCTTCGCCGCCCGCACGCCCGAGGGCTGGACCGTGATGCCCGGCGGCTACGCCCGCATCGGCCGGACCGAGGACCCCACCGCGCTCGGCATGCAGTCGGGCGGATCGGTGGCCGACGTCTGGGTGGTCTCGGACGAGGAGGTCAAGCCCGAGACGCTGGCGGCCGAGACCCCCGGCCCCTTCATCCGCCGACAGCCCGGCCTGCTGCCCGCGCGGGCGGCCGACAACCTCTACTGGCTGGGCCGCTACGTGGAACGCGCCGAAAGCAGCGTCCGCCTGCTGCGCGCCTACCACAAGCGGTTGCAGCACTACGGCTCGGACACGCTGCCGCTGGTCGAGACCATCGCCGCGCACCTGTCCAAGATCGCGCTCAATCCCGGCGACCCGCTGCCGCCGGGGCTGCTGCATCACTTCGCGCTCGCCCGCGACTGCGCCGCCAACGTGCGCGACCGCTTTTCCACCGACGGCTGGAACGCGCTGTCGGACCTCGCCGCGACCGCGCAGGACCTTGCAGACCAGGTGCACCGGGGCGAGGACACCGTGCGCGCCATGTCGGTGCTGCTGCGCAAGCTGGGCGGCTTTTCAGGCCTCGTGCATGACAACATGTTCCGCTTCAACGGCTGGCGCTTCCTGACCATGGGCCGCGCGGTCGAACGCGCCGACCAGATCGCGAGCCTGCTGGCCGCCTTCGCCGACCCCGCCGGCCCGCCGGGGGGCTACGAGCTTGCCGTCGAGGTGGGCGACAGCGTGATGACCCACCGCCGCCGCTATTCCGTGGAAAGCAACCGCAACACGGTGATCGACCTGCTCGCGCTCGATCCCGACAACCCGCGCGCCATCCTCTTCCAAGTCGAGGCGCTGCACGACGAGGAACAGCGCCTCGCCCGCGACACCCGCCACGTACGGCGCGGCATGGCCTCGCGCCCGATCCTGCAACTGCGCACGGCGCTCGAGGTGGCCACCCCGGAAGAGATCACGACGCAGCGCCTCATCGGCATCCGGGGCGAGATCGCTGCCATCTCGGACGCGATCTCCACCCAGTATTTCAGCTAGGGTCAGCCCCATGCTCTACGACATCCGCCTCGAGATAACCTACGGCTACGCCAATCCCGCGCAGGCCAGCCGCAGCCTGCTGCGGATGTTGCCCCGCTCCATGCCCGGCCAGCAGCTTCTCTCGGGCAGCGTCGACACCGACCCCGCGCCAAGCTGGCGCCGCGACCGGCCCGATTTCTGGGGCAACCCCATGACCGAGGTCGCCCACGACATGAAGCACGACCGCATCCGCTTTCTCTTCTCGGGCCGGGTGAACCGCACCGCCCCCGCGCGCAGTCTCGACGTCAGCGTGCCGCTGCGCCGCCTGCCCGCCGAGGTGGCGGGCACCTTTTCCATCGCGCCGGGCGCGCCGCATCATTTCCTCGGCCCCTCCCCGCGCGTGCCCGCCGAGCCCGAGATCGCCGCCTTCGCCCGCGACTGCGTGAGCGGCGACGTCTCGACCCTCGACGCGATCCGCGCCGTGGCGCACAGGCTCTACGAGGAATTCGACTTCGACCCGACCGCGACCGAGGTCACCACCAAGACCATCACCGCCTTCCGCAACCGCCGGGGCGTCTGCCAGGACATCAGCCACGTCACCATCGCCGCGCTGCGCGCGCTCGGCATCCCGGCGGGCTATGTCTCAGGCTTTTTGCGCACCACGCCGCCGCCGGGCCGCCCGCGGCTGGAAGGGGCGGATGCCATGCACGCCTGGGTCATGGCCTGGACCGGGCCCGAGACCGGCTGGATCCAGGTCGACCCCACCAACGACATCGACGCGGGCAACGACCACGTGACCGTCGCCACGGGGCGCGACTATTCCGACGTGGCCCCGATCCGGGGCGCGCTGCGCTCGTCCGGCGGGCACAGCACCCTGCACAGCGTCGACATGATCCCCGTGGGCGAGGCGCCGGGACCCTAGGACCGAACCGATGCCGGAGCCGCGCCATCGCCGGGTCGCGGTACGGCGCGCGACGGCCGGACCCCTCGCTTTATTGCGGCAATCTCCGAAAAAGACCGATACGACGCGCCGACGTCGAACAATCGCCGTGCCGGGGGGCGGCCCGGCGATGGCGCGGCGGCCTGCGGCCTTGTCCCGCGCTGGGGCACATCAGGTGAGCGTCGCGCGGGGCGGCTACCCTCGCCGGGGCGCATCCGTCCCGTAACCCGCGAAAGCCGCATTGCCATCCGCGCCCACATGGCCAAAACTCCGCCCCGACAACAGGGCGGCACCAAAGCCGCCGACACGGGGACGATAGGGAGACGACCGATGAAGGTTCTGAAGACACTGGCGCTCACCACGGCGCTGACCGCCGTTGCAGGCATGGCCGCCGCCGACGTGAAGGTCGGCATGATCACCACGCTGTCGGGCGGCGGTGCCTCGCTCGGCATCGACACGCGCGACGGCTTCATGCTGGCGATGGGCATGGCCGACCGCGACGACGTCGAGGTCGTGATCGGCGACGACCAACGCAAGCCCGACGTGGCGGTGCAGCTCGCCGACGAGATGATCCAGTCCGAGCAGGTCGACGTGCTGACCGGCATCGTCTGGTCGAACCTCGCCATGGCGGTCGTGCCCTCGGCCACCGCGCAGGGCAAGTTCTACCTCTCGACCAACGCGGCGCCCGCCCAGCTCGCGGGCCGGGGCTGCAACCCCAACTACTTCGCCGTCAGCTACCAGAACGACAACCTGCACGAGGCCGCCGGCGCCTATGCCAAGTCCGAGGGCTACACCAACCCCTTCATCATGGCACCCAACTACCCCGCCGGGCACGACAGCCTCGCGGGCTTCAAGCGCTTCTACGGCGGTGACCTCGCGGGCGAGGTCTACACCACGCTCGGCCAGACCGACTACGCCGCCGAGATCGCCCAGATCCGCGACAGCGGCGCGGACAGCATCTTCTTCTTCCTGCCCGGCGGCATGGGGATCTCCTTCCTCAAGCAGTATTCCAACAGCGGCGTGGAGCTGCCGGTGATGGGGCCGGCGTTTTCCTTCGACCAGGCCATCCTGCAGGCCGTGGGCGAGGCCGCGCTCGGCGTGAAGAACGGCGCGAACTGGTCCAAGGACCTCGACGTGCCCGCCAATGCCGACTTCGTAGCCGCCTTCGAGGAAGCCTACGACCGCCTGCCCTCGATCTACGCGGCCTACGGCTACGACACGGCGAACCTGCTGTTGTCCGCCGTCGACGCGGCGGACCCGGCCGAGGACCCCGACGCCTTCCGCGCGGCACTGAAAGCCGCCGACTTCGACAGCGTGCGCGGCGACTTCAGCTTCGACACCAACAATCACCCCGTGCAGGACATCTACGTTCGCGAGGTGGTGCAGGAGGGCGATATCTTCACCAACAAGATCGTCGCCACCGCCATCGAGGACCGCTCGAGCGCCTACGTCGACGAATGCAAGATGTAAGCGCCGCGCGCTGATCCACCCCCTCCCCGGCCCTCCCCCTGACAGGGGGAGGGAGCGGCGCCCCGCCCCGCGCGGAAGCGCCCGAAAGACCACGGAACCGCGATGTCCCCGATCCTGATCGCCGAGCAGGTCCTCAACGGCCTGCAATTCGGCGTCATGCTGTTTCTCATGGCCGCGGGCCTCACGCTGATCTTCGGCGTGATGGGCCTCATCAACCTCGCCCACGGGTCGCTCTACATGGTGGGGGCCTTCGCCGCTGCCGCCGTGGCGGGGCTGACCGGCTCGTTCCTGCTGGCGCTCATCGCGGCGCTGGCCGCCGCCGCCATCGCGGGCGCGCTGGTCGAGATCGTGGTGATCCGAAGGCTCTATGCCCGCGACCACCTCGACCAGGTGCTGGCGACCTTCGCGCTGATCCTGATCTTTTCCGAAGGCACGCGCTGGATCTTCGGCTCCTTCCCGCTGTTCCTCGACATCCCCGGCTGGCTGTCCGGCCCGGTCACCCTGCCCGGCGGCATCGCCTACCCGCTCTACCGGCTGGTGCTGATCGGTGCGGGGCTGGCGGTGGCGGCGGGCCTTGGGCTGCTGATCTCGCGCACGCGCATCGGCATCCAGATCCGCGCGGGTGAGAACGACCGCGAGATGATCGCCGCGCTCGGCGTCGACATCTCGAAGCTCTACACCATCGTCTTTGCCCTCGGCGCGGCGCTGGCGGGGCTGGCTGGCGCGCTGGTGGGCGCAATCCAGTCGGTGCAGGTCGCCATGGGCGAGCCGGTGCTGATCCTTGCCTTCGTGGTCATCGTCATCGGCGGCATCGGGTCGATCCGGGGCGCGCTGGTGGGCGCGCTGCTGGTGGGGCTGACGGATACGCTGGGCGGCATCTTCCTGCCCGAGCTCTTCAAGCTGTTCCTCGACCCGGCCACCGCCACCGCCGTGGGCGCCTCGCTCGCCTCGATGGCGATCTACATCCTCATGGGCGCGGTGCTGATCTGGCGGCCCACGGGCCTGTTCGGAGCGCCCGCATGAGCCGCGAAACGATCCTGAACGCCCTGCTGGTCGCGGGCCTCGTGGCGCTGCCGCTGGGCGCGCATCTGGCGGGCGAGCCCTTCACCGTGACGCTGGCCACCCGCGCGGTGATCCTCGCGCTGGCCGCCGTGGGGCTGAACATCGCGCTGGGGCTCGGCGGGCTGGTGAGCCTTGGCCATGCGGCCTTCTTCGGCGTGGGCGGCTATGCCATGGGCATCCTCGCCTCGCACGCGCAAAGCTACGTGCCGCTTATGGAGGCGCCCTTCCTCATCGAGGGCACCAAGTCCATGCCGGTGATCTGGCTGGTGGCGGTGGTCGCCTCGGCGCTGGCGGCGCTGCTGATCGGGATGCTCTCACTGCGCACCTCGGGCGTCTACTTCATCATGATCACCCTCGCCTTCGGCCAGATGCTTTATTACTTCGCCATCGGCTGGGCGCCCTACGGCGGCGAGGACGGGTTGCCGATCTACGTGCGCAACGGCTTTCCGGGGCTGAACACGCTGGTGCCCATCCAGTTCTACGCGCTCTGCCTCGTCGTGCTGCTGCTGGCGCTGGCCCTGCACGCGGTCATCGCCCGCTCGCCCTTTGGCCTCGCGCTCGACGCCGCGCGACAGGTGCCCGAGCGGGTGCGCGCCGTGGGGCTGAACCCCACCCGGCTGAAGCTGGCCGCCTTCACCCTTTCGGGCGCGATCACGGGGCTGTCGGGGGCGCTGTTCGCCGACCTCAACCGCTTCGTGAGCCCGACGATGCTGAGCTGGCAGATGTCGGGCGAGATCATGGTGCTGGTCATCCTCGGCGGGACCGGACGGCTGTTCGGCCCGGTCGTCGGGGCGGCGGTCTTCGTGGCACTGGACCATCACCTCGGCGGGCTGACCGAGTTCTGGCAGGTCTGGCTGGGCGTGATCCTTCTGGCCGTGGTGCTCTTCGCGCGCGGCGGGCTGATCGGGCTGATCGCCGGGGAAAGGCGCACCGATGCCTGAACCCATCCTCTCCGCGCGCGGCATCACGAAAAGCTTCGGTGCGCTGAAAGCCTCGGACGACATCACGCTCGACCTGCGGGCGGGCGAGATCCACGCCGTCATCGGCCCCAACGGCGCGGGCAAGTCGACGCTGATCGCGCAGTTGTGCGGCGGCCTTGCCCCCGACGCGGGGACCGTGCAGTTCCTCGGCCACGACGTGACCCGCGAGGGCACAGCCGCCCGCGCCCGCCGGGGTCTTGCCCGCACCTTCCAGATCTCGGCGCTGGCGATGGAGCATTCGGTGATCCAGAACGCGACGCTGGGCTGCGTCGGGGCCACGGGCACGCCCTGGCGCATCGTCTCGCGCGCCCTGCGCCGCGGCCCCCTGCGCGACCGGGCCGAACAGGCGCTGGCCCGCGTCGGCCTGCAGGACCACGCCGCCACCCGCGTCGCGGACCTGTCGCACGGGCAGCGCCGCCAGCTCGAGGTCGCCGTGGCCCTGACCCTGCAACCGAAAGCCTTTGTCATGGACGAACCCATGGCCGGGCTTGGCGCCGAGGGCAGCGCGCAGATGACCCGCCTCCTGCACGACCTGCGCCACGAGGCGCCCATCCTGCTGGTCGAACACGACATGGACGCGGTCTTCGCGCTGGCCGACCGCATCAGCGTGCTGGTCTACGGGCAGGTCATCGCCACCGGCACAGTGGACGAGATCCGCGCCCACCCGGAGGTCCGCGCCGCCTACCTCGGGGACGAGACATGACTCTGCTGAGCCTGCAAGACGTGACCGCCAGCTACGGCGCGAGCCAGGCGCTCTTCGGCGTCACGCTCACCATCGCCGAGGGCGAATGCCTCGCGCTCATGGGCCGCAACGGCATGGGCAAGACCACGACGGTCAAGGCCATTTGCCGCATGATCCCCGCCGAGGGCACGCTCACCTTCGACAGCCACGACCTGCATCGCCTGCCCAGCTTCGCCGCCGCCCGCCTCGGCCTCGGGCTTGTCCCCGAAGGACGGCGCTGCTTCCGTGACCTCACCGTGTCGGAAAACCTGCATGCCGCCGCCCGGCGCGGGCCATGGGACATGGACCGCGTGACGGGGCTTTTCCCCCGCCTCGGCGAACGCAAGACCCAGCGCGCCGCCACGCTCTCGGGCGGCGAACAGCAGATGCTGGCCATCGGGCGCGCGCTCATGACCAACCCGCGCCTGCTCATCCTCGACGAGGCGACAGAGGGGCTGGCCCCGCTGGTCCGTCAGGAGATCTGGCAGGCGATCACCCAGCTCAAGCGCGACACCGGCATGGCCATGCTGGTGATCGACAAGTCGGCGCGCGAATTGGCGCAGGTCGCCGACCGCGCCGTGATCCTCGAACGCGGGCGCACGGCATGGTCCGGGCCGATGCAAACGCTCGACGCCGCGACCCGCGACAGGCTCGTCGGCGTCTAGACCGGCTCGATCAGCACCGCGCGAAAATCGTTCACGTTGGTCAGCGTCGGCCCGGTCACCACCTGGTCGCCGATCGCCGCGAAGAACCCGTGCGCGTCGTTCACCGCCAGCGCGTCCTCCGGCGAAATCCCCGCTGCGCGCGCCTTCTCCAGCGTCTCGGGCGAGACCAGCGCGCCCGCCACCTCGGCAGCACCGTCCACCCCGTCGGTATCTCCGGCAATGGCATGGATGCCCGGCGCGCCCTTCAAAGCCACGGCCAGCGCCAGTGCATATTCCGCATTGGGCCCGCCGATGCCGTCGCCCCGCCGCGTCACCGTGCATTCGCCGCCCGAGAGCAACAGAAGCGGCGGATCGCTCGGCTTGCGCCCCGCCTGCCGCGCAAGCGCCAATTCGGCCTGTTCAGCGGCCACCTCGCGCGCCTCGCCCTCGATCGCGTCGCCCAGGATCTCGACCTCGAAGCCCTGCGCCCGCGCCGCCTCGGCCGCGGCTTCCAGCGATTGCGAGGGCGCGGCGATGACCTCGGTGGAACACGTCGACAGCCGGTCATCCCCCGGCGACAGCACCGCGCGCGGGCCGTTCAGCACCGCGTCGACCGAGGCCGGGATCTCGATGCCCCAGCGCGTCAGGATCGCCCGCGCATCGTCCGGCGTGCTGGCGTCGCCTACCGTGGGGCCAGAGGCGATGAAGGCCGGGTCGTCCCCCGCCACGTCCGAGATCACGAGGCTTGCCATCTTCGCGGGATACGCGGCGGCGGCAAGCTGCCCGCCCTTCACGCGGCTCAGGTGCTTGCGCACGGTGTTCATCTGTGTGATCGGCGCTCCGCTGGCCAGAAGCGCCGCGTTCACCGCCTGCTTCTCCTCGAGCGTGATGTCCCCGGCGGGCGAGACCAGCAGCGCCGAGGCCCCGCCCGAGATCAGCGCCACGACGAGGTCCCCCTCGCCCAGACCTTGCAACAGCTCGAGCATCCGCGCGGTCGCCGCGGCCCCCGCCGCGTCGGGCACCGGGTGCGCCGCCTCGACGATCTCGATCCCCGCGCAGGGGCGGCCATAGCCATAGCGCGTGATGACCAGCCCCTCGCAGGGACCCCATGCGCTTTCCACCGCCTCGGCCATCCGGGCGCTCGCCTTGCCCGCGCCGACGATGACCACGCGACCCTTGGGGCGCGGGGGCAGCGCCGCCGGAACGCAGCGCATCGGGTCGGCGGCTGCCACGGCGATGTCGAAGTATGCGCGCAGCTTCGCGGCGATCTGAATGTCTCCGCTCATGAGACCACTCCGACAACCGCCCTGGCCCACGTGCCGCCTGCTTCCGATCTCATCATGACAAATTCCCCTTCTGGCGCGCTCAGAGGTGCCCCGACCTGCGGTCGTGGTCAAGCACGCGGCAAACCTGCAACCTAAGCGCGATCGAGGCATCGTGTCGCCCTGTTGCCGATTGGCAAGCACACCCGGTGCATGCAGTGCCGTCACGTCCCGCGACCTTGCAAAAGGTTAAGATGTCGTTAACGATAACCTAGGAACTTGGGTAAGAGTTGTATCTGTCTCAAGATTGGTTCCCGGCGGGTGATAGCGCGACCTATCACCCGCCACGAGACCGCGCCGCAAAAGTCGAGTGGCGAAGACAACCCTTGGGCGAATGCGGGAAATGCACTTCAGACCGCCGCCACCGCACTTAAATTATCGATACGCGGCAATCTGCCGATATTGACAGTGGTCGCTCTGCAAGCTTCAGAGACGTTCAGCACAGCCACGCACACCTCTGTTATCATTATGAAAATAATGCCAGACTTGCGCGAACCGAGCCAAATCTGAGCGCCCCGGACCTCTTTCTGGCGCCGCACGAAAAAAGCCTCGGCTTCCATCAAGCTGTCATTTCGTCAGGCTAGGGTTAACTAACGATTAGCCGTGCACCCAAGGGGTACTTCCTTGGCCCCGCATCTTGCACCTCCAGATGCCCCTCATCGGCCCGCGCCGGGCTATAAATTCCGATGTTTCGGGAGAGCCGACAGTGAGATTTATAGACGCGACCGACGCCGCGAACCTGACGGCGGCACCGTTCCAGACACGCAAGGCCGCCTTCAACCGCGAGGCACAGACGCTCTACCTCCGCTTCGGCAAGCGGGTCTTCGACCTG
>NZ_QBKN01000050.1 GCF_003054175.1 Allosediminivita pacifica
ACGGCCGCACTTGAGGCCGGATACATGTCAGCACCCGACGACGCGCGAAATTTCCTCACAAACCCTCTTGCGCAAGGGGCGGTTATACATGTTGCACTGTTCGACGAGATTTCCGAGGCTGATATGCGTCGTCGCGACATGGCCGGTACGGCCCGGTGCGCTGCTCACCCTTCGCGCACTGCCGGCTGCGCCCACCATATGGTGCCAAGTGTCATCGCCATGCACCACAATCGCATTGTCGTTAGCGAAAGCGCCCTGCCTTTGGAGAGAAATGGCGTCAGTCGCCGATTTGACAAGAAACACCGGCCGCTCTATCGCACCGGCACGCGCAGCCTTAGCGTGAAACGCGCCTGCGGCAGGCTCCAAACCTGCCGGTGCATCGAAGGTCCATTTTTTGGTTTCGATCCCGTGCTGAAGTAGCGCCAGTCCCACCGCCAAACGTCCTAGCCCCATCGCCTGCGCGTTTGCGTCCCCTTCGATGAGAACAAGGGGGAGCGCGCTAAGCGCCTCGTAGGCGTCCGGTGCTGTAGGGAGGGCACCTGTCCTGAAAATCGACAGCATGCGCGACCAAAGCGCGATTCCTTCGTCCACAACCTTGGTTCGGCTCCCGTCAGTGGGATCAACCACCGCGAGTTCCGCAAGTTCGTCGCGAAGCGCGGCCAACGAGGCAGTGAGCGGTTGGACCATTGCACCCCGGGCGGCGCCGTTTAGAAACATTGACATGAAGCCGGCGAGCTTGTCAGCCAACAGCTTCAGAACGAGCGCGATCAGCACCTGCTCGGCCCAAGCGCGCAGATGAGAGCTGGCATGGATATCTGCGACGTGGTCGTTATAGGCGTCGCCATACACGATGCGCAGGACATCACGTTGGCCCAGCTTGATTTCATTCTCGCAGAAGACATGTGCTGGCGCGTGCGGCTCGCAGGGCCATGGCCAAGGATTTGCCTGTTTCGCACGTGAGAAAACGCTTTGGAGATTGTTGTCCTGAATCGACAGGCCGAGCACAAGCGCCTTCTGATTTGTCGCTAGATTGATGAGCGCGTTGCACATTGCGGCAAACCGCCCTGCGTCAGGCCATTCCATTATTTGCGTACGGCTACCAGTCAGGTAATCCCGGAAGACTTGGGGTTCCTGCGTCGCGTAGCGGATACAGCCGTGAAATTTCAGCAACTGGGCGCGACCTGGCGGCTCGCGCATCTGGTCGGGATCAACCACTACCTGAAGCACACCAGCGAGCCCGCCACTGAGCCGTTCGACCGCGGCTTCTATGAAGCCGTCCCAATTTGCCGAAGCAACCGTGCCTACCGCGCCCTCAAGCATGAGTATTGCAATGCAAAGGTGCTGTGCGGCCGGTTGAGGGGGATTTGCAAACGCATCGCGGATATCGATGGCGTCCCAAAGGATGAAGTCGCTCGCTTCGCCCTGCACGCGAATGTCCAGGACCCTCGAATAGTTGTTCCATGACCCATCGACGATCGCGTCGCGCTCGGGCCAGTTTGCGAAAGGTTCAGCGAACTGATGTTCAAGGGACGCAGGGTCCTGCCCTCCCAACTCGATCGCTTCCCTGAGTGCAGGCAGATAAGCGGCCTCAGTCGCCGGATCGGTCGCACGCAAGCGCAGAAACTCGATCGCGCTCACGATCAGCATTCCGAGATTGGGCGCGCGCTGCGATATCCCCGAACCCACCCATAGAGCGAACTCGCCATTTTCGACAGCGCGCCCTACTGCGGCGAACTCAGCTTCGAACTTTGCGATCACTTCTCGGACGGTTATTTGGGTGGCATTCGGTGCTACGGCCAAAACTGATATTCTCCTCACACTAATTGGCCGCATCCATTCGGCTACAGTATGCAGGCTTTCGTGGATGTCCAGTGCATGATGGGGCAAGTGCGGGCACGCGGAGCATGCGCCGATCCAGATGTCTGCGAGCGGCTGCTGCGGGTTGAGGTGCCACGATCCCGGAGAGCATAGAAAACCCAATCGTCGCGTCTGCTTCCTGCGCATCGCTGCCGTTCGTTCGGACGCCGCGAATGGCAGCTTCCCGCCGACCGTAGCGGATGCAGGAAGCTGCGCGGTCATTTCGTGGAAGTGCAGCGCTCACGCGCTGCCCTCCGCGAGGCGGTAGACCGGGATGCCCATATTGCGGGCCTTGTCGGCGAGGTTTTCCTGGATCCCGGTACCGGGGAAGACGATGACCCCGATCGGCATCGTGTCGAGCATGCGGTCGTTGCGCTTGAATGGTGCAGCCTTGGCGTGTTTCGCCCAGTCCGGTTTGAAGGCGACCTGCGCGACCTTGCGGTTGTCGGCCCAAGTGGCCGCGATGCGTTCCGCCCCTTTCGGCGATCCTCCGTGCAGGAGCACCATGTCGGGGTGCTTGGCATGGACCTGATCGAGCCTGTCCCAGATCAGCCGGTGATCGGTGGTGTCGCCGCCCGAGAAGGCGATCTTCGGCCCTGCGGGCAAGAGCACCTCATTGTCGGCCCGTTGCTTGGCGGCGATAAAGTCGCGGCTGTCGATCATGGCCGAGGTCATCTGGCGATGGTTGACCCGTGATCCGGAGCGCGGCGACCAGGGCGCGCCTGTGGTGCGCAGGAAGAGGTCGGCGGCAGTGTCGCGGAAGGTCTCCATGCTGTCGCGGCGCTCGATCAGGTTTTGTCCGATGCCGATCAGGGTCTCCAACTGGACAGATTTCACCTCGCTTCCGTCCTGTTCGCGCTGAAGGCGCTTCTGGGCCTGCTCGTTATCGTCGAGTTTGCGTTCGATCCGCTCGACGGCGCGGTGGAAGGTATTGACGGTGGACCACATGATCTCGTCGAGGTCGAAATCGAGGCTGGTGTCGGCCATGGTGGAGATCAGGGCATCGAAGATGTCGGCAACCGCGCCCTGGATGGCGGTATCCTCGGGCGTGATTCGAGGATCGGCCTCGCCCTCGGCGGGATGGTAGCCATAGAGTTCGAGCGCTTCGATGACATGGCCGGTGGGAGACGTGCTGTGATCGGGTTCGAATTCGTCATGGGCATACATGGGATGTGTCCTTCGGCTGGACCGCGACCGTCGCGGCCTTCATGGCGACGACAAGCCCACGGGCGCTCCGGCCTGGCAGTCCGAGCCCTTTGGCTCAGGACCTTGATGGCAAAGCCCGCCTGATTTGCTTCGCGCTGTAAAGGCGGGGGAGACGGGGTCCCCACGCGACCTGTCGCGTGGGGTGGCGGGCCGCCGACGGAAATCAGTCGGGCGCCGCCATTGCCGGGCCGGAGCGTTTGTGGGCCGCTCGCCCTCTCAAGAAGGCCAAGGCGCGGTCTCCTTGCCGAGGTGCCGCACCCCCTTGCCCATGGCGGGATCGGTTATCTCCGATCACGGCCCTCTCTGGCTATGACGCAAGCGCCATGAAGCGGCTGACGTCCTCGGGGGCGATCTGCACCCGGATCTGCGCCCGAAGCGCCTCCAAGCCGAAGCTGACGAGATCGTCGTTGAAATCTCCCAGCATGGGCGAAAGCGTGATTGCCTCGATCCCGGCCCCGATGGCCCGGTCCACCAGGCTGTCCCGCGCGGCGTCACCTGCCGGATCGTTGTCGCGGACGATATAGAGCCTGCGCAGATGCGGCGGGAACAGGATAGCAGCGAGATGTCCGGCCGAGAGTGCGGAGACCATCGGCATGATCGGCAATGCCTGGCGCAGCGAGAGAATGGTTTCTATCCCCTCGCCTGCCGCCATCACATCCTGTGCCTCGCCAAGCCGGACGGCGTTTCCGAGCAGCTCTCCCATCGCCTTTCTCGGCGGATCGACCGGCGCTTTCCCGGAGCCGTCACGTTGGAGCCAGGTGCGATGCGCACCAGTGATCCTGCCGCCGAGGTCGGTGACGGCGGCGATCATGGCGGGCCAGGTTTCGGTTGGACCGTCGCCTTCCGGCCGCCAGTAGCAGGTCGGATGGAAGCGCAGATTTGCTCTTCCGCGTAAATCCGCAATGCCGCGTTGCCGTAAGTACGTCTCTGCGAGACTGCCGGCGAGCGGCTGCGTCATTCGCCAGAGGCGACGGGCCGCTTCGGACGATCCGGATGGTGCTGGCGATGTTCGGGATCGGTGGGACTTTGGCTCCAGTTCGGGATGCGGCAGGCTTAGGAAGCGGCGGGCTTCTTCGGCGACATCCGCGAAATCGATGAGGCCGAGGCTTTCGCCGATCACGTCGAGCAGATCGCCATGTTCCCCGCTCTGCGCATCGGTCCATTTGCCGGCCGCGCCCTTGCCCGATTCCGGCCCGGTCAGGCGAACGAACATGGAGCGGCCGGGACTGTTCTGCACATCGCCGACCTGCCAGTAATTGCCCTGTTTGCGCCCATTCGAGAGATAGTGGCGGCATACCGCCTCGGCTTCTCGGCCGAGACGCTGCGCCAGTTCGGAAGCGTTGAGGCGTGCCATCACGCGGCCTCCCGCTCGGAAATGCGCTCGACCGGGAAGCGGTCGAGCAGTCTGCCGATGATCTCCGGCCCGGCTTCCCCGACCGGAACGAAGAAGCGGAGCTTCCAGGAAATGATCTCGCTGAAGAGACCATAGGTTCGCAGGCGCTCGCGCATGGTATCGGTGAAGCCGGTCAGTTCGATCCGGTTCGCGCCCATGACACGCGAGCGTCGCAGCTGCAGCCCCTCGGCGAGGTCAAGGATCGTGCGCCCCGCGATCAGCGCGGCATAGGCCTCGCCCGGGGTGATGCTGGTCGCAACCCCGCTAGCGGCGGCATTGGCCGCCCAAGCGGGTGAGACACGACGGCCGATGACGCGTTCGCCCTCATCGGTCTGAAGCCGGTAGACCCGGGAGGTCTCCTGCGGCAGGCGCTTCCAGATCGGCAGCAGGAGCCCGGTCACCATGTGCAGGATGCTGTCGGTGAACTCCGGCACTTCGTACAACTCGGCCTGCCATGCTGAGGCGAAGGCAGCGCGCTCGGCCTCGACCCAGTGGGTCTCGCCCATCGCCCGCACCGGCATGTTCATCGCCTCCATCGGCCGGATCAGCCGCACGCGCCCTTCGATCTCACCATCATCCAGCATGACGCTGGTGGTCGGGACCAGCACAGCAGCCCGTCCGGATCGCTCGTTGATGAGCAATCTTGCGCGGGGATCATCCTGTTCAGCCAAGGCCGCATCCAGCGTGATGGGCTGATTGCGCTTGCGCTCGGTCAGAGTCAGGAGCCGGGTTTCCGCACCGGTTCCCGGATGGGTGTGGATCACCTGTCGGTCGGTGACGATGAAGCTTTCGGCACGCAGCGTCTCCAGCCCCATGTCATAGGTGCCGGATGCAATTGCCCCGTTGATCCGGGCCTGCAGAAGCTGCTCGAAGGCCGAGAACAGGACGCCCTGCAACTCGATGGTCAGCGCTAGAAGACGGTTCAGGAAGGTGGTGATCGGCGGCAGGTCGTCCTTGATGCCGTTCGCGTCCATCAGATTCAGGCCGGTGGCGGACTCAAACCGTTCAAGCGAGCAGCCCTCGACCTTGCCGCGCACTACAGCCAAATAGAGCTGGCGCAACGCATCGCGAGCATAGGCGGATTCCAGATTGTCCTCGGGCCGGAACAGGCCTTGGCCGCCGGTCTGGCGCTGCCCGCGCGTGATCGCACCCAGCGTGTCGAGACGACGGGCGATCGTGCTGAGGAACCGCTTCTCGGCCTTCACATCCGTGGCGATGGGCCGGAAGAGCGGCGGTTGCGCCTGATTGGTGCGGTTGGTGCGCCCGAGCCCCTGAATGGCGGCATCGGCCTTCCAGCCCGGCTCCAGCAGGTAGTGCACCCGCAGGCGCTGGTTCCGCACCGAGAGGTCCGCGTGATAGCTGCGCCCCGTGCCCCCGGCATCAGAGAAGATGAGGATGCGCTTCTGGTCATCCATGAAGGCCGAAGTCTCGGCAAGGTTCGCGGAGGGCGCGCGGTTCTCGACGGCCAGGCGGGCCGATGCGCCATCGCCCTTGCGCACGATGCGGCGGGACCGCCCCGTGACCTCCGCCACCAGATCGGTGCCGAAGCGCTGAACGATCTGGTCGAGCGCGCCCGGGACAGGCGGAAGCGAGCCGAGCTGTTCGAGCATCTCGTCGCGCCGCGCCACGGCTTCGCGGCTCTCGACCGGTTGGCCGTCCCGGAACGCGGGTCGCGAGGAGAGGTTGCCTTCGCTGTCGGTGAAGGGTTCGTAGAGTTGCACCGGGAAGGAATGCTGCAGGTACGAGCCGACATATTCCCTCGGCGTGACATCGACGGAAATGTCGTTCCATTCGTCGGTGGGTATCTCGGCTAGTCGCCGTTCCATCAGCGCCTCGCCGGTCGAGACGATCTGGATGACGGCCGCATGGCCCGCCGCCAGATCGGCTTCGATCGAACGGATCAGCGTCGGGGTTTTCATCGAGGTCAGCAGATGCCCGAAGAAGCGCTGCTTGGTGCTCTCGAAGGCCGACCGCGCTGCGGATTTGGCCTGCCGGTTTAGCGTGCCTTCACTGCCGGTGATGTTGGCCGCCTCCATCGCCGCGGCCAGGTTTCCATGGATCACGGCGAATGCGGCCGCGTAAGCGTCATAGATGCGGCGCTGCTCTTCGGTGAGCTTGTGCTCGACCAGTTCGTATTCGACGCCGTCGTAGGAGAGCGAGCGCGCGGTATAGAGGCCGAGAGAACGCAAATCGCGGGCCAGCACCTCCATGGCTGCCACGCCGCCGGCCTCGATCGCCTCGACGAACTCGGCGCGGGTCTGGAACGGAAAATCCTCGCCACCCCAGAGACCGAGCCGCTGGGCATAGGCGAGGTTGTGGACTGTCGTGGCCCCGGTTGCCGAGACATAGACCACGCGCGCATCCGGCAGGGCATGCTGGAGCCGCAGGCCTGCGCGTCCCTGCTGGCTGGCGGCGATATCGCCGCGGTCTCCCTTACCGCCACCGGCATTCTGCATCGCATGGCTCTCGTCGAAGATGATGACCCCATCGAAATCGGTGCCCAACCATTCGACGATCTGCTTGACGCGCGAAACCTTCTCGCCCCGGTCGTCGGAGCGCAGCGTGGCATAGGTGGTAAACAGGATGCCTTCCGACAGCGTGATCTTTGCCCCTTGAGAGAAGCGCGAGAGTGGCGTTACCAGCAGGCGTTCCATGCCGAGCGCCGACCAGTCGCGCTGCGCATCCTCGATCAGCTTGTCGGACTTGCTGATCCAGACCGCCTTGCGGCGGCCACGCAGCCAGTTGTCGAGGATGATCCCGGCCGACTGACGGCCCTTGCCGGCGCCGGTGCCGTCACCGAGCATGAAGCCCCGGCGGAAGCGGACAGCTCCGGCGGCATCCTCGGCGGCGGCGCGCACGTTGTCGAAATGTTCGTCCACGGTCCATGCGCCGGCGAGGTGATCGGCATGGGCTTCCCCTGCATAGATCACCGTCTCCAACTGCGCGTCCGACAGGCGGGTACAGATGTCGGCGGGCAGCATGGGCCGGTAGGACGGCTTCGGCGGTGCGACCGAGGCCATGGCGGCAGACTGTACCAGCCTGGTCGGATGCGGCTGTGCGCCGGGAATACGCAGCGATTGCAGCGCATATTCCTCATAGATCGCGTCCGACAAGCGCGCGCCTTCGGGCGGCGCCCAGTCCACGGTCTCATACTCGAGCTCCACCCCCTCGGGATCGGACGCTGGTGCGGCGGCGGGTCGGGACGCTATGGCGCGAGCGAGATAACCGCGCACGGTCTTCGGGGCAGCCGCCGGCATGGGAGAAGCGACCTTCGGCAGCGAGACCGGCAAGCGCGGCGGAACCTGGCTTTTGATCCAGCCGAGCAGCGTGGCGACATCCGGTGCGGTGCCCTTTGATGCCGGGAAAAAGGACGGATCGTCGGCAGGCAGCTTGTCGATGACGGTCAGCCGCGTATCGATGCTGGTACCGTGCTTCGCAAAGACCGCGCCATCAATCGCCGCAGTGAAGACCACGCGCCCGCGATCCTGCAGGCGCATGAAGGCGTCGCGCCAGGCCGGTGCTTCCGGGCTGAAATTGGCCCCGGCGATCGTGACCAGCCGTCCGCCAGGAGCAAGCCGGGCCAGCGCCGAGGCAACATGACGAAGGGCAGCATCCGCCATCCGCCCCTCGACATTGGCCAGGACCGAGAAAGGCGGGTTCATCAGCACTACCGACGGCACGGTCTCCGAGACCAGATGATCGTCGATCTGGGCGGCGTCAAACCGGGTGACGGGAAAGGCCGGAAAGAGGGACGAGAGAAGATCGGCGCGGGTCTCGGCAAACTCGTTGAGGATCAGCGAGCCGCCGGCAGTCTGCGCCAGGATCGCCATCAGGCCGGTGCCGGCCGAAGGCTCCAGCACCAAATCGTCAGGCGTGATCGCGGCCGCGGTCAGGGCGGCAAGGCCGAGAGGCAGAGGTGTGCTGAACTGCTGGAAGCTCTGGCTTTCCTCGGAGCGGCGGGTCTGCGTCGGCAACAACCCCGCGATCTTCGTCAGAGCATCGAGCCGGGAAACCGGAGAACCGGCTTTGCGGAAAAGGGCCTTTCCGTATTTGCGCAGGAACAGAACGGTGGCGACCTCGCAAGCCTCATAGGCGAGCTTCCAGTCCCAGACGCCGGTAGCGTCCGACGCGCCGAAGGCCGTTTCCATCGCACCGCGCAATGTCACGGCATCGACGCGCTGACCGCGTTCGAGATGGGGGAGCAGATGATTGGCCGCAGCCAGGATCGCTGGCGCAGCCGCCAGCGGCGTGACCGGATCGGCCACGGGGGAAACCAAGTTCATGTTGAAAACCTCAGGAGAGCGGGAAGGACAAGCCCGGACGGCGCTCTCTCTCGACCGCCCGGACTAAACCCCTTCCGGCCCACCTCTGACTCTCGAAGCGCAGCATGAAAAAAGCGCCCCGACCGGACGGCGGGGCGCTTGTCAGTGTCTTCCTGGAATCATCCGAAGCGGCGACCGGCTTCAGTGAAGGTGTAACCGTTGGCGATGATGGTCTCATCGATGACGTCATCCGACGACAGGTATTCAAACTCGCGCTCGAGCTGGCAATAGAGCCAGCGGGCCAGATCGCGCAACGCCTCGATAACCACCTCCTCGGCGTCGGCGGTCAAGTCGTGTCCGGTCGGGCTGTCTCGTTCCACCGAGATCGCCATGCAGTATTCGTGATAATAACGGCCGCGATGGGTGGCTTCGGCGCGAAGCTGGTAGAAATTACGCCGCTGCACCGCCTGCAGGGTATCGGCGATGCGGTGCAGCTCGGAGTCCTGCGGCGCGTATTCTCTGATGCGGCGCGGGGCGCCCTTGCGGTAGGCATAGAAAGTTTCGAAGCACGCGCCGTCCCCCTGGCTCCAGAAGCCCCGGAACCAGATGCAGGGTTCCTGCCGTGTGCCGCCGCCCATTAACCGGACGGTTCGGGTCTTGAGGTTCAGCCCTAGGATTTCGGCAATACGCTGGAAATCCTCATAGACCACATCGTACCAGTCATCGTCGAAGCCACCTTCGCGATACCAGGCACGGGCTTCGTCCTTCGCGTCCCCGGACAACTCGTTGAGGCGATAGACGGTGGTTTCGATAATATCAGGCATAGGGATCGCCTCCGTCCAGCACGATGGCAAGCCAGCCGTCCGTGTAGAACCAGTCCACAGTCTCTCCGGTGGCGAGATCGAGCACATGGGCGCCTCCACCGAACCCGTCCACACGCGGCTTCGAGCAGGTATTGGCGTATTGCATCCCCCAAAGGCCGGTCAGCCCGAACTCCTTCGCGCAGCGTTTGACGAATTGGACGACATGCTCAGGATCGCCGGTGCCATCATCGCGCATCCAGAGCTGGGTTCCGCCATGCTCGGGTTGAATGGAAAGCAGAAACCCGTCCGAAGGCGGATCCCCAGCGGCATTCTCAGCCGAGAGCGCATTGTAGAGATCGAGCGCGCGGACGGCCTGCTCGGGGGTGCCCACATCGAGCAGGCAGGAGAAATGGGTGAAATAGTCGGCCATGTCAGACTCCTGAAACGGAAAAAGCCCGGTGCGGGACCGGGCGGAGAGGTTGGGAAGGCGAGCAAGGTCACGCCGCCCGTGGCAGTCGGAGCAATTCGGCGGCGGTCGCTCTCCAGAGCGGATCGACCAGCCGGGCCTCCAGCATGGCGGCGCGGTAACGCAGCCGTATCGCATCCCCGGGCTCCGAGGCTCGGAATGCCATACCGCGCAGTCGGCTGGCCTCGGTCACAATCCTGCGTGCCTCGGCATCGGAGGCGACCGGCTGCTGCCAGAGGATAATGCCGGCGCGGATTTCGCCGGCGAGGACCAGGCGCTGATCGCGGTCCTGAATGAGCATGATGCGCGGCTGGAAATATGGAAAGCTATTCGGCCCCGTGCAAATATCACCGCGCGACAGGCGCAAGGCTGCGGCCTGGATGACCTCCCCCGGCGACGGGAATTCCCCAAGTGGGATCACGCGGTCAAAGCTATTCGCCGCGTCACTTGCGTCATAGCTGGCGACGCCGAGGCAAGAGATGCGCAGCGGCAGCTTTTGCGACCGATAAAGCGCGGGCAGAACTTCGTCCGCCAGAGTCTGGCCGATAGAGCGGAATGTTTCGGAACGGGCAAAGATCATCGGGATCACTCCATGACGGGCGCCGGTGAGCCTCTCTCTCCAGCCCTCAACCCGTCACGGCCGAAAGGCCCGCACTCTTCCTCTCTGACCGGGCTTGTTCCCGGTTCCGCTGCCGACGATGGGGGACCATCGTGAGGCACTGAAGGCCCGAAGCGCGGGTCTCCGCGCTCGGGCCGTTTGGGGTGAGGCGCTTTCGCGCCTTACTCCCATGGATCCAGTTCCAGCTTCACCATGTCCTCATCGCCGTCGAACTCGTCGGCGGGCATGGCGCCGTGGGTTCCGTCCCCGGCCTGGAACACGACGATTACGACCATCAGCGTGGTGGCGAGGCTGGCGGCGAAAGCGGTTGCATCTGCATAGGACATCGGGATTGGCTCCTGTCACTGGAGGCGGGGGACCATCCCCCGCGCGACAGGCGCCCGACGTGTCTGACCGGATCTGCACTCACCCTCGGCGTTCGGACTTTTTCCGAATCCCCGAGGGCGGCACGTTTGCGTAAGCCGACCCCTCCGGGGTTGAATGTCAAAGAGACGGACCAGACCAAGGTTAGCGAATGGAAGCGGGGGTGGTGTTTTGCATCCGACAGGCGCCGGATCCCCCCTTGCAGATGCTTCGCCCGGCCAGCCTTGCCGCCACGCTGCCATCAGGAATGTGGTCGAGGACGGGGGCGGACACCGATGCCGAACATAATGAGCGGCACCGTGGTGAAGCTGGAACTGAAGCCATACAGGCCGATGACAGGTCCACGGTGGCGGCAACCGTCAGACGTGATCGGGCCTTCAGTCCCAGAGCCCATCGGCAATCTCGCGGGCGATCATGGCGCGCGCGCTCATCATCACGTCATCACCGCTGGTGTCGATATGACTGTAGAACCGAGCATGACCGCCGTTCGCGGTCCAATCGGCGTAGCGGCAATATTCGCGGGCTTCGAGACGGAAGGCGCGCATGTCGTCCGCCCAATGCGGCTTCGGCTCCACCACCACCGTGATGCCGTCGCAGGTTTCCTCCCATGGCAGCGTCCGTTCCGAAGGCGGGTTGGCGCTGTCCTTGCAAAAGATCTGGTCGATATCGATATCTGCGGACATCGGATTTTTCCAAAGAAAAGCCCGGTCACGAGGACCGGGCAAGTTGCGGAAACGGAAGGGATGAGGTGGGGCAGCGAAGGCCACCCCGCCTGAGCATCATTCGGCGGCGACCATCGACTGCTCTTCGTCCTCCGTGGCGTCTTCATCCTCGCCATCGCCGGCAAGGAATTCAGGCAAATCGTCCGCCTCCATGTCGACCCCGGCATCCACCGCGATATCGGCATCGCGATCCACCATGCGCAGTGGCGCCGGCAACCAGCCGGTTTCTGCCAGTAGCCGCTCGGCCTCTTTGGCCATATCGCCCTTCTTGAGGTGGTCGATGAGCTGGGCGGCCCGCTCGTCAGCGCCCTCGCGCACCGCCTCGATGATCCGGGGCTTGGTCACGCGACCGAGATAGTTGCCGACGGTCGGCCGCCACCCCACCGCCACCATGTCGAGGCCAGCTGCCCGCGCCAGCCGGTCGGCCTGGGACAGGCGCACGTCGAGCCCGTGCTGGCTGACGCCCATGCCGCCATAGGGGTTGGGCTTCTCGTGCTGGGCGTTGACGCCGAAGCTAACGCAATGGGCGAGCAACTCCATGCGGGTGTCGTCGTCCTGATCGACCAGCCAGTCCCAGAGCGCCGCATCGTCAGCCGGGATATGATCACCCCAGCGTTCGTGCCGCTCGGCGATGGCGCGCGCCGAGACGCTTTCGGCGAGGTCGTCGGCCTGCGCCGGGAAGTGAACCTCCCGGACATGAGCCTCGAGGCAGCCCTTGGGGGAATGCGGCAGGAAGCAATCGGTGACCAGTCGATGCAGCAGCGCCGTCATCGCGATATGCGGGTTCGTTGCCACGGCATCGCGGAGCGCCAGCGTGCGATGTGCGGTCAGCTCGCTGACGAGGCGATCGGGCAGAGGCCGGATGGTCTCAAGCTCTTCGTCCTCCTCGGGTTCGGTCGCCGTACCGCCCACCGTGATGACAGCGCGCTTCTTACCACCAGACTC
This sequence comes from Allosediminivita pacifica, assembly GCF_003054175.1. Classification (GTDB taxonomy): domain Bacteria; phylum Pseudomonadota; class Alphaproteobacteria; order Rhodobacterales; family Rhodobacteraceae; genus Allosediminivita; species Allosediminivita pacifica. The sequence goes on from NZ_QBKN01000050.1 coordinate 12,637, forward strand.
GCCGCCCTCGGGAGCACAACCATCGGTACCCTGCCCTTCCTGACCCTCCACCGTCTCGTCGTCGGTACGGACATAGCCGCGCTCGACGGCGAGCTGGCCGTCATGGCGGATACTGACGAAGACACCGGCGCGAGCCATCTGGTCGGCGTCATAGACCATTGGCCGGGATTCCAGGGCATCCAGCGTTTCCTCGATCTCGCCGAGGCGCGCGTCCACCTCGTCGGGGAGTTCGCTGGCCTCGGCATATTCCGCTTCCAGCGCGTCGAACTCGTCCCGCAGCTTCTCACGCTCGGCACGCTCCTCGTCGGTCAGGTCGATGGTGGTGCCGGCCAGACGGCGCATGCCACTGGTATGGCCATAGGGGAAGTCCACGGCGACCTCGATCCACTTCCAGCCCTCGGCGGCGATGGTCTCCGCCTCGGCCTTCAGCTTCTCGCCCGCCAGCCGGTCGAGCAGCACCGGGTCCTGGAGCCAGCCGCCATCGTCCCGCTGGAAGAGATCGCGCAGCACATAGCCGCCGGCCGCCTCGTAAGCCTCGATGCCGACGAAGAGCGCCCGCTTGTCGGAGGCCCGGACGGTGGTCTCGGTCAGCATACGACGGATGGTATATGGCTCTTTCTGCCAGCCATCCTTGATCGCCTCCCAGACCTGTTCCTGCCGGACGTGATCCTCGGAGATCGTGAAGGCCATGAGCTGTTCCAGCGTCATTCCGTCCTCGGCATAGACTTCGAGCAGCACGGGCGAGACCGAGACCAGGCGCAGGCGCTGCTTCACCACCTTGCTGTCAACGAAAAAGGCCGCGGCGATCTCCTCCTCGCTCATGCCCTTGTCGCGCAGCACCTGGAAGGCGCGGAACTGGTCGAGCGGATGCAGCGGCGCGCGCTCGATATTCTCGGCAAGCGAGACCTCGTCGATCAGGATGTCGTCGCTGGCATCCGAAACGATGCAGGGCACCGGCGTGGTCTTGTTGAGGCGCTTCTGTTTGACCAGCAGTTCCAGCGCACGATAGCGGCGGCCGCCAGCCGGCACCTCGAAGAGGCCGGTTTCCTGCCCCTTCGCATCGAGCTCGGGTCGGACATGCAGGGACTGGATCAGCCCGCGGCGGGCGATGGACCCGGCCAGTTCCTCGACCGAGATGCCGGCCTTCACCCGCCGGACGTTGGACTGGCTGAGCACCAGCTTGTTGAAGGGGATGTCGCGCGAGGACGACAGGGTGATTTTCTGCGTGGCAGTGGCCATGTCAGTGTCTCCATGACGGACGCCGGGGAGCCTCTCTCTCCGGCAACCAGCCCGTCACGAAACCCCCACCCTCCTTTCCCTCTCACGGCCGAGCCGCGGATGAACGCGCAGACCCATCAGAGCTCGCCGCGGGCACGCAGGCTGGTCTCCCGGCCAGCACCGGTGATGATGTGGTCGTGCAGCACTACCCCCAGAGACGCACAGGCCTTCCCGATTTCTTTCGTCATCGCGAGATCGGCGGACGACGGCTCGGGATCACCGGCCGGATGATTGTGGACGATGATCAGCGCCGAGGCATTGAGCGCCAGGCAGCACCGCAGCATCTCCCGGGGATAGACCGGGACATGATCGACGGTGCCGACGGCGAGGCATTCTTCGGAGATCAGCCGGTTCCTCCGGTCGAGATAGAGGACATGGAAGCGCTCCACATCGCCCCTGATGGTGAGCGCGCAATAGTCGAGCACCGCCTGCCAGGACGTCAGGACAGGGTTCTGGTTGAGGTGACGCAGCAGGATCTGCCGGGCCTCATAGACTACGGCCTGCTCCTGGGCAGAGAAGCGGAGTCTCTGCGGTTCGACGGCGGGTGTTCTCATCTTTCGTGTCATGGTCCTGTCCTCCAACGGGCAGTCGGCCGGGCGCCGAGCTTTCACCGCGTCACGAGGAGGAGCGCCGCCCTCTTCCTGCGAAGAGAGCAGCGCCGAAGCTGCAGAACCCCTCAGGAACGCGGAGGCTCCGTGTCGGGTCGTGTCCCACCTGACAGGCGGCCCGAGCGATAAAGCAGGCGCTCGGCATCGCGAATGCTGCCGGTTTCGCGGGCGGCCTTGGCCCAGACCGAGATCGGAAAATCGCCCGTGAACAGCAGATCCCGCTCGATACCCATGCCGAAGGGCAGCCGAATGGAGCGCAGTTCGTTGAGGCTCCAGGAGCCAAGCTCCGGGTAGCCAATGTCGGCCAGGCCAAACATGATGTCGCCGTCCTCGTCGAGCTCGGTCGCGAGCCAGACACCGGCGCCGAAGGGATTGAAGAACTTCACGACCGGAATGTGGTCGGTATCAGCCTGGCAACCATTGGCCAAAAGCTGCGCGCGTTGTGACGCCGTCAGGAGGATCATGCCGCAGCCCTCCCGTCGGTCGAGGTTTGCTCTGCGGCGGCGCTGCCATTCTCCGGCAGATGGGCGAGCAGCCAGTCGGCCGCCTTGCTGGCCTGCGAGGCGGCACGGACGATGGCGCGGGAATTTTCGCGCATCACCTCCAGCCAGGAGCCGATGTAATCGGCGTGGCGCACAGTCGGGACGATCCCGAGCGAGGCGCAACAGAACGCGCTCGAAATCTC
>NZ_QBKN01000051.1 GCF_003054175.1 Allosediminivita pacifica
GCCCCGATCGCCATGGAAGACGGCCTCCGCTTCGCCATCCGCGAAGGCGGCCGCACCGTCGGCTCCGGCGTCGTCTCCAAGATCGTCGAGTGATCGACTGACGGGGCCATGGCCCCGTCACCACATCCGCCCGTAGGGGCAAGAGGGCGCCGGGGAAACCCGGCGCCCTTTTTCATGGGCGATTCTCCGGTGGCTGGCAGCCTAGCGCGCATAGAAAAAGGGCCGTCCCTTGCGGGACGACCCTTTCGACAGGGAGTGAGGTCTGTCTGGAGGCTCAGCGCAGGAGGTTCTGCACTTCCTGGCGCTTGTCGTTTTCGCTGTCGCCGCTGCGGATGATCGAGACGGCCAGTGCCGCTTCGCGGTCGGTCACGCTCGTGACGTCGGCGTTGGGCGCGTACTTCTGGATCTCGGTCAGCTGCGCGGGAGTGGCTGCATAGGCGGCACCGGTCAGGGCGGTGGCGGCGACGAGGGCGGATGCGAAGATGGTTTTCATTGCGTGTTCCTTTTCGATGTCTGTCTGCCGACGCGAGGCGTCAGCTTGTGGGGGAGGCCGTCTCGCCGATGCGGACGGTCTCGGGTTGGGGTGCAGGCCAGATGCCGGGCAGTGTCGGCATGTCGGGCAGCGGCGCGTAGAGCAGCGGCTGCACCGTCGGCTGCGCGGCCCAGGCCCCACCGGTCAGACCGGTCAGGACCAGGGCGATGATTGCGACGTAACGCATGTCCTTGCCTCCATGGGCATCAGGACCGGCCGCGCTCAGCGCAGGAGGTTCTGAACTCCCTGACGCTTGTCGTTTTCGCTGTCGCCGCTGCGGATGATCGAGACGGCCAGAGCGGCTTCGCGGTCGCTGACGGAGGTCACGTCGGCGTTGGGTGCGTACTTCTGGATCTCGGTCAGCTGCGCGGGGGTAGCAGCATAGGCTGCACCGGTCAGGGCGGTGGCGGCAACGAGGGCGGATGCGAAGATGGTTTTCATGACATGTTCCTATCGAATCTGGGTGTGGTCGGCGGAGCAGGGCTCCGCCGGAATTGCGAGATCAGGACCGGGGTGCGCTCAGCGCAGCAGGTTCCGGACTTCCTGGCGCTTGTCGGCGTCGTTGTCGTCGCTGCGGATGATCGAGAGCGCCAGGGCAGCTTCGCGGTCGGTCACGGTCGTGACGTCGGCATTGGGCGCGTACTTCTGGATCTCGAGCATCTGTGCCTGCGGAATGGCAGCATAAGCTGCACCGGAAAGAGCGGTGGCGGCGACGAGGGCGGATGCGAAGATGGTTTTCATGACGTGTTCCTATCGGATCTCTGGGAGGAACCAGGCGGCGATCGGCGCCGGCCCGGTCTGACTGGGAGTGTCTGTGTCTGGAGCGGCCCGAAGGCCGGCCTGCTCAGCGGAGCAGGTTCCGGACTTCCTGGCGCTTGTCGGCGTCGTTGTCGCCGCTGCGGATGATCGAGAGTGCCAGCGCGGCTTCGCGGTCGGTCACGCTCGTGACGTCGGCGTTGGGCGCGTACTTCTGGATCTCGGTCAGCTGCGCGGGAGTGGCAGCATAGGCAGCACCGGTCAGGGCGGTGGCGGCAACGAGGGCGGATGCGAATACGGTCTTCATTGTTCTCTTCCTTCTTACGGTTGGCGCGAGCTCTGTTGGCTCGTGATTATTCGTGGAGCGCTTCTGTGCGTCTCGTGAAGCTCATGTAGGTGCTTCTCCAGCGCGTTGAAATCACGAATAAATCTCTGTCTAGTCACAAAATCTTGCGCGCTTGTGATTGAACCCGATGACCACGGATGTGCACTCATGCACGTTCTTGGTGCGGCCCAACAAGCCAAGGTCATGCGCCGAGAACAACGCCCCGGAACCAGCGCACGAAGCCGTCGCGCGCCTTCACGCCCGCGTCGCACCTATCTCGGAAAACTCTCATTGTGACGTAGCGTCAACTAAGGTGGCCCGGACAAAAAATCCGGTACGACGCCCCTTCCCGCCGCGGAAAGGCCCCTTGATCTTCGCCCGGCCTTCGCGTACCTGACGGGTCGGCCATAGGGGTATAGCTCAGTTGGTAGAGCGACGGTCTCCAAAACCGTAGGTCGCGGGTTCGAGCCCTGCTGCCCCTGCCAGGCCCGCATTTCCCACCCCGACATCATGCAGAGATCCCGCGCCTTCCGCGCGACACCGGCGAGACGCCTTGCATCGCGCCCGCACCCGGCCGCCCACGGCGACAGAGAAGCCGCCTGGCGCGCTCAAGGGCCGCGGCCACAGGAAGCGCGCAACAAAAAAGGCCGCCCGGATGGGGCGGCCTTTTGCTGCGAGCGAACGCTCTACAGGAAATCAGTCGTCGGCTGCGATCTGCTCGAGCGTCTCGCGCAGCTCGGTGTCGTCGCCGGACGCGACGGCCTGCTTGATGATCAGGACTTCTTCGTCCGTCAGGCTCTCGACATCGAGGCTCGGCTCGTGCGTCATGACCTGTGCGACCTCGCCTTCGGTCAGGGTGGTGGCTTCTTCGGTGCCTGCATCCTGTGCGAAAGCAGCAGTTGCGAGGCCGGCGGACAGGGCGATTGCACTCACGATGGTCTTCATGTCTATATCTCCGTTTTCCGTCATCATTGCGACGGCCTTGCGCCGCCGCGATTGTGCACTCAAAACCCGCATCTCCCCCAAGCGTTCCCCTAAGCCCATGACAAAGGCGTGAATTTTCGTGCTATGGACAAGTATCGCCGCCGCCCTACCGCACGCACGGGCACGCGCCGCGGGCGCGTTCATTGGCTGACGCCCCGGGCTCATGCCTTGCCATCCGGGCCGCAACCGCGTAAGGCACCGCGCAATTCACCGACGGGAACGCTTCATGGCACGCACCAATCCGCTCCAGTTCATCCAGCAGGTCCGCGCCGAAATCGCGAAGGTCGTCTGGCCGACCCGCCGCGAGGTGGTGCTGACGACCATCATGGTCCTCATAATGGCAGCCCTGACGGCCGTGTTCTTTGCACTGGTCGACATGCTGATCCGCGGCGGCCTGCAGGCCATCCTCGGCGCCTTCGGCTGAAGCCTCGGCCTCTTGAAACCTGCGGAGCCCGCGGGTAAAGACGGCGCACTCAATCGAGCCGGGCGTGCAATGAGTCGTGTTGCACGCCGGTTTTCATTTGGGGACAAACATCTTTGGGGCCCTGCGCGCCCGAAGGACAGGAACAAGGACGAGGCCAGATGGCGAAGCGGTGGTATTCGGTGAGCGTGCTCTCGAACTTCGAGAAGAAGATCGCCGAACAGATCCGGACGGCGGTCGAGGAGCAGCAGCTCGAGGACCAGATCGACGAGGTACTGGTCCCCACCGAAGAGGTGATCGAGGTTCGTCGCGGCAAGAAGGTGACCACCGAGCGTCGCTTCATGCCCGGCTACGTGCTGGTGCACATGGAAATGTCCGATCGTGGCTATCACCTGATCAACTCGATCAACCGCGTGACCGGTTTCCTCGGGCCACAGGGGCGCCCGATGCCCATGCGCGATGCCGAGGTCGAGGCGATCCTGGGCCGCGTGCAGGAAGGCGAGGAAGCCCCGCGCACGCTCATCCACTTCGAGGTGGGCGAGAAGGTCAAGGTCAACGAGGGCCCCTTCGAGGGCTTCGACGGCATGATCGAGAGCGTCGACGACGACAACCAGCGCCTGCGCGTTGCCGTGTCGATCTTCGGCCGCGAAACCCCGGTCGAGCTGGAGTTCACTCAGGTCTCCAAGGACATGTGAGCGCCGCGCCGCCAGGCTGGCGGCGCCCCGGACCTCACCGATCTGATTTCCCGCGCCCCGGAGCCCACTCCGGGGTGTTTTCGTTTCCGGCCCTCAGTCCTCCAGGCCAATCGGGGTCCCGTCGCCGCGGGTGTAGCTCCGGCGACTCGGCCCCCTGTGCAGGATCATGTCGTGATCGGGGTAATGGACCACGTCCGCCGCCAGCCGCGTCCCCACCACCAGCATGATCGCATCGCGGTCCGACCGGTTCTCGAAGCAATGCGCAACCGGCTGCCCGGCCTTCCACCCGGCGGCCTAGCCGGCGACAAGCGCGACCTCGCCTTCCTCGATCAGCACCAGCTCGCCCGACAGCAGGTAGACGAACTCGTCCTCCTCCTCGTGCCAATGCCGGTGCGAGGACCGCGACCCCGGCGGAAGGCGCTCGAGGTGAACCCCGTATTGCGTGAGCCCCACCAGATCGCCCAGCGGCATCTCGGAATAGGGCCCGTCGGTCTGACCGGAGACCGGGTGCGGGGCGGCTTCGTGGTCGCGCCATGCGCTGGCGGGAATTTTCGGCATGTGGCCTCCTCTTCTACGACGCCATCTCCCTGGAACGCGCTGGCCAGCCCCGGTGCCCCCACAGAGATCGCACCTGCATGTCATGATATCAGCCAATCCCGCAGACGCAGCACAAGCGCCCGTCGCGACGAAGCTCGCCCTCCCCGTCTCCCTTCCCGGCCTCAGCTCTGCACCTGGCTCCGCGTCCGCACCTGCCCGAACACCCGTCTCATCCTCCGTTACGGGATCGCTTCCCGTTTTACACACCGCGCCGAGCACGCCTCCCCCGTCACTCGCGCACCCCGCCCTGCTGCCATCGCGCGCAGTCCTCAGGGCAGGCCCTGTCAGGCCGCCCCCTGCCCTGATTTCTTCTCGCACAAAATACCTCGGGGGAGTCCCGCAGGGACGGGGGCAGAGCCCCCTTCTTTCGACGCCTGCCCGCGGGACATTCCTAAGATCCGGTAAACCCGGGATCCCAACCTATTGATTTCATTGACCCGGGAAAGTGTCCCGGCCCGGGACACTCTCGCGGCGCACCCAGCCGCGCCCCTTGCCAAGCAGGGCCGTCTGAGCTATGGGGCGGCCTTGCGCGCGGATTCCGCGCCGACTCGTGGGAGGCGAGGGCATCGCGATGTCCGGACCTGACCACGCCACACGAAAGCCCCGCCGTCGCGTCGGACGGGGAGATGGAAAAGGAGAAAGCCGATGGCCAAGAAGCTTGCCGGCACCATGAAGCTGCAGATCCCTGCAGGCAAAGCCAACCCCTCGCCGCCGGTCGGCCCTGCCCTGGGTCAGCGCGGCATCAACATCATGGAATTCTGCAAGGCGTTCAACGCCAAGACGCAGGAGATGGAACCGGGCGCGCCCTGCCCGACCCTGATCACCTACTATCAGGACAAGTCCTTCACGATGGACATCAAGACGCCGCCGGCGTCCTACTACCTGAAGAAGGCAGCGGGCCTGAAGCCCGTGGGCAAGCGCAACCGTCCGCGCGGCGCCGAAAAGCCGGGCCGCGAGACCATCGCGACCGTCACCGTCGCCCAGGTCCGCGAGATCGCGGAAGCCAAGATGCGCGACCTGTCCGCAACCGACGTCGACGCGGCGATGAAGATCGTCCTTGGCTCCGCCAAGTCGATGGGCATCGAGGTGAAGGGGTAACAACCATGGCAAAAGTTGCAAAGCGCGTCCGCGCGGCACGTGAAGCCGTCGCCGGCAAGGAGAACCTGTCGATCGAGGAGGCCGTCAGCCTCATCAAGTCGCTCTCCGGTGCCAAGTTCGACGAAACCGTCGAGATCGCGATGAACCTCGGCGTCGATCCGCGCCACGCCGACCAGATGGTCCGCGGCGTCGTCGGCCTGCCCAACGGCACCGGCAAGACAGTCCGCGTCGCCGTCTTCGCCCGTGGCCCCAAGGCCGAGGAAGCGCAGGCAGCGGGTGCCGACATCGTCGGCGCAGAGGACCTGATGGAAACGATCCAGGGTGGCACGATCGAGTTCGATCGCTGCATCGCCACGCCGGACATGATGCCGATCGTCGGCCGTCTCGGCAAGATCCTCGGCCCGCGGAACCTGATGCCGAACCCCAAGGTCGGCACGGTGACCATGGACGTGGCCCAGGCCGTCAAGGACGCCAAGGGCGGCCAGGTCCAGTTCAAGGCCGAGAAAGCCGGCGTGATCCACGCGGGCGTGGGCAAGCTGTCCTTCGACGCGGACAAGCTGGCCGAGAACATCCGCGCCTTCGTCAGCGCCGTGGCTGCCGCGAAACCCGCGGGCGCCAAGGGCACCTACATGAAGAAGATCGCCATCAGCTCGACCATGGGCCCCGGCGTGACCGTGGACGTCGCACAGGCGACTGCCCAATAAGAGCCTCCTGGCCGCGCCCTTCGGCGAGGTCAGCCCGACAAATCGAAACGGCCGTCGCGGCAATCGCGGCGGCCGTTTTCTTTTGCGACATTCCGGTATCATCACTCACCCAAAAGCTCTTGCACCCCCCATGGCGCTTCCGATAGAGGGGTCCGCGGAGAGGTGGCCGAGTGGTCGAAGGCGCACGCCTGGAAAGTGTGTAGGCGGGAAACCGTCTCGAGGGTTCGAATCCCTTCCTCTCCGCCATGCATCCCGGCAAGTATCTGGAAACGCAGGTGTTTCGATGAGCACCTGAGATCTTCCCACCATAAATCCCCACAACAAACCATGTGCTCGCTTCCGAGCTTGATGAAGAATCGCGTCAGGGGCTCGGCGCTTTCTCCATCAAGGCGCTTGACTGCCGTGAACGTGAATGCTACATTCACACTCACACCAGGCAAGCGAAGGAGCCTTACATGTCAATGTCGGCGAACGAACGCAAAAGGCGTCAGCTAGAACGTGAGCGCCAAGAGCAGCACCTGCTCGAGGACAGCACATACCCCTACCTGAAGACGCCGTTCTACCAGTATCAGGAGGTGCACCCCACGGGCTTCGATGCCTCGCTCAACTTTGGCCTGATGGGGCTCGATTTCCCGCTCTTCATTGACGACAGCGGCCCTGAGCAGCACGTCAGCGAAGACATCGACCCGGGTGAGAATCCGGACGAACTCTTCGGTGGCTTCAAGGGATCGATCGGGCGCGCCGAAAACATGATCGACCAGCTTCTCTTTGCGGCCCAGGAACTGGCTGATTTCGTGAACGAGTATAAGAAAGATGAGTTGACGCGGCGGTTGGCCGAACTCGAGGACTCTGACCTCACGGACAAAGATAGCCGCAAGGCTGCGCTCGAGCAGGCCGCGCACATCTCGGAGCTCTTGAAAGAGCTGGACAAGCAAGTCCGCTGGTCCTTCCGGAAGTGGAAAATCAAGGGGCTCTAAGCCTCTCCCCCAAGCCAATTGATCGTCCATCGACCGGCAGCCGCCCCCACTGGCTGCCGACCGATCCCCTGCGTCCAGTTTCGTGAGGAGAAATCATGAGCAGCACTTTTTACCTTACCGTCAACGACGTCGCCACCCGCCTTTCCGTCTCAAAGGACACGATTTGGCGGTGGGCTCGGCTCGGCACTTTTCCAGAGGCCGTCCGGCTCAGCGCTGGCGTTACACGCTGGCGCTTGACTGACATTGAAGCGTGGGAAGCCTCGCGCTGATCAGAGCCACCGCCAAGCGCCCACGCGACGCAGCTCATAGGCTGCCCTAGCCCAACCCCAGACAAAACAGACGCGGCCTTCCCGCCGAGCGATGTGCGCTCGGTGAACAATCCTGCTCGCCTAACCCTAAGGAGCTATCATGACCTACCAATTCCCTACAAACGACACACAGCCCGCACACGCCAGCAACTCGGAAACAAGCGAGGATTCCCGCAATCTGCGCTGGCAGCCCATGAAAGACTTTTTTGGTCGGGAAGCGAGCACCTCAACCGCAGGTTTTCCGGACGGCTTCGAGCTACGAATGGATGGTCTCTGGGCTCTCTCTGAGGAAACGGACAGCCCGGAGTGGGTCCAGATTTGCAGCCCCATCTATCCTATGGCGCGGTCTTGTAGGCGCGACGGCAGCGGCTGGAGCCTGCTGGTCGCCGTCAAGGACCCCAACGGGCAAACCCGATTTGCCCAGATCCCGAACTCCGAACTTCAGAGTGGCCAACAAAAGGCACTCTCGCCGTTGCTTGATAAGGGCATGACGTTCGGGACCGAGAAGTCCGTCAAGGCCTTGGTGCATCGTTTCCTCGTGAAGTCCGCGCCGGAGAGAATACTTGAGCAAGCTCAGGCTAACGGCTGGCAGGGGAACGACTTTGACTGCTTCCTGATCGGCAGCCACCGCATCGGCCGGCCCATTGCCGTCGCAGCACCTTCTCTACACAAGAGCCAAGACCGTCAGCCTGCCTCTGCAACCCCTGAGAAGTGGCGTGAAAGAGTTGGCACCCTTTGCAGCGGAAATCCTCTCGCCTTGCTGGCCGTCTCACAGGCCTTTGCCGGCCCGCTGCTTCGCATCCTTAACGTGGATGGCACCGGCTTTCACCTTCGCGGACGCTCGTCGACAGGCAAATCGACTTTGCTGCGCGTTGCAGCGTCGGTCTGGTCGGCGACTTCGTCCATTCCCACTTGGCGCGCAACTGACAATGGCCTGGAGCAGCTGGCGTTGCAGCGAAACGATCAACTCCTGGTGCTGGACGAGATGCACGAGGCAAACCCCAAGGTGGTCGACGGGTCGATCTACATGCTGGCCAATGGCCACGGAAAGACGCGCTTCAATGACGCCAGCTGCCCCGGATGGAAAGTCGCATGGCTCTCGACAGGAGAGATATCGGCAAAAAAGCACTTGGCTCGCTTGCCGACTAGCCAACAGGACGGACAAAAGGTCCGGCTAATCGATGTTCCTGCCGACCAACGCTCATACGGCGCCTTCGATGATCTTCACTCGAGAGCGGACGCCTCGCAGTTCGCTCGCGACTTGGGGCTGGCAGCTCGCGATGAAGGTGGGACCTCCGGCCCGGACTTCGTTCGCTCTCTCTGCGAAGTCGGTGGCTCGAGGCTGGCCAGTCATCATCAGAAGAATCTCGCGAAGTTTGAGAAGGGTATGTTGAACGGTTTGCCGAAGAATTCCGATGGGCGCGTCATTCGCGCGGCGCGTAGCTTCGCGGTCGCCGCGCTTGCCGGCGAGCTCGCGACAGCGAAGGGCTTGACTGGATGGGAGAAGGGAGAGGCGCTTCTGGGAATAAAAGCGCTCTTCGGCGAGTGGCACAGCGACTGGATGTCAGAACCTGCGAGCGGCCCCGAGTCATACCTGATCAGGACCAAGAACTTCCTGGTGCAGCATGGTAGCTCTCTCCCGGACCGGAAAAGCGGCACCGCAGGCGGTGCTTCTGGCTGGCAGGATGAACGACACTACTTCCTTACCAAAGAAACATGGAACGAACTTCATGGGAGTGATGCTCAGCGAGCGGCCTCCTACATGCGTGACCAAGCGCTCCTGCGGACCGAGAGCGCGACTGCATTGACTTTCACACTCTCCCTTCCGGGGGCATCGCGTGAGAGGGTCTATGCCATCTACAAGAATCGCATCGAGGACTAAGCAGCTCGTTCAAGTCGGTCGAGTCGGTGAACAGCGGCGGCTGACCGACTTGACCGACCTGACCGACAAGATAACTCCGCCAAGGCTCCTGTGCCGGTGTATTGGAAAGCCGACAGCACTGATAATGACGTTCTGAACCAAAGCCGCTGTTCAACCGCCGTCCTGCTAAGGCCCGGAGCGCGGGACGAAGCTCTCGTTCGGTGCGAAAGGCGTGAAGGTCTGTTTCAGCCTAACATAGCTTACAGGGACGAGATCCCGGTTCTCTCCTGCAACGCTGCAATCATCGCCTTGCGGCGCCCCCTTACGAAGGTCGCGAAGCGCTTTGTCAAGTTTCCGCGGTCGATCAGCGCCGCCTCGAGCACCGCGTCGTCCACGTCCGCAAGGTAGGTTGCCGGCTTTGCGTCCGTCTTACTGCGGTTCACGTGCTGGGGGAGAAACCAGAGGTTTCCAATGTCATCGATCAATGGGTCGTCCCCATACTTCGCGCGTGGGAAGATGTGATCTGTCTCAACAACGTTGCGCGCGTAGAGGGTTTTGCCATCCTTCCTGTTCTGCACCAAGGCCAAGGCTAGGGGGACGTGGCTTCCGAAGAGTTGGTTGTCTGCACTCTCAATACGGGTCTTTGCCTTCACGTATCTCGCAACGCGTTCATAGGGAAAGCCGGTGGCCTTGCCCCCGAGGGCCTCGCGGACGAGTCCTCCAGGACGGCTATCCGAGTGCTTGGTCAACACGCCGGAGAATGCGATTAGGTAGATGGCCCTGCGCAGGTCCGCCCTCTCCGTCGGTGCGACGACGGGCTTCTTCTTCGCCGCGAGGAAGTGGACGACGGGCACCAGCGTGTTGAGACCGTTGAGCAGCTTGACCGATCCGATCCGGCACTCGTCCTGGGCGAAATCCAAAGCTGAACGGATCGCGGCCGTGGTGCTCTCGTAAGCGCCCTTCACCTTTTCAACGTTCTTGGCCTTGCGAAGCAGCCCAATGTCGAGCCGGGTCCCGAGACCCGCCACAGAGAAGATGCAGCGGATCACGAAATCTGAGTCGATCTGGATGCTGCTCTTGGCGTTCACGTCCGCGATGAACTTCGGGAGCGCGTCGGTCGCGTCCGGCCAGTGGAGGCGGAGCATAGACAGGATCAGATCCGACCGCGTTAGATTGATGCCCTGCGTGTTGATCCGCATGAAGATTTCAAGGATATCGAACACAGTTTTCCGTTCCGGGGAGTCTTGGGGCAGGCCCGCGTCGATGATCTGCTCCTGTAGCAGCCCACCCGTCTCGGTCATGATGCTCACGGGACGCCGCAGGTTGTCGCTGACGCGGTCCTGGTCGTCCTCGCTCAGATCGAATTTCTTCGTAAGCTGACGGCCGAGCTTACTTCCCGGAGCGGACTGACCGGAGAAATCCGCGAGCGCAACGTAGTGCGAAGGCATCGCAGCCTTGTCGCTATCTGTCACAGCCTCGGCGTTCCGCACCTCCGCTTCTTCCTTGGTCATGAACTTAAACGAGAACTTCTCCTCGCTCGCGTCGTCTGAACTGCGACCGCTGAGGACGTCGAAGTGCAGCCTGCGCCCATTCAGAGAGCCGCGCAGCGCGATATAGAGGGAGGTCAGCCGCTGCTGTCCGTCGAGGACCAGCTGCACCGTTTCCCCGTCGTTGACCCTGTAGGCGGCTTCCGCGCCGCGACGATGGTCGGCTACGAAAGTCCGATACTGGATCGCCTCGGTCGTGTCCCAAAGCAGGACGACTCCGATGGGATAGCCGCGGAACAGGGAGTCGAACAGCTTCTCGATCCTATCTGCGTTCCACACAAAATCCCTTTGGATAGCGGGCAGCACGATGCGTCCCTTCTCGATACCGTCGAGCAGCGTGGATACAGACATAAGAATACCTTCTGGCCTTGAAACGAAGAGACACGAAGCCCGCTCCGCTTGATAGTAAAGATAGAACACGAACAATTCTGCAGGACAACCGCGGCAGCTTGTGAAGCTCAGGGCGTCTTATTGGTGAGCTTTCGCCCCAGTATCGCAAGAGCGTCGTCCTGTGCCGCTGCCAGGCAGAACGACGCCATGGAAACCGCCTCACTTCTGCAGAAGGGCCCTCGCGAGTGCCCCAAAATTTCCGGCCAAAGGAATTAGAACCAAACGGAATACCCAGCTGCGCCCACTACATCGACCTGAGACGCCGCTTATGCTGACCTTGGAATGACGGGTCCACTACAATACCGCGCGACCACACTCGTCACTCGGCTTTCGGCCGCCAGCTCCAGAGGTCGTGCAACGATTGCCTCCACCTTCCGGAGCCGCTTCGCCGGGGCACCCCGACTGTAGCTCCAAGATCCGTCATGCACTAAGACTGAAACCGGACCAGCCGATGAGGACTAGCCCACCCCAGTGGCGAAACAGGTTTTTTACGCCATCGCGACCAGACCACCGTCCCTCATTCCTCGCGGAAACCTCATATCTTGAAGAATGCGCACTGGTTCCAACTGACAGGCGGTCGTCCCGAGTCCTAATAACTCTAATAACTAAAGAGAGGCGTAGAACACGGATCACCTGCCTCACACCAGAGACCTGAAAGACCTCCACACCCAAGCGGGCTCGACACGGCAGCTCACCTCCAATGACGGCTCAGCTTGCTCAAGGCGTCATTGATCTCCTTGGAGAGCTCTATGTAACTCACCAACCCATACTGCTCGCTTCCAGGTGCAGCAACGCGGGGCAGGCCGGCCCGACGGCCAGCCTGTTTCGCACGCTCAACCAACGCATTTCTCACTTCCTTGCGTTTCGACCGGAGAGCAACGCGCTTCGCGGTCAAAGCAATCACACCGCCTCGGAGGAATATTCGCTCCCTAATTACCCGCCGCACGCTCGAAATCGGGTCCTTGCCGACAGGCACGACAGGCAGCTTCATGGAAAAGCACTCTCTCTGCAGCTGGGTAAAGTTATAGCCAAACAGCTGTTCCGGATCCCCAAGCTTCACCTTGGCGACTTCATGGCCCCGCAGCGTGACCTCGAGGCGGACCCGCTTCTCTTCATCATTCAACTGAACAAAATCATCCGCGAACCGCTGCCTATCAATGATCTTGTCCATCAGGCGCCACATGCGAGGTCCATCTCGTTGACCCAAGTAGAAGGTCGCGTCGTAGGGAACCCCAAAACGGGCGCCTTGGCTCACGCCTCCTCGGAGTATGGAGTCCGGCGCAAACAACTGGCTGTCCTTGCCCTTTGCACCCCAGGCAAACCTTGGTTCTTTTTTATGGCCCGTCCACGCGTCTGAAGGGAGGTATAAGCTCCGCGCCAGCACACCGAACATACGCTCCCGTGCTGCGTCAGAAGGCGTCCTCGGATAGAAGTCGACGCTGATCTCAATCGCGGTCGTTGTGCTGCCCAAGACCTGAAAGCGATCGTCGAGCGCCCTGAGCACCGATTGAAGAAGGTCCTTTCTCGGCTCTTGGAAGCGGATCTTGAAAGTGTTGGCAACATAGCCCGGCCCCGCCCCGACTGGATCCACGTATGTGCGGCGATCACTACGGTAGTGCTGCGTGAGAACCGTCTGCACATGCTGAAACTGCGTATTCTTTGCAAAGCGAAACTCGACTTCACACCAGTCAACAACGGCAGTGACACGATAACTGCCAATCTCCACGTCGGGTGTCAGGACATCGCCTGCCTTGCCAGCTTGTTGCAAGTCCGAGGGCACAGCCTTGTAAGTTAGCGTCTGACGATCCCCGAATGTCTTCTTGCGCGCCAACAACACACTACGTTCGACCATGACCTACCTCGCGACCTTCATTTGATGGCGAGAAACCACGCTGATGAAGTCATGGCGAGGGCTTTGATGCTGTAACCGCCCCCCGACGGCATCGCTGTGCCAAGGTGGGATCGCAACAATCCTTAATGGGAGGCGGTCATGTCAAAGATTACCA
>NZ_QBKN01000052.1 GCF_003054175.1 Allosediminivita pacifica
GCTCGGGATAGGCGTCGCTGAAGTGGCGCTGCCATTCCGGGAAGGCCTCTTCCGGGCCGGACTTTACGAGCAGTTTCATTGTATCTTGCCTTTCCATTCGTGTGTGGTCCGCATCACCGGTCCGGGTCGGACGGGGAGCGGCCGATGAGCATGCGATCGAGACCGAAGAGCCTGTCGAGGATCAGCATGACAACCAGCGCCATGACGATCAGTACCGTTGACACGGCCGCGACCAGAGGATCGATGCTGTCCTCGATGTAGAGCATCAGCCTGACGGGAAGCGTTGTCGTACCGGGGCCCGAGATGAAGATCGTCATCGTCACCTCGTCGAAGCTCGTGATGAAGGCGAGTACCCAGCCACTAAGGATCCCCGGAAGGGTCAGCGGCAGCGTCACCCGCCGGAAGGTCCGCCACGCCGAGGAGCCGAGCGAGGCCGCCGCATGATCGAGCGCGGAGTCGAGCGAACCGAGCGAGTTCATGATGGTGCGCAGCACGTAGGGCACGATCAGGATGACGTGGCTGATCGTCAGCCCGACCAGCGTGCCGCTCATCCCGATCTGCGAGAAGAACCGCAGGAAAGCCACGCCCAGCACGATCGACGGCACCATCAAAGGCGACATGCACAGCGTGAGGAAGGCCGTGCGCCCGGGAAAGTCGTACCGCACGATGGCCATCGCGGCCGGGATCGAGATCAGCGCCGCGACCGTGGCCGAGGCCGCACCGAGCGCAAGGCTGATCCGGAAACTGCCGACGAATTCCTTGTTGTTCAGCAGCGCCTCGAACCAGCGCAGCGAAACACCGTTGGTGGGCATCGACAGGTAGCCTTCGGGGGTGAAGGCCATGAAGCAGACCACCACGATCGGGGCCATCACGAAGATGACGAAGAGCGTGTGGAATGCGAGCGACCAGAAACCGTTGCTACTGCTCATCCGTACAGCCTCCGGAAGCGGCGCTCGGCTAATTGGTTGAAGCCCACCGCCACGATGATGACGATCACGAAGAGCAGCAGCGCAAGTGCCGCGCCCAGCGGCCAGTTCAGCGAGAAGAGGTATTCGTCGTAGACCAGCGTCGCGACGACCTTGAGCCTGCGGCCGCCGATGATCTGGGGCGTCGCGAAGGCCGAGGCAGCCATGGCAAAGACGATGATCGACCCCGCGAAGATCCCGGGGAGGACCTGCGGCAGGATCACCCGCCGGAACGTCGTGAAGCCGCTCGCGCCAAGAGAATAGGACGCGCTCTCGACCAGCGGGTTCAGACGCTGCAGCGTCGTCATCACCGAGATGATCATGAAGGGCAGCAGCACGTGCGCCAGCGCGATCACGACACCCGTTTCGGTGTACATGAACTGCAGCGGCGCGGCGATCAGGCCAAGGCCGATAAGGACGTCGTTGATGATCCCGGTGGAGCCGAACAGCAGCGCCCAGCCGAGCGTCCTCGAGACCACCGAGATGAGCAGCGGACCCAGCGCCACGAGCAGGAAGATGCCGCGCCATGGCGCCTTCATCCGCATCAGGATCACCGCCTCGGGCGCGCCGATCAGGATGGTCAGAACGGTGGTCAGTGCCGCGGTGCGGGCCGTCCTCAGGAAGATCTCGCCGAAGTACCCGTCCGAGAAGATCTCGACGTAGTTGTCGAGATTGAAGACGGATTGGATGCCAGTGTAGAGGCTGAAGGCCTGCAGTGACAGGATCGCCGTCGCTGCAAGGGGGATCAAGAGGAACAGGCCCAGCAGCAGGCCCGCCGGAAGGGACAACAGGACCGGCACGGGGTCGAGGCGTCGCAGCAGGGCCTTCATCGCGCTGCCTCTTCACGGATCAGGTGCATGTCGTCCCGGCTCCAGGTCAGGCAGACCCTTTCGCCCACGGTCGGGGGACGTGCCCCGACATTCTGGCGCTGCATCAGCACCGGCCCATGCGGTGTGTCGAGATCGAGCAGCCATTGCCCGCCCTGGAAGGTGCGGGCGCTGACCTTCGCAGGAAGCCCATCGTCTGCGAGCGCGATCTTCTCGGGCCGGACGGCGATCGTCACCGGCCCGTCCGGCGTCGCGTCCGGTGTAGCCCACGACAGATTGCCCAGCCGCATCTTCGACTGCCCGACATCGCCCTGGAACAGGTTGGTCTTTCCGAGGAAGTTGGCAACGAAGCGCGTATCGGGGTGGTCATAGACGTGCTCTGGGGCGCCGATCTGCTCGATCTGGCCCGAGCGCATGAGCACGATGCGGTCCGACAGCGCCATCGCCTCGGTCTGGTCGTGCGTGACGAGGATCGTGGTCGTCCCCGTTGTCTGTTGGATCCGCCGCAGTTCGACCTGCATCTCCTCGCGGAGGCTGGCATCGAGGTTCGACAAGGGCTCATCAAGCAGCAAGACACGCGGCTTGATGACGAGCGCCCGCGCCAGCGCGACCCGTTGCTGCTGCCCCCCGGACATCGCCCTCGGATAGCGGTCGCCATAGGGCGCAAGCCCAACCAGGTCCAATGCCGCCTTCACCTGCTCGGCCCGTTCACTGCGCGACACGTTCCGCACCTCGAGCCCGTAGGCGACATTCTCGGCCGCGGTCATGTGGGGGAAAAGCGCGTAGGATTGAAACACGATCCCCAGCCCCCGCTTGCTGGCAGCGACCGAGGTCAGGTCGCGGCCGGCGAGTTCGATCTTGCCGCCGTCGGGGCGAACGAAGCCGCCGATCATCTGCAGCGTCGTCGTCTTGCCGCAGCCGGAGGGGCCGAGCAGGGAGACGAATTCTCCCTGCCCGACGTCCAGCTTCAGTCGGTCGACGACGGTGGTGTTGCCGTACCGCTTGGTCAGCCCGGATATGCGGACCAGCGGGGACCTTTGGTGTCCGTTAGCGTCTTCGGGTGTCATCGACAGACAGTGCCTTCTTCCAACTGCTTCAGCGCTCGATCTCGCGGACCCAGCGACGATCCCAGTCTTCACGGCTGGCGTTGACCACGTCCCAGTCGATGCTCTGGAGCTTGCTGACCGCATCCGACCCGTAGGGCACGCCCTGCGCTTCTTCCTCGGTCAGTTCCGCCAGCGCGTTGGTAGGGCCGAAGCCGAGGTTCTTGGCGAGGATCTCCTGGATCTCGGGGGAGATCAGGAAGTTGACGAATTCCATCGCTTCGGGCTTCATCTCTTCGGTGGTCACGGCGCAGACGTCGTTCGAGATGATCATCGCGCCCTCTTCGGGGTAGACGAGCTCGATCGGGAAACCGGATTCCGCTAGCACCTTCACCTGCGTCGAGGACCAGACCGAGATCACGACCTCGCCGTTCTGGTACATCTCGGCGAGACGCGCCGAGGAAGGTTCGAAGCTCAGCACGTTCGGGGCGATGCTCTCTTCCATGACCTCGAAGCCGGGGTCGAGGTTCTCGACGCCGCCGCCGTTGATCTCGGCCACCTTGATGAGCGCGAGCAGACCGTTGGTGTTGTTGAGCGGTTGGAAGACCATCTTGCCTTCGAACTTCGGATCCTCGAGCGCGGTCCACGATGTCGGTACGTCCCAACCGCTCTCCTCGAAGACCTCCGTCGCGTAGGCGACGCCCAGCCCGACCACGCCGAAGCCGACGGCATGATTGTCATCGAACTTCGCGAAGTCGTGGATGTTCTCTTCGTGCTCGGAGATGTCGAGCTCGCGGCAGAGGCCAAGCTGGATCGCCTGGCTCATGGGACCAGTGTTCATCATCGCGATGTCGGTCTGCTGGTTGTCCTGCTGCGCGAGCAGCTTGGCCAGGACGGCGGCGGAATTGCCCGCGGAGTAGACCACCTCAATCCCGGTCTGTTCGGTGAAGGCCGGGAAGATCTCGGCCTTCATCAGTTCCTCCTGCGAGCCTCCGTTGCCGGCGACATACAAGGTTTGAGCCGGCGCAGAGACGGCAAAGCCCGTCATCGCGAGGGTCGTGGAAAGCAGCATTGCTGTGCGTTTCATCGATCTTTGCTCCCTGATCGCTCTTTTTGAGTGCCGCCTTCCGGTTTGCCGGAAACGGCCGGCCATCCGGACATGAGGAAGATCGATCCGTCACAGTCCGCGTTGTGGCCACCTGTAACCTGATCTGTTTACAACCTAATGTGCGTCGGAAGATAAGCTTGTTTGCAGAATTTTTTACGCCTTGAATTCGGCATATCCGATGAAAGTCCGTAGCCTATTCTCTTTTCGCCCAAAATTTGGCTTACAGGCTGAAGACCCTTGAAGGAAGAAACCCATGCAACAGAGACAGAGACGCCACAGTTTCGGCGCGATCGAACTCGACGAGGTAGATGTCCGTATGCTCGCGATCCTCCAAGCCGACGGACGCATCAGCAAGTCTCGCCTCGCCGGGGAGATCAACCTGTCGGCCAGCGCATGCTTCGAACGCATGCAGAGACTCGAACGGTCCGGCGTCATCTCCGCGTATCAGGCGCGCATCGACCTATTGCAGCTGGGCGACCCACAGCTCATTCAGGTCCACGTCATGTTGGAATCGCACCGGTCCTCCGACTTCACCCGGTTCGAACGCCGGATCATGGACGAGGACATGATCATGGAGTGCTTCGCGCTGGGAGGTGGCGTCGACTATTCGCTGACGGTCTGGGCCCTGCGCATCAGCGACTACCAGACGCTCCTCGATCGGCTGCTCGACTCCGATATCGGGATAAAGCGCTATTTCACCTATGTCATCACCAAGCGCATCAAGCAGACGCATCTCGGAATCGAGGACCTTGTCCGGCGCAGGATCAGTGGCCATCTGCTTTGAAGGGCGTGCTTGGAAACGCGTAGCGCGACAGCCATCGCGAAACATCAGCGGCGGAGCAAGTTGGGGTCTGACCGGTTTTGGTCGTGTGACCGCCCTCCTTTGTGGATCGTGGTAGACCCACCTTGGCACATCGATGCCGTCGGGGGGGTGGTCACACCATCAACGCCAAGCCGAAGGCCTGCGTCTTCCCGCAGCATGGGACGAGGCCCTTGGACGAGATCCGGCAACGCCATGTGGTCGCGCGCTGCACCCGAGGGGCTTGCGCCCCTTCCGCTGCTCAGCTTGATTGTCCTGGACGGCTCTGCGATAGAGCCTCGCCGAAGCGTGGCGCTTCCCGATACCGTTTCGTGCCAGCCCGCCGGTGATCCGCGTCACCGTCAGCCAGAGCCCCGGTCTTGCCGATGCTGAAAGGAGCTGCCGTGGCATTCATGCATTCGATGATCGTCCAGACCGAGGGCATCCGGAGTACGGCGCCGGTGCGATGGCAATCCTACAACGGCTTCTGCGCCGTCCACTGGGAGGCCCACGGCGAGGTGGGCGCCCGGGGTTACTATCGCTCGCCGGACCCGAGGCTGATGCTTTTTTTTAACGACGTCTCGGAGCAGATCGTCCTTTCGGAGAACGTGGCCGAGCCCGTGGCCCGATGGCGGCCAATGATGCGTGCGCTCTTCGTGCCGGCGGGGCTGCCGATGTGGACCGAGTTCCGGAACACCCATGTCTTTTCCCACCTCGACCTTCACCTGAGCCGGGACTGGCTGCTCGAGAGGTTGTCGCCCATGGTGGGCGCGGCGGCCGCCGAAGAGGCGCTGCGGAGTCCGGTCGAGGTTCAGGACGTGGGCGCGCTTGCCGTCATCGCCGCGACCCTGGCCGAGGAGATCGACAGCCCGACACGCGGGCGCCACTTTGCCGAAAGCCTCGCGGTGACGCTTGTCGCGGGGCTGATCGAGCCGCCGAGCGAGGCGCCGGAGCGGGCGAAGGCGCAGGGCGGTCTGACGCCGAGCCAGATGCGTCGCCTCAGGCAGCGCGTGACGGAGCATAAGGGGCGGCTGACCAATGCCGAGCTGAGCCAGGTCGTGGGGCTGTCCGAGGGGTGGTTCTGCCACGCCTTCAAGAAATCCACGGGCAAGACGCCCTTGCAGTGGCAGCAGGAAATGCGGATCGCGATGGTGAAGGAGTGCCTTCTGTGCAGCGATGTCACCCTGGCGGAGATCGCGTTGCGGCACGATTTCTCGGACCAGGGGCACCTGACCCGCGTGTTCCGCCGTTACGAGGGGACCACGCCCTCGGCCTGGCGGCGGGAGGCGCGGACCCGCTAGGGCGTCGCGCCCGGTCCGGCCCGCGTCGTGGCGGGCCGGGGGGGCGTCTTACCAGCTGTGGCGGAGCGAGAGGCTCACTTCGCGGCCGGCGTTGTAGTAGTCGGTCGAGAAACCGCCCTGCGCCACGTGCTTCTCGTCGAGAAGGTTGGTGACGCTCATGCGCATCTCGGTGCCTTCGACGATCTCGTAGCCGATGGCGGCGTCCCAGAGCCACGCCGAGTCGGTCTTGGAGGTGTTGCTGTCCGCCCGCCAGTATCCGCCGTTGTAGCGCGCGCCGAGGCCGAGGTTCAGGTCGCCGACGGCGCCCTGGCCGGGTACGAGGTAGTCGACCCAGATGGAGCCGGAATGCTCGGGCGTGTGGGCCAGTTCGTTGCCGTCGTTGTTGCCCTCGCTTGTCTCGACAAGTTCGCTGTCCATGTAGGAGTAGGCGGCCGTGAGCGACAGCTGTTCGGTGATCTCGGCCTTGGCCTCCAGGTCGAGGCCCCGGACGCGGGATTCGCCGCGCGTGACGGGCAGGAGCGTGTTGGCGTCGGTGATGGTCTGGTTGAACTTGGTCAGGTCGTAGATCGACGCGGTGAAGAGCCCCCGGAAGTTGTCGGGGCGGTATTTCACGCCGATCTCGTACTGTTCGCCGCGTTCGGGTTCGTTGCCCTGCTGCGAGGCGGGGACCACGGATTCGGCGTAGCTTCCGTAGACCGAGAGGTTCGGGCTGACCATGTAGGTCAGGCCGAGGCGATAGGTGTCTTCGATGTCGTCGCTCTTGGTGGTGACGCCCGCCAGTTCGTCGGTGATCTTCTGGTCGATGCGGTCGCGGCGCAGGCCGCCCTGCACGATGAAGTTCCCATAGGTGAACTCCTGCTGAAGGTAGAGCGAGGCGACCTTCGTGGAAGCGTGGGCGTATTCGCCCGCGACGTTGCAGCCGTCGAGACCATGCTGAGTTGTTTTCCGGCCTGGGCCCCTGACACGTTGCCGGAGCGCCCGCTTCGCATTGCCATGCTGCCCGCCAAGGTCTGGGAAGGTGCAGACACGGCGACGCGCTCGGTGATCGAACGTATGGCCGATGCCATCAGCGCAACCGGCGACACGGTGATCGACCTGCCTGACGCAGCGCCGTTCCTCGAGATGATCGAGGCGCAGAAAGTTGTCATGGGCTACGAGATCCCGCGCGCGCTGAGTTGGGAGCTTGAGACGCACCCTGACCTGCTTTCGGACGAGCTGCGCGAGTTTTGCGAGGTCTCGTTGGATATCACGCACCTTGCCTATGCCCAGGCGCTGGAGGTCGCCGACAGATTCAGGCTCATGGCACGGGGGCTCTTCGCCGAGATCGACGCCATCATGGGGCCGGCGGCGGCCCAGCTCGCGCCCGAGGGGCTCTCGTGGACGGGCGATCCCTTCGTGAACCGCATCTGGTCGCTGTCGAAGCTTCCCGCGGTCGCGCTGCCGAGTGCCGCTGCCGAGAACGGGCTCAAAGGGTCGGTGCAATTGAATGCCGGGGCCGGGCAGGACGCCAAGCTTTGCGCGATCGCTGCGCGCTACGCACCGCTCGCGGCCGAGGTGCGTCCCGGCTGAACTGCGGATCGCTGGCAGTCGCAACGAACAAGGCATCGCCAAGAATGCCCGCAACAAGACCAACATCGCCACAACAGAGAGGATCAACCATGTCATTGATTTCGACGTTTACCGCGCCAGCAGCAAGCGCGGCTATGTGCGCCGCCATGGTGGTGACCGCGCTGCCCGCAGCGGCACAGGAATACAAGTGGACCGTGCAGACTGCCTACGCGGCGGGTGACGACCTGCACCTTTCCTTCGTGAAGCTCGCCGAGATGGTCGAGGAAATGTCCGGCGGACGCCTCGTGATGGAAGTGAGCCCGGGCGGTGCCTTCGTGCCTGCCTTCGATGTCCTCGACGCGGTCGACGACGGCGTGATCGACGCCGCTGGCGGCGATGCCGACTATTGGGTCGGCAAGCACCCGGCGGGCAGTCTCTTTGCCTCGGCGCCGGGCTTCGGCATGCCCTCGATCGATCTGATGGGCTGGATGGAATACGGCGGCGGCAAGGAGCTTTTCGCCGAGTATATCAACGAGACGCTGCAGTTTGACGACACCGTCTCGTTCCTGTTGAGTCCAGCGCAAGCGCAGCCCTTCGGCTGGTTCGAAGAGGCCGTGACATCGGTCGAGGATGTGCAAGGGCTCAAGTATCGCACTCCGGGCCTGCCCGTCGACGTGATGCGCGAGATGGGCGCGGCCGTCGTGACGGTGCCAGGCTCGGAGGTGGTGCCCTCGCTCGAGCAGGGCGTTATTGAAACGGCCGAGTACTTCAGCCCCAAGGCGGACATGATCCTTGGCCTTCCCGACGTGCGCAAGGTCTACATGATGCCTAGCTACCTGCAGCTTGGTCTTGTGCAGAACTTCTTCGTCAACAAGGCCAAGTGGGACGAACTGCCCGACGATCTCAAGGCCATCGTGCGGTATGGCGTCATGGCGGAATCCGCTGACTTCTACTGGCGCGGTCTGGACGAGAACTCCAAGGCGCTCGCGACCATGGAGGAGGAGATGGGCGTCGAAGTCGCCGAGACTCCCCGCGAGGTGATGAAGGCGCAGCTCGAGGCCTGGACCGCCGTGCTCGACAACTACGCCGCCGAGGATGAGTTCTTTGCCAAGGTCCTGGACAGCCAGCGCGAGTTCGCCGAACGGGTCGTGCCGCTCAAGGCGCGCATCAATCCGCCGGCAGACATCGCGTTGGAGCACTTCGGATTCGAATAAGCGCGATCGCCCAGAGAGGCGATGGACAGGCGGCCCTCGATAGGTCGCCTGTTCGGATCGCAGAGCGGCAGCGGCCGCGGCCAACCGAGGGACAGACGATGACTTCCGGAGACGACGACGAACTTCTGCGCGCGCTGAAGCAAGACGAGGACCTGCCCGACATCGACAAGATGCGGCAGGCCCCGCTGGCGAACATCCCGCAGCCCTATCGCGGTATCGTGCGCAAGATCGACAGCTTTGCCGATCTCTACGGCTACGTTCTGTCATGGCTGGTGCTCGCGCTGGTGGCCATCGTGGTGATGGAGGCGATCCGCCGCTATGCCTTCAACAGCCCAAGCATCTGGGCCTACGACATGAGCTACATGCTCTACGGCACGATCTTCATGCTGGGGGCGGGGACGACGCTGCGCTTCGGCGGGCATATCCGCACCGACCTATTCTTCAAGGACTGGTCGCCGCGCACCCAGGCGGCGGTCGACATTTCCTTCTACGTACTGCTGTTCTTCCCAGGCATGGTTTTCTTTCTCTGGGCGGGTCTCGAAAAGGCAGTCGATTCTTTCCTGATTTCCGAGCGGGCCGCTGCGAGTTTCTGGCGTCCGATACTCTGGCCATACCGGGCGGTGATCCCGGTGACCGCACTGTTCCTGATGATCCAGGGCGTCTCCGAAGTCATCAAGGCCTTCTTCCAGTTCAAGACCGGAGACACCGCATGACCTTCGACGTTGTTCTCGGCTTTATCCAGCTTCTGACGCTTCTCGTAGGGATCTTCGCGGGGTTTCCTATTGCCTTCACGCTGATCGTGCTGACCGTCTTCTTCGGATACATCGGGTTGGGCGATCTCGCCTTTAACCTCATGGTCTATCAGGCTTGGGGCGTCATGAGCACCGAGACGCTTGCAGCGGTGCCGCTATTCGTCTTCATGGGCTACATCCTCGAACAGGCGGGGATCATGGAGCGGCTCTTCCGTGGCTTCCAGTTCACTCTGGCCCGCGTGCCGGGCGCACTTTACATCGGCGTGCTGCTGACTTCGACCATCTTCGCGACCGCGACCGGCATCATCGGTGCCTCGGTGACGCTGATCGGCATGCTGGCCGCGCCGGTCATGACGAAGTCGAACTACGACCCCGCGCTTTCGGCGGGCACGATCACGGCTGGCGGCACCCTCGGCATCCTGATCCCGCCCTCCGTCATGCTGGTGGTGCTGGGGCCCGTGGTGGACGTCTCGATCCCCAAGCTCTTCGCCGCCTGCATCCTGCCCGGCCTTCTGATCACGGTGCTGTTCCTCGGCTACACGCTGATCCGCTGCTGGCTGAAACCCGAGCTCGGTCCCGCCCTGCCGGAAGCCGAGCGCCCCTCGAGCTGGATGGTCGCGCTACGCGAGCTGGCCTTCGGCATGACGCCGATGCTGATCCTTATCGGCGCCACGCTGGGCAGCATCCTCACCGGTGTCGCGACCCCGACAGAAGGGGCGGGTATGGGGGCCGCGGGCGCGCTGCTACTGACGATCTTCTACGGACGCTTCACCCTGCCGCGTCTGCAGACGGCGCTGTACCAGACCGTAATTGTCACGAGCATGATACTCTTCCTGTTGCTCGCCTCGAACATGTTTGGCGCGGTCTTCAATCGCCTCGGCACAGGGCCGTGGATCGCAAACACGCTGGTCGCGTGGGACCTGCCGCCGATGGGCGTGGTGCTGGCGCTCATGGTCGTGGTCTTTCTTTTGGGCTGGCCGCTGGAATGGGCGCCGATCGTCTTCATCTTCCTGCCGATCTTCCTGCCCATCGTGCAGCAGGCGGACCTCGACCTGCTGTGGATCAGCGCGCTGGTCGCTGTGAACCTGCAGACTGCCTTCCTCTCGCCACCCGTGGCGATGGCGGCCTACTACCTGAAGGCGGTAGCGCCACAGTGGAGCCTCAAGCAGATCTACAGCGGCATGTTCCAGTTCGTGGCGCTGCAAGTGGTCGCGTTGCTGCTCGTCTTGGCTTTCCCGGAAATCGCGCTCTGGCTGCCGCGCGTGATGTTCGACTGAACGTTTCTCGGCCCCGCCTTCTCGGTGGGGCCGGAGCGACCTAGGTCTGCTGTTCCAGCGCACGCAGCACAACGTTGCGCACCGTCCCTTCTGCATGGCGGCGCAGAAGGATTCCGGTACGGGGGCCGTCGCATTCGCGGATGGCCTGCATGATCTTCTCGTGATCCTGCGCCGCCTGCCGCCAGGACTCCTCGGTCTTTTGAAGCAAGAAGCGGCCCATGTGCATGCGGGCCAGCACGTGCCCGTAGATTTCGAGCAGGCAGGTATTGCCGCCGTGCCGGATCAGCCTTTCGTGGAAATCCTTGTTTGCCTTGCGGTAGCGCACGTCGTCGCGCTCCTCGAAGCCGGTGATGATTTCGGCATGCAGCGCTTCGAGGTCGTCGAGAATTTCGGTGCGCCGGTCGCTTGTCGCAAGTACGGAGCAGAGGCTCTCACCGCCCAGCTGTTCGAGCACGGCCATGACAGGCAGAAGCTCTTCGAACTGCTCGCGTGTGACGACAGAGATGGTCGCGCCGCGGTTTGCGACGAGCGTCACTAGTCCCTCGACGGAGAGCGCCTTCAGCGCTTCTCGCAGGGGCGTGCGCGAAACCTCAAGTTGCTCGGCGAGTTCCTTCTCAGGCACTTTCGCCCCGGGCCGAAGCGCTCCCTCGAGGATCATTTCGCGGATTTCCGAGGTGATTTCCTCGTGCAAAGACCGGCGTCCCAAGGCTCCCGCACCTTTCTCCTTCATTCCTGTGTTTTGCATAATTAATTATTTTTTCGCGGGAATCTATGCTCGATTGCCTGTCACCGGGTTTCGTCGAGGATCGCTTTTGCCCGGAACCTAGCGCACAAGGGGCAGGCCAAGCCGGTGAGCGCAGTAGCACTTGCCGTGGTCTCCGCTGGCGTCGTCCTAGTCTGGCTTTTTCCGCAAGGGCATGCCGCTAGACTCCGGCAGGCATAGTCGCCGCGGCGAGCCTGATTGATGCGGCGGTGGCCTTCAGTGCCGTGATCGGCACGCCTCAAAGGGTTCTCCGACGCCCATCTTGGCACGACCTTCGGGGAGCTCACCAATGACGCGGCCTGATATCGTCCTTTACGCTGCCAATACCATGAACGGCTGGAAACCCCTGATCTTCCTCCATAAGGCCCAGATCGACTACGAACTGGTTCCGATCAATTTCGGCGAGAAGGAGCAGAAGACGCCGGACTAAATGCGCCTGAATCCGAACGGCCGCATTCCGACCATCGTGGATCGCGGCGCGGACGACTTCGCAGTGTTCGAGAGCGGCGCGATCCTGTGGTATCTCGCCGAGAAGTATGACCGCTTCCTACGCCACGACCCCAAGGAGCGCTCGGAGACGCTGCAATGGCTGATGTTTCAGATGGGCGGGATCGGCCCCATGATGGGGCAGGCGATGTTTTTCCAGCGGATCGCCAAGCCGAGCGGCGACGAGGTGCCCTATGCCATCGACCGCTACGTGAATGAAACCCGCCGCCTGCTAAAACAGGTAGGGCGGAGACCGACCTTGGCCTCAGGTGAAAATGATTTGCCCGGAGCTGAAGAAAGCGGACGTTGGGCCCTGCCCGGGAAGCGCGGCCGTTGACCGATTAATCGCTAGGACGTCCGGTGCGTTCGTGTGAGCAGATCGACGCGATAGGGGGCCCCGGCCTGCGGCCGGGACACTGGCACGCTCTCGCAGCATGCGCCGAGAAAGAGCTCGGCGGCCTCGCGCCCCGAAAGCGGCTCGCCCGTCTCGCCGAGCCAGTTCACGAGAAGGATTTGACCGCCCGGGCGCAACGATTGCTCTGCGCGCCCCGCGAGTTCGTCGATCTCGGCACGCGTGAAGTAATAAAGGACCTCGGAGAAGACGGTGAGATCGAAGTGACCCGCAGGCCAGCCTTGCGGGAGCTCGGCACGGGCGAAGGTCACCTGCGGCTCCGGAAGACGCCGCCGCGCGATCTCCTCGGTGTCGAAGCCGACCGAGCGCAGGTTGAAAAGCTGCCCTACGCGTTCTGCGTCGTCGAGCGCCTCCCAGGTACGCTTCAC
>NZ_QBKN01000053.1 GCF_003054175.1 Allosediminivita pacifica
CGCAGTGAGGAAAAGCGCTGGTCGAAAGCGGTCCGAAATCGATTGCCGAAATGGGTCGTCGAAACAACACAGCCCTTGATCCAGGACGCCATTGCAGCGCAAGGGCTGTCAGCCTCGACGCGGGCAGATGGCGACAAGCTTTTCATCGATTACGAGGCCGCCTCTTCTGGCTCCGGTTATGTCGCCCCTAGCGTGATGCTGGAATTCGGCGCGAGGTCGACGGGCGAACCGGCGAGCCTGCGTGACGTCGCCTGCGACGCGAACAGGCTGATCGAGGGCGTGACCTTTCCGACCGCGACACCGCGCGTGATGCATGCCGAACGAACCTTTTGGGAGAAGGCCACGGCGATCCATGTCTTCTGCGTACAGGGACGGCTCCGCGGGGAGCGCTTCGCGCGCCATTGGCATGACCTGGTACGCCTCGACGATGCAGGCATCGCGGATGTGGCTATTTTGGACCGCCCCCTCGCCTCTGCAGTGGCGCGGCACAAGCGCATGTTCTTTCCGGAGAAGTCGGCCGACGGAACGCCCGTGGACTATGAAGCCGCGGTTCATGGCAATCTGCAACTGGTCCCAAACGGAGAGGCTCGGACCGCGCTCGCGGCCGACTACGAGCATATGGTCGACGACGGCCTCCTGCTTGAAGACGCTGAGCGCTTTGACGACCTCATCGAACGTTGCGCAACCATTGCCGAGCGCGCAAACCGCACGGAAAGCAATCAACACATCCATACGCCCAATGTATAACCTTACAGGCGCATTTGGCTCCTTCCCAACCGATCACCTTGGAGATCAATGCTACATCTCATTTCGTCGAACCTGACGTTCGATCTTGGCGGCAACATGTCGATCGGGTAATTGGTGACAGCGGACAAAGCTGCCATCTGTCCTGCCTGATGCGATGATGGCTTCAGGGCCGGTGCTGGACTGGCTGGCTCCGACCTGCCGCCGACCAAAACGGACGTTCGTTGGCGTGCGAACAGGCCATGGCTGCTAATCGATCCAAAGCAAAGAAGCGCCCGCTTGGCGCGAAATACCGTCGATAGATCAGCCTCCTGGTGCTACATTGAAATAAGGAGGCAGCATCATGCGGATCAAATTTATTGAGATCTCAAATTTTCGGAAACTGAAATCCACTCATCTAGATTTTGATCAAAAAACAACAATTTTGGTCGGCGCCAACAATAGCGGCAAGACTTCCGCGATGGTCGCTCTACGCATCTTTCTCCTTTCGCCGAACCGCCTTGCACTGCGTGACGTGACGATCGCCAACTGGACTAAGATTGACCTGTTGGGTGAGGACTGGGAGACGGATGCCGAGGCGACAGTCGATTTTGACGCGCTCCTTCCCTCGGTGGACGTCTGGCTAGACGTGCCGCTTAGCGAGATTCAGCACGTCGTTCACATTTTGCCAACGCTGGATTGGTCCGGCGGATTGCTCGGCGTTCGACTAAAATATCATGCCAAAGACTTGGAAAAGCTAAAGGCTGAATATCTCGCGCAGCGAAGTGCTGCTCGGGATGCGTCAACTGCCGGCCCGAATGGAGAAGCGATCAAGATAGCGGTGTGGCCTCGCAACCTAACCGACTTTCTCGAACGGCGGTTGCGAGCGCATATCGAACTTTCGGCTTATCCGCTTGATCCGGCTGAGGTCACGCCACCGGGCAAGAACGGTCTGGCTATACCGCAAACCCTGCCCGCCAGTGCTCTTGCATTCGATCAGCCGCCTTTCAGGAAACTGATAAAGATCGACGAGATCGCGGCACAGCGTGACTTCGCCGATGCGGTCGGCAACGAAGGTGGAGAAGACAAAGGCGAGGCAACCAGCCGTCGTTTTAAGCGCCGTTTGTCCGACCAGTTGCGCTCCTACTACGATCGCCATCTCGACCCATCCAAAACCCCGTCCGACAAGGATTATGAGGCGCTCGGGGCAATACAGGCCGCCGAACGAAGCTTTGACGCGAGACTTGAGGCAGGCTTCGCGACTGCATTTGAAGAGTTAGAAGATCTTGGATATCCGGGGATGAACAACCCCAAGCTTAAACTCTCCACGCTCCTTCGCGCGACGGATGGGCTGAAACATGGCTCCTCCGTACAGTATCAAGTCGCGGATCCTTCCGGTGATGGCACCAAGACCCTCAAACTCCCTGAAGACTATTCGGGTCTCGGTTATCAGAATCTGATCGCAATGGTGTTCATGCTGATGGGTTTTCGCGACGAGTGGATGCGCGTCGAAAAGGCTGGCCTCCTCGAAGGCGTGGATGTGTCACACGAGATTCAACCTCTCCACTTGGTGCTTGTCGAGGAGCCTGAAGCCCATCTCCATGCCCAGGTCCAGCAGGTCTTCATCAACAAAGCCTACAACCTTCTCAGAAAGCATCCCGATCTAGGTGCCGAGGAAAGCTACTGCACCCAGCTCGTCGTCAGCACCCATTCCAGCCATGTTGCGCACGAGGCCGATTTCGCGAGCCTGCGATATTTTCGGCGCCGAGCCGCTGCGAGCAAAGGAGAAACGCCAACCACAACGGTCGCGAACCTCTCTCACATTTTTGGTGACGGCGACGACACAAAGCGCTTCGTAAAACGGTACCTCAAGGCGACGCACTGCGACCTGTTTTTCGCGGACGGGGTCATATTTGTGGAAGGCCAAGCCGAACGCATCCTTGTGCCGCACTTCATTCGCCATCATTTCCCCGAACTATCTCGTCGATATGTCACGCTGCTTGAGCTCGGCGGCAGCCATGTGCACAGTTTTCGGGATCTGATCGATGCTCTTGGAATCGCGACCCTGATCATCGGCGACCTCGACGCTACTGCGGCAGTCAAGATCATAGACAAGAATGGCAAGGAAGCAACGCGCTGGAAGTCGGCGCGCCCCGAACAAGGCAAGGAGCAGCGTACCGCTAACTCTGTCCTCAAGGAATGGCATCCCAAGAAGAAGCTGATCGACGAATTGGTCGCGCTCGCGCCCGAAGGGCATGTATCGGACGAAGGAGAGGACTACGAGCTCTACGTCGCCTATCAGAAGCCGGTGAAAATCAAGTCCCTCGGTCCGGGCGATGACATCATCATTCCACGAACATTCGAGGACGCCCTGATCTTGGAGAACCTCGCCACTATCGGAAATGTCGAGGGCTCTGTGACGTCGGTCAAGGTCAGATCCATCGTTGCGCAAGGCCTTTCGGGCGATGATCTTGAGGATGAACTGTTCGAGTTGTTGAAGACCGCTGAAAAAGCGGCATTCGCACTCGATTGTCTGATGATTGAGAACCCCACGGCCTTGGAACCACCGAGCTATATCGCGGCTGGACTTAAATGGTTCGAGCGGGCCGTCAGCAAAGATATTGCGGAAAGCGAACTCAAGACGGGTAAAGCAGATGGCGGACATTGAGACTGCGCCGGCGGACTTCGATGATGGCGCTGACGCCCAGATACGAGACTGCTTGAACCCCGCCAATCCACAGAGCTTCTTCCTGTACGCGGGAGCGGGCTCAGGGAAGACGCGCTCGCTTAAGAACGCACTGGATGCTTTCCGCGAAGATCACGGCACAGCTTTCAGGCGTAGCGGTAAGAAGATCGCGGTGATCACCTATACGAATGCAGCAGCCAATGAAATCGCTGAACGCGTAGGTGAGGATCCCGTGTTTCCGATTTCGACAATCCACAGTTTCTGCTGGAAGCATATTGGAACCTACCATAGCGACATCCAGGCGTGGCTGCTCGCGACGCTCCCTGTCGATCTGGCCGAACTGCACGAGAAGCAAGCAAGGGGGCGCGCCGGCACCAAGGCGGCGCTGGATCGCGAACGCGCAATTGCCTCTATTACGCGGCGTCTCGAATGGCTTAGAACTCCCCGGCGGTTCACTTACAATCCGAACGGAGACAATTTCGGCCAAGACTCGCTGTCCCATTCCGAGGTCCTGAAGATCACGGCGGCGTTCATTGAAAACAAACCATCGATGCAGGCGGTCCTCGTCAACAAGTATCCCTTCCTGCTCATCGATGAGAGTCAGGACACAAACAAGGGCCTACTCGAGGCCTTTTTCGCACTCGCAGCTTCGAACAAGGGCATGTTTGCTGTGGGCCTGTTCGGGGATATGATGCAAAGGATTTTTCTCGACGGTCATCCGGAACTGGAACGCCTGGTTCCGGAAGATTGGGCCCGTCCCGTAAAGCGACTGAACCACAGATCACCTCAGCGCGTGATCGCGCTTGGCAATGTGCTTCGCGCTCCGATTGATCATCAAAGCCAGGTGGCCCGCGAAGATAGCGATGTCGGGCTTGTTCGCTTGTTTGTCGCCTCCAGCAGCACGCCCGACAAGCCGGCGTTCGAGCGGCAGGTTCAGGAGCGAATGGCTGAATTTTGCGGCGATCCTGATTGGCGGGACCAAGCAGGAGTGAAGGCGCTCACGCTCGAACACCATATGGCGGCGTCAAGGTACGGGTTCCTTGAAATGTTCCAGGCGCTTGACCGGGACTCGCGCCTATCGACCGGGCTTCGGACAGGAGAGATGGCGGGCCTAAGGCTTTTTACCGAACGCGTCGCTCCGCTAGTCGCGGCTGCACAGGCGAACAATGCCTTCGCGGTCATGGCTCACCTCCGCGCAACTTCTCCCCTTCTGAAGCGATCAGCGATTGCTGAGAGGTCGATAGCCGACGATCCGTTGCAGCCAATTCGTGCAGGTGTAGACGCGCTGCTGGGCCTCGACACCGAAAGCCCAGATGCAACCTTTCTCACCGTTCTCCAATGCGTGGCGGAACATGGACTGTTCGAAATTCCTGCTGCCCTGCAGCCGTTTGTCGCTGATGAACCGAAGGCCGATGCGGCCGCGCCTGAGCCAACTAGTGAAGATGCAGAGTCGAACGAGGAGGAGGCAGTCGCGGAGGCATCTCCCGAGAGCCTGGAGGCTTGGCGGGCATTTCTTGAGACACCGTACCACCAAACGGTCCCTTTCGCAGAATATGTCAGCGATCGTGGTCCCTTCGGAACCCATCAGGGCGTAAAGGGCCTTGAATTCGACCGCGTATTGGTAATTCTTGACGATAGCGACGCGCGTGGTTTTCTGTTTTCTTACGATAAGCTGTTCGAAGCCAAACCGCTGTCGGGCACTGACCGCAAGCATCTTGCCGATGGCACCGAAGGCGGCATCACGCGCACGCGGCGCCTCCTCTACGTCACCTGTACACGAGCGCAGAAAAGCTTGGCGCTAGTCGCCTATTCCGAAGATCCCGATACTCTCGTCGCCTCCGCACTTCGTAACGGTTGGTTCGAAGTTCATGAGATCGAACGATTTTGAGCACGGACCACGGAGAATATGATCGATTGTCTGACAATTCGTCCAGCACCCAGCGACAGTACAGTGGGTCAGAAAACCTCCGCTGCCCTTGTGTTGTGAAGACCTGCTTCAGTCATCCGGATCACTTCATGACAGGCGCCGCCGAACCTCTCACCAACCCTTAATCTTTCACCGCCAGCCGGCCCGGTCTGCTCCTCTTTGGTCTGACGGAGCTCCGCGATCGCGGCTGGTCATGCGCGATTGAGTTGGAGCCTTCCCATTCGTTGGTAGGTTCTCTATCCATAGCTAGAGGAGATATTTGATGCCGAAGAACATTGTCATTTGCTGTGACGGGACGGGTAATGAAATTGGCGTCAAGATGTCAAATGTCCTCAAGCTGTATCGAACCCTTGAGAAGGACGACGACCAAGTTGTGTACTACGACCCCGGCGTCGGGACGCTAGGACAACGAAAGACGTGGGGACGACTTACCCAAAACGCAAGAGGCATATTGGGCCTCGCCACTGGCTATGGATTGGACGACGATGTCCTAGGCGCGTATCGCTTTTTGGCCCAGAACTACAGTGAAGGTGACCAGGTGTTTCTTTTCGGCTTTAGCCGCGGCGCCTACAGCGTTCGCATCTTAGCCGGCTTCATTCATCTCCTTGGGTTGCTGCGCCCGGATCAGCTGAATTACGTCGGCTACGCATTTGCCGCCTACAAGCGCGCCGCTATGGATGGGGAGGATCTTTCTGTCGCTTGGCATTTCCGAAGAATCGTAGGGGGGCGGACGATGCCGATCAAATTTCTTGGCGTATGGGATACCGTTGCATCGGTCATCGTGCCACGTCCAGACCGCTTCTATATCCCTAGCCTGGAGACGTTGCCCTACACACTGCAGAACCCCAGTGTTGAAGTCTTTCGTCAAGCGATCGCTATCGATGAATCCCGCCGGATGTTCCGTTTGCGGCCCTGGAAAGATGACCAAGATTTTAGGCCGAACCGCTTTTCGACGTCGGAGCCTCAAAAGCAGGACAGTCGACAGGTTTGGTTCGCGGGCTGCCATTCCGACATCGGTGGGGGGTATCCCGAATCTCAAAGCGGGCTGTCAAAGTTTCCGCTCCGTTGGATGACCCAACACGCCAAGGCATATGGGTTGAACATAAGTACGTCGATGTTCAATCATCTTGTAGAAGGGCGGGCGAGACGTGGGAGCGAGCATGAATACGTGGAACCTTACGCGGGTGCAGAGCTGCATAAATCAGCAACCGGTGCCTGGCGCATCCTCGAGTGGCTGCCCAAGGAGGTGAAATTGCGAGAGTGGCCGGCGCGCAAGGCCATGTTCGGATTGTATCTGCCGCACTGCGAACCGCGCTTGATTCCGGAAAATGCTCTTATCCACGAGTCGGTATTCCAGCGGAAAAATACCCTTCCAGCCTACCAGCCGCAGAATTTACCAAAATCATTTGAGATCGAGGCATGAGCGCGCGGAGAAACTGATTAGACCCCTACTGGTCATCCACCCAAGACCGGCAAGCTGAGAGATCCCAATGGCAATATCCAGCGATCAATGCACACCGTACCTGTCTGTTGCGCTTTACCGTGCAAAAAATGAACAGGCGATTGGACCGAGCGATTTGCTCACTGCGATCCGCGATTTTGCCAAGGAAAATGCTGAGAAGAAAGGCAAGGAAAAGCCTAGATTTCCGACTGTTCTGGACCCCTGGATCGAAGTTGAGGGAACGACGATCGCCCTGGCGCACTATGTCGAAAAGAGAGTTCCGAGTTGGTTCGTTGGTGAAGGTATTACAGACACACTAAATCAGCTGATCATCGTCGCCAGACGCGGAAGTCTGTACGCCTTACTGTTCTCCGACAATGGCCTTCGAAGCTCGGTTTCAAAGAAGGTCTTACGAGCCGCCGACGGACCCTTTGCGAGCATCACGCGGCTCAGCTCGAGCCAGATCAACAAGGCATTTGTCGAGAGCGAGGTTCGGACGCTTTGGCTCAGCGGGACACACCGTCGAACCGCAATCAAGCCTGACTCTAAGATTCTCTCGGGACTCGAATTGGAGACCTCCCTCGATCCGCTTGGGGACCAGACCTATTACTTCAGCTCGGTCCGCAGTACGATGTCGCTATCAGACGACTTGACGGGTGCGGTCGTCGGTGCAAGCCCGTCGGGAGGCCGTATCTGGATTGGCCCCACCCGGTCCTGGAACGAATTCACCAGATCCATCGGCATCATTCTCGACCGAGCGGCCACCTGCATGAACGATGCTGCGCGGCCGGACAAACCTCTCCCAATTCTCGCCTCGACGATCTCTACTCTAGATGGAATTGAGCAGCCCTACGACCTCGCGTTCATTGTACCCGAACAGGTGCACGATGGCGACGGCGAGGCAGATGAGGGCGAACTTCGATGGCTCCAGCAGTTTGGCGATGCAGCTCGGTTTGAGGTCACAGCCGTCGCCGGAAGCGCAAACTTTGAGGCTGACGTATACTGGGCAACAGACAGGCTTGGGCGACTGGCCTACGACTTCGAGCAATCCACAGGCGCAGATATCCGACTCAAAATTCGGCAGGTGGACGGTTTCAACAACAATGACCGGGATCCTGAAATTCTTACGATCTGCCGGGACCCAGGAAACCTCACGGTCTATTTCGACACGGGCCATACGTACTCGCGCGGTCATTTCTACGAAGCCCGCTTCAGAGACGCCAGGTTCTCCGACTGGCAGTGGGTTTCGATGGCACACGATGAAACTGACTTTTGGCAAGAGAAGCCATTGGACGGCAAACGGTTTGCGGTTGAGAACACCGGCAATGCCGAAGACAAATCCCTTTTTGGCATGGTTGCAAGGCACTGGCCAAATCTGGCGGAACGAGGTCCGCAGACCGGCTGGCTCGTGTGCGACGACGGAGCCATGGAGTCGGCCGATTTCATCCATATCGACGACGCGAGTAACCCGCCTGAACTGACATTGATCCACGTGAAAGGAAGCGGGTCTGACAAAAACAACCGCGGGCTGTCCGTGTCCGACTATGAGGTTGTCGTCGGTCAGGCGATCAAGAATCTCCGCCACATCGACCGCGGGTTGCTGCGAGAGAAGTTGGGGGCAAACGCCGACGGCGTACTTGAGAACGCAGTCTGGCATAATGGTCAAAGGCAGGAAAACCGAGGCGCGTTACTCGCCATGCTCGATGGGTTGGGCTCAAACATGAAAACGACTGTGGTTGTGTTCCAGCCGCGGGCGCGCCGTTCCGTTTTCAACAGCATTCGAGGAAGGATGGATGATGGTGACATGAACCGATCAGATGTCCGTCGCATGCAGCAACTGGATGCTCTTCTTCTCGGAGCGCGGGCTGATTGTTTTTCGCTGGGAGCGGAGTTCCGCGTGATTGCGGATGATAGCTAGCCAGGATTGTCGGCCATCCACAAAAACACCCCCGCAGGACCCTCGGGATCTCGTGTACCATTTGTCGCTTTGATTAAAAGGAGGCCATTTGCATGGCGTTCACGCTGCCGAATACCCGACCCCTCGACGATCTGCTCGAAGACCTTGTCGAGGAACTGCAGGTGCCGCCAGGCCGCTACGAGCAGGCCGAGAGAAGCTACAAGTCGCTTGGTGAGTGGTTGCACAGGCCGGAGTCAACCGTGCGGGAGAGCGATCCTGACGTTTATGTGCAGGGCTCATTCCGCTTGGGGACGGCGATCAAGCCCGCGTCGGACGAGGAAGACTACGACATCGATATGGTCTGCCGTCTCGGCTACGAGAAGTCCTCCCTGAGCCAGGCGGAGCTCAAGCGGCGGGTCGGCGTCGAAATCAGGGCCTATGCAAAGCGCCACGGCATGAGCAAGCCGGATGACGGTCGGCGGTGCTGGACGCTGGTCTACGCCGACGGTGCTCAGTTTCACATGGACGTTCTGCCGGCCGTGCCGGATTCCGAGAAGAGGCGATACCTCAGGGAAGCAGGTCCGGTCCTTGCCCGTCTCGGGGCCACCGCCCTCGCCATCACGGATAATGAACACCCTGATTTCCAGCGGATTGCGGGAGACTGGCCGCGCAGCAATCCGAAAGGCTACGCTCTGTGGTTCAGGGATCGCATGGGCCAAGCCTTCCGAACCCGTGCCCTGAACGAGGCCCACAAGATGCGGGCCAGCGTCGAGGAAGTGCCAACCTACCGCGTGCGCACGCCTCTGCAAGGGACCATCCAGATCCTCAAGCGTCATCGTGATATGATGTTCAGCGACCGAACTGACGAGAAACCGATCTCGATCCTGATTACGACGCTTTCCGCCCACGCTTACAATCAAGAAGATGATCTCTCTGGTGCACTCTTTTCCATCCTCCGCAACATGGACAGGTACATCATGCAGCGCGAAGGTGTTGACTGGGTCGAGAACCCGGCCGACCCTGCGGAGAACTTCGCGGACAAATGGGAAAAAAATCCGGAGCGGCGGGACGCATTTCACGAATGGCTCGCGCAGGCCCGCGCCGATTTCGCGTCCGCTCACCGGGCCGCCACCGCCGATGTCGCGGGAACCATCCTGAGCGAGCACATGGGCACGGCACTGGTCAATCGGGCCCTCGGGCGGCGCAATCCGGTCCAGAAATCGGGATACGTAGCGCCGCTTGTGCGCGCCGCCAACCTTATCCTAGCGCCGGCCTATATGCGCAAACCGCGCTGGCCCCATAAGCCGGAAGGCAGAGTCTCCATCGACACCGCGACATTCACGCAGAAGGGGTTTCGTCCCCAGCCTTTCATCAGTGGCGGCGCTGCATTGCCGAAGCACAGCTCACTGAACTTCAAGGCCGAAACGACCCTGACGGGCCGGTTCAAGGTTTATTGGCAGGTAGTGAACACCGGGCGTGAAGCAGAGGTGGCAGATTGTCTACGCGGCGGATTCAACCTGGATTCAGCCGTGCGGGGCGGGCTGACCCATACCGAGAGCACACTCTATCGCGGTCAGCACAGTATTGAATGTTTCATCGTCAAGAACGGTAAGCTGGCGGCGCGCAGCGGCCAGTTCATCGTCAACATCGCCTGATGCGGAATGCTGGCAAGATGAAGCGACGGAGGCCTTGTCATTGGTAAGACCCTCCCGGGTGAATTCGACTGTCCGCCAAGTATGAAGATGGTAACCACCCCGACCCGTTCTAATATGAGATCGTTCGCCATTCCAAGGGCGGCCTGAATTTGGAGGATGACCCTTGTCCAGTTCCTATATCCCGAAGGCGACGCAGATTTCCCTTTGGACACTCGCGGCCGGACGGTGTGAATTC
Source organism: Allosediminivita pacifica (assembly GCF_003054175.1). Lineage (GTDB taxonomy): Bacteria > Pseudomonadota > Alphaproteobacteria > Rhodobacterales > Rhodobacteraceae > Allosediminivita > Allosediminivita pacifica. The sequence continues at coordinate 10,565 of NZ_QBKN01000053.1, forward strand.
GCCGGTTGCAACCGCTTGCTGATCGGCGACCTTATCGCCGGAAAGGAAGACGGCAAGTTCGGCTTCATCGCCCATATCGTGGCCGACAGCGAAAACGGCCCGCGTGGCGACAAGGTCAGGTCCCCTTTGCTGAAACAGGACATCAGCAACCTGATGTTGATGTGCCCGATCCATCACAAGCTCATCGATGTAGATCATGTGGACGACTACCCGGAGGCCACGCTCATCGCGATGAAGCAGGAACATGAGAGCCGGATCGAGATCGTGACGGACATGGATGCCGACCGCGCGGCACACGTTCTGCGGTTCGCCGCCAATATCGGACAGCTCGAATCGCTTGTCTCCACCAAGGCGATATTCGCAGCCATGCCGCCTGACCGGCATCCGGCGGAGAGACGCACGATCGACATCGAGCTCAACGCCGAGGTGCGTGACGGGGAGCCGGCCTTTTGGGCCATGCAAAGCGAGCACCTACGCAGGCAGTTCGCGCGCAAGGTCAAGGAACGGGTCGAACAGAGGGAAATCCAGCAGCTGAGCGTCTTCGCGCTTGCACCGCAGCCGCTTCTGATTGAACTCGGTACCCTGCTCGGAGACATCATGCCGGTGTCGGTTCATCAAAAATATCGGGAACCGGCGACCTGGAAATGGCAGTCACAGCAACCTGCTATCACATTCCGAACCCAAGACCATTTCGGTGCGAAGGAGTTGCCCGTCGCCCTGAAACTGGGTGTGAGCGCCACGATTGATGACGGCAGGATCTTTTCTGTCCTAGGAGAGCATGCCGCCATCTGGTCGATTACCGCGGAGACCCCTCATAACGACATCATGAGGCGGCAAGACGATCTATCGGTCTACAAACGACATCTTCGCGGCATGTTTGATCGGATCAAGGCGCACCATGGCGAAAACGCTCTCATCAACGTCTTCCCCGCCGTTCCGGTGTCCCTGGCCGTGGAAACCGGTCGCGCCTGGATGCCCAAGGCCGATCTGCCCATGCGCATCTTCGACCAGAGCCGAGAGGCCAAGGCGTTCGTTGCGGCAATCACTATCGGTGGGTAGCCGCAGACCAAATCTAAAGAGGATTTGGTACTTGGTACAGACAAGTCACGGCTTACAAATTGCTTTCAAAGCATTATTTACGATCAACCCGTCCAATCGATCATGGGTGCCACGGCAAGCCGTGACGCATATTTTGCATTTACTTTCATACACTTACTCTCCGCATACGCAGACAGCCACCTAACGGGATTTCTCGTGATTCCCGGGGGTTTTCCCTGGTTTCCGTGGGTTTTCCAAGACAGCTTGCTACCGAGTAGCAACATCCATCCCGCCAATCATGTCCGAGCCAGAGCTCCGCCAGGGTCAGGCGACCCACCTGATTCTGGCTGCGCCTCGACTTACCCCATCCGGACGGTTTCCGGCCAGATCGAAGTGACACCACGTTCTCGACGATCAACAAGAAAGGGACGGTCATGTCTCACACGACCCAAGTTAGCTCCAAAAATATACTCCAGCAAATCTCGCGTGACCGCGCAGCGGGTTCTCCATTTGCCTTCCGCGCAGAACTGCCCGCCCAGCCGCGACCTGCCGAAAGTTCCGGGACCAGCAAGAAAGACTCTTTGCGAAAGCCGAAACAGACCAAGCGGACGCAAGTGTCGACCAAAGCGGATAACTTGCCCACAGTAGAAGACTGTTCGGACGAACCCTTCATTTCGGCACGCGCTCCGAAAGACGGCCTCCCGAGATACTGCGCGCAAATCCGTCGCAGGACCGACGGTGGTCCAATCAATATAAGCAAGACATTCACAAGCCTCAAGGACGCCAAGAAGTGGCGAGATGACACGTTGGCCCAGATACAACTGGGTTTACTTGCTCCCAAGCAAGAAGAAGGCTCAAAAACGGCACCTCGTGTCTGTGATCTAATTCAAAAAAGGAAGGACAAGGGGCGGAGCGTCGAGAAGACCGCAACCCAAAATCTCGAATTTTGGATCAATCACCCACACTGTCAGGAGCCAGCGTCTACCATAGACCGACTCTGATGCTGTAACCGCCCCCCGACGGCATCGCTGTGCCAAGGTGGGATCGCAACAATCCTTAATGGGAGGCGGTCATGTCAAAGATTACCACGGTC
>NZ_QBKN01000054.1 GCF_003054175.1 Allosediminivita pacifica
GGCGAGGTGAAGGCGGCTGGATTGCTGGACCCGGATGGAGTGGTCCTCGGCCGCTATGAGCGGGAATACCTGCGCCACGATGGGCCGGAGCATGTACTCTGCTTCGCGCCGACGCGATCCGGCAAGGGGGTAGGGCTTGTCGTACCCTCGCTTCTCACCTGGCCCGGCTCGGCCATCGTTCATGACATCAAGGGCGAGAACTGGCAACTGACCGCAGGGTTCCGCGCCCGGCACGGTCGGGTCCTCCTCTTCGATCCGACCAATCCGAACTCCTCGGCCTACAACCCCTTGCTGGAAGTGCGCCGTGGGGAGTGGGAGGTTCGCGATGTCCAGAACATCGCCGACATCCTCGTCGACCCCGAGGGGAGCCTGGAGAGGCGAAACCACTGGGAGAAGACCAGCCACAGCTTGCTCGTCGGTGCGATCCTGCATGTGCTCTATGCCGAGAAGGACAAGACGCTGGCCGGTGTCGCCAACTTCCTGTCCGACCCGCGGCGCCCCGTGGAGGCCACACTCCGCGCGATGATGCGGACGCCGCACCTGGGCGAGGCGGGGCCGCATCCCGTGGTCGCCAGCGCCGCCCGCGAGTTGCTCAACAAGTCCGAGAATGAACGCTCCGGTGTGCTTTCGACGGCGATGTCTTTCCTTGGCCTCTATCGCGACCCCGTGGTCGCGCAGGTCACGCGCCGCTGCGACTGGCGGATCGGTGACATTGTCGGGGGAGTGCGCCCCGTCACGCTGTATCTCGTGGTGCCGCCCTCTGACATCAATCGCACCAAGCCGCTCATCCGGCTGATCCTCAACCAGGTCGGCCGACGCCTGACCGAAGACCTACAGGGTAAGGATGACCGTCATCGGCTGCTTCTGATGCTCGATGAGTTCCCGGCGCTTGGCCGGTTGGATTTCTTCGAGAGCGCGCTGGCCTTCATGGCGGGCTACGGGCTGAAGAGCTTCCTCATCGCCCAGTCGCTGAACCAGATCGAAAAGGCCTACGGCCCAAACAACTCGATCCTCGACAATTGCCACGTCCGGGTGAGCTTCGCGACCAATGATGAGCGCACGGCGAAGCGGGTATCCGACGCTCTCGGCACCGCTACCGAGATGAAGGCGATGAAGAACTATGCCGGGCACCGTCTGGCGCCGTGGCTCAGCCATCTCATGGTGTCCCGATCGGAGACCGCGCGGGCGTTGCTCACCCCCGGAGAAATCATGCAACTGCCGCCGTCCGATGAGATCGTCATGGTGGCCGGCACACCGCCGATCCGGGCGACAAAAGCACGGTATTACAAAGATGCGCGGTTCACCGAGCGGGTCTTGCCGCCACCCGATTTGGGGAATGTGGGCGCTTCGGGGAAGGATGACTGGAGCAGTCTGGCAGTCCCAACGCAGAACGACGAGTTGGAGCCAGTATCCGAGACGGGATCGGAGGATGAGGACCCGACTGCGTCAGAGCGCCGTCTTCAGCCGGAGCTGGCGCAGCCTCGGCCGGTCGACAGGCAGTCCCCCATTGAGAACGAGTTTGAATTCGACCCACCCGAGGATGAGGAGGACGGTGCCATTCGCAATCGCCGCATCATGCAGCAGATGCGCGGTGTCGCGCGGCAGGTCTCCCTCAATCCCGACGACGGCATGGAGCTTTGATCATGACCACCAGCCGCAAGAAGACGAAGATCTCGGTCTACCTCGATCCCGAGGTAATGCAGATGCTGGCAGACTTCGCCGCCCGGCGTGATCGATCCCAGTCGATGGTGGCCGAGGCCGCGATCGCATCCTTCCTCTCTCCGGATGACGGAGAGCGCCGCGAGGCGGTTCTGGCCCGACGCCTGGATCAGATCGACAGGCGGATCACCCGGCTGGAACGCGATGTCGGGATCTCCATCGAAAGCCTGGCGGTGTTCATACGTTTCTGGCTGGCAACAACACCGGCTCTGCCGGAACCCGCAGCCAAGGCGGCTCGGGCCAAGGCAGGGGAGCGTTACGAGGCATTCATCTCGGCTCTCGGTAGACGCCTGGCCCAGGGGCCGAAGCTGCGGCAAGAGGTGTCCGAGGATGTTGATGGCGGGGCAGGTAGCTGAAAAGATGTCACCTGCCGCCGCCGCAGACGTGGGAACTGTAGCCGTGATCAGCATGTCCGGGTTGCTCGCCCCTGAGCGGACCTCCGTGATCACCTCGAATTGCTGCTGCGTTCGCGACAACGGCCATTCGCGGCGGCTGCGAAGGTCCCGATGAGGCTAACGTGCGCTATGCGGGACGAAGGGGCCGTTCAGAGGTCTGAATTCAACGGCCTCTTCAGATACCGACCTTTCGCTGATTTCTTAAGAATCTAGACAGTAAGTATGGCTCGGGTCTGCGAAGCCGCGGCCAAGCCTCCCCCATCGTTCGGCATTGTGATCGGCGACGGTTTGCTTCATATCAGCGGTTGCTGATACCTTATTCCTTCCAAGCATTGATGGCAGGCTATGAGTTCGAAGGATAACCAAGAAAAGCGGCGCCGGAGCGGACGGCCGCTCATGATTTTGCCTATTCTTCTGTTTGGGTTGCTGGGCGTAGTCTTCTACTGGGGCCTCTGGAACAACGACGACCGGTTGCCCTCGACGCTGATCGGAAGACCAATCCCGGAATTCGCGCTCCCGCCCATCGAAGGGCGGCAGGACGGCCTAGCCTCGGCGAACCTGCAAGACCAGGTTTCTCTCGTCAACGTCTGGGCGTCGTGGTGCGTCCCCTGCCGCACGGAGAACCCGCTTCTCGTCGATCTTGCCGAAGCGGGCACCGTTCCGATCTACGGTATCAACTACAAGGACGATGCCGAGGAGGCGCTGGGTTTCCTCGAAGAGCTCGGCGATCCCTTCACCCGCATCGGCGCGGACCGATCAGGCCGCGTTGCGATAGACTGGGGCGTCTATGGAGTGCCGGAAACATACATAATCGACGCCGAGGGGCGCATTGCATACAAGCATGTCGGCCCCTTTGATCAGGCCTCGCTTGAGGAGGACATTCTGCCGGTCGTGCGCCGGTTGCAGGCTGAGAGCGACCCGTGAGGCGACGTGACGTCCTTGCCGGAGTCTTGGCGCTTGCGGCAAGCCCTGCCTCCGCCCGACCACCGATCCCTAATCACGGGACTCCGCGTGATCTCCTGTCGCCGCCTTTCGTGGATGGAGATGGACGGAATCTGACGCTGGCGGACTTCGAGGGACGTGTCGTGCTTCTGAACATTTGGGCGACTTGGTGCCCGCCTTGTCGCGAGGAGATGCCGACGCTCGACGCGCTGCAAGCGCGCCTCGGCGGATCGGATTTTCATGTTCTGCCGCTGTCGATCGATCGGGCCGGTCTCGAACCTGTGCGCCGCTTCTACCGAGAGACCGGCATTCGCAACCTCGATCTCTATATCGCGGAGGATACGCGCGCGATGCTGGCCTTGGCCGTGGTGGGTCTGCCGACAACGATTCTGATCGACCGCATTGGGCGCGAGCGGGGGCGCCTCGCAGGCCCGGCCGAATGGAACAGCCCCGAAGCCGTTGCGCAGATAAGCGCTCTTATTGACGAACGTAAGCAATAGGACATGGAAAAGCACGACGACCGCGCCAGCCGTTCCGCTCCGTGCGCACACGTGGTGGCGGTCTACCGATCAGTTTGGAGATGTGGATTTGATTGAACTTTCCGTTCTTGGACTAATGGCGGCATTGCTGGCCGGTGCCGTTTCCTTTCTGTCGCCCTGCGTGCTGCCGCTCGTGCCCGGCTACGTATCCTACGTTGCCGGACGTACGGTCGCCGGCAGTGCAGCGCCTTCGAAGGGGCGGGCCGTCTGGCTCAGCTTCTGTTTCGTCCTTGGCTTCTCCACGATATTCATCGCGCTTGGGGCCTCTGCCACCGCGCTCGGTCAGACGCTGCTGCAGTGGCGCTACGAACTCAACCTCGTCGGCGGCGCGATCGTGATCCTGTTCGGTCTGTTCATGATCGGGGCAGCGCGCCTGTCGGCCATGGAGCGCGACCTGCGTTTCCATCTCGACCTGCCGGGCGGGCAACCGGTCGCCTCCTACGTGCTCGGACTCGCCTTCGGTTTCGGCTGGACACCGTGCATCGGGCCGATCCTCGGTGCCATCCTAACCGCCAGCGCGACAAGCGCGACGATTGGCGAGGGCGTCGCATTGCTTGCCGTCTACTCGGCCGGCCTTGGGATCCCGTTTCTGGTCGTCGCGGGGTTCACCGACAGTATTGCCGGCAGGCTGCGCGGCATCGGTCGTTGGGGTCGCCGCCTGCATCAGGCTGCGGGCGGCGTCATGATCCTGATGGGCCTGGCGATGATGACCGGGCGGTTGAGCGCACTGGCCTACTGGCTGCTGGACACCTTCCCTGTCCTTGCGCGGATCGGGTGAACAGATGCGACTGTACGAGAAACATATCCTCCCTCGGCTGACGCATCTGGCGATGGGCCAGGATCAACTTCTTCCCTACCGGCGCCGCGCCATCTCCGGGCTGCATGGGCGTGTGCTGGAGATCGGAATCGGCTCGGGCCTGAACATTGCGCTCTACCCCGAGGCCGTGCGCCAGATCATCGGTATTGATCCGTCGCCCGAACTCCTCTCTCGGGCCGCGCAAACCTCCCATGGACTGATGCCCGCGGCCGAGATGATCGAGGGCGTGGCCGAAGCATTGCCGCTCGAAGATCGCAGCGTCGATTGCGTCGTCGCCACCTGGACACTCTGCAGCGTTTCGGAACCGGAGAAGGCTCTCGCCGAGATCCGGCGCGTTCTCAAGCCGGATGGCGTCTTCCGCTTCGTCGAGCATGGCCTGGCGCCCGGACCCCGTATCCGGCGCTGGCAACGCTGGCTGACGCCTGTCTGGAAACACTGCGCCGGGAACTGCCATCTTGACCGCCCGACGGCCGACTTGATCGAGACAAGCGGCTTCCGCATGGAGCGGCTCAACACCGGTTACGCGACAGGTCCGAAGCCCTTGGTTTTCATGTATGAGGGACAAGCTCGCCTCTACTGAGGAAGCTTGGAAACAGGACAATCTCGGCTTTCGATCCGTGGCGCAACTGATGGCAAGGTAGCCAATTCTCGCCTCGAACTTTCGCCGAAAATTTTGCGGTGATGAGGTGTTATGAGCAGTCATCAAGATAACCGGCAGGCCAATCTGACGCGCGGCATCCGGGTCGAGATCGCCAGCCTCGTCTACAACATCATCGAGGTCGTCGTATCCGTCACCGTGGGACTTCTGACCGGCAGCGCAGCGCTGGTGAGTTGGGGCCTCGACAGTACGGTCGAGGCCACCTCGGCTGCGACTCTGATCTGGCGCTTGAAGAGTGAGGTGGACGGTGCCGACAAGCGCACGGTCCTGCACCGCAAGAAGGTCGCGCTCTACGTGGTTGCCTGTGCCTTCTGGATCGTCGTCGCGGCGATCCTCTACGAGGCGGTCTCCGCCTTCATTTCGCAGAAGGCGCCGGGCTTCAACTGGTGGGGTATCGCGATTCTGGGTGCTTCGCTCGTGGCCAACCCGTTCCTCGCCTGGGGCAAGTATCGCTACGGCAAGCGGCTCGATGCGCCCGCCCTGAAGTACGATGCCAAGGACACCATGATCTGCCAGTATCAGACGATCGTGGTGTTGGCCGGGATCGGTCTGACGCAATGGATGGGCTGGTGGTGGGCCGACCCGGTGGCGGCGCTTCTGATCGTGCCCTACGTTGCATGGGAGGCGTTCGAGGCCACGAAGGATGCGCGGTCGGTCGATCCGGACGAGGGCGAAGCTACTGCCGAGGCCTGACGTTACGCATGATGAACCGAGATTTGGGCATGGGCGGCAGTTCTCCGGTTTCCAGATCCAGATCCTGATCCGGCACTTCGTAGTCGATGGCGTTCACGAAGAAACTGCAAAACGCCTTCATCTGGCTGATCGCGATCCACTCGCCCGGACAACGGTGGTTCCTGTGGTGATCGCCACCGCCCTGCGGAATGAACTCGTAGGGAGTGACCTCCCGATCGTGAAACCGCTCGGGCCGGAACTCTTGCGGCGCGTCCCACGAACGAGCGTCGGTATTCGTGCCGTAGAGGTCGAGCAGAACCCTGTACCCTTTGGGAAAGCGATATCCGCGCCACTCGAAATCGCTCTTCACCCGTGCCGCAACCGCGGGAAAGAACGGATACAGACGGCGGACCTCTTGCACGAAAGGTTCGAGCTGTCCCTCGTCGTCCTTCAGCTTTTGCCGCCACTCGGGATGCCGATGTAAAGCATGCGCCGCCTGAACTATGAACACGGATACCGCGACGGTCGGGCGCAGGACATTCAACAGCTCTACGGCGGCCACCCTGGGGGTCAACAACTCCCCATCGAGATCGCGCCATGTCGCGATGATATGAAGGGCACTTTCCTGCGTCGGCTGAAGCTCACCATCGCGGACCTGTTGGATTAGCCGTGCTGCCCATTTTTCCAGGCGGTGGCGCGCCAGACGCGCGCGCCAGTGTTTGGGGCCAAGGGCCCCGGCGTCCTGAAAAAGCGCTGTAAGCTGCGCCCTTCGGGTCGCCACCTCAGCTTCATCAAGCGGCACCCTGGCCCAGGCGCAGACAGCTCTTGTGAGCATTTCGCGCACTTCGTCATAGAGGACGACCTCGTTCCTCGCCTCCCAGTCCGGCGCATATTTGTCCAACATGTGAAGCGACGTGCCCTGAAGCGCGGCGATCCGCTCGGTCCCCATGAGTGACATGAACATCTTCTTGCGGTGCTGGTGGGCAGCGCCGTCCAATCCCTGAACGCCGCCTTCGCCCAGCAGGGTCTTCTGTATGCGGCCCGGCATCGAGCCCGCGCGGATCAGTTTATCCTCGGAATAGAAAACTTCCGCTGCCGCCGCGCCGGTCATGCAGATCGTCTCTTGAAGGAGGATGCGGGTTTCGAACAGGTCTGTGTCGAGTGCGCGGCAGGTCTCCGAGATGAACCCATATGGGTTGCGCAGCAGGGCGAGTGTGCTGTCAAAGCCTTTCGCAGATGGTATGCCGAACATGGGTTACACCCCCGTTGTGTTTTCCTTGCGTTCACTCTGACCAGGCTTGTCCTTCGCAGAGCGGAAGCTGTCCCAGAACAGCAGGGCTGCGCCGCAGAAAATCGTTACGTCCGCGAGATTGAAGGACGGCCAGTGGTATGATCCGTAATGGAAGTCGAGAAAGTCAGGAACGGCCTGATAGCGTACGCGGTCAAGAATATTGCCGAGTGCGCCGCCGATGATCAGACCGAGAGCGGCAGCTGTCAGCCTGTCCGGCGCGCGCCATAACCAGATCAATAGCCATGCCACGATCACGCCAGCAAGCGCGATGAGACCCCACCACGGTACGAACCCGCCGAGCATACCGAAGCTGACCCCATCGTTCAGAACCCGCACGAGGTTAAGAAAGGGTAAAACCTCGACCCCGCTCTCGAGCGCCGGTGTGGTCAGGGCGAGCGCCTTGGTGCCCTGATCGAGACCGAGCGCTGCGATTGCGCAGAGCCCACCGAGAACGCGACCGTTCATGCCGTCGCCTTCAGATCGCCCCGCGCGTCGCGGATGATGGCCCAAGCGGAGTGCAGGAACAGTCCGGCGATACCGAAGGCGACGATAAGGTCGGGCCACGCGCTGCCCAGCCACGCCACGAGACCGGCGGCGATGACGACCGCCGCATTGCCGATGGCGTCGTTGCGCGAGAATAGCCAGACGGCCCGCATGTTCGCGTCGCCCTTGCGGAACCGCAGCAGCGGCAGAACGGAGATGACGTTGACGACAAGGGCGATCATGCCAAGCAGGCCCATTAGACCTGCATCCGGCGTCGTCCGTTCGAAGACTCGCACGATGGTCGTGCCGAGGACGCCAAGGCCGAGCAGGCCGAGGAAGATGCCTTGGATCAAGGCCGACCGTGCCCGCCAGGCGAGGCTCCAGCCGATGGCCAGCAGGCCGAGGAAGGTGATCGCGCCATCGCCGATGAAATCGAGCGCATCGGCCTTCACGGCCTGCGATCCGGAAATGAAACCGCCGATCATTTCGAGGACCCCGTATCCCACGTTCAGGATCACGACGATCCAGAGGGCACGGCGGTAGGCCGGGTCCTGATGGGCAGGATTCGGCGGAATGTCTTCATCGCCCTCGATCCGGTCGAAGCCATAGCCTGTCACCGCGACTGCCTTTTCGATGTCCGGCAGGCGCACTTCGGGTGCAGTCAGTGTCATGATGTGCGTCGCGGCCGACACTTTCACATCGCCGGGCGCGACCCCGGCTGCCTGTGCCGCCCGCTCGATCTGCGCGGCATCCTTGGCGCAATCCATACCGGAAACCCGGTAACGGACGGGCGGGACATCTGCCGTCGATCCGGCATTTTCGGTGTTGGCCATGGTCGCGCTATTCCTGCTAGGATGAATCGAAGAACAACATATCAGCGAGGAGTGATATGGCGCAATTGGTCGATGACCGCAAGAGCGCAACCATCGAGCGACGGGCGAAGCTGTTCCGCGGCTTCGCGGACCCGAGCCGCCTGGCCATCCTCGGTGCACTTTGCAACGAGCCATTGGCCGTTCACGAGCTCGTCGAGCGGACGGAACTATCGCAACCCAACGTCTCCAACCATCTGAGGTGCCTGCTGGAGTGCGGGCTTGTCGCCAGCGATCGCGATGGGCGTTTCATCCGCTATCGTATCAGCAGCCCGCGCATCACGGTCCTTCTGAACGATGTGGACGCACTTCTCGACGTGGTCGCAAAGGGTGTTGAGGCGTGTGACAATTATCGTGAGGCGTGAGTCAGAACGGACGGCCGGTCGACTCGGCGCAGATCGGTTGGAAAGATGTTGTCCGTGTGCAGGGTCCGACCGGAATCCTGCTGAGGTTCGACAAGCTGGCTTCGGAAGAGACACCATTCATGTATCACTGCCACATCCTCGAACACGAGGATGCGGGCATGATGGGGCAGTTTACGGTCACATAACAGGACCCCACCCGCTCGACACCGGGCGTCGTCAAGAGCTTACGTCTTCTTGCGGCGTTCTATCAGGTGCCGGTGTCGCCTTGTTGAAACGCATTACGGAGTATGTCTAGACCCGAACGGAGAACACCTCGCTAAGCTGCGGGTCCGCCGAAGCGGCCGTCCAGTCGCTCGGCAGCATTCGTCAAAAAGGGCTCCGAGCGGTCATGCGGAGATGCGGCAACGCCCCGGTTTTATCGTCCGGTGGAATGGCCGCTATCAACAAAACGTCCATCTCGGTTCGCAGGTGCGGAGAACGGCCGGTCTTCGCCCGAAACCGCCATGTTCTCATGACGGTGGCCGCGACGCCTTCCTCCTAGAGTGGATCTGAGGATCATTCCGCCGTTTTCCTGTCTTTGCACGCCACGCTACTACGCCCCGCGGAAACCTGTTGAGCCGTAGGCATTTACGACTTTCTTAATCGACCCCGATCCAGGGCCGCCTGTTGGAGGCGCCCGTAAGGGAACGGGGCCGGCATGGCAAAGAACGATCAGAGACCAGAGGTGATCCGGAGAGGCGCGCGGATGCTGCGCACCGCGCTCGGGCCGGCGATCGCCGGGTTTCTGGACGACCCCATGATCGTCGAGGTGATGCTCAACCCCGATGGGCGGCTCTGGATCGACCGACTTTCCGAGGGGCTGGCAGACAGCGGCAAGACGCTCAGCGCAGCCGATGGCGAGCGCATCGTTCGGCTGGTCGCCCATCATGTTGGCGTCGAAGTTCATAGCCAGTCCCCGCGAGTCTCTGCGGAGCTTCCGGAAACAGGCGAGCGTTTCGAGGGGCTCCTGCCACCCGTCGTCGCAGCCCCGGCCTTCGCCATCCGCAAGCCCGCTGTCGCTGTGTTCACGCTCGACGACTATGTCTCTGCTGGGATCATGACCCCGACGCAGGCCGAGGCGCTGCGCCAAGCAGTTGCGACCCGTGCCAATATCCTGGTGGCTGGTGGGACCTCGACCGGCAAGACCACGCTGACCAATGCGCTGCTCGCCGAGGTGGCCAAGACCTCTGATCGCGTCGTGATCATCGAGGACACCCGAGAACTGCAATGCGCCGCGCCGAACCTCGTGGCGATGCGTACCAAGGACGGTGTTGCCAGCCTGTCCGACCTGGTGCGCTCCTCGCTGCGTCTGCGCCCCGATCGTATTCCGATCGGTGAGGTGCGTGGCGCCGAGGCGCTGGACCTTCTCAAGGCCTGGGGCACGGGACATCCCGGCGGCATTGGCACCATCCATGCCGGTACCGGGATCGGCGCGCTGCGTCGTCTCGAACAGCTCATCCAGGAAGCCGTCGTCACCGTGCCCCGCGCCATGATCGCGGAGACCATCGACTTCGTCGCTGTATTGGCCGGTCGAGGGTCCGCACGGCGTCTGGCTGAACTCGCCCGCGTCAAGGGCCTCGGGCCGGACGGCGACTACCGGATTTCACCTGTCATTTCAGAACCCACTACTCACGAACCAGGAGACCTCGAATGATCCGTCACACCCTGCGCATTCGGCGCCACATCGCCACTGCGGCCACCGCCACCTATGTCAGCCTGTTCATCGCCCCGGCCGCTCATGCCTCCGGTTCTTCCATGCCCTGGGAAGCGCCTCTGCAATCCATCCTCGACTCCGTCGAGGGGCCGGTGGCCAAGATCGTGGCGGTGATCATCATCATCGTCACCGGTCTGACGCTGGCCTTCGGCGATACCGGCGGTGGCTTCCGGCGGCTGATCCAGATCGTATTCGGGATTTCCATCGCCTTTGCGGCCTCGTCCTTCTTCCTGAGCTTCTTCAGCTTCGGTGGCGGAGCGCTGATCTGATGGCGGTGAGTTTTGAGGCCCTCGACGCAGTACCGGGGTTCAGCGTGCCGGTTCACCGTGCGCTGACCGAGCCGATCCTGCTCGGCGGCGCACCGCGCTCGGTTGCCATTCTGAATGGCACGCTCGCCGGTGCGGTCGGCCTCGGGCTTCAGCTCTGGCTTGTAGGGATCCTGATCTGGGCCGTCGGCCACATCGCTGCTGTCTGGGCGGCCAGGCGCGATCCGCTCTTCGTCGAGGTCGCCCGCCGCCATTTGCGCATTCCCGGTCATCTCTCGGTGTGAACTCCCATGATGAAACTCGCAGAATACCGCCGCACCGCGTCGCGTCTTGCCGACTACCTGCCCTGGGTGGCGCTGGTCGGGGAGGGCGTGGTCCTCAACAAGGACGGCTCGTTTCAGAGGACAGCGAAGTTTCGGGGTCCCGATCTCGACAGCGCCGTCGCGGCCGAACTGGTCGCGGTGGCGGGACGGCTGAACAACGCCTTCCGCCGGCTCGGTTCCGGGTGGGCGATTTTTGTTGAAGCACAGCGCTCTGAGGCTGCCACCTATCCGGCAAGCATCTTCCCGGATGCGGCATCGGCGCTGGTCGATGCCGAGCGCAAGGCCGATTTCGAAGAGGAGGGGAGCCACTTCGTATCCGGCTATTTGCTGACCCTCCTCTGGCTCCCGCCCGCCGAGGATGCAGCACGTTCAGAATCCTGGCTCTATGAGGGCCACGAAACCTCGGGTGTGAACCCCTGGGAACAGGTGCGCGGCTTCATCGACCGTACTGATCGCGTACTGGCGCTGCTCGACGGCTTCATGCCGGACTGCCACTGGCTCGATGACGCCGCTACGCTGACCTACCTGCATTCGACGATTTCGACCAACCGGCATCGCGTGCGCGTGCCCGAGGTGCCGGTCTATCTCGACGCGCTCTTGCCCGACCAGCCGCTGGCCGGTGGGCTGGAGCCGCGTCTGGGCGATCATCA
>NZ_QBKN01000055.1 GCF_003054175.1 Allosediminivita pacifica
TGGTAATCTTTGACATGACCGCCTCCCATTAAGGATTGTTGCGATCCCACCTTGGCACAGCGATGCCGTCGGGGGGCGGTTACAGCATCAAAGCCTCGCGGCGTCACGCGCCGAGCGCCTTCTGGTAATGGCAATCCCAAAGAACACTGCGGGTCGGATGCAGGCGCTCCTCACGAGTGTCGGTTGCCCAGTCGAAATCCACACGATTTAGCGGGCGATCTCGACCGGAACGAACCAGCCGATCTCACCGCCTACTGGTCTTGCTCGCCACGCATTGGGGTGCAGGATGCCGCCCAAATCCGCGCACATGACTTGATCGAACTTCTGACTGCTTTGGAGAGGCGCAGGAATTGCTTTGAATGAAATCGGGGGGCGAAGCGGACATTGATGACAGGACGTGGCTGCGTCAGCTTTGGGCCGAGAGCCTCGATGTCCGCCCGCTGCGGGAGCAAACGCCGTAGCCGCTTGCAAACGAGTGCGGTGTTGGACCCGGGGGGTATACGGACGCGCCGGCCGGGTAGCAGCAGAAGTCGCCGGCGCGTCCTGACGCGGGTGTTCCGGACCCGCGTGTCTCGAATTTACGAAGCCATGCTTAGAGCGTCTCTTGAAGGTCGTAGAGCACGATCAGCGCGCGGCCGAGCTCATCGGCGGCGCGGGTCCGCCGCCGCTCCGTCCAGCCGCCGGGCGAGACGTTACACGCGTCGTTGTCGATGCATTCGATGACGGTCGTGCCCTCTTGAATGACACGCGCGAGCAGATTGGCAAAGACGTCGATCTCGTTGAGCATCTCGGCGTCGAAGATGCGCCGACGCTCGATCCGATCGAGCAGGCGCTCCGGACCGGTCCGCTTGAGCGGCTTGAGGTTGTGGAGGACATCCTCGCGGATGGCGGTGGCGGCGATGCGCGACTTGGCAAAGGCCGAGGCTGCCAGGGCATCGATGTTGTCGTAGGTGATCGGCAGGAGGTCAGTCATTTGTGTGTCCTTTCGTGAGGGGGCTGGCCGCGGGAAGGCGGCGGTTCCGCTCGAGGAAACCGCGGCTTTGCTGCTGCCAGCGGCGCTGTTCTTCCCGGCGTTCGCGTCGCCGCTCGCGTGCGATGTCGGCTTCGGTGTGGACGCGGGCACGGACGGCATTCATCCGCCCCGTCAGTGCAGCATCGAGGCGCCGGATGATGGGGGATGCAGTCCGATCGGCGAATTCGAAGCCGCTGTGTTCGAGAGCGACGGTGATCCGCCGGACGCCGACAAAGCGGGTAGGGCGATCGAGCCCCGCGCAATCGATGCCGTCTTCTGTCGCGACCATCACGTTGTAGCCGCTGTTGGCACGGGTCTTCGCCGAGGTGCCGTAGGCCAGGGTCGCGGAGCGGCGGCCCATACGTTCGTGGACCTCGAGCACGAGGCACGGCCGGACTTTCGGGGTCACGGTGTCGCTGGGCTCATCGGCCTCCGCGACGGGAAAGCGGAACAGCACGACATCGCCGCGCTGCAACTCCTCGTGCCAGATCGGCGGGCCCTCGAAGGCCTGTTTGGGGTGAAACATGAAGCGTCTCCTGTGGAGTTGCGATGAGACGCCCGGCCGACTTCCCTTCCGAAGCCCTTGGCCCTGTCGAGCCGCGCGTCACCACGACCGCGCGGCTCGACAGGGCCAAGGGTTTACTTTTTTTTTCCGAGAGACCCGTTGGTCGTTGTCGTGCAGCGCAGGAGGGGTTCGGGGAGGCGTGCGGAGCGACCTCCCCGAGCGCAGCAGGGTCTTGGGGCAGTGCAGAACGCGCCCCGAGCCGTCGGAGACGCCGGAGAGGGTGCAGGGACAGATGGCGAAGGGTCACTGCCCGGGAGAGTGCAGAGAGGGTGGCGCGCCTCTTTGCTCGAGCCGAAGGCTGCCGGGGATGCAAGGGCGTGGCGAACGGTCCTGCGAGCAGGGGGATGCAAGGGGGAGTGCGGAACGATGACCCGTGCCTTGGAAGTCCAAGGGGCGGCGCGTCCTCTGGTCCGGCTGAAGGCCCCTGGCGGGTGTGGGAGGGCGGAGCGCCTCCCGCGCGTCGCGTCAGCGGCGCCGGGGTCCGGGGGCTTTAGCCCCCGGCGAACGACAGCTCGCAGGGAGACGATTTATCGTCGGAGTGGGAGCTGATTAGTGAGTACGGTGGAGTCGTCGCGCACGCTAACGCCCGCGCGACACTTCGGCGCCAAGCACCGATTGGGCGGGCCGCTCGGCCACCACCCCCAAGGTCGAGATCGAGGACTACGCCGCGACCGCCGGCCGCCTGCGCCGCATCCTTGCCGAGGACAGCGGCAGCCAGAAGGGCGACCCCGTTCGTGCGGCAGAGATCCTTATCAAGGTCGCGGAGGAAGCAGAGCCGCCGCTGCGCCTGCCGCTTGGGTCCTATGCCCAAGGCATCCTGTCGAGCCGGCTGGACGAGTTGCGAGGGCAATTCGATGCAGTGAAGGACTGGACGCTCAGCGCGGATTTTCCCGAGGGCGAGTGACGCCAACCCTTGATAGGACGCACGAGAAAGGGTTCCGGGATGGGGTTCTGGAACGTGATCGCCGCTGCCGTCGTCGCATGGGGGGCGGGCTTGTCTGGTTTGCCCGCTTCGGCGTGGCACGCCGGGCTCTGACTGGCGGGTCTGCAGGGGCGCGGGCACGTGGCCCTTGACCGATTAAGCGCTAGGACGTCCGGTGCGTTCGTGTGAGCAGATCGACGCGATAGGGGGCCCTGGCCTGCGGTCGGGACCCTGGCACGCTCTCGCAGCATGCGCCGAGAAAGAGTTCGGCGGCCTCGCGTCCTGAGAGCGGCTCGCCCGTCTCGCCGAGCCAGTTCACGAGAAGGATTTGACCGCCCGGCCGCAACGATTGCTCTGCGCGCCGCGCGAGTTCGGTGATCTCGGCACGCGTGAAGTAATAAAGGACCTCGGAGAAGACGATGAGATCGAAGTGACCCGCAGGCCAGTCCTGCGGGAGCTCGGCACGGGCGAAGGTCACCTGCGGCTCGGGAAGACGCCGCCGTGCCTGCGCGAGCGCCGCCTTGGAAATGTCGAGCGCGAGGATCTCATTGCACCGCTGCGCGAGATGTTTCGTGAAGGCTCCTCCCGCGCAGCCGATTTCAAGAGCGGTCTGGTAGGGGCCAGCCTGCAACAGCCGAGTGCAGGCGCGGAATTTCTCCTGCTCGTACGGCGTCGACCAGAAATCCCAGGGATCCCGCCCTGCGGCAAAGGTCGCTTCCCATCGTTCGACGCGTTCGCTCATGGCGCGGCCCTCAGAAGATAAAGCTCAGGGTGTTCGCTGAAATGGGCGCGCGTGTCAGAGCTCATCACGAAGCCCTCCGGGTCGTCCGGAATCAGCGCGGTCATCTGCGATCGGTGCGCCGAGATTGCCTGCCGCTTCACGGCCAGAAGCTCTTTTCTCTCAAAGCGCACGAGATGCTGCCCGGGCGCCGGAGGGGTGTCGGTGAAGCGCCCCCAGACGGGGGCCTCGGCGGCCGGGGGCAACGCGAGCGCGTGACAAAGGCGCTCCGTCCAGAGCGAACCGGCATGATGGTCCACGTGCGGATCGCCGCGCCAGCACGTCAGAACACGGGTGATGCCGTGTGCCGTGACAGCCCGGGAAAGCTGGGCGATCTCCGAGGATGTCGGCTCTTGGGGCGCCATCTGGTCCGGATGGCCGAGGACGATGATCTCTTCGGCTCCGCCCAGTCTGCGAAGAGCTTCGCGAAGCTCGCGTTGACGCAGGCGCACCAGCCCTGACCTCCCGAGCCGTGGGCTGCTGTGGGAACCACCCCCGTCCGTGAGAAGCGCCAGCACAACCGGTCTTCCGGCGGCGCGTATCGAGGCGAGCAGCGATCCCATTGCCAGGCTTTCGTCGTCAGGATGGGGGCTCACCACCAGCAGACCGCCTTGCGGGCCGGCGATGTCCTCAACCGTGGCCCAGGGCGCGGAGGCGGCCAACCGAAGCAGCCTGCCACGGGCCAACGGCGTTACCATGCTTCACCCACTTCCGGGGGCCCGTCCTCGAGCAGGATCGCGACAGCGCGGTCGAGCTTGGCGTCCGGAGCGGCCTGCCGCAAAAAAAGCGAAAGGTCCCTGCGTATCCGGTCGGTAGGAAAGCAGGCGTCATGGGCTTGGGTCCCGAGGGCCCGCTCGCAGAGATCTAGGATTTCGGTGCAGCACCTCTCTACGCTTTCCCGCGCCAGCAGGGCCCGCGCCACCGCCAGCCGGACGTCGCGGGGCGATCCCCCGAGGCTGGCCTCGGTGGTCCGAGCCGCGGTTTCGGTCGCCTGCCGCGCCGCGTCCACGGTGGCATACATCCGCCCGAACCGTGACCGTTGGATCGGGTCGGCAAAGCGCCCACCGGCGTCAAGCGCACGGCGGGTCTCCGCGATCAGCGCCTCGGCACCTCCCACATGGGCCGCGCAGTAACGCCAGATCCCGCCTTCAAAGTACGGCTCAACCAGCAGCGCTCCGCAGTCGCCGATCAGATCCTCCTCGGTCACCTCGAGGCCGTGGGCTTCGAAGATCCCCGAACGGCTTGCGCGCATGGCGCTCGCTGTCCAGGCCGCCGCGTGATGACGGACCGGATCATCTGCCTCTACCAGCACCAATCGCGCTTCACCGCTCTCCGTCCGCGCGGTGAGAAGAGAGTGGGTGACAATCCCCAACCCGGACGCGAACCGCTTGTGACCAGTGAGGTGCATAGCCCCCGAAGCATCGGCATGGAGCCTCACTGGCGGGTCACCGTCCGCGCCCCACACCCCAAGTATCGCCCCCTGACGGATTATCTCCTTGTAGCGGTCGAGCTGGCTCGGGCTGCCATGCACCTCTATCAGGCGCGCTGCATTGACGTGGCCCTCGTAGAGACGCGCCAGCGATAGATCTGCGCGGCCCAGCCGGCGCAGGGCTGTCGCAAGAACCGGTGCTGCACGGCTCTCGAGGGCGAGGCCTGCGCCTCCGTCGGCGCGAGGTAATACCGCCTGCAACGCGCCGAGTTCTGCGAGGCGCGTGATCGCGGGGCGCAGATCGGCCTCCTCTGCCGAGCCATATTCGGGCCGCGCCAGCGATTGCAGCTCCGGCAGCGCGTCCCTGAGGCTTTTGGCGAGCGTATCGAGCTCCATTATGAACATGCCTCTTGCAAACCCGTGGGCTGCTCACCGCTGGTCAGGCGTCTCAATTCCGGAAGCATGGCCTTGATCTCGGACATCCTGAGCGCGGCAGCCCCGGTGGAAGAATCTGGCCGGAGACAAGTGGAAACGCGCCAAGGCGTCGCGCATGGCGAAAGAGCTGTAGGCTGAATGCCGTACGTCATGAGCCAGGCGCCCGCTCCGTTCTCTGCCAATCCTTCAAGGATCTCGGCGCAGGAGAGCAGTTCCGAGAGCCGCATGATGCGTGCGTCGCCGTAGGGATCAGGCTCGGCTAGGCGCGCGGAGAGTGTTTCTGCATGTCCACCGGACGCACGTCCGGCAAGGCGCCACGAAGTGAAAACCGGCGCAATCTGTGGTTGGCTTACGCGCATGCCGGTCTCCAGCGCGATCTCTGCGAAGGCACGATCCTCGCCGCTAGCCTGTGCTGGCAGTCCTCCGAGCCGGTCCCATGCTTTGGCGGTCACGCCGAGACTTGCCCCTGAAAGTTGCTGATGAGCCTGTGGATTGCCGTCGGGTTGAAGGATACGCGCCTGAAGAGCGAGAGCTTCTTGTTCCAGTCGCTCGTAGTCAGACAAGCGCGGGTCTATCGCCCCCGGACGACGGGTAACGGGACCGAAAACGAGATCGCTCCCCCGAAGGGCGTCGATCATGTCCGTCACCCAGCCGGGAGCCGGACGGCTGTCCGCGTCCGTGCTGAGCACGACACCGTCAATACCAACATGCTCACGGGCTCGCGTCATTGCCCGCGCCCGGGCTTCTCCGGCGTGAGCTTTCCCGGCAGGCAGAGTTTCCTCCACGACTCGTAGGTCAAGATGCTCGGGAGCAGACCGCCGGGCCCAGTTCAGTGCCTGGTCGGCCGTGGTGTCGGAGCAGTTGTTTGCGAAGACCAGCACCACGACTGGTTCAGAGCACCGCGATGCTGCGATCGCGTTCAGGCAACCGACAAGTTCGGTCGCTTCGTCTCGCGCAGGTATCGCGATGCAGACGTCTCGAGCCTCGCCTGCCGCGGTAGGTCTATCGGTGATCACAGGCTGCCCCTGATGACAAAGTACCCGTGACAACCCCTCAAGCCCTCACATGATCCCGAGAAAAAGTGAGGATTGCCGTTTGATAGGCTAGGTGTTGCTCGGGCATCGCGATGGGAGCGTGGGCGGTGCCAGGCGCGGTGGCGCGCCAGCATTGCATCCCAAGCGGCGTCGCGACGACATTGCACCCGATTTATGCAAACAGAAAATACCCGCTAAGTCCGCGTTGCGGTCATCCGAGCGATGGAAATGCCGGGCGATGTATGAGTGTCCGGTTCGGCCGCCGCGCAGCGATGGCCTTTCTTGCAAATGTCCGGATAGGGCCGAATGAACCGTCTCAGCGAAGAAGGCGGACGGCGCACGTTTGGGTGCGGGAAGCTTGGAGTGACCTTGGCTATCAGGTCGGACGTCAAGTTCAGAGACCGGTCCTATCGAATTCTTACTTGATCGCGCGGAACCCAACGGACGACGGTCAATCTCCCGCTTCTCACGCCTCGCCAGACCCTTCCATTCGCTACATTGTCGTCCAGTGCGCTTGCGCCAGCATCGAGCCACTCCTTGGCGACC
This sequence comes from Allosediminivita pacifica, assembly GCF_003054175.1. Lineage (GTDB taxonomy): Bacteria > Pseudomonadota > Alphaproteobacteria > Rhodobacterales > Rhodobacteraceae > Allosediminivita > Allosediminivita pacifica. Next base: position 6,722 of record NZ_QBKN01000055.1, read on the forward strand.
CGAATGGGCCGGTTTCCTCCGCGATGCCTACCTGTTCAACTGCAAAGCCCCGCAGGGTTGCGAAGCGCGCGTGGTACGCGGCGCGGTCGTCAGGAACCATAAAACGGTGACGCGCGCCCTTTTTCGGACGGCGCCGTTAGGTGGTGGAGACGTGCTCTTCGCGAACTAGGCGCATGGCGGCGGTCGGTGTCATTCCACACTGGCGTGCGAAGACCTCGATGCTGATCTCCGGAGCTTCGGGCCGCTCCAGCAGGCGCTCGATCTCTTGCCGGGTCACCAGGACGGCCGGGTAGCCGCCGGGCGTCCGGAGGCGGAATTTCGCAGCCAGAACATTCTGCGGACCTTTCCCATCCGGGCGCGGCGCTGAAAGACAGGAAGGCATTGAAGGTCTCGGCGGCGCGCGTGGGGCGTTCATCCGGAAGACAGGGCTAAACGCGTTTTGCCGGAACGACCTGCCGTGCCTCGCGTTGCACTGAAACGACTCAAGCAGATTTTCGAAAGCGATCAACCATAGCACGGTGTTTTGCGCCGCCCCTCCGCGACTTCGCTGCGTTGGGCCGGGGACGTGCGTGCTGATGGCTTCGGGCTGCCGCGGGTGGTGCCGGCGCTCTGCCGAGAGCCGGTCACATCAGATTTAGCAAGAGAGGACAGGATGTCCGAGATTTACAGAGACGACCGAGACGTCCGCCGCGAAGCCGGGGATGACGTCAAGCGCTCGGCCGAGCGACTGGGGGAGGATGCCCGCGGTGCCGCAGAGCAGGTGTCCGCGCGCGCCCAGAAGGAAGCGATGGAGCAGGCGGAACGGGCCAAGGGCGGCGCTGCCTCCGAGATGTCGGGCATTGCCAGCGCGCTGCGCACCGCGGCGCAGGAGATGCGGAGCGGCTCGCCGCAGGAGCGCACCTTCGGCCAGGTGGCCGAGAGCCTCGCGGGCGCATCGGACGCCCTCCGCGACCGCGACCTGGGTGAGCTTGCCGGCGACGTGAGCGCCTTTGCGCGCCGAAATCCCCTTGGTTTCCTGGGCGGTGCCGCGCTCGCCGGGTTCGCCGCGACCCGCTTCGCGCAGGCCACGTCGGAGCCGCGCAGCGAAAGCGCGGGCGCAACGCATGATGACGCCGCAGCCCCTGCGCCGACCGACGCCCCCGCGCGGCCGACGCCGACTGCGCCCACCCCTGCCACCGCCGCGGCGGCCGACCCCGCGGTCGTGCCCGCGCAACCCAAGACGCCGGGAGATTCCTGATGGCCAACACCGATACCCAGACCACGGACGGCACGCGCCGCCAGATCCGCGATACCGGCACGCTTCTCAGCGACGCCTTGCGGCAGGTGATCGCGCTCATCCGGGGCGAGATGGACCTGTTCCGCGCCGAGCTCGACCAGAACGTCAAGAAGGCGGGCACGGCGCTCGGCCTGCTGGTCGGCGGCGTGGTGATCCTCCTCGTCGCGCTCAACGTCCTCGCGGGGGCTGCCGTGACCGCGATCGCCGAAGCAGGCCTCGCCCCCGGTTGGTCGGCCCTTCTCGTGGGCGGCGTGCTTTTGATCCTCGCCCTCATCCTCGTGAAGGTCGGACAAGGCAACCTCAAGCTCGCGTCGCTTGCCCCGACGCGCACCAAGAAGAACCTCGAGCGCGACCGCGAGACCGTCGCAAAGGAAATGACCAATGAGTGACATCCGCACCCCCGACGAGATCGAGCGCGAGATCGAAGCGAACCGCGAGGGGCTGCAAGGCACCCTGCGCGCACTCGAGACGACCTTCACGCCCGACAGCATCTTCCGCAGCATCACCGACAATGTCGGTCGGCACGGTGACGAATTCGGCAAGTCGGCGATGGATGCCGCCAAGGGCAACCCGCTGGCGCTCGGCCTGACGGCGGTTGGGCTCTGCTGGCTGATGTTCGGCAAGGGTCCGTCCGCAGACCGTCTCGACCGCGAGGCGCGGCAGGCCGTGAACGGCAAGGACCGCCACGGCGCGCCCTCGACGGACCCTGCGGCCTCGCTGACGCCGCGTGGCCCGGTGCCGAAGGGCACCCCGGGTACCGAACCCACCACCGCACAGCGCGCGCGCGCCGGCTGGTACCGCACCGAGGCGCATGTCCGCTCCGGCGCGATGTCGGTTTCGGACGGCGCACAGTCGGCGCGGGACGGCGCCGCGAACGCGGCGGGCCGCGTCCGTGACCGGTCCGAAGCCATGGCGCGGAGCCTGTCCGAAGGCACCGAGAAGATGAACGCCCAGGCCCGCGAGCGCATTCTCGCGGCCCGAGAGCGCGCGATCCTTGCCGGCGAGGAAGCCGAGCGCAAGGCGCGCCGCGGCGCAAACCGAGGGGCGGATTTCTTCGAGGAGAACCCGCTCGTTGCCGGGGCGCTCGCGATGGCCGCCGGTGCGCTTGTCGCGGGAAGCCTGCCACGCACGCAGATGGAAGACGAGCATCTCGGCCCGCACAGCGACCGGCTCTACGAGGATGCGGAAAAGCTCTTCGAGGAAGAGCGCGCCAAGCTCGAACGTGTCGCGGGCGCGGCCGCGGACGAGGCACGCACGATCGGGGACGAGGTTCGTGCCGACGCCGACGAGGCAGGCCGCCGCCTCAAGGACGACGCCGACCGCAACACGCGCGGAGAGGGCAGCGCGGCGGATGCCGCGGTCGACAGGACCGAGGAAGCCGCCCAGCGCATCGCCACCGCGGCCGAGCGGCAGGCGGAGAAAGAGGATCTCGGGCCCCGGCGCGGCTGATCCTGACGCCGGACCCGACAAGAAAACGTCCGCGTCCTGCGACGCGGGCGTTTTTTTTGTTGCCGGGCGCGTCTTGCCTAGGGCGCTTCGGCGACCCGGTCCGCCTTGACCGCGCCACGCTCCCCCATCGGACGCTCGCGCCCGGTCGTGGTATCGCGGCGGGTCTGATGCTCCATCTCGGAATTGATCTCGGCCCCGAGCAGCACGATGTAGGCCGACAGCCAGAGCCAGGTCAGCAGCACGATCACCCCGCCGAGCGCCCCGTAGGAGTCGTTGTAGTCTCCGAAGTTGCGCACGTAGAGCGAGAAGGCGACGGTGCCCGCGATCCAGAAGACCGTCGCGATGACCGATCCCCACGAAACCCAGCGCCATTCGGGATCCTCACGCGAGGGGCCGTAGCGGTAGAGCACCGACAGCCCGAGCACGGTCAGCGCGGCAAGAAGCGGCCAGCGGCCCCAGCCCACCAGCGTCGCGATGGCATCAGGCAGGCCGAGCGATCCGATCAACGCGGGCACCGCGACGGTCAGCCCCAGCGAAACCAGCACGCCGAGGATCAGGAACAGGGTAAGCGCGAAGGACACGGCGTATTGCTTGATAAAGCCCCGCTTCTCTTCTTCGTCATAGGCGATGTTCATGCCTTCCATCAGGGTGCTCATGCCTTTCGACGCGCCATAGATCGACAGGAGCAGGCCGGCCAGCGCGGCCAGCCCAAGGCCCGTGCCGCCCTTTGATGCGATCGCACGCGCCTGGCCCTGCAGGATTTCGGCGGCGTTTTCCGGCAGCACCGCCACGATCTCTTCCAGCTGGCCCTCGATCGCCGCCGGGTCCATCACAAGCCCCGCCGTGGACATCAGCGCGCCGATCGCCGGGAAAAGCGCCAGAAGCCCGAAGAACGCAACGCCCGCCGAGACGACCGAGACATGATCCCGCGACACCTCCTGGTAGACCCGTATTCCGATATCCCGCCAGCCTCGGCCGGGGATCTGCCCCGGCCGGTCGGCGCGGCGCCCGCGATGATCTGAACTGCTCATGTCCGTCCCTCGGTTCCTGAGTGTCGGGCTCAACCGGCGGTCACGGAACTCGTTCCTCCGGGGGGCATGGACAGATGAGCCGGCCACGTCGCTGTTCGGGGAGGTTTGCCGGGGAGCCTTGTTGAACTTGACCTGCTCCTGCGAGTGTTTTCGTTTATGAATGAGTTCTTTTCAGGGGAGTCCCCTTTCGACCCTCGACGATACTCCCACGGTACGGGATAGAAGCGCACCCGTCCTCCCGAGGGGCGGGCGCATGATCAGCCTTGGGAGGCAGCAACATTGAACGGCAGCTTTGTCCGGATAGTGAACCTCCGCCTCTCCCCCGTCCAAGGTCCGCTCTGGGCCGGTCGCGACAATCGCGCCCATGCTGCAAGCGCGAATTTACCCGAGGTCGACGCGGTCAGTTTGGGCTCAAAGCCGACCTGCGGCGGCGCAGCGAACCGAACACCTGGCGGACCGCGACGGCCGTTGCTCCCGGCCCTTAGCTGCCGCTCATCGAAACGACCGTCGATGCGGCGCGGCGTCTCCGAACCGGCCATTCACACATGCTGCAGCAGCCTTGGCCTCTCAGTGTCGGTAGAGTGGGAAAAGGTAGACACCTTAGTAGGATGCTATGCCAAGGCTTTCGCTAACGAGAATTCGATCCGAAGAGCGCCGTCCCTGTCGCGCCGTTGAGACGCTTCCACATCGAACACATCGCGTATGAGCTCGGAGGTCAGGGTCGCATGCGGCTCGCCATGAGTGACCAACTCCCCCTTATCCAAAACCGCGATGCTGTCGCAGAAGGCGGCGGCGTGGTCGAGGTCGTGCAGCGCGATGACACATGTCGTACGGAGGCTGCGCAACAGACCGAGCAGGTCGAGCTGGTGACGGATGTCGAGGTGGTTTGTGGGTTCGTCGAGCAAGATCTCTCGTGGCTCCTGGGCCAAAGCGCGCGCAACCTGGACGCGCTGGCTGACCTGCCCCCTGCTGGCCCCTCATTCATAACGAGAGTCCGCGGGTTGTTGCTCTGCCCCCTGAAAACTGGACCGTTTGAAGCTGGAGTTTTCGGCTAATCTTTCCTGGCTGGGAGAGGAGCGGAAACGCATGAAGGCATCGAAGTTCACGG
>NZ_QBKN01000056.1 GCF_003054175.1 Allosediminivita pacifica
TGGTAATCTTTGACATGACCGCCTCCCATTAAGGATTGTTGCGATCCCACCTTGGCACAGCGATGCCGTCGGGGGGCGGTTACAGCATCAAAGCCCCGTCGAACCTCAATCAGGTTCTATATGATGCCCCGGAATGGTGCATCGCTCTAATTGCATCGCGCATCCACCTTGTATGGATCGCCGCCGTATGCGGGAAGCTCAAGTCCGACTTCCGCTACTCCAACACCCTCGGTTGGAATACCTTTCCTGTTCCAGCCTTTACCGAGAGTCAGCTCGAGGCGCTGTCCCAGTCCGCCCGCACGATCCTCAAGACCCGCTACAAGCACCACCCGGCGACGATCGCGGAACTCTATGATCCCGACAAAATGCCGGAGGATCTCCGTGCCGCGCACCGGGCGAACGACGAACTGCTGGAGAGCATGTATATCGGCCGGCCGTTCAAGACCGACACGGAACGCCTCGAGCACCTCTTCAAGCTCTACGCGGCCAAGGTGAAGAAGCTGAAGAAGGAGGCCGCGTGATGGTCGATCTGGTGAAGGTCGCCTACGGGCGCACGGGCACATCCAAGACGACGAATGCCATGGGCATGCGGTCGATGCAGGCCCGGGTCTACGAGGCCCGAGGTGCGCAGTTCATCCTCCTGAAGGCCCCGCCCGCCGCCGGCAAGTCCCGGGCGCTGATGTTCCTCGGTCTCGACAAGCTCGAGAACCAAGGTGTGCGCAAGGTGATCGTCGCCGTGCCGGAGACCTCGATCGGCGCCTCGTTCCGGTCAACCAAGCTTCGGCCCGCCTTTTTCCGTGACTGGCATGTCGAGCCGCGCTGGAACCTGTGTGAAAGCGGGACAGAAGAAGGATCGAAATCGCAGAAGGTGAAGGCCTTCCAAGAGTTCATGGCCTCCGACGACGAGGTGATCGTCTGCACCCACGCGACGTTCCGCTTCGCATACGATGCCATCGAGGCCGAGACCGGCGCGGAAGCCTTTGACGACTGCCTGATCGCCATCGACGAATTCCACCATGTCAGCGCCGGCGACGACAACCGGCTGGGCGAGATCCTGCGCCGCCTGCTCGTGCGCGAGAAGGCACATGTCGTGGCGATGACCGGAAGCTACTTCCGCGGAGACAGCATTCCGGTCCTGCGGCCCGAGGACGAGGCCAAGTTCCGGTCGATCACCTACTCCTACTACGAGCAACTCGACGGCTACGAGCACCTCAAGTCGCTCGGGATCAGCTACAGCTTCTACCGGGGCAAATACATCTCGGCGATCCCGGACGTCCTCGACACCGACCTCAAAACCATCGTGCACATCCCGCACCGCGGCTCGGCCGAGGCCTATGGCGAGAAGAACGACGAGGTCGGCCGGATCATCGACGCGATCGGCGAGCATGTCGGCCGCGACGAGAAGACGGGCTTCGATCTGGTCCGTCGCAAGTCGGACGGGAAGATCCTCAAGATCGCGGACCTGGTGAATGACAACGAGGAGCGCGGCGGTGTGAAGGCCGCCCTGACCCGCCAGATCACCGGTCCCGACGGCCGCCGCGACGACGCGGCCGACCGAGACAAGGTCGACATCATCATCGCGCTCGGCATGGCCAAAGAAGGCTTCGACTGGCCCTGGTGCGAGCACGCCCTGACGATCGGCTACCGCTCTTCGCTCACCGAGATCGTCCAGATCATCGGCCGCGCCACCCGAGATGCCACGGGCAAGGCGCACGCGCAGTTCACCAACCTGATCGCCGAGCCCGGCGTCGAGACGGCGGTGGTGGCCGACGCAGTCAACGACATGCTCAAAGCGATCTCCGGCGCTTTGCTGATGGAGCAGGTGCTCCAGCCCAACTTCCGGTTCTACCGGCGTGAGGACGGCGACATCCGCGAGCCCGTGGAGGTCGACGACACAGGCACCGTCCATATTGGCATAAAAGGGTTGATTGAACCTCCCACGGATCGGTCGAAGGCAATTTGCGAGAACGACATGCAGGACTTGGTCGCCAAAGCCTGCCAAGCCATGGACCGCCGCACCGTCGCCGACGACATTGCCCCCGAGGTCGCAACGCAGATGGTGCTCACCGACATCATCGAGAAGAGCTACGAGAACCTCTCCGCCGACGAGACCGAAGCCATTCGGCAGGACTTGGCTGCCCGCATGAACATCGCCTCAATCGCTCGCAAGGAAGCGGAGCAGGCGTCGTCTCAATCGGGGCTTTCGGAAGACCCTGAGGAGCTTGAGCAGGCGCCGGATGGGATGAACCTGATCAACATGGTAAAGAAGTTCATCAACGTCCGTGAGCTCGACATCGACCTCATTGACGGAATCAATCCTTTCCGTGAAGGCTTCGACGTCGCCTCCAAGGCGCTGGACACACCGCTCCTGAAGCAGATCCAGAGCGCAATGGTCGCGCAACGCATTCATATGACGGAGGATGAAGCGCGCACGCTCTGGCCAAGCATCAAGCGGTTCCGCGAAGCAGAGGGGCGTGAGCCCAACCCGCACGCGGCCGATCCGCTTGAAAAGCGCATGGCCGAGGCCCTCGCCTACATCAGGGCCAAGAAAGCGGAGCGGCTGCGCTCGTCCGCCGCGGAGTGATTGCATGCCGCGCCTGACACTTGACGAGATCCTCGACGAACCTGACGAGTTCGGCCTTCTCGACGTTCGACTGAAGCCGCGCGGCACGCGGCCGCCGGAGCTCGAGCGCGATGCAGGTCTCGTCCGCGAGGTGAATGATTTCTACGATCGGCACGGCCGGCTGCCCAACGAGGACGCTTTCGATCACGACGAGATGCGGCTCGGAACTATCTGGAGCGGCCTTGCAGGACGCGCCGACCCCGACGTCTTTAAGGATGTTGATCGCAATGGGCTCCTTGCGAAAGGGCCGGCGGATGCTCCGCCGGCGTCGCGGGGTTGGCGGGACGATCCACTCGAGGATGAGATCCCTGACAGCTTGGATGACATCTTCGACGAGGACGACGGGGATGTCTCCGAGGCCTTCACGCGGATTAAGAACGTCACTCCTGTCGCCGAGCGACACCTCCCGGACCATCGGGCCGAGTTTTTCCCCTGCCCAGATTTCGATGTCTTCCAGCCGGCCTTTGAGGAGCTCCAGGCCGAGCTCGAGGCTGGCATGCGAGAGGCGACAGCGGTGGGCTCGCGCGAGGTGATCGACGTCCAAGAGGGCGGTTACTTCATCCGGAACGGTCTGCTTGCCTACATCGCCGAGAAGGCCGAGATGACCGCGCGCGGCGGCAAGCGGGATCTCCGCTTGCGAGTTATTTTTTCGAACGGCACCGAGAGCGACCCGCTGATCTCCTCCTTTCGGAAGGCTCTTGCTGCGGATCCCACGGCTCGCATTATTCATCGACCCGGCATCGGCCCGCTCGATCCGGACTGGGAGGCCGACCAACTCGACCTCACGGGAACAATCTATGTGGCGCGCAGCCGCTCCGACGAGCCGGCTATCGCCGAGGTCCGCGACATCCTCCTCAAGATCGGGGTCACCACGCAGGATGTGCAAAGGCGCGTAGCAGACGCACGAAACGACCCGACGTTCCTGCTCGCCCCAGTCGACATTGTGGCAACCTATGAGTTGAAAAATCTCTCGCGGCGCAAGGTCGAAAATCTGTTGCATCGCTTCTTCGATGCGGCGCGACCGCGCGATCTCTGGATCAAGGATCGGTTCGGCAAACGTATCTATCCGCGAGAGTGGTTCTACGTCCTGCCAGATCACGTTAGTCAGGCCGTGGCGGCGATCCGCAACGGCACTCTCCACGAACTACGCTATGATGTAGGAAGTCAGAAGATTCTCCGGCGGATGTGAGCTTCTTGTCCCAGGGCATCCGAGTGGAACTTTGGACCGGAGATTGGAGTGCGCAGCGGCTAACGGACCTTTAGAGGAGCAATTGGTCCGCGGGCCTTTGGGGACTCCCTGAGCATCCTGTTGCTGCGTCCGGAAAATTCTAGGACTTCGATCTCCGATTGGTCTATCCGCGCCGGTTCGGCCATTCCTGACCCAGCGGAGAACATCGCAAGCTTCATCTGGGCTGCAAGAAGGTGACTTTCTCGGTAGGTAACACGATACATGCACGCTGCTGCCTATGACCTCGGCAACCTTGGAGCCTCGCGCGCCTTAGTCGCTTTCGCTGCGGCGATACTCGCGTCCGCAAAGGCCTTGCAGAACGGGTTTGTCGTATTCTCTCTCCAGGCGACGACCAGCGATACCGCCTGTGGCAGCTCTCCAAGCGGTCGGTAGGCCACGCCGCTGAGCGGCTCGTTCTGGACCCAGGACGGGACAATCCCTACCCCGAGTCCCGCGGCCGCCATCGTGACGATGGCCATCGTGTGGCTCACTTTCTGGACGACGTTGGGGCGGAACCCGGCCTGCTGGCAGCGCTGCAAGACAACGTCCTGATAGCCGATTCCGAGAATGGCCGAAAACATGATGAAGCGTTCGTCGCGCATGTCCGCCACAGACAGATCCGGCTTGGTGGCAAGCGGCGACGCCTCGGGCAGCACGGCGACAAAGCCCTCGCGGTGAACCTCGCGGCTCGCGATGCCCGCAAGCGACCGTGGGGGACGGACGAAGGCGATATCGATCTTGTGCGCTTCGAGAAGCGCCATTTGCTCCTCTGTCGTGCAGATCAGCATGTCGAGCTTTACAGCGGGGTGCCCCGCCGCGAAGGACCGCATCGCGTTTGGCAAGAATGTGTGCAGAGCCAACGATACGGTGCCGATCACCAGTCGCCCAGCTTTGAGACCGCCGGCGGACTGGGCGTCCGAAATCGCGACATCCACCCCCGACAGTGCGCGTTGCGCCCGTTCGAACAGGACCTGCCCGGCCGGCGTCAGTTTCACCCTTCTGGTCGTGCGATCGAACAATCTGACGCCGATGCGATCCTCGAGTTGGCGGATCTGCTGGCTCAGCGGTGCCTGGCTGATCCCGAGGATCTCGGCTGCGCGACCAAAGTGCAACTCCTCGGCAACGCGAAGAAAATAGCGCAGATGGCGGATCTCGATACCCTGCATGTCGGCGCAATCCATATCTAGAACAAAACAATAGATACATACAATATGTTAGACATATTAAAAAGGCCCTGCTTGTCTTCCGCTCAACAACAGGGACCTTCCAATGAAACCTTCGGAACCGATCGATCTCTTTCGACCCGTCCGCTGGATCGCCGCCTTTACACTGATGGTGGTCGTTGCGGTGACGCTGCTTCAGATCGTGCTGCGCTACGCCTTCAACTCACCGCTGATCTGGAGCGAGGAGGTGGTCAAACTCCTGATCGTCTGGGTCACCTTCATCGGGGCCGCAGCGGTCTGTTTTGATGGCCGGCACCTCAACGTCGATGTCTTCTTCAAGCTCCTGCCCGAGCGGGCGCGGACGGTGGTCCGCTGGGTCAACGCGACGATCTCGGTGGTCTTTCTCGCGGTGCTCGGCTGGACCTCGATGACGCTTGTCCGGCTCGAGATGATGCAGGATCTGTCCTCGATCCCGTTGACGCTCGGCCATGTTCGCCTGGCTGCGACCGTCGGCTCGGTGCTCATGATCGCGGGGATCCTGGCACGCGTGTTCTATCTCCGGCCCGGACGGCGGCGCAGTGACGCCGCCTACGGCAGCGAAGACGCAATGTGAGGGCCCCGACATGCTGACCGTTTCCATCATCCTCCTTCTGCTGGTCCTGCTCTTCATGGGGCTGCCGCTGGTCTTCGCGATCGGCTCGGCGTCGATGGTCTACTACGCCGCCGCCGACATTAACCTCGCGCTTCTGACCCAGCGCATGACCGCATCGGTGAACTCGTTCCTGATCCTCGCGATTCCGTTTTTCTTCCTCGCGGGCGAGCTGATGAACGCCTGCAAGCTGACGGACCGGATCATCGCCATGGCGCGAGCCTTCGTCGGCCACATCCACGGCGGTTTGGCGCAGGTGAATATCTTCGCCAGCCTGATCTTCTCCGGCATGTCCGGCTCGCCCACCGCTGACACGACCGCACTCGGCTCGGTCCTGATTCCCGCGATGAAGCGCGAGGGCTATCCCGCGCCGTTTTCGGCCGCGGTCACCGTCGCCTCCTCCATGGTGGGCCCGCTGATCCCGCCGTCTGTCGCGCTGGTGATCTACGGAACGCTGGCCAACGTTTCGATCGGGCGACTGCTGCTGGCGGGCATCCTGCCGGGCTTCGTCATCATCGCCACGCAGATGGCCTTCACCTACTTCTACGCGCGCGCCAAGGGCATGCCCCGCTACGAACGCGCCACCCTGGGTGAAGTCGGCACGGCCGTGAAGGGCGGTGCCGCGGCGATCCTGTTCCCGGTGATCATCGTGGCCGGTATCCTCTTTGGCATCTTCTCCCCGACCGAGGCTGCGGCGGTTGCGGTGCTCTACGCCCTGCTGCTCGGTCTCTTCTACAAGAACGTCCATGCCCGCGACATCTGGCAGGCGGTCGTGAACACCGCCATGGGCACGGCGCGCATCCTGTCGATCATCGCGGTCGCCTCGGCCTTTTCGTGGATCATGGTGCGCGAACGCGTTCCCAGCACCATCGCCAATGCGATCTCGACTGTGTCCGAGAACCCGACCATCGCGCTCTTCGTCATCGTGGCCCTGCTGCTGGTGGTGGGCCTGCTGATGGTCGCTTCGTCGGCCGAGATCGTGCTGACGCCGATCCTCGTGCCGGTGATCCTCCAGTTCGGGATCGACCCGGTCCATTTCGGGGTGCTGATGGTGTTCTGCCTGATCATCGGCGGCGCCACACCACCCGTGGGCGTGCTGATGTTCATTGCGCAAGACATCGCCAAGATCGGCCATGGCCAGATGGTGAAGGCGATGCTGCCCTTCTACATCCCGCTCTTCACCGCGATCGTGCTGCTCGTGCTCTTCCCGCAGATCAGCCTCTTCCTGCCGAACCTCGTCTTCGGCCAATAACGACTGGAGCCACCCAACCATGACTTCTGAGACCAAGCACCTTCTGGAAGAGATGACCTTTCTCGAATTCCGCGACCGGATCGAGAGCGAGTCCGAGCCGGTGGTGCTGATCCCTCTCGGCTCGCAGGAAATCCAGGGCCCGATGGTCCCGATGGGGGACTTCATGCTGACCCGCGAGGTCGCAAGCGAAGTGGCGAAGGCCTCGAGTGCGATTGCCGCGCCGACTCTGCCCTTCGGCTACGCCGAGTATTTCCGCAGCGTGCCCGGTGGCATCGCCCTCTCGGCCGACGCCTTCCGCGCGACATTGCGCGACATCATCGACAATTTCCTCGACCATGGACTGACGCGCATCGTGCTGTTGAACGGACACAGCGGGAACTACCCGCTGATCGACCAAGTCATCCGTGCAATCCGGAATGAACGCGGCCTGATGGTGCCCTGCATCAACCTGTGGCGGTCCATCCCCGACGAGCTCTGGACGGAGCTGCATGGGGACTTCGGCAAGCGCGCCTTCGCACATGGCAGTGACCCGGTCACATCGGTCTACCTGCATTATTTCCCGCACCTCGCCCAGATGGACAAGGCTCGCAAGGACGAGACCTTCGGCAAGGTCGTGGGCCTGCCCACCGCCGGGCTCGCCGGCGTCAAGTTCGAAGGCATCGAAATCGGCATGGCCGTCAACGTCGACGACCATTGCTCGAACGGGATCGCCGGCGGCGATCCGACCCGCTCATCGGCCGAAAAAGGTCAGAGGATCGCGGCGCACCTCGTGGAGTTCTGCACGCGGTTCGTCGCGCATTTCCGGGAGGCGACCCCGGACGCACCGAAAACCAACAACAGGGAAGCGATATCATGAAATATACCCTCACCTTCGCCGCCGCGCTGATGGCGACGACCGCAGCCGTCCAGGCGGACGAGATCCGCTACGCCACATGGGCGCAGCCGGGCGAGGCGCAGTATGCCGGCGCCGAAGAATTCAAGCGCGTGATCGAAGAGAACTCCGATCACACCGTCACGATCTTCCCCGGCGACCAGCTCGGCACCCCGGACGAGGTCTATTCGCAGCTCGCGCTCGGCTCGACCCAGATCCTTGCGTCGGGCGACCCCGGCCTGAAAGAGATCGAATACCTCGCCGTGCCCTACCTGATGGACGGCATCGGTGACTACATGGCCGTGCTCGACGCCGACTTCGGGCAGGAATGGAACCAGGAGCTGATCGACACCCGCCGGGCGCGCATCCTTGGCTTCATGCCGCGCAGCCCGCGCCAGATCAGCGCAAACGTTGTGATCGAGAGCATTGAAGACCTCGAAGGCCTCAAGCTCCGCGCCCCCGAGCGTGACTACTACGTGAAATCGCTGCGGGCGCTCGGGGCCAACCCCACGCCGATGGCCTTCGCCGAGGTCTATACCGCCCTGCAGACCGGCATCGTGGACGGTCAGGAAAACCCGATCGAGACGATCTACGCCCAGAAGTTCTACGAGGTTCAGGACGGGATCGCGATGGTCGACTACATCAACAAGCCGGCCTACGTTGTCGTTTCCGAGCCCTTCTACAGCGGTCTCAGCGACGCAGACAAGGACCTGCTTGCCGAGGCCAACGCCGCGTCGACCGCCAAGGTTGAAGAGCTTCTGCCTCAGCAGCAGGAGCAATACATCAAGGAGATGGAAGCGGCCGGCGTCACCATCACCTATCCCGAGAAGCAGCCCTTCATCGATGCGACCCAGTCGGTGCGCGACGAGCTTGGGACTGCCGCCTGGGGCGAAGAGGTCTACAAGCAGATCCTCGACATCGCCGCTCAGGACAACTGATCCGGCAGGCTCCGGGCCGCACCGCCGCGGCCCGGAGCACCCTTTCCATTTCCCATAACAACGCGAGCACCTCCCATGAGCCAGCCGCAGGATATCTGCGCGCAGATCGCGCACCTGACCGACGAGATCACCCCCGCCCTCATCGCCATCCGCCGCCGCATGCACGAAAACCCCGAGCTCGGCTTTGAAGAGCACGAGACCTCGGCGATGATCTCGGGCGAACTGGATCGCATCGGGCTCGACTGGAAGGGCGGCTTCGGCAAGACGGGCATCTGCGCCCACACCGGCAACGGCGCCAACGGCAAGCGGATCGCGCTGCGCGGGGATTTCGATGCCCTGCCGATCCAGGAAACGGGCAATCCGCCCTACAAGTCGAAGAACGACGGCAAGATGCATGCCTGCGGCCACGACGCCCACACCGCGATCATCCTCGGCGTCGCCGAAGTGATGAAGCGGCTCGGCGACCTCCCCGGCGAGGCGATGTTCATCTTCCAGCCCGCCGAAGAAGGCCTCGGCGGCGCCCGGGCCATGCTCAAGGACGGGCTGTTCGACTACAAGGACCCCGACATCGTTCTGGGCTACCACAACTGGCCGCTCATCGCGCCCGGCACCGTGGGCTTTCACCCGCAGACGGCCTTTGCCTCGACAGATCCCTTCGACATCGAGATCACCGGCCAGTCGGGCCATGGCGCGCACCCGCATCTTGCCAAGGACCCGATCGTCGCCGCGGGCAGTCTCGTCTCGGCGCTCCAGAACATCGTCTCTCGCGAGATCGCCCCGCTTTCAGCCGCGGTGCTCACCGTCGGCTCGATCCACGGCGGCAGCGCCCGCAACCAGATCCCCGACACGGTCACGCTGCAGGGCACGACGCGCACGCAGGACCCCAAGGTGCGTGAGGCCGTCCGGGCCGCCATCGAGCGCACCTGCCGCGGCGCGGCCGAGATGCACGGGCTTACCATCACGCCCACGTTCCACACCGGCGTGCCGCCGGTCGTGAACACGCCGGAGATCCTCCAGCCCGTGCTGGCCGCCGCGACCGAGGCGCTTGGCGGTGAGAACATCATAGAGCTGCCACAGGGCTCGATGGGCAGCGAGGACTTCGCCGAATTCTCGACCCGCAAGCCCGCGGCGCATCTGCGCATCGGCTCCAAGCTCGAGGGGCACGAGACGATGCTTCACCGGAGCGATTTTGATCTCGACGAGCGCTGCATTCCGACCGCTGTCAGAGCCCTCTCGACAGCGATGGTTCGGCTCATGCAGTGAGGTCGGGCCGGACTGTCATAGCAAGTGACGCGATCAGACCGGATGCGCGGGGGTAGGTGTCATAGAGGTTCCGACGAGTTTTTTGGGGCCCGACAGGCTGCGGTGATCGGTATCGCGATGTAGCCTGAGCCGGTCGGGCCTCGGGCAACGTGCCCTATCGAACACATTCGAGGTTCGCTTGATCTTATGAAACGAGTTCTAGGTCATTGGCGCCGGCGAATCTGACCGGGTAGTCGAGCTTCTGGGCGAGACTGCTCGCTTGGATCTTCAGTTCGTTGAAGACTGTTCGTTTGAGCTTTCGCGCGATCCGCTTTGACTTGGGCCGTGCCTGTATTTTTCGTTGAGGTGCTTGTCGAATCTCCAGGAATAGTTCCGCATAATGACGACGCCGACGACGGCGAAGCCAAGGATCACGAGCGATGCATGCGTTTCGGGTGTCATCAGGTGGATCTCCGTTCAGCTAGCGAACGCAATCATTTCACCCGAGTCAATGGAAGATCTGTGAGCTTAGCGGGTGGGCTCAACCTTGAGGACTTTCTCGAACCGCTCTGCCGCCACCACGGACTCTGTCATGATCGCGTCGAAATTACCTGGCTGGTCGTCACCCCACAGCACGCCTTGTAGTGACGCAAAGACATCGGTTTTGCCGCCATACGCTGGCAAGATCTTCGCATCGTCCACCCATCCAAGCACGATGCCGTTTGCATCACCACTGAAGCGACAGAACAGCCCACGTAAGGCCAATGTTCGCAACGGCCCAGAATGGTCCGGAGCGCTTTTCCGCTCCGTCACGCAGGAACTACTGTTTGCTTCAGCCCGGCTGATCCGGGCAATGCGCTGGGACGAAAGTCTGATCTGTCCGACAGGTTGCACAGGGATTGCCGTTACGCCGGGTTTGCAGCCTTCGGGATCAATGCGGCCTTGAACCAGACGAAAGTTCGCGTCGCGTCCCGCGCGCTTAACGGGTTCAAAAGACCTTCACTTGACCCGGGGACTTCGCCATGCGGAATGGCGCAAACGCTTGACGGACAGGAGATGCGTCTTGGCCCTGACTTTGA
>NZ_QBKN01000057.1 GCF_003054175.1 Allosediminivita pacifica
CCGTATCCACGATCACAAGATCAACCGCCTCGACGAACTGCTCCCGTGGAACTGGAAGTCGTAGGATCAGGCGACGGTATCAACCGGTCGGTTACGGTCCAGAAGATCAAGGACGGCACGATTACCAAGTTTCGGTATGACCCGGAGAAGGCCAGCCTCGTCTCCAGCTGAAGAGGAAGTTGCCCTATTTCTGGAAGAGATTTGACGCTCGCCCCTTTGGGGCGGGCATTTGGGTTGTTGCCGTTTATGGGGTCCAGACCGGTCGTGTACGCCAGTCGGTTGGGAAACCCATTTTCGATCGGTCGGAATCAGATTGTGCTTCGATCAGATTCCTCAGCCGATCTCGCCAAGTGCTGTCCGTTGCCTGCTTGTCCATCATGTGAAGCAGAACAACCAATATGTTATAGAGCCGATTGTCGTTCTCTTCTTGCTGGCCTTCGGTCACCAGCACCAAGTCGTTTTTGAAGCGTTTGATCTTGGGTAGTCGTTTGACGGTCCTGCGGTTCCACAGCCGTCCGTGATGTGCGCAGATGTTTCTGGTCAACGCCAACACCTGTAGAGTGCCCTCTACGATCTCTTTGGTTGGCAAGCCCAGGTCACGTCCCACCTGTGATTTGATTTTATTGTCTTTTGTTGCCTGGAACCACTTCGAGAGTTCGCCAAGCGTCATCAGTTCAGTTGCCGACCACAGGGGCGGGGAATAGGGGTCCGTGTACTTGCCTTTGTGGTACAAAATGAAGGTTTCTTCGGATTTATCTACGGCCCGAGCGAGACGGACGAGCTGTTCGGCATGGTTCAAGAAGCCAGAAAACAGGCGGTGATCCAGATGAGCATGGGCACCGTGGGCATGTGCCATATGGTAGGTCCAGCGCGATCTCACATGCACTTCAACACGTTCGATTGCCTCCAGTACCAGAACGCGCAGCCTTCGGTCGAAGACATACAGATCGGTGACTGCACTGAGGGTTGCGCCGCTTTCGAAGATCTTGCTGCGCGCGTTGCCGTTTTCGGGAGGTCTTTCAAAGGGGAGCCAGTAGGCGCTCAGCCTGTAATATCCTACTGTCTCAAGCCACTTCATTGCAGTGGCGTGGTCACCGACATCCATGCCACGCTGGATGAGGAGCTGTAGTTGTTGCTCGATGCTTGAAGGCTTCTTGGTGAACTTCAAAGTACTGAGCAGACCCCTAAAAATAAGTAACCCCCCGGTATTGAGCTCGGCCTTTCGACCGGTCGCCTGGGGGGTGTTGTTGGGGGGATAGTATGTTCGGTCCGGCTGAATGTCAACGCATGTGTACCCGAGGATTCCTGCACGATCACGTGGCAGGGGGATTGTGACTGACAACAAAAGTCCCTGCATGCTTGAGCTGCGCCAAGTCGCGCACGTCTAGGGAACCGCCGGTTCCCCCACGCAAGGCCGCTCGCTTAACGGATCGAAGGGGTGTCCCCAACCACGGTCTCGGGCCGTGCCCGAGCTGCGTGGCCGGGTGATCCCCCTCCCCTTCGATCCTACGAGCAACCTTGCGTGGGCCCCCCTCCTGCCCTCGCCGGGAGGCAGGCTTTCAGGAGAGGGCCGCTTGCAGCGGGCCTCGCCAGAAACCCCGCCCCAATTTTCGGCACCAAGACCGGAAGGGCGTCACCACAAAGGAGGGCCATAATGGCTTATTACCAATGCACCGCCTGCCGCGATGTCGAGGAAATCGACGATGTTATCCCCGAGAGTTGCCCCGCTTGCGGCGCGACGAGCGTCATCGACCTTGCGGTTCAAGCGCAGCAGATTGCCAAGGCGAATGACGCCTTTCGCGAGGCGATGATTTCCGGCGGCCATCCCGTCTATCAAGGTCGTGTGGTCTGCACCCAAGGGGTCGCCGCCAAGGGGCCGGAGTTTGTCACCCTTGCCCAGCTTGCCGTTGCGGGCTTTTCGGACTTCACCGAGGACACTGATCCCCACGGTGATCATTCGATGGCCTCGGTCACGATCTGCGGCGAAACCGTCTGGTTCAAGATCGACCTTTACGACGAGAGCCTTTGCTACGGCGCTGATGATCCGCTGGACGATGCCAACACCCGCCGCGTCCTGACCCTGCTTTTTCCGAGCGAATACTGAGGCCAACAGCGGAGCGCTTGGTGCGCTCCGCTCCGGCTCCTTGTCCCCCAAATCCTTCAAGGAATATCCCAATGACCAAACAGAGCATCATTGCCGCCGACGAGGCCCGTTTCCCTCTGTCGAAGCTGTCGCTTTCCTCCATGAACCCGCGCCAGAACGTGCCCGCCGCCGAGGTCGAGGAACTGGCCGAAAGCATCTGGACCGCTGGCCTGATCCAGAACCTTGCCGGGATCATGGACGGTAACGGTGGGGCCGAAATCGTCGCTGGTGGCCGCCGCCTGCGGGCGCTGCAACTTCTGGCTGAACGCCACGCCGATCTGGCCCAGGTGCGCCCTGAACTGGCAAATCCTCCGGTTCGCCTCGCGCCCGATGATAGCACCGCACAGGCGTGGGCCGTGGCCGAGAATGCTGCCCGCCGTGACCTTCACCCCGCCGATGAAATCCGGGCCTATGGCAAGATGGAGCGGAACGGCGCGACCCCGGCAACGATTGCCCGCGCCTTCGCCGTGACTGAAAAAAGCGTCTACCGCCGCCTTGCGCTGGCCGGTCTGCCGGAAGCCGTGATCGACGCGCTGGCCGCGAATGAAATCAACCTCAGCGCCGCCGCCTGTTTCACGATCAGCACCGACGAGGCGCGGAGCCTTGAAGTGCTGGAACAGTGCCGGGGCAACACCCTGTCCGACTATCAGATCAAGAAGGCGTTGAAGCCGGACGCCGTGAAAGACACCGACCGCCGCGCGAAGTTCGTGGGCATCGAGGCATATCAGGCCGCTGGTGGCCGTGTCGGCGGCGATCTTTTCGCGGAAGAAACCTTGCTGGATGATGCCGACATTCTCGATGCGGTTTTCGCGGATCGGTTGGCCGAGGTCGCGGACAGCCACAAGCGCGACGGCTGGAAGTGGGTTGAGGTGAGCCACGCCGATTATCTTGGCTACTGGTTTCTGCAAGAGAACGGTTTCGAGCGCATTCACAGGGAGACGGGCACGCTTTCCCCCGAGCAGTCCGAGCGGTTCGATGAACTGACGGAACAGGCCGAGGCCGACGCGCTGGACGAGGCAGGACAGGAAGAGTTTGCCGCCCTCAATGCGATCACGGAAGGCGACTACACCGAGATGCAGCGCGCGCATTCCGGCGTCATCATCTATGTGGACTCGCAGGGCGAGGTGCAGAGCTATGAGGGCCTGATCCGCAAGGCCGATAAGGCCGAGGCGGTTGCGGCGGGCGTTCTGGCAAAGTCGCAGCACAGCGCCGACGATGCGCCCAAGAGCCCCATTTCCCAGAAACTCCGCGATGATCTGGGCCGCGTCTCGCGCGGTGCCCGTCAACATGCTGCCTTGCGTGGCCCTGACCTACTGATCGACCTGCTGGCCTACCAGTTGAGCCACAATCTCTATTGGTCCAAGCCGTTCGGCCTGTCCGTCGAGGACGTGCCGAATTGGCCGACGACCGAGGCCGATGGCTATGCGCTGGACGACCGCCTGACGGAGAACCCGCCGCGCGATATGTATGGAAAGGACCTTGGGAAGAGCTTCCGCGCGTTCCGTCAAAAGGGGGCGGATCACATGCGCGGCGAACTGGTTCGCTTTCTTGCCGCGCAGCTTCGGGGCGGTGATGAGAAGCTGATGTCGCTGATCGAGAAGGAGACACAGCCGAACACCCGCGACGTCTGGACCCCGACCGACGCCAACTTCTTTGGCCGCGTGGGAGGCCCCTACATGTCGGACCTGTGGCGCGATCTGTTGGACCTGCCTGCGGATCACCCGACCGCCACCAGCTTCGATAAGCTGAAAAAGGGCGAGAAGGCCGCGAAGCTCGAAGCCCTGTTCCGTGGCGATTACGACCTGCGCAATGCTCTCCGTGTCACCGGCGAACAGGCCGACAAGATTGCGGCATGGCTACCCGAAGGCATGGCGTGAAAAGAGTTCTTTGTGGTGAAGGACGACCTGGCCCCGCTTCGGCGGGGTCTTTTTGTAGCCGGGGCCTTCTGGTGTCCTGCCACGTCAGGGCACGAGGCCCTGCCCTGACAGGACTGGCGCTATCCGCGCGGGAGCCGCTGGCGCGGCGGAATGGCCCCAGGAAGGGCCATTCCAATCCGTGAGCTAATGGCTCGCGGGCATCGGAACGATCAGAACATCCTCATCCGGGCACATCTGGCGGTGATACTGGATCATGGCATCAGCCGAGCGGAAGTGCTTGTGCTCGCCTGATGTCGTCGTGAACACCGGCTCTTCCGTCTTGTCAGGGAAGACGCCCATAACCACCCAGACGAGCTTGCCGTTCGCCGGGTCCTTATGGGGTTCGTAGCGCAGGCGGCCACCGCGTTTGATGAACTGGCGCACCCTGCTGCCGAGCAAAAGGGCGCGCTTCGGTTGTCGGACAGCCTCGCTTGTTTGGGCCATTTGTACCTCCTTCTTGGTCCGTCTGTGTCGCGCCACAGGATCAGAGACCGGCGGCACAACAGGTCGTGTCGGCTCGCCGCTTGGGGGGGAGCGGTTGGCTGAGAACGGGGTGCCTGCTCCCGGTTGGGAGCCCATGACTTCAATTTCCTGAGCCTCTTCAAAGCCTTCAAGGAAACGGTCGTCGCGGTTATTCACCCACCAAGAACCAAGCCCGTAATTGCTACTTTGAAACAGTCTGTGGTTGAACCTTACTGTTCGAACCTTGCGCGGAAAGACGCCAATCCGCGTCATGGCAACGTCTTGAAAGGAGATACGTTTTTGAATGTGTCGCGGCCTTCTGGGGGCGTGACGGTTCTCCTTTTGCGCGCAATTTTCGATCTTGTGGCAAATTCCCAATGTGGTCCCGGACCACATTTTCCAGCAGGAAGGGCTGTCGCGGGTGGTTGGGGATGAGCGGTTTTCCAGCCTGGAATGTAGCGACCTTGGGAGCGGAGTTTCAGGCCGGAGCAGGCCCCGAACGAGACGTCAAGTATCGAGAGAGGGGCCTGTGGGAAACCGCAGCGGGACGTTTGAGCAGGGCGAATCCCGCGCAGGCGCGGGACCGCGTGCCGAGGCTCCGACCGGCAGAGCCGGTCTCCACCCCGAGCCGGACGCCCCTGCCCTCTCTTCGGCCTGGAGCGCGGCGAATTGTCTCTCCGAGCCAACCCGCAGCGCGGCCGAATGGTCGTTCAGGCGCATCCGTCTCGGCCAAAGGTCTGGCCCGCATTTCGCAGTCGCTTCGAGGTGAGGCAGCGCAGGAATGGGCGCGCGGCTTTGGGCATCCGTCAGTGTGCTGAAGCGCCTTCGCGATGTGGCGATTTGATTGTGAGAGCGTGCGCCGGCCTCGTCCTGGTGCAAGGGCAAGCCCTTCTCCACGGCGCTTCGCTTCGTTGCGACCGCAGGCGGTGCACCCGTCCGATCTGGGCCGTCGCGGTGATCTCCCGAAATCGTCCAACACCGAAAGGAGCACCACAATGAACAAGATCATCGCCCGTCTGCGTTCAATCCTGCGAAGCCTCGCTACCAAAGCGAACCTCAAGATCTCCGTTGCACTCAGCGTCCCCGGCTTCCTGAAGGTCGAGGTCAGCTACTCGCGCAACCTCGATCGGCCACCTGAGGACGGCTGACCGCCCCAAGGGGCGGGCCTCGGCCCCTGCCCTTTTCGTAGAAATCAGAAGAGACCCACGCAGCTTGCGCGGGTCGCATCCAAATAGCGGTCAGGTCGGGGGATCGACGGGCGTGCGCCCGCTCACCCCCGTCCTGGCTTTTTTCTCTTTCTTGGTCCGCCCAACAGACCTGACCCGGAAAGTCAAAAGACAAGCGCCGCGCAGGCGCGTCGTCTCCGACGAGGACCGTGTCCTCGGCCTCCGGCCTGCGGGCCGCACCAACCTCGTCTCCGATCCTTTGACTGTCCGGTTCAGGCCCGTGGGTCGGGCTTCGCCCTCCCCCACTCTGTTCCGCCGAAAACATGCGTTTTCGGTCGGATCAGGTGGCCGAGGCGCAGCCCATCGGCGGAAGGATGGCACCTAGCCTCCCCGTCTCACCTTGAAGGAGGCCACAAATGGCAAAATCGGATTTCGACATCTACCAGCATGTCACCAACCAGATCATCGAGGCGATGGAGGCGGGCGTTTCGCCTTGGCGCAAACCTTGGTCCGGCGGGGAACAAGGCGTCTCGTTCCCGCTGCGGTCGAATGGCGAACCCTATCGCGGGATCAATGTTCTGATGCTGTGGCTTGCAGCCCATGCCAACGGGTTCGGGTCTGCGCATTGGTTCACCTTCAAACAGGCGAAGGAGTTGGGCGCGCATGTGCGCAAGGGCCAGAAGTCATCGACCGTGGTGAAATACGGAACCGTCGAGCGGGAGAACGATGACGGCGAGGCGGTCGCGATTTCCTATGCCCGCGCCTATCGTGTTTTCAACGCCGACCAGATCGAGGGCTTACCGGAAGATTTCTATCGCCGCCCCGAGGTGCAGGAAGATTTTGGCACGCGGCCCCTGCCGGAGGTCGACGCGTTCTTCCAGGCGGTCGGTGCCCGTGTCACACATGGCGGTGCAAGGGCGTGCTATGTCCCTTCGGAGGATCGTATACAGATGCCGCCTGTGTCCGCCTTCATTTCCGCGCAGCACTACACGGCGACGTTGTGCCATGAGGTCACGCATTGGACCGGCCATCGGTCGCGGCTGGACCGTTTCAAGATGGGAAGCACGAAGGCAGATTATGCCCGCGAGGAGCTGATAGCAGAAATCGGCAGCTGCTTCCTTGGTGCGCGCATTGGCGTAGAGCCGACCATCGACGAGGCCGCGTCTTATCTCGATAGCTGGCTCGGGGTGTTGAAAGAGGACAAGCGCGCGATCTTCAAGGCGGCGAGCGCCGCGCAGAAGGCGGCGGATTTCGTTCTGGAGGCCGCCGCCGCAGGAGGCGCAAGCGAGATCGCCGCCTGAGCACATCGGCAACACCTTGAAAGGGGCTCGCAGATGCGGGCCTCTTTCTGTTTGAAAAATGTACTTATATATGGCTGTATGTATGTCATTACAGGCACGCGGCCTGGGCCAGAAAATTTGCCGCGCCGAGACATGCGTCTCGCCGCGGCCGCAAGTGGCCGAGGTCAGTCGCCCAAGATCAGGGCGCCGCGCTTATGTCAGCCCGGAATCCGGTGCATCTTGCGGAGAGGTATATGAGCAACCCAACACGCATGTTTTCCATGAATATGCCGGTCGACGTGCATCGCGCGCTCAAGCGCGAGGCCTTCGAGCGAGAAACAACAATGGGCGAAATCGTCCTCGATGCGCTCAAGCAATGGGGCATCGCTCAACAGACCAACGAGGAAGGAGCAGGCCGTGAAGACGATCGTAATCGCGAATAACAAAGGCGGTGTCGGCAAGACGACCGTTGCGACCCAGATCGCCTTCTACCTTGGTCGCGCAGGCTATTCCGTCATCGCCGTTGACCTCGATGGGCAGCGCAATCTGACCAGCGCCTTGAACGGCAAGCGGGTGGTCGGGAATGCGTTGCAGATGATCGAGAGCGGCGAAGCCCCGAGTTTCTCGGTCGATCCTGGTGAAGTTGTTCTGATCGAAGGAGATCGAGACGTTCCGGTCAGCTCCGACGATGCGGTTCTGCAAAGCACCGTGGCCTCGCTGGACGGACTTGAGGGCGCGGACTTCTGCGTCATTGATACGCCCCCGACATTCTCGGCGCTGGTCTACGGGGCGCTTCTGACGGCGGACTTCATGCTGTCGCCCATCGAGTTGAAGCGGTTCTCGCTGGACGGGGTCGAGGGCGTTCTGAAAGCCTTCGTGCAGGTCCAGGAGATCAATGAGGGCATCCAGTTCCTTGGCCTGCTGCCGTCCCGGTTTGACGCGGTGAAGCAAAATGAGCGCGAAACCCTGCAAGCCGTAGCCGAGTCCTACTCCAACCTTCTGGTGCCTCATGCGATCCGAAACCGGGTCGGCTATGAAACGGCAGAGGCGGAAGGCATCCCGGTTTTCGAGGTGCCGACTGCCAGCGGCAAGGACGCAGCCGTCGAGTTCGGTGAGTTCTTCGACTGGTTCATCGAGTCCGTCGAGAAGGAGGATTAAGCCATGACCGAGAAGAAGTTTGGCAGCACGATGCAGACGCTGGATCGCCTCAAGAAGAGCGGCGATCTGTCGGCCCTGACGCGGAAGAATAAACCGGCGCAGGCCGGGCAGCGTGAAATCCCGCTCGATGACATCATGCCGGACCCTGAGCAGCCTCGTCGCCACTTCGACAAAGATCAGTTGGCGTCCCTGGCGGAGAGCATTCGGACTCAAGGGGTGCTTCAGGCGATTACGGTGCAACCTGCCGACGATGCCGGGAAGCACATGCTGATCATGGGAGAGCGGCGCTTCCAGGCTGCAAAACTGGCGGGTCTTACCAAGATCCCCGCAGTCGTTCGCGAGATGACCGATGCACTTCGGATGGCGCAGCTGACCGAGAATGTGCAGCGGGCCGACCTGACGACCTTGGAAGTGGCCGAGGCCGTCGCGGCGATGCGGGCCGCAGGGCAGTCGCGCAGCGCGATTGCCGAGGCGCTTGGCTGGAATGAAGGGGAGGTGTCCCGTTTCGCCGCCTTGGCAAAGATGCCCGATGAGTTGCGCGACGCTGCCGCACAGAACGCACCGATCCGCGCCCTGTCGGATTTGAACGCGCTCTGGAAGAAGGACGAGGCCGCCGTTCGGCAGTTTCTCAGCAAGACCGAGGCGAGTGATATTTCCCGCGTGACGGTGGAGCGTCTGCGCGGGGAAATCGACGGGAAAGGAGCCGCGCCCGAAGTGGGGATTTCGGTTCAACCCGCACCCGAGGCCCCTCAAGCTGAGGGTCCGAAGGATACTCCCGATGCAAACGTCGAGACAGCGGATGTGGCAGGGCAGGGGGACGAGCCGGGTGAAGCGCCTACGGTCGCTTCTCCGCAATCGCCCCGGCCCCGTGTTGCAACGGCATCTCCGGCTCTTCTGGTCAGTCATGGCGGGCAGCTTGGCCGGGCCTTGCTTGATCAGCCTGCCTCGAACAGCAAGTCTGTTCTCATTCGCTTCGAGGAGGATGACCGGGTGGCAGAAGTGCTATTGGCCGAGGTCGAGCTGGTGGAGCTGCTGCGGGACTAAGGAGGACGAGAGATGGTGAAGATCGCGCTCTGGAATGCAATGCTGCTGATCCGCACGCCTGTTCAGGCATTGCTCACGGTGCTGATGGTGCTGCATCTGGTTGCTGCTGTGGCCGGATCTGTCATGATTTTCACCGGCTACGGCGTCGAAGCGGTTGATCAGATCTCGTTCATCTATCGGCTTATTGCGCCGGTTCTGATGGCTGGTGTCTTTGTCATCCTGAGCGCTTTGTCCTTCTATCTCGATAGCCTTGTCTTCCGCGTCACGCCGCGCAATCGGCTGCTTTTCCTTTGGGGATAGCCCTCGGAGAACAGATCGGAAGAGTTGAAACGCACCGCCTTCGGACGGTGCGTTTTTTTTGACTGCCGCGTCTGGCTTGGCTCTCCGATGTGGTCCGGGACCACATTTCGAGCGCGTTGCCCCGGTTCGAGCGACTAAACGATGAGCGCGGAAAACGTGGTCCGGGACCACGTTTTGGGTTGGGGTTTAGACTAATGCAGGATAGTCTAAGCGCCAGCAAGTAGCCCACTTTTGAGTTGAAAATGCCCACACAGAAGAAAGCCGCCAAGACGTATCTGCCTCCGGAGCGCCATGCCCAGCTTGAGGCTTTG
>NZ_QBKN01000058.1 GCF_003054175.1 Allosediminivita pacifica
TGTTCGAGCGCACCAACAGGCCGGACATATGAACGCAAGCGATCCGATCAAAATCGTCAGAGTATTCTTGCGGGGAGGAGGCCGTCCACATATGGCACATCGATGCCGTCGGGGGGCGGTCACATCATCAGAGCCTCAGATTGCGCAAAACCGCCAATGCCCGTCGATTCGCCGATAAAGAAGCCGACCGCGTAGAGCCCTGCCTCGGCAATATGCGCGGCCGCCAGGACGTAAAGGGCGATCAACAGTGCACCTGTGCCGGTGATGTGCTTCCGGTCGGTAAGGTGCATGGCGAATGCCATCGCACGCGCATGCAGGCCGCCGCACAATCCGAAAAGAATGATGGCCAGCCCTGCAGCCAGTGTCATACGCGACTGTCCCTCTTAACCGGCTTCATTCAGCAGAGCGATTTCTTCCTCTTTCGCTGCAAGATCGGCCAGGATAGGGCAGTCGGGCCGGTGGTCTCCGGCGCAGGCATCGACGAGATGCGCAAGCGTCGCGCGCATCTCCGTCAACTCCGCGATCTTCCGGTCAATCCGATCAAGCTGCACTTCGGCGATCTGTTTGACCTCGGAGCTGGTGCGGTCGTCGTCCTCGTAGAGCTTCAGGAGATTGCGGCAATCCTCGATGCTGAAGCCGAGCGCGCGGGCGCGCCCGAGGAATGCCAGCTTGTGCACGTCGCGGTCGCGAAAGCTGCGATAGCCGTTGGCGCTGCGCAGCGGCTTGACCAGCCCGATATCCTCGTAATAGCGGATTGTCTTGGCCGGCAGGCCGGAGCGTTCCGCGACATCTCCGATGTTCATCTCAAAATCCTCCTTATTCGGCAGGGGCGGGGTAAAGGTTGGCGGCCGGGCGGACCGACCTCGTCTCGTCCATTGCGGGGGACACACGGCGGAGCCTGAGCGCGTTGGTCAGCACGAAGACCGAGGACAGCGCCATCGCGCCCGCGGCCAGAACCGGCGACAGCAACAGGCCGAACAGTGGATAGAGCACACCCGCCGCCACCGGGATCAGCGCCACGTTATAGCCAAAGGCCCAGAACAGGTTCTGGCGGATATTGCGCATGGTGCGGGTGGACACCTGATAGGCATTCACCACGCCGCGCAGATCGCCCGACATCAGCACCACATCGGCCGACTCAATCGCCACATCGGTTCCGGTGCCGATGGCGATGCCCACATCCGCATGCGCAAGCGCCGGCGCGTCGTTGATGCCGTCGCCGACGAAGGCCACCTGCCGCCCGCCTTTCCGCAGATCGTCCAGCGCCGCGACCTTGCCATCGGGCAGAACGCCCGCGATCACCTGGTCGATACCGGTTTCCCTTGCAATCGCCTCCGCCGTCTCGCGCTTGTCGCCGGTGATCATGGCGATCTTCAGTCCCAGATCGTGCAGCGCACCGATGGCCGCCGCGCTGGAAGGCTTCACCGGGTCAGCCACCGCGATCACCGCGGCCACCCGCCCGTCGATGGCGGCAAAGAGCGCGGTGCGCCCCTGTTCGGCGAGGCGCGTTTCCGCCTCGGCGAGGGCACCAAGTTCCAACCCTTCGCGGGTCATCAGCCGGTCGGCCCCGACCAGGACATCGCGCCCGGCGACATGCGCGCGGACGCCGTGGCCGGTAATCGACTCGAAGCTCTCCACCTCATGCCGCGCCACGTTTTCGGCCCGGGCCGCGCGGACGATGGCATCGGCAATGGGATGTTCCGACTGCGCCTCGACCGCAGCGACCAGTGCCAGAACTTCGGTCCGGACGAACCCGCCCGACAGCACCATGTCGGTCAGCTCCGGACGGCCTTCGGTGACGGTGCCGGTCTTGTCGACGGCCACGACGCCGATGCCGGACAATTGCTGCAGCGCGTCTCCCTTCCGAAACAGCACGCCCATCTCGGCGGCCCGTCCGGTGCCGACCATGATCGAGGTCGGCGTGGCCAGACCCATCGCGCAGGGGCAGGCGATGATCAGCACCGACACCCCGGCCACCAGCGCATAGGACAGCGCGGGCGAGGGGCCGACGACCAGCCAGACCAGAACCGTCAGCGCCGCGAAGGCCATCACCGCAGGCACGAACCACAGCGTGATCCGGTCGACCATGCCCTGGATCGGCAGCTTGGCGCCCTGCGCCTGTTCGACCATGCGGATGATCTGCGCTAGCGTGGTATCGGCGCCGACGCGCGTGGCGCGGAACTGGAAGGCGCCGGTGCCATTGACCGTGCCGCCCGTGACCGGATCGCCGGTGCCCTTGGCCACCGGCACCGGCTCGCCGGTAATCATGCTTTCATCGACATGGGCGCTGCCGTCGGTCACTTCTCCGTCCACTGCAATCCGCTCGCCGGGACGCACGACGAGGATGTCGCCCGCGCGGATCCTCTCGATCGCCACGTCCTGCGCCTCACCGTCAACGAGAACCCGCGCGGTGCGCGCCTGAAGCCCCAGCAGTTTCTGGATCGCGGCGCCGGTGCGGCCCTTGGCGCGCGCCTCCATCCAGCGGCCCAGCAGGATCAGCACCACGATCACCGCCGCCGCCTCGAAATAGACGGCGCGCGAGCCTTCGGGCAGCAGTGCGGGCGCGAAGAGGGCCACCAGCGAAAAGAGATAGGCCGCCGAGGTGCCGACCGCGACGAGGCTGTTCATGTCCGGCGCGCCCTTGAAGAGCGCCGGGAAGCCCCTGGTGTAGAAGGCACGCCCCGGCCAGGCCAGCACGATGGTGGTCAGCACGAACTGGATCATCCAGCTTGTCTGATGGCCGATGGTGCGCCCGATCAGGTCATGCGCACCCGGCACGACATGCGCGCCCATTTCCAGAAGGAAGACGGGAAGGGCAAAGGCGGCGGCCAGCGCGGTTTTTCGCGCCATCGCCTTGGCCTCGCTGTCCTTGCGGGCGCTGCGATCCTCCGAGGCGGTGTCCTCTGCGGGCTCCGCAGGGTAGCCTGCGTCCTCGGCCGCCTTCAGCAAATCCGCAAGCTCCACCGCCCCTTCGGCATAGGTCACGGTCGCGGTTTCCGAGGCGAGGTTGACGTTGACCTCCAGCACACCGGGTACCGCCGCCAGCGCCTTGTCCACGCGCCCCACGCAGGAGGCGCAGGACATCGACGCCACGTTCAGACGCACATCCTGGGTCCGTGCCGGATAACCCGCCTCATCCAGCGCTGTCATGACGTCGGAGATCCGCTCGGGCGCATCGATCTGCGCCTGCGCGGTCTCATTGGCGAGGTTCACATGGACGTCATCGACGCCCGGCAGCGCGGACAGGGTCCGCTCGACCCGTCCGATACATGAAGCGCAAGACATGTTCTGCACGGAAAGCCGAAGGGTTTGCGAATCTGGCATGGCGGACTCCTGTCTGGATTTGTCCGAAAGATAGGGGTTCCACCTGATGGAAGGTCAATAGGGTTCAAAAATATTCCATTCCGTCCTTGACCTTCCTGCGGTGGAAGACCTCACCTGAACTGGAATTCGAAGGAGATAGGCATGACCAGATTGAGCGTACCGGACATGAGCTGCGGGCACTGCACCGCTGCAATCGAGAAGGCGATCAAGGCAATTGATCCAACCGCCAGGGTTTCCTGTGACCTTGGGGCGCATATTGTCGAGGTGGAGAGCTTTCTAAGCGAGCGGGCCGTGTCCGAAGCAATTCGCGATGCCGGCTATGATGCAAAAACACCGGCAGCGACCTGATACGAAAAATGGCGCCGGCGGGTCCGGCGCCATTCCAACATCTGATCTGGCGAGCGAGATCAGTCGCTTTCCCGTGTCTTGTCGACCAGAGCCTCCAGTTGATCCTGTTCGACAAAGCCGGGCACGAGGTCGTCTCCGATCACGAAAGACGGTGTTCCGTTAAAGCCGAGCGCCTGGGACAGGCGCATCGACTCGTCGATATGCTCCTGCACTTCGGGTTCGTCCATATCGGTACGAAGTCGTTTGACGTCGAGCCCGATCTCCTCGGCCAGGCGCATGACCGATGCTTCCTCGGCACGTTCTTCCATACCCATCAGCGCCCAGTGAAACTCCTCGTATTTGTCCTGTTCCCTCGCGGCCAGGGCGGCTTTGGCCGCGAAGACAGACCCTTCGCTGAGAATGGGCCATTCGCGATAGACGAGCCGGACATCCTGGTCGGCATCGAGCAGCCCCTGAACCTCGGACATGGCCCGTCTGCAGTAGGGACAGTTGTAGTCGAAGAATTCCACGACCGTGACATCGCCGTCGGGATTTCCGAGGACCGGCGCGTTCGGATCATGTTCGAGCGACTGGCGCTGGTTCTTCAGAACGTCGGCAGCTGCGTCTGCCTGCGTAGCCGCCTGCTGCTGTTCGAGCAACTGCACGGCTTCCATGATGATCTGCGGGTTTTCCCGGATCGCTTCCAGCGCCAGTTCCTTGATCCGAGCATCGCTCAGATCTTGCGCGAAGCCGGCAATCGGCGCGATAGCCAGACCAAGCGCCAGGGCTGTGGTTTTCATCGGGTGCATTGTCAATTTCCTTCTCTCTGGGCTTCGGCGGCGCTGCGTTCGGCCTGAATCTGCCGTTGCCGATCCGGCCATGTGGATTTGATATAGGCGAGGATATTCCAGATCTGATCGTCGGTCAGTTGGTCGCCGAAACCGGGCATGCCGCTTTCAAAATCGACGCCCTGTGCGGCGAGGGCCGCCTTGCCGCCGAGCTTGGTGTAGTCGAAGAGCACGCTGTCAGAATGGTGCCATGTATGACCCGTTTCGTCATGCGGTGGGGCGGGCAACACGCCAGCCGGGCCCGGTGAATGCCAGTCGGGCTGACCCTCGAGATTCGCGCCGTGGCAGGAGGCGCAGTAGCCCTGGTAGAGGTCCTCGCCCTGCGCCAGATCGAAGTCTTCCGGAGCAGCACTGGTTTGGGTGCCGGCCTGCGTCATGAGCCAGGCACCTGCTGCCGCACCGGACACCAGAATGACGGTCAGGATCAGGTATTTCCGCATCATGTCACCTCGAGCCACGTCATCATGCCCGAAGCCGCATGGCTCAGCATATGACAGTGAAACAGCCATTTTCCCGGGTTGTCGGCGACAAAGGCAATGGTCCGGGTCTCGCCGCCGAACATCAGCAGCGTATCGCGGAAGGGACCAAGGGCCGCGTCCTTGGTCACCTCGCGGAAATGCATCCCGTGCAGGTGCATTGCATGGGGGAAGGACGTGTCGTTGTAGATTTCCAGCTTGATCGTCTCACCCACGGGCACGCTCACGAGCGGGGTGTCGGTCATCCCGATCGTCCCGTTGAAGGACCAGAACTGGTTTGCCTCGACCAACTGGCGAAAGCTCTTGCGTTCGCCGTCGAGGGTGGCGGCATCGAGTGTGCCCATTGCCCCGCCCTGCATATTGAGCCGCGCCGTTACCGCTTTTTCCATGCCGGATATGTCCATGCGTGGGTTCGGGGGCAGGGGATGTGGCGACCCGCGCCGCGCCGCCGCCGCGCGGCCCGATACCGGAAACGCCACCTGTGAGACGCCCTCCTGATCCTCGACGCGCACAAGATGCGCTGTCTCGCCCGACGCCGCTGTGACGTCCACGATCAGATCGGCGCGCTGGCCCGGCCCAATGATCAGCACCTCACTTACTGGCTTGGGCTCGGACAGCGGCATGCCATCAAGGGCCACGGTCCAGCCTTCCATCCCGAAAATCGAAAGAACGAATATCCGGGCGTTGGCGGCATTGATCAGCCGCAGCCGCAGGCGTTCGTTCTGCTTCACGTCCAGCGACAGATCAAAGCGCCCGTTGGTGGCGATGAAGTTGCCGCGCCGCCCGGCATGGCTGCGATCATGGCGTGACGTGAAGTCGGGGTCGATCTGTGCCGTTTCGGGATCGAGAAGCCAGTTGTCGAGGATCAATACCTCCTCGCGGTCGATATCCGGCGCCTCGGGCTCTTCCACGATCAGCGCACCATAGAGTCCGCGCGCGACCTGCTCGGTTGACCGGTTGTGCGCGTGATACCAGTAGGTGCCGGCGTCCGGCACCACGAAATCATAGTCGAAACCCTGTCCCGGTTCGACAGCTGGCTGCGTCAGCCCGGGAACCCCGTCCATCGCGTTGTCGATGCGGATCCCGTGCCAATGAACCGAACTTGCCTGCGGCAGTTCGTTCAGGAACGATCTCTGGATGCGGGCGCCTTGAGCCATCCGCAACTCGGGTCCCGGCATCGCGCCGTCATAGCCCCAGATTTCAGTCTTGGGATAGGTTGGGGGTGCAAGTTGGACGCGCGCGGGCCGGGCCTTGAGTTCGGCAAAGCGTGGCGTTGCAGCACGCGCCAGGGCCGGAACGGCCAGAGCCGCAATCGTCGCCGCGCCCTGCTCAAGAAATTCTCGCCGTGTCGTCATCTTTTCCGTGTCCTTGAAATGTGCGGGGCGATACGCCGCCCCGCCCGTGTCAATCGATGGTTTTGCCGATACTCGGCGTCCCCGCCAAAGCCCTGCCTTCCGGTACATCGCTGTCGAGAAGATAGATCGCCATCGCTTTCAAATCGGACTTTGAGAGGAACCGCGTTCCGTTCTGGACAACCTCACCCATGCTGCCGCCGAACACGTCTCCTGACGGGGTAACACCACTTTGCAGAGCATATGACAGATTGGCGACGGTCCATCCGCGATCTGCCAGATCGTCGGACAGGATTGATGGTGCCTTGTTTCCACCGGGCAGGTCGTCGTTGCCGGCAAAAACGGCATCTGGCATCCGGCCGCCCGCGAGGTTCCGACCGGTGTGACAGGCCCCGCAATGGGCGGCGCCGCGCACGGGTTGCCGGCCGCGGTTCCAGTCGACGCTCTTTCCTTCCACCGGTTCGGTCTGCGGATCATGCATGAAAAGCGCACGCCATAGTTTCAGGCCCCAGCGTTGGTTGAACGGGAAACCGACATCGTGCGGTGGTGCGGGGTTGGTTACCGGTGCGACGGTCTGGAATGCTGCCCACATATCGGCGACGTCCTGATCGGAAAAATCCGCATAGAACGGATAGGTGAATGCCGGAAACAAGGGCTCGCCATCGGGCGAAACGCCCTGCCTGACAGTCATCGCGAAGTCAGACAGGCTCCAGTCTCCGATGCCGTGCTCGGGATCGGTGGTTATGTTCGGCGGGTAGAAGACGCCAAACGGGGTTTCGAGCGGGGCACCGCCCGCCAGCGGAGCGCCGCCATCCTCGAAATTCGTGTGACAGGCGATGCAACCGCTCGCGCGCGCCAGATAGGCACCGCGCTGGACATCGCCGGTCAACTCGATCTCGGCGGGCGGTCCGCCAATCGGCCAAACCACCAACGCCGCGATTGCCGCCGTGCCGGAAAGGGCAAGGACGGCAACACCTGCAAGAACCCGCCTCATGTCATTTCACCTTCGCGCGGAAGCGGGTGTGACAGGACGAACAGGTGTCGCTGACCTTCGCGAAAACCGCGTTGGCGGGCATCTCGGCCAGTTCTTCGCGCCCCATCGTGTCATCGGCCATCATGTCACCACTGCCCATCATCGAGTTGGCTCCCATCATGTCGGAGCCGCCCATCATGGCGCTTGTATTCGACTTGGTGTCCGACTGACTTGCGGGTGCGTTGTCAGCGGCAAGAGCCAGGCCTTCGGCGTATCTGTGCAACTCCTCGGCCAGGCCTGCAAAGCTCTCCCAATCGTTCCATATGGCGTCTTTCGCGACCGATGGCATGCCTGCGCTGCCGTCCGGGAACAGACGGGTCATGGCATCGCCAGCGTGCATGCCGATGGTTTCCGCAGCGTGCCGCACGGTATCAGCATCATACCCCGTCTCGCCGCTCATCATCGGGGCGACCGTGTTTCACGGCCTTGCCCGTTGCCGACATCGCGTCCATGCGCTCCTTCACGATACCGGTCGCGCCGCTATGGGCGAGCGCCGCCGATGCCACGCCGACAAGCACGGCGGAAGTGATAATCCCTGTAGGTTTCATGTCATTGTCCTTCAAATCCTGATTTCGAGACGGGTCCGATCAGGTGAAGGATCGTGGAGGGGGCGGTTCATAGGCCGGACCGCTCCCGTCATGCGTTACGTGAGGAGGCCGGACCTTCGTGGTCGCGGCACGCCTGACGGGGTGTGCGCGCTCTGAATCCACCGTGATCGCCGCAAGTGCGCAGTCAATTCCCGGATGGCAATGTCCGAATGCCTCCTGGATGACAGTATGATCTTCGCCATGATCATCGTCGACCACGGCGTGCGTTGAGCTTGTCGCGGCGGGAGCAGAAGAATGGGCTTCAGCGCCCTGAGGGGTCAAGCCGAATGCGAAAAGCGCGCAGAGAATCATCGCGCGTAGCAAGCCGACAGGTTCGATTTTGCGTCTTTCGTTCAAAAGATGCCGTTTTCCTTCTGAAGCTCACGAATGTAACGCGTGATCATTTTCACGTCGCCATCGGTCACACCCTCCACCGCCGGCATGTTGCCGAAGTTCCAGTGATGCGCACGGACGCCGTTTTTTGCCGCGAGGACGAATGCCATGTCGGAGTGATGGTTTGGCTCATAGGTCTTGTGTACAAGCGGTGGGGCGACGCCGTTCTGGCCCGCCGCATTCGCACCATGACACTCGGCGCATTTGGCGTCGAACGCCCGCTTTCCGATCTGCGCGTCCGCCGACAGTTCGGCGGGAAGCGCCACCTCGACGATCGGTGCGCCCTCGGCCAGGGTGCTGGTATCGGGCGGAATCATCGAATGGCCCGTGCCTTGCGTCGCCCGTTGCGTCGCATTCCAGTAGACCGCAAACCCCCCGACGAGAAAGAAGGCGACGATCGCCAGCAATGTCTTGTTCATACTTTTCTTGCCCCTCGCAACCGAATGCTTCGGTCAAATAAGTTTGACCTGTGTACCAACCGGCGATCTGTCGAAAACCTCGACAATTTGTTCGTTATAAAGGCCGATACAGCCATTCGACGATTTGCGACCGATCTTGCGCGTGTCGTTGGTGCCGTGAATGCGATAGTACTGCCAACTCAGGTGCATGGCACGAATACCCAGCGGATTGTCCGGCCCGGGCGCCACATAGCGCGGCAGCGTCGGATCGCGCTCGATCATCGAGGGTGTCGGCGCCCAATCGGGGGCCTCATCCTTGAAGACCACTTCGGTATAACCGCGGCGTGTCAGCTCGTCGGACAACGGCACCGAGGTGGGATAGATACGCATCTCCCCATCGGCAGTCCAATGCTGGAGCACCCTGGTGTTCGTGTCCGAGAGCAGGATGCCTTTGCCAAGGCTGTCGAAGTGATCCTGCCAAGCGTGTAGCCGGAAGGAAGACATGTTGCGCCTCACCACGGACGCTTCCTCCGCCCGAAGGAGTGTTGGGGTCGCCAGCGCGATAACACCGCTGGCACCCGCCGCCAGAAATCCGCGCCGGTTGAGGGGCTTTTCGCCATTTTTTATCATAACCTGCTCTCACATCTATTTCTTGCCTGTTTTAGCGGGATAAACCACCTTCCAGCACCGGAAGGTCAGGTAGTGCCCCGGGAGATGGTGTAGGAACTGGCGTCCACCTGCTTCTTCATAGCTGGTGTCGCTCGTTCACTGAGCGGCAATCATCGTCGCCTCG
>NZ_QBKN01000059.1 GCF_003054175.1 Allosediminivita pacifica
TCCTCCGAATAAGACACGTGCATAACGACGTCGTTATGCACGTGTCTTACCTCGGAACCCCAGCCTCAGGCAGGCGGCCCCAATCGGTCGGTTACCATTTTTGAGGGGCGAGAGTGAAACGCAGCCACAATGGGGGCGATCGCGCGCATTGTGGCGAGGTTTGACTACCTGGTGGAGAATCGTCGCGAGTAGTTGGTCTGTAGCGAAATCAGGCCTTCACTCGCTTCCGTGGGAAGGAAAGTGCCGCCCTGGGCCTAGGGTGAGAGTGCGAACAAGAAGACTGGACTAGGACCGGTCATGCTCCTCGTCGGGGCCAACGGTCCGCCGAGGACCGGAAACGCCCGTTTGACGCGCTAGGCGCGAAGGTCGTCTCGGGCTGTGAGCGACTACCGTCATTCAGGGCGGGCAGCCGACATTCGCCGCAGTCGCGAGCGCGGCCACGGCCAGCCAAAGAACTGGACATTCAGTTGGGCTGTGCCGAGCGGTACGGGGATTATCGACACGAAGGGCGGATATCCGACCTTCGCTGCGGCCGCGCGGGCAACCGCGATCGTCGGCGATAGTGGACATTCAATCGGGTCATCTGAACTGCCCCAACCAATGGGTCCACATTGATTGTCATTATTGCATGGTTGGCTGACGCTCGACGGACACGATGCTCTCCGGTACCTGGGACATGTAGCCGAAGGCACCGTGTGGTCGAACGGTATTGTAGTGGCGCCGCCACCGCTCGGTGAGGGTCTGCTCGTCGCGGAGCGAATAGAAGACAGTCGCGTCGAGCAACTCATTGCGGAGCCGGGCGTCGGCGCTCTCGCCTTCCAGCCATTCTCTGGTCCTCTCGATGACGGGATCATTCTATCTCAGTGGGTGGACCAATTGAGAGGGGAGCCTCCAACTGGATTGACCGTTGCGTCCCATGGTGCGCCGTGGAGCCAAGTTCGTCTGTAGCGAAAGGATCACCTGTCCTTGCCGACAGAAGCGAGTTTGGTTTGCCAGACCGGACTGATCGTTAGACCAGTCACGTCGGCGCGCGTGGCGACGGAATCCGTGACCTGCGAGATCGGCTGGATGGGTGGTGCGCCCGCCGCGTATTCGCGCTGGATCTCGGCGTAGGCTTCCCGCTGCGTATCGCCCGACAGTTCGAGGGCCTCTGCGATTTGGCTGTTGATCGCAGCATCGTGGTAGGACACCCGCCAGCTCAAAAGACCCGTCAGATTTGCATCGTCACTGTTGTCGGGATTGTAGACGATCGAGCGCAGGTCGCCGTCGGGATGCGAAACCTGACCGCCGCTGCGCCCCACGAGAAGCTGGAAGTCGCGGTTACGCATCGCGCCGTAGACGATCTCGCCGCCGCCGGTAATTAACTGCGCGCGCACGCCGCCTTCGGCAAGCGCGCCCTGGACGGCAACCGCGAGATTGTCGAACGGACTTTCGGACAGCGCGCGCAGCGTCAGATCTAGCCCGTCCTGGTAGCCGGCTTCTGCCAGCAACTCCTTTGCGCCCTCGACGTCGCGCTCGACCGAGCTGTCGAAGGTTTCGCCACCAAGGCCGATCTGGATTGGACTGGTGTGCTTGACGCCATAATACTGCATCACTGACTGGTTGATACCGTCGTAGTCGATGAGCTTGATGATCGCCTCGCGCACCCGTGCATCCTGCAAGGTTTCGTCTGCCAGAGACATTGCGAGGTAGTAGAGACCATTGCCGACCGCATTCGTGACTACCACGTCCGGGTTGCTTTCGAGCGAACCCAAATCGGCGGCAGATAGAGAGTAAGCGACGTCCAGGTCGCCTTGCTCCAGCAGAAGTCGCTGGGTCTGACTCTCCGGGATGTGTCGCATCAGCACCCGGTCCATATTTGCGGGTTCACCCCAGTAGTTTTCATTGCGCGCCAGCACGACCAGATCGCCAGGCCGATAGGTCTGAAGCTCGAACGGCCCGGATCCGGCGGTATTGGTGGCAAGCCACGCAGACCCCAGATCGCCGTCCACTTCGTGCTCCATGACTGTCGCGCGGTCGAGCACGGCGCCCGTTCCGGCGATGGCCAGTGTCATCAGGATGATCTGAGGATCGGTCCTTTCGGGGATGTTGACGACGACGGTACGTGGGTCGGGTGCCTCGAACAACGTCTCGGCAGCGTCGGCCGTGTAGCCGCGGATCGTGAAGTTCGTCGCTTGGGCAAGGTTGAGCCGAAGCACGCGGGTGAACGACCAAATTACGTCCTCGGCTTCCAGCGGGTTGCCACTGGCGAATTTCAGGTCG
This sequence comes from Allosediminivita pacifica, assembly GCF_003054175.1. Taxonomy (GTDB): domain Bacteria; phylum Pseudomonadota; class Alphaproteobacteria; order Rhodobacterales; family Rhodobacteraceae; genus Allosediminivita; species Allosediminivita pacifica. The sequence continues at coordinate 2,263 of NZ_QBKN01000059.1, forward strand.
GGACGGAGCGTGAAGGTTATCGAGCTCGCATCCTCGGCAATCTCCCAGCTTTCCGCCAGTTCGCCGCGCACCTGCGAGCGATCCGCAGGATCGATGCCGACGAGCCCGTCGTAGATGTTTGTTGTGACCTGCACCTTTTCTTTGCTGCCCGCGCCGGCCGGATCGAGCGTGAGGATGTTCGCCATCGAGAAGCCGACGGCCAGCTGGTTATCCGGCGTCTCGGCCCGCGCCGCAAAGGGTGCCGCGCCCGCGATCAAGGTGGCCGTCGCTGCGGTCGATCCTAGGAACTGTCGTCTGTCCATTGCTCTTCCTCCTCCTCATAGGTGGTCCATCGGGCGCCCGGTCACTCGACCGGATTTGCGTCGATGTAGTCGAAATTGATGTCATAACCGATGCCCGGCGCCTGTGAGAGATGGACGAAACCGTCAGCGTCCAGCGGGTCGGGCAGCGCGTTGAGGTAATCGGGCACGCGGTCGTAATCATGCATCGGGTGCAGCAGACCGCGCTCGTACCAGCGGCAATTCTTCGAGACCGCTGAAATCAGCAGATTCTCGAGGCCGTGCCCATGCACTTCGCAGTTCATGCCGAAGCTCTCCGCGAGGTGCATCGTCTTCAGCGCGGGGCTGATCCCGCCGACATCCTCGACCCCCGTTCGGAGAATGTCGCACGAGCCTGACCTGATCCATTCGGCGCGGTGCTGGTACTTCCCACCCATCGATTCAGGCCCAATGACCGGGATGCTCAGTTCCGCCGCGAGCCACGCGTAGGAGGACATGGATTGCTCGTCCATCACTTCTTCAATCCAGGTGAAGTTCAGCTTTTCCAGCCCCTTGCCCAGCTCGAAAGCCTGCTCTCGCGAGTACCAATGATAGGCGTCCAGCATCAGTGGCACCTCCGGTCCGACCGCCTCGCGTACGGCAGCGCAAGCCCTCAGGTCCATCGCGATGTCAGGCGCCCAGCTGACAGGCGGCATCCAGGTATGCAACTTGATCGCGCGGTAGCCGCGGCCGATCAGTGTTTCGGCGAAACGGCCGTAATCCTCTGGCGTCGCCAGCCCGCCCTTGATCTCGTCGCCGCACATGATCGACCCGTAAGCCGGAAGTTTGTCGCGGTAAGAGCCGGCCATCTTGTAAGCCGGAATGCCGAGAAGCTTCGCCGCCAGATCCCAAAGCGCGACGTCCACTATCGCCAGCGTCCGATCGCTGAGCTGACCGCCACTGCCGCGCTGCCAGTGCGCGAGATCCTGCCAGAGCCGCTCGCGCGCGAAGGCGTCCTGCTCTTCAACGACCTGCCGGATAAAGCCGTCAAGAAGTTGAGGGCGCAGTTGATCGACACTTCCGAACGCGTGCCCCTCGGTCCCGTCCTCTGCCCGTATGGTCAGGACGGCCTTTTTCACGCGCCGCTCCGGGCCGGGATGGTCATGACCGTCGCTGTCGCGCTCCAGGAAAGTCGTGTGCCAAAAATTCCGTACGGCTGCGCTCTCAATTCTCATCGATCATCGGTCCGGTTCTAGATATCAGACTGCAGTATCTTGCAGTCGGACTAATAGGGCCTGCTATCAGACCACGCAAGCCATTTGTCCCCTGCATCAAGTTCTGGCGCCCATCCGTATGGCCACCGTGTTGCTACGCGTCCTCGTCATGCGTACTATCCAGGCCACTTTTCCGGTCCATCATACTTGTCCGGCAAGTTGGTCGCGGAGTGATCGAGTGGGCTTTCGGAGGGTAGTATGGACGAAGACACGGAAGCTGCCGCCTCCCCTTTCTCCATGCCCGACCCTCCGCGCGACGGGCGTCACCGCGTCACACAACTGGCCGACCGGTTGCGCGAGCAAATCTTGCAAGCGGAGTTGAAGCCCGGCGACCGCCTCCCGAGCGAGGTGGGGCTTGCAGAAGCACATTCGGTCAGCCGAACGGTCGTGCGAGAGGCTATAGCGATCTTGCGCTCGGAAGGCCGCCTGGATGTTCGCCGTGGGGTCGGCGCCTTCGTCTGTGAACCGAATGCCATCGCCGCGCCCTTCGCGGACCTGTCTCTGGAGCGAATTTCGTCGGTCATCGAGCTGATTGAGCTGCGAATCGGAGTCGAAAGCCAGGCAGCCTCCCTTGCGGCCGCGCGGCGATCCCCTGAACAGCTAGAAGCCATCCTTGCCGCGCACTCAGAAGTCGGGCGATGCATCCGGGACGGGCAGTCGACGCGCATGACGGACTACACGCTTCACCTTCGCATCGCCGAGGCTGCGCAGAATCGACGCTTTCCCGAGTTGATGACTCTCGTGAAGATTGGCATGGTCTCAAGTGTGCCGGTTACGGACCGTGATCGCCAAAATGCACCTATGCCCGCGAACGAGAACCTGCAAAGCGAACACGCCGCGATCGTCAACGCCATTCTGCTCTCCGACAGTGACAAGGCTGCTACTGCGATGCGTACGCATCTCGAAGGTAGCCTCAGGCGCTACAAAGAGTTGCTGGTGAACGGAGTGTCTGGCTGATCAGACACGAAGATTGAAAGCCGCTACAATCAGTGTTTTTTGTGGCCCCAGGGCCTGTTGATTTCCATCCAGAACCGAGCCTGGTTTGCGGATCATTTTCACTGAGTCCTGAGCCATGTCAGCGTTCCCCCAAAGCGACGATCGGCGGGGGTATTGGAGAGGTCGACATGGGACCTTTGAGCATCATCCGCTGATGCATCCACCACAGAAGCTGTCGATCCGGGAGATTGCCCGGCGCACGGGCGTGTCGCGCAATACCGTGACCAGGCATCTCGCGGTGGACACTGAAGCAGATGCATGGCGATCTCGAGGAGCTCGGCTTCACCGGCTTCTGCAATCGTGCGGCGAAAAAGATGCGCGATGCGCGAACGTCCGGTTCAGTGAAGCCGCGCCGCAGCGATGAGCCGACCGGCGAACGGCAACTCTGGGCCGGAAGCGGATCAGGGGTAAAAGCCGCTACCTGGAGGCGGTGGCGACTTCGAGCCGCTCGCTTGCCTTGTCACCTGTACCTACAACCGAGAACGAGCCGTCCGCCTCCAGAATGATGGACGAGATCGTCGAACGGTCCGTGTAGCCCGAAGTTCGCATCACCGTGTCAAGCTCGTCGCGGGTGACGCGCGCCGCATGCATTGCCTGCGGCAGCGGCTCGCCATCGCGCAACAGGAGCCGCGGTTCGGATCGCACCAGCTTGGCGAAGCCACGGCTCTTCACCGACAGCATCGCCACGACGTACTGCAGCCCGATCAGCAGAAGCAGCGCCGTCACGCCCTCGGCGAGCGCCACCCCCTCCGACAGCAGTATCGTCGCCAGGACGGACCCGAGCGCGACAGTGACCACCAGATCGAAAGCGTTCAGTTTCGACAGCGTCCGGTTTCCCGTGACCCGGAGGGATGCCACGAGCGTGGTATAGGCCAGAGCGCCCACGATGATCGTGCGCACGATCCCCTCCCAGCCTTGGTAGAACATCTCCGAGAAATCCATCACGTGTCCTTTCGCGGGCGACCCACCTCAAGGCGGTTCGGACTCTGTCGGCAGATGGCGCTCCGAAGCGCCTTTGCCACCCCTCGGCCTGAGAAAGGCCGCGCGAGGCCGGGAGCAGACGTCGTCGCATGAGGCTGCCCTACGTCTGCAGACTTTTTCACCAACTGCAGCGAATGCCCAATTGTTGGCCCTGCCGACCTTCATCCTCCGAAAGTGCTGAGCGATGAACGAATGGCCGGTCCGTCGCGGCCGGCCCTTTGCCGTACTCCATGGCGACCGGTAGCGCTGCATTGCAGATTCATCGGAGCGGTCGTTCATGCAGGCAGCAGCATTTTTAACGGTCCCATGTCTCCCGAGTGGTCGTTCGTCCTTCTATCCGAGATGGGCCGTACACTGACCATGCAGCGATGCCGGCGAGCGCGACCGCAAAAGAGTAAGATCTGCGGACATCGGTTGTATCGGGCGGCCCAACGCCGCCAGTCGTTGATGCGTCCGAAGTTTGTTTGGCCGGCTGTTTGAATTCATGAATAACGCCGATCCACGACGGTTCGGGGCTTTCGTAAACGGCACTGGGTCCACCTGAGACCGGTGAACCCAGCCTTGTTCCGCGCGTGGATGCGGCTCAGAAGCGTGCGGTCAGGCCCACGAAGTACCGCCGTCCGGGAAGCAGGGAGCCATAGTCTTCGCTTGTGATCTCCTTGTTGAAGGCGTTCTCGATGCTGAAGTTGCCACGCAGTCTGTCGTTGAAGTCATAGCTCGCGCCAACATCGACCAGCGTGTAACCCGGTGTCCGGTCCTCGCTGGCCTCCTGATTGGTTTCGCTCTTGAACTTGGCCTTGCCCCAGAGGCTCAGGCTATCCGTTGCCTGCCAGTCAGTGGACAAGTTGACCATGTGCTTCGGGAGCGAATTCAGTCGTTCCCCCTTGCTGTCCCCGGAAGTGATCTCGCTGTGCGAATAGGTATAGTTGGCCCGGATATCGAAATCGCCGATACGATAGTCCAGCGTCGCTTCGACACCCTGGATCTCGGCCTCGTCGAGATTGATGTACTGGTTGATCCACTGCCGCGTCTCGCCGTTGTACGTACAGGCCCACTCGCTTTCCTCGACGCCGTCGCCTTCTGGGTCAGGGGTGTCGCAGAATCGCTCCTTGTCGATCTTGTCGGTGAACCGCGTGTGATAGGCGGTCATGCCGAACTGCAGATCGGAACGCGGGTTCCAGACCATGCCGACCTCGTAGTTGGTGCTTTCCTCGGGTTTGAGGTCGCTGTTCCCCTTGTCCCAGCCGCGGCCCCGGCCGGCCTGTTCGACGATGCCGTCATCCGTCCGCTTCAACGCGGGGACGGTGTAGCCACCGCTGATCCCGCCCTTGAGCGTCATCGTGTCAGTCATGTGCCACACGCCGTAGACACGCGGCGTGAAGTTGTCGCCGAAGGCCTCGTTCTCGTCGTAGCGACCGCCCAGCGTCAGCGTGAAGTCATCGGTGAGGCTGATTTCGTCCTCGACGAAGACCGAAGCATGCCAGCGTTCCAGATCGGTGTTGATCGAACCCGGGAAGCGGTCGGCATTGTGGAACGTCCTCTCTAGCTTGTAGTCGAGGCCGGCCGTCATCATGTGGCTGCCAAAGACCATCAGCGTCTTGGTGTTGAAGTTGATCTGCTCGAAGGCGGACAGGTTGCTGCCCTCGTCGACATCCACGTATTCTCGCTTCAGGAAGGAAGTGGTCTCGAAGCCATTGTCCCAGTAGACTTCATGCGCGACCGACGTGTCCTGCCGGGTCGTGATGATCTCGCGGTCAGAGGCATCTTCCTGGTTTCGTGTCGTGTTCTGCCGCGACTTGCTGTAGTCCAGTTCGAGGTTCTGATTGTCGGTGACCGTCCAGTTGAGCCGCACCCCGTTGGTCCGCCTTTCCACGCCGGAAAAGCCGTCGAGCCCTCGGTCCGGCTCGCGATCATATGTCGAGCCGTAGAAGCTCAGGCCGAGGCGCCCCGGCATGATCGGGCCGGTCAGGTAGTAGTTGGTCTGAAGCGAGTCCGAGGAGCCGCCATCCTCGTGCAGTGTCTGGCCCATCGATATCGACCCGGTCCAGACATCCGCCGTGGGCTTGGTGATGATGTTGATGACACCACCCGACGCCGCCGAGCCGTAGAGCGAGGACATCGGTCCCCGGATGATTTCGATGCGTTCGATGATCGCAGGCGGCGGCAGAAGCTGTGTCCGCTGGCCGCTGCCCCAGCCATTGTAGTAGGCGTCCTGGCTGTCGCCGATCGGTTTGCCGTCGACGAGGAACAGGATGTAGTTCTCGCCGAAGCCGCGCATGTTGATCGAACTGGAGCCGGGCAGCTTGCCGCCACCGCTCGACTCGATCGAGATGCCCGGCACGGTATCGAGTATGTCGGTGATCCCACTGTAGGAGCGTCCCTCGATCTCTTCGGAGGAGATCACGGTTATTGTCGCGGGCGCGTCCGCGATCTGTTGCTCGAAGCCGGTGGCCGAGATGACGATCTCCCCGAGATAGAAGTCCTCCTCATCGACCTGCGCCAGCCCAAGCGACGGCGTGAGCATGAATGGCAGTGCGGCGCAGCTGCCGCGAAGGCGCGTCTGGAATGTGGTTGTGCGGTTCATGTCCCTCTCCCGCGATGGGGCGGTCGTAGCCGCCCGACAAAGTTCAAAGGGGAGAGCCCTGCGCAAAATCACAGGCGGCCTTCCCGCTCAAATCGTGCTGATGCTGGGATGGGCCTGGCAGAGTCCCTTTGCTGCCGGGGCACCAAGGGATATGCCTTTAGTAGTAGGTGGATAATCTTTAGTCAAATAGTCGAAAAGTTTCGGCACGGCAATTTTTGGAGCTGCTGTGACTCCCTTATTTTTATCCACGCCGAGCTGGCGCCGGAGTGCTCCTGCTCCGCTTCTAGCCAGGAAAGCTCAGCGGAACACTGAATAGCCCCGTGTATCGTGGACGCCTTCTTCGCTAATTTTGAGGCAAGGAGGCCATGATGAGCAGCAGCAAGTTCAGCGACGATTTCAAGAGAGACGCGGTCGCGCAGATCACGGAGAGGGGCTACCCGGTCAGGGAGGTGGCCGAGCGCT
>NZ_QBKN01000060.1 GCF_003054175.1 Allosediminivita pacifica
AACCAGGGCGGTCCCAGCTGTGCCTGATAGCCGAGGCTCGCGGCCACGTATTGCGTCGCGCCCCAGGTGGTGGCCAGAATGATGAGGAAGACGATAGAGATTTGCCCCCAGAGGATCTTGGTCGCGGACATGACTGTCGCTCCTTTCCGGTGTGTTGATCAAAGGCCAAGACCGCGCTTGCGGCCAAAGTCCCAGTCCACTCCGCTGTCCCCGCGCGCGACGCCGGTGACATCCCGGCCGAGGTGCTTTTCGAGAGACGGAGACCAGGGCACCAACTGGAAGCCGAGCGCGCCGTCAGCTCCAAAGCCCTCGATCATGGCAAAACGGCCCGAAGCCAGCACGAGACGCTGGCGATAGATGCCGCTGACGTAGTCACCCGGATCAGCCTTGTTGAACGGCAAACCGGTTTGCCCCGAGAGCTGCGCGCCAACCGCCTGCAGCTCGCGGTCGCGCAAGGTTCCGAGCAGGCGCCGGGCAAAGACCACCCTGCCGTCCCGCCGCTCTCCTAGCCCTTCCGTGACCAGGTGCTCGGCCCGGGCTTCCAGGGCCTCCCGGACCTCGGCACCGAAGCCCTGGTCCGACAAGGCGAGCGGGGCGCGCGCGATTGCCTGCCGGTCGAGCCAGGTGGCCCCGGACGCGGTGACCTGAGTAGCAAGTTCCAGGTCGGACCGAGGTGCCAGTGCGACACGACGCTGGCCGCGCGCATCGTCATAGGTGCGGAGTTCCACGATAGAGCCGGGGGCGCTGTCGCCGGCGGCGTCGAGATGGGGCAGACGGATATGGTGGCTCCGGCCATCGACACCATCGACGACGGCATAGGCTGTCCCCTTCAGCTCGTCATCGAGGCCCCGCTGGACCAGACAACCGATGACAGGAACATCGAGGCTCTCTGCGGCAAGGACGAAACTCGAGGACCCGCGCTCGATCCCGCGTTCCGTCAGCGCCCGATGCATCCGCTTGATGATGTCGCCACGCTCCCCCATCTCCCGCAGGACTGCCTCTGCATCATCCCTGATGTGCCATTGCGACTGTCCGATCTGGTCGGCGACGCCGAGCACTTCCAGCCGGCGCAACCGCCCGACCTTCAGCGCGTGAAACGCATCCGGCTGCCGATCCGCATCCGGCGCCATGTCGAGGATGCGGGAACGCCCGGCATCCCGGAGCAACTGACGATCGAGCTGCGTCCAGCGCTCGGCCCCGATCTGACGTTCAAGCGTGCGGCGGATGTCGAGATCGCTGCGTGGGCCCAGTTCCTGGGTGATGAGATCCCGTGCCCTGTCCCGCATGCCCTCCTTGATGTAGTCCCGCGAGATCACGAGATCCTGGCCGTCGTCGCGTACGCCCCGAACGATCAGGTGGACGTGCGGATGCGCGGTGTTCCAGTGATCGACGCCGACCCAGTCAAGCGACGTGCCGAGATCCTGCTCCATCCGCCCGACGAGATCGCGGGTGAAGGATTGCAGGTCGGACATGTCCGGCGCGTCGTCGGGTGAGACGATGAACCGGAAATGATGACGGTCATCGCGACACCGCTCGGCAAAGGCCCGGCCATCGGCATCCTCCGTTCCCGGCCCGAAGAGCCTGGCCTTCTCCCCCTCCCGGGTCACGCCGTCCCGGCGCAGGTAATCGAGGTGGGCTCCGAGGGGCGCGGATTTCCCGCTGTGCCGGACCACACGCGCCTTGACCACCGCGCCGCGTGTGCGGGCGGTGATGAGGCGGTTGGCCTGAATACTGGCGCGTTGACCGCGCCCGAAGCGGGACCGATTGCCCGTGGTGACGCGCCCGGCCCGCGAGACGCCACCGCCGGCCTTTTTCGCGGCAGCCAGAGCTTGTGCGATGAAGGGCCGGGCCTGCTGCGCCCGGGTAGAGCGGATACGCCCCGGGCGGATGCGGAACTCGCGATCATCGGGCATATGAAATCCCCGCACAGTGCGAAACAACGCAAAAGATCAGAGTGTTAGGCACATCTCGCACGGTGCAGGCACGCGCCACACGGTGCGGAGCGCGGCAAGAACATGAACAAAAACAACCGCCCAACCGCCGCGCACCGTGCGCCCTTTTATCCTGCCATCCTTCGGTCGTGGTGCCCGCCACCACCGCCTGCCCCCTCAAAAGCACGCCAGAGTACGTCGGAATGCGAAGTGTGATCTCCCGGGTCATGGCCGGGCCTCAGCAGTCTCTCGCCGGACGAAGAGGCCCTCGGGCTGCGGGGTGAGGCCCGCCTGAGGTACCGCCGGGACGGGGGGAGAAGCGCCGCCGACGGTCCGGTGAGGCGACACAGGATCGGTCGCAGAGGTCCCGTCTTCGCGGCTGATGAAGATTGCCGCCTCACGCCAATCGAGCGGCTGGGCTGCAGCAACAGTGCCGTCCGGCGGCTGCTCGCCTAGCAACACAGGCGCAAGCGCAGCGACATAGGCGCGCGTCTCGGCCGGCAACGGACGATCCGCTAGGCGGTATTCGTCGTAGCGGGCGGGACCGGCGTTATAGGCCGCCAGCATCGCCGCGACATTGCCATAGCGGTCCCACATCTCGCGCAGATAGGCCGTGCCCGCGAGGATGTTGTCACGCGGATCGAAGGGATCATGGCCGAGACCATGACGGATGCGCAGCCCGGCCCAGGTGTCGGGCATGACCTGCATCAGCCCCATCGCACCGGCCGACGACAGCGCGCGCACATCACCCGCGCTTTCCGCCCGCATCACGGCCATGATCCATGTCGTCGGAATGCCGAAGCGCTGCGATGCCTCGGTGACCTGGGCGGCGTAGGGATGCACGGCAATTGCGTGATCGGGCGCATCGGTTTGCGCCAGAAGCGGCTGGGTGGCGGTGACCGGAAGGAAGAGGCCGGAAAGAAGAAGGAGGAGCATGCGGCGGCGGGCGCCGCATCTCCCCGAAGCGGGATGGGTGCAGGACATTGTCATTTTCAGTCCTGCTCATCGCGCTTCTTCGGGCGGGTCCAGTGCAGCCCCCATGCCCTGCCCTCCTCATCCGACTGGAACAGGCGGGCGCGGATCGGATGCTGGAAAACCGGATCATCGAGCAGGACCGAAACGAAAGCCCCTGCGGTTTCGCCGGTGTGTTTCCAGCCCGCGCCAACCTCCGGACCATCCTCGTCACCGAGATGAATGCGATAGGCAGGAGCCTTCTCGGTATCGACGTTATCGGTTGGAACAAAGGTCAGTTCCAGGTCGAGCGAGAGCGTGCGAAGCTGTCCGGAATAGCCGGACGGGGTGCGTGTGAATTGGCCGATCTGTGGCATTGGAAGCTCCTTCCTCTTGCGGTGAATGGGAGGCAGGCCGCTGGCACGTCCCGCCATAAGCGCGCGTCACCGCTCCGGCGCGTGCCAGACGAGGCGGCCATCGCCACCCTCATCGGTGAACAGTGGACTGGCCCGGCCGATCACTGCCGAGGCGGGGAACGGACCGAAGTAGCGGCCATCGAAGCTGTCAGAGACCGCCGGGTTCATCAGGAAGACCTCGCCCTCTACGATGGTGCGGCAGCCCTGCCAGACAGGAAGATCACGGCCCTGGCTGTCGCGCTCTCGCGCCTCCCCCAGGTGTCTGCCATCGACGGTGATCGCGGCCCCGTCACGGCAGACCCGTTGTCCCGGCAGCCCGATGACGTGCTTTAGGATCGGCACATCGCGACCGACATAGCCGCGCGCGACCATGAAACCTGCAAAGGGTTCAGGCGGCATGACCACGACCAGATCTGGCACCGCGAGCCGGTCCACCGGCGCGATGGTATAGAAGCCAATCGGCACGCTGGCCGAGGCGTTCCAGACCAGCCGTGGCGCAGCCGGAATGCTGCCGGCGATGACGGCGGCAAGCGCCGCAACCGTCACCATGGTGTAGCGGGCACGAGTCATTTTCCGATCTCCCGACGCCGGAGCCATGCGGCATGGCGTTCCGCCGTATAGGGTCGCGACGCTTCGCCCGCCTTCATCCAGTGGGCGACATGGCGCCAGTGATCGGGATCGACGTCGGCAGGATCGATGCCGAGACCCTCGATGGCATCGACATGGCGGAGGACCTTCTCGACCTTGGGCCAGCCTTCGATCTTCAACAAAATCTCGCCACCTGGGCGCACGAATGGCAGCGTCTGACAGGCACAGCCGGGCGCGACCGCACGCACGATGTCGATGCGCGAGACGACGGTTCCATCGTCATTCGCCGCCCAGCGGACGAAGCCAAACACGGCGCCGGGACGGAAGAAGACGATGCGGCGGCTGCGGTCGAGGATCTGTTCCCCGGCCGCCTGGCCGAACCTGATCCAGAACTCGATCCGCTTCTCCACCCAGGTCAGTTCCACGCGCGTCAGCTCGCCGCGGGAATTGGCGTCGAACGGTCCGTCTCCGGTCACGCCGGGGATCACAAAGCCGGTCATTGAGGTTCTCCTTCGGGTTCCGGGTATTCGCGCCCGAGCAACTCGCGCAGCATGTCAGCGACAGTGACGCCGCGGCTGAAGGCTGCGACCTTGATGCGACCGCGCAGGTCCGGGGTGATGTCGATGGTGAGCCGGGCCGTATAGATCGCCGCCGCGCGACCGTGTGCCGATGGCGCCTCGCCAGCCTTGATCCAGGTCTCGGCATCGACTGGCCGCGCGGCGAAACCACGCTTGTCATTGCGCCCGGTCATACCGCCACCTTCCCAGGACCGAGGCGCCCGATCTCAGACGTCAGCGCCGCGATCTCTCGGGCAGCAGGCGATTGACGGTCAATGTCACTGGCGAGGCGACCAGTTTGTGCCGCATCTGCAAAGACGACGCGCTGACAAATCGTGCTGGCAAGCACAGGAGGATCGTGATCGGCCAGCGCCTCGGCAGTGTCCCGGGCGATGACGGTGCGCGCGCCGCAGCGGTTGAGCAGGAAGCGGGCGACAAGGTCCGGCCGATAAATGCGGGCCTCCGCAAGGAGGGACAGCATCTCGGCAGAGGCCCAGCCATCGAATGGCGAGGGCTGTACCGGGATCAGCACCAGATCGGCGGTGAGCAGCGCTGAGCGCATGAGCCCCGCAACACGCGGTGGGCCATCAATAACAACATGGTCGACTGTGCGGGCAAGTTCGGGGACTTCGCGGTGCAGGGTGTCACGGGCCAGGCCGAGGGTGCCGAAGAGCCGCGGCAGACCTTCGCGGGCGCGTTGCTGCGACCAGTCCAGAGCGGAGCCTTGCGGGTCGGCATCGATCAGGGTGACACGCTTGCCCTGTATCGCCAATTCACCAGCAATATGGAGCGCCAGCGTCGTCTTGCCGACGCCGCCCTTCTGATTGAGCAGAGCGATGATCATTCGCCACCTCCCGGCACTTCGAGAGGAAGGCGGGGCGTATCTGGATGATCGGAGGCTGCTGCGACCCCCTGATCGGAAGCCGTTCGCGGCACCGATGGGGCGACAGCTGCCTTCGTCTTACCGGCCAGGCTGAGGCTTTTTGCGGTGGCACGGATGAGGTTTTCCACATCACGCGCGCGCTCTTCAAAGTTAGACTCTTTGTTAGACTCTAAGTTAAGGGGGCGATTTCCGCTTTTGCTTCCGTGCGTTACCCCCTGTTTGGGTTCCTGATAGCACGAGCCTCCGGTTCCCGATAGCACGATAGCCGGGGTTCCCGATAGCACGAACCCATTCACAGGTTTTCCACAGCCCGGCGCGGGCTCGAAAGCCAGCAGCTTGCGGCCGCCAACCTCAGTCACCAGAAAGAGTGTGTAGCCCGGCAGCGGCTGCCGCCGGATGATGTCGCGAAGCTCGAAGGCAAACCGCTTGAAGGGCGACAGTGCCCCGGACTTCTGGTGAAGATGATGGAAGTCGAAACGCCAGCCATCGCGCTGGCGGCCACCGTGCTTGCGCACCAGGCGATAGAGCCAACGGTCGAGCCCGCCGGTCAGGTCGAAATACGCCCGGTCAATGGTGAGGATGAGCGCATTGTCGAGCACGGCCTGGTAGAACCAGTCGGGCACAATCAGCTCGATGCCGTCCGGACGCCCGTCCCTGTCGCTGCGCTCCTGCCATTCGTTGATCCAGGAGAAGCGGTGGCGGCGTCCTTCCGCCGGCTGGCGGATAGAGGTGGAGATCGTCGTCGACTGCAGACGATCCAGCGCCGCCTTCAGGCGCTGGTAATCCCGCGAACTGGTGCCGCGGCCGACATAGGTGAGGATCTCATATGGGGTGGCGGCCATCAGCCGGGAGGTGCGCAGACCCGCGTCACGCGCCTCGACGATCTGGCTCGCCGCCCAGATCAGGATGTCGGCATCCCAGATCGTGGCCATACCGTGATCAGGAACAGCCTCGACCCGGATGCTGACGCTGCCAGCGGCAAAGTCGATCGGTGCGACCCGTTTGGATTTGGCGAGGGAGAAGAAGGGATAGGCCATGAGGTCTTGCGCATCTCTTGGGGCGAAATCCCCGGGCAGCGCGCGGAACAGATCGAGCTGTCCACGCTCGGAACGGGGTCTGCGTCCATCGGTCATGAAGGTGTCGCCCCCCAAGGTCAGCGCACGAAGCGGCCGGGCTGCGGGAGGTTCGGGAGCGTGTGGCGTTTCGCCGGCAGCACCTGTCCGCGCGGGTCGGAGGTCGACGTGACAGCGCCCCGTCCAACCCAGGCCTGCAGGTCCTCGATCGCATAGACCACACGCCCGCCCAGCTTGTGGTAGGCGGGACCGGTGCCATAGGTCCTGTGCTTCTCCAGCGTCCGAGCCGACAGGCTCAGGAACTGCGCGGCTTCCTTGGTGCGCAGATAGCGCGGGGGAAGTTCGGTTGAGATGGCGGACATCGGGCGTCTCCCTGCTGTGTGTGACCAGCGCCGCGAAACAGCGGCTGATGACGGTCACGATGGCGAAGCGCGTCCGGTCAGATGCAGTGGGGAGTTGGCAGAGGAAAATTCGCACACCGCGGCGCGGGATCGCGGACCTAGAGGCGGCGCTGGTGACGAAGGAGCTTACGATAGCCGCCGGCGATCAGGTCACGCCCCTCACGAAGGAGACTGGAGACGGCAAAACGGGCAGAGGAGACCTGCCATTCATCGCGATCCAGGTGACCGGTACGGAACAGCACCTCAGCGATCTGCTTCTGGGTCGCGCCGTCGAAGGCGGCGTCGGAGGCCTGGAGGACCCGCCGCAGGCGTGCTTTCTGCTGCGCGGTCAGACGGGTGTCGCGGGGGATTGATCGACGGCGGTGCTGGTCCGCGAGGAGCCGCTGGATCGCCTCGATGCGATCAAGGCCCTCGGGGCCGAGCGGAACAGTGGCAACAAGCCGACCATGGTGTTTCAAAGGAGCGACGAGATGCAGGTATGTTCCGTCCGGCAGCCTGTGGCGCAGGTGCTTGCCAATGGGGGATGCCCTGCCCTTTGGGGCGACTACCTGACCGCCTGGGGCGTCTGTCCCTTCAACGAGTGCCTCGGGGGCGACCGCGAGGACCACGGCGCTGGTATCGATTTCGGGGCGCCAGAATATCTCTGCAACAGTCGCGGTCAGACCAGGCCGTATCGGGAAAGCACAGACCCCATCGACGGCCGACCTGATCCCTCAGGTCAGCCCTCTCAGGTGGTCCCCCTACAAGTTCTGCATAGTCATCTTGATACTCGGGATTGCGGCGCAGGCATTCCCAGCCGAGTTCCGGCGCGGCCAGATCATCGAGATAGTCATAGGCCGCCTGGTCACGCCAATTCGAGCGGTCGGGTTGCATGGCATCGCCTCTCCCCTGGGTTGATCTCAGGAAAGGATTCCGGGAGATCAATCACTTGGGAAGTCCGCCCCAAGGCATCAGGTGATGCGTGGCACGCATCACCTTCTCAGCCGGTGCGCCCCGCCGCCAACTGCCGATAGCCCTCGGAACTCAGCCAGCGCGCGCGTTCAAGATGGGTATCGTGGACCAGGCGCGCCCGCTCAGGCTCTTTCTGCGTATCGAGCCCCAGGATGATCCGCGCCGCCTCCTGCCAGTTCGCGCCCTCGCCTGCAGCATCGAGCAAACGCATATACTGCGTCATGTGGCGACGGTCATAATCCGTCACCACGGCCCCTTGCGGCGGTACATCCTGCAATTCGCCTCTTCTCACGCGCAACCCCATTGCGGTTTGCCAGCATGTTTAGCACGGTTGTTCGATCTTCTTGTGAGCATGGCGACGGCGGGCGTCCCTCTTCGGGGAGACGTGCCGGAAAACTCAGCCCTTCGGGACGGCCTTCGCCTGAACATGCATCACTCCAATCCCCTGGTCAGAGTTCAGGAGCAGAATGCCATTCGCTTCAAAAGCCCGTCGAACCTGATCGCGCGTGGTCTCATAGACCTCGAGTCCGCTTTCGGATTCGAGACGCTTGAGCGCGGTCAAAGATACCCGGGCCTCATCCGCAAGCTGCTCCTGTGTCCAGCCAAGAAGCGCACGCGCGGCCCGCGATTGTCGGGCGGTGATCATGCAGATCACCTCCCATCCGGCCCGGCGCGCGCGCCAGAACTACGACCATTATAGTCGTTCTTAGGAGAATCTCCACCGGAATTCTTCTGCGTTTATATCGCACTTTCGAATTAGCACTGCCAATTCGGAAAACTGATTCGGTTGCCCGGATTGGCGGGCAGGCCCCGGCCTGTCGGCCGGGGCCTCACGGCGCCGCTACTCGCTGCGGCGACCGTTGGGGCGGGACCAGATCAGCGCGTAGCTCTCGCCGTCCTCCTCATCGAAGAGATTGGCGTAGATCGGGGCGGTGAAGCTCGGATCGTCGAGCTTGAGGCCCAGATAGTCGCGGCCCTCGCCCGAGCGCTTGGACCAGGCGGCGCCGAT
>NZ_QBKN01000061.1 GCF_003054175.1 Allosediminivita pacifica
AACCAGGGCGGGCCCAGCTGTGCCTGATAGCCGAGGCTCGCGGCCACGTATTGCGTCGCGCCCCAGGTGGTGGCCAGAATGATGAGGAAGACGATGGAGATCTGCCCCCAAAGGATTTTTGTTGCGGACATGACTGTCGCTCCTTTCCTGTGTTTTGATCAGAGACCAAGACCGCGCTTGCGGCCGAAGTCCCAATCGACCCCGCCGTCCCCGCGGGCGACGCCGGCGACATTCCGGCCGAGGTGCTTTTCGAGGGAGGGGGACCAGGGCACCAGCTGGAAGCCGAGCGCGCCGTCGGCGCCATAGCCCTCGATCATCGCGAAGCGCCCGGAAGCCAGCGCGAGACGCTGGCGATAGAGGCCGCTGACGTAGTCACCCGCCCCCGTCTTGCTGAACGGCAACCCGGTTTCCCCTGAGAGCCGCTCGCCAACCGCCTGCAGCTCCCGGTCGCGCAAGGTTCCAAGCAGGCGCCGGGCAAAGACCACTCTGCCGCCCCTCTGCTCGGCCAGCCCCTCCGAGGTCAAATGATCGGCCCGGGCTTCCAGAGCCTGCCGGACCTCGGCACCGAAGCCCTGGTCCGATAGGGCGAGCGGGTCGCGCGCGATGGCCTGCCGGTCGAGCCAGGTGGCCCCGGACGCGGAGACCTGCGCAGCGAGGTCCAGGTCGGACCGGGCCGCCAGTGCGACGCGACGCTGGCCACGCGCGTCGTCATAGGCACGGAGCTCCACGATCGAGCCTGGGGCGCTGTCGCCGGCGGCGTCGAGATGAGGCAATCGGATATGGTGACTCCGGCCATCGACACCATCGACTACGGCATAGGCCGTCCCCTTCAGCTCGTCATCGAGACCCCGCTGGACCAGACGGCCGATGACGGGAACATCGAGGCTCTCTGCGGCAAGGACGTAACTCGAGGACCCGCGCTCGATCCCCCGGTCCGTCAGGGCACGATGCATCCGCTTGATGATGTCGCCACGCTCCCCCATCTCCCGCAAGACCGCCTCTGCATCGTCCCTGATGTGCCATTGCGCCTGTCTGATCTGGCCAGCAACGCCGAGGACTTCCAGCCGGCGCAACCGCCCGACCTTCAGCGCGTGAAACGCATCCGGCTGCCGATCCGCATCCGGCGCCATGTCGAGGATGCGCGAACGCCCCGCGTCCCGCAGTAGTTGACGGTCGAGCTGCGTCCAACGCTCCGCCCCGAGCTGTCGCTCAAGCGTCCGCCGGATGTCGAGATCACTGCGTGGGCCCAGCTCCTGGGTGATGAGATCCCGTGCCCTGTCCCGCATTCCCTCCTTGATGTAGTCCCGCGAGATGACGAGATCCTGGTCGTCGTCGCGCACACCCCGAACGATCAGGTGGACGTGCGGATGCGCGGTGTTCCAGTGATCGACGCCGACCCAGTCAAGCGACGTGCCGAGATCCTGCTCCATCCGCCCAACGAGATCGCGGGTGAAGGATTGCAGGTCGGACATGTCCGGCGCGTCGTCGGGTGAGACGATGAACCGGAAATGATGACGGTCATCGCGACACCGCTCGGCAAAGGCCCGGCCATCGGCATCCTCCGTTCCCGGCCCGAAGAGCCTGGCCTTCTCCCCGTCCCGGGTCACGCCGTCCCGGCGCAGGTAATCGAGGTGGGCTCCGAGGGGCGCGGATTTCCCGCTGTGCCGCACCACACGCGCCTTGATCACCGCGCCGCGCGTGCGGGCGGTAATGAGGCGGTTGGCCTGAATACTGGCACGCTGACCGCGCCCGAAGCGGGACCGATTGCCCGGGGTGACGCGCCCGGCCCGCGAGACGCCACCCCCGGCCTTTTTCGCCGCAGCCAGGGCCTGTGCGATGAAGGGCCGGGCCTGCTGCGCTCGTGTCGAACGGATACGTCCTGGACGGATGCGGAACTCGCGATCATCGGGCATGGGAGGCCCCCACACAGTGCGAAACCGCACTGAATCTCCGAGTGTTAGGCACATCTCGCACGGTGCGAACACGCGCCACACAGTGCGAAACGCGGCAAAAACATGAACAAAAACAACCGCCCACCCGCCGCGCACCGTGCGCCCTTTTATCCTGCCATCCTTCGGTCGTGGTGCCCGCCACCACCGGCCGTCCCCTCAAACGCACGCCAGAGCACGATAGAGTGCGAAGTGTCGTCGCGCGGATCATGGCCGGGCCTCACCAGTCTCCGGCTGGACGAAGAGGCCCTCAGATCGCGGGGTGAGGCCCGCCTGCGGCACCGCCGGGACTGGTGAAGGAGCGCCGCCGCCCGTCCGGTGAGGCAACTCAGGATCGATCGCAAGCGTCCCGTCGTCGCGGCTGATAAAGATCGCCGCCTCACGCCAATCGAGCGGCCGGGCTGCAGTGATAGCGGTGCCCGATGGCCGCTCGCCAAGCAGAACGGGTGCAAGCGCAGCGACGTAGGCGCGCGTCTCGGCCGGCAACGGACGATCCGCCAAGCGGTATTCGTCGTAGCGGGCGGGACCGGCGTTATAGGCGGCCAGCATCGCCGCGACATTGCCATAGCGGTCCCACATCTCGCGCAGATAGGCCGTGCCCGCAAGGATGTTGTTACGCGGATCGTAAGGGTCTCGGCCGAGGCCATGACGGATGCGCAGCCCGGCCCAGGTGTCGGGCATGACCTGCATCAGCCCCATCGCGCCAGCGGAAGAAACCGCACGCAGATCGCCCGCACTCTCTGCCCGCATCACGGCCATGATCCAGGTCGTCGGTATGCCGAAGCGCTGCGATGCCTCGGTGACCTGGGCGGCGTAGGGATGCGCGGCGATTGCGTGTTCGGCCACATCGGTTTGCGCCAGAAGCGGTTGCGTGGCGGTGACCGGGAGGAAGAGGCCGGAAAGAAGAAGGAAGAGAATGCGGCGGCGAGCGCCGCATCTTCCCGAAGCGGGACGGGTGCAGGACACGATCATCGTCAGTCCCGCTCGTCGCGCTTCTTCGGGCGGGTCCAGTGCAGCCCCCACTCCCTGCCCTCCTCATCCGACTGGAACAGGCGGGCGCGGATCGGATGCCGGAAAACCGGATCATCGAGCAGGACCGAAACGAACGCTCCTGCGGTTTCGCCGGTGTGTTTCCAGCCCGCGCCAACCTCCGGGCCCTCCTCGTCACCGAGGTGGATACGATAGGCAGGAGCCTTCTCTGAATCGACGTTATCGGTTGGAACGAAGGTCAGCTCCAGGTCGAGCGAGAGCGTGCGAAGCTGTCCGGAATAGCCGGACGGGGTGCGTGTGAATTGGCCGATCTGTGGCATTGGAAGCTCCTTCCTCATGCGGTGAATGGGAGGCAGGCCGCTCGCACGTCCCGCTATGAACGCGCGTCACCGCTCCGGCGCGTGCCAGACGAGGCGGCCATCGCCGCCCTCGTCGGTGAACAGTGGACTGGCCCGGCCGATCACTGCCGAGGTGGGGAACGGACCGAAGTAGCGGCCATCGAAGCTGTCAGAGACCGCCGGGTTCATCAGGAACACCTCGCCCTCCGCGATGGTGCGACAGCCCTGCCAGACGGGAAGATCGCGGCCCTGACTGTCGCGCTCTCGCGCCTCCCCCAGGTGTCTGCCATCGACGGTGATCGCAGCGCCGTCACGGCAGACCCGTTGTCCCGGCAGCCCGATGACGTGCTTCAGGATCGGCGTATCGCGACCGACATAGCCGCGCGCGGCCATGAAACCCGCAAGGAGTTCGGGCGGCATAACGGCGACCAGATCTGGCACCATGAGCCGATCCGCTGGCGCGATGGTGTAGAAACCGATCGGCACGCTGGCCGAGGCGTTCCAGACCAGCCGTGGCGCAGTCGGGATGCTGCCGGCGATGACGGCGGCGAGCGCCGCAACCGTCACCATGATGTAGCGGGCACGGGTCATTTTCCGATCTCCCGACGCCGGAGCCATGCGGCATGGCGTTCAGCCGTATAGGGTCGCGGCGCTTCGCCCGCCCTCATCCAATGCGCGACATGGCGCCAGTGATCGGGATCGACCTCGGCAGGATGGATGCCGAGACCCTCGATGGCATCGACATGGCGGAGGACCTTCTCGACCTCGGCCCAGCCTTCGATCTTCAACAAAATCTCGCCACCTGGGCGCACGAATGGCAGCGTCTGATAGGAACGGCCGGGCGCCATCGTCCGCACGATGTCGATGCGCGAGACGACGGTTCCATAGTCATTCGCCGCCCAGCGGACGAAGGCGAAGACAGAACCCGGCATGAAGAAGACCACACGTCGGCTGCGGTCCAGGACCTGCTCCCCTGCCCCATTGCCGAACCGGATCCAGAACTCGGTCTGCTTCTCCAGCCAGATCAATTCGACGCGGGTCATACCATCGAAGCTGAGCGACGAAGCCTCAATCGCGGATGATTTTCCGGGTCTCAGAATGACACTCATCACCGA
This sequence comes from Allosediminivita pacifica, assembly GCF_003054175.1. Classification (GTDB taxonomy): domain Bacteria; phylum Pseudomonadota; class Alphaproteobacteria; order Rhodobacterales; family Rhodobacteraceae; genus Allosediminivita; species Allosediminivita pacifica. The sequence goes on from NZ_QBKN01000061.1 coordinate 4,393, forward strand.
CCTCCCGGAGGATCGAGTGGAAGGCGCGCCAAGTCTGGGCGACGGACCGTGTCGGAGGCGGGGCTGTCCGGGAGCGATCCGGCAGCGCCAGGCATGCTCAATGCGTCCGGTTTCTCAGCCTTTCGAAGGCTCCCGGCTGCGCTGCGGATGATGTTCTCCACATCATCTGCGCGCTCTTCAAAGTTAGAGTCTTCGTTAGACTCTAAGTTAAGGGAGCGATTTCCACTTTTACTTCTGTGCGTTACACTCTGTTTGGGTTCCTGATAGCACGAGACCCCGGTTCCTGATGGCACGATAGTCCGGGTTCCCGATAGCACGAGCCCATTCACAGGTTTTCCACAGCCCGGAGTAGGCTCGAAAGCCAGCAGCTTGCGGCCACCAACCTCAGTCTCGAGAAAGAGCGTGTAGCCCGGCAGCGGCTGCCGCCGGATGATGTCGCGAAGCTCGAAGGCGAAGCGCTTGAAGGGGGACAGCGCCCCGGATTTCTGGTGAAGATGATGGAAATCGAAACGCCAGCCGTCCCGTTGCCTGCCACCATGCTTGCGCACCAGGCGATAGAGCCAACGGTCGAGCCCGCCGGTCAGGTCGAAATACGCCCGATCAATGGTGAGGACGAGCGCATTGTCGAGCACGGCCCGGTAGAACCAGTCGGGCACGATCAGCTCGATGCCGTCCGGGCGCCCCTCCCTGTCGCTGCGCTCCTGCCATTCGTTGATCCAGGAGAAGCGATGGCGGCGTCCTTCAGCCGGCTGCCGGATCGAGGTGGAGATCGTCGTCGACTGCAGACGATCCAGCGCCGCCTTCAGGCGCTGGTAATCCCGCGCACTGGTTCCGCGACCAACATAGGTGAGGATCTCATATGGGGTGGCGGCCATCAGCCGGGAGGTGCGCAGCCCCGCGTCACGCGCCTCGACGATCTGGCTCGCCGCCCAGATCAGGATGTCGGCATCCCAGATCGTAGCCATACCGTGATCGGGAACCGCTTCGACCCGTATGCTGACGCTGCCAGCGGCAAAGTCGATCGGTGCGACCCGTTTGGATTTGGCGAGGGAGAAAAAGGGATAGGCCATGAGGTCTTGCGCATCTCTTGGGGCGAAATCCCCGGGCAGCGCGCGGAACAGATCGAGCTGTCCACGCTCGGAACGGGGTCTGCGTCCATCGGTCATGAAGGTGTCGCCCCAGGTCAGCGCACGAAGCGGCCGGGCTGCGGGAGGTTCGGGAGCGTGTGGCGTTTCGCTGGCAGCACCTGCCCGCGCGGGTCGGAAGTCGAGGTGACAGCGCCGCGTCCGACCCAGGCCTGGAGGTCCTCGATCGCATAGACCACACGCCCGCCCAGCTTGTGGTAGGCGGGACCGGTGCCGTAGGTCCTGTGCTTCTCCAACGTGCGAGCGGACAGGCTGAGGAACTGCGCGGCTTCCTTGGTGCGCAGATAGCGCGGGGGAAGTTCGGTTGAGATGGCGGACATCGGGCGTCTCCCTGCTGTGTGTGACCAGTGCCGCGAAACAGCGGCTGATGACGGTCACGATGGCGAAGCGCGCCCGGTCAGATGCAGTGGGGAGTTGGCAGGGGTAAATTCGCACACCGCGGCGCGGGATCGCCGACCTAGAGGCGGCGCTGGTGGCGCAGGAGCTTGCGATAGCCGCCAGCGATCAGGTCACGCCCCTCGCGCAGGAGGCTGGAGACGGCAAAGCGGGCCGAGGAGACCTGCCATTCATCGCGGTCCAGGCGACCGGTCCGGAACAGGACCTCGGCGATCTGCTTCTGGGTCGCGCCATGGAAGGCGGCATCCGAGGCTTGAAGGACACGCCGCAGGCGCGCCTTCTGCTGCGCGGTCAGACGGGTGTCGCGGGGGATCGATCGACGGCGGTGCTGGTCCGCCAGGAGCCGCTGGATCGCCTCCATGCGGTCGAGCCCCTCAGGGCCGAGCGGAACGGTAGCCACAAGCCGACCGTGCTGCTTCAGGGGAACGACGAGATGCAGGTATGTTCCGTCCGGCAGCCTGTGGCGCAGGTGCTTGCCAATCGGGGATGCCCTGCCCTTCGGGGCAACTATCTCATCGCCGGGAGTATCAGTCTCTCCGGCGAGTGCTTCGGGGGCGACCGCAAGGAATACGGCGCTGGTATCGATTTCGGGGCGCCAGAAAATCTCTGCAACAGTCGCGCTCAGACCGGGCCGTATCGGGAAAGCAAAGACCCCATCGACGGCCGACCTGATCCCTCAGGTCAGCCCTCTCAGGTGGTCCCCCTGCAAGTTCTGCATAGTCATGTTGATACTCAGGATTACGGCGCAGGCATTCCCAGCCGAGTTCCGGCGCGGCCAGATCATTGAGATAGTCGTAGGCGGCCTGGTCACGCCAATTCGAGCGATCAGGTTGCATGGCATCGCCTCTCCCCTGGGTTGATCTCAGGAAAGGATTCCGGGAGATCAATCACTTGGGAAGTCCGCCCCAAGGCATCAGGTGATGCGCGGGACGCATCACCTTCTCAGTTGTTTTGCCCCGCCGCCAATTGCCGATACCCCACCGAACTCAGCCAGCGCGCGCGTCCAAGATGGGCGTCGTGGACCAGGCGCGCCCGCTCCGGCTCTTTCTGCGTATCGAGCCCCAGGATGATCTGCGCGGCCTCCTGCCAGCTCGCGCCTTCGCCTGCAGCATCGAGCAAACGCATATACTGCGTCATGTGACGACGGTCATACTCCGTCACCACGGCCCCCTGCGGCGGCACATCCTGCAAGCTGCTGATCGTCACGCGCATCCCCACTGCGGCTTCTGTACAATCCTAGCACAGAAGGTTGACGTTTTCCTGAGCACGGCAATAGCGCAATTCCGTTCACCACAAAACCTGCCGGAATAGTCAGCTCTTAGCGACGGCCTTCGCCTGCACATGCATCACTCCAATCCCCTGGTCGGAGTTCAGGAGCAGAATGCCATTCGCTTCGAACGCCCGTCGAACCTGATCGCGCGTGGTCTCGTAGACCTCGAGCCCGCTTTCGGATTCGAGGCGCTTGAGCGCGGTCAAAGATACCCGGGCCTCATCCGCAAGCTGCTCCTGTGTCCATCCAAGAAGCGCACGCGCGGCCCGCGATTGTCGGGCGGTGATCATGCAGATCACCTCCCATCCGGCCCGGCGCGCACGCCAGAACTACGACTATTATAGTCGTCTCTGCATGAATCTCCACCGGAATTCTTCTGCGTTTATATTGCGTTTTCGTCTTGGCGCCGCCGAACCGGAAAACTGATTCGGTTGCCCGGTTCGGCGGGCGGTCCCCGGCCTCTCGGCCGGGGCCTCACGGCGCCGCTACTCGCTGCGGCGACCGTTGGGACGGGACCAGATCAGCGCGTAGCTCTCGCCGTCTTCGTCGTCGAAGAGGTTGGCGTAGATCGGGGCGGTGAAGCTCGGATCGTCGAGCTTGAGGCCCAGATAGTCGCGGCCCTCGCCCGAGCGCTTGGACCAGGCGGCGCCGAT
>NZ_QBKN01000062.1:0-2944 GCF_003054175.1 Allosediminivita pacifica
CGCGTGCGCGTGCCCGAGGTGCCGGTCTATCTCGACGCGCTCTTGCCCGACCAGCCGCTGGCCGGTGGGCTGGAGCCGCGTCTGGGCGATCATCATCTCCGCGTCCTGACGATCACCGGCTTTCCCGGCGCCACGACCCCGGGCCTGCTCGACGAGTTGAACCGGCTGGCCTTTCCCTATCGCTGGTCGACCCGGGCCATCCTCATGGACAAGCTGGATGCGACGAAGCTGCTGACCCGGATACGCCGTCAGTGGTTTGCCAAACGTAAGTCCATCGCCGCGATCCTCAAGGAGGTGATGACCAACGAGCAATCCGCGCTGGTCGATACCGATGCCGCGAACAAGGCCGCTGACGCAGATATCGCCCTGCAGGAACTCGGCGCTGATCTGGCTGGCATGGCCTATGTCTCGGCCACGATCACGGTCTGGGACGAGGACGTTCGCCGCGCCGACGAGAAGCTGCGGCTGGTCGAGAAGATCGTCCAGTCCCGCGATTTCAGCGTCATGGTCGAGACGGTCAATGCGGTCGATGCCTGGCTTGGTAGTCTGCCCGGACATGCCTATGCCAATGTCCGCCAGCCACCGATCAGCACATTGAATCTCGCCCATATGATCCCGCTCTCGGCGGTCTGGGCGGGCGAGGCGCAGGACAAGCATTTCGGCGACGCTCCATTGCTCTACGCCAGGACCGAAGGCTCCACCCCGTTCCGGTTTTCTCTGCATGTGGGGGATGTCGGGCACACGCTCGTCGTCGGCCCGACCGGCGCGGGTAAGTCCGTGCTACTGGCACTGATGGCGCTTCAGTTCCGGCGGTACTCGCGCAGCCAGATCTTCGCCTTCGACTTCGGCGGTTCTATTCGCGCCGCCGCGCTTTCCATGGGCGGCGACTGGCATGACCTCGGCGGAGAGCTGACCGACGCGGACGAGAGTTCCGTCTCGCTACAGCCGCTGGCCCGCATTCACGAGACGTCGGAGCGTGCCTGGGCGGCCGACTGGATCGTTGCCATCCTGACGCGCGAGAACATCCAGATTACTCCGGATGTGAAGGAACATATCTGGACGGCACTGACCTCGCTGGCCTCGGCCCCTGTGGGCGAGCGGACCATGACCGGCCTCGCGGTCCTGCTGCAGTCCAACGATCTGAAGCAGGCGTTGCGCGCATACTGCGTGGGTGGACCCTATGGCCGGCTGCTCGATGCCGAGACCGAACAGCTGGGATCGGCGGATGTGCAGGCCTTCGAGATCGAGGGGCTGGTGGGAACCGGCGCGGCGCCCGCCGTCCTCTCATACCTGTTCCACCGGATCGGCGATCAGCTCGATGGACGCCCCACGCTGCTCATCATCGACGAGGGCTGGCTCGCGCTCGATGACGATGCCTTCGCGGAGCAGCTCCGCGAATGGCTGAAGACGCTGAGGAAGAAGAACGCCTCGGTGATCTTCGCGACGCAGAGCCTTAGCGACATTGATGGCAGTACCATCGCGCCTGCGATCATCGAAAGCTGCCCGACACGGCTCCTGTTGCCCAACGAGCGGGCCATCGAGCCGCAGATTACGGCCATCTATCGCCGCTTCGGCCTAAATGACCGGCAGATCGAGATCCTCGCGCGGGCCACGCCCAAACGCGACTACTACTGCCAGTCGCGGCGCGGCAACCGGCTGTTCGAGCTGGGTCTCAGCGATGTCGGACTGGCACTCTGCGCGGCATCGTCCAAATCGGATCAGGCGCTGATTGCCGAGATCTGCGCCGGGCACGGCCAAGACGGCTTCCTCGCCGCCTGGCTGAAGGCGCATGGCCTCGATTGGGCCGCCGACCTGATCCCCGACCTCACCAATCTCGCCATCGACGCAGAGGGGGCATCTCCGGCCTCCGCTGTTGTTGAGGACGCCGACATCGACCTTGAAGAAAAGGAAGTCACACCATGACACGCAAGATTACGTTTCGGTCCGCGGGCACTTCGCTGCTCGCCCTCGCGCTGGCGATGCCCATGGCCATGTCGCCCATCGCAGCGCCGCCTGCGCAGGCGCTCTTCGGCATCGGCGGGGGGCCTTTCATCGTCTACGATCCGACCAACCACGCCGAAAATCTCCTGACCGCGGCGCGCGCTCTGGAGCAGATCAACAACCAGATCGCACAGCTCCAGAACGAAGCGCAGATGCTGATCAACCAGGCGCGCAATCTCGCCAACCTGCCGTATTCCGCGCTCCAGCAGATCCAGCAGAACGTCAGCCGCACACAGCAACTCCTGGCGCAGGCGCAGAACATCGCCTTCGACGTGCAGAGCATCGACCAGATGTTCCAGCAGGATTATGGCAACCTTTCCCTGACGGCGACCGACCAGCAACTGATCGCCGAGGCCCGGTCCCGTTGGGAGAACACCGTCGGTGGCCTCCAGGATGCGATGCGCGTGCAGGCAGGTGTCGTCGGCAATATCGATGCCAACCGCGCAGAGATGTCTGCACTTGTAGGGCAGAGCCAGAACGCGGTCGGTGCTCTTCAGGCCACACAGGCGGGCAACCAGCTCCTCGCACTGCAATCGCAGCAGCTCTCGGACCTGATCGCGGTGATCTCGGCAAACGGCCGCGCCAATGCGCTGACCGAGGCCGAGCGCGCCACTGCTGCGGAACAGGGCCGCATCCAGCGCGAGCGCTTCCTGACGCCGGGTTCGGGCTACCAGCCCGGTAACGCGCAGATGTTCAACTGAGGCCGGGAGGGGGAGACGATGGAGGGGAAGGTGCTGGCCCGGATCGCGGCCATCGTGTTCGTGGCGATCGCGATCGCAGCCACGGTGATCGAGATGACACGCAAGGAGGCTCCCGTGCCGGCCAGCACCGCGCCCGCGCTCCAGCCGTCTGCCGATCCTCTCCGCGCTACGCTGCGCCGGTGCCAGCAGCTTGGCGAGGCCGCTTCCAGCGATGCCGATTGCCTCGCCGCATGGGCCGAGAA
>NZ_QBKN01000062.1:3493-7559 GCF_003054175.1 Allosediminivita pacifica
GCAGCTCTTCGTCACCCTGATCGAGTTCAAGCTCACGACCCTCGCGGGCTTCGTGCTGATCCCCTTCGGCCTCTTCGGCAAGACCGCCTTCATGGCCGAGCGCGTGCTGGGCAACGTGATTTCCTCCGGCATCAAGGTTTTGGTGCTGGCCGTGATCATCGGCATCGGATCGACGCTCTTCGGCCAGTTCACCGCGGGCTTCGGAGGCGTGACGCCGACCATCGATGACGCCATGGCGATTGTTCTGGCTGCCCTGTCTCTGCTGGGCCTCGGTATCTTCGGCCCCGGTATCGCCTCGGGTCTGGTGTCCGGCGGGCCCCAACTCAGCGCGGGGGCGGCCATAGGTACAGGCCTTGCCGTCGGTGGCGCTGCGATCGGGGCCGGAGGGGCGACCATGCTCGCAGCGCGCGGGGCGGGGTCCGCGCTCTCTGGTGGTGCCGCCCTCGCACGCGGCGGCGCAGCCGCGGCGGGCGCAGCCTCGAGCGCCTACACGCTCGGCTCGATGGGCGGAGGTGGTTTCTCCGGGGGGATGGCTGGTGTAACGCGCGCCGGGGCCGCTTCCGCGGCATCACCGCTCAAGAAGGCGTCTTCTCGCGCGGCGGGCGGGATCCAGTCCAGCTACGCCGAGGGCGTCAAGGGCGGTGTGGTGGCGACGGGCGGAACCACCTCGATGGGCACGGTTGGCGGAGCGGCACCCGAGCCTTCTTCCGGCCCGTCCGCCTCCGATGGCCCGCCAGCCTGGGCAAAGCGCATGCGCCATAACCAGGCCGTGAGCCATGGCGTCCGCGCTGCCGCCCATGCCGTCCGGTCGGGCGACAGCCACGGCTCGGGCTCCTCCGTCAATCTCTCCGAAAGGGACCGCTCATGAACCTCTTCAGGCGTTCCGCCACGCATTATGGCAAGACACCTCAACCAGAGACGCCTTACCAGAGGGCTGCGCAGGTCTGGGACGAGCGCATCGGCTCCGCCCGCGTTCAGGCTCGCAACTGGCGCTACATGGCCTTCGGCAGCCTGATCCTCGCGGCGGGTTTTGCCGGCGCCCTGGTCTGGCAATCCGCACGTGGCACGGTAGTGCCCTGGGTCGTTCAGGTCGACGCGCTCGGCGAGGCCCAGGCTGTCGCTCCGGCTTCCGCCGACTACGAGCCGACCGATCCGCAGATCGCCTTCCATCTTGGCCGTTTCATCGAACAGGTTCGTTCCATCCCCGCCGACCCGATCATCGTGCGGCAGAACTGGCTGCGCGCCTATGAGTTCACCACGGACCGTGGCGCGGCCGCTCTGAACGATTTCGCTCGTGCGAACGACCCGTTCACCCGCGTCGGCCGTCAGCAGATCGCCGTCGAGGTGTCCTCGGTCATCCGGGCCTCGCCGCGATCGTTCCGCGTCGCCTGGACCGAGCGCCACTACGAGAACGGCCAGCTTTCCACGACCGCGCGCTGGACCGCGATCCTGACCGTCGTGATCCAGACGCCGCGCAGCGCCGAGCGCCTGCGCGCCAATCCCCTCGGAATCTATATCAATGCGATCTCCTGGTCGCGGGAGATGAGCCAATGACTGAACAGCATCTTCATGCAACCAGGTCTCCGGGCGTCAGGACGCCGATGTTGGTGGCGTTGCTGCTATCCGCATCCGTACTGGCAGGGTGCGCCCGCAACCCGGTGCCGGAATTCAGCTACGACGAGTCCGTGCCGCCGCTGCCCACCCCGCCCGCCTCGGCTGCCGAGGAACGCCCTCGGCCCTTGCACATGCCGCCGGTCTGGACAGTGGCGCATGGCGGAGCGGTGGCAGGCACACCGACCGGACGTATCGAAAACGCCAATGCCGCCGCCCGGATCGAACCGCGCCGGGAAGGCTATTACAATGCGATCCAGATCTATCCCTGGTCGGAAGGTGCCCTCTATCAGGTCTATGCCGCGCCGGGTCAGATCACCAATATCGCACTCGAGCCGGGCGAACGTCTGACCGGCGCGGGTCCGATCGCTGCGGGGGATACCACGCGCTGGATCATTGGCGACACAGAGAGCGGGTCCGGATCCACTGCCCGCGTCCACATCCTCGTCAAACCGACGCGGGACGACATCTCGACCAATCTGGTGATCAGCACTGACAGGCGGGTGTATACGATCGAGCTGCGTGCACGTGAGGCGCTCTACATGCCCTCGGTCGCCTGGGCCTATCCGGCAGCGCCGCGTGGTGGGCGGCAGGCTGTGGCAATCGCGCCGACCATTCCGGCGCCCTCTGCCCGCAATCATCGCTACGGCTTGCAGATCCAGGGGGAAAGCCCGCCCTGGCGCCCGGTTTCTGTCTTCGACGATGGCCGCCGCGTCTATGTCGTCTTCCCGGCAGGCATCGCCCAGGGCGAGATGCCGCCTCTCTTCGTGCTCGGTTCGGACGGAGAACCGCAGATCGTCAACAGCCGCATTCACCGGAACGTTCTGATCGTGGATCGCCTCTTCGGCGCCGCCGAGCTCCGGCTGGGCGCAGGAGACCGCCAGCAGGTGGTCCGGATCGTGCGCATGGAGGAGCGCGAGGCCGATGCGCGGACGGAGGTGGATGCGCGAAGGGGAGGGGCGTCATGAGTGACACCGATCCTGCAGCGCCGATGCGTCTGCGCCCCGATCCGCCGCGCGTGACCCGGCTGTCGCGCAAGGTTCTGGCCGGTGTCGGAGCTGTCGCCCTGTTCGGCATTGGGGGCGCGCTGATCTATGCGCTCCAGACCCGTGAGGCAGGGCCGGGAGGTGGAGAACTTTATTCCATCGACAATCGACCGGCTGCGGACGGCCTGGAAGGGCTGCCGTCCGACTATACCGGACCGGTTCTGGGACCTGCACTGCCCGGTGACCTCGGGCGACCGATCCTTGACGCGCAGGAGCGGGGTTTGCCCGTGAGCCCTCCGCCGATTGCGAGCCCGACCGTCGATCCGGAGGCTGAGCGCCGCAGGGCAGAGGAGGAAACCGCGCGTCTGAGCGGTGTCTTCTTCCAGTCGGCAACTGGCAGGGCAACGACGGCCGGGGCCGGCGTGAACCTTCCGGGCCTGGGTGGCTCCGGGCAACCTGAGGGGAGCCGGCATACGGCTTTCCTCAACGGTCCGGTGGACCGGCAGACCGTCGCATCCGATCGCATTCAGCCGCCAGCCTCGCCGAACATCCTTCAGGCGGGAGCGGTGATCCCGGCCGCGCTCATCACCGGCATTCGCTCCGATCTCCCGGGGCAGATCACCGCGCAGGTCACCGAGAATGTCTATGACAGCCCGACCGGGTCGCTGCTGCTGATCCCACAAGGAACCCGCATCATCGGCCAATACGATGACGGCGTGACGTTCGGCCAACGCCGCGTGCTGCTGGTCTGGAACCGCCTGATCCTTCCCGGCGGTCAATCCATTGTTCTCGAACGTCTGCCGGGGGCGGATGCGAGCGGCTATGCCGGCCTCGAGGATGGCGTTGACTATCACTGGTGGGATCTGATGCGCGCGGCGGGTCTGTCCACGCTGCTCGCGATTGGTGCGGACCTCGCCACCGATGACGAGGACCGCCTGGTCCAGGCGATCCGCGATGGCGCTGTGGACACGATTAACCAGGCCGGCCAGCAGATCGTCCAGCGTCAGCTGCAGGTCGCGCCGACGCTGACCATCCGCCCGGGGTTCCCGGTCAGGATCATCGTCACCCGCGATCTGGTATTCGAACCCGCAGGAGGTTGATCATGTCGAAACTCAAGCTTGGACCTCTGCCCGACGACAAGCCGGTGAAGGTGACAGTGGAATTGCCAGCATCTGTTCATCGCGATCTGGTCGCCTATGCCGAGGTGCTGGGGCGGGAGACGGGGCAACCTGTTGCCGACGCAGTCCGGCTGATTGTACCGATGCTCCAGAGGTTTATTGCGACAGATCGCGGGTTTGCGAAGGCGAGGCGTGCGGCTCAAATCCACAGAGATGCTCACTGATAGCCGCGCTTCTTTCCGACCCTGCTTTTGTCCTCGCCATGCTCAGAAGACGCCTGAACGCGGGGTTGTCGTTATTCGGCGACCAGATTGCAGAAAATGGAAGGCGCTCGCCCTTGATCGGTCGAAA
>NZ_QBKN01000063.1 GCF_003054175.1 Allosediminivita pacifica
GGCGAGGTGAAGGCGGCTGGATTGCTGGACCCGGATGGAGTGGTCCTCGGCCGCTATGAGCGGGAATACCTGCGCCACGATGGGCCGGAGCATGTGCTCTGCTTCGCCCCGACGCGATCCGGCAAGGGGGTAGGGCTCGTCGTACCCTCTCTTCTCACTTGGCCCGGCTCGGCCATCGTTCATGACATCAAGGGAGAGAACTGGCAGCTGACCGCCGGGTTCCGCGCCCGGCACGGTCGGGTCCTGCTCTTCGATCCGACCAATCCGAACTCTTCGGCCTACAACCCCCTGCTGGAAGTCCGCCGTGGCGAGTGGGAGGTTCGCGATGTCCAGAACATCGCCGACATCCTCGTCGACCCCGAGGGGAGCCTGGAGCGGCGGAACCACTGGGAGAAGACCAGCCACAGTCTGCTCGTCGGTGCCATCCTGCATGTCCTCTACGCCGAGAAGGACAAGACGCTGGCCGGTGTTGCCAACTTCCTGTCTGACCCGCGGCGTCCCGTGGAGTCGACGCTACGCGCGATGATGCGGACGTCGCACCTGGGCGAGGCGGGACCGCACCCCGTGGTCGCCAGTGCCGCCCGCGAGTTGCTCAACAAGTCCGAGAATGAACGCTCCGGTGTGCTTTCGACGGCGATGTCTTTCCTCGGCCTCTATCGCGACCCTGTCGTTGCCCAGGTCACGCGCCGCTGCGACTGGCGGATCGGCGATATTGTCGGCGGAGCGCGCCCCATCACGCTGTATCTCGTGGTGCCCCCCTCGGACATCAACCGCACCAAGCCGCTTATCCGCCTGATCCTCAACCAGGTCGGCCGACGCCTGACCGAAGATCTGCAGGGCAAGGATGACCGGCATCGGCTGCTGCTGATGCTTGATGAGTTCCCGGCGCTTGGTCGGCTCGACTTCTTCGAGAGCGCGCTGGCCTTCATGGCGGGCTACGGGCTGAAGAGCTTCCTCATCGCCCAGTCGCTGAACCAGATCGAGAAGGCCTACGGCCCGAATAATTCGATCCTCGACAATTGCCACGTCCGGGTGAGCTTCGCGACCAATGACGAGCGCACGGCCAAGCGGGTTTCTGACGCTCTCGGCACCGCCACCGAGATGAAGGCGATGAAGAACTATGCCGGTCACCGTCTGGCGCCGTGGCTCAGCCATCTCATGGTGTCCCGGTCGGAAACTGCGCGGGCCTTGCTCACCCCCGGAGAAATCATGCAGCTGCCGCCCTCCGACGAGATCGTCATGGTGGCTGGCACGCCGCCGATCCGGGCGACGAAAGCACGGTATTACGAAGATGCGCGGTTCACTAAGCGGGTCTTGCCGCCACCCGACTTGGTGGATGTGGGCGCCTCTGGGGAGGATGACTGGAGCAGTCTGGCCGTCCCAGTGCAGGACGACGAGCCGGAGCGGGTTTCCGAGACGAGATCGGCGGATGAGGACCCGACAGCGTCGGAGCACCGTCTTCAGCCGGAGTTGGCGCAGCCTCGGCCGATCGACAGGCAGACGCCTCTTGAGAACGAGTTTGAATTCGACCCACCCGAGGATGAGGAAGATGGTGCCATCCGCAATCGCCGCATCATGCAGCAGATGCGCGGTGTCGCGCGGCAGGTCTCCCTCAACCCCGATGACGGCATGGAGCTTTGACTATGACATCGAGCCGCAAGAAGTCCAAGATCTCGGTCTATCTCGATCCTGAGGTCATGCAGATGCTGGCGGAGTTTGCCGCCCGGCGCGACAGATCCCAATCGATGGTGGCCGAGGCCGCGATCGCATCCTTCCTCTCCCCGGATGACACAGAGCGGCGTGAGGCGGTGCTGGCGAGGCGCTTGGATCAGATCGACAGGCGGATCACTCGGCTTGAGCGCGATGTCGGGATCTCCGTCGAAAGCCTGGCCGTGTTCATCCGTTTCTGGCTTGCGACAACGCCGGCTTTGCCGGATCCCGCAGCCAAGGCGGCGCGGGCAAAGGCTGGGGAGCGCTACGAGGCATTTGTCTCGGCTCTCGGTCGGCGCCTGGCCCAGGGGCCGAAGCTGAGGCAGGAGGTGTCGGAGGACGTGGATGGGGTTGGCAGTTAGCCAGAAACAAAGATCGTGTAGGTGTACGGCTTCGATCCAAAGGACGGCTCGTAGGTAAGAGTGAAATCTATGGATTGAGGAACTCAAGCCAAGCGTGAGTGATTGCGCCGCGGGCGCGTGGCTCCCGATCTGTGGCAGGCTTCCCTTTCTGTCTCACTCCCCTGTGTCTTGGTCCAACTTCACAGCATGTTAGCCGACGTCGCTTCGCGCGGCATTTTTGAGAGCGCAACAAATGAACTCTTGCTCAATTGATGAGAAATGGGATCGGTACACCAAAGGTCTGTGCGAGTAGAACAAAGTTCAGCGACAGCACGGCAACTGCCCCAAGGATCGCGAGAACCCGCGTTACAGTTCCTATGGCGAAGGTACCCATGACGCAGCGACGCGATGTGAAGATAACCAGTGCGGTCATTGGCACTGGCAGGGCGATCGACAGCACCACCTGGCTCATCACGAGGGCGTCAGTGGCATTGTAGCCAACGGCCACAACAGCGAACGCGGGCACCATCGTCACCAGCCGCCGGACCCAAATCGGTACATGGAAGTGAAGGAAACCCTGCATGATCATCTGCCCGGCCATCGTGCCCACCACCGAGGACGATACACCCGAGGTGATCAACGACACTAGGAATACGGCGGCCGCAGCCGAGCCGAGAAGTGGTGTCAGTGTATGATAGGCGGTCTCGATTTCGGCCACGGTACTATGGCCTTGATGAAAGGCAGACGCTGCCATCATCACCATTGCCATGTTGACCATGCCGGCGACCGCGAGTGCGATCACCACCTCAATGTTCGAGAACCGTAGCACCTTGCGTCGGTCTTCGTCGTGACGGACCTCCGCACGATTTTGTGTTAAGCCTGAATGCAGATAGACCGCATGTGGCATCACCGTGGCCCCGATGATTCCGACCGCAATGGTCAGCGCGGTAGCGTCAGGCAGGTTCGGGGTCACCAGCCCCACGGCGGCGGAGCCCCAGTCGATCGGTGCGATGAAAATCTCGATCAAGTAACACAACGAGATAATCGCGACCATTGTACCAATGATTAGCTCCATTGGGCGGAAACCCCGGCGCTCGAAGATCAAGATACCGTAGGTCACGATGGCGGTCACCACCATGCCCCAGATCAGCGGCATATTGAACAGGAGCGCCAAGCCGATTGCGCCACCGAGAAATTCAGCGAGGTCGGTGGCCATGGCGGCAACCTCACTAACCGCCCACATCGCCCAGACGACAGGGCGGGGAAAATTATCCCGCGACATCTCGGCCAGGTTCTTGCCAGTGACGATCCCCAGCCGCGCAGACAGGGACTGGAACAGCATCGCAATCAGGTTGGCCAGCAGGACCACCCACAGAAGCACGTAGCCATAGCCGGCACCCGCTTGGATGTTGGTCGCATAGTTGCCTGGGTCGACATAGGCGATTGAGGCTATCACTGCGGGACCGACGAAGAGGAACTTGCTGCCAAAGCCACGCCGCTCGCCAGAGAGAACGGCGCTCATACCACGGCGCGTGCGTTCTGTGCTGATCATCAAGCCTTCCTCTGTATGCCTAGGCTTCGTAATATAGCCAAGGCTTCATATTCTACAACGGTAAATATTATACAGGCTGAACATCAGATGCTGGGTGCAAAAATCAAGCCTTGGCTATATTGATTTCATTACATTCAAAATGCTACATTCCCTCGCACTTCAGATGAATGAGTTCAGGACCGCGATGACCGAACACGATACGCCCCCGACCGAGATTTCGCCCACGGAACAGGCGGGGCGTTTCGCCCGTGCACGAGAGAAGCAGTCGATGGCGATCCTGGAGGATTACGTAGAGATGATCGGCGACTTGATCGCGATGCATGGCGAGGCCCGGGTTGCCGATATTGCCGAACGTATGGGTGTGGCCCATCCTACCGCCACCAAGGCGGTGGCGCGGCTCAAGCGAGAGGGTCTGGCGACCTCACGCCCATATCGCGGGGTCTTCCTTACCGACAAGGGCGAAGCGCTCGCAAATTGGGTACGCGTTCGCCATCGAACGGTGGTCGACCTACTGATCGCAGTCGGCGTGCCTCAGGAAACCGCCGAGGCGGATGCAGAGGGGATCGAGCATCACGTCTCCCGTCGCACGCTGAAGGCCTTCGAAGCTTATTTGACTGACAAGTGATCACGTCGATGAGGTTCTGCGCGAACCGATAACTTCATGACTGCGCTGATAATAATCAACGAGTCAGAGCAAGACTGGACAGTCTTGGGAAAGAGATTCTCCACACGTCGCATTGAACTCTTACAAAAGCGAAATTCCATTGGCTACAAGTCTGCGCACTTCGGTAGTACGCCTAGAATTTCCCGGAAGTAAGCACTCCGTGTTCCCGAAGTTACGGTGGCCGTCACACAATCAGTACATCTCTGGTTCGGCGCTGTTGATTTCAGGTTTCGCCACAACCTAGTGACCGATGACATCCTCCTTGGTGAGTGAAGCATGTTCCGCCGATCACCTGTCTTTTCACGCCAGGCTACTACGCCCTTCGGAAACCTGTTGAGCCGTAGGCATTTACGGCTTTCTTAATCGA
Organism: Allosediminivita pacifica; assembly: GCF_003054175.1. Taxonomy (GTDB): domain Bacteria; phylum Pseudomonadota; class Alphaproteobacteria; order Rhodobacterales; family Rhodobacteraceae; genus Allosediminivita; species Allosediminivita pacifica. The sequence goes on from NZ_QBKN01000063.1 coordinate 4,635, forward strand.
TCCCGATCCAGGGCGGCCTGTTGGAGGCGCCTGCAAAGGAGCGGGGCCGGCATGGCGAAGACCGATCAAAGACCAGAGGTGATCCGGAGAGGCGCGCGGATGCTGCGCACCGCGCTCGGGCCGGCGATCGTCGGGTTTCTGGACGATCCCATGACCGTCGAGGTGATGCTCAACCCCGATGGGCGGCTCTGGGTCGACCGACTTTCTGAGGGGCTGGCCGACAGTGGCAAGACGCTCAGCGCAGCAGACGGCGAGCGCATCGTTCGACTGGTCGCGCACCATGTTGGCGTTGAAGTTCATGGCCTGTCCCCACGCGTCTCTGCGGAACTCCCGGAAACAGGTGAGCGTTTCGAGGGGCTGCTGCCTCCCGTCGTCGCGGCGCCGGCCTTCGCCATTCGCAAGCCCGCCGTCGCGGTGTTCACACTCGAGGACTACATCGCCGCCGGGATCATGAGTCCGCTGCAGGCCGAGGTGCTGCGCCAAGCGGTTGGGACCCGTGCCAATATCCTGGTGGCGGGGGGCACCTCGACCGGCAAGACCACGCTGACCAATGCGCTGCTCGCCGAGGTATCCAAGACCTCAGATCGCGTCGTGATCATCGAGGACACCCGAGAGCTGCAATGCGCCGCGCCGAACCTTGTGGCGATGCGCACCAAGGACGGCGTTGCAAGCCTGTCCGATCTGGTGCGCTCTTCGCTGCGTCTGCGCCCCGATCGTATTCCGATCGGTGAGGTGCGTGGCGCCGAGGCGCTTGACCTGCTCAAAGCCTGGGGCACCGGCCATCCCGGCGGCATCGGCACCATCCATGCCGGTACCGGGATCGGCGCGCTACGTCGTCTCGAGCAACTCATCCAGGAAGCCGTCGTCACCGTGCCGCGGGCCATGATCGCAGAGACCATCGACCTCGTGGCTGTTCTGGCCGGGCGCGGTTCCGCGCGTCGTCTGGCCGAACTCGCTCGTGTCGAAGGCCTCGGGCCGGACGGCGACTACCGGATTTCACCTGCCATTTCAGACGCCATCACCACTCACGAACCAGGAGATCCCGAATGATCCGTCACGCCCTGCGCATCCGCCAACACATCGCCACCGCGGTCGCCACCACCTATGTCAGCCTGTTCATCGCTCCGGCTGCCCACGCCTCCGGGTCTTCCATGCCCTGGGAAGCGCCTCTGCAATCCATCCTCGACTCCGTCGAGGGGCCGGTGGCCAAGATCGTGGCGGTGATCATCATCATCGTCACCGGTCTGACGCTGGCCTTCGGCGATACCGGCGGTGGCTTCCGGCGGCTGATCCAGATCGTATTCGGGATTTCCATCGCCTTTGCGGCCTCGTCCTTCTTCCTGAGCTTCTTCAGCTTCGGTGGCGGGGCGTTGATCTGATGGCGGTGAGTTTCGAAGCCCTCGACGCAGTACCGGGGTTCAGCGTGCCGGTGCACCGCGCGCTGACCGAGCCGATCCTCCTCGGAGGCGCACCGCGCTCGGTCGCCATTCTGAATGGCACGCTGGCCGGCGCGGTCGGCCTTGGGCTTCAGCTCTGGCTGGTCGGGATCCTGGTCTGGGCAGTTGGCCACATCGTTGCTGTCTGGGCGGCCAGGCGCGATCCGCTCTTCGTCGAGGTCGCGCGCCGCCATCTGCGCATTCCCGGTCATCTCTCGGTGTGAACCCCATGATGAATCTTGCAGAATACCGTCACACTGCCTCGCGCCTCGCCGACTACCTGCCCTGGGTGGCGCTGGTCGGGGAGGGCGTGGTCCTCAACAAGGACGGCTCGTTTCAGAGGACGGCGAAATTTCGGGGGCCCGATCTGGACAGCGCGGTCGCGGCCGAAATGGTCGCGGTGGCAGGACGGCTGAACAACGCCTTCCGCCGCCTCGGTTCCGGGTGGGCGATTTTTGTTGAAGCACAGCGCTCTGAGGCTGCCACCTATCCGGCAAGCATCTTCCCGGATGCGGCATCGGCGCTGGTCGATGCCGAGCGCAAGGCCGATTTCGAGGAGGAAGGGAGCCACTTCGTCTCCGGCTATTTCCTGACCCTCCTCTGGCTTCCGCCCGCCGAGGATGCGGCACGCTCAGAATCCTGGCTCTACGAGGGCCGCGAAACCTCAGGTGTGAACCCCTGGGAACAGGTGCGCGGTTTCATCGACCGCACCGATCGCGTGCTGGCGCTGCTCGACGGCTTCATGCCGGACTGCCACTGGCTCGATGATGCCGCTACGCTGACCTACCTGCATTCGACGATTTCGACCAACCGGCACCGCGTGCGCGTGCCCGAGGTGCCGGTCTATCTCGACGCGCTCTTGCCCGACCAGCCGCTGGCCGGTGGGCTGGAGCCGCGTCTGGGCGATCATCA
>NZ_QBKN01000064.1 GCF_003054175.1 Allosediminivita pacifica
CGAGGCGACGATGATTGCCGCTCAGTGAACGAGCGACACCAGCTATGAAGAAGCAGGTGGACGCCAGTTCCTACACCATCTCCCGGGGCACTACCCCGCTATCCGGTTGATTTATCAAGGCCACCTGAACGGTCGGTCTTTCTCTTCCTTCTGATAGCGTTGTGGCCAGGCAGCGGATTGCGGGTACCGAAAATAGGCTCTTTCGCCACTTAAGAAGATAGACGTCTGTCGCTTGTGGCGAACGGGCGTCTTTCTGCCGGAGGCAGGACATCGCGCTGGCCGAATTATCTTCCCGGTTGGGTAGCAGATACAGCCTGATCGCGCGGCAGCTGCGGCGGGCAATCTCCCGCTTCTCACGCGTCTCGTGGCCCTTCCCGTTCCGCGGATACGAGGGTCTACAGAAGATCCCGCAGCCGGATGTTGGGCGCGTCGCTTCGGTTGTGCGGATGCCAGGCGACCTCTGTCGGGAAGGTGCCCAGGTTCAGCGGGACCGGTCGGTCCAGAAGCCCGTAGGGTTCGGCGACCATGCCGGCGATGCGCGCCGGGACGGTGGCGATGCCTCCGATGCGGGCGACTGTCGGCGGGGCCATCAGGAAGTGCGAGATGATGATCGAGGTGTTGCGGCGTAGGCCCGTGTCGGCCGTCAGCCTGTGCAGCCCGGTGCGCCAGTTGCCGGGCGGCGCCACAACCACGTGCGGCAGCCGCTCGTAGAGGCTGCGGTCCAGTGTGGCGTTGCCTCCCAAGGCCCGGGGGGCGACGATGCAGCGGAACCCATCGTCTTCCGGGGGCGGATGGAACCGTCCGAGGGCGAGATCGAAGCTCTGCCCGGCAAGGGACCGCGGGTCCAGGTCCGGGCCGATCGGCGCGATCTCGAGCTTCGCCACGGGGGCGTGACGCGCGAAGGCCGCGGCCAGAGGCGGGGCCAGCACCACCTCTGCGTAGGGCCCCAGCAAGAGCCGGAAGCGTCGCGTGCTTCGGGCCGGATCGAAAGGCTCTGCGGCACGGAAGGCCTGTTCGAGGCGGGCCAACCCCGCCGCGACGTCCGGCGCGATCTGCAGGGCCTTCTCGGTCGGCTCGACGCCGTACCTCGCGCGCAGGAAAAGCTCATCCCCCAGGGCAAGGCGCAACCGCGCCAGGGCCGCGCTGACGGTGCTTTGGGATTGTTGGCCGAGGCGTCGGGCCGCGGCGGTCCGCTTCCGCATCGACCGCGCCCAACTCCACCTATTTCGACATGGAAACCGGCAAAAGGCTCTCTGCATGACACTTGCCGCACATTCTCATCCTTCCGAACACCTTGCGGACTCACGTGGACTGTAGATCCGCACGCCACGCTTTTCCTGGGTAGTTGCCGGTGAGGGCCATGGGCGGCGCCAGGCCGCATTCCGGCTTGTGGTCGGGACCGATCCCGGGGCCGTGGCCGAGGGCCGCGGCGCGTGGTGGGACAGCGGGCGCGTCGAGAGCGGCGAAACCCTGCTCGTGCTCTACGCCGGCCGACTGCTGACGTTGGACTTGGCGCTCTACTCGTCGGTGATGGCCTGGGGCGAGACCGGGGTTGACGGATACACGGCCGCGTCCGCGCGCTTCTGGACCGGGCTGCTGGACCAATCCGACTGGGTCGGCGAGTGGATCGCGCGCGGCTATGTCCCGCCCACGGGATCCGAGCCCCCGAGGGACACCCGCTATGATAACCCGTTGAACGCGCTGCCTTCCGACCAGGTGCGTCGCGAGTTCCGGATCGACAAGCCGGTCGCGTCCGCTACGCGACCGCGCTCGGGCTCTAAGGGGCATATCTCAACGGCGCGCGGCTTGGCGACGCGGTCTTCGCGCCCGGCTGGACCGACTACCACATACGCGTGCCCTACCAAGTCTACGACGCGACCGCGGCACTGGCCGAGGGGGTGAACGCGCTCAGCGCGCTTCCCGGCGAGGGCTGGTATGCCCGATGCTTGAGGGGTCCGGCTTCGCACGGTACGGCTGCAACCTAATTTCGACGCTCGTCTCGGCCATGTCTCGGCGAAGTATCTCTCCCATCTGGGTGCAATCAGGAGCGAGTGAAGCGTCACCGAAGCCGAAATCTTGTGGTCGGTCGAGCTACCGCCGAATGTCCCGGCCGAGCTGATACTTCCGGGCGCGCGGATCAGGTACAACGGGGCGCATTGGTCCGGAGGGCATGTTGGAGCCGGCTGCCATCGTTTCGAGATCGCCACCTAGTGGCGGAGACGTTTGGCTTACGTCTATCGTGCCGTGAAATTCGCGAGCCTGCACCACGGCCGAGAGTAGCGCATCAATCGGTGGAGTCTCCGTAAGGCCGGAGGGAAGTCGGATCCCGGGCTACGGAGCACCGGACAGCATCGAGATATGCACCCTCAGGGGCCCAGGTTACGCGCGCTGTTAATCGGTCTCGGCCCCTTCGGGGCTCATGTGGTGGTGGATGTCGACGAGCCCTGCGCGAGCCTGGAACAGGTGGTAGCGCATGTAGGTGGCAGCGGCCTCGCTGTCCTCGGCATTCAGTGCCTCGACAATGGATGCGTGCTCGTCGACGACGCGCCTGCGCTGATCTCGCCCCAGTTCGAGTCCGATCGTGATTGTTTGGTGGACAGGATTGCTGATCGTCCTGAGAAGCATCCGGAAGTTCTCGTTTCCGGCAGCGATCGCGATGCTGTCGTGAAAGTCGATGTCTTCGTTTCGACCCAGCTCTCCGCGCCCGATCGCGTCGCGTAGCGCGTCGTGGGCCGCACGGATCGCCGCCATCTGTTGCCGCGTCCTTCGCTGCGCCGCGAGGCGCGCCGCCTCGACCTCGAGAACGATGCGCGGTTCGAGCGAGAGCAGATATCCCGAGACCTCGGAGGTATCCGCGAGTTCACCGAGGCGCTCGGGCGGGCGGCGCGCAACGAAGGTGCCAACCCCCTTGTGAGTGGTCACCAGCCCGTCCGCTTGAAGCCGCATGAGAGCCTCACGGGTGACGGGCCGGGAAACTCCGAAGGCCGAGCTGAGCTCCGACTCCGAGGGCAACTTATCGCCCTCGCCGAATTGCTTCGCCATGATCTGTTCGAGGATCCGACCATAGACGATCTCCGCGAGCTTCGGCTTCTGCGCCGGTTTGGTGTTGAAATTATCCATGTGCCGTCCCCTCCCGGCGCAGTAGCAGATCCTACTTGAACATGTCCCGCATTCCTCCGAGTCCCGGGATGTACGCCTGAAGATGCGCATGTGTCGGGTCGAAATGTTGCACCAGTCCCCTTTGGTTCCGGCCCACGAGGATCGTCAAAACATAACCCTTGTGGCCGGGCGATGTCACGGTCGGATGATAGCCTGCGGGCAGCAGATAGGTATCGCCGTGCCGCGTCATGTAGGCGTCGGCCTCACCTTCGTCGAAGTAGTGGAATTGCGCCCCGAAGCCCGTCTCGGGGTCGTAGCGGTAGTGGTAGATCTCGGCGTGATCCGTTTCGCCATCGCGCTCTTCGTCGTGCTTGTGGGGCGGGTACCCGGACCAGCAGCCGTCTTCGGCATAGAGCTCGCTGACGAGCAGGCGACCTGCACGATCGGCGGCATTCTGTCCGAGGATGTGGCAGATCTCGCGCCGGGACTTCGTTTCAGAGGAGCCGACGACGACACTCTGGACCTCGTCCGGGCGCACGCGGAACGGGGCGAATTCGTCGTTGCAGGCGCCACCGGCGACGGCCACCTCGACGCCATCCCCGAGGGCGGTGACTTCGAGGGTCTTGCCGGTGCCCGCGTAGACCGAGTCCGCCATGCCGGACCAGATGTCGCCGCGCATCCCGACACCCTCGAAGCGCGTTTCGCCCACGGTGATATCGCATTGCCCGGACATCACGACAGCAACCAGTTCGAACCCGATGGCATGGAGTGAAACGGTTTCATCCTTGGCGGGGCGAAGGAGGTTGAAATAGACGTCCTGCATCTCCGGCGTCGTTGCATCCACGATGGGCTGCCCGGCGTTGTCGTATGCACGTATCAGGTATTGCACGGCGATTTTTCCAGTTTCTTGAGTGTTCATACCGAGGCCGTGAGGCCCCCGTCGACGGTCAGCACCTGTCCGGTCACGAAGTCCGATGCCGAGGAGGCGAGGAAGACCGCCGCACCGGCGAGGTCCCCGGGCGCGCCCCAGCGCCCGGCAGGCGTGCGCCCGCGAAGCCAGCCGTCGAACTGTTCGTCCTCGGCGAGGGCGGTGTTCATCTCCGTCAGGATGTATCCCAGCGCGATGCCGTTTACCTGGATGCCGGAGGCGGCGAGCTCGACCGCGAGGCCCCTGGTCAGCATCTTGAGGCCGCCCTTGGCCGAGGCGTAGGGCACCATCGAACTGCGCCCAAGCGACGAAAGGACCGAGAGGGTGTTGATGATCTTGCCGGAGCCGCGCGCGATCATGCCCGGCGCGACAGCCCGGGAAAGCTGGAACGGCGCCGTCAGGTTGGTGTCGAGCACGCGGTGCCAATCGGCGTCGACAAAGCCGGTCACCGGCCCACGATGCTGGACGCCCGCGTTATTGACGAGCACGTCGATCTGGCCCTCCCGGTCCTCGACGGCAGCGATCAGCTGCGAGATGGCCTCGCCGTCGAGCAGGTCGCAGGTCTCGGCGTGGGCGCGGCCGGCCGTGTTGGTGATAGCCGCGACCGCCGTGGCAAGCCGGGCCTCGTTTCGGCCGACCAGCGTTACCGAAGCGCCGTGATCGGCAAGGCCGCCTGCCATCGCCCGCCCGAGGCCCGAGCCACCGCCGGTAACGACCGCGATCTTTCCCGAAAGATCGAAGAGGGCGCTCACCACGGGTTCACCCAGTTCTTCGGAGCCTCGCCCGAGAGGATCCTGTCGGCCTCTTCGGCCGCGCAGCGCTGCATCGTGGCGACGGTGCTTTCAGAGTACCACCCCGTGTGATCCGAGAGGACCACGTTGCTCAGCGACAGAAGCGGGTTCGCAGGATCCGGCGGCTCCTTGCGCAGGACGTCGAGGCCCGCCCCCGCGATGTCGCCCTGCGACAGCGCATGGGCGAGCGCATCTTCATCGACGAGCGCCCCACGGGCCGTATTGAGCAGGATCGCGTCGGGGCGCATGGCCTCGACGAAGTCGGCATTGACGAGGGGACCGTCATCCGAGGGCGGCGCGTGCAACGACACGATGGAAGTGCGGGCCGCGATCTCGGTCAGCGCCACCTTTTCGACGCCCGCCTCCCGCGCGGCGGCCTCATCTAGGTGGGGATCGCAGACCAGAACCTTTTCCACGCCAAAGGCCGCGAACCTGCGATGCACGGAGCGTGCGATGCGACCGTAGCCGACAAGGCCGAGAACCCGCCCCGCGATGCGGTGGATCGGTTCGGCCTGCCCGGCCCCCCAAAGCCCCGCGCGCACATCGTTGTCGCGAGAGCAGACCCGCCGCGCGACCGCGAGGAAGAGAGCGAGGGTCTGGTCGGCGACCTCGATGTCGGCACCGTAGTCGGGGATGTTCGCGACCCGGACACCGTGCTCGGTGGCCGCGGCGACGTCGACGGCATCGATCCCCACCCCGTAGCGCACGATGCCTCCGCCGGGCTTCAGCACCTGCACGAGCCCCGCGTCCAACGGCGTGTCGCGGACGAAGGCCAGCTCGACATCCCGGAGCGACGAAACGAGACGGGCGCGTTCCATGCTCCCGTCGACGATCTCGAAGCCGTGGCCGTGCCGGGCTGCGACCGCCGCTTCGGCATCGTGGCAGGCATAGCCCGGGGCGATGACAACGACGCGTCCCATCAGGTTGCGGGAACGAGGGTGCAGAAGATCTTGCCCATGCCGCCGGTGCGCCAGTCGCAGCGGGTCCCCTTGGCGATGAGAAAGGTGTCGCCCGCCTCGAAGCGGTGGGTTCCGCCCTCGTCCAGCGTCAGCTCGATCCAGCCCGACAGCATGTGCATCACCTCGAACTTGGGAAAGGCGATGGACTTGCGGTGATAGGCCGTGGTGTCCCAGAAACCCGCAGCGAAGTTGCATGCCTGGTCCTTGAAGAGCGTCAGGTCGTGCTGGGCGGGCGGGCCCGAGAGCAGAAGATCGGCCGGCGTGGGATCGCAGCTCGGCAATTCCGGGTGATCGGAAGGACGAAGCGGCATGGCATCGCCGGAAAGATCGGCGTCGCCGCATCGGACCGTCACCCAGCTGCTTCCGCTGTCCACCGCTTCGATCTTGGTGGCCCCCTGCGTGACGACGGCCTCGCCGGCCCCGAACTCACCAGCAGTTCCGACGCGCGCGCGGCCCTCGGTGACAATGCAGACGGTCACACCGCCCGGCCCGGCCCCCGTGTCCGAGACGCCGGCTGCGACATGCAATCCGGTTCCGGCATCGTCGAGGGCGCGGGGCACCGGCGCTTCACCGGCGCGATGAAGGGCGTAGATACCCGGCGCAATGGTCATGTCGTCGTTCTCGGTCAGTGTCCCGGTCACGTCAGTAGCCCTGCGCGGGGTCGAAGACGTTGGGCAGGCTGTCACCGGTCTCGAAACTGCGGATCGCGTCGGCCACGTAGAAGGCCTTGTCCCGCTTGGTGGGGGTCGACGCGATATGCGGCGTCACCGTCACCTTGGGATGATCCCAGAGCGGGCTTTCGGTCGGCAGGGGTTCGGTTTGGAACACGTCGAGCACGGCACCGGAGAGGTGCCCGTCGTCCAGCGCGGCCACGAAATCTTCCTCGACGAGATGCTTGCCGCGCCCGGCGTTGATGAAGGCCGCGCCCTTGGGCAACTGGTGCAGGATGTCGGCGTCGATCAGGTTCTCGGTCGCCTTGGTGGCGGGCAGCAGGTCCACGAGGATATCCGTCCCGCCCAGGAAGTCGCCCATGCCCTCGGGGCCGGCGAAAGACTCCATGCCCTCGACCGTCTTGGCGGTGCGCGACCAGCCCCGCGTGCTGAATCCCATCGCGCGCAGCGCGGCGGCGGATGCCAGCCCGAGGTTCCCTTGCCCCATGATCCCCACGGTC
>NZ_QBKN01000065.1 GCF_003054175.1 Allosediminivita pacifica
ACGGGACGAGGTTCTGGCGGTCTTCGCGGCAACGAACATTAGGGGCAGACGAGGCGGGGCGCGCCGGTAAGTTAGGGCGCATCTCGGTTGGTTTTGTCTCTGCGCTTTTTGACATCGCAAGTATCTGAAGAGATATGCGGGCGGTTTCGGTTCATTTCGATGAACGGATGTCTGTATATCGGCTTCCTAGGCTTCGGCCGATGATGGAAGTGTCAGCTTCACTGTTTGTTCGGTTCTTCGGTGCCTTTGGTACTGAAGCACAGACAGACAGATGACTTCATCGATCCTAGCCGGATCGATGAGATGTGCAGAGGTTCGAACGTCAAGAACATCTTCGGATGTTTCAACTTGAGAGTTTGATCCTGGCTCAGAACGAACGCTGGCGGCAGGCTTAACACATGCAAGTCGAGCGAGGTCTTCGGACCTAGCGGCGGACGGGTGAGTAACGCGTGGGAACGTGCCCTTCCCTGCCGGATAGTCCCTGGAAACGGGGTTTAATACGGCATACGCCCTTCGGGGGAAAGAATTTCGGGGAAGGATCGGCCCGCGTCTGATTAGGTAGTTGGTGGGGTAATGGCCTACCAAGCCGACGATCAGTAGCTGGTTTTAGAGGATGATCAGCCACACTGGGACTGAGACACGGCCCAGACTCCTACGGGAGGCAGCAGTGGGGAATCTTAGACAATGGGCGCAAGCCTGATCTAGCCATGCCGCGTGTGTGATGAAGGCCTTAGGGTCGTAAAGCACTTTCGCCAGGGATGATAATGACAGTACCTGGTAAAGAAACCCCGGCTAACTCCGTGCCAGCAGCCGCGGTAATACGGAGGGGGTTAGCGTTGTTCGGAATTACTGGGCGTAAAGCGCGCGTAGGCGGACTGGAAAGTTGGGGGTGAAATCCCGGGGCTCAACCTCGGAACTGCCTTCAAAACTATCAGTCTAGAGTTCGAGAGAGGTGAGTGGAACTCCGAGTGTAGAGGTGAAATTCGTAGATATTCGGAAGAACACCAGTGGCGAAGGCGGCTCACTGGCTCGATACTGACGCTGAGGTGCGAAAGTGTGGGGAGCAAACAGGATTAGATACCCTGGTAGTCCACACCGTAAACGATGAATGCCAGACGTCGGGCAGCATGCTGTTCGGTGTCACACCTAACGGATTAAGCATTCCGCCTGGGGAGTACGGCCGCAAGGTTAAAACTCAAAGGAATTGACGGGGGCCCGCACAAGCGGTGGAGCATGTGGTTTAATTCGAAGCAACGCGCAGAACCTTACCAACCCTTGACATCCTGGGACCGCCAGAGAGATCTGGTTTCCACTTCGGTGGCTCAGTGACAGGTGCTGCATGGCTGTCGTCAGCTCGTGTCGTGAGATGTTCGGTTAAGTCCGGCAACGAGCGCAACCCACACCCTTAGTTGCCAGCAGTTCGGCTGGGCACTCTAGGGGAACTGCCCGTGATAAGCGGGAGGAAGGTGTGGATGACGTCAAGTCCTCATGGCCCTTACGGGTTGGGCTACACACGTGCTACAATGGCGATGACAGTGGGGTAATCCCAAAAAGTCGTCTCAGTTCGGATTGTCCTCTGCAACTCGAGGGCATGAAGTCGGAATCGCTAGTAATCGCGGAACAGCATGCCGCGGTGAATACGTTCCCGGGCCTTGTACACACCGCCCGTCACACCATGGGAGTTGGGTTTACCCGAAGGCGGTGCGCCAACCTTTTGGAGGCAGCCGACCACGGTAAGCTCAGCGACTGGGGTGAAGTCGTAACAAGGTAGCCGTAGGGGAACCTGCGGCTGGATCACCTCCTTTCTAAGGATGATCGGGTTTGAAAGCTTCGGCTTTCACGAAGATCACTTAGCACGGCGCCCAGGATCAGGGCGCCAAACACGAACCGGACCGTCCTCATATCTCTTCAGACTTCGTGCCGAAAGCGGGTTCGCCCCGTTTGCGGATGCGTGTTTGCTCTCGCCTGGCGACGTCGCTTGACGACACTCGCCACTTAGGCCAAGGGCTCTCCCCGAGAGGGTGTGTAGCTCAGGTGGTTAGAGCGTACGCCTGATAAGCGTAAGGTCGGAGGTTCGAGTCCTCCCACACCCACCATCCTCCGCAGCGACCGGGACACCGTTGCCGCGGTCCATGGGGCCTTAGCTCAGCTGGGAGAGCGCCTGATTTGCATTCAGGAGGTCAGGAGTTCGATCCTCCTAGGCTCCACCATCCGCCGGATACGAGACGAGATCTTCGAGACGCTTCGAGAAGCGGTTCGGACGTCTGGTCTCAGACGCATTGACATCGTGTAGAGAGATACAAATCAACCTTGCTTGGGTTCTGCGAGTGGGCAGATACCCTCGAATGGTTCCGGGATCGGTTCGCCGATCCGGAAGGTTTGCCAACGGTCTAGCCGGCTGTTGCCAGATATCCCATCCGAAACGAGCAAGCGTTGTCCAAGTCAAGTACACTAACCAGGTCCGGGTCATACACCGGACCACAAGTTCGGACCCCAGAGGTCCGAGCGGGATAGTATGCTTCTGATCCGGAAGAAAAGGGTGGCACGAACCAGCGTCACCTGCGGCAGGGCACTTTCGAGTGCCTGTCTCTTTCCGGATCGGATCAAGCGCGAGAAGGGCGTTTGGTGGATGCCTTGGCAGCAAGAGGCGATGAAGGACGTGTTACTCTGCGATAAGTCCTGGGGAGCTGAGAAAAAGCTTTGATCCAGGAATCTCCGAATGGGGCAACCCACCTGACAGACTGTTATAATTGCCGCAAGGCAGCTTATAATGGGCTGAAACAGGTACTTAAGGACTGAATACATAGGTCTTTAAGAGCAAACCCGGGGAACTGAAACATCTAAGTACCCGGAGGAAAGGAAATCAATTGATACTCCCCTAGTAGTGGCGAGCGAACGGGGACCAGCCGAGCCTTGAGAGTGAATGGAATGGTCTGGAAAGGCCAACCACAGCGGGTGACAGTCCCGTACATGAAGCTCGATGGGACGTATTAAGTAGGGCGGGACACGTGTAATCCTGTCTGAAGATCGGGGGACCACCCTCGAAGGCTAAGTACTCCTTGCTGACCGATAGCGAACCAGTACCGTGAGGGAAAGGTGAAAAGCACCCCGACGAGGGGAGTGAAACAGTACCTGAAACCGAGCGCCTACAATCAGTCGGAGCTTCCTTGCGAAGTGACGGCGTACCTTTTGTATAATGGGTCATCGACTTGGTCTATCCAGCAAGCTTAAGCCGTTAGGTGTAGGCGCAGCGAAAGCGAGTCTTAATAGGGCGTCGAGTTGGATGGATCAGACCCGAAACCGAGTGATCTAGGCATGACCAGGATGAAGGTACGGTAACACGTACTGGAGGTCCGAACCCACACCTGTTGAAAAAGGTCGGGATGAGTTGTGCCTAGGGGTGAAAGGCCAATCAAACTCGGAGATAGCTGGTTCTCCGCGAAATCTATTTAGGTAGAGCGTCATCCGAATACCCCGGGGGGTAGAGCACTGGATGGGTAATGGGGCCCCACAGGCTTACTGATCCTAACCAAACTCCGAATACCCGGGAGTACTAGATGGCAGACACACCGTGGATGCTAACGTCCATGGTGGAGAGGGAAACAACCCTGACCTCCAGCTAAGGCCCCCAATTCATGGCTAAGTGGGAAAGCAGGTGGGACGACCAAAACAACCAGGAGGTTGGCTTAGAAGCAGCCATCCTTTAAAGATAGCGTAACAGCTCACTGGTCTAAACAAGTTGTCCTGCGGCGAAGATGTAACGGGGCTCAAGCCATGAGCCGAAGCTGAGGATGCCGTAAGGCATGGTAGCGGAGCGTAGTGTGATACAGCTTCATGCCTCCTTCACTCCCTTCGGGAGTATTGGAGGCGAGAAGCTTTCTGTGAAGCCGGGGCGTGAGCCATCCGGTGGAGAGATCACTAGCGAGAATGATGACATGAGTAGCGACAAACAGGGTGAGAGACCCTGTCGCCGAAAGTCCAAGGGTTCCTGCTTAAAGCTAATCTGAGCAGGGTAAGCCGGCCCCTAAGGCGAGGCCGAAAGGCGTAGTCGATGGGAACCAGTTTAATATTACTGGGCCAGGAGGATGTGACGGATTGTGGCGGCGTGCGTGCCTTATCGGATTGGCGCGTATCCAAGACAGTCCCTGGAAATAGCCCTCCATCAGACCGTACCCCAAACCGACACAGGTGGACTGGTAGAGAATACCAAGGCGCTTGAGAGAACGATGTTGAAGGAACTCGGCAAAATACCTCCGTAAGTTCGCGAGAAGGAGGCCCGGGCCGCGTGGTCCGGGGGCACAAACCAGGGGGTGGCGACTGTTTACTAAAAACACAGGGCTCTGCGAAGTCGCAAGACGACGTATAGGGTCTGACGCCTGCCCGGTGCCTGAAGGTTAAAAGGAGGGGTGAGAGCTCCGAATTGAAGCCCAGGTAAACGGCGGCCGTAACTATAACGGTCCTAAGGTAGCGAAATTCCTTGTCGGGTAAGTTCCGACCTGCACGAATGGCGTAACGACTTCCCCGCTGTCTCCAACATCGACTCAGCGAAATTGAATTGCCGGTCAAGATGCCGGCTACCCGCGGTTAGACGGAAAGACCCCGTGCACCTTCACTACAGCTTCGCACTGGCATCAGGCACAACATGTGCAGGATAGGTGGTAGGCTTCGAAGCAGGGACGCCAGTTCCTGTGGAGCCATCCTTGAGATACCACCCTTGTTCTGCTTGATGTCTAACCGCGGTCCGTTATCCGGATCCGGGACCCTGCGTGGCGGGTAGTTTGACTGGGGCGGTCGCCTCCTAAATCGTAACGGAGGCGCGCGAAGGTTGGCTCAGAGCGGTCGGAAATCGCTCGTTGAGTGCAATGGCAGAAGCCAGCCTGACTGCGAGACTGACAAGTCGAGCAGAGACGAAAGTCGGCCATAGTGATCCGGTGGTCCCAAGTGGGAGGGCCATCGCTCAACGGATAAAAGGTACGCCGGGGATAACAGGCTGATACTGCCCAAGAGTCCATATCGACGGCAGTGTTTGGCACCTCGATGTCGGCTCATCTCATCCTGGGGCTGGAGCAGGTCCCAAGGGTATGGCTGTTCGCCATTTAAAGAGGTACGTGAGCTGGGTTTAGAACGTCGTGAGACAGTTCGGTCCCTATCTGCCGTGGGTGTAGGATACTTGAGAGGAGTTGCCCCTAGTACGAGAGGACCGGGGTGAACGATCCACTGGTGGACCTGTTGTGGCGCCAGCCGCAGTGCAGGGTAGCTATGATCGGACGGGATAACCGCTGAAGGCATCTAAGCGGGAAGCCCCCCTCAAAACAAGGTATCCCTGAGGGCCGTGGTAGACCACCACGTCGATAGGCCGGAGGTGTAAGCGTGGCAACACGTTCAGCTGACCGGTACTAATGGCCCGACAGGCTTGATCCGATCCGGTAACAGGCAGGCATTGCCCGTTGCCCGGTCACAAGCATACATCCCTAAATACTTGACCTGGACATGCGGTTTTTACTCGGTTTGGTGGTCATAGCGCGAGCAAAACACCCGGTCCCATTCCGAACCCGGCCGTTAAGTGCCGCTGCGCCAATGGTACTGCGTCTTAAGACGTGGGAGAGTAGGTCGCCGCCAAACCTAGCAAAAACCGCCAACGTATCTCTCAAACACGATGACACAGAAAACTCCGCCACCCATACCAATCACGGCGGAGCCCGCAGCCCAAAAGGGCCGCAAATGGCGCGGGATGGAGCAGTCCGGTAGCTCGTCAGGCTCATAACCTGAAGGTCGTAGGTTCAAATCCTACTCCCGCAACCA
>NZ_QBKN01000066.1 GCF_003054175.1 Allosediminivita pacifica
TCGCGCACTTCGGGAGAAAACTTGTTCGTCGTCTTGCTCATGATGCTCCATCCTACTCAGGACTTGGAGCCTCCGGCAAACCCGGCGCGGTTCAGTCCGTCGTCGACCAGGTCTGGAGGAGGCTGAACAGACCAAAGGGCTGTGCGAGCAACGCGTTCTTCACCGACACAGGTGGATCGCCGTGATCGGGATAGTCAATGCGAGCTTGAGCGAGGAGGTCTCTAAGCGCGTTGATCTGCTCGGCAGGGTAAACGACGCACCCGCGCACCTGCCGGGTTGGCTTCCAGCTCAGGTCGAGCGTCAGACATGGGCGGCCAGTTACATAGGCGATCCAGTCGGCAATCTCCTGCGTGTTCTTCATCATGGCGGAGAGCAGCAGCAAGTCGGCTCCGGGAGCGATGCCTGTAAGGTTGAGAATGGCAAGCATCGCATCAAGCCCGCGTCGGCTCCGATCATCCTCCCGCGGATGAAGCAGATGGCATTCGTCGAAGACGATCAGTCCGAGATCCGCAAATGCATCCCTATCCATCGAGAGCAGCATCAGACAGCGCTCGGGGGTCATGACGGTAACTTCGCCGAGCATGACGAGGTCGCTTATGCCCGCATCCTCGTCGACGTCGGCAAGAACGCTGTAGTCTTGGAACGTGCCTTTGAGAGATCGCTGGGTCTGCCCGACGAGTGCATGGGTGGGAGCGAGGAAAATGACTCGCTCTCCACGGAGCAGCGCGGTCGCGATTTTCAGTTCAGCGAGAGTCGACTTGCCACCACCGGTCGGAAAGCTGATTGCCGACGATACGCCTTGCTCGAGATAGCCCTTCTCGATCGCCTCACGGTGGTTGCGCCAGAGATAGGGGCGCTGCGCGGCCATTCGTCGGAGCGTCTGCCACCAACCATTTTCATCGACCCCGCCGGGCGTCGGAATGCGGCTGAGCGCGGTCCCGAGCAGGTCGCCCTCGAGCCCCAACAAAAGATTGGCGAGGTGCAGAGGACCGGGATAGAGGCTGAGCAGGGTTTCGTCGGCCACGCCCTCGCCATCGATTGGCTCGCTGGCGAGGGCGCGCACTTGCGCAAACAGCACGCTTGCTGGAACGATGCCGCCCGCCTCGGGCGCTACGTCTACGCGCAGGCCCATCTGCCGGGCGAGGTTGGTGATGCCGCGCAGAAGCAATAGGCGGAGCGCATCGAGAGCGCGGAAGCCGAGATCGTCGCCATCGACTTCAATCGCGGGCTCGTCGGCACCAACGACGGGCCCGAGCCGACCTTGCGCAAGATTTCGGATTGCAAGCAGTAGGGCGCGCTCGATAGGCCCGGCCTCTGGCGCAGGCACTATGCGCTTGGCAGCTTCGGCCGCATCGGCATGCGCTTCTGCCAAGAGAAAAAGCAATGTAGCGCAAACGTCTGGGCTGACCGCTGCTATATCGACTCGACTCGGAGCGTCTATGCCGCGCAACGCCAAGGAAATGGCCTGATGTGCCGAAGCCGCGACAAAGGCCGCCGAGGCGCGATTCTCGCGATCGGGAAGCAAGGCGGCATAGGTTTCGTGCGCTGCAGCGAGGCGGCGCAGTTCAGCAACGGTTGCCATCAATGCTTCATCGTCTGCTTCGGCAGTAGCACCCTGCAGACGAATCCGCGCCGAGACGATGTCGGCAAAGGCGTCTGTTAGCCGCTTCGGCAGATTGTCTAGATCGAGGCCCTCGAGGGGAGGAGCTGCTCGGATCAGCGCTGCGGTCGTCGGATCAAACATCTGCGATGGCCTTTATCTTGACTATCACGCGAGAAGCGAAGCCCGCCATCCAGGTACGCATCTCCGGGAGGTATATGGTATCCGCGCGACGGCGGGCAGCAGCGCCGCGCGCGGATTCATCGAAGCCCTTAAACAGCTTGGCGCGGGTATCAGCATTGTTGTGGGTGTTTCCGATGGTGATGCTTACGCGATAGCGCCGGGCGTCGTGCCATAGGATATTGGCAATCGCAGTATCGACGTCAAACTCGGGATCAGCGGCAGCGCGGGCGTCGAGCATCCCGCTCACCTCTTGGCTGAGTTCATTCAGCCGTTCCCCCCTTTCGAGCGCGACGATGCCTGGCCACACATCGTCGCGGATAGTATCGCGGGCTTTATCGGTGGCCTTGTCTTCGAAGACGACGACCGCAGTGACCGAGGTGCCGGCTTCGTTCAATTCGAGCTGCATGCCGTCGAAGCCTTTGTCGGCCTTGCGAATATGAGGCATCCGGGTGAGCGAAGCGGCAGGCTGCTGGTGCGCGGCGATCCACGATATCGCCTGGAACAGCCAGCCATCACGGTGCCAAGGATCTTCTCCCTTCGCCAACGTAAGTTGTTTAATCGCCGCAGCCGCCTGCTCGGCATTGGCAGCAGGTCCCGGCACCCCCGCACCGCTCAGGATCTTGGCAACGTGGCGATATTGGCCGAGAACTATACGTGCAACCTGTTCGGCGAGTGCGTCCTCATTATCGATGGACCACGCCCAGCCGTGGCAGAGTTCGCCATGATCTATTGGAATGAGCTTGAGAGTCATGGGTACGCCGAGAAATCGCCCGAACTTGTAGGGGAGCAACCCAGCCAGGATTGGATTTCATGGTCGAATGGCAATTGTCATTGCACCTTTCTCTAGGCAGTGGTGGGTAGCGGATCGGTACCCTCGCTGAGGATGGTCAGATAGGCGCGATAGCTGAAAACACGCCCCCGCTTCCGCCCCGTAATCTCCTCAAGGATTCCGAAGCGTTGGAGGTCGGCGAGCGCTGCGTTCACCGTCGGCGCCGACAGACTAGTGTACTCGACCAGTTGGTTCGCGGTCAGGAAAGGGTGCTGCTGGAAAAGCTCATGGATACGCAATGACGAACCGGCTCGATCACTTTGCGCTGAAATGCGCTCGCGATCCTCCTTAAACAGGTCAACAATCCGAGTAGCGGCATCAAATGCCTTGTTTGCCGTTTCAGCCACGCCGGCGAGGAAGAAGTCGAGCCAAGCCTCCCACTGTCCATGCTCACGCACCTCTTGAAGCAGGCGGTAGTAATCAGCGCGATGCGTCTTGAGAAACAAGCTCAGATAGAGGAGCGGCTTTTGCAGCACCCCATTGACGCAGAGGTACAATGTCACCAGCAACCTGCCGATGCGGCCATTGCCGTCGAGAAAAGGGTGGATGGTTTCAAACTGGACGTGCAGCAGCCCTGCCTTGATGAGGGCAGGAAGGCGGGACTGGTCGTCGTGCATGAAGCGTTCAAACGCGCCGAGGCAATTGTCCAGTTCAGTGACGGGCGGGGGGACGTAAAGCGCATTACCGGGACGTGTCCCTCCAATCCAGTTCTGCGAGCGCCTAAACTCCCCAGGGTCCTTGGTGCCGCCACGTCCGCTTTGTAGCAAACGCGCATGCATCTCGCGGATCAACCTCAGGGACAGCGGCAGTTCTTCGAGACGCTCCAACCCGTACATCATGGCATCGACGTAATTCGAGACTTCGCGGATGTCATCGATTGGCTGGCCCGCCTGTGCTTCGGTCTCGAAACGCAGCAGGTCAGTCAGCGTCGATTGCGTTCCTTCGATCTGTGAGGAAAGTACTGCTTCCTTGCGGACATACATATAGAGGAACAGTTCTTGGCGCGGCAGAAGCATCGTGATGCCATCCAGCCGTCCTAAGGCGCGCTCCGCCAGGCTGAGACGGTCGAGAAGCACCAGTACGTCGATTGTTGGCACTGGAGGCAGGGGAGGTGGTACGAAGGCGCGGACCGTCTCTCCTGCAACGGGTGTTTCGACAAAGCGGCCAAGCCGTTGGTTGGGGTCTGAATCGGTCATAGCTCACTATGATGCTCGCTTGTTATTTAAGCAATACGGTCTTCGCTTAAATAACGGGTATGCTAAGATAAGTGGGCTTAACTAGCGCGTCGAGCAGGGCCGCAGATCTTCGCTTCGCTCGCCAACTCGGCCTGAAGCCTTTGCGCTGCTCCCCATGTTTGGACCACCGGAAGCTGGATTTTCCCGGCTTTTTCACGATGACGGGCTGGTGACGTCATCGGGATAATGCATGGCAATCGGGACGTTGTATCCGATCGCGCTGTGGGGACGATCCTCGTTGTAGTGTCTACGCCAACCTTCCAACTTTTCCTGTGCGTCGGCAAGGCTCATGAACCAGTGCGCGTTCAGGCATTCCGCCCGGAGCCTGGAATTAAACGCCTCGATGAAGCCGTTGTCCGTCGGCTTGCCCGGTCGGGAGAAGTCCAGGGTGACGTCGTTTGCATAGGCCCACAAATCCAGATCGCGGGAGATGAACTCGCTGCCATAGCACGTCGGGAAGAAGCGCTTTTTAAGGTTATGGCCACACGCGCAGCCCGCAAATAGCGCAGCGGGTGGCCATAACCGGGTCTCAGGTCTCAA
>NZ_QBKN01000067.1 GCF_003054175.1 Allosediminivita pacifica
CGCTTGAACTCGTCGCTGAACTTGCTGCTGCTCATCATGGCCTCCTTGCCTCAAAATTAGCGAAGAAGGCGTCCACAAGACACGGGGCTATTCAGTTCTTGCCGTTCGCTGCAGATGTCCAACAAGTGCGACGACTGCAAGCCACTCAAAGAGAGCTGACATGGACCGAAAATGCCCAGCGGCCAGCATCTTGGGACAGTTGCTCTGAGGACTGATGACCAGCGGGCGAGGTCCAAGCTCGCGAGGATCACTAGGGCCTATCTCTCGACCGGGAAATTGAGGTTGGAAAATAAAGTGCCCGAATTTCAGGCGAAGCCGAGGCTACCTGTGCCGTCAGAAGGGCCTTCCACTCGCCAGCATCGTTCCCTTGCTAGCACCCGAAGCTTGCCGTTCAGGCCGCAAGCGACGAAGGGTGACTTTGAGCTCAGTCAAGACTTTAAGCCGCGTCATCCGTCAGAGCCGACACACCAAATCAAAGTTTGGGCTGATTGACCCGCTTCGACAATTCGGCTGCGCTCTCGACGCGCTCGGAATAGCGGTCCGTCAGGGCGGCAGAGCGTCCGCGCACCATGTAGGTGAACTTTATCAGCTCCTCCATCACGTCGACGATCCGCAGGTAAAGCGGAGAGAGGCGCATCCGGGCCGCCTCGTCGAACTCGTCCCAGGCCTTCGGCACGGAGGACTGGTTCGGGATTGTGACCATGCGCATCCAACGCCCGAGGATGCGCATCTGGTTGACCGCGTTGAAGCTCTGCGAGCCGCCGCACACTTGGCAGACCGCCAGCGTCTTGCCCTGCGTCGGGCGCACACCTCCGAGCGACAGCGGGATCCAGTCGATCTGCGCCTTCATCACCGCCGACATCGCGCCATGCCGCTCGGGCGAGGACCAGACCATGCCTTCAGACCATGTGGCGAGCTCGCGCAGTTCCGCCACCTTCGGGTGATCGGCCTCGGCGCCGTCGGGCAGAGGCAGGCCCGTGGGGTCGAAATGTCGGACCTCCGCGCCCCAATGGGTCAGAAGTCGGCCTGCCTCTTCGGCGACGAGCCGCGAATAGGAACACGTGCGCAACGAGCCGTGCAGGATCAGGATGCGCGGGGCATGGCCGTCATCGTTCGCGCCTACGTAGTCTGCTGGATCGATGGGGTGCAGCTGATCGAGATCGATGTTCGGCAGATCGGTCACGGGATCACCACCTCTCCGTCCTCTTTGGTGAAGGTCCCAATGTCGGGGTTCTCGAGGATCTCGAGCACGGTCTCGGAAGGGCGGCAGAGCTTCGTGCCCTTATTGGTGATGACGATGGGGCGATTGATCAGGATCGGGTGCGCCATCATCGCGTCGATGAGCTCGGCATCCGCCAGCGAAGGGTCGTCGAGACCCAGCTCATCGAAGGGCGTGCCCTTGCGGCGCAGCAGGTCGCGGACCGAGAGGCCCATCTCGGCGATCAGCTCGATGAGCCGCTCGCGACTCGGCGGGGTCTCGAGATAGAGGATCACCTCGGGCTCGACGCCCGACTGGCGGATCATGGCGAGCACGTTCCGCGACGTGCCGCAGGCGGGGTTGTGATAGATGGTCATCATGAATCAGGCCTCCGGGAAACGCCGGCGGGTGCGGTTGGCAAAGGCCACGAGCGAGAGCATCACCGGCACCTCGACAAGCACGCCCACGACCGTGGCGAGCGCGGCGCCCGAATTGAGGCCGAAGAGGCTGATCGCCACGGCGACTGCCAGTTCGAAGAAGTTCGACGTCCCGATCATCGCGCAGGGCGCGGCGATGCGGTGCGGCACACGCAGCCACCAGGCCGCGCCGTATGCGAGCGCGAAGATGCTGTAGCTCTGGATCAGGATCGGCACGGCGATGAGCAGAATGACCAGCGGCCGGTTCAGGATCACGCTGCCCTGAAGTCCGAAGAGGATCGCGACCGTGGCGACGAGACCGATGATCGAGGCGGGTTTCACTCGGGCGGTGAAGGCCTCGATGCGCGCTTTCGACCCAAGCGCGCGACGCGTTGCCAGTCCGGCTGCCAGCGGCAGAACGACGTAGAGGATGGTCGCAAGGACGAGCGTCTCCCACGGGACTTCGATCTCCGTCACGCCCAGCAGCAGCGCCACGATGGGCGCGAAGGCGACGATCATGATGAGGTCGTTCACCGAGACCTGCACTAGGGTATAGGTCTCGTCCCCGCGCGTCAGCTGTGACCACACGAAGACCATCGCGGTGCAAGGCGCCGCGCCCAGAAGTATCAGGCCCGCGATGTATTGCGCGGCATCCTCGGGCGCGATGAACGGCGCGAACACCACCTCGAAGAACAACACCGCGAGCCCGGCCATGGTGAACGGTTTGATCAGCCAGTTGACCGCGAGCGTCACGATCAGGCCCTTTGGCTGGCGCGCGACGCCCGAGACCGCGCCGAAATCGACGCCGACCATCATCGGGTAGACCATCGCCCAGATGAGCACGGCGACGACGAGGTTGATCGAAGCGACCTCCGCCGCGGCGATTGCCTCGACGAGGCCGGGCGCGACCTGCCCTACGGCAATGCCCACCACCATGGCAAGCGCGACCCAAAGGCTCAGCCAGCGCTCGAAGCCGCCCATGGCGGGCGGGGCGGTATCCGTCGTGTCGGCCAAGACTGTCTCCTGTCGATATTGGCCCCGTGGCAACCACGTCGTGGATATACCCCGGGCCCATGGCGTCGATGTGAAAGTGGGTGTGTCGAGCGCTCAGGCGTCGGCGCCGGTGTCCATCCCTGCGATGCGGTCGACCGCTTTCTGGAGCGAGATCCGGTCCAGCGTTTCAAGCGGCAGCGCCGCGAATGCCAGAATACGGTTGCGCAGGACGCCATAGGCATGCTGGAAGGCGAGGCCTTTCTGGGCCTCGGTGCCGTCCGCCTTGACCGGATCGGGCATACCCCAATGCGCGCTGATCGGCTGGCCGCTCCACGCCGGGCAGTCCTCGTTGGCGGCCTGATCGCAGACGGTGAAGACGAAATCCAGGACCGGAGCGTCTGGGCCCTGGAACTCGCTGACGTTCTTCGCCCGCAGGGCAGATACGTCGTGGCCCTTGTCCTTCAGCACGGTGAGCGCGAAGGGGTTGAGCTCTGAGTAGGGCCGCGTTCCGGCCGAGAACGCTTCGAACTGATCGCCCGCCTCCTCCCGTAAGATGGATTCGGCGAAAATCGACCGGGCCGAGTTGCCGGTGCAGATGAACAGGACATTGAACTTGCGGTCGGACATGGTGATGGCTCCATCAAGGAGGGATGAGGTGAGGGACAAACAGAGATCCGGGCGCCCCCGGCAACAGTCGAGGAACAGCGTTTCGATCATCGTCTGCACGCCGCCGAGGTTCACACCGTAGAGCAGGGACGTCCCCTTCCGCCGCTGGGTCACGAGCCCCGCCTGGGTCAGGGCGCCGAGATAGGACGACAGTGTCGATGGCTTGATGCTCAGCGCAGCGGCCACCTCTCCAGCGGACAGGGCATCAGGCGCGCGCCGCACGAGGAGGCGAAAGATCGCGAGCCTCTGCGGGTGCCCGAGGGTGGTGAGCTGTGCAATGATGCCAAGAGATTCCATATTTCGAGAATATGGGAAATTAAACCTCAAGCAAGCAGTATTCGAAGCGTGCCGCAGTTCTTTAGGACGCCCAAATTTCTTACCCTTCAGGGAAACCAAAGACGCCCCCCCCCAAACACAGATGGCTGTTGGTGGGTATTTTATCATCCCTGAGACGAAGGGCGTGAAAGTCCGCTCACCGAAGTGCCGCGCGGATCAAGTTGAAGGGGCCGGTTTGGGCCCCAACGGCTTGGCGAATTGGGTCGGAAATGACTGGCGCAGCGCGGCGACTGACCAACGGAATTTGCATGGCGGCCAGGCTTTTCTGGACGTTCGGCAACGGTGCGGCTGCTACTCCAAAGGGGTGCGGAGCGCGTCGACCCGGCGGTAAGTCCGTTGCGTCGCAGGAGTGTCACAGGTCGCTGCTAGAGACCCCGGGACAAAACAGGAGACCCGCATGAAACGCATTGCCGCCCTTGCACTCGCCACGGTCGTCACCTCCGGAGGCCCCGTCCTCGCACAGAACGAAGATGTCTCGGGCACCCTCGTGCTCTACACTTCGCAGCCCGACGCCGATGCCCAGCAGACCGTCGACGCCTTCAGCGAAGCCTATCCCAACGTCGAGGTCGAATGGGTCCGCGACGGCACGACGCAGAT
>NZ_QBKN01000068.1 GCF_003054175.1 Allosediminivita pacifica
TCGCGCACATTGCGAAACGCACTCCCCATCATGAGATGGGTATCACCTCGCAGTGCCGGAGCTCATCTACAACGTGGGGCGCAGCCGCCGCTTACAGCCTTGAGGACGCGGTTCCGGTGAAGTAAGCTCAGCTTGTCAGAGAAGAACTCGCGCCCCCGTCCGGTCCTGTATCGGCGGGGGTTTGTTTTAGTCGGAGGCCTTACTCGCTTCCCAAGCTTCGATTTCCGACTTCTTCCAGCGCGTGCAGCGTCCGGACAAGCGGAAGGGCTTCGGGAAAGTGGGATCAGACTTTAGCCAGCGCCATACGGTCATCCGGTGCACGCTGTAGACGGCGGCGATCTGGACGTCGCTTAAAAAGATATCGTTCATGATGCTCTCGCTACGATTTGTGCGGTTTCGCATCGCCCAAAAAGCAGCAATTGGATCGCTAATATAGGAAATTTCAAAATTTCTTTTCTGGGCGGCGAGGAGGGTCTGCCCACTGGACCGTACTGAGATCTGCAAGGCGATCGCTAACAAGCGCCCTCCGCCCGGGTGTCGTCGGCTTGGCGTTCTTCTGAAGCGGCGGGGCATGATTATAAATTGCAGGAATTTCTATCGTATCGTCTACGTGGAAGGATTGCGCGTCGGAAGACGACTTTGCCGGTAGCGGGCACGCGGCACAAAGATGCCAATACCCTTGGCCGCGAGTGTCGCGCTGATCATTGGATTTCGCGTCCGACAGCTTTGGAGCGTCGAGAAAGTCTTGAATCCTCGTGGTGACTACAGACTTCAAACGGGAATAAATGTGTCTGATCAGTGATAAATGTCTATCGTGCCAAGGAGTTCTACCGGAAACTCAGCACCCCGGCGCACATCAGGGGAAAGTCCGTTCGCATTACCAACGGAAACAGAACCCAATTTAGCAGTCAGGCCATCACAAAATATCCTCGCCACTGCGCCCGACGGGGAACACCAGAATCCCCACCGCATACCCTCGCAATAAATAATGGTTAAACGAGCAAGGGTAAATCAGCTAGCTTCGTCACGGGCGTCGTGGATCGCCTTTAGAGTCTCGGCTGCGCGAAGCGCGTTCTCCGAGGCTCTCTGCAACCAACTGATTGCAGCATCAAGAGGTGGGGCGATTCTCTCTTCGCTCCCCGCCGCCATTTTTTGCAACGCTTCAGTATTTTCCGCTACCTCGGAAGTCATATCCTCAATTAGGAATGCAAGATTATCGAGCGTGATCTTTAAATAGAAATCTCGCGCAGCGTCTGGCACGTTATCCAACTGCGAGTCGAGAACCATATGCCACTCCATAAATGGCACGAAGACACCTCTGTCATTACCGTCCCTAGCATGGGTGAGCTGCAGGTTTATCTCTGACCGAGACACCATTCCAAGTGTCTCTGCGGCAGCTCTAGAGAGCTGCACACTGCTGGGATATTCCTCAACTTCGTCAACTCCGGAGTTATTGGTCATGTCAGCTCTCCCCACGCATTGTAAAGGGTATCTGTCGATCAGGCTTAGAGCTCTGCTGGAACGACGCTTTACCAGGCACGCCTGGCGCCTGCCTGCCCGGCACAACAATCAGCTCCATAAATTGCTCTGGTTTATCGCCGTAGAACTTTGTGGGCTTATGCGACGATGGTTCAGCTTCACTGATCGTCGTTCCTGGCGACCCGGTATACTCCGGCTGTTCAAAATACCCTCTCCGTCGAGCACGCAATTTGGTAGCTACGTCTGGCACGCCCATGCTTACATCGGGGCGCGCTCTGCCGCCCATCAATGTTGCTAGGCGCTGTCCTGGCTGGCTCGGGGAAGATTTTAGAAACTCAGCTACCACCTTTGATAGGCCGGATATAAGCAAGCTATCAGATTGAGTTATTGGACCCTCCACTCGCAGCTCTTGAAGCTCAGCCTCACTTCTTGCCTTGGCGTCTTTCGCCACTGCAATCTCACGTTCAAGTTTCTCCAGCTCCAAGCGCTCTGCGGTCAGTCGAGCGCGCGCCTCAGAGGCTTTCACTTCAACGTCCTCCGTCACCGCTTTTAGTCCAGCTCCAGTTATTGTGAACTTTGCGGTCCGACCCGAGGCGTGGCGCTCTACGAGGCCGACGGCGCCCATCATCGTCAAAACGCGCGAGAGGTTTGCGGCACTGAGACCAAGTTCCTGTTCGATCGCCGCACGCTCTAACGGCCCTTCGGCATGACGCGCAAGGATGGCCAAGACATCCATCACATGCGTCTTTGCCAATACATCTTGGCGCTTCATATCGCTGGCGACATGGATCGATGCCTTGACGAGGTCACTAAGCGCATTGATACGTTCCGCGTAGCGTCGATCCTCCTCGCTACCAGCTTCACCGGAACCGCGTGTCGCGTTCTCCAAACGTAGCGCACTTTCCTCCAGGAGCCTGTGCCATCCACGGAGGCCCTCGTCGAACCGTCGTCCCGTAAGCGTCGCCCAGGTCCACTGAGCCAGTGCGGAGTAGATCGCAGCGGGTCTAGCTGCGCCTTCGAGTGCCTCGAACAATAAAGCCCTCGCCTCGCTCGGCTCGATATCGTCGCGCGCGATTGCATCCAATGAAAACAAAGCCCATCTCCTTCTACGTCTACTTAACCTTAGAGCTGCTCGAGACGTTTCACAACGCTTCACTGTGCAGATTGGTTAGCAGGTAACTACTTACCAGCTCTAAATGTACTGAAAGGTTCCCTCGGGATGCAATTTTCCGGCGCAAGGCTCTGAGGCTTGCGAGGCGCGCACAAAACGAAGTTGTCTGCCTGAGCCGCTTCTTCCGCCGAAAGGGCAAGCCCCTGCTGGGCGACCGCGCAGAGCGTGCCCACACGATTCTGCAGGCGCGTAGCCGCGTCGATCGAAGCCCTACAGGTGGACTTCTGCCCATACGAGGGAACAAAGGCGTAAGTAGCGTCGCACTCTACGAGTAGATCGTTGCGCTCGATCTCACAGAAGTCCTTGCAGATAGCGAAAAGGATCAGCTCATCTTGCGTTAATAGCAAGTCGATGCCCTCCCCCGGATCTAGCGCCTCTGCCTTCAGCGGATCACCGGCGCCAAATGGCCGCACCTTGTCAAAGCTGAACATCTTACGGCCGAAACCATCAAGGACAGTGCAACGGTTGCGCCATCGAGAGCCAATCCGCACATGCCAAGTTCCTGCCACTACAACCGGAGCCAAGTTTCCCACAAGCGGATCCGAGAGCATTGCCTTTGACAGTGCATTCAACGCCTCGGGTGGCACAAGGAGTTCCGGCCAGATCACCGCATCGCAGCCGGCGTCCAGAGCCTGTCCATATTGCGCCAAGAGGTCCTCCGCCAGGTTTGTGACGCCATGCACAGCGCGAACCGCAAACCCCTCGGCATTCCGATCCTCCTCAAGCCAAGCACCGGGAAACACGCCGCATCCCACAGTCCTTGGCGTCTTAGGATCGTTCGCAACCGACTTCGAGATGTGAACTCGAACCTCGATGCCCTTGATGGTTGTAGGCACCACCCGATGATGAAGTAGGAGCCGGCGCCTTGGTCCGTGATGAGAAGCCGGCCGGTCGGCGGCGCGGTACCGGCTCGCGGGAAGGACATAAAAGCCGTCGGAGGTCCGAAAAACCGCTGCGTCGTCAACAATGGGGGCTGGTCCATTTGCCAGGCTGGCATCGATGTACCGTGCCGCGGCAACAGCTCGGTTGAAGAGCTCCTCGTCTGAAGCCTCGCGCCCGAAGAAGCCTTCCGGATCACGGGCAAGCACAGCTGAGTACTTTGCAACGAGCTCAGCGATGTGCGTCTCGTTGAGGGTCTCGAAGTGGTTGCTACTTAATCGTTCAGGTGCATTGAGTACGATATCCCGAAGCTTGCCTAGCGCCAACCTACCCGGTTCAGCTTCGTGCGCCCGAACAAATTCCTCAGAATTTCCAAGCGCAACTAGCCTTTCGCGCCACTCAAATGCTTGCATCAACTGCACTCCCAAAATCTAGTGTAAAATGTCGGACTGGATACACGACCGCAACTGTGAACCGCAAATTGTTTGCTAGCTTCGCATCTTGGGATACTTAGGAAGCGAAGTCACCTACTGCACTTAGGTCATGTTGACAAATGGCGTAGCCAGAGGCGGATCGACGTGATGTCGACGAAGCCCAGGAAGCTCTCTGCGGTCTTGTCGTATCGGGTTGCG
>NZ_QBKN01000069.1 GCF_003054175.1 Allosediminivita pacifica
GATGAAGCCCTTCTCGACCATCACCGCAAGGGCGACTGGAAGACCTTCCTGAACGCCGCCGTGCTGGCAAAGAAGAACATCCTTGTCTCTGGCTCCACCGGCTCGGGCAAGACGACCTTCTCGAAGGCGCTGATCCCGCTGATCCCGACCAGCGAGCGACTGATCACCATCGAAGACACCGTCGAGCTGGAGCTTCCCCAGCCCAATGTGGTGCGGATGATCTATTCCAAGGGCGGTCAGGGCGAGGCCAAGGTCACGGCGCGCGACTTGCTGGAAAGCGCGCTCCGGATGCGGCCCGACCGCATCTTCCTGCAGGAGCTTCGCGACGCCTCGGCCTTCTACTACCTGCGCAACGTCAACACCGGGCATGGCGGGTCGATCACCACCATTCACGCCGACTCCGCCACGCTCGCCTTCGAGCAACTGGCCCTTCTGGTGAAGGAAAGCGAAGCCGGGCGTGACCTCAAGCGCGACGAGATCAAGGACATGCTCTACCAGATGGTCGACGTGGTCGTGCAGATCAAAAAGACCGCCGCCGGACCCAGGGTCACCGAGGTCTATTTCGATCCCCGCAGAAAGCTGGGGGGTGAAGCATGATCGTCCAGAACTGGCATCGCCTTGGCACCCCTGCACGGGCTGCCGCGATCTCGGCCGCAGTCGTGTTCGCCGTGGCCGGGGGGCTCGTCACCGCCGCCTATGTCATGCAGTGGGGGCTGAAGGTTCCGCTCCACCTGCCCCGCGACCTGTTGCTTTGGCCCCAGGCGGCGCTGGCCGGATACACTGATCCTGAGACGGTAAAATGGATCAAGCTCTCCGGCTATGCCGGGCTGCTGCCGACCATCGTCATCGCCGCCGCCATCCTGAAAGCGCAGCCGAAACCGGACGTGCATGGCCGCGCCGAGTTTGCACGCGCCCGCGATATCCGGCAGGCGGGCATGAGATCGAAGGCAGGCCTCATTGCGGGCTTCACCGGCTCCCTGCCCTCCCGACACTATGGTAAGCGGGTCGACAAATGGGGCCGCGCAGTCGAGCAAGGCGGCGCGGTCAAGATCCAGAAAGCCGGACATCTGACGCCCCAAAACCTGCTGATGTATGGCGGCGACGAACACGTCCTGCTCTATGCCCCGACCCGCTCCGGCAAGGGCGTCGGCGTGGTGATCCCGAACCTCCTCAACTGGCCGGACTCTGCCGTGGTCCTGGACATCAAGAAGGAGAACTGGACCCTGACCGCAGGCTTCCGCAAGGCGGGCGGTCAGGAGGTCTTCCTGTTCGATCCCCTCGATCCGGATGGTCGCACGCATCGCTGGAACCCGCTCTCCACGGTCCGGCGTGGCACGGATTACCAGATCGAGGATCTTCAGCGGCTGGCCGACCTGTTCATTCCGGTGGCCTCGAAAGACCCGTTCTTCGACCGGGCGGCACAGACGGCCTTTGTCGGCGTTGGCGGCTATCTGGCCGAGACGCCGGAACGGCCCTTCACCTTGGGGGAGATCTACCGCCAGCTCACCCTGACCCCGGACTTCGTCCAGACCTTCCAGAAGCGGATCGAGGACAGGAAGGCCTCCGGGCGTCCGCTGTCGCTCCAGACCGTCTCGACCCTCAACGACTTCCTCTCCAAAAGCGAGAACACCTTCGAAAGCGTAAAATCCACGATCACCGCCAACCTCGGCCTCTTCGCCAACCCGATGCTCGACCGCGCGACTGCCGCGTCTGATTTCGCCTTCGCCGATCTGCGCCGAAAGCGGATGACGATCTATGTCGGCATCACGCCCAACAACCTCGGTCGCCTCGGGCCGCTGATGAACCTCTTCTTCCAGTCCTGCGTCGATGCGAACATGCAGGAACTGCCCGAGCATAATCCGGCCCTGAAACACAAGATCCTGCTCTGCATGGACGAGTTCGCCTCGGTCGGGGAGCTTCCGGCCTTCAAGCGCGGCATTGGCTATTTCGCGGGCTACGGCATGAAGGTGCTGACCATCGTCCAGACCCCGGCCCAGCTGGCCGACATCTACGGCCAGGACGGCGCCGATGCCTATATGGACAATTCCGGCGTCAGCATCGTCTTCACCCCGAAGGGGGTGAAAGAGGCGCGCAACCTCTCGGAACGGCTCGGTACGCATGGCGTGGAAGCCCGCAGCGAGTCCAAATCCAAATACCTTGCCAACCGCAAGGGCACGACCGTCAGTCACAGCGAGCAGAAACGCTCCCTCATGCTGCCGCAGGAGCTGCTGCAAATGGACCAGAGCGAGGCGCTGGTCTTCGTCGCCGGACACCCACCGATCCGGGCGAAGAAGATCAGGTTCTATGCCGAAGCGGCACTGCTTGAACGCTCCAAGGTGCCCCCGCCCGTGGTCCCCAGGATCGACCGTCACGCCTTGGCCGAGGCCGTTGCCTCGTTGAGAGACGAGAACGCGATGCTGCGCGAAAGCGTCTCCACCCTTCAGACCAACTTCGACAATCTGGCCGGTCTGAAAGCCTTCCAGGCCGCGAACGTCGCCAACGGCGAACCTGCCGAAGTGCCGATGACCGACGAGGAGATCGCCAACCCCGAAGGCATCTCCTTCGACCGGCTGGCCCTGAGCGGGCAGAAGGCACAGGCGAAAATCAAGGAGCTGAACAAGGCCGGACAGGTCGGAACACGCAAGGGCGCCGCGGACATCCTCGCCGCCCTCGGCTGTGACGTCGCCCCCGCGAAAGCCGAAAGGAAACGGAATGCCTGAGACGGACAAGAGTACGAGCTTCACGCTCTCCTATGCGCACAATGGCAAGGAAGAGCGCTTCACCTCGGCCGCCGCCGCAGGGCGTGCCTTCGCGGATGCCGATGCCAGCCAGCACCCGCGCGTGATCGAGAACACGGACAAAAGCGCGCGCACCGTCGCCCGCACCGTCACCATCGGCACCGACATCCAGAAGTCCGTGCCCACGCTCGACAGCGTCAGCAAGGATCTCACCGACCTCAATCGCGATGGCGTGGCCCCTTCCCGCATGGCGCAGACCAACATGGACTTCTGGACCGGCTATCATGATCGGATCGCGGAGAAGGCCAGCCCGGAAAAGCCACCCGCAGACCAGGGCTCGATCTCGCCAAGCGAGAGACAGCAGGCCAAGCCGGATCAGGATCGCTTTGACCTGCCCGTCAGCTACCATGACAGGTTTCTGGTCACGAAGGCGAAAGGTCAGCAGGACCTTTACCGTTCCTATGATGACGCCCGGCCTGCGATCATCGACAAGGGCGACCAGCTCAGCACCCGAAACGCGGATCGCGGGACCGCAATGGACATGATCG
This sequence comes from Allosediminivita pacifica, assembly GCF_003054175.1. Lineage (GTDB taxonomy): Bacteria > Pseudomonadota > Alphaproteobacteria > Rhodobacterales > Rhodobacteraceae > Allosediminivita > Allosediminivita pacifica. The sequence continues at coordinate 3,287 of NZ_QBKN01000069.1, forward strand.
AGCTGGCCGCGCATCGCGGATGGCAGAGCCTGAAGGCTAAGGGGCCGGAGGAGTTCCGGCGCGAGATGTGGATCGAAGGCACCGCCCAAGGGCTGAAGGTTCAGGGCTACCTCCCCACGGAGAAGGATCAGGAAGAAGCCAACCGCCGGTCGCAGATGATCGGGGAACGTGCCATCGAGCGGACGGACCGTGCCTCCCAACCCGCCCATACCAAGACGATTGACCGCGAAGACCAGCAGGCCGCGCCGCACCAAAGCTATTCTGACGGCATCTCCGGCAAGATCACCGACATCGGCACCGCCCCCTATCGCAACCGCGAAGGGGCTGATCCCGTACCCTTCGTGGCTCTGACCAACCAAGCGGGCACGAAGGAGCATATCTGGAGCGTCACCCTCCCTGCCGCGCTTGAAAAGCATGACCTGAAAGTCGGCGATCGCGCGACCTTCTTCTCTCCCGGTGTCGAGCCGGTGACCTACAAGACCAAGGATCAGAAGACCGGCGAGGAAGTCGAACGGCAGGGACACCGTCGCCTCTGGGACGCCAGGGACATCGAGCGCGAAGCACAGCCACAGC
>NZ_QBKN01000070.1 GCF_003054175.1 Allosediminivita pacifica
TGGTAATCTTTGACATGACCGCCTCCCATTAAGGATTGTTGCGATCCCACCTTGGCACAGCGATGCCGTCGGGGGGCGGTTACAGCATCAAAGCCCCCGTACGGGGAGAGGGGCACAGAGGATGATGGTCTCCGGTCATGAGTGTCCCGTCCACACGCTTTGAACTGATGCGGTGGATGCCCCCACCGTCGGCATCTCACATGGCATGATGGTTCCATCGGAACCGAACGGAGGGCACACCGATGACGACCTATGCCGTCTTGTCGATCATGGGCGGCGTGCTGACCGGCCGCTGTTTTCGCGGGGTGGCCGCGTGTCATGCCGCCGTCGCGTTTGGTCGCAACCTGCGCACTGCTGTCGTTCGTGACAAGCGCAGCGAACGGAAGATGTCCGCCCTCCGTGCCGCAAGTAGCCAAAGCATAATTGTCACTCAAGCCCAAACAGCTGTCTCAGGGCTTCCGGTACAGGTTCATTCAGATCCCATTGAACCGTGATCGGTGCTTCTCCGTCCCAGCCGGCAAAACGAACGGGACCTGCGTAGCGGAACGGCGCGGCGCGTCCGTCTCGGAGTTTGGATTTTCGAACGAACAGGTGGATCGTCCAGCCGGGCTCTTCTCCGGATATGATCTTGCCGCGGCTGCTGGCCCGGCGGGTGCTGGTCTGGGTTTGCCAGACAAAGCGGGTTGGGCTGGCGAATTCGTCTGCGTAGTGATCGCCAACCGACATGGTGCTCTTGTCCATGGTGACGAGTAGGATCATGGCTTTGACGTCCTTGATCACTACGATTCCGGAGTTCCAAGAACCCGTGTTGAACACAGCGCCGAATAGAGGCGGGATGCTCTCGCGGGAGTATTCTTCCCAGATTTTTGGCCCCAATGCGGGCGGTGTGGGGCGGCTGCCGGGGGCTTCGGCCGCTTCGGCCAAACCGGACGCGTTTGGTTGGTCGTAGATGACGCTCTTGGTCTGAAAATGCCGAAGTAGACGCCAGTCGACCAGTTCCGACGCCAGTGCTGACAACTGAGCATCATGGCTTTCGCCGATTGTCGTCTCGAAGGTGCCAGGGCCAAGGCGGAACCATTCGGTTTCGCCAAGCAGCTTGAGCGGGAACTTGGTGAGCAAACTTCGGATCGCTGCGGTGTCATCGGGGTCGACGCTTAAATCCGATTTGATTTCGGGGTTGCGCCGGGCAAGACGACTGACACGTTCGGCGAGATCTGCAACGGCAATGCGGCCCGGTAACGCGCCAGCCTCGATCATTCCGCGCAGGGCCAACATCTTGTAGCTGCGCGTCATTCGCGTGGTCTCAAGCTCGTCCAGCAGGCCTTTGTGGCCGGTCCAAGCGGCATGCATATCACCCGTCAGATCGCCCATATCGTTGACGAAGCCAAGCCAACCAGCGTGGCCGGTTCGACCAGGATTGAAGCCTGCGTGCTGAACCTCCGAGGCAGTTGGCCGAACCCCGTGTCGGTCGCGGAAATCGCGGTAGAAGGCAGTCAGTTCTTTACCGTCGCGCGGTTGGCGGATCAGTGATTTGAGGATGTCGAGGGCTTCGAGCTCATAGGTAACTTCGCAACCCGCCGGAAAGCTGATCTCATGGCGTTCCAGTTTTTCCAGAGCGATCCGTAGTGCGCCTTCTCCTGCGCCGGTGCGCAACAGCGTTCTGGCTTTGGTCAGGAAGATGCGGTGGTTGCCGATATAGTCGATCACCGCCAGATGCGTTTTCTCGGCTGATCGCCGCAGGCCGCGCCCAAGTTGCTGCAACCAGATCACCGGGCTTTCGGTCGGACGCAGCATCAGCACGGTGTCGATCGAGGGAACATCGACGCCTTCATTGAACATGTCGACCGCGTAGACGATTTCGAGGTCTCCGTTCTCGAGCGCTTTCAACGCGCTGGCGCGTGGAGCCGATGTCTCGCCGGAATGGACGGCCACAGCGCGCAAGCCACGCGCCAAAGAGAATTCAGCCATGAAATCTGCGTGGCGGCGCGAGACGCAGAAACCGATCGCCTTTTTGCCGCCGCGCCGCGCCAGTTGATCCAACGCGTTTTCAGCCCGTGCTTGCGTCGCCACGGCTTCGGTCAGGGCGGCCTCATCGAACTTGCCGCTACGCCATGGGATCTGCGCATATTCCACGGGGTCGGGCACGCCGAAATACTTGAATGGGGACAGCAATTCGCGGTCGATACCGGACCAGAGATCACATTCGTAAACGAGGTTTTCCTCGCACAGGCCCAGAAGATCGCCGCCATCGCTGCGGTCCGGTGTCGCCGTCAGGCCGAGGAGGAATTGCGGGGTGAAGTGATCGATGATCCGGCGGTATGTCGTAGCAGCGGCGTGGTGGAATTCATCCACGACGATGTAGTCGAAAGCATCCGGCGCAAAGCGGTTCAGGTGCTGCGCACGCGAAAGCGTTTGGATCGAGGCGAAGAGAACGTCGGCATTGAAATCTTTCTCGCCACCGCCGAAACGCCCCAGCCGCGCCTTGGGGCGGATGGCGCGAAAGGCAGCCATGGCTTGGGTCAGGATTTCTTCGCGATGGGCGACGAACAGGACGCGCGCCGCAGGCTGACTATCGAATGCGGCAAGGAAGGTTTTGCCGAGGCCGGTTGCAAGAACGACCAAACCGGCGCGATAGCCCTTGGCCCGTGTCGCGGCGAGCGCGTGGAGAGCCTCTTGCTGTGTGGCATGTGGCTTGGGCGCGTCTTCGGGTGTTTCTGCCGGAACGCCGGATTGCTTTGGCAATGGCGCGATCCGGCGGGTCTCATAGCTATCGATCCAATCTGGCGTGAGATCTATTACCTCTGGCCGAGCCAGGAGGTTTTCGAAGGCTGTGCGGGCATTTGTCAGAGGCAGGGCGTCGGATCGGTCGAAATGGCGCAGGTTCCATTCGACACCTTCGGTCAGCGCGGACCGAGATAGGTTCGAAGAACCAACAATCAGAGCTCCTGCGCCGTCCGCGAAGGAAAACATCCAGGCCTTGGGGTGAAACGGAATGCGGTCTGCCTGAAAAATGTAGAGCTGCCGGTCGTGTTCCAGATCCTGCATCAAGCGCAGAGCAACCGGCTCCGTGACATCCAGATAATCGCCGGTCAGCAACCGCAGCCGTCCGCCACGCTCCAGCAGGTCGCGCAGATGCGGCATGACCAACCGAGCACCCGACGTCATGAGAAACGAAACGGCCAGATCGATGGAGTGCGCCTGGTCGATCAGGGGGCGCAGATGAGCATGGAGGGCATCATCGCCCCCGGAAATGAGCGGGCTGTCATGTGGCGCGCCGGGTATGGGTCCGATTGCGGTGGCGGGCGCTTCCAGGCGAAGATGGAAATGCGGCTCAGACTCGATGAGGGCGACCGGGGCCTGGCCCTCATCCGCTTCCAAGAGCTTTTGTGCCGGGGTCACGCGCGCCATGAGAGCGATCTGCTCCGCCTCGGTCAGGTCACGCCAGCGCTTCACGTGCCGGCGCGGGGCAAGAACAAGGCCTGCGCCGTTCCGGATCAGGATAACCTGGGCGTCACACTCGATCACGGTATCCATGATCGGGGCGCAATACGGACATTGGGTGGTGGCGGAATTTTCAGCGGGCACGCGTCAGGATTTTCTCAACAAGGCATTGAGCCAAATATCTTCTTTTCTATCGGGATGGCGGTCATTGGTCCGCCAGAATTCAACCTGCCGCAGTGCGGGGCATGGCTTTGATGCTGTAACCGCCCCCCGACGGCATCGCTGTGCCAAGGTGGGATCGCAACAATCCTTAATGGGAGGCGGTCATGTCAAAGATTACCA
>NZ_QBKN01000071.1 GCF_003054175.1 Allosediminivita pacifica
GGGTTCAAAAGACCTTCACTTGACCCGGGGACTTCGCCATGCGGAATGGCGCAAACGCTTGACGGACAGGAGATGCGTCTTGGCCCTGACTTTGACCGACATTCGTAAGAGCTTTGGCGCGCATGCCGCCGTCGACGGTGTCTCGGCCGAAATCGACGATGGCGAGTTCTTCGTCGTGCTTGGGCCCTCCGGCTGCGGCAAGTCGACCCTTCTGCGGCTCGTGGCGGGGCTGGAACATCTCGACGGCGGCGAGATCGCGCTTGGTGGTCGGACGATGTCCTCCCCGGAGCACCACGTCCCGCCCGAGGCACGCGATGTCGGCGTGGTCTTCCAGTCCTACGCGCTCTGGCCGCACATGGACGTGCTGGGCAACGTCGCCTTCCCGATCGAAAGCGGCGGCGGGTCGCGGCGGAAGTCCCGGGAGGACGCCCGCGCCCACCTGCGGACCGTTGCTCTGGAAGACTTTGCCGCGCGGCGTCCGGCAGAGCTCTCGGGTGGACAGCGTCAGCGCGTGGCCCTTGCCCGCTGCCTTGCAGGCGGAGCGCGCACCGTTCTGATGGACGAACCTCTGGCCAACCTAGACCCGCATCTGCGTGCCGCGATGGAAGAGGAAATCGCCGCCTTCCATCGCAAGGCGCGGGCCACGACGATCTACATCACCCACGATCAGCGCGAGGCCATGGCGCTGGCCAGCCGCGTCGCGGTGATGGCTCGGGGCCAGTTCCAGCAGATCGCAACGCCACGAGGACTTTACGAGCGTCCCGCCAATGCCGAGGTCGCGCGCTTCATCGGGAGGTCGGCCGTCCTCGACACCACGGTGCTGTCGGGATCGGCGGCGCTTGCCGGGCGATACGTGGCCGTTGGGGGCGATGTGAACGGCCCGGCGCAGGTGGTCTTGCGCCCCGGGGACGTGGCTCTGGGCGACGGGCCGCTACAAGGTCGGCTGAGCCGCGTCTTCTACCGCGGGGGCGTCTGGGAAGGGCTGGCCGAAGTGCAAGGCCTCGCCGAGCCCTTGCCCGTGGCCAGCCATGTCCCTCTGCGCGACGGAGAGACGGTGCCGCTTGGCATCACGGGCGGCTGGGCGCTGCGCCGTGACATGGGGCAGTCCCCGGCCCCGTCACAGGCGCCAGGGCACCACGCCGGGCGGCAGGTGACGGCCCAGCCGGTCGAGTAGCGCCATCAGCAGCACGGTGGCCATGACTGTGATCGTCGACATGGCGGCCGCCAGCGTGGTGTATCCGCCGTCCTCGTAGTTGAAGATCGTCGTGCCGATGGTCTCGTTCCCACGCGACCAGAGCAGCGCCGACACCGTGATCTCGTTGTAGGCGGTGAGGAAAACGAGGATCGCCCCCGATGCGGCGGCCGGGGCCAGAAGCGGCAGGTGAATCCGCGCGATCCGCCGGGCAAAACCCGCGCCCGACACCCGCGCCGCGTCGTCGAGCGAGGGATCGAGCTGCCCTGCCGCCGCTGAGACCGGCTTGAGCGCGACCGAGAAATAGGCCGTCAGGTAGGCCAGCCAGATCAGCGTCAGCGTGTTGTAGAGCGAGATGCCGGTGCCCGGGATCGGCCGGATGTAGATCAGGATGAATGCGACCGAGATCACCAAGCCGGGGATCGCATAGCTGACGTCCGCGAGGGCCGTGACGACGCCGCCCAGCCGGCGCCCGGTCGAGCCGCGCCGCCCGGCGAAATAGGCCACCAGTGCCGAGAGCGCGGCAAGCGTCAGCGCCGCGAGCCCCGCGATCAGGGTCGAATTGCCGAAGGCGCGGATCGGCGCGCTCTGGCGAAACAGGACCTCGGCGAAATTGTCGAAGGTCATGGTCGAGAGACTGAGCGGGATGCCGTAGGTCGCGACCAGCGCAGTCCCGACGAGCGAGGTCAGCGGCATCACGAGCGTCGCAGCGACAAAGATCGCGAGCCCGGCCTCCCAGAGTGGGCGGGTTCGGCCGAGGTCGATGCGCAGGGCCGGCTGCGGTGGACCGGTCATTCCGGCGCGCACCTTCCGTTGCAGCCAGGTTTGGAGGATGACGGCCAGCACCGCCACCAGCGCGAGCCCCATGGCCAGCACGGCCACATCGGTCAGCACGCTGGGTCCGAAACCCGCCAATCGCCGCCAGATCAGCACCGGCAGGGTGATGAAGCGGCCCGGGATGCCCAGCAGCGCCGGGATGCCGAAATTGCCGAGCGCCGAGACGAAGGCCAGCGCGACACCCGCCACCAGCGTCGGCGCCAGCAGCGGAAGCATGATGCGGGTCAGCAGTCTAAAGGGGCGCCCGCCCGCGATACGCGCGGCCTCGCTCATCTCGCGCGGCAGTCCCCGCAGGGCCGCCAGCACGACGAGAAACACCAGCGGCGTGTGCTGGATGGTGAGCAACAGGATCACCCCTCCACGCGAATAGAGCGGGTGCGCGGCCCCCACCGGGGGCGCGAGCCCCACCAGCGAGAGCACCGGGCTCGATTGTCCGAGCGCCTGTATCCACGAGATCGCCGTCACGTGCGGCGGGATCATCATGGGCAGCAGGAGCAGGAAGACGAAGAGCCCCTTGGCCCGGATATTGGTCAGCCCCAGCACAAGCGCGAGGGTCGTGCCCAACAGCAGCGCGCAGAAGGCGGATGTTCCCGCGCTGTCGAGGCTGTGCCAGAGTGCCCGGCGCACCTGGTCGCTGGACAACGCCTCGCCGATCGGGGCGCCCCCCTCGGCGAGACCCGTCCAGAAGAGACGACCGAGCGGCAGCAAGAACAAGCCCGCTGCCGCAAGCGACAGTCCGGCGAGGGTGAGCCCCTCGCCGCCGATCCTGCGCCACATCAGCCGCCGAACATCTCGCTGAACCGCTCCTTGTAGGCGGCATCGTTCTCGAGCGCCTCGGCCGGATCGAAGGTGATCACACTGATCTCGGACCGGTCGGGGAAGTAGTCGGGCGCGGCGACGTCGGGATGGGCGGGCAGGTAGCCCTGCCGGGCCGCGAGTTCCTGGCCCTCTTCCGAGATGACGAAATCGACGAAGGCCTTCGCGGCGGGAACATTGTTCGCGCTTTCAAGGATCGCCACCGGCTCGGTCACGGCCGAGACACCCTCTTCCGGGAAAACAAAGCCCACGGGCGCACCGTCTTGGATGTTGCGCAGCGCGAGGAAGTCCACGACGAAGCCGTAGAGCGCCTGTCCACCGGCCACCGCACGATAGGTGCCGCCGTTGCCGCCCTGCGCGATGGCACCTTGGTCAGCAAGGCCCTGGTAGTAGTTCCAGCCCAGTTCGGGCAGGCCAGTGAGCGAGACCATGTGGATGGTCGCGGCGCCGGATTCCAGCGGCGAGGGCATGACGATGTTGTTGGTAGCTTCCTCAGCCAGCAGGTCTTCGTAGGAGGAGGGCACCATCTCGGCGGCGGTGTTGTAGACGATGCCGCTGGTGATGAGTTTGGTCGAGAAATAGTAGCCCTCGGGGTCCATCAGGGCCTCCTGATAGGCTGCCGTGTCGGCCTCGGGATAGGCCAGTAGGCGGCCTTCCTGTTCCAACGATTCCATCGTGACCGTATCGGCGATCAGGAGAACGTCGGGCTGCGGCTGGCCGGCCTCGAACTCGGCGCGCAGGCGCGCCATCATCTGCGTCGTGCCGTCGCGGACCCATTCGACCTCGACGTTGGGATAGGCTTCGCTGAAGGCGTCGACGGTCTGCTGGGCATCGGCGTCGGGCTG
>NZ_QBKN01000072.1 GCF_003054175.1 Allosediminivita pacifica
CGCGGCAGGGCATCCCGCGAACCGGATCGACGAGTTGCTACCCTGGAACTTCAAGCCGTCGAGCTGAACTCCGATGGGGCGTAGACGCCGCTTACGTAGCACGAGGGTTCTTCGCCTTTTCAAGTTGCGCGCGAGCGCTGCATTAAAACGATTGAGTCGGCGCAGGGAAATGGCGGAGTCGCACGCGGCTTAATCCGGCGTCGCTAACTTGCATTGTTCCAAGCGCCCTGCTAGGAGCACGCACTTCTTATTCCCTCTGAAGTAAAGCTGCGTCGCTTGTCGGGCAATCTTTAGGCGGCACTAACTAGAGCCGTTTCTTCTCTAAAGGCGTAGCGATTGTGGCTGCACAGGGTGTCGCGCCGACGACTCCGCGATAGTTCGAGAGTCAGCAGGCTGTCTTCAGTGAAGGCTGGGCTTAACTCTAGTCGAAGATATTCGAATAGCTGGCGGTCGTGTACGGCGATCAGGATCTGGCGGCCATGTTCCTTTGAGAGTGTTCTAAGCAACGCCGCGAAATGTGCGATATGAACATCGTCCATCGATTGCACCGGATCGTCTAGTATTAACAAAGGCAACTTCACGGGCACCGCCAGATGCAGAGCAATAAACAATGTCAGCGCCGCGGTGTTGAGGTTGCCGGCGCTGAGCATCGCGCCCGGCGTGCCACCAGCGTCGCCGCCATACCGGTGCTCGGTGATCAACTTGGGCTGGAGCCGCTGCGTCTGCGCTGGGGGAATGCGGAATGCCGGCACGAATGGCTCCACAGGAGCCAGCCGGACGAAGAGATCGCCCCACAAGAAATTTAGCCGGTCGTTGAACTCGCGCCGGATGATCGTCGAGCGCACCCGGTCAACGGCATTGCGGATCGCAATGCCTTCGTCTCGAAGTTCCTGCGCGCGGGTTAGCGAGCTGTCAGCTCGCTGCCATGCGGTCAAATCCTTGTTGATCCCGGCATCGGTCTCCGTCAACCGCGCCAAACCTGCGCGGATCGTGGTAACATATTCCAGACCTTCGCGTCGCTTCGTCACTCGGTCGCCGAGCCGCTTACTCTCAGCCATTAGAAAAATCTCGATCCGTTCGACCGCCGCCTCAAAGGTTTCGCCTTCGCTCGGTTCGGACGCCCCGACCGTGCGCGCAAAACCGCCGAGCGTTTCTCGCGCACCTAGTAGCGCTGCGGTTCGTGTCTGCAACTCGATACGAGCCCGGCGCGCCGCAACATCCTCGCTGCGCAGCCTACCGCCCTGACGGAAAGCTTCCGCCAGCCCTTCGAGCTCTACCGCCGCCCTATCCAGATCCGCTGCCCGCCGGTCGAGGTCAGCTAAGAACTTAGAGTCCAGAATGCGGGACGTCAGCGCCTCGATCTCGCGCTCCAACCGTTCAACGCTTAGTTGCAAATCACTGCGTGAGCGGCCTAGTGTCAGCAACCGTTCTGCCGCCCCCGACAGCCGCCGCACCTTGGCATGGACATGCTCACTCAGCGAGCCCTCGGTCACCTCACGGAAGTCTCGGTCACATACGGGACAAATCTCGTTTTCCACGAAGCTTGTCAGCTCCGCTAGTGCGGAAGCGAGGCTGCTTGAATCGCTTGAAATCGAGCTGACTTCAGCATCGATTGTGTTGCGCTGAGTCAGCACCGCGTCGCGTTCCGATTCAGCGGCAACGCGACGCGCGCTGTCGGCGCGGGCCTGTGCCGCCCGATCGCTCAGTTCCTTAGCTGCGGCGCGCAATTGGGCGATAGCCTCTTCCGGAAAATGTTCGAGGTCGCTTGGCAGCGAAACTTTTGGCAGCAGTTGTTCAATGCGCGCGCGCAGGGCGGAAACCCGAGCGCCGTCGCTTGATTCCCATAGCTGATATGCGGCAGCCGACGCATCGGCATCGGGCAGCGCATTGGCTCCCTCTATGCTTTCCTGCGCTTGGGCAATTTCCCGCCTGATCGCGCCGAACTCGCGAACCTGATCATAACGCTTCTCTAACGCTGCCGCGTCGGCTTCATCTTGGAGCGAGGCCGTGAGCGCGTCCAGCGAGTCTTCGCTGACAGCCAGTTCGGGCGCGAAGTGCTCGGCAATAATCTTGAGCGCCTCAAAATCCGCGGTCAGGCTCTCGGCAACAGCAGCCCGCGTCTTACGCTGGCTTTCCAAAAGGCGCTCAAGCCTGGTTTTCTCCGTTTCGGCACTACTCCACCCGTCCACGACTTTGCGAACGTTGCGAACGTCGACAAGCGGCTTAAGGCCCGCTTCGAGCGCGTCGAGCCGGTCGAGCCCGAGCAAGTTGCCGACGAACTGGGCGAGCGGGGAATCCGAGCCCGAGCCCGATTCCTGATAGATCTGCAACAGCTGTCCAAGCAGTGACTGCGGCAGATAAGCGCGTTCGCTGAAGAACGTCGCGAGCCGTTGCTCGAGCCTGCCGGCCGCGGTTGCGCCCTGACCGTCCAGCCGTGTCTCGAAGCTTTGCTGGCCCACCGCCCCGGACGTTTTGAGAAGCACGCTTCCCTCGCCAGCGGAGCGATGCAGAAGCTGCTTAGCATAGCCGGCATCGGCGCGATACAATGACTGCACGCTGCCGGTAAGCGCCAATTCAATCGCCGAGAGCAAGCTCGTCTTGCCGGCGCCGTTCTCGCCATGGATAAGTACGACCTTTGCATCCAACGGCGCATGGATATGGCCGCGGATGCTCCGGAAGTTGGTGATGTCGAGTTCTTTGAGGATCATCGCCGTCATGACGGGTCCTCCTCCTGGTCAATTTGGAACGGTGCGCCGACGGCGCGCCCGGCTGCGTCGGTGACGGCTTGCTCCCCATCCTCCGACGCCGCGATCAAGACGTCTAGGAACGCCTTGTTGGTCGGCGGGACCGCAAGCACCAGTTGCTCCAGTGCAGGTCCGTATCCATCCTGGCTTTCGGCAACTGTTTCAGGAAGCCGGAGCGGCAGTAGTACTCGGATTTGGTCTTCGAGCTGCCGCATCGCCGCTTCATCGGCCGGCCTCCCATTGGCGCCGATCGCAATGTCTTCGACCTGCAGCACGCGGCACGTCTCAGCCAGGGCCTCGACGGTTTCTGTGAGTAGTGCGCCCGCGAGTATCGCCGTCACAACATAGCGAGAGCCCGTGACATCGAGAGCGCGGCTCAGGGCCTCGACCCGCTGGCGCACCCGCACGCCTTCACGGTCACCGAAATCGCCGGTCGTTGTGTCGAAGATTAGAATAAGATCGAGCGCGCGCCCTTCATTGCCGCGCATAGCCGCAGTAAAATCGAACTCAACTCCCGCCATCCGGAATGGCGTCGCAATGTCACGATACATAGCTTCACGAAGCCGCTCTTGGATGGCGCGAACGAGCGGTGCGGTACTCACAGGATCATCTCCCTGACAAACGCCTGCTGCAGCGCATCCGCATTGATGCTGTAACCGCCCCCCGACGGCATCGCTGTGCCAAGGTGGGATCGCAACAATCCTTAATGGGAGGCGGTCATGTCAAAGATTACCACGGT
>NZ_QBKN01000073.1 GCF_003054175.1 Allosediminivita pacifica
TCCTCCGAATAAGACACGTGCATAACGACGTCGTTATGCACGTGTCTTACCTCGGAACCCCAGCCTCAGGCAGGCGGCCCCAATCGGTCGGTTACGCGGAAGGGGGAAATGCGCATTCTTCAGCCGGGTGCCGATCCGGGGCATCGGCCCGAGTTTCTCGGCCGGCAGAAGACTGTCCCCGGCGATTTCTGGAACGGACCACAAGGCATCGAAGTTTTCTATGGCGCGGACCCACTTTCTGCGCAGGTCTGGACGCAGGGATCTCTCATGGATCCATGCCCATTCGCGATCGAGCTGCCAGGGTTCACGCGCTTCGTGGGCCGCCACGTCCATCAACGTGTCGACAGGATTTCCGGCTCGCGGAAGACCAGCCTCCACGATCCTGGACTGGAGCTTTTGCCAACCGGGTGTCCACGCGCGGCCGACGCGATCAGCCAGACGCTGCAGTGGCGCGCGGTAATGGAGCATTTCCCGTGGATGGCTCGCGGCCGCCGCCGCGATCAGGTCTCGCCATGGAATGACGTCGATCTGAGCTTGGAAGACCTTTTTGTCGGACGTCAGCTCAAACAGGCGCCGCGCCGCAGTGATCAGCTCCTTCACCCCAAAGGCGCCGTATCCCGCCGCTTCGGCGATAGACCGCAAGGAGTTCTCCAAGGCTGTGGGCATGTCACCGCGGTGATGGCGAAGCCAGTCGCGCTGGTCGCCGATCGCGGGCCCCGGCAAGAGCTCGGGAAATACAGAACGCAAGACGTCGAGGGCTGCCAGTCCCGTCAGGCACTTCGGAACATCTCGCAGTCCTTGAGCCTTCAAAAGGAATTCCCGCGCGACATCCATGTCGATCTTTTCGGGAGGTATCGGCGGCTCGGAGCATTCGGCATATTTCCTGACCAACAGCAGGCCCTGCATGTCGGTGCCGCTCGCGATCGTGCCCTTGGCGCGGGAGATCATACCCTCCCAAGAAGAAAGCCTGTGCGTGTGCGCCAGAAACGTGCGGAGGGCGGTCCGGTAGTCGCGCCGAGTGAGGTCCGCACGTTCCTCGACCCTGGTCTCGAAAAAGACCACGGCGTCCTGCAAAAAGGTGGGACTGTCGATGTCGAAGCCTGCGTCCAGAAGGTCTCGCAGCAGCCGGCGTAAGTCCTTCACGTGCCGTCGGCTGGTCGAGCGGTCTTTCGCAAAGGCCGCAACCTCTGCCTCGATCGCGGTCGGTAACATGACCGGTTTTCTGTTTGTCTTTCGTTTCCGAGGTTCGGCGAGCCTGTCATGGCGTTCAGGTCGACGCACCCGGTCCGCAGTAACATCTTCGGACACAGCCGCAGGCTCGGTGCATCGAAGTAACGAGAGCAGCGTCCGGAGATAGAGAGCCGCGGTGTTCGCGGAGATCTGCTGCCCTACCGCTGCATGATATCTCGTCGCATCCTCGAGGCTCAGCGACCAGCCTGGCTTCGGCCCGTCTTCTGAAAGTAAACCAAAATCCACGGCAAGTTCGAATGCGCGCCGAGCGTGAAGGGCGTGGCCGACGGGAAGTCGTCCTCGAACTGCCGCGAGCGCGGCCGGCAATTCGATGCGGTGTTTGTCGCCATCGCGATAAGCCGGGAAGGGGCCGATTTTCTCAGGGCGAAGGATCCCGGCCACGACAACGCGCGGATCGTCTCTGAGCTTGTCAATTGTCGTAGCGGAATTCCGGAACGCATTCCTCTGCTTATCACGGAGATCGCGGTCGGCTGCGATGGCCAACTTACGCGTCACATCCCGCAAGATCGTTCCAGGGAACATCTCTTCCATCAGTTTCCGGTTCACGCCAGGCAGACGGCGTTCCCGCGCAAGCTGGTTAAGCAGCGTGTAGGGATCAGTGTCGGGCCATGCCCCTGCCAGCCGTGCGTGCCGCAGGAGGCTCTCCCGGCACCGGCCGTAAAGGCCAGCGTCCCCGAATGCAGCGGCAAGATTGTCGTCTGGAACCTGGGGAAACGTGGCCGCGAATGATGCTTCCGAAGCGAGCACCCCAGGGTCGTGGAACGTCTCTGTTCCTATCGCGCAGCAGGCAAGGTCGAGGAACGCCAGGATAGAGATTCTGCCCGGTGATTGCACGGCGCCGCTTTCGATCCGCATCCGCAGATCGGCCAGGCACAGGGAAGGTTGCGAATGGGTCATGTGGAGCAGATGGGATCATTCGGGAAATCGAAAAATCGCCCTTGGCGACCAAGCTGGCCGCCAAGGGAAAACCCGTCATTTGGCCAGACCCCTCTCGAATGCTCTGATCGCGTCGGAGAGCAGGTCGGCAATCACGTGCAGGACGGCACCACGCCCTGTGATCCTCCACTCCGCACCGTAGGGATCGGCCGGCCGCTCCACTGCGAATTCCGCTTGCGCTGCCAGCTCCTCGACCGCCAGCTGACGATGGACGCAGATGAGCATCGTCCGGCAGCTCGCCAGGCGCTCGGCGTCCGCCGATGCTGCGCCGAGAAGCACATGGTAGTGGGACACGCTTTCCGAGAATGCTGGGGCGGCGGCATGCGACCGGAACCGGATCAGGACGAGCCATTGTGCCGCGCGGCATGAAAGCGCCTGTGCTCGCAGAAGGCGGCCTGACATGTCCTCTTCGATTGCGAAGCTCGCCGCCGCGCTGGCTCGGCCGACGCTGCTATCCTCCGTGTGATCGGTGGCGATGACGGACACGCGATTAGTATCGTGATGCATGGTTTCCCTTTCCTCGAGTGAGAGATTGCGGCGATCTGCCGCTTCAAGGGCTCGGCCCGGGCTACTGACCGTCTCGTGGTGGTTCTTTCATCCGCCGGCGACCATGAGATTGGCCAGAGCTTGGTCAGACGAAGAACTTTTCTGCAACGTTTGAGCATGGGAAGAAAAAAGCAGCCATCATCACCCGGCCATGACAGTAGAGTTGAAAGGCCCCACAACGCCTGGTCACCGGCTGACGATCCCGTCCAGGATTGCGTGGCGAGGACGGAGATCGACTCCAGCTATTTCGCGCGGGAAAATGTCGTCAGCTCGCGGGTTTTTTGCGTCAAGGCGCGGGGAAATATCGTCATCTCGCGGGGTTCCTGCGTCATTTTGCGGGGAAATTGCGACAGAGAAGGCTCTAAGCTGCTGATTTTTCGAAACGAAACAACCTCTGAATCAAGAGAATCCTGAATCCCCCTGAAAGAGCCGCAGAGCGGCGGATTTTGGGGGCCTTTGGAGGCACCAGACGCCCGCTTGAAGAAAAACCGATCGGATGCTTTTCTCTCCGGCGAACGTTCCAATCTACTCTTCGTGTCGGGTGCACCTCGACAGGGACTGAAAGGTAGTGCCCCACGGGGTGGTGTAGGAGGCCGCGCGCGGAGCCATTCGGCGTAGCGCAGCGCGCGGCCTGTCTGGCGGCCACCGCACTTCTTCGT
>NZ_QBKN01000074.1 GCF_003054175.1 Allosediminivita pacifica
CCGAGCGACAGCGCCTGGCGGAACGTCAGCCAGTGCTGGGTTGGATAGCCCCGCTGGATCACGGAGCCCCAGAGGATCAGGACATTGATCCCGGAGTATTGCCGACCTGTGCTGGCGTTGCGCGGCATGGTGAGCGGCGCCTCCGCCGCCGCCGTTCCCCAGGGCTGAATCCAGGGCAGCCGGCCGTCCTCCAGTTCGGCGATGATCTTGTCGGTGATGTCGTCATAAAGGTTCGTGCGCGGGCCGCTCTTGCGGGCAGCGCGATGCTCTCTCGCCATCGGATTGATCTCCGCGACGGGCGCCGGAGGCCTCTCCTCCAGCCCTCAACCCGTCACGGAAAACCCGCCCGCACTTTCACTCTCAGGGGGCGTTGCGGGGTCTCCCCGCTGATGGGGGTGCGTCGGCAACGCCAGTGCCGACCAGGGGGAAGGCTTTCCCCTCCCGGCTATTCACCGGGGGTTTTAAAGACTAGAACTGGATATCTCTGGACGTCGTGGGAGCAGGCTTGAAACGCTCAATCGGCGTACCCCAATTGAGTTGACGGAACGAAGTTTTGAGAGCGCTACCGCAATGGGAATTCAGCATTTATGCGCTGTCCCTCCCCAAGGGGCATGGGTTCGGAAACCGGCCCCCTGTCGGCGCATGGCTAAGCGAAGACGGTCTCTCATGCGGCATTCTCAGGCACGATCTGAACGATCGCTCCTTTGGGGTGCTGGTCATGCGGCGGCGAACCGACCGAGTCTGGACGTTGACGGCCGAGCGTGAAGGCTATGCCACTGAAAAGGAAGCCCTCGCCCAGTTGACGCCTCTCCTGAAAGACGGAGAGTCTCCGGAACCTGTTCCACCCGGCGTCATGCAGCGGCCCGCGCTTTATGATCTGGAAGGGAGGACGGCGAGCGAAGTGTTCGCAACGTTGACGCTGCCGTCCCATCACCCCGCGGCATGGACGCTCAACCAGCTCTATCTCGCGCTTCCAAAGCCAGATCGAAACTGGGCAGGTGATTGCCAGACGAATAACTTTCACACGCGGTTGTGGGAGGCGCAGTTGCTGGCGACGTTTCGCGAGCAGGGATTGCTCGTGACCCAACCATATGAGTCCCCGGATTTCCGCATCGAGAACAGGCATGGCGGTTCGGCATGGGTGGAAGCCGTGACGGCCAATCCGGCAGATCCTTACAACCATGTGAACGCGCCTCCGAGCGCCTTGCCAGCCGACCGGGAAGAGGCGTTTTTCGGCGCCGGAGCTTTGCGCTTTGCCAAAACGATCGGCAACAAGCTTGCTCGCAATTACGATCAATTGCCGCATGTAAAGGGTCAGCCCTTCGCCCTGGCGATTGCGGACTTTCAGGCACCGGCATCAATGATCTGGAGCCGGGAAGGACTGATCGGATATCTTTATGGCGAGGGCGCAGAAGAGGTTGAAATCGACGGGCGCATGCATGCGCGTCCGACGAAGGCATCCCACCTCAAGGGCAAGGCAAGATTTCCCGCCGGCCTGTTTGCCGATGCGGGCCACGCCGAGCTCTCCGCAGTAATCTTTTCGAACGCGTGTTCGATGGCCAAGCTCAACCGCGTTGCGGTATCGGGTCAGGGCGCACCGAGTGGACTGCGATACATGCGGATTGGCAACTTCTTTGACAGGACGCCGGGCGCTCTCAGGGGCATCCCTTTCTGCCTGGATGTGACCAGCGATGAATATCGCAACCTTTGGCCGATAGGGAGTGAGCCGTGGTCGGCTGAAATCGAGGTTTTTCACAATCCGTTCGCGCACCACCCCTTGCCATTTGAGCTTCTGCCGGAGGCAACACACTGGTTCGACCAAGACGGTGAGACGGTGTGTCGAAGTTTTTACGAAACCTCGATCCTTTGGTCCCAGACACTGATCCAAAACGACACGGATCCACCGCCGACCCTGGAGCAACTGATGTCGAAGGGTCCAAAGGCGTGAAAGACTTCATGCCGAATGCACCGAAGGTGCTCGCATTCGATCACCCGAGGATGTTTGCGACCCGAAGTACGCCTTATGCACGACCACCCAGGCACGGGTTCCCTACCCCTTCACATGCTGCAGACAGTCTCCCGGATCCAACGCTCCCGTCCGATTTGCGCGCCATGCTATCCGCTTCCCCGCCAACCCGCTGCGCGCCCTTCTCCCAACTATGCCATCGTGCTTCACTCCGGGATCATGAACACGGCGTTTCTCTTGATAGCAATGTATTCCGGGCGACCGATCATTCCTGCGGAGGATGTCGCCAGGGATTTTTTCGGTCTGAGTACTGACAAGTTCATCCGCAAAGTCTCGGCCGGTTCCATCGCCCTCCCCCTCGTCCGCATGGAAGCGTCGCAGAAATGCGCCAAAGGCGTCCATATCGACGATCTGGCCGAATACCTCGACAAGAGGCGGGCTGCAGCCGTCAAGGAATGCCTGCAACTGCAGGGCCTTCGGTAGGCATGTTCCCCTTTGAAACTCGCCGAAGGCGAGGCTGATACCCTTGGCGCGAAGCCACCACCCTCCTCAGCTCGCTCAATAGCACGGATTGAATTCTGTCAGAAAACTGCGTATATTTCTGACAGGAGAACGATCATGCAGCACCTTGCAGAACAGATATTGACCCATGCAGAGGGACTTCCGGAAGGAGCGCCAATTGCCGCAAAGGGCCTGCTGCACCTCGGCAGCCGTGCCGGTGTGGACCAGGCCTTGTCGCGACTTGCCGAGCGCGGCGAGCTGATCCGTGCCGGGCGCGGAGTTTACCTGCGACCGATCAAAAGCCGGTTTGGAACGCGCGCGCCGTCCGTAGAACAGGCCGTCGAGGCCCTCGCGGCGCAACGTGGCGAAGTCATCGTTCCAACCGGCGCCGCCGAAGCGAATGCACTCGGCCTGACCACGCAAGTGCCTGTTCGATCCGTGTACCTGACCTC
>NZ_QBKN01000075.1 GCF_003054175.1 Allosediminivita pacifica
CGCGCGATCTCCTCGGTGTCGAAGCCGACCGAGCGCAGGTTGAAAAGCTGCCCTACGCGTTCTGCGTCGTCGAGCGCCTCCCAGGTACGCTTCACCCAGTCGATATCCTCGCGCCCCAGGCCGTAGGGCGGCTTTTCGAGATGCGAAAAGTCCATCTGGTCTGTCCTTTGATGCCGGGCGGGTGGGTCGCGCTCAGTAGCGCACCTCGCGTTCGCGCTGGGGGTTGGCCTTCACTTCCTGCCCGGGCATGAAGGTCCGGCTGCCGTCGACGCGGGCGATGAGGGGGCCGACCTCGGGGACCTCGAGGTGGACGATGGTGTCGGCGCCGAGCCGTTCGACGTGGCGGACATGGCCGCTCCAGAGGCCCTCGGTCTCGGAGATGTCGAGGTGCTCGGGGCGGATGCCGTAGATCTCGCAGCCCATGTCGCGCGCCACCTTGCCCTCGATCAGGTTCATCTTGGGCGAGCCGATGAAGCCCGCCACGAAGGGGCTCGCCGGGCGCTCGTAAAGCTCCATGGGGGTGCCCACCTGCTCGATCCGGCCGCCGTTCAGCACCACGATCTTGTCGGCCATGGTCATGGCCTCGACCTGGTCGTGGGTGACGTAGATCATCGTCGCGCCCAGCCGCTCGTGCAGCTCGGTCAGCTCGATGCGCATCTGCGCGCGCAGCGCCGCGTCGAGGTTCGACAGCGGCTCGTCGAAGAGGAACACCTCCGGGTCGCGCACGATGGCCCGACCGATGGCGACGCGCTGCCGCTGCCCACCCGACAGCGCCTTGGGCTTGCGGTCGAGGTAGTCGCCCAGCTGCAGGATCCCGGCCACCTCGTCGACCTTGCGCTTCATCTCGTCCTTGGGCGTGCGCGCCAGCGACAGCCCGAAGCCGATGTTCTCGCGCACCGACAGGTGCGGGTAGAGCGCGTAGTTCTGGAACACCATGGCGATGCCGCGCGACGAGGGATCGCTGTCGCTCACGTCGCGGCCGCCGATCTCGATGGTGCCTGAGGTCTGCACCTCGAGCCCCGAGATCATCCGCAGCAGGGTGGACTTGCCGCAGCCCGAGGGCCCGACGAAGACGCAGAACTCGCCCGCCTCGATGGTCAGGTCGATACCGTGGATGACCTCGACACCGCCGAAGCTCTTGCGCAGGTCTTTCAGTTCAACACGGGACATTGGTCGTTATCCTTTCACCGCGCCGGAGGTCATGCCGGCCACGATCTGGCGATTGAAGAAGATGAAGACGAGAAGCGGGGGAATGGTGATGAGCAGGATGTTCATGAACAGCAGGTTCATCTGGCTCACGAACTGGCTCTGGAAGTTGTAGAGCGTCAACTGCACCGTGATGTTCTCGCGTCCCGGCAGGTAGTAGAGCGGGTGGGTGAAGTCGTTGAAGATGGTGATCGACTGCACCACGATGATGGTCAGCGTCACCGGCTTCAGCAACGGCAGCACCACGCGGAAGAACACCTGCCAGGGCTTAGCCCCGTCGATGATCGCCGCCTCGTCGAGCTCGCGCGGGATGGTGCCGATGAAGCTGCGGTAGAGCAGGATGGTGAAGCCCAGCCCGTAGGCCACCTGGATCAGGATCATGCCGTGCAGCGTCTTGAACAGGCCCGTGCCCTGCAGCACCCAGATGGTGGGCACCACCGCGGGCGGGATCATCAGCCCCGAAAGCGCCACCATGTAGGCGATGCGGCTCACCCGGCTGGGGCGGCGCTGCAGCACGTAGCCGATCATCGCCCCGAAGATCACCAGCAGCACCACCGCGCCCACGGTGATGACGATGGAGTTGAAGTAGGCCAGCAGCAGCGCGTAGTCGCGCGCCTGCACCACCGCCACCAGGTTCTCCCAGAAGACCCAGCGCTCGGGCAGCGAGAAATCCAGCTGCGAGGCGTCCTGGGCGGTCTTGGCTGCGTTGATCCCCACGAAGATGAAGGGGATGACGAAGATCACGAAGGCGCCCAGCAGGGACAGCGCGCCGATGACGTAGCCGCGACGGGTCATGCTTCGACCTCACTTCTGTTGAGCCACCAGGCGAGTGGCGCGATGATCAGCGCGATCATGAGGAACAGGATCACGTTGCCGGCGGTCGACAGGCCCCAGAACCCGGCCTGGTACTGCTTGTAGATGACGCTGGCGAGCACGTCGGACGAGAAGCCCGGCCCCCCGCGGGTCATGGCCCAGATCAGGTCGAAGAGCCGCAGGCCCCCGATCAGCGACAGGATGATGACGGTGGTTGTGGCGGGCCGCACCAGCGGCACGGTCACGCGCCAGAACTGCTGCAGGCGGGTGGCGCCGTCGATGCGGGCGGCCTCGTAGTATTCCTGCCCGATGGTGGCGAGCCCTGCGATGTAGATGAGCGTGGCAAGACCCACGCCGCGCCAGACGTCCACCAGCGCGACCGAGATCAGCGCGAGCTTGGGGTTGGTCAGCCACCCCGGCCCGTCGATGCCGATGGCCTCGAGCGCCACGTTGATGGCCCCGTCGGTGGGGTGCATGAGCTCCTGGAACATCAGGCCCACGCCGATGGTCGAGACCAGCACCGGGAAGAAGACGACCGACCGCAGGAAGCCCTGCGCGAAGATCCCCGAGGTCAGCAGCACCGCCAGCAGCAGCCCCAGCACCGTCTTCAGTGCCGAGGTCAGGAAGGCGAAGATCAGCGTGTTGGTCATGCCGCGCACCAGGAAGGGCTCGGAGAAAAACTGCACGTAGTTCTCGAAGCCCGAGAACCGCGCCTCGAAGGGATCCCAGTAGGTCAGGCTGAAGTAGAAGGAGGCCACCGTCGGAACGATGAACAGCACCACGAAGATCGCCCCGCCGGGGATCAGGAACCAGTA
>NZ_QBKN01000076.1 GCF_003054175.1 Allosediminivita pacifica
CCGAGCGACAGCGCCTGGCGGAACGTCAGCCAGTGCTGGGTTGGATAGCCCCGCTGGATCACGGAGCCCCAGAGGATCAGGACATTGATCCCGGAATACTGCCGACCCGTGCTGGCGTTGCGCGGCATGGCGAGCGGCGCCTGCACCGCCGCCGTCCCCCAGGGCTGGACCCAGGGCAGCCGGCCTTCCTCCAGCTCGGCGATGATCTTGTCGGTGATGTCGTCATAAAGGTTCGTGCGCGGACCGCTCTTGCCGGCCGCGCGATGCTCTCTGGTCATCGGAATGATCTCCGCGACGGGCGCCGGAGGCCTCTCCTCCAGCCCTCAACCCGTCACGGAAAACCCGCCCGCACTTTCACTCTCGGGGGCGTTGCGGGGTCTCCCCGCTGATGGGGGTGTGTCGGCAACGCCAGTGCCGACCAGGGGGAAGGCTTTCCCCCAGACAATCCTCGTATTCAGCCGAGGCAGGCATAAAAAGGCAAAAGCCACCAACCGCGAGCCGCCAATCCCCGACGTGTTGTAATCCCCAGGATATCTGCGCTTATCTGACACGCAATCGCGGTGCATGCTTTCCAGCGCCAGACGCCTTCCTTCCCGCGAGCTCGGGTTCAAAGCCAACGGGCAATAAAAGAGGACCAAATGACGGATATCGATCTTAACGCCTTGTCGCTTCCCGAGCTGAAGCAGTTGCAAAAGAATGTTGCGAAGGCCATCGCCAGTTTCGAGGACCGTCGCAAGGCCGAGGCCCGCGCCAAGGTTGACGAATTGGCCCGCGAACTCGGTTTCAGTTTCGACGAGCTTGCGGAAGTGGCTCCCACCCGGAAACGCGCGGGGTCCGCGCCCAAGTATCGCCATCCGGAGAACGCCGAAATCACCTGGTCCGGCCGTGGGCGCAAACCGGCATGGATCGCCGAGGCGCTGGCTTCGGGAAAATCGCTAGACGATTTTGCGATCTGACCGGGGGACCTGTCTTGTACCAGCCCGCGAATGCCGTCCGCCTACATGTCTCGCTGGCAGAGATTGACCCGCCGATCTGGCGGCGACTTGTCGTGCCGTCGGACTGGACGCTCGACAGGCTCCATCTGGTGCTGCAGGCCGCGTTCAGCTGGACCGACAGCCATCTGCATGAGTTCCGGATCGGCGGGCTGCGATATGGCGACCCCGATCAGCTTGAGGATGGTTTCGGGGGCCCGCAGACGTTCGACTACACCGGGGTCAGGCTGGCGGACTTCACCGGCCAGGATCCGGTCTTCACTTACCTCTACGACTTTGGGGATGACTGGACCCATGTGATCCGGATCGAGGAATGGCTGTCCCTCGATCCCCTGCCCCGCCATGCAGAATGCACCGAAGGGGCCGGTGCCCGGCCGCCCGAGGACGTCGGCGGCCCCTGGTCCTATGCCGATTTCCTCGAGACCATCCGCGATCAGAACCACGAGGACCACAGCTCCAACCTTCGCTGGGCCGGCGGGCATTTCGATCCGGACTGGTTCGACAAAGAGCTGATCAACAAGGATCTGCGCAACACCTTCCGCAAGAACACCAGCCGACGCCTGCATCAGCCCAAGCCAAAGCCTTCTGGTCGGTGAGCGCAGAGGGCTCGGCCCTCAAGGCGGTGCCGCGGGTCTGGATGACCCTCCTCCTGCCGGCATCGTCAGAGTGGTAGCGCCTCCAGCGGGATATCGGGCTGTCTGCACCGCGAAAGGTGCACTGGTGTCGCGTCCTTCCCAGTAGCTTTGCCTGGCGTGTGGGCGCGCGCACGACAAGCCCAAGCCTCGGCACCCTACCCCTTCACGCGCTCCCCAAAGTCTCCCGGATCCAACGCTCCCGTCCGATTTGCGCGCCATGCTATCCGCTTCCCCGCCAACCCGCTGCGCGCCCTTCTCCCAACTATGCCATCGTGCTTCACTCCGGGATCATGAACACGGCGTTTCTCTTGATAGCAATGTATTCCGGGCGACCGATCATTCCTGCGGAGGATGTCGCCAGGGATTTTTTCGGTCTGAGTACCGACAAGTTCATCCGCAAAGTCTCGGCCGGTTCGATCGCCCTCCCCCTCGTCCGCATGGAAGCGTCGCAGAAATGCGCCAAAGGCGTCCATATCGATGATCTGGCCGAGTACCTGGACAAGCGGCGGGCTGCAGCCGTCAAGGAATGCCTGCAACTGCAGGGCCTTCGGTAAGCGTGTTCCCCTCTCAAAATCGCCGAAGGCCAGCCTGATACCTACCCATGGCACGAAGCAGTCACCCTCCTCACCTCGCCCGACAGCACGGATTGAACTCTGTCAGAAAACTGCGTATATTTCTGACAGGAGAACGCTCATGCAGCACCTTGCTGAACAGATATTGACCCATGCAGAGGGACTTCCGGAAGGAGCGCCACTTGCCGCAAAGGGCCTGCTGCACCTCGGCAGCCGTGCCGGTGTGGATCAGGCTTTGTCGCGCCTTGCCGAGCGCGGCCAGTTGATCCGTGCCGGGCGCGGGGTTTACCTGCGACCAATCAAAAGCCGGTTTGGAACGCGCGCGCCGTCCGTGGAACAGGCTGTCGAGGCCCTCGCGGCACAACGTGGCGAAGTCATCGTTCCAACCGGCGCCGCCGAAGCGAATGCACTCGGCCTGACCACGCAAGTGCCTGTTCGATCCGTGTACCTGACCTC
>NZ_QBKN01000077.1 GCF_003054175.1 Allosediminivita pacifica
GTAACCGACCGGTTGATACCGTCGCCTGATCCTACGACTTCCAGTTCCACGGGAGCAGTTCGTCGAGGCGGTTGATCTTGTGATCGTGGATACGGTCGAGGACATCAGCAAGCCACGCTTGCGGGTCCAGCCCGCTCATCTTCGCCGTCTCGATCAGGGTCATGGCCCGGGCGAGGGTTTCCCCGCCGCTGTCGGAGCCAGCGAAGAGCCAGTTGCGGCGGCCAACGCCGATCGGGCGCATGGCGCGCTCGGCCGGGTTGTTATCGATCCCGATGCGACCATCCTCGAGGAACAGTTCGAATGAGGGCCAGCGGGAGAGCCCGTAGCGGAAGGCCTTCGCGAGATCGCCCTTGCCTGGGATGCGCGCCAGCTGGGCCTCGGCCCATGCCTTGAAGGCGTCGACCTGGGGGCGGGAGTGCTGCTCCCGTGCGGCCTTGCGCAGGTCGGCGGGTTGGCCGGCGATCCGCCGTTCGACATCGTAGAGCTTCCCGATCCGGTCGAGCGCCTCCCGCGCGATCTCGGACTTCGTGGCCTCCCAGACATCGTGAAAGTCACGCCGCAGATGTGCCCAGCAGGCCGCCTCACGGAACTGGCTGCTGCCGTCCGCGCGGCGCTCGTAGAGCTGGCCAAAGCCTGCATAGGCGTCCGCCTGAAGGATACCGCTGCTGTTTTGCAGGTGCTGACGCGGATGCTCGCCTTTCCGGTCCGGCGAGAAGCGGTAGACCACGCCTGGCGGCGCCGTGCCGGCCCAGGGCCTCTGGTCGGAGACATAGGCCCAGACCCGCCCCTGCTTGACCCCCTTGCCGAGGCCGCGGTCGCGACGGGAGCGGTCCAGGACGCGGATTGGCGTGTCGTCCGCATGCAGCACGGGCGCCGCCATGACTTCGGCCTCGATCCTCTCGATGATCGGCGCGAGCACCTTCATCGCCCGGCCGCACCAGTCCAGCAGTGTGCTGTCGGGCACGTCCGCACCCATGCGCGCGTAGATCTCGTTGAGGCGATAGAGCGGGACATGGTCATCGAACTTGGAGACCAGCACATGCGCCAACAGGCCCGGTCCGGCCATGCTGCCCGGAATCGGGCGGCTTGGCGCCGCGGGCTGCACCATCCTCTCGCAGCGGCGGCAGGACTTCTTCACCCGTGCGATCTCGATGACCTTCATCTGCGCGGCGACCATGTCGAGAAGCTCGCTCACGTCCTCGCCGACCACGCGAAGGTCACCGCCGCAATCAGGACAGCAGGTGCCGGGGTCGAGTTCCCGTCGCTCCCGCGGGGTCTCGTCGGAGACCCGGGGCCTGCGGCGGGGCTTCACCTCAGCGGATCCGGCATCGGCGGCGGGAGGTTCGGCATCCGCTTCGCCAGCCGGTTCATTGCGCTGTTCGGCGACGGCTATCAGCAGGTCTTCCAGCGCCAGCTCGAGCTGGGCGATCTCCCGTTCGATCTTCTCCGAGGACTTGCCGAAAGCCTGTTTCTGCAACCTGGCGATCCGCAGGCGCAGCGCCTGGACCAGCTGTTCGTGGGCCTGAAGCGTGGCCGACATGCGCGCATTCTCCGTCTGAAGCGCGACGATCATCGCCTTCAGAACGGTGGGGTCATCGGTGAGAATGTCGGCGTCTTCGGACATGCCGACAAATACCACGCCGTGTCGTCAAAAGCCAATAAAACAAAGGGAATCAGAGGGGTAAATCACCCCACCCGTGCCGGCGGCGCACCCCAGTCCGGACGCCGCCAGTCGATCCCCTCCCAGAGCATGGCCAGCTGTGCCGAGGTCAGCCGGGCGATGCCACCTTCGGTGCTGGGCCAGGGGAAGCGACCGCGTTCGAGCACCTTGTAGTAGAGGCAGAAACCCTGGCCATCCCAGTAAAGCAGCTTCAGCCGGTCACCTTTGCGCCCCCGGAACGCAAAGACCGCGCCGCTCGCGGGCTTCTGGCGCAGGACATCCTGAGCCATGGTCGACAGCCCCGCGATGCCCTTCCTCATGTCGGTGGCGCCGCAGGCCAGGTAGACCCGAACCCCGGTTCCCGGCCCGATCACGCCGCGTCCACCGCCCGGATCAACCGGGTCAGCGCCTCTTCATCGATCCCGCTGTCGAACCTCAGGCAGCGACCGTTGCTCAGCCGCAGCTCGACCGGAACTGACCGAGACGGCGCGGGGGCGCTTGCCGGCTCCGGGCACGAACTAAAATCCACTGGCAGGAAAACGGCCCCGCGATCCGGCGACCATAGGCCTTTCTTCTTCAGATCACGCCGCCAGCCGTAGATCTGGGACCGCGTGATCTCGTGGCGCTGCGCGACCTGCGTCACCGACACCCCGCCGATGCCGACTTCCGACAGGATCTCCAGCTTCTCATCTTCGCTCCACCGTCGGCGCCGTTCGACACCCAGAACCTCGCCCAGCATGGCTCCTCCGAATAAGACACGTGCATAACGACGTCGTTATGCACGTGTCTTACCTCGGAACCCCAGCCTCAGGCAGGCGGCCCCAATCGGTCGGTTAC
>NZ_QBKN01000078.1 GCF_003054175.1 Allosediminivita pacifica
ACCAGCATCGTGTTCTCGATGCCCGGCACGGCAAATGCGGAAGCGGTGAAAGACGCGGTCAGGGCTCTGGCAAGGCAGGAGTTTCAAGGGCGGCATGACTACGCGATGGCCCTGCACACGGATACGCATCACCCCCATGTGCACCTGACGCTGCGCACCGTTGGCGAAGACGGTCAAAAGCTGAACTTGCGGAAAGCCGATCTGCAACGCCTGCGGGACACGTTTGCCGAGAAGCTACGGACGCGTGGTATCGAGGCGGAGTCCACTCCTCGCCATGCCCGCGGCGTGACGCGCCGGGGAGAGGTCACGCCGGTCTACAAGATCAGGCAACGGGGCGGTAAGCCCCTCGCCGATGCCCGGAAAATGCGCCAGGTCCGGCGCGATCTTGAAGACAACGGTGGTCGCTTGCCGCAGAAGGCATGGGATGACGCGTTGATCGCGCGGCGCAACAGGGTGATGGCGACTTATGACCAAGCCGCGATGATCTTGGCTGGCTCAGCTGACCCGAAGGATCGTGACTTGGCGCGGGAAACCAAACGGTTTGCAGCGCGGCTGACCGAGACGACGACGCAACGCGCCGAGATTGCTCGTTCCCTAGCGGGGCAGGGTGCTGCGCAGTCCGCGCCTCGCGAGCGCGGGAGTACGGTGGATAGTCCTGTACGGCATCAGGACCTGTCGAAGGGAAGGCCTGAGAGGGGCGGTCGCGAGCGATAGAAGCTGTTGTGGCCGGAGCGGGCCATAAAGCCAGAGGTTAGCCCCGTAGAGGATGCACTATCCTTGATGCTTTCTTGTACATGCAACCTAAAGAGGCTGCACAATGAAGAGGCGTTTCGTTCGCCCGCGGACTACTGCAACGGTGGCTTCGTCGTCACTGAAAAGTTTCATCATTTTGCCCTTAGGTTTGATATTAAGGGGCGCCGATTGTTTCTGGTATCGGCGTATCTCGGCCACCGATGCGATGCGGTTAGCATGGGCTAGTACTCCAGATCTCCTGAGTACATCTGCCTTGGAGGGCTCGATGAGTTCTATAAAGTTAAATATTTTCAATATTTTGCCTTGGACGTACTGTACTGCATCTTCAGCATTTAGAACGCCGTGAGCTTTCCATGCAGGTTCGTTGTGATGCACGCGGTTACGAAACAGCCGGATGTCTGCAACGGCTTCCCTTGCCGTTCGCAGCGTGACTTTGTCCGAGGGACTCGGCCATGTCCCCCGGAATACTTTTCGAAGATGCTTCGGCCAGATAGATACAGGGCATAAAAATTCTTCGTCCAGAATGTACTCCCACGTCGAAAAGTCGGTTTTCGCGATTACTTCGTGATGGGACGGCGTGGCGCCTATGATCCCGTAGCGCTTTTCCTTTTCTTTCTTTGCGGATCTATGTGCGCTGGCAAAATTGTCTTTGAGCTTTTTGACCGGATCCGGAGCGCTGGCGCCAGCTGCATAGCTTTTGTAATGTAACTTCGATCCAGACCACCAACGCGTACCGAGCGCTGGTTGAAGCGCGACGTCCACTGAGTTCCGTACTGTTACCTCTGCAGCTGTGATAAGGTTGTAGAGAGCTGAGCACAGCGCTATGTTCCAATAATAGGCACCCATAGCTTGGTCATCGTTTGTACATCCGAACACGCTAACATAACTGTTTAGGCGCTCTCGGGTGATGACGCCGTCAATCACAGGTGAATTGGCAGGTACAAATAGCATATGCTCTCTCAATGACTTGACGCGACACTACTGTTGTGTTAGGTGTCCTTCAAGGCTGGTGGAAGCGTCTAAACCCTGTTGGGAGGAACTTTCGCAAAGGCCATACGAACACACCCCGGCCTTGAGCCGGGGCTTTTCGTTTGTATGGGGTGTCGAATGTGATGCCGAGGCAAGTCACATCTATCCTTTGTACCGAGGCTGTCCTCGTCATCATGAGCCAGCTGGTCCGAGGTTCTACTTGTGACGATACGAGTAGAACTGCGGGTGTTGTCCAAGAGCCCTATCTTGAGCGGTTACCCTTGGTCTGATCCAACATTTGGCGCTCAGGAACAGGTCTCGCCTCCTTGGCGGTCGCTCCATGCGCTTGCGCCTCTTGCTCCTTTGTGACGTTGGCGAGTTTCTGGACCGGGATCTGCCTTCTGGCCTTCATCCCCTGAGATAGAAGCTTGGCGGCGTGGTCGCGGGCGGTCTCGCGGTCCTTTTCCGAAACCCCTTCAGCCCGAAGCCGCGCGTCCATGTGGGCCAGAACGCTGGCCGGGCCTTTGGCGGCATGGTCGCCCGGTTCGTAGCGCTTGATCCGGTCTTCGAGCCGATCGGATTTTGTGTCCTGCTCGCGTTGCTTGTCGGCCATCGGCTTTTCCTCGGTGGTTGTTTGCGCCGCAAATTTGCCCTGTGCCGTACGCTGCTGTGGCTGTGCTTCGCGCTCGATGTCCCTGGCGTCCCAGAGGCGACGGTGTCCCTGCCGTTCGACTTCCTCGCCGGTCTTCTGATCCTTGGTC
>NZ_QBKN01000079.1 GCF_003054175.1 Allosediminivita pacifica
GTAAGCGGCGGCTGCGCCCCACGTTGTAGATGAGCTCCGGCACTGCGAGGTGATACCCATCTCATGATGGGGAGTGCGTTTCGCAATGTGCGCGACAAATTCGTTTCTCAGATCTCTGGGCGTCGAGATCTACGGGTCAGGTCACCGGCGCTGGCCGGACGACGTGAAGGCTCGTGCTGTGGCGGAAACTTTGGAGCCGGGGGCGACTGTGAATGCGGTTGCCGGTCAGTATGGCATCCGCCCGAACCAGCTCTCGGCTTGGCGGCGTCTGGCAAAGCAGGGGCAGCTGGTTCTCCCTGCGGCGGAGCTCGGAGAGCCGGCCTTCGCGCCTCTGGTCATTTGCGATCCGACGGAGACGCCCAAGCCTTCCGACGCGAAGCCCCAGCAGGTGATCCGGATCGTCAAGGGAACGACCCGGATAGAGCTGTCGCCCGACACGTCGGCAGATCGGATCGCCGCGATCGTGCGTGCTCTGGAAGCGCCCACATGCTGATGCCGTCCCAAGGGGTCCGCATCCTGGTGGCGACGAAGCCGGTAGACTTCCGCAAGGGGCATGATGGCCTGGCAGCCCTGGTGCAGTCGACCTTGGCCGAAGATCCGTTCACCGGGACGGTCTTCATCTTCCGAGCGAAGCGCGCAGATCGGATGAAGATCCTGTTCTGGGACGGCAGCGGTCTCGTCATGGCTTACAAACGGCTGGAGGAGAGCACCTTCACCTGGCCCGCGATCCGGGATGGTGCGATGACCCTGAACCGCGCCCAGTTCGAAGCGCTGTTCGCCGGGCTGGACTGGCGGCGAGTGCGGTCTCTGGAGGCGCGCACCCCCGCTGTGGCAGAGTGACTCAGGGCGGGAAAAGCCGGCCCGACGAAGGCAGGAGCGGGGTATGATCCCGCCATGTCCAGCGCCCCATCCCTCGATCTGTCGGCCATTCCGAAAGACCAGCGTGACGCTGTTCTGGCCGTGCTGCGCGAGCGCGATGCACTCAGGGAAGCCAACAAACGCCTCGAGCACCTCGTCGCCGAGCTGAACCAGGTCGTGCATGGCAAAAGGTCCGAGAAACTGAGTGAGGACGAGCGGCAGCTGGCCTTCGAAGATCTGGAAACTGCCGTCGCCGAGGCAGAGGCCCAGCAGGATGAAGACGCCCCGGCCTCGTCCGGTCCGCGGCGATCCAAGGTCGCCCGCCGCAATCGGGGCAATCTGCCTGAGAGCCTCCCCCGGATCGAGCAGGTGATCGAGCCGGCCAGCCTGGAGTGTCCCTGCGGCTGCGGCACGATGCACCGGATCGGCGAGGACCGCAGCGAGCGGCTGGACATCGTGCCGGCCCAGCTCCGCGTCCTCGTGACGGTTCGACCCAAGTATGCCTGCCGTGCCTGCGCCGAAGGGGTCACCCAGGCGCCAACCCCTGCCTTCCTGATCGAGGGTGGGCTGCCGACCGAGGGCGCCATTGCGCATGTGCTCGTCGCCAAGTTCGCCGACCATTTGCCTCTCTATCGCCAGAGCCAGATCCTCGCGCGTTCCGGGATCGACCTTCAGCGCAGCACGCTCGCCGATTGGGTCGGCACGGCGGCCTTCCACCTTGCCCCGGTGGTCGACCGGCTCGCCGAGCACCTGAAGGGCTCGGGCAAGCTCTTCATGGACGAAACGACGGCGCCGGTTCTGGAGCCCGGCCGAGGCAGGACGAAGACTGGCTTCCTCTGGGCGCTGGCCCGAGATGATCGGGGCTGGGGCGGCGATGACCCGCCCGGCGTGGTCTTCACTTACCGCCCGAGCCGCGCCGGCGTGAACGCGGAGCAGATCCTGCAGGGCTTCGACGGCATCCTGCAGCTGGACGGCTATCCCGGCTACGATCGGCTGACGCGCCCCTCGCGCACGGGCGGCGCGCCGATCACGGTTGCGCACTGCTGGGCACATGCCCGCCGGAAGCTGAAGGAAGTCTTCGACCGTGATGGATCGGAGATCGCCGCCGAGGGGCTGCGCCGGATCGCCGAGTTCTACCGGATCGAGACCGAGATCCGCGGCATGGGACCGGGACAGCGCCTGTCGGCGAGACAGACACGCACCGCGCCGCTGGTGGCCGAGTTCGGCGAATGGTTGCAGAGCCAGCGCCGCCGGATCTCCGCCAAGTCCCGCCTCGGTGAGAAACTCGCCTACATCCACCGGCAGTGGGACGGGCTACAGACCTTCCTGCAGGACGGACGCGTCGAGATCGACTCCAATGCCGTGGAGAATCTCATCAGGCCGATCGCCCTGACGCGGAAGAATGCACTCTTCGCCGGCCACGACGAAGGTGGTCGGACCTGGGGCCGCATCGCCTCGCTCATCGCCACAGCAAAGATCAATGAAGTCGAACCCTTTGCCTATCTCAAGGCGACGCTCGAGGCGATCGCGGCAGGGCATCCCGCGAACCGGATCGACGAGTTGCTACCCTGGAACTTCAAGCCGTCGAGCTGAACTCCGATGGGGCGTAGACGCCGCTTAC
>NZ_QBKN01000080.1 GCF_003054175.1 Allosediminivita pacifica
ACCAGCATCGTGTTCTCGATGCCCGGCACGGCAAATGCGGAAGCGGTGAAAGACGCGGTCAGGGCTCTGGCAAGGCAGGAGTTTCAAGGGCGGCACGACTACGCGATGGCCCTGCACACGGATACGCAGCACCCTCATGTGCACCTGACACTGCGCACCGTTGGCGAAGACGGTCAGAAGCTGAACTTGCGGAAAGCCGATCTACAACGCCTGCGGGACACGTTTGCCGAGAAGCTGCGGACACGCGGGATCGAGGCGGAATCCACCCCCCGCCATGCCAGAGGCGTGACGCGCCGGGGAGAGGTGACGCCGGTCTACAAGATCAGGCAACGGGGCGGTAAGCCTTTGGCTGATGCACGGAAGATGCGCCAGGTCCGGCGCGATCTCGAAGACAACGGTGGTCGCTTGCCGCAGAAGGCATGGGATGACGCGTTGATCGCGCGGCGCAACAGGGTGATGGCGACCTATGACCAAGCCGCAACGATCTTGGCTGGATCAGCAGACCCGAAGGACCGTGACCTGGCGCGGGAAACCAAACGGTTCGCGGCGCGATTGACCGAGACGACCACACAACGTGCCGAGATGGCTCGGTCTCTGCGGACTGGCGATCAAGTGAAGCGGGACAAGACGGTCAAGGGAACGAAGGCGCGTAGCGTAGAGCATGATCTTTTGAAGGATCGAAGCAAGACTAAGAGGGGGGACCGGCAGCGATAGTTTTTCTGGGCAGGCGGATTTCCCATACGCTACGGGTTATTTTCCTTATGCTTCTTTTATTTTTTAAGGGGGAAAAGAGATTGACGAGCCACGACTTCTGTTTATAGTCCCTTATGTGACATAAGGGGGTTATGAATTTGGAGTCCAAGTCTGTTATGAAGGAACTGAGGCGCATGGTGTCAGAAGACGATACCACGCATGCTTTTTTGGGATGGCTCTCGGAATACACGCGAAACGCGGAAAATGCTCAAGTCGAGCTTGCGGAGCGGGGTGCCACCAAATGGGGCCGAGAAAACATCAACGAAGAGATGATTGTGAGCCGTCAAGATGTGATCTCTGTAATGAAGAGTCTTGATGAACTGAAACTCGGTCGCTTCATCGTGGGTCGCAGAGGTGCTGAAAGTCGGTTCGAGTTTTGGACTAGCCGCGTCCAGATTGGCCAAGCTGCCATGGGGCAAATTGATCGCATCGATATCGATGAAGAAATTGTCGAGCTCGAAGAAGAGGACGTGATCGAAGCTCACAGGATGCTGATCGCCAACGCACTGGGAAAACCCATCAGCGCGGTGCGCATCAAGATCAAGGAGTGAGAGCAATGAGTCTTGATGAAGCTGAGATGAATATCTGGACTGGTTGGCCACCTCGTCCGGTTCTGACGCTCTACGGTGCCGACGGCGTGTGCCTGTTCCGAAGCCGATCTGCGAAGTTGGACCTCGCGGACACGATTGGCCCCTTCTTCTGCAATGGGTTGCGCAGCGTTCTCTTTGGTATCCGCAGCGATAGCACTGTTAAGCGCTTCTGGACAGAAGAACGGCTAGACGCACAGGAGCACAACATTCGCTATGACCTTTCACATGATGGTTTTCGCGTAAAGTTAACTCGCCTGAAGGGGGCCGAACTGTCTTGTTCGGAAGAGGCCATGTGGCGCTTGAAAATTAGCGCCTGATGTTGCCTTCTCGCACATGTGCATCTTTTATACCTATGAACAGACGGTCTTTGCCGAAGGGGAGTCGTGTTTTTATCTGTCCCTAGAGCTACGCGCGCTTTTCCCTTCGTAATCCCTGTTTGGGTCTTGCCTTTGCTTTTCCGTCACTTGAGCCTCTTGTTCCTTGGTCACGTTGGCGAGTTTCTGGACCGGGACCTGCCTTCCGGCCTTCATCCCTTGGGATAGCAGCTTGGCGGCATGGTCGCGGGCAGTCTCGCGATCTTTCTCCGAAACCCCTTCAGCCCGGAGCCGCGCGTCCATGTGGGCCAGAACGCTGGCTGGTCCTTTGACCGCATGGTCGCCGGGTTCGTATCGTTTGATGCGGTCTTCGAGCCGATCTGATTTTGTGTCCTGCTCGCGTTGCTTGTCGGCCATCGGCTTTTCCTCGGTGGTTGTTTGCGCCGCAGATTTCTCCGGTGCCGCGCGCTGTGGCTGTGCTTCGCGCTCGATGTCCCTGGCGTCCCAGAGGCGACGGTGTCCCTGCCGTTCGACTTCCTCGCCGGTCTTCTGATCCTTGGTC
>NZ_QBKN01000081.1 GCF_003054175.1 Allosediminivita pacifica
CGCGGCAGGGCATCCCGCGAACCGGATCGACGAGTTGCTACCCTGGAACTTCAAGCCGTCGAGCTGAACTCCGATGGGGCGTAGACGCCGCTTACTCAAGGCTTACAGATGAGGACAAAACAATGACCACTGGCGCTATCCGCCGGGGGGCGACCCAATATTGGGGTCGCAAGCCCGCCGGAAACTCGATCGTCGGCTTCACCCACTTGGCTTGTTGCAGGTGCGATGTCTTGCAGGGGCGCATCCAGTATTTTGCAACTGGTTGCAACTTATCCGACATCCCAGCCCGGCATAGGGCTTTGATGTCCCGTCCGCCGCGGAGAAAGCCGGCCAATGTCGCAAGCATCTTCGCAAACTACGGCAACGTCGATCCAGGCTATCGCTTGTGCCAGGCTCTGCACACTGGCGTGATGTGCTGCCCGGAGGGCGACGCCCAATGACCGGTCAGTACAACGATCACTGTGAGAGCGCAGATAACTATGCCGCAGAACTCTGCCGGATCGAAGCTGAGACAGGAAGCTTCTGCGTCATCGTCTGCCGGGATGGCATCCAATGGATCATTCAGAGACGCATACGTGCCACTGAAAAGCCTGCTGCGGTTCGTTGGGTCGCGGAGAGTTATGTGACGAGCCGGGAAGCCCTTCTGCGGCTCTGGCAGGCGCATAGCGGCATCTCTGCGCCTGCCGAGCTGCACGCCATGCCCGCACACTTCATCCGTCCTAGAGAAAGCACCAGGAGCTAGGAGGAAAGAATGCCCGTACCGTCGCAATCCGAGTGTTTCCCGTTGCAACCGGTTGCAACGCCCATTTCCGAACGCCAGTGGCTCTCTGAACAGGGCCGTGCTCATGGCGTCTTCACAGGGAAGAAGGCGCGCATCGCAGAAGTTGCCGCCACCGGTAAAACGAAACGCATCCGCGCTGCGGTACGGGATTTCCTACGAGATGATCAGGTCAAGTTGAGCGCCGCTCTCCGCACCTTAGGTGAACGCCCAGATCGGGCCGTGGCGATGCAACTGCGCGATCATGTGAATGCGTGGGCCAAGAGCTATGCACCTATCGGCTGGGAACCTAGCCTGAAGAGCGATGGCCGTGTGCGCCCGATCTGCAAGCGTATCCCGCCGGAACTGAAAGCCGTCCAGTACATGCTGGCCGCTGTGGTCGAAGCACAGTTCGCGCCCAGCGCACCCGTCTATGGTGTCCCGAACCACAGCCGCGAGGATGCCGCATATGCTCTGAAGGCCCTTCAGAACCAGGGATTCACGCATCTCGCCAAGACAGACATCCGGGATTGCTATCAGAACGTGAGCCCGGACGCCCTGTACCAACTGCCACTACCAAAGGAGGTAATCAAACATGCCCTAGATACTAGAAACCTCACCTTTGAGGAGCTGGGAGGACAACAGGACCCTAGGGGGTTCCATGGTTCCTTCTTCTCTCAGGGGAGTATGACGACACAGGACATTGCGAGCGGGCCACGGGGGCTAATGCAGGGCTCCCCGGCTTCCGGGATCATCTTGGCGTGGATGCTCAACGATATCCCCGCCGGGACTGATCAAGTGGTTATGCTGTGCTTCGACAACATCGTCGTGTCTGCAACAGACTATGCTGGAAGCCGGGAGATGGTGAATACCCTTTTCGCCCACTTCGGGCGGCATCCCGCAGGCCCGTTCGCGTTGTGTGACGTCTTCTTTGCCGATAACCAGCCGCTGGAATTCCTCGGTTACCTCTTTGACCCTGCCCGGGATGATATCGGCATAGGTGAGAAGGGTCGCTTCAATTTGGAGGGGCGCCTGAATGAAGCAGACAAGATCGATATGGTGGAGCTACATAGAACCATGATCGCGCACCGAGAACGCGTGACGGCCGCCCCTCGGTTCTGGCATCCGCCGCCCTATCGTGAGTGTTATCCGATCAACCATTGGAGGGCATTGCGCGATTTTCGCAGTGGCTTCCCCGCAGCCGTAGCCCATGGCGAAGAACTCGCGTTCTACCTCGAAACGACGTAACCGACCGATTGGGGCCGCCTGCCTGAGGCTGGGGTTCCGAGGTAAGACACGTGCATAACGACGTCGTTATGCACGTGTCTTATTCGGAGGA
>NZ_QBKN01000082.1 GCF_003054175.1 Allosediminivita pacifica
GGTAATCTTTGACATGACCGCCTCCCATTAAGGATTGTTGCGATCCCACCTTGGCACAGCGATGCCGTCGGGGGGCGGTTACAGCATCAAAGCCGTTTTCAGGGGGCAGAGCAGCGGCTGCTGGGGGTAAATCAGAAGACAGCGTGGAAGATGGGGCACGCCATTCGTGAGATGATGGATGACCGGAACGGCGAGTTGATGCCATTGGAAGATATTGTCGAGGTAGATGAGGCGTATGTCGGAGGAGCGCCGAAATCCCTCTCGGGCGCCTACAATCCACCCGGCAAGGGCACTGGAAAGCCGATGATCTTCGTGGCAGCTTCTCGCGACGGACAGGGGCGCGCAAGGGTTGTTGCAAACGATCAGCGCGCGACACTGGAACCGGTTCTCCTGGAATGGATCGACCCGGCGACAACCAATCTTATGACCGATGGCAGCAAGAGCTATCGAAGTCTGGGAAAGACCATGGCTGACCACCAGTATGTGATCCACAGCCAGAAAGAGTATGCCAATCCGGAGACCGGCGCCCATGTGAACACGGCTGAGGCCGTGATCTCCCAAGTGCAGCGTGCCCTTGTCGGAGTATACCACAACCTCGGCCGAAAACACCTTCAACGATACCTGGACGAGATCGTCTGGCGATGGAACCACCGGGACCCTGTCCGGGAAGTGGTCAAGCAATGGACGACGAAAGCCGGTGTTGAACGGCAGAAATCGACAACGATCTGGCGCCCGATACCGGTGGTCGACCAGATGCGCGTGCTCCTTCAGGGTGCAGTCGGAAAACAGGTGCGCCGATCAAGGGAATATGGTCTGTGCTGGCCCTAAACATTGATATCTACCAAGGGCAGCAGGACATTTGCGCTCCGCTTCGCAGCTGAAAGGCCGGCAAGCGTCTCATGCAGCGGCATCATGGAAGAGAGGCGTCCCGAAGATGAAAGCTCCTGACAACGATTGGGTTGCACCGGTAATCTCCTTTCTTTCGGAGAATCTGCCACACATTGATGATGGCTGGGAGCACATGTTTTCGACTGCCTACCAGATTGGTTGCGAGGCTCTGGTGGCGCTTGGCGTGGCGACAGAGATTGGCGGAGGTGCCATTCGCCGGGAAAATCCAGAACGCCCTGAACAACTCCCTCGGCGGGACGACATATGCATTGCCGTTCTCAGGCTGGCCGAACAGCAAAACAAGCTCGAATACCGTCTGCCGGACGGAACGCGCCCACCACCTCGGTCGCAATGGCGAGTTATGAACGCGCCGGCCACGCCTCCGCCGAACATTCTGTCGGCCCACGGCTTGGGGCCCGCGCGCGCCGACGAGGAGGTGTCGTCGGTCCTCATTGCCCTCGGGCTAATCGGCGGCGAGGGCCGCTGGACCGAGCAGGCAGAGCTTGTCCTATGGCGGGACCAGCCGCGCGAGTGGAACATGGATGTGACCTCCGACCCCCGTTTTGCCGGAGCGGTGCGGAACGCGGTTGAAGACATTTCACCGGTCATACGCAGAGAGATTGACCGCTTGGTGAGGATCACCGAGAAAGACGTGGAAGCACACATTCAACATCATGATGATGCCATCGAAGAGGGCCGGAAAAAGTATGGCCCGAAAGCTCGCTTCGGTGCGCCGATGACTCCGGAGAGCGCCGTGAAGAGCTTGCACTTGCTACGCCGCAACGAACTTGATTGGGTCTTCTTCCGCCATTGGCGACTGGCTGAGGGTTGGTTGACCAGTGACCAATCAGAAAGCGCTTTGCAGATTTTTCACGACCCTCTGGCCAAACAGATGAGGCGAGCAGTTCTCATTCGACTTCACCCTGATCTGCCACACTTCGCGGAATAGCCGCTGAGCGCCATTACCATTAGAGGTATGCAGGGCTTTGATGCTGTAACCGCCCCCCGACGGCATCGCTGTGCCAAGGTGGGATCGCAACAATCCTTAATGGGAGGCGGTCATGTCAAAGATTACCA
>NZ_QBKN01000083.1 GCF_003054175.1 Allosediminivita pacifica
AACGCGCATGTGGATGCGGCGCGGTACGAGGAGCTTTACAAGCAGTCGGTCGAGGATCCCGAGGGGTTCTGGGGCGAGCAGGCCAAGCGGCTCGACTGGATGAAAGCGCCCACCGAGATCAAGACCACCGACTTCACCTTCGGCAATGTCGACATCAAGTGGTTCGCCGACGGCACGCTCAACGTCGCCGCCAACTGCGTCGACCGCCACCTCGAGACCCGCGGCGACCAGACCGCCATCATCTGGGAACCCGACGACCCCGCCGACGAGGCGCAGCACATCACCTACACCCAGCTGCACCGCCGCGTCTGCCGAATGGCCAACGTGCTCGAATCCCTCGGCGTCCGGAAGGGCGACCGCGTCGTCATCTACCTGCCGATGATCCCCGAGGCGGCCTACGCCATGCTCGCCTGCGCCCGCATCGGCGCCATCCATTCCATCGTCTTCGCCGGCTTCTCGCCCGATGCGCTGTCCGCGCGCATCAACGGCTGCGATGCCAAGGTGGTCATCACCGCCGACGAGGCGCCCCGCGGCGGCCGCAAGACCCCGCTCAAGTCCAATGCCGACGCGGCGCTGCTGCACTGCAAGGACAGCGTGAAGTGCCTCGTGGTCAAGCGCACCGGCGGCCAGACCACCTGGATCGCCGACCGCGACTTCGACTACAACGAGATGGCCGCCGAGGCCAACGACTACGCCCGGCCCGTCGAGATGAACGCGGAAGACCCGCTCTTCATCCTCTACACCTCCGGCTCCACCGGCCAGCCCAAGGGCGTGGTGCACACCACCGGCGGCTACCTGCTCTACACCGCGCTCACCCACGAGGTGACCTTCGATTACCACGAGGGCGAGGTCTACTGGTGCACCGCCGACGTGGGCTGGGTCACCGGCCACAGCTACATCGTCTACGGGCCGCTCGCCAACGGCGCGACCACGCTCATGTTCGAGGGCGTACCCACATGGCCCGACGCCAGCCGCTTCTGGCAGGTCTGCGAGAAGCACAAGGTCGCGCAGTTCTACACCGCCCCCACCGCCATCCGCGCCCTCATGGGCCAGGGCAACGAGCCGGTCGAGAAATGCAACCTGAGCTCCCTGCGCATCCTCGGCACCGTGGGCGAGCCCATCAACCCCGAGGCCTGGGCCTGGTACAACGAGGTCGTGGGCCAGGGCCGCTGCCCCATCGTCGACACCTGGTGGCAGACCGAGACCGGCGGCCACCTGCTCACCCCCCTGCCCGGCGCCCACGCGACCAAGCCCGGCTCGGCCATGAAGCCCTTCTTCGGCGTGCAACCGGTGGTGCTCGATCCGCAGTCGGGCGAGGAGATCCACGAAAGCCCCACCGAGGGGGTGCTGGCGCTCAAGGACAGCTGGCCGGGGCAGATGCGCACCGTCTGGGGCGACCACGAGCGCTTCGAGAAGACCTACTTCGAGCAGTACAAGGGCTATTACTTCTCCGGGGACGGCTGCCGGCGCGACGCCGACGGAGACTACTGGATCACCGGCCGCGTCGACGACGTGATCAACGTGAGCGGCCACCGCATGGGCACCGCCGAGGTGGAATCGGCGCTGGTGGCGCATTCCAAGGTCGCCGAGGCCGCGGTGGTGGGCTACCCGCACCCAGTGAAGGGCCAGGGCATCTACTGCTACGTGACGCTCATGAACGGCGTGGAGCCCTCGGACGAGCTGCGCAAGGAGCTGCGCAACTGGGTCCGCACCGAGATCGGCCCCATCGCCAGCCCCGACCTCATCCAGTGGGCCCCCGGCCTGCCCAAGACACGCTCCGGCAAGATCATGCGCCGCATCCTGCGCAAGATCGCCGAAAACGACCACGACAGCCTCGGCGACACATCAACACTCGCCGACCCCTCCGTCGTCGACGACCTCATCGAACACCGCATGAACAAAGGCTGAG
>NZ_QBKN01000084.1 GCF_003054175.1 Allosediminivita pacifica
GCAAGCACGCGCGGAACGGAATGCTGTCGCCCCTCGAGTTCGAGCGGCAGCAGAAACTGAGGCACGAGGGCGTCTAAGAAACGCGGGGCTATTCAAACTGAATAGAGCGAGCTCCCTCGCTTAGCGACAAGCGAGGCTACGATAGCATCGATAGGCTCACCCAAAGCGAACCCTCTGACGAACAGATTGCAGGGTCGTGGAGCTTTTGGGGGAGCTGTCTGAAGAAAAAGCGGAATGGCAAACCGGTGGTTGGCTCCGTCCACCGTTGAAAGATCGATTTCCGAATGCGCGCCCAACCCAGACGCCGCCGTTCTTTCGGTGGATCAGCGAGCCACGGAGTATTGCCGAATGAACGCTTATCGTTGGGGCTATTGCGTGTTCGTGATGGAAAGGTGTCATCCAACCGTATCACGTGTGACGGGTTTGCGTCCTGCAACGTCCAAAAAGAGGAAATGCCCAGAGATGTGTAAAGATCCTTCATAAGGCTCTGTTTTGTAAGCGTTCTGACTGGGTTTCGGTCCACGGTCGTAAAGATGAACCTTTACATCCGGACGACGAATGTTGTCACGACGTTTACACGCACCTTTACATTTGTGGCCTCTGTCAACATCGGTCTTGCGTCGGATGCCAGGGGTGGCCGGATACCGCGTTCCCATCGGTGGGCGTCAGTGTCGGATCGTGGGGCGGTGCTTGCTGAAGCGCCGCCCCCGGTTGAGCCCCTGCTTGGATCCTGGGGGTTTCAAACCTCAGGCGTCAGTTAGTGTCAGATCGCTCGGTGAGGTCGGGAAACTCGGTCAAGTCGGTCTGCTGTCGAGAGGTGGGGTCTTGCGGCCGGCCCGCCTGGGGAGCAGTGTCTCGCCTAGTGCTGCCTGTTCGTTTGGGAGCTTGGTTCCTGTCAGGGGGTCTCACGGCTTCATACAGGCTCATCTTCGTAGATGTGGTGCATGTGCAGCGAGAACGCGGCGCAGCGTCTGTATGGCGCGGAGAGAAGGTATCTGGACGTCCTCGAGGCCATACAGGTCGCGCAGGAAAGTGAGCCATGCGAGTTCCGTTCCTGAGACACTGGTGCTGCGGTCAGGCAGGCGGAAACCGTTCCCGGATACCTCGTCCATGGCGCTGGTCCCTTATTTCCCGAAGATAC
The DNA here is from genome assembly GCF_003054175.1 of Allosediminivita pacifica. GTDB lineage: Bacteria > Pseudomonadota > Alphaproteobacteria > Rhodobacterales > Rhodobacteraceae > Allosediminivita > Allosediminivita pacifica. The sequence goes on from NZ_QBKN01000084.1 coordinate 1,142, forward strand.
TCAGCAGAACGCGCCGCGCGCGCTGGGTGAGCCTGGGATCTGAGTGATCCGATGCCTCGCGAAGCTCTTCGATCCATTCGACCTCGTTGGCCGTGACGACGGTCCCGAAGATCGCTTCGATCGTGCTATGGCTGGTCTCATGGCCGGACTGAGTAATGGCCAGGAGGAAGAGGTGTCTCGCGTCGACTTCGAGCGCCGCGGCAAGGGCGGGCACGCGATCAAGGGCGAGCTTGCTGGCGCCGGACTTGATCATGCTCAGGACGTTCGGGTTAGGGAAACCTGCCTCCGCCGCGATATCACGCTGTGTCTTCGTCCCGGAGAGTTCGAGGATGCGCCGATCCACAAACTTGGCGAGCCGGCTGTCCGCGTAAGGATGAGTCTTGTTTGTCACGGGGTCTTCCAATGCTGCTATGTGTTTGCTTGCAATGAAGTTATAGCGCTGGAAAAGAAGGAGTTTTCTTATTCCCCGATGGGATCTGACGCTTGTCGCGCGGTATCCGTGACGCTTCTGGAGCTGACCTGTCACTGCCGAGCGTAGGCAGGGGATAATCGACTCGCCATGGGCTTTGATGCTGTAACCGCCCCCCGACGGCATCGCTGTGCCAAGGTGGGATCGCAACAATCCTTAATGGGAGGCGGTCATGTCAAAGATTACCA
>NZ_QBKN01000085.1 GCF_003054175.1 Allosediminivita pacifica
AAAGTTATGGCGGCGCTGTTGCGCCAAGCCGGTCGAGGCACAGCCGGTCTTCGGCCAGATCAGGCCATTGAAAGGGCCGTATGGAGCGGACATGGGACGGGCAAGGAACGGAGACGATGGCAACCGCGGATGCTCATCAGCCTGACCGGCCTTTCACCGGCGGATTGGCTCGCCCGCGACAGGCATTGCGCGTCGTTCTCCAAGCGCCCCGCCCGACGTGCCGCCCGCGATCACAGGAGCAGCCTGCCGCTCGAACGGTCCGCCATTCCCACCGCACGGCCACGTGCAACGACGCGGGTCTCATGCCGATCCGCACACCGCTCCATACCGGCATCCTGACGATCGGAATGGCATTCCAGCGCTGATCCGGGCCCGCCTCATCGGATTGTTGGCAGTGTCAGGCGCCGACGGCCGATCCGTCCGAAGTGTCGGCGGCTATGCCGGCAATGCGGAGGAAGGCGGAAACGCCAACGGCGCCAGCGCCGATGACGGCGAAGATCATCTGCCATGTCTCCGAGGGCATCATGGTCCTGGCGATCCCTAGGGTGGCGTGAAAGCCGGCGACCATCGCCGGCACCACGAAGATCAGCGCGATGACAAACCGCGCCCAGAGCGGGCGCACGAGCATGATCAGCGCCTGACCGATGGCAAGCGTCAACCCTGCGGCGAAGCCGCCGACGAGGATTGCACCGAACCAGCCCGCGCCGGTGCCATAAGCCCAGATGCCGGCATTAAGTCCGACGAGGAACGGCAGGGCGAAGACGGCAAGGTTGAACAGCAACCAGCACATGGCTGCGATGGCGGCAAAAGATGCAAGGATTCCGAGAACAAACATGGTGGTGTCTCCCGTTTGACGTGGAACGGTCGCGCCTGCCACCACCACCATGGCGCAACCTGCAAGTTAGCAGAATTCTTGTCTTTTGGCGAGACACAAGGTGACCCGCCCCCCCTGACGGAACCAGCCGATCGTTGACCCGTGGTGCGGATTTCCCCACTGTGTCGTGATGATTTACGTCTTGGCATATCCACAGTTTGAACCGAATGTCATCGAACGCATTCGTCGGTTTCGGACCGAGAACGAGCCGGCCAGAGCCGAGCTCGTCCCCCCACACGTAACTCTCGTGTTCGGGCTGACGAACATTCTCCCTCATGAGTTCCAAGAACACTGCGAGGCAGTGGCCAGCAGGTCATCGCAGTTTGAGGTGTCTTTCGTCTCAGAGGAGATTACACACGATCCCTTTGAAAAGACCCATAAACTGCTTCTCGTCAGCTCGACCGGAAGTTCCCAGTTGGCGGCACTGCATGACCAGCTCTACGAAGGTGTTCAGAGGGCGGAGCGAAAGGACGATATTCCCTACCATCCACACATGACGGTCGCGACGAACCCTGATCGAACGATTATCGAGCGTTTAGAGACGTCTTCCCTTGGAGGCTTCCCGCTCTTGGGAACCATCCGGGCACTGGAGGTGATTAAGCTTGAAAACGGGGGGCTGCACCACCTCCGCACCATCCCATTCGGAAAGTCGGGCTTGCGTTCGAAGGCGGCGCGCGGAAGCGCGGCAGGTGGTCGTGCTTGATCCGCGCCGCGCCCCTTCACTTCCCGCACGGAGCGGACCTTCGTGCTGACTGCGGGGAGATAACCGGTCACAGCCCTTTCACGACGTTCGCATGGCATGTAGCACGGTAAGCGGCGGCTGCGCCCCACGTTGTAGATGAGCTCCGGCACTGCGAGGTGATACCCATCTCATGATGGGGAGTGCGTTTCGCAATGTGCGCGA
>NZ_QBKN01000086.1 GCF_003054175.1 Allosediminivita pacifica
TAGCACGTCGGGAAGAAGCGCTTTTTAAGGTTATGGCCACACGCGCAGCCCGCAAATAGCGCAGCGGGTGGCCATAACCGGGTCTCAGGTCTCAACAGTGGTTTTGCATAACCACACCGCTGAGGAGACCGGCTATGACCGTCACAAATTCTACCATCGCGACCGTGTTGGTCGCCATCGACATTTCCAAGCATCGGCATGAGGTGCTGATCAGCATTCCCGGCAAGAAGCGCCGCCGTCGACTGACGATTACAAATACACTGGAAGATTTCGAGCGCTTGGCCACCACTCTCACCAGCTACGACCTGCCGGTGCGGATCGGGTTCGAAGCGACCGGCAATTATCACCGTGTCTTGGCTCACCATCTCGGACAGGCGGGGTTCGAGTTGAAGCTCGTGTCCTCCGTCGGTCTGGCGCGAACGCGAGAGGCCCTGCACAACAGCTGGGACAAGAACGATCCGAAGGACGCCCAGGTCATCCTGCACATGCTGGAGATCGGCGCCGTTCAGTTCTTTCACGATCCGCTGGTGACCGGGACCGCCGACATTCAGGAACTGTCGAAGACCCACGAGATCGTTTCACGCTCGAAGACTGAGCTTTGGCACCGCATCCTGACGCATTATCTGCCGCTCTACTTCCCCGAGGCCGAACGATTTCACCGAAGCTCGCGCACTGACTGGTTCCTGGCGTTCCTCGAGAAGTATCCATCACCACATATGATCACGGCGATGAGCCGGGAGGCATTCGTTGCCGATGCCTGGCAAGTGGTTGGGCGCAAAGTGTCCAAAGAACGCTTACTTTCAGATATTTATGCGACTGCGGTTGGCTCAGTGGGGTTGCCGGTTCACCCCGACTCCGACGCTGTCCGCATGTTCCGCCTCGTTCTGGCCGAAGGGCGCAGTCTGGTTCGACAGCGCAACGAGATCGAAGTACGGGCCGTCGAGCTGCTGTCGGACCTCCCCGATTATCAGCTGCTGACAACCATTCCCGGGATCGGCCCGATCAACGCCATGACCATCCTGGCCGAGGCCGGTGACCTGCGTCGGTTTCGGCATCATCGCCAGTTCCTGAAGTTCTGCGGCATGGACCTCGCCACGGTCCAGTCCGGCATGTTCCGCGGCCAGAGCAGGATCTCGAAGTACGGCAATGCCCGGTTGCGTCGCAGCCTCTGGATGGCCGGCCAGACCGCGGTACTGAAGCGGACCAATAGCTTCCGCGACAAGTTCGAACGCTACATCTCGAAGGATCGGCACAACGCCCATCTACGCCGCAAGGCTTACACCGCCATCGCGGCCAAGATGGCGCGCACCGTACACGCCGTGGTCAAACACGGCGAACCCTATCGCCCCTTCTTCGAAGGGGTGAGCCCAGGCGGAAGGACCTCTCTCTGACATGAGCCGTGGAGGCAGCCATCTGACCTCGTAGATAATGTTCGGGCCTTCTGCTTGGGATTTGGGATCTCGTATTGAGGACGGTGAGGGCCGCCATCGCGCGTACCCTGTGTTTGCTATGGAAGAGATCATTTCTTGACGGCAGAGCCCGTCTGGGCAAACGTAAAAGGGCATCCGGAGCATCGGATGCCCCATGACCTGCTGACCTAAGCAGCCAGATTTTCCCGACATAGGACGTT
>NZ_QBKN01000087.1 GCF_003054175.1 Allosediminivita pacifica
GCGGGACAAAGGGTGCATTCGCTGCGGATGCGCAGATGGCTGCTTCAGGTTTGGCGCACCGATAGGACATTGCAGCAGGTCGCGCCGGTTAGTCCGTATAGCTTTGGCAGGCATCAACTCCGTTGGCTGTCGAGGCAAGTAGCTGATCTGCATCACGGATGAGATCGGCGACCCGCCTGTCCGCCAGACGATACCGAACGAAGCGGCCTTTGCTGCGGCGACTGACCAGCCCGCATTCCAGCAGACAGCGCAGATGGTTCGAGACGTTGGGCTGACCCAAACCCGTATGCCCGACGATTTCCTGCACGTTGCGTTCGTCCGACACCAGCGCATCGAGGATCGTCAGACGGCTGGGATCGCTTAGGCCCCGGAAGAGCTTTGCCCGCAGTTCCAGTGTATCGGGTGCCGAAAGATCGTCTTGAATGTTTTGCGCTGTCATATCATTATCCACTGATACGTTAGCAGCGTACCTTTTCGCCCGCCACCACAAAAAGGATCGCACATGAGCCAGCCCGATAACAGCAAGTTGGCGACAGCCTCCTCCCCGATCCGAATGCGGGTGCAAGGCATGGACTGCGCGAAAGATGCCGCCGAGATCGAGCGCGCGGCCCGGTCTGCGGGCGTGGCCGAAGGCGACGTGAAAGTGTCCGCCGCCACCCACATCATGACATTGCGGATCGCGGACGGCGATCTGCCGAAAGTGCGGCCCGCGCTCGACGCGACCGGCTACGGTTTCGAGAAGATCGAGGACGGCGATACATCGTCCGATCCGGCCTACAAGGACCCGAGCTATCGCCGCGCGCTCTGGATCGTGGTCGCGCTCAATCTCGGATACGGCGTGGTCGAAATGTTCGGCGGGTTCTTGTCCGGTTCGCAGGCGCTGAAGGCAGACGCGCTCGATTTTCTGGGCGATGGTGCGATCACGTTTCTGGGCCTGCTCGCCATCGGCTGGAGCCTGACATGGCGGGCGCGGTCGGCGATGATCCAAGGCGTGTTTCTGGGCCTTCTGGGCCTTGGCGTTGTCGGCAGCACGCTCTGGCGTGTCCTCAACCAGACCACGCCAGAAGCCGGGTTGATGGGAGCCTTCGCGGTAGGTGCGCTGATCGTAAACATCCTCGCGGTGCTGCCGCTGCTAAAGCACCGCAAGGGTGATGCCAATATGCGAGCCGTCTGGCTGTTCTCTCGCAACGACGCCATCGGCAACCTCGCCGTGGTCATCGCCGCCGGGCTGGTCGCGTGGCTTGGCAGTGCATGGCCCGACCTGATCGTCGCGTTCGCGATCGCGGGGCTTTTCCTGCATTCGTCGTGGATGATCATCCGCGATGCCCGGAGTGACTTGGTGGAAGCTGACTAACTCCATCATGGTGCGACGCGCCGGACGAAAGCCGACATTCGCGCGCCCCGCAGCATCGGTGAGTCTGG
>NZ_QBKN01000088.1 GCF_003054175.1 Allosediminivita pacifica
CCACCTTGTTGGAGTGGACGGCCCCCGAACGGCATCGAGATGTGCCAAATTGAGTCGTCGAAGAACTCAAACGAAGGAGCCGCCCGTGGACAAGATTATTCGTATTGGCATGGATACGTCAAAACACGTCTTCCAGCTGCATGGTGTGAACGCCGCCGAACAACCGGTTCTGCGCAAGAAGATGCGCCGCAAGGAAATGGTGGATTTCTTTGCGAAGCTCCCGCCGACCGTCATCGCGATCGAAGCTTGTGGCGCCTCGCATCATTGGGCGCGGCTGCTGGAAGGGTTCGGCCATGAGGTCAAGCTAATTGCGCCGCAGCTTGCGAAGCCCTACGTCAAGCGCGGCAAGAATGATGCCGCGGATGCCGAGGCGCTATGCGAGGCGATGAGCCGTCCGACAATGCGGTTCGTGCCTGTGAAGAGCGCCGAGCAACAAGCGGCATTGATGCTGGTCGGCATGCGTGAGCGTGCTGTCGCCGCCCGAACCCAGCTGGCCAATACGATCCGCGGCTATGCTGCAGAATTCGGAGTTACCGCAGCCCAAGGCCTGTGTCATATTCCGCGCTTGCTGGACCGGATCATGGCTGATGAGACCATTCCTGCTCTTGCGCGCGATCTGTTTGCGTCACTGGCGGCAGAGTTCGCGCAGATGAAGGAACGCCTGAAGGAGATAGAGGCGAAGCTAATGGCCTGGTACCGGAGCGACGAGTGCTGTCGGCGCCTCGCCACGATCCCCGGTGTCGGGCCGATCGGTGCGGTTTTGTTGGTGATGAAAGCGCCCGCACCGGAGCAGTTTACATCCGGAAGGCAATTCGCCGCGTGGATGGGGCTGACGCCCCGGGATCACTCGACCGCCGGCAAAGTCAGACCGGGTGTCATTACGCGAGCCGGTGATGAGATGTTGCGCAAGACACTCGTCGTCGGCGCGACTTCATTGCTCCGGCAGGTGAGAGCGGGCAGAGGCAGTAACGCCTCGCCCTGGCTCACCGACCTGCTTCGGCGCAAGCCGCCAAAACTTGTGGCCGTGGCACTTGCCAACAAGATCGCCAGGATTGCGTGGAAAATGATGATCTCGGGCGAAGCCTACAAAAACACCAATGCGCGACCAGTGGTGGCCTGCGCGGCGTGACCAGATCGGCCAGTCACGGTGAGCAGGAGAAAAACGCTACCGTGCTGAGCTGATGCGTGACCTTGCAGGAAACCTGAAGATGGTGTGATCGATCGATCCAAGACGTGGGACACCCCGTATGTGCCAATGGCCCGATGTGGCCGTCACCTTGTTTGGAACCCATGTTGCGGAATCCATCTTGGCCAGCGTTCATGTTCGAGCGCACCAACAGGCCGGACATATGAACGCAAGCGATCCGATCAAAATCGTCAGAGTATTCTTGCGGGGAGGAGGCCGTCCACATATGG
>NZ_QBKN01000089.1 GCF_003054175.1 Allosediminivita pacifica
GGTAGTGCCCCACGGGGTGGTGTAGGAGGCCGCGCGCGGAGCCATTCGGCGTAGCGCAGCGCGCGGCCTGTCTGGCGGCCACCGCACTTCTTCGTAGTCTGAGGTTGCTAAAGCCGACGACAACGAAGGAAAGCACGATGACCGAGACCATGATCGACCTTCCGGGCGTGATCGCCAAGAGCGATGACGCGGACTTTTTGCGCGAGCTGATCCAGGATGCCGCGCAGCGGCTGATGGACATCGAGGTGTCTGCCGTGTGCGGTGCCGGACACGGCGAGCGCAGCTCGGAGCGGGAAAACCAGCGTAACGGCTACCGGCCGCGCCAGTGGGATACCCGCGCGGGCACCATCGGCCTGAACATCCCGAAGCTGCGCAAGGGAAGCTACTTCCCGACCTTCCTGGAACCGCGACGGACTGCCGAGAAGGCGCTGATGGCGGTTGTCCAGGAGGCCTACATCCACGGCGTCTCTACCCGCGCCGTTGATGATCTGGTGCGCGCCATGGGGCTGACGGGGACCTCGAAGAGCCAGGTGTCGCGGCTCTGCGAGGAGATCGACGAGCGGGTGCAGGCGTTCCTGAACCGGCCCCTGGAGGGCGACTGGCCCTTCCTCTGGCTGGACGCCACCTACGTGAAGCTGCGCGAGGGCGGGCGGATCGTCTCGATGGCGGTGATAGTGGCCGTCGCGACCAATTCGGACGGCCGCCGCGAGATACTTGGCATCACGGTCATGCCCTCCGAAGCTGAGACCTTCTGGGCCGACTTCCTGCGGTCTCTCACGCGGCGTGGGCTGCGCGGCGTGCAGCTGGTGATCAGCGATGCTCATGAGGGTCTGAAGGCTGCCGCAGGCAAGGTCCTGGGCGCCGGATGGCAGCGCTGCCGCGTGCATTTTCAGCGCAATCTCCTGGGCCGTGTTAGCAAAGCCAACAAGCCGGTAGTCAGCGCCGTGGTGAAGACCGTCTTCGCCGAGAAGGACCGCGACCAGGCCCATGCCCGCTGGCGCGAGGTGGCCGACAACCTTCGTGACCGGTTCAGGGATGTCGCGGAGCTCATGGACGAGGCCGAACACGACGTCCTCGCCTACATGGCCTTCGATGAGAGCCTGCGCTCGAAGTTGCACAGCACGAACCCGCTGGAGCGCGTGAACAAGGAGATCAAGCGGCGCACCAACGTCGTCGGAATATTCCCGAACCGCGAGGCCGTCGTTCGCCTCGTCGGGGCGCTCATGCTGGAGCAAAATGATGAGTGGGCCGTCTCGCGCCGCTACATGCCGGTGGAAAAATTGACGGCCATGTGTAACGATCCCGACGAGGCGACGATGATTGCCGCTCAGTGAACGAGCGACACCAGCTATGAAGAAGCAGGTGGACGCCAGTTCCTACACCATCTCCCGGGGCACTACC
>NZ_QBKN01000090.1 GCF_003054175.1 Allosediminivita pacifica
GCAAGCACGCGCGGAACGGAATGCTGTCGCCCCTCGAGTTCGAGCGGCAGCAGAAACTGAGGCACGAGGGCGTCTAAGAAACGCGGGGCTATTCAGGCCGGATACATGTCAGCACCCGATGACGCGCCAAAATCAGACTCTAAGATTCCTCTTGCGCATGGGGCGGTTATACATGTTGCACAAATCGTGTGAGGGATTCATCTCGTGAATCCAGCGTGGTAGCTGGGATGCATGAGCAGACCTACACCCCCAACCTACAGAGCCAGGAACTGGCCAGCCTACAATGAAGCGCTCAAGCGCCGGGGCTCGCTGACGATCTGGTTCGACCCTGAGATGAGCTGGGATGGCGCGCCGACAGGCCGGCGTGGCCGACAGCAAACCTACAGCGATGCCGCTATCCAGACCTGCCTTTCAATGAAGGTCTTGTTCGGCATGGCGCTCCGGCAGACGACCGGGTTCGTCGAAAGTCTGCTGCGACTGGTTGGCCTCGACTGGACGGTGCCCGACTTCAGCACGCTGTCGCGCCGCCAGAAGACCTTGGCTGTCAACATTCCATACCGTGGATCGAAAGGCCCGCTGCACCTGCTGATCGACAGCACCGGCATCAAGGTCGAGGGCGAAGGCGAATGGCACGCCCGCAAGCATGGTGGCCCGAAACGTCGCGTCTGGCGCAAGATCCACCTCGGGATCGACGAGGAAACGCTGGAGGTTCGGGCCGTTGAGATCACCGGGAGCCACATCGGCGATGCGCCGGTCTTGCCCGACCTCCTCAGCCAGATCCCGGATGACCAACAGATCGGCAGTGTCACGGCAGACGGTGCCTACGACACCCGCAAGTGCCACGATGCCATCGCTGACCGCGGTGCCCATGCCGTCATCCCGCCCCGCAGGAACGCCAAGCCGTGGAAGGTGATCACAGCTGGCGCGGCCGCACGAAACGAGGCCCTGCGCGCCGCGAAATACCTCGGCCGGGCCCTCTGGCGACGATGGAGCGGATACCACCGCAGGAGCCGCGTCGAGACCAAGATGCATTGTGTGAAACTGCTGGGCCAGCGGCTCATGGCGCGAGACTTCGACCGACAGGTCGCCGAGCTCCAGGTCCGCATCGCTGTCCTGAACGGCTACACCGCGCTCGGCATACCCGTCACGGAAGCTGTGGGATAAGTCTGTCCGGGGAAAGGGGAACCTCGGCGTTCAGCCGATTTGTGCAACATGTATAACCGCCCCATGCGCAAGAGGAATCTTAGAGTCTGATTTTGGCGCGTCATCGGGTGCTGACATGTATCCGGCCTCTTATGCGGCGTCATACATGCCGCGGGCCCGCATGGTGTTCGAAGGTCGGGTCCAGATCAAAGCCGCGTGCTCGATGGCACTCTGTTGCGC
>NZ_QBKN01000091.1 GCF_003054175.1 Allosediminivita pacifica
ACGGCCGCACTTGAGGCCGGATACATGTCAGCACCCGACGACGCGCGAAATTTCCTCACAAACCCTCTTGCGCAAGGGGCGGTTATACATGTTGCACAAAGGTCGAGCGAAGGATTCATCACGTGAATCCAGTGTGGTAGCGGACCCGTATGAGCAAACCGATCCCGCAGAGCGATAAGACCAGGAAATGGCCGGCCTACGAAAAGGCCCTCAGGCAGCGCAGTTGACTGATGATCTGGATCGACCCGGACATGGCGTGGGTGCCATCGCCCACCGGCAAGCGAGGCCGACAGCCACGGTATAGCGATGCCGCGATCAGACGTGCCTGACGATGAAGATCCTCTTCGGCATGGTCGTCAATGATCGCGCCATTGGTCCGAGCGACAATGCCGACGCGGCAGACGACGGGGTTCGTCGAAAATCTCCTGCGGCCGGTTGGCCTCGACTGGGCGGTGCCTGATTTCAGCACGCTGGCCCGGCGCCAGAAATCCCCGGCTGTGAGTATTCCGTACCCGGGCTCGCAAGAGCAGCTGAACCTTCGGATCGACAGTACCGGCATCAAGGCTGAAGGTGAGAGCGAGTGGGGTCTCCGACTGTTCAGGGCCGAAATGATCTCCCGGATCATTTCCAAGGCGCCCTTCATCCCGCAATCATGATGGCGCGAAACGTCGTCTATGGCGCAAGATCCACATCGGCATCGACGAACGGACGGCGGAGATCCGAGCCATCGAGATCACCGGAAGCCGCATCGGTGACGCCTCCATGCTGCCCGAGCTTCTTGACCAGATCCCCGCTGACGTGGAACTCGGCACCGTCACCGCGGATGGTGCTTACGACACACGCAGGTGCCACGACGCCGTCGCCGACCGCGGCGCCGATGCGTTCGTCGGGGCAAGGTTCCCCCGGACTCTTGCCTGGTCCTCCTCGCTCCCTCCACGCAAGAACGCCAAGCCGTGGAAGCCATCAACGGCCGGTGATCGCCCGAAGCGAGGCGCTACGTGAATCGAAATCTGAATAGCCCCGCGTTTCTTAGACGCCTTCGTGTCTCAGTCTTTGCAGCCGCTCGAAGTCGACGGGCGACAGCATTCCGTTACGGGCGTGTTTTCGCTTTGGGTTGTAGAACATCTCGATATAGTCGAACACATCCTGCCTTGCTTCGTCTCGAGTTCGGTAGGTCCGTCGTCTGATCCGCTCGCGCTTGAGCAGGTTGAAGAAGCTCTCGGCCACCGCATTGTCATGGCAGTAGTTCCCGCGGCGGCTCATCGAGTGCTCCAGATTGTGTGCCCGCAGGAACGCGGCCCAGTCCATGCTGGTGAACTGGCTGCCCTGGTCCGAGTGTATCAGAACCTTTTCTCTTGGCTTT
>NZ_QBKN01000092.1 GCF_003054175.1 Allosediminivita pacifica
CAAGGTGGGTCTGTAGTGATCCACAAAGGAGGACGGTCATGTCGGAGATTATCACGGTTGGGCTCGATCTGGCGAAGAATGTGTTTCAAGCGCATGGAGCTGATGCATCGGGCCGCGCGGTATTGCGCAAGAAGCTGCGGCGAGCGCAGGTGCTGGAGTTCTTCAGCCAGTTGCCGGCTTGCGTTGTCGCGATGGAAGCGTGCGGCGGTGCGCATTTTTGGGGCCGTGAGATCGGAAAGCTCGGCCATGACGTTCGGCTGATCCCCCCGGCCTACGTCAAGCCTTTCGTGAAGCGTCAGAAAAACGATGCGGCCGATGCCGAGGCGATCTGCGAGGCAGCAGCGCGTCCGACGATGCGCTTCGTGCCTGTGAAGAGCGAAGAGACGCAAGGCGCGGCGATGGTGTTCCGCGTGCGTGAGCTTCTGATCCGGCAGCGGACTCAGGCCATCAACGCTTTGCGCGGTCATTTGAGCGAGTTCGGGCAGGTGGTGCCACAGGGCGCGAGCAACGCATCGAAGCTGATTGCAATCGTTGAAGCCCCGGAAAGCGGCTTGCCAGCCGATGCCCTTCCCACACTCAGGGTGCTGATCGCGGCACTGGCCCAGCTGGAGGCAGAGATCGTCAAGCTTGATGCCGAGATTTCACGTCGAGCCAGGGAAAACGAAGTGGCGCGGCGCCTGATGACGGTGCCGGGCATCGGTCCTTTGATTGCCACGGCCATTGCCACCCTTGCGCCGCCACCCGAGACTTTCCACAAGGCCCGGGATTTTGCAGCCTGGCTCGGCCTCACACCCCGCCAGCATTCGACTGGGGGCAAACAGCGGCTGGGGGCCACGACGAAGATGGGCGAGCGATCGTTGCGGCGATTGCTGATCATTGGCGCCAACAGCGTTATCATCAAGCGTCACGTCCATCCTGCTGCCCGACCGGGCACCTGGCTGGCCGGAATGCTGTTACGCAAGCCACCGATGCTGGTGCGCGTTGCACTGGCGAACAAGATGGCGCGGATCGTCTGGGCCTTGATGGCCCGGGGCGGCGTCTACAAGTCTCCGGCCGTGGCGGCATAAGCCAGCCGCTGGTCGCGAGAGCGTCGGAGCACAAGAGGGCAAGGAGCAGTTTGGCGCAACAGTCGTGAGACGGGATCGGGAGAACCAGGGCGCAACAGAGTGCCATCGAGCACGCGGCTTTGATCTGGACCCGACCTTCGAACACCATGCGGGCCCGCGGCATGTATGACGCCGCATAAGAGGC
>NZ_QBKN01000093.1 GCF_003054175.1 Allosediminivita pacifica
CTGAATAGCCCCGTGTCTTGTGGACGCCTTCTTCGCTAATTTTGAGGCAAGGAGGCCATGATGAGCAGCAGCAAGTTCAGCGACGAGTTCAAGCGGGATGCCGTCGCGCAGATCACCGAGCGGGGCTATCCGGTCAGGGAGGTGTCGAAGCGCCTCGGGGTCAGCCCGTATTCGCTCTACGCCTGGAAGAAGAAGTTCGCGCAGGCGTCGTCCGGTGAGGCGGAGAAGGACACCGAGATCCGGCGCCTGAAGAAGGAGCTGGCGCGGGTCTCGGAGGAGCGTGACATCCTAAAAAAGGCCACCGCGTATTTCGCCAGGGATGCAAAGTGAGATACGCGTTCGTGGCCGAGCATCGCGGGCAATTCTCCGTCCGGGCGATGTGCCGGTGTCTGCGCATCCAGCCGAGCGGCTTCTATGCATGGTTGAAGGCGCCGTTGAGCAAGCGTGCCCAGGAAGACGCCCGCCAGACCGAACTGCTGAAGGAAGCCTGGGTCGAAAGTGGCAAGGTCTATGGGCACCGCAAGCTGCACGACGATCTTCTCGAACAGGGCGAAGACGTCTGCCTGAACCGCGTCGCGCGCCTGACCAGGCTGGCCGGGATCGCGGCGCAGATCGGCTACAAGCGCCGCCCAGGCAAGTATGGTGGCAAACCCTCGGTCGTGGTCGACAACACCCTGGATCGGCAGTTCGACGTGGAGGCGCCGGACAGGGTCTGGGTGACCGACATCACCTACATCCGCACCCAGGAAGGCTTCGCCTACCTCGCTGTGGTAATCGACCTGTTCTCTCGGCGCGTGGTCGGATGGTCCATGCAATCGCGCCAGACGACCGACGTCGTGCTCCAGGCTCTGCTCATGGCCACATGGCGGAGGAAGCCGAAGGCTAAGGTGCTGATCCACTCCGATCAGGGAAGTCAGTTCACCAGCATGGACTGGGCCGCGTTCCTGAAAGCCCACGACCTCGAGCATTCCATGAGCCGTCGCGGCAATTGCCACGATAACGCCGTCGCCGAGAGCTTCTTCAACCTGCTCAAGCGCGAGAGGATCAGGCGCCGCACCTATCGGACCCGCCAGGAAGCGCGGCGGGACGTGTTCGACTACATCGAGATGTTCTACAACCCGAAGCGCAAGCACGCGCGGAACGGAATGCTGTCGCCCCTCGAGTTCGAGCGGCAGCAGAAACTGAGGCACGAGGGCGTCTAAGAAACGCGGGGCTATTCA
>NZ_QBKN01000094.1 GCF_003054175.1 Allosediminivita pacifica
CAAAAGGGCCGCAAATGGCGCGGGATGGAGCAGTCCGGTAGCTCGTCAGGCTCATAACCTGAAGGTCGTAGGTTCAAATCCTACTCCCGCAACCACCGAAATCTGAATATCAGACAATGCAGCGCCCCAAGGGGCGCTTTTTTGTTGTTCGCCAGGAGTTTGAAGGAGCCGGGACGCCGCGCCCCGGAGCTCGATCCGCATCCCGCCCCGCGCGTCCGGATCACCCCACACGCGCACCTCGCCCAGAAGATCGCGCAGCAGCGCGTTCGCCGCCACCATCTGGTCGCTGCCCGTCAGCAGGTCCTCCAGGCGGGTGACCTGAGCCCTATAGATCGCCTCGAGCTCGGCCGGGGAGGGCGGGGCGACCGGTGTCTCGTCGAAACTCGCCGAGAGCTCGGCTCGCAGGGTGTCGCGCTCGGCCTCGCGGCGCTCCAGGCGTGCGAGGATGGCGTCGGACGCGTCTTCCGTCTCCAGCCGGTCGAGCAGGCGCTCGATCGCGGTCTCGACCTTCGCGAGCTTGCTCGCGAGCGCGGCACGCGAAAGTGCGCCACCGCCCGTGCGGGCGGCCATGATCCGCGTGACTTCACCGGCGAACTGTTCCGCGAACTCGGCGGTCATCAGCCCGTTGCGCAGGCGCGCGAGCCAGCAAAGGAGTACCCCGATGGCCGACGACAACATCAACCCCGATCTCGAAGGATCGAAGCCAACCGAGGTGGCGCCGCCGCGCCGCCGGAAGCGGCGCAAGAAGGTCGCCTTCGATCCGTCGAGCGAACGCGCGTGACCTGCTCCCCATAGAGTCCGCAGTTATTAGTTTGCTCTGTTCAGGGTTTGGTCCTCTACTGACCGTTGGTGATACTCCCACGGGGTGAGCCCGTCGAGGCTCGTGTGGGGGCGGTGATGGTTGTAGTCGTCGCGCCACGCCTCGATCAGGCCGCGGGCATGGCGCAGGTTGGCGAACAGGTGCTCATTGAGGCATTCGTCACGCAGCCGTCCATTGAAGCTCTCGACAAAGCCGTTCTGCATCGGTTTTCCCGGGGCGATGTAGTGCCATTCGACCTGGCGCTCCTCCTGCCATTTGAGGATGGCGTTCGAGGTCAGCTCCGTTCCGTAGCACGTCGGGAAGAAGCGCTTTTTAAGGTTATGGCCACACGCGCAGCCCGCAAATAGCGCAGCGGGTGGCCATAACCGGGTCTCAGGTCTCAA
>NZ_QBKN01000095.1 GCF_003054175.1 Allosediminivita pacifica
GATCACTCGACGATCTTGGAGACGACGCCGGAGCCGACGGTGCGGCCGCCTTCGCGGATGGCGAAGCGGAGGCCGTCTTCCATGGCGATCGGGGCGATCAGCTCGACGCCGAACTTCAGGTTGTCGCCGGGCATGACCATCTCGGTGCCCTCGGGAAGGGTCACGGTGCCGGTCACGTCGGTGGTCCGGAAGTAGAACTGCGGACGGTAGTTCGCGAAGAACGGCGTGTGGCGGCCGCCTTCGTCCTTGGTCAGGATGTAGACCTCGGCTTCGAACTTGGTGTGCGGCGTCACCGACTTCGGCTTGCACAGCACCTGGCCGCGCTCGACGTCGTCGCGGTCGATGCCGCGCAGCAGTGCGCCGATGTTGTCGCCCGCTTCACCGCGGTCGAGCAGCTTGCGGAACATCTCGACGCCCGTGCAGGTCGTCTTGCGGGTGTCCTTCAGGCCGACGATCTCGATCTCGTCGCCGACGTTGATCACGCCACGCTCGACGCGGCCGGTCACAACCGTACCACGGCCGGAGATCGAGAAGACGTCCTCGATCGGCATCAGGAAGGGCTGGTCCACGGCACGCTCGGGCTGCGGGATGTACTCGTCCACGGCCGCCATGAGTTCCTTGATCTTCTCTTCGCCGATCTCGGGATCGCGGCCTTCCATGGCTGCAAGCGCGGAGCCTGCAACGATCGGAATGTCGTCGCCCGGGAAGTCGTACTCGGAGAGAAGCTCGCGGACTTCCATCTCGACGAGCTCGAGGAGCTCTTCGTCGTCCACCTGGTCGACCTTGTTGAGGAACACGACCATGGCGGGGATGCCCACCTGGCGGCCCAGCAGGATGTGCTCGCGCGTCTGGGGCATCGGGCCGTCGGCCGCGTTCACCACCAGAATCGCGCCGTCCATCTGGGCGGCACCGGTGATCATGTTCTTCACGTAGTCGGCGTGGCCGGGGCAGTCCACGTGCGCGTAGTGACGGTTTTCCGTCTCGTATTCCACGTGCGCCGTCGAGATCGTGATCCCGCGCGCCTTCTCTTCCGGTGCGCCGTCGATCTGGTCGTAGGCACGGAAGTCACCGAAGTACTTGGTGATCGCCGCCGTCAGCGTCGTCTTGCCGTGGTCGACGTGACCGATCGTGCCGATGTTGCAGTGCGGCTTGCCGCGCTCAAACTTTTCCTTTGCCATCT
>NZ_QBKN01000096.1 GCF_003054175.1 Allosediminivita pacifica
GCAAGTAGCCCACTTTTGAGTTGAAAATGCCCACACAGAAGAAAGCCGCCAAGACGTATCTGCCTCCGGAGCGCCATGCCCAGCTTGAGGCTTTGGCCGCTTCGGAAGGGCAGACTGTGTCGGTCCTTTTGGGCCGTTTGATCGATCTGGCGCTGGATGGAGAAGAAGTACCCGTTCAGCCGCGCCGCCCGCTTTCCCGCGCCCGGCGGGAGGGCAAGGTAACGGTTCGCCTGGCTGCTGATGTGCGGCAGGACCTGGAAGAGGAGGCGCGCTCCCAAGGTGTCACGGCATCGACTTGGGCAGCGGTTCTGCTGTCGGCCCGGATGCGAAACGCGCCGCAGATGGTGTCGGGCGAGAGGCGGGGAGTCCGTGCCGCCTACCGCCAGCTTCGCGGCTTGGCCGTCAACGCCAACCAGATTGCCTACGCGCTGAACCGAGGTGTCCTGACGGGTGCGGGTGCGGATCTGACAAAAGCTGAAGTCGAGGGCTTGCGCCAGGATATCGCGAAATTGCGCATGGCGTTGAGCGTCTATGCGGAGGGCCGCTTCCAGTTCCAGTCCGGGGAAGGTGAGCGGCCATGAGCGACTTCAAGTCGGAGTTGGGGTTTCAGGACTGTTGGTCGTCATCTGCCAACAAGGAACTGAACAAACCGGCAGGAGGATCAGTCGGCGGGGGCACTCGAAAACCTAAGGCTGGTGCTGAACAGCCGGATCGTTCCGCTGCCCAAGCGCAGACCATCTCAGCGGCAGACAAGGCGCGGCTGGCCCGTGTTGTCAACGGTGCACCGGAAGTCATGGTGAAGGTGTCCAAGCCCGCCAAGAACGACAAGTCCGGCAATCCAATCAAGGTCAGCCGAGCGTCTGAAACGGTCAGGGCCTCAGAGCATCTCGCCTACATCAGTCGGAATGGAAAGATTGAGGTCGAGAACGACCGGGGCGAGACCTTTTCGGGACGGCAGCAGGTCGGTGTGATCTATCGCGAGTGGATGGAGAAGCACGACGAGGATCGCCGCGAAGGCTCCGCGACTGACCGGACGAGGATCACGACCAGCATCGTGTTCTCGATGCCCGGCACGGCAAATGCGGAAGCGGTGAAAGACGCGGTCAGGGCTCTGGCAAGGCAGGAGTTTCAAGGGCGGCA
>NZ_QBKN01000097.1 GCF_003054175.1 Allosediminivita pacifica
GCTCTGTTGCGCAAATCGCCTGATAGCCGAGGCTCCCCTTTCCCCGGACGCACTTATCCCATGGGCTCGGTGACAGGTATTCCGAGCGCGGTGTAGCCGTTCAACACGGCGGCGCGGACTTGGAGTTCTGCGACTTGGCGATCGAAGTCGCGTGCCATGAGGCTCTGCCCCAGCAACTTCACGCAATGCATCTTCGTCTCGGCGCGGCTTCGGCGGTGGTATCCGCTCCATCGTCGCCAGATGGCGCGGCCGAGGTATTTCGATGCGCGCAGCGCCTCGTTCCGCGCAATGGCGCCTGCGGTCGAGGGCTTCCAGGGCTTGGCGTTCTTGCGGGGTGGTATAACAGCATCGGCACCGCGGTCGGCGACGGCGTCGTGGCACTTGCGGGTGTCATAGGCCCCGTCGGCGGTGACCGATCCGATCTCGACGTCCGCCGGGATCTGATCCAGCAACTCGGGCAGCATTGGCGCATCGCCGACATTGCTACCGGTGACTTCGATGGCTCGGATCTCCAGCGTGTGCTCGTCGACACCGATATGGATCTTGCGCCATAGACGACGTTTCGCGCCGCCGTGCTTGCGCGCATGCCACTCGCCTTCGCCTTCCGCCTTGATGCCGGTGCTGTCGATCAGCAGGTTCAGCGCCCCCTGCGAGCCGCGGTAGGGAATGGCCACGGCCATGGTCTTCTGGCGCCTGCTGAGCGTGCTGAAATCCGGCACACTCCAGTCGAGACCAGCCAGACGCAAGAGGCTCTCGACGAAGCCTGTTGTCTGCCGGAGCGCCATGCCGAACAGGACCTTCATCGTCAGGCAGGTCTGGATCGCGGCATCGCTATACTGCGGCTGACGGCCTTGCTTGCCTGTGGGTCGCGGCACCCAGACCATGTCCGGATCGAACCAGATCGTCAGAGAGCCCCGCTGCTTCAGCGCTTCGTTGTAGGACGGCCAGTTCTTGGTTTTGTAGCTCGGCGGGAGAGGTCTGCTCATGCCGCCCCAGCTACCACGCTGGATTCACGAGATGAATCCTACATACGCCTTTGCGCAACA
>NZ_QBKN01000098.1 GCF_003054175.1 Allosediminivita pacifica
GAATGATGCGGCTGATGCGGAAGCGATCTGTGAAGCAATCCAGAGACCGAGCATGCGGACGGTGCCGATCAAGAGCGAAGACACGCAGGCAGCGGCCAGTGTGTTTCGGGTTCGGGAGCTGCTAATCCGACAACGGACCCAGAGCATCAATGCCTTGCGCGGGCACTTGGGGGAATACGGGCATGTTGTGCCACAGGGCGCAACGAATGCCCGCCGATTGGTGGCCGTGGTCGAAGACGAAGACGCAGGACTGCCGGCTGCCGCGAGGACCTCGCTCATGGCGCTGACGGCCATGCTTGTTCAACTGGAGCGACAGATCGCGGCGCTCGACGCCGAGATCGCCCGCCGTGCTCGGGAAGATCCTGTTGCGCGTCGGCTCATGACTATACCGGGGATTGGCCCTCTGATTGCAACGGCGCTCGCGACGCTGGCACCGCCTCCGGAGCACTTTGCCAAGGGGCGCGATTTCGCAGCATGGCTGGGCCTTACCCCTCGACAGCATTCAACTGGAGGCAAACAGCGCCTTGGGGCGACAACAAAGATGGGAGAGCGCTCGTTAAGGCGACTGCTGATCATCGGAGCGAACAGCGTCATCATCAAGCGCCACAGCCATGCATCGGCCCGCCCGGGCACCTGGCTGGCTGGGTTGCTGGAGAGAAAGCCACCGATGCTGGTGCGCGTGGCGCTCGCCAACAAGATGGCCCGGATCGTCTGGGCCCTCATGAAGAATGATGAGACCTACCGGGCTCCGACCGTGGCGGCGTAAAGCCAGCTATCGGTCGCGAGACGTCGGAGCGTAGAAGGGCAAAGAGAAGTTTGGCGCAACGGTCGTGAGACGGGGTCGGTAAAACCAGAGTGCAACAATGTGCCATCGAGCACGCGGCTTTGATCTGGAGCTGATCCGCGAACACCATACGGGCCCGCGGCATGATGAACGGCCGCACTTGAGGCCGGATACATGTCAGCACCCGACGACGCGCGAAATTTCCTCACAAACCCTCTTGCGCAAGGGGCGGTTATACATGTTGC